>NZ_CP060825.1:5440000-6640000 GCF_014489615.1 Streptomyces genisteinicus
CTGCCCGGTGCTGGAACGTTAAGGGGACCGGTTAGCTTGGATTCGTCCGGGCGAAGCTGAGAACTTAAGCGCCAGTAAACGGCGGTGGTAACTATAACCATCCTAAGGTAGCGAAATTCCTTGTCGGGTAAGTTCCGACCTGCACGAATGGCGTAACGACTTCTCGACTGTCTCAACCATAGGCCCGGTGAAATTGCACTACGAGTAAAGATGCTCGTTTCGCGCAGCAGGACGGAAAGACCCCGGGACCTTTACTACAGTTTGATATTGGTGTTCGGTTCGGCTTGTGTAGGATAGGTGGGAGACTTTGAAGCGGCCACGCCAGTGGTTGTGGAGTCGTCGTTGAAATACCACTCTGGTCGTGCTGGATGTCTAACCTGGGTCCGTGATCCGGATCAGGGACAGTGTCTGATGGGTAGTTTAACTGGGGCGGTTGCCTCCCAAAGGGTAACGGAGGCGCCCAAAGGTTCCCTCAGCCTGGTTGGCAATCAGGTGTTGAGTGTAAGTGCACAAGGGAGCTTGACTGTGAGACCGACGGGTCGAGCAGGGACGAAAGTCGGGACTAGTGATCCGGCGGTGGCTTGTGGAAGCGCCGTCGCTCAACGGATAAAAGGTACCCCGGGGATAACAGGCTGATCTTCCCCAAGAGTCCATATCGACGGGATGGTTTGGCACCTCGATGTCGGCTCGTCGCATCCTGGGGCTGGAGTCGGTCCCAAGGGTTGGGCTGTTCGCCCATTAAAGCGGTACGCGAGCTGGGTTTAGAACGTCGTGAGACAGTTCGGTCCCTATCCGCTGTGCGCGTAGGAGTCTTGAGAAGGGCTGTCCCTAGTACGAGAGGACCGGGACGGACGAACCTCTGGTGTGCCAGTTGTCCTGCCAAGGGCATGGCTGGTTGGCTACGTTCGGAAAGGATAACCGCTGAAAGCATCTAAGCGGGAAGCCTGCTTCGAGATGAGGACTCCCACCTCCTTGAGAGGGTAAGGCTCCCAGTAGACGACTGGGTTGATAGGCCGGATATGGAAGCCAGGTAACTGGTGGAGTTGACCGGTACTAATAGGCCGAGGGCTTGTCCTCAGTTGCTCGCGTCCACTGTGTTAGTTCTGAAGTAACGAACTCGCCTTTGCCGGCTGGTAGTTCGACATCTTCATAGTGTTTCGGTGGTCATAGCGTTAGGGAAACGCCCGGTTACATTCCGAACCCGGAAGCTAAGCCTTTCAGCGCCGATGGTACTGCAGGGGGGACCCTGTGGGAGAGTAGGACGCCGCCGAACAATCATTGTGGGGAAGCCCCGGAACCTTGTTCCGGGGCTTTTCTGCGTTCACCGCCGAATCGTCCGCCGCCCGCCTGCGGGACGTACGCGGACGAACCGGGTGTCCGGCCCCAACCGGCCAGTCCGCCGGCCTGGTTGGAGCCGTGGAGAAGTGCAGGTCAGGCATTTGGAATCGCCCGTGGGGATGGGCTATGCTTCATCTCGTTGCCACGGGGAAAGCCCCGGAACAACAGGCCCCTATAGCTCAGTCGGTAGAGCGTCTCCATGGTAAGGAGAAGGTCAACGGTTCGATTCCGTTTGGGGGCTCAACGAGAAAAGGCCCCCCGCCTCACGGCGGGGGGCCTTCTTCATGTCCGGGTACCGGCCCCGTTGCGGCCGGGAACGCCCCGACCGGGGAGGTCAGTCCTTGTGGGGCTCGTGGACCCGCATGGCCAGGATCGCCATGTCGTCCGACGCCGGCTCCGCCGCGAACCGTTCGACCGCCCGCAGCACCCGGGCGGCCACCGCTCCGGCGGTCAGACCCGTGCAGGTCGTCAGCACATCGCTCAGGCCGTCGTCGCCCAGCATGCGCGTGCCCTCACGGCGTTCGGTGACCCCGTCGGTGACGCACAGCAGCACATCGCCCGGATCGAGCGTGACGACCTGCTCGTACAGTTCGAGGTCGTCCATCACACCGAGCAGCGGCTGCGGTTCGGCCGCCGGCTCCACCGTCCCGTCCGGGCGCAGACGCAGCGGCAGCGGATGGCCGGCGCAGACGAACTTGAGCACGGCACTGCCGTCCTCCTGCGGCCACAGCTCGCCGTAGAGCAGCGTGAGGAAACGGCTGCGTGCGCCCTCGTCGAGGATGGCCGCGTTGAGGCGTTCGAGGACGGCGGGTCCGCCGAATCCCTCCCGGGCCAGCAGACGCAGCGCGTGGCGGGCCAGGCCGGTGACCGCGGCGGCCTCCGGGCCCGTCCCGCAGACGTCTCCGATGGCGAAGCCGTACGCGCCGTCCTTGATGGGGAACAGATCGTAGAAGTCGCCGCCGACCTCGTTGCCCTCACCCGCGGCACGGTAGATCACCTCCACCTCGACGCCCGGGATCTGCGGGAGCTCCGGAGGCAGCAGGCTGCGCTGGAGGGACTGGCTGATCGCCACGCGCTCCGAGTACAGCCGGGAGTTGTCGAGTGCCAGCGCCGCACGGCGGGAGAGGTCCTCGGCCAGTTCCAGGATCTCCTGGCGGAAGTGGTCGTCGGACGGCTTGCCGAGCACGATCATGCCGATGACCCGGTTGCGGGCGACCAGCGGCAGCACGACCGTCTCGCCGCCGACGACCGCGGCCGTCGCCATCGTCCCGCCGATGCCGGAGGAGACGGGCGGAAGCGCACCGAGGCCGAGCTCGCGCTTGGACACGAGCAGGGCCGCGCGCTGGGCCGCCTCGGCGGGAGCCGTCCACACCCGTGCCCCGGGCGTGGGCACCGGGTCCGGGGGATCGATCCGCGACAGCAGGGCCTTGAGGTCGTCGATGCGCTCCTCGTCCTCGTGGAGGACGTAGGAGAGGTACGGCTCGGACGACTGGTCCGCGATCGTGTAGACGGCGCACCAGGTGGCGAGCGTGGGGACGGTCATCTGGGCCATCAGCGCCAGCGTCTGGTCGCGGTCGAGGGTGCCCGCGAGGAGGTCGGAGGCCTCGACGAGGAAGGAGAGGGAGCCGCGCCGCAGCCGTTCCAGTTCTCCGAGCCGGGCCGACTCGACGGCCAGCGCGATCCGGTCGGCGGCGAACTGCAGGCGCAGAGCCTCCTCGTTGGAGTAGCGTCCCGCCGACTCGGCGGCGACGCCGAGCGAGCCGGTGAGTCTGCCCTCCACCTTGAGGGGCACGGTGACGACCGACCGCATTCCGGTCGAGTTCAGCAGCGGCACGGCGCCCGGGACGCTGCTGAGGTCCTCGTGGACGGCCGGCATGCGGGCCGAACCGTAGCGGCCGGTGCCCGCCTCGACCGGGACCCGGGCGAAGCGCTGCCGGGCGGAGGGCAGGCCGGTCGTCGCGCGGACCTCCAGCTCGGTCTCGTCGTCGGTGGCCAGCAACAGGAAGGCGGAATCGCCGTCGAGCATGTCCCTGGCGCGCTCGACCGTCCGCTGGAGCAGCCCGTCGAGGTCGTCGGGTGCCGGGGACCCGATGAACACCTCGAAGGGATCGGCGGAGCGGCTGTCCGCCCCGCGGTCGGAGGCCGGGGCGCGGTGCGGCGTCTGCAGGACGGCCCGCTCCTCGTCGCGGACCAGCAGACAGACCGTCGACGGTTCGCCGTGGGTGTCCCGTACGCGCAGGTGGGAGGCGTAGACCGGGATCACGCGGCCGTCCACGCCGCGGATGCCGTAGCTGCCCTCCCAGCGCGAGAGCTGGAGGGCCTCGGCGATGCCGGTGCCGGTGCCCGGGGTGTGCGGCCAGGCCGCGAGGTCGGTCAGAGGTTTGCCGACGACCTGGTCGGCCGTGTAGCCGAACAGGTGCTCGGCGTCCTCGTTCCACGCGTTGACGGTGCCGCCGCCGCCGATCTGGGCGACGGCCACCCGTACGCGCTCCTCGGCGACCGGCAGCATCGAGACGGGCAGCGCGGGCCCGGCGGAGCGGGCGCCCACCGGGCGCTGGGGAAGATCGAGGCGGAACCAGACGTGCTTGCGGGTCGGGGTGTACTCCACGCCCCAGCGGGAGGCGAGGGCCGCGCAGAGCAGCAGGCCCCTGCCGTTCTCGCGGTCGAGGCTTGCGAAGCCCTGCCCGGCGCCCTGCATCGGCACCTCGCGCTCCGGATACCGGTCGCCGACCTCGACCCGGACGCCGTCCTCGCTGCGCAGGCACAGGACGTCGGCGGCGGTGCCGGCGTGGATGACGGCGTTGGTGACGAGTTCACTGGTGAGGACCACGGCGTCGTCGACGACGTCGGCGTGGCCCCAGCCCTGGAGGGTGTCGCGGACGAAGGCGCGGGCGGCCGCGACGGACCGCCCCACCGGTTCGAAGGTGGCGGCCGCCCGAGCGGTGACCACGGAACTCCTCGTACGCGCCTCGACGCCCGGCTCTGCCATGATCGGCCCGTTCCTCCCCGTGCCCGGTGACGTACCCGCTTCGCACCACCCCTGCCGGGCGGACCGGGGCGGTTGGACAGCCGCATGCCAGGTTACTTACCTTCGCTGTCCGAGCGGATGCCGGTTGCGGCTGTTTCCGCCCTCCGGGGGCGGGGACCCTATGCGAAGCTGCCGAACTGTTATGGCCTGGTTCCGGCATGGTGAAACACTGGGCAGGCTGGCTGAGAGAGCCCAGGCAGTACGGTCAACCCCTGCGGGAGGGACACGGTGGAGTCTGGCGCGACGGCGCGGGCCAAGGACGCGCGTGCGAAAGGCGGACGGTCCCGGAGCAATGGGACCACCGAGGTCGACACGGCGGCGCTGAACAGGCTGCTGGCGGCCTTGGTGACGATGCGGGACGGGAACTTCCGCCGCCGTCTCACGGTGTCCGGCGACGGCGTCATGTCCGAGATCGCGGCCGTGTTCAACGAGGTCGCGGATCGTAATCTTCATCTCACCGGCGAGTTGACCCGGGTCCGCAGAATGGTCGGCCGCGAGGGCAAGCTGACCGAGCGGCTGGAGACGGGTGCCTCCGAGGGCTCCTGGGCCGTCGCGATCGACGCGGCGAACGAACTGGTCGACGATCTCGCGCGGCCGGTCTCCGAGGTCGGCCGCGTGCTGTCGGCGGTCGCCGAGGGCGACCTGGACCAGCGGATGGAGCTGCGCTCGCACTCCACCGATCCGCAGGACGGGACGGTGCGGCCGCTGCGCGGCGAGTTCCTGAAGGTGGCCCGCACGGTCAACAGCCTGGTCGACCAGCTGTCCGCGTTCACCGACGAGGTGACCAGGGTGGCGCTGGAGGTCGGCACCGAGGGCAAGCTCGGCGGCCAGGCCCAGGTCCGCGGCATGTCCGGTTCGTGGAAGGACCTCACGGACTCGGTCAACACCATGGCGTACCGGCTGACCGCCCAGGTGCGGGACATCGCCCTGGTGACGACGGCGGTCGCCAAGGGCGACCTGTCGCAGAAGGTCACCGTCCACGTGGCGGGCGAGATGCTGGAGCTGAAGAACACCGTCAACACGATGGTGGACCAGCTGCAGTCCTTCTCCTCCGAGGTGACCCGCGTCGCCCGGGAAGTGGGCACCGAGGGCGAGCTGGGCGGTCAGGCGACCGTGCCCGGCGTGGCCGGCGTGTGGAAGGACCTCACCGACTCGGTCAACACCATGGCCGGCAACCTGACCTCGCAGGTGCGGGGCATCGCCGAGGTCACGACCGCGGTCGCCAACGGCGACCTGTCGCAGAAGGTCACGGTCAGCGCGCGCGGCGAGGTCGCCCAGCTCGCCGAGACGATCAACCAGATGACCGAGACGCTGCGCACGTTCGCGGACGAGGTCACCCGGGTCGCGAGCGAGGTCGGCGCCGAGGGCCTGCTCGGCGGTCAGGCGCAGGTGCCGGGTGCCGCGGGTACGTGGAAGGACCTCACCGATTCGGTGAACACCGCCTTCCGCAACCTCACCGGTCAGGTGCGGGACATCGCGCAGGTGACGACGGCGGTCGCCAGCGGCGACCTGTCGCAGAAGGTCACCGTGGACGTCGCGGGCGAGATGCTGGAGCTGAAGAACACTGTCAACACCATGGTGGCCCAGCTCCAGTCCTTCGGTTCCGAGGTGACGCGGGTGGCCCGCGAGGTCGGCGTCGAGGGCCGCCTCGGCGGTCAGGCCGAGGTGCCGGGTGCGGCGGGTACGTGGAAGGACCTCACCGATTCGGTGAACACGGCCTTCCGCAACCTCACCGGTCAGGTGCGGGACATCGCGCAGGTGACGACGGCGGTCGCCAACGGTGACCTGTCGCAGAAGGTCACCGTGGACGTCGCGGGCGAGATGCTGGAGCTGAAGAACACCGTCAACACCATGGTGGCCCAGCTGTCCTCGTTCGCCGACCAGGTCACGCGGATGGCGCGGGACGTGGGCACCGAGGGCCGTCTCGGCGGTCAGGCCCGGGTCGACGGCGTCAGCGGCACCTGGAAGGAGCTGACGGACTCCGTCAACTTCATGGCCGGCAACCTGACGTCCCAGGTGCGGCAGATCGCCCAGGTGACGACGGCGGTGGCCCGCGGCGACCTGTCGCAGAAGATCGACGTGGACGCGCGCGGCGAGATCCTGGAACTCAAGAACACCATCAACACGATGGTCGACCAGCTCTCCGCGTTCGCCGAGCAGGTGACCCGGGTGGCGCGCGAGGTGGGCACCGACGGGCGTCTCGGCGGCCAGGCGCAGGTGCCCGGCGTGGCCGGCGTCTGGCGCGACCTGACGGACTCGGTGAACGGCATGGCCGAGAACCTCACCGGGCAGGTCCGCAACATCGCCCAGGTGGCCACCGCGGTGGCCCGCGGCGACCTGTCGCAGAAGATCGACGTGGACGCGCGCGGCGAGATCCTGGAACTCAAGAACACGCTCAACACGATGGTCGACCAGCTCTCGAACTTCGCCGAGCAGGTGACCCGGGTCGCGCGGGAGGTGGGCACCGAGGGAATCCTCGGCGGCCAGGCGGAGGTCCAGGGTGTCTCCGGCACCTGGAAGGACCTGACCCAGTCGGTGAACTTCATGGCGAACAACCTGACGAGTCAGGTCCGCAACATCGCGGAGGTGACGACGGCGGTCGCCAAGGGCGATCTGTCGAAGAAGATCACCGTCGACGCCAAGGGCGAGATCCTCGAACTGGTGACGACCGTCAACACGATGGTCGACCAGCTCTCCGACTTCGCCGACGAGGTGACCCGGGTGGCCCGTGAGGTGGGCACCGAGGGCGTGCTGGGCGGCCAGGCGCGGGTGCGCGGTGTCACCGGCATCTGGAAGGACCTCAGCGACAACGTCAACCTGATGGCCAACAACCTGACCAACCAGGTGCGCAACATCGCGCGCGTCTCGTCGGCGGTGGCCAACGGCGACCTGACGAAGAACGTGACCGTCGAGGCGCGGGGCGAGGTCGCCGAGCTCGCCGACACGGTGAACACGATGGTGCGCACACTGTCGTCGTTCGCCGACGAGGTGACCCGGGTGGCCCGCGAGGTGGGCACCGACGGGCGTCTCGGCGGCCAGGCCCACGTGCCGGGGGTGTCGGGTACGTGGAAGGACCTGACCGAGTCGGTGAACTCGATGGCCTCGAACCTCACCGGTCAGGTGCGGCAGATCGCGACGGTCACGACGGCCATCGCGAAGGGTGATCTGACCCGCAAGATCGACATCGACGCGCGCGGCGAGATCCTGGAGCTGAAGACGACCATCAACACGATGGTCGACCAGCTGTCGTCGTTCGCGGACGAGGTCACCCGGGTCGCGAGCGAGGTCGGCGCCGAGGGCCTGCTCGGCGGTCAGGCGCAGGTGCCGGGTGCCGCGGGTACGTGGAAGGACCTCACCGATTCGGTGAACACCGCCTTCCGCAACCTCACCGGTCAGGTGCGGGACATCGCGCAGGTGACGACGGCGGTCGCCAGCGGCGACCTGTCGCAGAAGGTCACCGTGGACGTCGCGGGCGAGATGCTGGAGCTGAAGAACACTGTCAACACCATGGTGGCCCAGCTCCAGTCCTTCGGTTCCGAGGTGACGCGGGTGGCCCGCGAGGTCGGCGTCGAGGGCCGCCTCGGCGGTCAGGCCGAGGTGCCGGGTGCGGCGGGTACGTGGAAGGACCTCACCGATTCGGTGAACACGGCCTTCCGCAACCTCACCGGTCAGGTGCGGGACATCGCGCAGGTGACGACGGCGGTCGCCAACGGTGACCTGTCGCAGAAGGTCACCGTGGACGTCGCGGGCGAGATGCTGGAGCTGAAGAACACCGTCAACACCATGGTGGCCCAGCTGTCCTCGTTCGCCGACCAGGTCACGCGGATGGCGCGGGACGTGGGCACCGAGGGCCGTCTCGGCGGTCAGGCCCGGGTCGACGGCGTCAGCGGCACCTGGAAGGAGCTGACGGACTCCGTCAACTTCATGGCCGGCAACCTGACGTCCCAGGTGCGGCAGATCGCCCAGGTGACGACGGCGGTGGCCCGCGGCGACCTGTCGCAGAAGATCGACGTGGACGCGCGCGGCGAGATCCTGGAACTCAAGAACACCATCAACACGATGGTCGACCAGCTCTCCGCGTTCGCCGAGCAGGTGACCCGGGTGGCGCGCGAGGTGGGCACCGACGGGCGTCTCGGCGGCCAGGCGCAGGTGCCCGGCGTGGCCGGCGTCTGGCGCGACCTGACGGACTCGGTGAACGGCATGGCCGAGAACCTCACCGGGCAGGTCCGCAACATCGCCCAGGTGGCCACCGCGGTGGCCCGCGGCGACCTGTCGCAGAAGATCGACGTGGACGCGCGCGGCGAGATCCTGGAACTCAAGAACACGCTCAACACGATGGTCGACCAGCTCTCGAACTTCGCCGAGCAGGTGACCCGGGTCGCGCGGGAGGTGGGCACCGAGGGAATCCTCGGCGGCCAGGCGGAGGTCCAGGGTGTCTCCGGCACCTGGAAGGACCTGACCCAGTCGGTGAACTTCATGGCGAACAACCTGACGAGTCAGGTCCGCAACATCGCGGAGGTGACGACGGCGGTCGCCAAGGGCGATCTGTCGAAGAAGATCACCGTCGACGCCAAGGGCGAGATCCTCGAACTGGTGACGACCGTCAACACGATGGTCGACCAGCTCTCCGACTTCGCCGACGAGGTGACCCGGGTGGCCCGTGAGGTGGGCACCGAGGGCGTGCTGGGCGGCCAGGCGCGGGTGCGCGGTGTCACCGGCATCTGGAAGGACCTCAGCGACAACGTCAACCTGATGGCCAACAACCTGACCAACCAGGTGCGCAACATCGCGCGCGTCTCGTCGGCGGTGGCCAACGGCGACCTGACGAAGAACGTGACCGTCGAGGCGCGGGGCGAGGTCGCCGAGCTCGCCGACACGGTGAACACGATGGTGCGCACACTGTCGTCGTTCGCCGACGAGGTGACCCGGGTGGCCCGCGAGGTGGGCACCGACGGGCGTCTCGGCGGCCAGGCCCACGTGCCGGGGGTGTCGGGTACGTGGAAGGACCTGACCGAGTCGGTGAACTCGATGGCCTCGAACCTCACCGGTCAGGTGCGGCAGATCGCGACGGTCACGACGGCCATCGCGAAGGGTGATCTGACCCGCAAGATCGACATCGACGCGCGCGGCGAGATCCTGGAGCTGAAGACGACCATCAACACGATGGTCGACCAGCTGTCGTCGTTCGCCGAGGAGGTCACCCGGGTGGCCCGCGAGGTGGGCACCGACGGGCAGCTGGGCGGTCAGGCGCGGGTGCGCGACGTCGACGGCACCTGGCGCGACCTGACCGAGTCGGTGAACGAGATGGCCGGGAACCTGACCCGGCAGGTGCGCGCGATCGCCGCCGTGGCCACCGCGGTGACCCGGGGCGATCTGAACCTGAAGATCGACGTCGACGCGGCGGGTGAGATCCAGGTCCTCCAGGACAACATCAACACCATGATCGCCAACCTGCGCGACACCACCCTCGCCAACGAGGAGCAGGACTGGCTCAAGGGCAACCTGGCCCGTATCTCGGGTCTGATGCAGGGCCGCCGGGACCTGGACGACGTGGCCTCGCTGATCATGAGCGAGCTCACGCCGGTCGTCTCCGCGCAGCACGGCGCGTTCTTCCTGGCGATGGCGACGGGCAGCAGCTCGGACGTGTCCTCGGGCGGGGAGACGTACGAGCTGGTGATGCGCGGCAGTTACGGCTACTCGGCCGGGCTGATGCCGACGTCGTTCCGGCCGGGGGAGACCTTGATCGGCACGGCGGCGGAGGAGAAGCGCACGATCCAGGTCAACGTGCCGCCGGGGTACCTGAAGATCTCCTCGGGTCTGGGGGAGGCGTCCCCGGCGTATGTGATCGTGCTGCCGGTGCTGTTCGAGGGGAAGGTGCTCGGTGTGATCGAGCTGGCGTCGTTCCAGCCGTTCACCCAGATCCAGCGGGACTTCCTGAACCAGATCGCGGAGATGATCGCCACCAGCGTCAACACGATCAGCGTCAACACCAAGACCGAGGTCCTGCTGAAGCAGTCGCAGGAGCTGACCGAGCAGCTGCGGGAGCGGTCGGCCGAGCTGGAGAACCGGCAGAAGGCGCTCCAGTCGTCCAACGCGGAGCTGGAGGACAAGGCCGAGCTGCTGGCGCAGCAGAACCGCGACATCGAGGTGAAGAACACCGAGATCGAGGAGGCCCGCCAGGTGCTGGAGGAGCGGGCGGAGCAGCTCGCGGTCTCCATGCGCTACAAGTCGGAGTTCCTGGCGAACATGTCGCACGAGTTGCGGACGCCGCTCAACTCCCTGCTGATTCTGGCCAAGTTGCTCGCGGACAACGCGGACGCCAACCTGTCGCCGAAGCAGGTGGAGTTCGCCGAGACGATCCACGGGGCGGGCAGCGACCTGCTCCAGCTGATCAACGACATCCTCGACCTGTCGAAGGTCGAGGCGGGCAAGATGGACGTCAGCCCGACCCGTATCGCGCTGGTGCAGCTGGTGGACTACGTGGAGGCGACCTTCCGGCCGCTGACCGCGGAGAAGGGGCTCGACTTCTCGGTCCGGGTCTCGCCGGAGCTGCCGGCCACGCTGCACACCGACGAGCAGCGGCTGCTCCAGGTGCTGCGCAACCTGCTGTCGAACGCGGTGAAGTTCACCGACAGCGGTGCCGTGGAGCTGGTGATCCGACCGGCGGGCGCCGATGTGCCGCAGTCGATCCGGGAGCAGCTGCTGGAGGCGGGCACGCTGCGGGACGCGGACGCGGACCTGATCGCGTTCTCGGTGACGGACACCGGGATCGGGATCGCCGCGGGGAAGATGCGGGTGATCTTCGAGGCGTTCAAGCAGGCCGACGGGACGACCAGCCGCAAGTACGGCGGGACGGGCCTGGGCCTGTCGATCAGCCGGGAGATCGCACGGCTGCTCGGCGGCGAGATCCACGCGGCGAGCGAGCCGGGCCGGGGCTCGACCTTCACCCTGTACCTGCCGCTGCACGTGGCGGAGCCGTCGTCGCCGTCCTATGCGCAGCTCCCGCCGGAGCCGGACGCGCAGGAGCCGCAGTCGGGCGGTGCCGGGCACGTGGTGCAGGCGCCGCCGCGGCAGCCCGCGCCGCAGGCGGGACCGGCGGCGCTGTTCCGGCGGCGGCGCAAGGCGCTGGCGGCCGGGGAGGCCGAGGGCCGGTCGCCGGGGGAGCAGGCCGTCGAGGAGGCCGTGGACGAGCGGCGGGTGTTCGCCTTCGACGGCGAGAAGGTGCTGATCGTCGACGACGACATCCGCAACGTCTTCGCGCTGACGTCGGTGCTGGAGCAGCACGGCCTGTCGGTGCTGTACGCGGAGAACGGCCGCGAGGGCATCGAAGTCCTGGAGCAGCACGACGATGTGACGGTCGTTCTGATGGACATCATGATGCCGGAGATGGACGGGTACGCGACGACGACGGCGATCCGGCGGATGCCGCAGTTCGCCGGCCTGCCGATCATCGCGCTGACCGCGAAGGCGATGAAGGGCGACCGGGAGAAGGCCATCGAGTCGGGTGCGTCCGATTATGTGACGAAGCCTGTTGATCCTGATCATCTGCTGTCGGTGATGGAGCAGTGGATGCACGCAAAGTGACCACATGCGGCGGGTTTGCCGCGCGAAGCTGATCGACTCTGTCCGTACGTGTGTGGGAGACCGTTTTCCGGGGAACGATCCGGTCTCCCCCCACGTTTTCGGTACGTGCACAGTGACATCGTGGTGACAGGGTGTGGCGACGGGCGGGGTGCGGCTACCATGACCGGCACAAGAACGGGCGACGCAACAGAGTCGTCCCCTGGGGCGGCGCCCGGTGCGTCCTCCGGCTCCCGGAGCCGGAGAGACCCCATGCCGGGACGAGGAGGACGGGGCATGGTGCAGAAGGCCAAGATCCTCCTGGTCGATGACCGGCCGGAGAATCTGCTCGCGCTGGAGGCCATCCTCTCCGCGCTCGATCAGACACTGGTGCGGGCATCGTCAGGGGAGGAAGCGCTCAAGGCGCTGCTGACGGACGATTTCGCGGTCATTCTGCTGGATGTCCAGATGCCGGGAATGGACGGGTTCGAGACGGCCGCGCACATCAAGCGGCGCGAGCGGACGCGTGACATCCCGATCATCTTCCTGACCGCGATCAACCACGGCCCCCACCACACCTTCCGCGGGTACGCGGCGGGGGCGGTCGACTACATCTCGAAGCCGTTCGACCCGTGGGTGCTGCGCGCCAAGGTCTCCGTCTTCGTCGAGCTCTACATGAAGAACTGCCAGCTGCGCGAGCAGGCCGCGCTGCTCCGGCTCCAGTTGGAGGGCAGCGGCCGGCAGGACGGCACCCCCGGCCGCGAGTCCGCGGGCCTGCTCGCCGAACTCTCCGCCCGCCTCGCCGCGGTCGAGGAGCAGGCGGAAGCGCTCTCCAAGCAGCTCGACGACGACTCCGCGGACGCGGCCGCCGTCGCCACGGCCGCGCATCTCGAACGCAAGCTGACCGGGCTGCGCCGCGCGCTGGACGCACTGGAGCCGGGCACGGGCGGAGGCGCGCCGACGCTTCCCTCGCAGACCTGAGCCCCACCGCCCCGCCCCGCGGGCCGACTTGTCCGTGACGGGACGTCAGTTCACCGTCGCCGCACGCGCGACACGATCGGGTGAAGCGGTGGTCACGCGTGTCCCCTGCCGTCAACACCGGTAACCTCTACCACCATGGCCTCACGTACGTCCGGCAAGGGTTCCCAGGGTGCGGCGGGCACCGCGAAGCCGCGCGCCGGCCGTACCACCGGCGCGGTCGGGAAGGCGGCCCCGGCGAAGAAGGCGGTCCCCGCCAGGAAGAGCCCGGCGAAGAAGACCGCTCCGGCGAAGAAGGCGCCCCCCAGGAAAGCGCCTGCCAGGAAGGCCGCCCCGCCGAAGCCGGCGCCGTCCCCCACCGGGGGCGTCTACCGGCTCGTCCGCGCGGTCTGGCTGGGCGTCGCCCACACCATCGGTGCGATGCTCCGCGGCATAGGGCGGGGCGCGAAGGGGCTCGATCCCGCCCACCGCAAGGACGGCCTGGCGCTGCTGCTCCTCGGCATCGCCCTCATCGTGGCCGCCGGCACCTGGTCGAACCTCCGGGGCCCGGTCGGCGACCTGGTGGAGATGCTCGTCACCGGAGCCTTCGGGCGCCTCGACCTGCTGGCCCCGATACTGCTGGGTGCGGTCGCCGTCCGTCTCATCCTCTATCCGGAGCGGCCCGAGGCCAACGGCCGGATCGTGATCGGTCTGTCGGCGCTCGTCGTCGGCGTGCTCGGCCAGGTCCACATCGCGTGCGGCGCACCCGGCCGCGGCGAGGGCACGGACGCCATGCAGGACGCGGGCGGCCTGGTCGGCTGGGCAGTCTCCCAGCCCCTGATCTTCATGATGGGCGAGGTGCTCGCGGTACCGCTGCTGGTGCTGCTCACGGTGTTCGGGCTGCTGGTGGTCACGGCGACTCCGGTGAACGCCATCCCGCAGCGGCTGCGCCTGCTCGGATCCAAGCTCGGCCTGGTCGAACCGGCGTACGAGCCGGACCGGGAGGGCGAGTCCGGGGAGGACGACGAGCGGTACGACGAGCAGTGGCGCGAATCCCTGCCCGCAGGCCCGAAGCGCCCCGGCGGGCGCCGCTCCGGCACCCCGGACGTCTTCGACGCCGAACAGGCGGAGGGGGACGCACTCGACCGGCGCCGGCGCACCGGCCGCTCCGCCACGGGCCGCGGCATGGACGCGGTCGACGTGGCCGCCGCGGCGGCCGCCGCGCTCGACGGCGCGGTGCTGGGCGGAATGCCGCCCTCGCCGGTGGTCGCCGACCTCACCCGGGACGTGACCGCCGAGCGGCAGCGCGCCGCCTCGCCCGTGCCCACGGCCCGCGAGCCGGAGGGGCCCGGGACCGGCTCCCGGTCCTCGGTTCCGGACCTGACCAAGCCGGCTCCCGAGGAGTCGCAGCCGCTGCCCCCGCGCGCGGAGCAGCTCCAGCTCTCCGGGGACATCACCTACTCGCTGCCCTCGCTCGACCTGCTGGAGCGCGGCGGTCCGGGCAAGACCCGCAGCGCGGCGAACGACGCGATCGTCGCCTCGCTGACCAACGTCTTCACCGAGTTCAAGGTCGACGCCGCCGTCACCGGCTTCACCCGCGGTCCGACGGTCACCCGCTACGAGGTCGAGCTGGGCCCGGCCGTCAAGGTCGAGCGCATCACCGCACTCACCAAGAACATCGCGTACGCCGTCGCCAGCCCGGACGTGCGGATCATCTCCCCGATCCCCGGCAAGTCGGCGGTCGGCATCGAGATCCCCAACACCGACCGCGAGATGGTCAACCTCGGGGACGTGCTGCGCCTCGCGGACGCCGCCGAGGACGACCACCCGATGCTTGTCGCGCTCGGCAAGGACGTCGAGGGCGGCTACGTGATGGCCAACCTCGCCAAGATGCCCCACATCCTGGTCGCCGGCGCCACCGGATCCGGCAAGTCGTCGTGCATCAACTGCCTGATCACCTCGGTGATGATAAGGGCGACCCCGGAGGACGTCCGTATGGTGCTGGTCGACCCCAAGCGGGTCGAGCTCACCGCGTACGAGGGCATCCCGCACCTGATCACCCCGATCATCACCAACCCGAAGCGGGCGGCCGAGGCCCTCCAGTGGGTGGTGCGCGAGATGGACCTGCGCTACGACGACCTGGCCGCCTTCGGGTACCGCCACATCGACGACTTCAACGCGGCCGTGCGCAGCGGCAAGGTCAAGCCGCTGGAGGGCAGCGAGCGCGAGCTCCAGCCGTACCCGTACCTGCTGGTGATCGTCGACGAGCTCGCCGACCTGATGATGGTCGCCCCGCGGGACGTCGAGGACGCCATCGTCCGCATCACCCAGCTGGCGCGCGCGGCGGGCATCCATCTGGTACTGGCGACCCAGCGGCCTTCGGTCGACGTCGTCACCGGCCTGATCAAGGCGAACGTGCCCTCCCGGCTGGCGTTCGCCACCTCCTCGCTCGCCGACAGCCGGGTCATCCTGGACCAGCCGGGCGCGGAGAAGCTGATCGGCAAGGGCGACGGGCTGTTCCTGCCGATGGGCGCGAACAAGCCCACCCGGATGCAGGGCGCCTTCGTCACCGAGGCCGAGGTGCAGTCGGTCGTCCAGCACTGCAAGGACCAGATGGCCCCGGTCTTCCGCGAGGACGTCGTGGTCGGCACCAAGCAGAAGAAGGAGATCGACGAGGACATCGGCGACGACCTCGACCTGCTGTGCCAGGCGGCCGAGCTGGTCGTCTCCACCCAGTTCGGGTCCACCTCGATGCTCCAGCGCAAGCTGCGCGTCGGGTTCGCGAAGGCAGGCCGGCTGATGGACCTGATGGAGTCGCGCAACATCGTCGGCCCGAGCGAAGGGTCGAAAGCACGTGACGTTCTCGTGAAACCGGATGAATTGGATGGAGTGCTCGCCGTGATCCGGGGAGACACTCACTCGTAAGGGATTCCGGGCAACCGTTTCCCTTGGTCGTACGTCAAGTTGGAGGGAGGGACGAGAAGGTGGTCCGCCCTCACGCGGAGCAGGCCATTCCGATGGCGTACAAAGTTTCGCCTCCCGGTTGCCCCACTCTTTCGTACCACCCCTAGACTGAACTTCCAGCAGGTGGCTACACGCTCGAAAGGCGCCCCCGTGTCCATCGGCAACTCCCCCGAAGACAACCGCCCTTCCGACGAGGACGTGCGGCCGTCGATCGGCCACGCCCTCCAGCAGGCGCGCATCGGCGCGGGTCTGACCGTCGAAGAGGTCAGTGCCGCCACCCGGGTGCGCATCCCCATCGTCCACGGCATCGAGGACGACGACTTCTCCCGCTGCGGCGGGGACGTCTACGCCCGCGGCCACATCCGCACCTTCGCGCGGGCCGTCGGCCTCGACCCCGAACCGCTCATCGCGCAGTTCGACGCGGAGCACGGCGGACGGCCCTCGCCGACGCCCGCCGCGCCGCTGTTCGAGGCCGAGCGGATCCGTCCCGAGCGCGGCAGGCCCAACTGGACGGCCGCCATGGTCGCCGCCATCGTCGCCGTGGTCGGCTTCGCCGGCTTCACGCTGGTCAGCGGCGACGGGGACGGCAAGGAGACCCAGGTCGCCGAGGGCACCGCCCCGGAGGGCAAGCCCAGCCCGACCCCGACCCCGGTCAAGCCCGCCGACCCCAAGCCGGTCCCCTCCGACAGCGCCATCGCCGCCGTGCCGAAGGACAAGGTGACGGTCCGGCTGTCGGTGGTCGACGACAAGAGCTGGATCCAGGCCAAGTCGCACAACGGCAAGCTGCTCTTCGACGGCACCCTCCAGAAGGGCGACTCCAAGACCTTCCAGGACGACGAGCGCGTCGATCTCATCCTCGGCAACGCCGGTGCGATCGAGCTCTTCGTCAACGGGAAGAAGATCCAGGACGACTTCGAACCGGGCGGCGTCGAGCGTCTGACCTACACCAAGGGCGACCCCGAAGCCGGCTGACGAGGCCCGGGGCGCGCCCGGTGACGGGCTGCGCAACCCTCGGGGCAGGGGCGTGGGCCGGGACAAAGTAGTCTTGAGCCCATGCCCGAACGCCGTACCGTCGCCCTTGTCACTCTTGGCTGCGCCCGTAACGAGGTGGACTCGGAGGAGCTCGCAGGCCGCCTGGCGGCGGACGGCTGGGAGCTCGTCGAGGAAGCCTCCGACGCGGATGTCGCCGTCGTCAACACCTGCGGCTTCGTCGAAGCCGCCAAGAAGGACTCCGTCGACGCCCTGCTGGAGGCCAACGATCTCAAGGATCACGGCCGCACCCAGGCCGTCGTCGCCGTCGGCTGCATGGCCGAGCGGTACGGCAAGGAGCTCGCCGAAGCCCTGCCCGAGGCCGACGGGGTGCTCGGCTTCGACGACTACGCCGACATCTCCGACCGCCTCCAGACCATCCTCAGCGGGGGCATCCACGCCTCCCACACCCCGCGCGACCGGCGCAAGCTGCTGCCCCTGAGCCCCGCCGAGCGCCAGGGGGCCACCGAGGTCGCCCTCCCCGGGCACGGGGACGCGCTTGCGACCGCCCCCGCGGACCTCCCCGACGGCGTCGCGCCCGTCTCCGGGCCCCGCGCACCGCTGCGCCGCCGTCTCGGCAGCAGCCCCGTCGCCTCCGTGAAGCTCGCCTCCGGCTGCGACCGCCGCTGCACCTTCTGCGCCATCCCCTCCTTCCGCGGCTCCTTCATCTCGCGCCGCCCGAGCGACGTGCTCGGCGAGACCCGCTGGCTGGCCGAGCAGGGCGTCAAGGAGGTCATGCTCGTCTCCGAGAACAACACCTCCTACGGCAAGGACCTCGGCGACATCCGCCTGCTGGAGACCCTGCTGCCCGAGCTGGCCGCGGTCGACGGCATCGAGCGGGTGCGGGTCAGCTACCTGCAGCCCGCGGAGATGCGCCCCGGCCTCATCGACGTCCTGACGTCGACCGAGAAGGTCGTGCCGTACTTCGACCTCTCCTTCCAGCACTCGGCCCCCGGCGTGCTGCGCGCGATGCGCCGCTTCGGCGACACCGAGCGCTTCCTCGACCTGCTGGCGACCATCCGGGGCAAGGCGCCCCAGGCCGGCGTGCGGTCCAACTTCATCGTCGGCTTCCCCGGCGAGAGCGAGGCGGACTTCGCCGAGCTGGAACGCTTCCTCGGGGCCGCGCGCCTCGACGCGATCGGCGTCTTCGGCTACAGCGACGAGGAGGGCACCGAGGCGGTCGGCTACGAGAACAAGCTCGACGCCGACGTCATCGCCGAGCGCCTCGCCCATCTGTCCCGGGTCGCCGAGGAGCTGACCTCGCAGCGCGCCGAGGAGCGTCTGGGCGAGACCCTGGAGGTGCTGGTCGAGAGCGTCGACGAGGAGGAGGGCGCGCTGGGGCGCGCCGCCCACCAGGCCCCCGAGACGGACGGGCAGACGCTCCTCACCACGGCGGACGGTCTCGTTCCCGGCCGTATGGTCACCGCGAAGGTCGTCGCCACCGAGGGGGTCGACCTGGTGGCCGACTGTCTTGACGAGGAGGCGGGCAGATGACCGGAGTGCCGGCATCCGCCGCGGGCGGCACCGGTAGGCCGGCGCCGGGCGGCAAGCTGGGCGCTGCGGCCGTCAACCAGGCCAGTCTGTGGAACATCGCCAACATTCTCACCATGATCCGGCTCGTGCTCGTGCCGGCGTTCGTGGTGCTGCTGCTCCAGGACGGCGGCTACGACCCGGCCTGGCGGGCCTGGGCATGGGCCGCGTTCGCCGTCGCCATGATCACCGACATCTTCGACGGTCATCTGGCGCGGACGTACAACCTCGTCACGGACTTCGGGAAGATCGCCGACCCGATCGCCGACAAGGCGATCATGGCGGCCGGCCTGGTCTGCCTGTCCGCGCTCGGTGATCTGCCGTGGTGGGTGACGGCCGTGATCCTCTTCCGCGAGCTCGCGATCACGCTGATGCGCTTCTGGGTCATCCGGCACGGCGTCATCCCGGCGAGCCGGGGCGGCAAGATGAAGACCCTGGCCCAGGGCACCGCCGTCGGGATGTATGTGCTGGCGCTGACGGGTCCGCTGGCCACCCTGCGCTTCTGGGTGATGGCGGTGGCCGTGGTGCTGACGGTCGCCACCGGCCTCGACTACGTGCGCCAGGCGGTGCTGCTGCGCCGCAGGGGACTCGCCAAGGAGCGGGCCGTCGCGGCGGCCGACGGGGTCTCGCCGCGGTGAGCACGGCGGCCCGCGTCCTGGCGATGCTCGCTGAGCGTGGCGAGACGCTGGCCGTCGCGGAGTCCCTGACGGGCGGTCTCGTCGCCTCCCGTCTCACTGAGGTGCCCGGAGCCTCCCGTGCCTTCCGCGGGTCCGTGACGGCATACGCGACCGCCCTGAAGAGTGAACTGCTGGACGTCGACCCCGCCCTCCTGGAGGCCCGCGGAGCGGTGGACGCCGAGGTGGCCGCGCAGATGGCGGCGGGTGTGCGGCGCCGGCTCGGTGCCACCTGGGGGATCGCGACGACGGGGGTCGCGGGCCCCGCCGCCCAGGACGGACAGCCCGTCGGAACGGTCTACGTAGCCGTATCGGGACCTTCGGGCGCCGGGAAAACAGCCGCATTGAGGTTGAACGGCGGCCGGGAGGACATTCGTAAAGAGAGTGTACGGAGAGTGCTCGGTCTCCTCTCCGGCGAACTGCACGGGAATGCGCGGGCACAGGATACGGAACAGAACGGGGGGACTTGATGTTTGCAGCCCTGAGTGAACACGACATCGCTCCCCGCACGGCCGCGGCGCGAGGCGGTACGGTGGGGCGTGAAGGATGCGGCTACGCGGTCCGAGGAGGGAGCCACCGATGATTCTGCTCCGTCGCCTGCTGGGTGACGTGCTGCGTCGGCAGCGCCAGCGCCAGGGCCGTACTCTGCGCGAAGTCTCCTCGTCCGCCCGAGTCTCACTCGGCTATCTCTCCGAGGTGGAGCGGGGGCAGAAGGAGGCTTCCTCCGAGCTGCTCTCCGCGATCTGCGACGCGCTGGACGTACGGATGTCCGAGCTCATGCGTGAGGTGAGCGACGAACTGTCCCTGGCCGAGCTGGCTGCGTCGGCGGCGGCCACCGATCCGGTGCCCGCACCGGTACGCCCGATGCTGGGTTCCGTCTCCGTGACGTCGGTGGCAGGTGTGCCGACCGAGCGTGTGACGATCAAGGCGCCCACGGAAGCGGTCGACGTCGTCGCCGCCTGATCCGTGGGCTTCTGCACCGGACGGCATGACCGGGTTTGAACGAAGGTCCTGACGAGTACGCGAGTACCGTCGGGACCTTCGTTCGTTTTGCACGACAGTTCCCGGAATGACCCCTTTGAGTAGTTGTGCGATTGTGGAGCGTAGTCGTGCAACCGAGTGGAGGACACGCATGTCTGTCGTCAAGAGCCCTCTGTCCGATGCTGATCTGAAGACCGTCGGGAACGCGCTGCGCGGCGCGCTCGTCGACCTCGTGGATCTCTCCCTGGTGGCCAAGCAGGTTCACTGGAACGTGGTCGGGCCGCGGTTCCGTTCCGTCCACCTCCAGCTGGACGAGGTCGTGGACACCGCGCGCCAGCACTCCGACACCGTCGCCGAGCGCGCCTCGGCGATCGGCGTGAACCCGGACGGCCGTGCGGCGTCGGTCGCCTCGCAGAGCGCCATCGGCTCCGTGCCCGAGGGCTGGATCAAGGACACCGAGGCGGTGCAGTGCCTGGTGGACGCGCTCGGCGCGGTCATCGCGCGCATGCGCGAGCGCATCGAGGCCACCGAGAAGCCGGACCCGGTGAGCCAGGACATCCTGATCGGCCTCACCGGCGACCTCGAGAAGCACCACTGGATGTTCCAGGCCGAGACGGCCTGAGGGATGTCCGCGGCTCCCGGTGGCGCGGATCCCCGCCGACGGGCAGCGGTTGACGGGCGGGCGCCGGCGCACACGCGCCGGTTCCGCCGCCCGTGCGCCTTCGCGGCGGCCGGCGCGGGTGCACCGGGGTTTTCCGGCCGGACCGGCACGGACCGGAGGAGGCGGCCATGGCGATACGCGGGGCGGCCCTCACGTCACTGATCCTGATCGGGCTCGTGGCGGGCGGGCTGTGGTGGTGGGCGGTGCTGCGGCTCGCCTTCGTGCCGGAGCACGCCGGAGTGCTCGAAGGAGCGGTCGCGGCAGGCGGCTGGGGCCTGAGCCTGCTGCCCGTGCATGTCGCCGCCTCCCGGGCCCGCCGGACGGGTGCGGGTGCGGGTCGCCGGGACGGCATATCCGGGACGGGTACGCAGGGCTGAGCGTCCGGCGCCGGTACGCCCGAGGCCCCGGCGGTACGGGGCCGGACGGACCGGGACGATCGCCCGCGGGTCCGGGCGCGCGGGCCCGGCGGCGCCCAGGGGGAGAGACCAGCGCTCAGGGCGTCGGCCCGGGCTGGCAGCCGCGGCACCAGTAGGTCACACGCTCCGATGTGCCGTCGCCCTGATCCGCCTTGCTGACCGGCGTGCCGCAACGGAAGCACGGTCTGCCCCGGCGGCCGTAGACGTACAGCCGCTCCCCGGGGCGGCGGCCGGTGGTCGTGGTGCGGTCCGGGCGCGCCTTGTTGAGGTCGAGGAGACGGTGCGCGGTGGCCACCAGCCGGGCGGGGACGTCCGGCGGCAGCTCGCCGACCGGCAGCCAGGGCGACACCCGTGCCAGGAAGGCCAGTTCGCACTTGTAGACGTTGCCGATGCCGGCCAGGTTGCGCTGGTCGAGCAGCGCCTCGCCGAGCGGCCGGCCCGGGTCGGCGAGCAGACGGGTCACGGCCGTCCCGGGGTCCCAGTCGGGTCCGAGCAGGTCGGGGCCCAGATGGCCCACCACCCGGTCCTCCTCGGCGGTGCGCAGCAGTTCGAGCACGGGCAGGCGGTAGCCGACGGCGGTGTGCTCGCCGGTGCCGAGGACGGCGCGGATTTCGAAGTCGGGGCCGCCGCGGAACCGCTCGCCCGCGCGGAACACCCGCCAGGACCCCTCCATCCGCAGGTGCGAGTGGAGCGTCAGACCGCCCTCGAAGCGGGTGAGCAGGTGCTTGCCCCGCGGGGTGACGTCCAGCACCTCCCGCCCGGTGAGGTCCACCGTGGCGAGGCGGGGGACCCGGAAGTCGGACACGGTCAGGACATGGCCGGCCAAGGCGGCGTGCAGCCGGTGCGCGGCCGACCAGACGGTGTCTCCTTCGGGCATGAGCCCATCATGCGCCCCGCGGGCACACCGCTCAGGGCCGCAGCCGCAACCCCCGCGGCGTGGCGTGGAATCCCGCGCCCTCCAGGGCCCGCCCGATCGGGGACGTCAGCGCGGGTGTGCCGTTCGTCCGCTCCACGGTCACCGTGCCGAGCGCACCCTCCCCGGCCGCGGCGGCCAGGGCCTCCGCGGCGGCGCGCAGGGCGGGGGCGTCCGGGTCCGGGGCCCAGGCGAGCAGGGACTTGCCGCCGCGCTCCATGTACAGCGTCAGCTCGCCGTCGACGAGCACGACCAGCGACCCCGCCTTGCGGCCCGGCTTGTGGCCGGCTCCCTCCGGCGGCTCGGGCCACGGCAGTGCGGCGCCGTAGGCGTTGGCGGGGTCGGCGGCCGCCAGGACGACGGCGCGGGGAGCGGCACGGCCCTCCTCCCGGTCCCGGGCGGTGGCCGCTGCCCGCAGCCGGTCCACGGCGCCGTCCATCGCGAACTGCGCCGCGCCCAGCCCTTCGACCACGTATCCCCGGCGGGCCTGGCCGCTGTCCTCGAAGGCCGACAGGATCCGGTACACGGCGGAGAAGCCGCCTTCCACGCCCTCGGCGCCCACGGCGCCCCGGGTGACGACGCCGTGCCGGTCCAGCAGGGTCCGGGCCAGGGCGTGCGCGCGGTGGGTGGGCTCGGGCTCCGCCGCCGGCAGCAGCGACCAGCGCCCGCTGACGGTCGGCGGCCCCGTGCGGGAGGCGGTGCGGGCGGCCGCGGAGAGGGAGCCGTACCGGCCGCGGGGGACGGTGTGCCGGGCGCGGTGGGCCGTCGAGCCCGCCGTGCGGCCCGATCCGAGCAGCGCCCGCAGGGGTGCCAGGGTGTCGTTGGTGAGCCGGCCCGACCAGGCCAGGTCCCACAGGGCGTCGGCCAGCTGCGGATCGGAGGCGTCCGGATGGGTCGTCGCGCGGACCTGGTCGGCGATCTGCCGGAAGAAGAGGCCGTACCCGCCGGAGAGGGCGCCGAGGACGGACTCGTGCAGGGCCGTCAGTTCCAGCGGGTGCGGGGCGGGCAGCAGCAGGGGCGCGGCGTCCGAGAGATACAGCGAGACCCATCCGTCCTTGCCGGGCAGCGCACCCGCGCCCGCCCACAGCACCTCTCCGGTGGTGGTCAGTTCGTCGAGCAGGGTGGGGCCGTAGTGGGAGACACGGGACGGCAGCACCAGCTTCTCCAGGGCCGAGGCCGGCACGGCCGCGCCCTGGAGCTGCTCGATCGCACGCGCCAGTCCGTCGATGCCGCGCAGCCGGTTGCCGCCCATGTGCTGCCACTGGGGCAGGAACGAGGCGAGCGCGGCGGGCGCCACCGGCTCCAGCTCGTGGCGCAGGGCGGCCAGGGAACGGCGGCGCAGCCTGCGCAGGACGGCGGCGTCGCACCATTCCTGCCCGATGCCCGACGGATGGAACTCGCCCTGGACCACCCGTCCCGAGGCGGCGAGCCGCTGGAGCGCCCCCTCGGTGACCGCGGGGCCGAGGCCGAAGCGGGCCGCCGCCCGGGACGACGTGAAGGGGCCGTGGGTGCGGGCGAAGCGGGCCAGCAGATCACCGAGCGGATCCCTCACCGGCTCGGTGAAGGCCTCGGGCACGCCGACGGGCAGGGCCGTGCCGAGGGCGTCCCGCAGCCGCCCCGCGTCCTCGACGGCCGCCCAGTGGTCCGCGCCCGCGATCCGGACCCGGATCGCCCGGCGTGCCCCGGACAGCTCCTCGGCCCAGGCCTCCTCCCCGCCGCGCTCGGCGATCTCGGCGCCGGTGAGAGGCCCGAGGACGCGCAGCAGGTCCGCCACGCCCTCCGCGTCCTTCACCCGCCGGTCCTCGGTGCGCCACTGGAGCTCGTTCTCCAGCTCCGTGAGGACGTCCGCGTCGAGGAGCTCGCGCAGCTCGGCCTGACCGAGCAGTTCGGCCAGGAGCCGGGAGTCGAGAGACAGGGCGGCGGCCCGGCGCTCGGCGAGCGGCGAGTCCCCCTCGTAGAGGAACTGGGCCACGTAGCCGAAGAGCAGCGAGCGTGCGAAGGGGGACGGCTCGGGGGTGGTGATCTCGACCAGCCGGACGCGGCGGGACTCGATGTCGCCCATGAGCTCGGTCAGACCGGGAACGTCGAAGACGTCCTGGAGGCATTCGCGGACCGCCTCCAGCACGATCGGGAACGAACCGAACTCGCTCGCCACCTGCAGCAGTTGCGAGGCGCGCTGGCGCTGCTGCCACAGCGGGGTGCGCTTGCCGGGGTTGCGGCGCGGCAGCAGCAGGGCCCGGGCCGCGCACTCGCGGAAGCGGGACGCGAACAGCGCCGAGCCGCCGACCTGGTCGGTCACGACCTGGGCGACCTCGCCCTTCTCGAAGACCGTGTCGGCGGCGGAGACCGGCGGCTGGTCGCCGCCGTGGGCGGATGTGTCGTGGACCGGATCCTGGTCGAGCAGGTCGAGGCCCATGAGGTCGGCGTCGGGCAGCCGGAGCACGATGCCGTCGTCGGCGTGCATCACCTGGGCGTCCATGCCGTACCGCTCGGTGAGCCGGGCTCCCAGGGCCAGCGCCCACGGCGCGTGCACCTGCGCCCCGAACGGGGAGTGGATCACCACCCGCCAGTCGCCCAGCTCGTCGCGGAAGCGCTCCACCACGATGGTGCGGTCGTCGGGCACGTGGCCGCAGGCCCGGCGCTGTTCGTCGAGGTAGGCGAGGACGTTGTCGGCGGCCCAGGCGTCGAGCCCGGCGGCCAGCAGTCTCAGCCGGGCGTCCTCCTCCGACAGGCCGCCGACCTCGCGGAGGAACGCGCCGACGGCCCGGCCGAGCTCCAGCGGCCGGCCCAGCTGGTCGCCCTTCCAGAACGGCAGCCGGCCCGGCACACCGGGCGCGGGGGAGACCAGGACCCGGTCGCGGGTGATGTCCTCGATGCGCCACGAGGTGGTGCCCAGGGTGAAGACGTCGCCCACCCGGGACTCGTACACCATCTCCTCGTCCAGTTCGCCGACGCGGCCGCCGCCCTTCTTCGGGTCGGCGCCCGCGAGGAAGACGCCGAACAGGCCGCGGTCGGGGATGGTGCCGCCGGAGGTCACGGCCAGCCGCTGGGCCCCAGGGCGGCCGGTGACCGTGCCCGCGACGCGGTCCCACACCACGCGGGGGCGCAGCTCGGCGAAGGCGTCCGAGGGGTACCGGCCCGCGAGCATGTCGAGGACGGCGGTGAACGCCGACTCGGGCAGCGAGGCGAACGGGGCCGCCCGGCGCACCAGGGCCAGCAGGTCGTCCACCTGCCAGGTGTCCAGGGAGACCATGGCGACCAGCTGCTGCGCCAGGACGTCCAGCGGATTGCCCGGGACGCGCAGCGACTCGATGGATCCCGTCCGCATCCGCTCCGTCACCACGGCCGCCTGCACCAGGTCGCCGCGGTACTTGGGGAAGACGACCCCCGTGGACACCGCGCCGACCTGGTGTCCGGCGCGGCCGACCCGCTGGAGGCCGGAGGCGACCGAGGGCGGCGACTCCACCTGCACGACGAGGTCCACGGCGCCCATGTCGATGCCCAGCTCCAGGCTGGAGGTGGCCACGACGGCAGGCAGCCGGCCCGCCTTGAGGTCCTCCTCGACGAGGGCGCGCTGCTCCTTGGAGACCGAGCCGTGGTGCGCCCTGGCCAGCAGCGACGGCGCGCCCTTGGCGGCGCCCGACTGCGCCATGATCTCGGCCGGCGGGGCGTCCTCGGGCATGGGCGCGCCGGTGGCCCGCTCGTAGGCGATCTCGTTGAGCCGGTTGCACAGGCGCTCCGCGAGACGCCGGGAGTTCGCGAACACGATCGTGGAGCGGTGCGCCTGGACGAGGTCGGCGATGCGCTCCTCCACATGCGGCCAGATCGACGGGCGCTCGCCCGCCGGGCCGTCGGAGGCGTTTGACGCGGGGGAGCCGCCCAGCTCGCCCAGGTCCTCGACGGGGACCACCACCGACAGGTCGAACTCCTTGCCCGACGGCGGCTGGACGATCTCCACCCGGCGCTGCGGCGACAGGAAGCGGGCGACCTCGTCCACCGGCCGCACCGTCGCCGAGAGGCCGATCCTGCGCGCCGGGCGGGGCAGCAGCTCGTCGAGGCGCTCCAGGGACAGGGCGAGGTGCGCGCCCCGCTTGGTGCCCGCGACGGCGTGCACCTCGTCGAGGATGACCGTCTCGACGCCGGACAGGGCGTCCCGCGCCGCCGACGTCAGCATCAGGAAGAGGGACTCGGGCGTGGTGATCAGGATGTCCGGAGGGCGGGTCACCAGGGCGCGCCGCTCCGCGGGCGGGGTGTCGCCGGACCGGATGCCGACCCGGACCTCGGGCTCGGGCTGCCCCAGGCGGACGGACTCCTGCCTGATGCCGGTCAGCGGGCTGCGCAGGTTCCGCTCCACGTCGACCGCGAGTGCCTTCAGCGGGGACACGTACAGCACACGGCAGCGCTGCTTGGGGTCGGCGGGCGGGGGCACGGAGGTGAGCCGGTCGAGGGCGGCCAGGAACGCCGCGAGCGTCTTGCCCGACCCGGTCGGCGCGACCACCAGCACGTCGGCGCCCTCGCCGATGGCCTGCCAGGCGCCCTCCTGCGCCGCGGTGGGCGCCCTGAAGGCCCCCGTGAACCAGCCACGGGTCGCGGGGGAGAAGGAGTCGAGCGCAGTCCTGGCCATGCCCCCCATCGTGCACCCGGGCACCGACAGCGGGTGTCCAGGAGGCGGACGAACCGCCCGGCCGTGCGGTGGGCGGGCGCAGAATGGCGGTATGGACACGGACGCGGCACCGGACCGGAAGGACGAGTGGGCACGGCACTGGCAGTACCCGGGCGTGCCCGGCCTCGACCTGCTGCGCGCCCGCTACGTCCGCCACTCCTTCACCCGGCACACCCATGAGGGCTTCGTGCTCGGCGCGGTCCGCCAGGGCATCGAGGACGTGGTCATGCCGAACGGGACCATCCGCGCCCGGCCGGGCACCGTCGTCATGATCAACCCCGAGGTGCCTCATTCGGCGAAGGCCGGTGTCCCCGAGGGGTGGGTCTACTCGACCCTGTACCCGTCGTCCGAGCTGGTCGCCTCCATAGCCGCCGAGACCACCACGCTGCGCGGCACGGCCGGCTTCGCCGAGACCATCGTCGAGGACGAGGACACCGCCCGCCTGGTGCACGAGGTGCACCGCGCAGCGGAGGAGGGCAACGCCCTGGCCGCGGACAGCGTGCTGCGCATCACGGTGGCCCGCCTGCTGCGCCGGCACGGCAGCTCGCTGCCCGCGCGCACCGCCCCCGCGCCGGGGGCCGCCACGGCGGAACGCGCACGGCAGGTGCTGGAGGCCCGGATGGCCGATCCGCCCTCCCTGGAGGAGCTCGCGCAGGAGCTCGGGGCGGGCCCCTTCGCGCTGCTGCGGGCCTTCAAGGCGGCGTACGGTCTGCCGCCGCACACCTGGCTGACCGACGCCCGGGTGCGCCGGGCCCGGCGGCTGCTGGACGCGGGGTCGACACCGGCGGAGGCGGCGGTCGCGGTGGGCTTCACCGACCAGCCCCATCTGAACCGGCACTTCACCCGGATCGTCGGGGTGCCGCCCGGCGCCTACCGCCGTGAGCGCGCAAGAACGTACAAGACCTGAGGTCAGGGGCGCCTCTAAGGTCGCGGACGTGGCAGAACAGACAGCTCCTCCCCAGCCGGCCGCCGGACCGGCGCCGGCCGCCGGGCCCCGGACCGGCAAGCCGGACTCCGCCGTGGTGCGCGACGCCCTCGGCGTCGGCATCGCCGTCGGCCTCTCCGGCTTCGCCTTTGGTGTGACCTCCGCCGGCGCCGGCCTCACGCTCCTCCAGACCTGCGTCCTCAGCCTGCTCGTCTTCACCGGCGCCTCGCAGTTCGCCCTGGTCGGAGCGATCGCCGCGGGCGGGAACCCGTTCGCCGCGGCCGCCGGGGCGTTCTTCCTCGGCATCCGCAACGCGTTCTACGGACTGCGTCTGTCACAACTGCTCGCCCTGCCCCGCTGGCTGCGACCGCTCGCGGCGCACTGGGTGATCGACGAGACCACCGCCGTCGCGCTCGCCCAGCCCACCCGCCGCCAGGTGCGGATCGGCTTCACCGTCACGGGGCTGACCCTCTACGTGCTCTGGAACCTGACCACGCTGCTCGGCGCGCTCGGCGCCGAGGCGATCGGCGACACGGACGCCTGGGGGCTGGACGCCGCCGGCCCCGCGGTCTTCCTCGCCCTGCTCGCGCCGATGCTGCGCACCGCGACCGAGCGGGCGGCCGCCGGTCTCGCCGTGGTGCTCGGTCTCGGGCTGCTGCCGGTGCTGCCGGCCGGTGTGCCGGTGCTGGTGGCGGCGCTCGCCGCGCCCGCGGTGCTGTGGCTGAAGGGCCGCTCGCTGGGCGGGGACGGCGGTACACCGGCCGCGGGGCCGGCAACGGAGCGTACGAAGGGACAGGACCGTTGAACGTCTGGATCGCGATCATCGCCACCGCCGTCGGCTGCTACCTGGTGAAGTACGCCGGTCTGCTGGTCCCGGCGCACGCCCTGGAGCGGCCGCTCGTGCGGCGCCTCGCCGCCCTGCTTCCCGTGGCCCTGCTGGCCGCCCTCACCGCGCAGCAGACCTTCAGCACCGGCCAGACCCTCGTCCTCGACGCCCGTGCGGCCGGGCTCGCGGCCGCCGCCCTCGCCCTGCTGCTGCGCGCTCCGTTCCTCGTCGTCGTCGGCGCGGCGGTGGCGGTGACCGCGGGGGTCCGGGCCCTCGGGGGCTGAGCACCCGCCGGCCGCCCCCGGGCCGCGTCAGGCCGGGGAGCGGCCGTACGCCTGGAGGGTGCGCAGCGCCTCGATCGTCAGGACGGGCCTCGACTCCAGGGCCGTGCCGGGGGCCCAGGCGCGCCAGGTGAGCGGCCAGCCCCCGTCCGCCTGCTGCTGCGCGGCGAGGTGGTCGAGCGCCAGGTCCATCTCCTCGTCGGTGAACCAGAGCCGGGCGAGCGAGCCCGGGACCGGGGCGTAGTGGTACGGGAAGTGGTGTTCGCCGGGCGCGTACCCGGGTGCGACGGGCAGATCGCCGGCGCGGGCCGGGTCGAGAACGACCAGGCGCTGCTCCCTGACCAGCCGGCCCAGCCGGTCCGCCGCCGCCCGGGCGCGCGGCCGGTCGGGCGCGCTGTCCAGGAAGGCCATCGCCGCCTCCACCTCGTAGGGGTGGGAGGTCTCCAGGGCGTCGACGGCGGCCCAGCAGAAGTCGGTGGCCCGGAACAGCCACGCGTGCCACACCTGGTTGCGGTGGAGCAGCCCGACGACGGGGCCGGTGGCCAGCAGGTCGCTGCGGGGTGCGTCGACCACGGGCAGGAACGGGGCATGGGGGTAGCCCCGCAGCGAGGGGTGGACCGCGGGCAGCGCGCCGTCGGCGGTGGAGACCTCCGTGAGGTAGCGGCACATCCGCTCCACGCGCATGCCGCCGCAGCGCCCGATCGAGTCCAGCACCCGCAGGGCGTGCGCGGTGTGCAGGGGCTGGCTGACCGGGCCCCGGAGATCGGGTTCGAGGGCGTGCCCGAAGCCGCCGTCGTCGTTGAGGTAGGCGAACAGCGCGGTTTCGACGGGGTCGGCCGCGCCGCCCAGGAAGTGGTAGGCGAACCGCCGCTGTTCGAGGACGCGGGCGGTCAGCCAGACGAAGTGCTCGGCGCGGGCGAGGGAGGACGCGGTCGGCGCCTCGGTGGATACTCCGGTTCCAGCCATGGACAGACCGTAGGGCGGAAAGGGCTTTCGGCAAGTCCGCCGAACGGGTCAGCACCCTCGGGGGCGGGATACTGGGGTCATGCGGTTGACGATTTTCTGGGAACGGATGGCCGACCACTTCGGCCCTGCCTACGCGGACTCCTTCGCGCGCGACCACGTGATGACGGAACTGGGCGGCCGTACGGTCCGTCAGGCGCTCGACGCCGGATGGGAGACGAAGGACGTGTGGCGGGCGGTCTGCTCGGCCATGGACATCCCCGCCGACAAGCGCTGAGTCACCCGTCGGACGTACCGCGGCCACCGGCGTGGGCGACACTTGGCCGGTGGACCGGACCGACAGCACCCCCCAGGACACCCCCCAGGACCCCGATGGCACCTCCGCACGCGACGCGGGGGACGCGTCGCCCCGGCGCGCCGGCGGCGAGCCGGTGAACACGGGAAGCGTGTCGCTGGGCGCCAGTCGGGCGCAGCCGGCGGACGCGGCCGGGGCTGCCGCGGCAGCCCCGCCGCAGCAGCCGCCGCCCGGCGCCGCCGGCGGGCGGGGCGGGATGCCGCGCTGGCTGCCGCGCGCCATGGTGCTCGCGCTGGCCCTGTACGCCTGCTTCCAGCTGGGCAGTTGGGCGTTCCACCAGCTCATCGGGCTGCTGATCAACATCCTGATCGCGTTCTTCCTCGCCCTCGCCGTGGAGCCCGCGGTCGGCCGGATGGCCGCCCGCGGGATGCGCAGGGGCCTCGCCACCGCCCTGGTCTTCTTCGCCGTGCTGGTGGCCGGGGTCGGCTTCGTGGTGCTGCTGGGCTCGATGCTCGCCGGGCAGATCGTGGAGATGGTCGAGGACTTCCCCGCCTATCTGGACTCGGTGATCCGCTGGGTCAACAGCACGTTCCGCACCGAACTCTCGCGCGTCGAGGTCCAGGACAGCCTGCTGCGCTCCGACTGGCTGCGGAGGTACGTGCAGAACAGCGCGACGGGCGTGCTCGACGTCTCGGCCCAGGTGCTCGGGGGCCTCTTCAAGCTGCTGACGATCTTCCTGTTCTCGTTCTACTTCGCGGCGGACGGTCCCCGGCTGCGCCGGACGCTGTGCTCGGTCCTGCCGCCGGCCCGGCAGGCCGAGGTGCTGCGCGCGTGGGAGATCGCCGTCGACAAGACCGGCGGATACCTGTACTCCCGCGGACTGATGGCGCTGATCTCCGGGGTGGCCCACTTCGTGCTGCTGGAGGTGCTGGGCGTGCCGTACGCCCCGGCGCTCGCGGTCTGGGTGGGGCTCGTGTCGCAGTTCATCCCGACGATCGGCACCTATCTCGCGGGTGCGCTCCCGATGCTGATCGCGTTCACCGTGGACCCCTGGTACGCGCTGTGGGTGCTGGTCTTCGTGGTGATCTACCAGCAGTTCGAGAACTACATGCTCCAGCCGAAGCTGACCTCGAAGACCGTGGACATCCATCCGGCGGTCGCCTTCGGTTCCGTGGTCGCGGGCACCGCCCTGCTCGGGGCCGTCGGCGCCCTGATCGCGATTCCCGCGGTGGCGACGCTGCAGGCGTTCCTGGGGGCCTATGTGCGGCGGTACGACGTCACCGACGACCCGCGGGTCCACGGGCACCGCAGGCACACCGGCGGCCGGGCCGTGGCGCGGGTGCGGCGGGCGCTGGCGGAGCGGCGCGGCGGGCGCGGGGCCGGCGGCACCTGACCGGGCCCGCCGGAGCGGCCGCCGCCGGCCGCCGGACGGCCGCTCCGGCGGGCGGCTCGGCCCCCGCGTGGTGCGCTTGACACGAAAATCGAACATCCATTCTTATGGAATTCCGGCCCGCGAGGCGCCGCCTGGAACCCCGGTGCGGCCATGAGTTGTCCACAGGCCGGAGGGACGTCGGGGCCCGTTGTCAGTGGCAGGGGTTAGCGTCTTTGACGTGAAGCGATCGACTCAAGCAAATCGGGTGGAACCCATGGCAGGAACCGACCGCGAGAAGGCGCTCGACGCCGCGCTCGCACAGATTGAACGGCAATTCGGCAAGGGCGCCGTCATGCGCCTCGGCGAGCGGCCGAACGAGCCCATCGAGGTCATCCCCACCGGGTCGACCGCTCTCGACGTCGCCCTCGGCGTCGGCGGCCTGCCCCGCGGCCGCGTGGTGGAGATCTACGGCCCGGAGTCCTCCGGCAAGACGACGCTGACCCTGCACGCCGTCGCCAACGCCCAGCGTGCCGGCGGCCAGGTGGCCTTCGTGGACGCCGAGCACGCGCTCGACCCGGAGTACGCCAAGAAGCTCGGCGTCGACATCGACAACCTCATCCTCTCCCAGCCCGACAACGGCGAGCAGGCGCTCGAGATCGTGGACATGCTGGTCCGCTCCGGCGCCCTCGACCTCATCGTCATCGACTCCGTGGCGGCGCTCGTGCCCCGGGCGGAGATCGAGGGCGAGATGGGCGACTCCCACGTCGGTCTCCAGGCCCGTCTGATGAGCCAGGCGCTCCGCAAGATCACCAGCGCGCTCAACCAGTCGAAGACCACCGCGATCTTCATCAACCAGCTCCGCGAGAAGATCGGTGTGATGTTCGGCTCGCCGGAGACCACGACCGGTGGCCGCGCGCTCAAGTTCTACGCCTCGGTGCGCATCGACATCCGCCGCATCGAGACCCTGAAGGACGGCACCGAGGCGGTCGGCAACCGCACCCGCTGCAAGGTCGTGAAGAACAAGGTCGCCCCGCCCTTCAAGCAGGCCGAGTTCGACATCCTCTACGGCCAGGGCATCAGCCGTGAGGGCGGCCTGATCGACATGGGCGTGGAGCACGGCTTCGTCCGCAAGGCCGGTGCCTGGTACACGTACGAGGGCGACCAGCTCGGCCAGGGCAAGGAGAACGCCCGCAACTTCCTCAAGGACAACCCCGACCTCGCCGACGAGATCGAGAAGAAGATCAAGGACAAGCTCGGGGTGGGCGTGCGGCCGGAGGCCGCCTCGTCCGAGCCCGGAACCGACCCGGCTGCCACGGCCGCGGCGGACGACGCGGCCAAGTCCGTGCCGGCGCCCGCGACCAAGGCGAAGACGGCCAAGACGGCGGCGGCCAAGGCCTGATCCATGGCCCGGCGTACAGAATGGCCGGGCGACGGCGCCGACCCGTCGAGGGCCGGGACGGCGCTGCCGCCGCAGGATCCGGCTGAGCGGGCGCGGGCGATCTGCCTGCGCCTGCTCACCGGGACCCCCCGCACCCGCAAGCAGCTGGCCGACGCCCTCCACAAGAGGGAGATCCCTCCGGAGGTCGCGGAGGAGGTCCTCTCCCGCTTCGAGGACGTCGGCCTGATCGACGACGCCGCCTTCGCCGGCGCGTGGGTCGAGTCCCGCCACCACGGGCGCGGTCTCGCGCGGCGGGCGCTGGCACGCGAGCTGCGCACCAAGGGAGTCGACGCCTCCCTGATCGACGAGGCCGTGGGCCGGCTCGACTCCGACCAGGAGGAGGAGACGGCCCGGGAGCTGGTGGCGCGCAAGCTGCGTTCCACCCGGGGCCTCGACCGGGACCGCCGGATGCGGCGCCTCGCGGGGATGCTGGCCCGCAAGGGATACCCGGAGGGCATGTCCCTGCGCGTGGTGCGGCGTGCTCTGGAGGAGGAGGGGGAGGACGTGGACGACGTGGAGGAGAGCGGCTTCTGACCGGCGACGCGGTGCAGCGCGGCGGGCGGCCCGCGGCACCGGGGTGACCCGGAGCCGGCTCCGGGCTGTTCGTGAGCAGGAAGCAGGAAGCAGGAAGCAGGAAGCAGGAAGCAGGAAGCAGGGAGCGTGCCCGGCGTCGGCCCCCGTTGCGGTCCCCGCGGGCCGGTACAGCCGGCGCCATGGGGCCGGGGCCCGGGACCGCGAGTGAGCCGGGCGGCCCGGCTGATCGGCGGGCCGTGCGGGTGCGGCGGGGAGGGACCGGCGGGTCCGGAGACCCGCTCGGTCGGCGGGCGGCCCGCCGCCCCTCGGGCCCGGGTACGACGGCACCGGCGCCGGCGAGCCCGTCGGACCTGCCCGGCGGAGTTCCGCCCGCTGCCGGTCCCCCGCAATCGGCTCCGGTGCGTGGCGGCCGTCAGTCCCGCCCCGGCGGGCCGCCGGTGGGCGGGGCGGAGTGCTCGCGGAGGATCGCCGGTGCCGCGGGGGCGCCCGTCTCCGGAGTCCAGGGGGCGACCGGCAGGCCCGCCGCGCGCCAGGCCTGGAAGCCGCCCGTCAGGTCCGTCGCCCGGTGCAGCCCGAGACGGTGCAGCGACTCCGCTGCCAGGGAGGAGGCGTACCCCTCGTTGCAGATCACCACGACACGCAGGCCCGGATCCGTGACCTCCGGGAGGCGGTGGCTGCCCGACGGGTCGAGCCGCCACTCCAGCTCGTTCCGTTCCACCACGAGGGCCCCCGGGATCAGCCCGTCGCGTTCCCGCAGCGCCTGGTAGCGGATGTCCACCAGCAGCGCGCCGTCGTCGCCGGCCTCGTACGCCTCCCGGGGCCCGATGCGCTCGAAGCCCTTCCGCACCGTCTCCAGCAGGCCGTCGATTCCGGTCCGCCCGCTCACTGCCAGTCCTCCGGGCGTTCCACCTGCTCCAGCCGCAGCACCGCGCCGGACCGGCTGAACCGCCGCATCAGCGGCAGCGGCGGATAGTACGCGTGGACGGATACGGCGTGCTCGGTGGCCGAGGCGTTGAGCACCTCGTGCACATGGTGGGCGCCGAAGGCGCGGGCGCTCCCGCCGGGCAGCCTGCGCTCCCGGTCCACGCCCTCGTGCAGTTCCAGGCTGCGCCAGCCGCTCGACGGCAGCCGGACGGCGAGCGAGTACTCGGTCAGCTCGCCCTCCGCGGTGGCGAACGCGCCGAGCGATTCGGCGTGGTCGTGCCAGCCGGTGCCCGTGCCCGGAGGCCAGCCGATCAGCCATGCCTCGCTGCCCTGCGGGCCTTCGAGCCGCAGCCAGGTGCGCCCGTCGGGATCACGGGGGAGCGAGGCGATCAGTTCCCTGTCGGCGGCGGCACGCCGGACGAAGTCGAGGAGTTCGGCCGCGCCGGGGCCCGACGAGCGGGACCCGGCGCCGTCGGCGGCGGATTCGGCGGGCGCCGACGGCACGGAAAGAGGCTGGGCAGACTGGGACATGCAAGACCGTCCTGAGGTTCGCGGGAGGCGCGACGGCACTGCGGGCCGTGGCGCGGGAAAGGCGAGTCAGCAGGACGGGCGACACACGCAGCCCGCGTAGCGGACGAGGTCCATATGGACCCTCCGCCACAGGCGCGTATAGGTGTCGGTCACGCTCCGGAGTACACCACGAGGATCTTCCCCGGTCAATCGACGTCCGCGGTCCGTGCGGTCCGGGCCTGTGCCGGGGATCCGCCGCGCACGGTGTCCGCGGCCGCGTGGAGTTCGTCCGGCCGGACCCCGGCGAACGCGGCCACCAGGTGCCCGTCGGGCCGGACCAGCAGCACGGTGTGCGCGGACGCGCCCGGATACGCCTCGGTCACCAGGAGCTCGGCGGGCACGGGCAGCCCGTCCACCGCCGTCACCAGCCGCGGCATCACCCCCGCCCCGACCCAGTGACGCCGGTCCCACACCCCCGTGCCGGGGGCGACCAGGACGACGAGCAGCCCCCGGCCCAGCCGGTCGCGGAGCGTCCCGGTCGTGCCGTCCGGCGCCGTCACCCGGACGTCGTGCACCGGTGCCCCGGCCTGTGTGCCCACGGGTGTGCGGGTCGCCGTCGGCTCCGGTGCGAGGGGGGAGTGGGTGTAGACGGGCGGGGCGCCCAGCGGCCCGTGGCCGAGGTGGCCGTCGGTGAGCATGGCGTCGTGCCCCCGTGCCGCCCCGGGCAGGTAGGTGCGCAGTCCGCCGCCGCTGCGCAGTATCGGCAGCGACTGGTCGGCCGCCCGCAGCCGCGCGGCCACCGCCGCGCGCCGCTCTTCCTGGTAGCTGTCGAGCAGGGTGGGCGAGGCGTCGCGGTGCCAGGCGTGCGCCAGCTTCCACGCCAGGTTCCCGACGTCGCGCAGCCCCTCGTCCACCCCCTGGGTGCCGAGTGCGCCCAGCAGGTGCGCGGCGTCACCGGCGAGGAACGTCCGGTCCACCCGCCAGCGCCGCGCCAGCCGGTGGTGGATGGTGTGCACCCCGGTGTCCAGCAGCTCGTACGCGGGTGTCTCACCGCACCAGCCGGCGAGGGTGTCGCGCACGCGGGCGACCAGGCTCTCCGGGGTCACCAGCTCGCCCCGGGGCGGCAGCAGCCAGTCCAGACGCCACACCCCGTCCGCCAGGGGCCGGGCCGTGACCTCCTCCGTGCCGGGCAGCCACGGCGGCCGCCGGTGCAGCAACGCCTCGCCGGGCCACGGCAGTTCGGTGCGCAGCGCGGCGACCGCGTGGCGTTCCACCGCGGTGCGGCCGGGGAAGCGGATGCCGAGCAGCTTGCGGACCGTGGACCGCGCGCCGTCGCAGCCGACGAGATGGCTGCCCCGCCACCACGTCCCCGACGGCCCGCGGGTGTGGACGGTGACGCCGGTACGGTCCTGCTCCAGGGTGTCGAGCCGGCTGTCGGTCACCAGCTTGACGAGCCGTTCGCCGGCCGCCGCGTCCCGCAGTCCCCGCGTGAGGGCGTGCTGCGGGAGGTGCAGCGGGGCGGGTGTCCCGTCGTCGCCGAGCGGCAGGTGCCGCATCTCCTGCCGGCGCAGCATCGAACGCCAGCCCGTCCACCGGACGCCCTCGTCACGAAGCGTGGCGCAGCCGAGCCGTTCGGCCGCCGCGGCGGTGTCCGCGCGCAGGACGACGGTGCGTGCGGGGCGGGGTTCTTCCTTGCCGCCGGTCTCGTCCAGCACCACGGTGGGGACGTCCTGCGCGGCGAGGGAGAGGGCGAGGGCGAGCCCGGTGGGGCCCGCCCCGACCACGATCACCGGGTCCACGAGAGGGCTCCCCCGGATCCGGCGTCCGTCGGGGCGTTCTGGGGCTCATGGGGCGGGCGGGGAGGTGCGGAGGAGGCCCGGTGCGCGATCACAGAACGTATGCAACTCACTGCGAGTGCCCGCGTCAAGCGACACCGGGTGCGCCCGGGGGGCGGCGGCCTCACGGCTGCCGCCCCCCGGGCGCTGAACATCGGACGATCCGTCAGGTGGCGCGTCCGTCGTCGGTCTTGACGCCGGGCTCGGCGACCGGCTCCTCGGCACCCGCGGTGTCCGCCGCGAGAACCGCGCCGCTGCTGCGCTTGGCGCGCCGCAGACGGCGCTCCAGCCACGAGGCGAAGGTCGTGAGCATCAGGTTCAGGATGATGAAGATGATCGCGACGATGATGAAGCTCGGGATCACGTTGGCGTAGTTCGCGGCCAGCGTCCCGCGGGCGTTCAGCAGCTCGGGGAAGGCCAGCAGCGCACCGCCGAGCGTGGTGTCCTTGACGATGACGACGAGCTGGCTGACCAGGGCCGGCAGCATGGCGGTCACGGCCTGCGGCAGCAGGATGCTCGTCATCGTCTGGCCCTTGCGCAGACCGATCGCCTTGGCCGCCTCCGACTGCCCCTTCGGCAGCGAGAGGATGCCGGCCCGCACGATCTCGGCGATGACCGAGGCGTTGTAGAGCACCAGACCGGTGACGACCGCGTACAGCGGACGGACGTCCGTGCTCACGCCGGTGTAGGCCGAGTAGAACTCGTTCGCGAACAGCATCAGCAGCAGGACCGGGATCGCGCGGAAGAACTCGACGATCACGCCGGCCGGCACCCGGACCCAGCGGTGGTCGGACATGCGGGCGATGCCGAAGACCGCGCCCAGCGGCAGGGCGATCACCAGCGAGAGCGCCGCCGCCTTGAGGGTGTTCCCGAGGCCCGGCAGCAGATACGTGGTCCACGCCTGGGCGGTGACGAACGGCTCCCAGAGGGACCATTCGAGCTGGCCCTTGTCGCCCATGACCGAGAAGATCCACCAGACGCCAAGCGCCAGCAGGACGACGAAGGCCACGGTGTAGAAGATGTTGCGCCGCTTGGCCCGGGGGCCGGGGGCGTCGTAGAGAACGGAGGTCATCGCTTCACCGCCATGCGCTTGCCGACCCAGCCGAGGAAGAGACCGGTGGGCAGGGTGAGGATCACGAACCCGAGGGCGAACACCGCCGAGATCAGCAGCAGCTGCGCCTCGTTCTCGATCATCTCCTTCATCAGGAGAGCCGCCTCCGCCACGCCGATGGCCGACGCGACCGTGGTGTTCTTGGTGAGGGCGATCAGCACGTTGGTGAGCGGGCCGATCACGGAGCGGAACGCCTGCGGAAGCACGATGTGCCTCAGGACCTGGGTGAAGCTCAGCCCGATCGCGCGCGCCGCCTCGGCCTGACCCACCGGCACGGTGTTGATGCCCGAGCGCACGGCCTCGCAGACGAAGACGGCGGTGTAGGCCGCCAGGCCGAGCACGGCCAGCCGGAACGCCAGTTCCTCGAAGTCGTCCGCCGCGCCCAGGGTCACACCGAAGATGTTCGAGAGCCCGAGCGAGCAGAAGACGATGATGACGGTCAGCGGAATGTTCCGGACCACATTGACGTAGACGGTGGCGAAGCCGCGCATCAGCGGGACGGGACTGACACGCATCGCGGCCAGCACGGTCCCGAGGACCAGGGCGCCGATTCCGGAGAAGACGGTGAGCTTCACCGTGATCCAGAACGCCCCGAGCAGGTCGTAGCCTTCAAAAATGTCGAACACGATCTCCCGTGCTTCCGCGTGTGGGGAAGGCCGGGCGCGCCGCCCTCAGCGGGCGGCGCGCCGTACGGCCGTACTTCACTGGACGATGTTGCCGATCTTCGGCGCGGGCTCGTTCTGGTAGTTGGCCGGGCCGAAGTTGTCCTGGACGGCCTTGTCCCACGACTTGTCCTGGACCATCTTCTCCAGGGCGGCGTTGATCTTGTCGACCATCTCCTGGTCGCCCTTCTTCACGCCGATGCCGTAGTTCTCGTTGCTCAGCTTGAGACCGGCCAGCTTGAACTTGCCCTTGTACTGCTCCTGCGAGGCATAGCCCGCGAGGATGGAGTCGTCCGTGGTCAGGGCGTCGACGGCACCGCTCTGCAGCGCGGCGAGGCACTCGGAGTAGCCACCGACCTGCTGCAGCTGGGCCTTCGGGGCGAAGTCCTTCTTGACGTTCTGCGCGGAGGTGGAGCCGGTGACCGAGCAGAGCTTCTTGCCGTTGAGGTCCTCGCCGTCCTTGACGTCGTCGTCGGCGCGGATCAGCAGGTCCTGGTGGGCGAGCAGGTACGGGCCGGCGAAGTCGACCTTCTGCTTGCGCTCGTCGGTGATCGAGTAGGTGGCGGCGATGAAGTCCACGTCACCGCGGGAGAGCGCGGTCTCGCGGTCGGCGCTCTTCGTCTCCTTGAACTCGATGTTCTTCTCGTCGTAGCCGAGCTCCTTGGCGACGTACGTGGCGACGTCCACGTCGAAGCCGGTGTACGAGCCGTCGGGGGTCTTCAGGCCGAGGCCCGGCTGGTCGATCTTGATGCCGATGGTGATCTTCTCGCCGCCGCCGGAGGAGCCGCTGTCGCTGTCCTTCTCGCCGCCGCCGCAGGCGGTGGCCGTCAGGGTGATCGCGAGCACGGCGGCCGAGGCGGCGGTGACCTTGCGAAGCTTCATGATGATGACTTCCCTAGAGTTGGAGCGAAGTGATGGATCGGGGATGGGATCCAGGTCTCAGTGGTGAAGGATCTTCGACAGGAAGTCCTTGGCACGGTCGCTGCGCGGGTTGCTGAAGAACTCCTCGGGCTGCGCCTCTTCGACGATCTTCCCGTCGGCCATGAAGACGACCCGGTTGGCCGCGGAGCGGGCGAAGCCCATCTCGTGGGTGACGACCACCATTGTCATCCCGTCCCTGGCCAGCTGCTGCATGACCTCGAGGACCTCGTTGATCATCTCGGGGTCGAGCGCCGACGTCGGCTCGTCGAAGAGCATGACCTTGGGGTCCATCGCGAGCGCCCGCGCGATCGCCACACGCTGCTGCTGGCCGCCGGAGAGCTGCGCCGGGTACTTCTCGGCCTGCGCTCCCACACCCACCCGGTCCAGCAGCTGCCGGGCCTTGGTCTCGGCCGCCTTCTTGTCCGCCTTGCGGACCTTGATCTGCCCCAGCGTCACGTTCTCCAGCACGGTCTTGTGGGAGAACAGGTTGAACGACTGGAACACCATGCCCACGTCGGCACGCAGGCCGGCGAGCTCCTTGCCCTCCTGGGGCAGCGGCTTGCCGTCGATCGTGATCTCGCCGGAGTCGATCGTCTCCAGGCGGTTGATGGTGCGGCACAGCGTGGACTTGCCGGAACCCGACGGCCCGATCACCACGACGACCTCGCCGCGGGTGATGGTCAGGTCGATGTCCTGGAGCACGTGCAGCGCGCCGAAGTGCTTGTTCACGTTGCTCAGCACGACCAGGTCGCCGGCCGGGGGCTGCGCTCCCTCGGCGTCCTTGGTCACTGACACTTCGCTCATCGGCCTCTTGCTCCATCCTCCTCGGTTGGGAGGACCCTAATCACGCAGTGCGACCAGCGTCATCACATCTGAGCGGAAATTGAGCATAACGATATGGCTGCAACCGGACACTATGCGTGAACAGGACGATGATCAGCGTACCGGGTGGGTAACGGAAACCTCCGTGCAACAAGTGGCCCCTTGACTGGGGGCGCGGCCATCGGCGTTCATTCCCTGTTGGAGATTTCGCAACAATGTCCCCACCGCCGCCGCCGCGCGACCGACCGAAGGGAGGCGGGTCCATGAGGCTGCTCCTCGTCGAGGACGACGACCACGTCGCCGCCGCCCTGTCCGCCGTGCTCGCCAAGCACGGCTTCCAGGTCGTCCACGCCCGCAACGGCGAGGAGGCGCTGCGCGCCGTGCTGCCCGACAGCCATCCCGACAAGCCGCCCTTCGGCGTCGTCCTGCTCGACCTCGGGCTGCCCGACCAGGACGGCTACCAGGTCTGCGGCAAGCTGCGCACCCTGACCTCGACCCCTGTGATCATGGTCACCGCGCGCTCCGACGTGCGCTCGCGCATCCACGGGCTCAACCTCGGCGCCGACGACTACGTGGTCAAGCCGTACGACACCGGTGAACTGCTCGCCCGGATCCATGCCGTCAGCCGGCGCACCGGCCCGGGCGAGGAGACCGGGCAGCACCCCGTCCCCGGGGACGCGCTGCGGCTCGGGCCGGTGGTGATCGAGCTGTCCACCCGGCAGGTCACCGTGGACGGCTCCGCCGTCCCGCTCACCCGCAAGGAGTTCGATCTGCTGGCCCTGCTCGCCCAGCGGCCCGGAGTCGTCTTCCGGCGCGAGCAGATCATCAGCGAGGTGTGGCGCACCAGCTGGGAGGGGACCGGCCGCACCCTGGAGGTGCACGTCGCCTCGCTGCGTTCCAAGCTGCGCATGCCGGCGCTGATCGAGACCGTCCGCGGCGTGGGCTACCGGCTCGTCGCGCCCGGCGCGGCGTAGGGTCCGAGCGCCCCGGTGCGTACCCGCCTCCTCCCGCTCCTCATCGTCCTGATGGCCGGTGTGCTCCTCGCACTCGGCTTCCCGCTGGCGGTGAGCCTCGCGGCCGCCCAGCAGCAGCAGGTGGTCGTCGACCGGATCGACGACACCGTGCGCTTCGCCGCCCTGGCGCAGTTCGTCACGGACGGTCCCGAGGGCAGCGACGAGCGGCGCGCCACCCTCCAGGAGCAGCTCGACCGCTACCACGACATCTACGGAATCCGTGCGGGCGTGTTCTACCGCGAGCGCAACTCCATGGCGCGCGCCCCGCTGGAGTGGACCATCCCGTCGGACGGGGAGGGCCTCGCCGCGTTCGAGGAGGCGCTCACCGGACGCCGCAGCGAGGACCCGCCGCAGGTCTGGCCCTGGCAGAGCGGCCGGCGGCTGGTCGTCGCATCGCCCGTGGTCCGTGACGGGGACGTCGTCGCGGTCGTCTTCACCGACTCGCCGACCGGGCAGCTGCGCTCCGCCGTGCTGCGCGGCTGGCTCGTCATCGCGGCGGGGGAGGCGGCGGCGATGCTGGTCGCCGTCGGCGCGGCGTTCCGGCTCACCGGCTGGGTGCTGCGGCCGGTGCGCGTCCTGGACGCGGCCACCCACGACATCGCGACGGGCCGGATGAACTCGCGCGTCGCCGCGGCCGGCGGACCGCCCGAGCTGCGCCGCCTCGCCCACTCCTTCAACGAGATGGCCGACAACGTCGAGGAGGTGCTGGAGCAGCAGCGGGCCTTCGTCGCGGACGCCTCCCACCAGTTGCGGAACCCGCTCGCCGCGCTGCTGCTGCGGATCGAGCTCCTCGCCCTCGAACTGCCCGAGGGCAATGCGGAGATCGCCTCCGTGCGGACCGAGGGCAAGCGCCTCGCCCAGGTCCTCGACGATCTGCTCGACCTGGCCCTCGCCGAGCACGCCTCCGCCGACCTGCGCCTGACGGACATCGGCGAACTCGCCGCCGAACGGGTCGACGCCTGGCGCCCGCTGGCGGACGAGAAGGGTGTGCGGCTCAGCGGCGACACCGGAGCCGTGACCGCGTGGGCCGATCCGATCGCGCTCTCCAGCGCCCTGGACGCGGTGATCGACAACGCGCTCAAGTTCACCCCGCAGGGAGAGTCGGTCACCGTCACGGTGGCGTCGGAGGGGGACACCTCCTGCATCGTCGTCGCCGACCGCGGGCCCGGTCTCACGGACGAGGAGCTGGCCCGCGTGGGCGACCGCTTCTGGCGCAGCGGACGCCACCAGAACGTCAAGGGCTCCGGGCTCGGGCTGTCGATCACCCGGGCCCTGCTCGCGGCGGGCGGCGGGTCGATCGGCTACGCCCGCAACGAGCCGCGCGGGCTGAAGGTGACCGTCACGGTGCCGCGCGACCCGGCGGGCTGAGCCGGGTCCCGGGGAGGGGCGTCCCGGCGGGCAGCGAGGCGAGTGGCGTCCTCGGTGACCGGTGGCCGATGAGGCCTCTCCGGCGGCAGGGGCCTCTCGGGCGGCGCCGGTTTTTCGGGCGGTGGCTCTCGGGCGGCGGTGGCCTCTCGGGGGTGGCCTCTCCGGCAGGCGTCCGCCGGGTACGCGCGCTACGGCTTCGCGGACCGGTAGTAGCGCCGCGCGCCCTCGTGCAGCGGCAGGGGTTCGGTGTACACGGCGGTGCGCAGGTCCACCAGCTGAGCCGGGTGCACGGTCTGGCCGATCCGGTCGCGGCTGTCGATCACGGCACGCGTGAACCCCTCGGTCAGCGCGGGATCCGCGCGGTCCGTGGTCACCAGCAGGTTGGCGACCGCCACCGTGGGCACCGGGACGCCGCCCTGGGCCGCGAGGTACGCGTCGGCCGGCATGACCGCGGAGCGGTAGTAGCTGGTGGAACCGCCGGTGGCGTGGATCCTGCCGACGAGTTCCGGCTCCAGCGGGACCAGCCGGATCTCGAACCGCTCGGAGAGCTCGCGCACGGTGGTCGTGGGCAGTCCGCCCGACCAGAAGAAGGCGTCCAGGCCGCCGGTCTCCAGCCGTCCGGGCATCGAGTCGATGCCCGCGGGGACGGGGGTGATGTCGTTCCTCGGGTCCAGGCCCGCGGCCGTCATCAGCCGGTCGGCGACGAGCCTGACACCCGACCCGGGCTGCCCGACGCCCACCACCTTGCCGCGCAGGTCGGCCACCGACTTCACCGGCGAACTGCGCGGCACGATCAGGTGGACGTAGTCGTCGTAGAGGCGGGCGCAGCCCCGCAGCCGGTCCGCGCCCGGCAGGCCGTCCCGCTGGTACGTGGCCACGGCGTCCGCGGTGGCGATGGTGAAGTCCGCCTCCCCGGAGGCCAGGCGCGCGAGGTTCTGCTGCGAGCCCTCACTGGTCCGCAGCTCTATCCCGACGCCGGGCATCTCCTCGGTCAGCGCCTTCTCCAGCAGCACTCCGTACCGCTGGTAGACGCCGCTGCGTGAGCCGGTGCTGAAGGTCAGCTCCCCGCTCGGCGAGGTACGGCCGAAAGGAACCAGCCACCACGCCAGCAGGCCCAGCACGACCAGAACGGCCGCCGCGGCCCCGAGGGCCCGGCGTCGGCTGGCGCTCGGCATGCCCGGGAACATGGCGCGATCCTGCCAGGTCACCCGCCGTGCTGGCCAGGCCCCCCGGAAGCGGAGGCCCGCCGCGGCGTGTCCGCCCGGCGGGAGCGTCCGGCGGGAGGCGTCCGGCCCGGCGCGGCACCGCGGGCCGACCCCGTACCCTGGTGGGCGCGATGAGTGCGAAAACTTACGAGGTGCGCACCTACGGGTGCCAGATGAACGTCCACGACTCCGAGCGCCTCTCCGGCCTGCTGGAGGATGCCGGTTACGTGCGCGCGCCCGAGGGTGCCGACGGCGACGCGGATGTCGTCGTCTTCAACACCTGCGCGGTACGGGAGAACGCCGACAACAAGCTGTACGGCAATCTCGGCCGCCTCGCGCCCATGAAGACGCGGCGCCCCGGCATGCAGATCGCCGTCGGCGGCTGCCTCGCCCAGAAGGACCGCGACACGATCGTCACCAGGGCGCCCTGGGTCGATGTCGTCTTCGGCACGCACAACATCGGCAAGCTCCCCGTGCTGCTCGAGCGCGCCCGCGTCCAGGAGGAGGCGCAGGTCGAGATCGCCGAGTCGCTGGAGGCGTTCCCGTCCACGCTGCCGACCCGCCGCGAGTCGGCCTACGCGGCCTGGGTGTCGATCTCGGTCGGCTGCAACAACACCTGCACCTTCTGCATCGTCCCCGCCCTGCGCGGCAAGGAGAAGGACCGCAGGCCGGGCGACATCCTCGCCGAGATCGAGGCACTGGTCGCCGAGGGCGTCTCGGAGATCACCCTCCTCGGCCAGAACGTCAACGCCTACGGCTCGGACATCGGCGACCGTGAGGCCTTCAGCAAGCTGCTGCGCGCCTGCGGGGGCATCGAGGGCCTGGAGCGGGTCCGCTTCACCTCGCCGCACCCGCGGGACTTCACCGACGACGTGATCGCGGCCATGGCCGAGACGCCGAACGTGATGCCCCAGCTCCACATGCCGCTCCAGTCCGGCTCCGACACGGTGCTCAAGGCGATGCGCCGCTCCTACCGGCAGGAGCGTTTCCTCGGGATCATCGAGAAGGTGCGCGCCGCGATCCCGCACGCCGCGATCTCGACGGACATCATCGTGGGCTTCCCCGGCGAGAGCGAGGAGGACTTCGAACAGACGATGCACACCGTCCGCGAGGCCCGCTTCGCGAACGCCTTCACCTTCCAGTACTCCAAGCGCCCCGGCACGCCCGCGGCGACCATGGACGGCCAGATCCCGAAGGAGGTCGTCCAGGAGCGGTACATGCGCCTGGTCGCGCTCCAGGAGGAGATCTCCTGGGCGGAGAACAAGAAGCAGGTCGGCCGCACGCTGGAGGTCATGGTCGCGGAGGGCGAGGGCCGTAAGGACGGCGCCACGCACCGGCTCTCCGGCCGCGCCCCCGACAACCGGCTCGTCCACTTCACCAAGCCCGCCGCCGGGGTCCGCCCCGGCGACGTGGTCACGGTCGAGATCACGTACGCGGCCCCGCACCACCTGCTCGCCGAGGGGGACGTGCACTCCGTCCGGCGCACCCGGGCCGGCGACGCGTGGGAGAAGCGCAACGCGGCCGAGGCCGCCAAGCCCGCCGGGGTGATGCTGGGGTTGCCCGGCATCGGCGCGCCCGCGCCGCTTCCGGCGGCTGCCGCTCCGGGGTGCGGCTGCGACTGACGGCGGTGGCGGCCGTGGGCCGTGCCTGACGTCGGTGGTCGCTGCTGCGGGGTGCCTGGCTCCGACTCCTGGGCGGGCCGCGCGCACGCGGCTGCCGCCCCCTGCCGGGGGCACGGGGGCCGGGGGCCGCGCCTCTTGCGGCGGCTGCCGCCCCGGGGTGCGGCTGCGACTGCCCCCGGTCGCGTCCCGGGCCGGGTGCGGACACCCCGGCCGTCCGCGCGTCTGGTCCGCGGGGTCACGGACTAGGCTGCCGATCATGCTTGTCGCCGCCGCCGTGTCCCCCTGCCCTCCGCTGCTCGTCCCCGAGGTCGCCGCCGGCGCCGCACCGGAGCTGGACGCCGCCCGGCGGGCGTCCTCCGACGCCGTGGGCCTGCTCGCGGCGGCCCGCCCGGACCTCCTCCTGGTGGTCGGGCCCTCGGACGGCGAGGGCGGCGGCGCGTACCCGCCGGGCAGCGGCGGATCTTTCCGCGGCTTCGGCGTGGACACCGCCGTGCGGCTCGGGCACGGCCGGGGCGGCGGACGCGAACTGCCGCCCTCCCTCGCCGTCGGCGCCTGGCTGCTGACCCGTGCGCACTGGGCCGCCTGCCCGGTCGAGGGGCTGGCGGTCGAGGACGCGCTGACCGCCGCGGAGTGCGCCGCCGCGGGCCGTGCCGCGGCCGGGCGGGCCGGACGGGTCGCGCTGCTGGTGATGGGCGACGGCAGCGCCTGCAGGACCCTCAAGGCCCCCGGCTACCTCGACGAACGCGCGGCAGACTTCGACCGCGAGGCCGCGCGGGCCCTCGGATCCGCCGACACTGCGGCGCTGGGCGCTCTGGACGCGACGCTCGCGCGGGAGCTGAAGGCCGCGGGCCGGGCTCCCTGGCAGGTGCTCGCCGGAGCGGCGGAGGACGGCGGACTCCAGGGCCGGCTGCTGTTCGACGACGCCCCGTACGGCGTCGGGTACATGGTCGCCGCCTGGTCCTGACCGGCTGCGCCGGCCGACGGCCGCGGGGGACGCGGAGCGTGCGCCCGGCCCCGCGGCCACGGTCCGGTGATCAGGGTGCCGTGATCAGGGTGCGGGCGGGCCTGCGGCTCCGCCGTCCTCGCGGTGCGCGATGCGGCCGAGGGCCTCCTTGGCCTTGCCCGTGCCCGTCTCGATCCGCCGGCTGTACTTGCCCCTGGTCCTGTCGTCGACGGTCCTCGCGGCCTTGTCCAGACCGTGCCCGATCCTGTCCTCGTGCTGCCGGGCGAGCCCGGCGACCTTCTCCCCGGCGGGAGCGAGCCTGGCCTTCACGGTGTCCAGGAATCCCATGACACACCTTCCCTCCGGGCCGTCCGGCGGCCGCCGGACGGCCGTCGCCGGGTGGCACTCACGCGCGGACGCCCTCGCCGGTCCCGCTCTCCGCGGCCTCGGCGGACGCCTGCTGCCGCGGAATCCCCGTCGCGGCGGTGCCGGTGTCCGACCCGCCGTCCGGCACGCCGTCCTCGCCCGGTGCGGCCGGTGCGGCCGGTGCGGTGCCCGCTGGTTGCGCGTCCGCGGCCTCGGACGCGTCCCCGGACACGCCCGCGGACGCGGCGCCTGCCGGGGGTGCGGCCGTCTCCGCGGCGGGGGCTGCCGTTTCCGGCGTCTCGGCGGGTGCGGTGGACTTGCCGCGGAACCAAGAGAAAACGCCCATTTCTGCCTCCAAAGCCTACTCGGTGGGTGAGGTCGCGCGGTGCCGCGCGGGGTCGCCCCGTGCCCGGGGCGCCCGGTGCGTGCACGGCCTCGCACCGGGCAACGACGCCCGACGCGGCCCGTCACCTCGCTCGTTCGGGTTCGCGCCGGGAGGTTTGCGAGACTGGGGCGGTGAGAAGTGCAGCCCCCGCCCCGCGGGTCATCGCCGTCGTCGGCCCCACCGCGGCCGGAAAGTCCGATCTGGGTGTTTTCCTCGCCCAGCAACTGGACGGCGAAGTCGTCAACGCCGACTCCATGCAGCTCTACCGGGGGATGGACATCGGCACCGCCAAGCTGACGCTCGAGGAGCGCGACGGCGTCCCCCACCACCTGCTGGACATCTGGGACGTCACCGAGGCGGCCAGCGTCGCCGAGTACCAGCGCCTCGCGCGCGCCGAGATCGACCGGCTGCTGGCCGAGGGGCGCACGCCGGTCCTGGTCGGCGGATCCGGGCTGTACGTCCGCGGGGCCGTCGACGCCCTGGAGTTCCCCGGCACCGACCCCGCCGTGCGCGCGCGCCTGGAGGAGGAACTGGAGCTCCACGGCCCCGGCGCGCTGCACGCCCGCCTCGCCGCCGCCGACCCGCCGGCGGCCGCGGCGATCCTGCCGGGCAACGGGCGCCGCATCGTCAGGGCGCTGGAGGTCATCGAGATCACCGGCCGCCCCTTCACCGCGAACCTCCCCGGACACGAATCCGTGTACGACACCGTGCAGATCGGTGTGGACGTGGGGCGGCCGGAGCTGGACGCCCGCATCGCGGCGCGCGTGGACCGGATGTGGGAGGCCGGGCTCGTCGAGGAGGTCCGGCGGCTGGAGGCCGGCGGGCTGCGCCGGGGGCGGACCGCCTCGCGCGCGCTCGGCTACCAGCAGGTGCTCGCCGCGCTCGCCGGGGAGTGCACCGACCAGCAGGCGCGCGAGGACACCGTGCGCACCACGAAGCGGTTCGCGCGGCGCCAGGACTCGTGGTTCCGCCGCGACCCGCGGGTGCGGTGGCTGAGCGGCGCGGCGGACGACCGCGCGGAACTTCCGCGCCGTGCGCTGTCGTTGATCGAACGAGCGGTCACAGCCTGATCACGTGATGGCATCGGGATGCTCCGGCCGTCATTTCGGCCTCGGGAGCGTGCCATCATCGAGCATCGATCGACTGTCGAGTGCGAGTGGGGAGGGCACGTGGCGATGGAGGCCGGCCCTCGCGACACCGAACGGGAACACCGGGACGCCGACGAGACCGCGCCCGCCCTGAACCCGGACGGTCCCGACGAACAGGCCATGCTCACGGACGAGGTCGAGGTCGTCGAACTCCGCCCCCAGCGGCGGCTGCGGATCTGGCAGCTCGCCCCCATCGTGGGACTCGGCGCGCTCGGCTCGCTGATGTTCGCCTTCCCGCTCGCCTTCGGCACCGGTGACGGCGGTGCCGTCGTCGCCATGCTCGGCCTGCTGATCAGCTGCTGTGCCGCGGGCTGGGGCGTCATGGCGGCGAGCCGGGTCGGACACACCTGGCCGGGGCTGCCCGGCCGCGGCACGGGCGACCGCCCCGACTGGCGCGTCCTCGTCCTCTACGTGGGCGTGGCCGCCCTGCTGGTCGCGCTCGCCGTCTGGCGCGTCGCCCGGCTCCGCTGACCGGCGGCACCCGCCCGGGCGACCTGCGCGACCTCGTACGATGGGTCCCGTGACCACTGCGCAGACCTCGGGCGTCGCCTTCCTCAAGGGCCACGGCACCGAGAACGACTTCGTGATCGTCCCCGACCCGGACAACGCCGTCGAGCTGTCCGCCGAGGCCGTCACCCGGCTGTGCGACCGCCGGGCCGGCATCGGCGCCGACGGGGTGCTCCACGTGGTGCGCTCCGCCGCCCACCCGGACGCCCGGCACATGGCGGACGAGGCCGAGTGGTTCATGGACTACCGCAACTCCGACGGTTCCGTCGCGGAGATGTGCGGCAACGGAGTCCGGGTCTTCGCCCGGTACCTCCAGCGCGCCGGTCACGCCGAGGCCGGCGAGATCGCCGTCGCCACCCGCGGCGGCGTCAAGAACGTGCACATCGCCAAGCCCGGCCCGGGATCCGACGAGGGCCAGGTCACCGTCTCCATGGGACGCCCGGTGCTGCCCGCCGCGAGCGTGACCGTCACCGTCGGCGCGCGCAGCTGGCCCGCGGTCAACGTCGACATGGGCAACCCCCACGCGGTCGCCTTCGTCGACGATCTCGACCACGCGGGCACGCTGTACGAGGCGCCCGCGTACGGCCCCGCCGCGGTCTACCCGCGCGGGGTCAACGTCGAGTTCGTCGCCGACCGCGGCGAGCGGCACGTCGCCATGCGGGTCCACGAGCGCGGGTCCGGCGAGACCCGCTCCTGCGGCACGGGCGCCTGCGCCGTCGCCGTGGCCGCGGCCCGCAGGGACGGCGCCGACCCCGCGGTGACGGGTGCGCCGGTCACGTACACCGTGGACCTGCCGGGCGGCACGCTGGTCATCACCGAGCGGCCGGACGGCGTCGTCGAGATGTCCGGCCCCGCGGTCATCGTCGCCGAGGGCCGCATCGCACCGGAGCTGCTCGAACCCCGTTCGTAGCGGCGTCCGTTCGGCCCGGGGGACCGGGCCGGACGGAATCCCGCCGGGGATCGCTCGAATGGGTGATCCGTTTCACGCTGGGCGAGAGCGGGACTTCACCGCGTGGTGGGGTCGGTAGCATCAAGCACCGGCCCGGGAGGCGAGACCCGATCCTTCCCCACCGCCGGTCGAAGCCGCCGGAGGTGCCCCATGAGTGCAGAGGCCGCCGATACAGGTGCCCACAGCCGCCGGCGCGGCCGCCCGAGGATCGACCTCCGCAGGCTGGGCCGCGCCGCACTGATGGGCCCGGCCGGACGTGACCGGCTGCCCGACGCGATCGGCCATGTCGTCGACGCCCACCGGGCCCACCACCCGGACGCGCGGCTCGCGGAGCTGCACCGGGCGTACGTGCTGGCCGAGTCGTCCCACCGCGGGCAGTTCCGCAAGAGCGGCGAGCCGTACATCACGCACCCGCTCGCCGTGACCCTGATCCTCGCCGAACTGGGCGCCGAGACCACGACCTTGATCGCCTCCCTGCTCCACGACACCGTCGAGGACACCGAGGTGACGCTCGATCAGGTCAGGACGGAGTTCGGCGCCGAGGTCGCGTACATCGTGGACGGCGTCACCAAGCTGGAGAAGGTCGACTACGGGGCGGCGGCCGAGCCGGAGACGTTCCGCAAGATGCTCGTCGCCACCGGCAACGACGTACGCGTCATGTCGATCAAGCTCGCCGACCGGCTGCACAACATGCGCACCCTCGGCGTGATGCGCCCCGAGAAGCAGGCCCGGATCGCCAAGGTCACCCGGGACGTCCTCATCCCGCTCGCCGAACGGCTGGGCGTGCAGGCGCTGAAGACCGAGCTGGAGGATCTGGTCTTCGCCATCCTCCACCCCGGGGAGTACGAGCGCACGCGCGCCCTGATCGCCGAGAACTCGGGCGCCTGCACCGCGCTGGAGGCCATCGCCGAGGAATTCCGCAAAGTACTCCGGGAGGCCGGCATCGGAGCCGAAGTGCTCATCAGACCGCGGCACTTCGTCTCCGTCCACCGGGTCTGCCTCAAACGCGCCGAGCTGCGCAGCACCGACTTCGCGAGGCTGCTCGTCCTGGTCGGCGACGACGCCGACTGCTACGCCGTCCTCGGCGAACTGCACACCTGCTTCACCCCGGTGATCTCCGAGTTCAAGGACTTCATCGCCGCCCCCAAGTTCAACCTGTACCAGTCGCTGCACACCGCCGTGGCGGGCCCCGACGGCGCCGTCGCCGAAGTCCTCATCCGCACCCGGCAGATGCACAAGGTGGCCGAGGCCGGCGTGGTCGCCCTCGGCAACCCGTACCCCGCGGCGACCGACGGCACCGAACCGCCGGAGGACGGCGAGCGCGCCGACCCGACGCGCCCGGGCTGGCTGTCGCGGCTGCTGGAATGGCAGCAGTCCACACCGGACCCGGACACCTTCTGGACCTCGCTGCGGGCCGATCTCGCGCAGGACAAGGAGATCACCGTCTTCCGCGCCGACGGCCGCGCGCTCGGCCTGCCGGCCGGGGCCAGCTGCGTGGACGCCGCCTACGCCCAGTACGGCGACCGGGCGCACACCTCCATCGGCGCCCGCGTCAACGGGCGGCTCGCCACGCTGAGCACCCAGCTCGAGGACGGCGACACGGTGCATGTGCTGCTGGCGCAGGACGCCGCCTCGGGCCCCTCGTCCGACTGGCTCGACCACGTCCGCACGCCCGCCGCGCGCATCGCCATCAGCAGCTGGCTCGACGCCCACCCGGAGGGCGCCGGCGCCCAGGACTCCGCCCCGCGCCGGCCGAAGCAGCGCACCGCCGACAGGCGGGCGTCGGCCAACGCGCTGGTGGACCGGCCCGGCGCCACCGTACGGCTCGCCGGCTGCTGTACGCCGGTTCCCCCCGACACCGTGACGGGCATCCCGGTGCGCGGCGGGGCGGTGACCGTCCACCGGCGCGAGTGTCCGGCCGTCGCCCGCATGGAGAGCGCCGGCCGCGTCCCGGTCGAGGTGCGCTGGGGCGACGCCCCCGGGTGCCGGGTCACCCTCGTCGCCGAGTCGTTCGGCCGGCCGCGCCTGCTCGCCGACCTCACCGAGGCGATCGCCGCCGAGGGCGCGGCGGTGGTGTCCGCCACCGTGGAACCGCCCACCCAGCAGCGGGTGCGCCACACCTACACCCTCCAACTCCCGGACGCCGCCGGACTTCCCGCCCTGATGCGCGCCATGCGCGACGTCCCCGGGGTGTACGACGTCAGCCGCACACAGCATCCGGCGGCGAGCGGCTGATCTCTTTCGGGTGGGGTACGCGGCTCGCGGCGCGTGCCCGTCGGCGGTGGCCGTCCGCGCTGGTAGCGGTAGCACATGCTGCACACTCCCCGGCGCCGACTGCGCGCCGTCCTGCTCGCCGCCGCCTCGGCGACCCTCGTGGCCGCGACGCTGCCCGAGCCGACGGCCCTCGGGATCGGCGACCGCCTCTTCCCCGAGCTGGGCAATCCCGGCTACGACGTCATCGCGTACGACATCGCCCTCGCCTACCGGGGCGCCAACGACGTGCCGCTGGACGCCGTCACGACCATCGACGCGATGGCCGGCCGGCGGCTGGAGCGCGTCAACCTCGACTTCACCCACGGCACCGTCCGCTCGGTGCGCGTCAACGGCGCCCCCGCCGAGTTCGCGAGCGCGGGCGAGGACCTGGTGGTGCGGCCGGCGACCGCCCTGGCCGCGGGCTCCCGGATGGAGATCGCGGTCGAGCACACCAGCGACCCGCGCGGCCCCGCGTCCGCCGGCGGCTGGGTGCGCACCGGCGACGGCCTGGTCATGGCCAACCAGGCGGACGCGGCGCACCGGGTCTTCCCGTGCAACGACCACCCCTCCGACAAGGCGTACTTCACCTTCCGGGTGACCGCGCCCGAGGACGTCACGGTCGTCGCCAACGGCAGGCGCGTCTCGCGCACGGACCGGGGCACCGACGCGGCGTGGGTCTACCGCACGGGGCAGCCGATGGCCACCGAGCTCGCCCAGGTCGCGATCGGCCGGTCCGCCGTCGTCGAGCGCCGCGGCCCGCACGGGCTGCCGGTCCGCGACGTCGTGCCGGCGGCGGACCGCGACGCGCTGGAGCCCTGGCTGGCGAAGACCCCGGCACAGATGGAGTGGATGGAGCGGAAGGTCGGCCGCTACCCGTTCGAGACCTACGGCCTGCTCGTGGCCGACGCCGACACCGGCTTCGAGCTGGAGACCCAGACCCTGTCGCTCTTCGAGCGCTCGCTGTTCACCGCGTCCGCCCACCCCGACTGGTACGTGGACTCGGTGATGGTGCACGAGCTGGCCCACCAGTGGTTCGGCAACAGCGTCTCGCCGCTCACCTGGTCCGACCTGTGGCTGAACGAGGGCCACGCCACCTGGTACGAGGCGGTGTACGCCGAGGAGCGGGCCGGGCAGTCGCTGGTGGACCGGATGCGCCAGGCGTACCGCCTCTCCGACGGCTGGCGTGCCGCGGGCGGCCCGCCGGCCGCGCCGTCGCCGCCGGCGCCCGGCGAGAAGCTGAGCCTCTTCCGCCCGGTGGTCTACGACGGCAGCGCCCTGGTGCTGTACGCACTGCGGCAGACCATCGGCGCGGACGCCTTCGAGCGCCTGGAGCGCGAGTGGGTGGCCGTGCACAAGGACTCCACCGCGGGCACGGAGGACTTCACCCAGCTCGCCTCCCGGGTTGCGGGGCGTGACCTCGACGGGTTCTTCCACGGCTGGCTGCACGGCACGAGGACGCCGCCGATGCCGGGCCATCCGGACTGGCGCAGCGAGACCCCCCAGGGCCGGGGCGCCCGCTGAAAATACGGGTGACGGCCGCTCCGGGCGCGTGCGACCATCGTCCGGACGGCGGCGCCCACGGGGGCCGCCGGGGCGGACCCGGGGGAATCTTCCCGTCCCGCCGCACGTTGTGAGATACGAAACAAGGGGAAGACTGCCTGTGGGCCGTCGCCCCGCCGCCACACCCCATCGACGAATAGGATCCCATGACCTCCTCTTCATCCCCTTCCCAGGAACAGCAGAGCTTCGCGGACACGCGCACCGAGAGCCTTCGGGCCGATGCCCTGATGGAAGAGGACGTCGCCTGGAGCCACGAGATCGACACGGAGCGGGACGGCGAGCAGTTCGACCGCTCCGAGCGTGCGGCGCTGCGGCGTGTGGCGGGCCTCTCCACCGAGCTCGAGGACGTCACCGAGGTCGAGTACCGGCAGCTGCGCCTGGAGCGCGTGGTACTCGTCGGCGTCTGGACCTCGGGCACCGCGCAGGACGCGGAGAACAGCCTCGCGGAGCTCGCCGCTCTCGCCGAGACCGCCGGCGCGCTGGTGCTCGACGGCGTGATCCAGCGGCGCGACAAGCCCGACCCGGCCACCTACATCGGTTCCGGCAAGGCGCAGGAGCTGCGGGACATCGTGCTCGAGTCCGGCGCCGACACCGTCGTCTGCGACGGTGAGCTCAGCCCCGGCCAGCTCATCCACCTCGAGGACGTCGTCAAGGTCAAGGTGGTCGACCGGACCGCCCTGATCCTCGACATCTTCGCCCAGCACGCCAAGTCCCGTGAGGGCAAGGCGCAGGTCGCGCTCGCGCAGATGCAGTACATGCTGCCGCGACTGCGGGGCTGGGGTCAGTCGCTCTCCCGCCAGATGGGCGGCGGCGGCGGTGGCGGCATGGCCACCCGCGGTCCCGGTGAGACCAAGATCGAGACGGACCGGCGGCGGATCCGCGAGAAGATGGCGAAGATGCGCCGGGAGATCGCGGAGATGAAGACCGGCCGCGAGATCAAGCGCCAGGAACGCCGGCGCAACAAGGTGCCCTCGGTCGCCATCGCCGGATACACCAACGCGGGCAAGTCGTCCCTGCTCAACCGTCTCACCGGAGCCGGTGTCCTGGTGGAGAACGCCCTGTTCGCCACGCTGGACCCGACCGTGCGACGGGCCGAGACACCGGGCGGCCGCCTCTACACCCTCGCCGACACCGTCGGATTCGTCCGGCACCTGCCGCACCACCTGGTCGAGGCGTTCCGCTCCACGATGGAGGAGGTCGGCGACGCCGATCTGATCCTGCACGTGGTGGACGGCTCGCACCCGGCTCCGGAGGAGCAGCTGGCGGCCGTGCGCGAGGTCATCCGCGAGGTGGGCGCCGTCGACGTGCCCGAGATCGTGGTGATCAACAAGGCGGACGCGGCCGACCCGCTGGTGCTCCAGCGGCTGCTGCGGATCGAGCGCCGCGCGATCGCGGTCTCGGCCCGCACCGGCTCGGGCATCGGACGGCTCCTGGAGCTGATCGACACCGAGCTGCCGCGTCCCGAGGTGCAGGTCGAGGCACTCGTGCCGTACACCCAGGGCGGTCTCGTGTCGCGCGTCCACCTGGAGGGCGAGGTGATCTCCGAGGAGCACACCACGGAGGGCACCCTGCTCAAGGCGCTGGTCCACGAGGAACTGGCAGCCGCGCTGGCGTCCTTCGCGCCGGCGGCCCACTGACGGCGCCCCGGCGCCACCGCACACCGAAGGGCCGCCCCCCAGGGGGCGGCCCTTCGGGCGTTGCCGGCCGCCTCAGCGGCCGGCGAACTTCTCGCTCATCATGGTGAACACCTGCTCGGCGTCACCGTCCAGCCGGGGACCGGCCAGCCAGCCCGAAGTGACCGGCCCGATGGACGTGTTGGACACCAGCACGGTCTTCCCGCCGGGCTGCTGCACGAACCAGCCGCCGCCGGAGGACCCGCCGGTCATGGTGCAGCCGATGCGCCACATCGTCGGCGTGCCCGGCGCGACGGACAGCCGGCCCGCGCGGTCCAGGCATTTGTGCATGATCGCGCCGTCGTACGGCGGCGCCGCCGGGTAGCCCCAGGCGCCGATCGTGCCGATGCTCCGGGCCTCCGGTGCGGCGAAGTCGATGTCGAGCGCCGCGCCCACCGTCTCCTCCAGCGACTTGGTCCCGCGCTCGGGCTTCACGTGCATGACCGCGTAGTCGTAGGCCGCGCCGGTGCCGCCGGTGGGGCCGCCCTGGTCGATCCACCCGCCCGAGGTGGCGACCCAGTCCGCCCAGTAGACGCCGTACGGCGCCACTTCCTGCGGCTGCGCCGTCTCCAGCGCGGCCGGGGACTGCCCCTTGTCGTTGTAGGCCGGGACGAAGGCGATGTTGCGGTACCAGCCGCCGCTCTTGCCCGCGTGGACGCAGTGGCCGGCCGTCCACACCATGTTGGACCTGCCCGGGTTGGCCGGGTCCTTCACCACGGTCGCGGAGCAGACCATCGAGCCCTTGGGGGAGTCGAAGAACACCTTGCCGACCGGGGCGGCGTTCCGGTGGTACGGCTTCTTCTCCGGCACGGCCCGGACCGGGCGCGGTTCGGGATCGGTGACGTCCTGGTCCCCGGTGATGTCGCCGGCGGCGAGCGTGCGGGTCGGCGCGGACGCCGTCGTCATCCGCTCGGGCTTCCACAGCCCCTCGATCACCGGGTTGACGAAGTCCTGGGCCTCGCGGAGCCAGGTGTCGCGGTCCCAGTTCTTCCACTCGCCGTCGCGCCACTTGTCGACGTCGATGCCGCGTTCCTTGAGGCGGTCGGCCAGGTCGGCGGGGAAGGCACCGCCGCCGGCGCCGTCCTGCGTGGCGGAGGCCGAGGCGGACGGCTCGCCGCCGGCCGTGTCGTCACCGGGGCCGCAGGCCGTCGCCGTCACGGCGAGTGCCGACACCAGCGCGGCGGCGGCGAGCAGTGGTCGTATCGATCGCATGGAAAGGTATCCCCTGGAATGCTGTCGTGAGAAGGCCGCTTCGGGCCGCGGGCCGCGAACGGGACGGCGGCGCACCGCGGGAACCGGGCTCGGCGCCCGGCGGCTTGCCATGATCGTGTCATGCCGGAACGGGGCCGGGGGCCACGGCCGGCGTCACTGCACGGAGTCTTCACGTGCGGGAGGGCGCCCGGCACGGCCGGACGCCCTCGGGGCGGGACGCGGCGGGCGCGTCCCCGGCTCACCGGCCGGCGAACTTCTTGCTGACCGCCTCGTAGATGCCCTGGGCGTCCTTGCCGAGACGCGGACCCGCGAGCCAGCCGGCCGTCACCGGGCCGATCGAGGTGTTGGAGACGAGCGCGGGCTTGCCGTCGGCCCCCGCCGCCACCCAGCCGCCGCCGGACGAACCGCCCGTCATGGTGCAGCCGATGCGGTACATGGTGGGCTGCTCGGCCCCCAGCGACAGACGGCCGGGCCTGTCGGCGCACTGGAAGAGCTTCTGCCCGTCGTACGGCGGCGCGGCCGGGTAGCCCGTCGCCTTCATGGTCGCGATCTCGGGCACCGCGGGCGCGTTGAACTCGACCGGCAGCGCGGCGCCGACCGTCTCCTCCAGCGACTTGCCCGAGCCGCCCTTCTCCGGCGTGACGTGGATGACCGCGTAGTCGTGCGGGGCGCCCTGGCCGCCGGTCGCGGCGCCCTCGGAGATCCACTTCTCGGAGGTCTGCGCCCAGTCGCCCCACCACACGCCGTACGGAGCGATCTCCTCCTTGGGCGCCTTCTCCAGCGCGGAGGTCGGCTGGGCGGCGTCGTTGTACGAGGGGACGAAGGCGATGTTGCGGTACCAGCCGCCGCTCTTGCCCGCGTGGACGCAGTGGCCGGCCGTCCACACCATGTTGGACTTGCCCGGGTTGGCCGGGTCCTTCACCACGGTGGCGGAGCAGACCATCGAGCCCTGCGGGCCGTCGAAGAAGACCTTGCCCGCCTCGGCGGCGCTGGAGTGGTACGGCGCCTTCACCGGGACCGCGTCCACGGGCGCGGGCGTCGGGTCGGTGACGCCCTCGTCACCCGAGATGTCCGGGGCGACCGGCTCGGCCGGGGGCTTCTCGGCGTCCCGCATCCGGTCCGGGTCCCACAGGTCCTCGATGATCGGGTTGACGAAGTCCTGGGCCTCGCGGAGCCACTTGTCGCGGTCCCAGTTCTTCCACTCGCCGTCCCGCCACTTGTCCAGATCGATCCCGTGCTCCTTGAGCCGGTCCTTCAGATCGTCCGGAATCGTGAACGCGCCGTCCGAGGACTGCGAGGCCGGGGCGCTCGGCTTGTCGCCGGCGTTGTCCTCGGACGGACCGCACGCGGTGGCGGTGAGCGCGAGCACGGCGGCGAGGGACGCCGCCGCCAGCGTCGGGCGAATGGGTCGCATGTCGTGATCCCCCTGGGACTTCGGTGCTGCGGTACGTCTGAACCGTCGCAGCGTGTCGTACGTGTCGGTGGCGCGCTGCCGTCGCCGGCGTCACCCGGAGTCCGGGTGCGGCCCCCACTATGCCGGTGCCGATGGGGACGGTGTGCGGCAGGTCCGCGGTTCCGCCGCGACAAGGATCTTCCGCCGGAGCCGTGATCCGGCGCGCCCCGCGTCGTTGGTACCTGAGGGACAACGGCAGCCGGGCGCCCAGCGGTTGGCGCGAAGGGCCGTGACCCGGGGGAGACGTACCAGCGCACAGCGGGAGGACCGACAGCCTTGGCCGTGACCGAACCAGCCCCGACGGCACCGACCACCGCGCACGAGGGAATCCTGCACCGGCAGGCCCAGCGGGAGTCCGCGGCCCGCACCTACGCGCGCTCGCTGCCGATCGTGCCCGTGCGTGCCCGCGGCCTGACGATCGAGGGCGCCGACGGCCGCCGCTACCTCGACTGCCTCTCCGGCGCGGGCACCCTGGCCCTCGGCCACAACCACCCGGTCGTCCTGGAGGCGATCAAGAAGGTCCTCGCCTCGGGGGCGCCGCTGCACGTCCTCGATCTGGCGACGCCCGTCAAGGACGCCTTCACCACCGAGCTGTTCGCCACGCTGCCCCCGGGGTTCGCCGACGACGCCCGCATCCAGTTCTGCGGCCCGGCGGGCACCGACGCCGTCGAGGCGGCGCTCAAACTGGTGCGCACCGCGACCGGCCGGCAGGGCATGCTCGCCTTCACCGGGGCGTACCACGGGATGACCGCCGGAGCCCTCGCCGTCTCCGGCGGTGCCACCGACGTCCGGGTCACCCGGCTGCCCTACCCGTACGACTACCGCTGCCCGTTCGGGGCGGGCGGCGGGCGAGGGGCCGAGATCGCGGCACGGTGGACCGAGAGCCTTCTCGACGACCCCCGGGGCGGCGTCCCCGCCCCGGCGGGCATGATCCTGGAACCCGTCCAGGGCGAGGGCGGGGTGATCCCGGCCCCCGACGAGTGGCTGCGGCGGATGCGGACGCTCACCGCCGACCGCTCCATCCCCCTCATCGCCGACGAGGTGCAGACCGGGGTGGGCCGCACCGGCCGGTTCTGGGCCGTCGAGCACAGCGGGATCGTCCCCGACGTCATGATCATGTCCAAGGCGATCGGCGGGTCCCTGCCGCTCGCCGTGATCGTCTACCGCTCGGGTCTCGACGCCTGGCAGCCCGGTGCCCACGCCGGAACGTTCCGCGGCAACCAGCTGGCCATGGCGGCCGGCGCCGCCACCCTCGCCTTCGTCCGCGAGAACCGCCTCGCCGACCGTGCCGCGAGCCTCGGCGCCCGCATGCTCGCGAGCCTCCAGGGGCTCGCGGCCTCCCACACCTGCATCGGCGACGTCCGCGGCCGGGGACTGATGCTCGGCGTCGAACTGGTCGACCCCGCGTCCGTGACCGCCGACCGGCCGGTGCCGCTCCCGGACCCCCGGCTCGCCGTCGCCGTCCGCCGCGCCTGCCTGGAGCGCGGGCTCATCGTCGAACTGGGCGGCCGGGACGCCTCCGTCGTACGCCTGCTGCCGCCGCTGACCCTCACCGACGAGCAGGCCACCGCCGTCCTCGACCGCTTCGCCGACGCGCTGGCCGCCGCGGAACGCGCCGTACGGACGGCGCCCACCCGCTGAGCCGTCCCCGGACGCACCCGCGCCCGCCCCTCCCCGCCACCGCCTTCCGCCGCCCCCGGCCCCACGCCCCGAGGAAGCCCGTGAATCCCACTCCCGCCCCCGAAGTGCCCGAGGCCCACGGCCGTCCCGCCGCACCCCACGAGCAAGGCGCGCCGGGCGGTCCGCTCGCGTACGAGACGGCCACGGTGCCCCGGCAGCTGGGCGGCGGGCTCGACGACGCCCCCGGCCCGGCCGCCCCCGACCACCTCGACGACCCCGACCCCTGCACCGCGGCCGACGGTGCGGCCTGCGAGAACCTGCTGCGCTGCTGGGTACGGGAGAACGGCCTCACCGCACCCGACGGCGACATGCTGCGCGTCCCGCTCGACGCCAGCGGGACCGCGCTGCACGTCCCGGTCCGCTACTGGTCCGCCGCGGGCTGGCACCGCTTCGGGCCCCCGGTCCTCCAGGGCAGCCCGCACGGGTCCGGCACCGTCGACGCCGTCACCGTCGCCGCCCTGCTCGGCCGGGAGGCGGACCGGTCCGAGGGCGCCGACCTCGTCGGCCGCGTCGCCGACTCCGTGCGGCACACCGCCCGGTTCATCGCCGAGCGGCGGCGCAGCCCGGCGCCGCCCGAGCACGCCGACCTCTTCCTCGCCGCCGAGCAGTCGCTGCTCCTCGGCCACCCCCTGCACCCCGCGCCGAAGAGCCGGGAGGGGCTGTCCGAGTCCGAGGTGCGGCGCTACTCGCCGGAGCTGCACGGCGCCTTCCCGCTCCACTGGATGGCGGTCGACCGCTCGGTCCTCGCCGCCGACTCGGCCTGGACCGAACAGGGCCGCCCGCTCGCCGCGGAGCGGCTGACGTCCCGCCTCGCAGCGGACCTCGCCGTCCCCGCCGGGTGCGCCGCGCTCCCGCTCCACCCGTGGCAGGCCCGCGACCTGGTGCACCGCCCGGCCGTGGCCCGGCTGCTGGACGCCGGGCTGCTGCACGACCTGGGGGCGCACGGCGAGCCCTGGCACCCCACCTCGTCGGTCCGCACCGTGCACCGGCCCGGGGCACCGGTGATGCTCAAGCTGTCGCTCGCCGTGCGGATCACCAACTCCCGCCGGGAGAACCTCCGCAAGGAGCTGCACCGCGGAGTCGAGGTGCACCGGCTGCTGCGCACGGGACTCGGCGACCGGTGGCACGCCGCCCACCCCGGCTTCGACATCGTCCGCGACCCGGCCTGGCTCGGCGTCGACGCGCCGGACACGGGACCCGTCGCCGGCCTCGACGTGGTGCTGCGCCACAACCCGTTCGCCCACGGCGACGACGCGGTCTGCGTCGCCGCGCTCACCTCGCCGCGGCCCTGGCCGGGGCGGCCGGGCATGTACTCCCGGCTGGCCGACGTCGTGGACCGGCTCGCCGCCCGCAGCGGCAGGCCCCGCACGGCGGTCTCCGCCGAGTGGTTCCTGCGCTACCTGGACAAGGTCGTGCTGCCGGTGCTCTGGCTCGACGCCACGGCGGGCATCGCGCTGGAGGCGCACCAGCAGAACACGCTCGTCCTGCTCGACCCGGAGGGCTGGCCGGCGGGCGGGCGCTACCGCGACAACCAGGGCTACTACTTCAGGGAGTCCCACCGCGAGGCACTCGAACGCAGCCTGCCGGGCATCGGGACCCGGAGCGACACCTTCGTCGCCGACGCCGTCACCGACGAGCGCTTCGCGTACTACCTCGGGATCAACAACGTGCTCGGGCTGATCGGCGCCTTCGGGTCCCAGCACCTCGCCGACGAGCGGGTCCTCCTCGCGGCCCTGCGCCGCTTCCTCGCGGCACACGCCGGCCTGGGCTCGCCCCTGCCCGCCCAGCTCCTCGACGCCGACGTGCTCCGCTCCAAGGCGAACCTGCTGACCCGTCTGCGCGGGCTCGACGAACTCGTCGGCCCCGTCGACACCCAGTCCGTGTACGTCGGCCTCGCCAACCCTCTCCGCGCCTGAGCCACCCGCCCGGCGCAGGCCGCCCGGCACCGGCCGCCGGGGCGTGTGTGCGCCGCGGCGGTCCGGGCGCCCGGCACCCGCAGCGGCAGAGCGGCGGGGGCGGGACCCGTCACCGCCCCCGCCGCCTTCGACGAGAGGAGAGACCGCCCGTGCCCTTACCCGCAACGCGCGGGGCCGACGGCGCCGCCGAGCGCCGCGACGGCGCCCCGCCGGGCGGCGTCCCCGCGCCCCAGCGCCGTCCGGGGTCCGCCCACCCGGCCCCGCCGGGCGGTGCTCCCGCGCGCCCCGGCCCGGGGCCCGTGCCCGCGGGGCCGCCGGCCGGTGTGCCAGACCGTTCCGGCCCGGGGCCCGTGCCCGCGGGCCCCTGGGGGCCGGTGCCCACGCCGGCGGGAGACCTCCGGCTGGTCCCCGTCGTCCCCGAGCGGGACATCGACCTGCTGGCCGGCTGGATGAACGACCCGGCCGTGGCCGCCTTCTGGGAGCTCGCCGGCCCCGCGTCCGTCACCCTCGCGCATCTGCGCGCCCAGCTCGCCGCCGGTCACAGCACGCCGTGCCTGGGCGTCCTCGGCTCCACCGCGATGAGCTACTTCGAGATCTACCGGGCCGACCTCGATCCACTGGCCCGGCACTATCCCGCGCGGGGGCACGACACCGGGGTGCACGTCCTGATCGGCGGGTCCGGCGACCGCGGACGCGGCGTCGGGTCCGTGCTCCTGCGGGCCGTGGCCGATCTCGTGCTGGACACCCGGCCCCGCTGCACACGGGTCCTCGCCGAGCCCGACGTGCGCAACACGCCCTCCGTGTCCGCGTTCCTGACCGCCGGATTCCGTTTCTCCGCCGAAGTCGCCCTGCCCGGGAAGCGCGCGGCGCTCATGATCCGCGAGCGCGCCCTGCGGGAGGTGCTGTGACCGAGCCACCGCGTTCCATACATCCGCCGACCCGCATCGGACCCACCCGAGGAGTCCCCGTGCCGAACACCCCCGACCGTCACGACGACACCGGCGCCGCTCCCGGCTCCCCGCCGCCCGCCCGTCACGCCACCCCGCCCGGCCTGACTGCCCGGAACTGGGACCGGGCCGGGAGCCGCCTGCTGGCCAAGATGATCGGCGAGTTCGCGTACGAGGAGATCCTCAGCCCGCTGCCCGGCGCCCCGGCCGACGGACACCCGGCGGCGGACGACACCCCCGCGGCGGCCCACGCGGCCGCATCAGCCCACGCACCCGCGGCGGGCCGCGTCCCCGATCCGGCCGCGGCCCCGTACGAGGCCGGGACCCCGGCGGCCACGTCGCCGTACGCCCTCCGCCTCGGTGACGACGGCCTCCTCACCTTCCGGGCCCGCCGCGGCGCCTACGGCAGCTGGCGCGTCGAGGCGGACTCCCTCGCCCTCGACGGACGGCCCTTCACCGACCCGCTCGGCTTCCTCGCGCGGGCCAGGGGGACACTCGGCATCGACGGCGCCACCCTCGGTCATCTGATCCGTGAGCTCTCCGTGACGCTCACCGCCGACACCGCACTCGACCACACCGCCCTCACCGCCGCCGAGCTGGCCGGACTCGGCTACGCCGAACTGGAGGGCCACCAGACCGGACACCCGTGGATCGTCCTCAACAAGGGCCGCATCGGTTTCTCCGCGTCCGACACCGCCCGCTGGGCCCCCGAGTCCCGCCTTCCCGCCGCACTGCCGTGGATCGCGGTCAGCACCCGCCTCGCCGCCTACCGGGGCGTCCCCGCCCTCGCCCTGCCCGCGGACCTCTACGCCCGCGAACTCGACGACGGGACCCGCGCGCGCTTCGACGCGGTGCTCGCCGGGCAGGGCCTCGACCCCGCCGCGTACCTCCTGCTGCCCGTCCACCCCTGGCAGTGGGACGAGGTGCTGCTCCCGCTCTACGCGCCTGCCGTGGCCCGGCGCGAGATCGTGCCGCTGCCCACCGACGGCGATCTGCGCCTGCCCCAGCAGTCCGTCCGCACCTTCGTCAACACCGACCGGCCCGAGCGCCACACCGTCAAGCTGCCGCTCTCCGTCCTCAACACCCTGGTCTGGCGGGGGCTGCCGACCGAGCGCACCCTCGCGGCCCCCGCCGTCACCGCATGGGTCCAGGGCCTGCGCGACGCGGACCCCTTCCTGCGCGACGAGTGCCGGGTGATCCTGCTCGGCGAGGTCGCCTCGGTGACGGTCGAGCACCCGCTCTACGACCGTCTCGACGACGTGCCGTACCAGTACAAGGAACTGCTGGGAGCCATCTGGCGCGAGCCCCTGCCGCCCCGCCTCGACCCCGGCGAGCGGGCCCGCACCCTCGCGTCCCTGCTGCACACCGACCCCCGGGGCCGCGCCTTCGCGGCCGAGCTCGTGGAGCGCTCCGGCCTGGCGCCCGCCGTCTGGCTCCAGCACCTCTTCGCCGCCCTGCTGCCGCCGCTGCTGCGCTTCCTCTACCGCTACGGCACGGTCTTCTCCCCGCACGGCGAGAACGCGATCGTGGTCTACGACGAGCACGACGTGCCCGTGCGACTGGCGATCAAGGACTTCGTCGACGACGTGAACGTCAGCGCCCAGCCGCTGCCCGAGCACGACACCATGCCCGCCGAGGTGCGGGAGGTGCTGCTGACCGAGGAACCGGCCTTCCTGACCCAGTTCATCCACTCCGGGCTCTTCGTCGGCGTCTTCCGCTACCTCGCCCCGCTCGCCGAGGACCAGCTCGGCGTCCCCGAGGAGCGCTTCTTCGCCATGGTCAGGGAGGAGATCCTCCGCCACCACGCGCTCTTCCCCGAACTGAAGGAGCGCTACGAGCTGTTCGACCTGCTCACGGACCGCATCGACCGCCTCTGTCTCAACCGCAACCGCCTCCATCTCGACGGCTACCGCGACAGCCCGCGGCGGCCGCACGCCGCGGTGCACGGCACCGTGGCCAATCCGCTGGCGGCACCGTGAGGCGGGCGGGAAGTGATCGTGCTGTCGGTGGCGACCCGTAGGCTGGGCGCGCTATGACGAAGCCATCCCTCCCCGAGCTCCTGCACGCCGCCGTCACCGCCGTCGGCGGTGTGGAACGGCCCGGACAGGTCAGCATGGCCGAGGCCGTCGCCGAGGTCATCGACGACGGCTCCCACCTCCTCGTGCAGGCCGGTACCGGTACCGGCAAGTCGCTCGGCTACCTCGTCCCCGCGCTGGCTCACGGCGAGCGTGTCGTCGTCGCCACGGCCACGCTCGCGCTCCAGCGCCAGCTGGTCGAGCGCGACCTGCCGCGCACGGTCGACTCCCTGCACCCGCTGCTGCGCCGGCGGCCGGAGTTCGCCATGCTCAAGGGCCGGTCGAACTACCTCTGCCTGCACCGGCTCCACGAGGGCGCACCGCAGGACGAGGAGGAGGGACTCTTCGACCAGTTCGAGGCCGCCGCACCGACGAGCAGGCTCGGCCAGGACCTGCTGCGGATGCGGGACTGGGCCGACGAGACCGAGACGGGCGACCGGGACGACCTGACCCCGGGCGTCTCGGACCGTGCCTGGAGCCAGGTCTCGGTCTCCTCCCGGGAGTGCCTCGGCGCCTCCAAGTGCGCGTACGGCGCCGAGTGCTTCGCCGAGGCGGCGCGCGAGCGGGCCAAGCTGGCGGACGTCGTGGTCACCAACCACGCCCTGCTGGCGATCGACGCGATCGAGGGGGCTCCGGTCCTGCCGCAGCACGAGGTGCTGATCGTGGACGAGGCCCACGAGCTGGTGTCCCGGGTGACGGGCGTCGCCACGGGCGAGCTCACGCCGGGCCAGGTGAACCGGGCGGTCCGCAGGGCCGCGAAGCTGGTCAACGAGAAGGCGGCGGACGCCCTCCAGACCGCCTCCGAGACGTTCGAGCGGGTCATGGAGCTGGCCCTCCCGGGCCGTCTGGAGACCGTTCCCGAGGACCTCGGCTACGCGCTGACGGCGCTGCGCGACGCGGCCCGGACGGTGATCAGCGCCATGGGGTCGACGCGCGACAAGTCCGTGCAGGACGAGGACGCGGTGCGCCGGCAGGCGCTGGCGTCGGTGGAGAGCATCCACGCGGTGGCCGAGCGGATCACCCACGGTTCCGAGTACGACGTGGTCTGGTACGAGCGCCACGACCGGTTCGGCGCCTCGCTGAGGGTGGCGCCCCTGTCGGTGTCCGGGCTGCTGAGGGAGAAGCTCTTCGCCGAGCGGTCGGTGGTGCTCACCTCCGCGACCCTGAAGCTCGGCGGCGACTTCAACGGCGTCGGCGCCTCGCTCGGGCTGGCGCCCGAGGGCATCGGGGGAGAGGACGTGCCCCAGTGGAAGGGCCTGGACGTCGGCTCCCCGTTCGACTATCCGAAGCAGGGCATCCTCTACGTCGCGCGCCATCTGGCGACGCCGGGCCGTGAGGGCTCGCGCGGCGACATGATGGACGAGCTGGCCGAGCTGGTGGAGGCCGCCGGCGGCCGCACCCTCGGGCTGTTCTCGTCCATGCGGGCCGCCCAGGCGGCGGCGGAGGAGCTGCGGGGGCGGCTGGACAAGCCCATCCTGCTCCAGGGCGAGGAGACGCTCGGCGAGCTGATCAAGACCTTCGCCGGGGATCCGGAGACCTGTCTGTTCGGCACGCTCTCGTTGTGGCAGGGGGTCGACGTGCCAGGGCCCGGCTGCCAGCTGGTGGTCATGGACCGCATTCCCTTCCCGAGGCCCGACGACCCGCTGATGAGCGCGCGGCAGAAGGCGGTGGAGGAGGCCGGCGGCAACGGCTTCATGGCGGTCGCGGCGACGCACGCGGCGCTGCTGATGGCGCAGGGCGCGGGGCGGCTGGTGCGGGCCACGGGGGACCGGGGCGTCGTCGCCGTCCTCGATCCGCGGTTGGCCAATGCGCGCTACGGAAGTTATCTGCGCGCCTCGCTGCCGGACTTCTGGTACACCACGGACCGCAATCAGGTGCGTCGGTCGCTGGCGGCGATCGACGCAGCGGCGAAGGCGGACGGCGCGTAGCCGGAGCGGCTGGGGAGGCTGGTCCCTCCGTGCCACGCAGGGAGCCGGGGCACAGCAGGACCCCGGGACCGGCGCAGTGGGTCCCGGGGTCCGGTCGGGGCCGGTGGGTGGGTCAGACCCGCCGGAGCACGGCCACCACCTTGCCGAGGATCGTGGCCTCGTCGCCGGGGATGGGCTGGTAGGCGGCGTTGTGCGGGAGCAGCCAGACGTGGCCGTTCTCCCGCTTGAAGCGCTTCACGGTGGCTTCGCCGTCCAGCATGGCGGCGACGATGTCGCCGTTCTCCGCGACGGGCTGGCGGCGGACGGTGACCCAGTCGCCGTCGCAGATCGCGGCCTCGATCATCGAGTCGCCGACGACCTTGAGGACGAAGAGCTCGCCGTCGCCCACGAGCTGCCGGGGGAGGGGGAAGACGTCCTCGACGGACTCCTCCGCGAGGATCGGGCCACCGGCCGCGATGCGGCCGACGAGCGGCACGTAGGAGGCCGCGGGCTTGCCGGTGGTGTCCGTCGGCTGGGTGCTCGGCTGGTCGGAGCCCCGGACCTCGTAGGCGCGGGGGCGGTGCGGGTCCCTGCGGAGGAAGCCCTTGCGCTCCAGGGCCATCAGCTGGTGGGCGACGGAGGAGGTGCTGGACAGGCCGACCGCCTGGCCGATCTCGCGCATCGACGGCGGGTATCCCCTGCGCTGCACGGAGTCGCGGATCACCTCGATGACGCGCCGCTGCCGGTCCGTGAGGCCGGAGCTGTCGGCCCGGATCCCTGGAGGTCGACCGGGCAGCGAGCGGGTGGGCTGGGGGCCCTCCGGGGGCGTGGCTGCGTCATTCATGGCATGCACCGGCTCGTATCGGTTCTGGGAGCGGTCCTGGGCAGTGATGGCGGCACTGTCAGCGGTGGTGGTCACGTCGGCCCCTCTCGAATGGTCTCCCTAGCCGGACAACGGTAGTGGGTTTCGAAAGGTTGCGCCAAACACACGTTCGAGTGAAAAAATTCGGATTCCTTGAAGTGGCCGCTCATCAGGGTGTATGTGCGAACGGCCCAGCGGGATCACCGGAGGCGCGTGCCGACTACGGTAGCCTTCGCCGCCGTGGGCGGTGGCGGCGGCCGCGCCGTTCTCCACCCGCCCGGTGCGGCCCGGTGTGCGGCTCCCGGCGCGCCGCGAGGGCGCCTCGCCCGGCGCTCCGCGGGCCGCCGTGCGCGCTGCGTGGAGCGGTGCCGCACACGGCGTGTCCGGCGTGTGCCCCGAAGTGCGCGACGCGACACGCGATGAGGGCAGTTGGTGCGCCAAACCCCAGATCTAGTGGTTGGATTGTGGCAACCGCCCAGAAGTTGTGGTCCCCCGGTCTTCGGTGCCGTGGGCATCGCCTATGCTTGGGGCTGCTTCGGGGGGCTCGGCAGGCCTGTTGAGGCCATCTCGTCATGCTGTGAGGAAGGGGTTGGGAGCCGATGCACTGTCCCTTCTGCAGGCACCCCGACAGCCGAGTCGTCGACAGCCGTACGACCGACGACGGCACGTCCATCCGACGCCGCCGGCAGTGTCCGGACTGCTCCCGCCGTTTCACGACGGTGGAGACCGCGTCGCTCATGGTCGTCAAGCGCAGCGGCGTGACCGAGCCCTTCAGCCGCACCAAGGTCATCTCCGGCGTCCGCAAGGCGTGCCAGGGACGGCCGGTCACCGAGGACGCCCTCGCCCAGCTCGGCCAGCGGGTCGAGGAGGCGGTGCGCGCCACCGGCAGCGCCGAGCTGACCACCCACGACGTGGGTCTGGCCATACTCGGCCCCCTGCAGGAACTCGACCTCGTCGCGTACCTGCGGTTCGCGTCCGTCTACCGGGCGTTCGACTCACTCGAGGACTTCGAGGCCGCCATCGCGGAGCTCCGCGGCGGACGGCCCGCTGTGGAGGAGCGCGGGAGCGCCGGGGCCGCGGAGGTCCCCGTCCCCGCCACCGCCGCCGACTGAACCACGGCGGCCGGCCGGGTCGGAGGCTGTCGGAACAGTCTCCCCGGCGGGCCGGGCGGCACATGACCTGTCCGGGGCACCGCTCTGCGGTGTCCGGGGCAACAGACACAGACCGTGCCACGGGAAGATCTGGGCACATCAGGGCGTTTTTGCCCGTATATGGGAGGCGGCATGACCGAGACGACGAGCGGCCCCGCACGAGGGTCCCGCACCAAGGGAGCCAAGGCGGCCAAGGGCCTGCGTGTCGAGCGCATCCACACCACCCCCGGAGTGCATCCGTACGACGAGGTGGCCTGGGAGCGCCGTGACGTCGTCATGACCAACTGGCGTGACGGCTCGGTGAACTTCGAGCAGCGTGGCGTCGAGTTCCCCGACTTCTGGGCGGTGAACGCGGTCAACATCGTCACCAGCAAGTACTTCCGCGGCGCGGTCGGCACGCCGCAGCGCGAGACCGGTCTCAAGCAGCTCATCGACCGGATCGTGAAGACCTACCGCAAGGCCGGCGAGGACTACGGCTACTTCGCCTCGCCCGCCGACGCCGAGATCTTCGAGCACGAGCTCGCGTACGCCCTGCTGCACCAGATCTTCAGCTTCAACTCGCCGGTGTGGTTCAACGTCGGCACGCCGCAGCCCCAGCAGGTCTCCGCCTGCTTCATCCTGTCCGTCGACGACTCCATGGAGTCGATCCTCGACTGGTACAAGGAAGAGGGCATGATCTTCAAGGGCGGCTCCGGCGCCGGCCTGAACCTGTCCCGCATCCGTTCCTCCAAGGAACTGCTCTCCTCCGGCGGAAACGCCTCCGGCCCGGTCTCCTTCATGCGGGGCGCCGACGCCTCCGCAGGAACGATCAAGTCGGGCGGCGCGACCCGCCGCGCGGCCAAGATGGTCATCCTCGACGTCGACCACCCCGACATCGAGGGCTTCATCGAGACCAAGGTGACGGAGGAGGAGAAGATCCGCGCGCTGCGCGACGCGGGCTTCGACATGGACCTGGGCGGCGACGACATCACGTCCGTCCAGTACCAGAACGCCAACAACTCGGTCCGTGTCAACGACGAGTTCATGAAGGCCGTCGAGAGCGGCGGGAAGTTCGGCCTGCGCGCCCGGATGACCGGCGAGATCATCGAGGAGGTCGACGCCAAGGCGCTCTTCCGCAAGATGGCGCAGGCGGCGTGGGCGTGCGCCGACCCGGGCATCCAGTACGACGACACCATCAACCACTGGCACACCTGCCCCGAGTCCGGCCGGATCAACGGCTCGAACCCGTGCAGCGAGTACATGCACCTGGACAACACCTCGTGCAACCTGGCCTCGCTGAACCTGATGAAGTTCCTCAAGGACGACGGCCAGGGCAACCAGTCCTTCGACATCGAGCGCTTCTCCAAGGTCGTCGAGCTGGTCATCACCGCGATGGACATCTCCATCTGCTTCGCCGACTTCCCGACCCAGAAGATCGGCGAGAACACCCGGGCCTTCCGCCAGCTCGGCATCGGCTACGCCAACCTCGGCGCCCTGCTGATGGCGACCGGCCACGCCTACGACTCGGACGGCGGCCGGGCGCTCGCCGGCGCCATCAGCTCGCTGATGACGGGCACCTCCTACAAGCGCTCGGCGGAGCTCGCCGCGGTCGTCGGCGCGTACGACGGCTACGCGAAGAACGCCGGCCCGCACCTGCGGGTCATGCAGCAGCACGCCGACGCCAACACGGCGGCCGTGCGCATGGACGACCTGGACACCCCGATCTGGGCCGCGGCCACCGAGGCCTGGCAGGACGTGATCCGCCTCGGCGAGAAGAACGGCTTCCGCAACGCCCAGGCGTCGGTCATCGCCCCGACCGGCACCATCGGTCTCGCGATGTCCTGCGACACCACGGGCCTGGAGCCCGACCTCGCGCTGGTCAAGTTCAAGAAGCTCGTCGGCGGCGGATCGATGCAGATCGTCAACGGCACCGTTCCGCAGGCGCTGCGCCGCCTCGGCTACCAGCCGGAGCAGATCGAGGCGATCGTGGCCCACATCGCCGAGCACGGCAACGTGGTCGACGCGCCCGGCCTGAAGACCGAGCACTACGAGGTCTTCGACTGCGCCATGGGCGAGCGCTCCATCTCCGCCATGGGCCACGTCCGGATGATGGCCGCGATCCAGCCCTGGATCTCGGGCGCCCTCTCCAAGACCGTCAACATGCCCGAGTCGGCGACCGTCGAAGAGGTCGAGGAGATCTACTTCGAGGCGTGGAAGCTGGGCGTCAAGGCGCTCGCCATCTACCGCGACAACTGCAAGGTCGGCCAGCCGCTCTCCGCCAAGACCAAGGAGAAGGAGAAGGCCGAGGTCACGGCGAAGGCCGAGGACACCATCCGGTCCGCGGTCGAGAAGGTCGTCGAGTACCGCCCGGTCCGCAAGCGCCTCCCCAAGGGCCGTCCCGGGATCACCACGTCCTTCACGGTCGGCGGTGCCGAGGGCTACATGACGGCCAACTCCTACCCGGACGACGGTCTCGGCGAGGTCTTCCTCAAGATGTCCAAGCAGGGCTCCACCCTCGCGGGCATGATGGACGCCTTCTCGATCGCCGTCTCGGTCGGCCTCCAGTACGGCGTGCCGCTGGAGACCTACGTCTCGAAGTTCACCAACATGCGCTTCGAGCCCGCCGGCATGACGGACGACCCGGACGTGCGGATGGCGCAGTCGATCGTCGACTACATCTTCCGCCGCCTGGCGCTGGACTTCCTGCCCTTCGAGACGCGCTCCGCGCTCGGCATCCACTCGGCCGAGGAGCGCCAGCGCCACCTGGAGACCGGCTCCTACGAGCCGTCGGAGGACGAGCTCGACGTCGAGGGCCTGGCCCAGTCGGCACCGGTCCAGCAGGAGCTGAAGGCCGTCGCCGCCCCGGCCGCAGAGGTCCCGGCCCCGAAGCAGGCGCACACCTCGGCCGAGCTGGTCGAGATGCAGCTCGGCATCAGCGCCGACGCCCCGCTCTGCTTCTCCTGCGGCACGAAGATGCAGCGCGCCGGCTCCTGCTACATCTGCGAGGGCTGCGGCTCGACCAGCGGCTGCAGCTGATCACGGGCGCCGTCACGGCGTGAGCCACCGGAGGGCGGCGGAGCGGGAGACCGCTCCGCCGCCCTCCGGCGTGCGGGGCCGGGGGCGCGACCCCGGGCGCGGACGTGGCTCCGGGCCGTCGGCGTGCGGGCCTGCCCATGACGTGACTCCGGGCTGCCGGTGTGCGGGGCGCCGACGTCACATCGGGCTGCCGTCGTGCGGGCCCCTGACGTGACTCCTGGCTGTCGCGTGATCCGGCCGGCCCGGCGTCAGCCGCCCATCAGCCCGAGGAACGACTCCGGATCCGCGTCGAGTCCGCGCAGCCCTCCGGAGAGGTGCCAGCTGCCCGCCTCGTCCCGGTGGAACTCCCACACCACGGCCGCCGTGCAGTCGGCGACCCCGGCGAAGTCGGTGGTCCCCAGCTCCGTGTACCCCTCGGCGACCCGCGCGGAGACGTTCCGTATGTCGCCGAACGTCCTGCGGCCCGGACGCTGCTGGATGACGACGCCGACCACGACCCGCCGGTACGTCGGGGCGAGCCGCTCGAACTCCAGCGTCATCACCTCGTCGGCGCCGAACCCCTGCCCCGTCCGGCTGTCGCGGGTCAGGGTGATCGTCCCGTCGGGCGACCTGCTGTCGAAGTGGACGGCCCAGGCGGGAGCGCTGCCCGGGGCCGCGTCCTCGTACGTCGCCGCCACCAGGTCGAGGTCGTGGGCGGGCTCGCCCAGATCGCTCGGGTCCCATCTCAAGGACACCTCGACCTTCCCGACGCCCTTGCTGAGACTGCTGCTCACCGGATCTCCTCCCCGTAACCGGCTTGCCCGCCCCGGGTGTTGCGGGCTCGGAAGGTCGACCGTATCGGCTCAGTGAGGGATGCGGCGAGGCGGCCGGGGCGAGTCGACCCCGTCGCGGAACTCCGCGATGGCGCTGCTGACCTGGCGCATCAGATGCGTGTCCTCGATACGGTCCAGGTAGAGGCAGCGGCGCGCGATCCCCTCCAGTTCGAAGGTGAAGCACAGCGACATCAGGGGGTTGATGAAGAGTTCGCTGCCGCGGGTACGCGTCGTGAACTGGATGTCACCGAAGAGCCCCCGCACCGCGGCGGCGATGGAGCCGTTGACGATGCTGGGGTGCTCGGGCGTGTGCGCCTGGGCGTGCGCCACCGCGTCGAGGAACAGCGCGCCCTCCCGTGTCGTCCGCGGCACCGAGAACGCGCCCAGGTACGCCCCCTCGGTCTCCAGTGCCGCGATGTTCTCCAGGACGAGTCCGTGGCTGACCCCGTGGTAGGCGTCGACGCCGAACCCCACGGAGATCACCAGGCGTTCCGGCAGGTCGATCCCGGCGAGCGCGGCGACGCTCGCCATGTCCTCCTCCGGTGTGCCCAGCCCGGTCTCGTCGCCGCGCATGAGGATGTCGGTGCCGCCGTCGACGAGCACCACGGCCTCGATGCCGTGCTGCTCGATCAGCGCCCGGTACGCGGCGCGCAGCGGCTGCACGCCGACCCGGGCGAAGGCGTGCACCGTGCTCGGATAGCCGTGCAGGTCGAGCCAGGAGGCGAGGGTGCGTTCGGGGAAGTAGGTCTGGTGGAGCGAGGTGCCGGGAGTGACCCGGGCGACGTCGGGAGCGAGCCACGCGTCGAGCGGCAGCCCCTCGACGGCGCTGAAGGTCAGATTGGCGAGGGTGACGTCCTTGCCCCGGTGCATCAGCGACAGGGCGACCGGCAGCCCCGCGTAGACGTCGAATCCCCCTCCCGCGCCGGCCACCAGAATGCGCTGTGCGGATTCCAGGCGGGAGAAGAGCGGATGGGAGTGCAGCGACGTCATGGAGCCGATTGTCCCGGTCGGGCTGCCGCCCCGGAAGCGGATTTCGCCCGGCCCCGTCCGGCCCGCGGGTCCGCGGGGCCGGCGGCTGCGGACGCGGTGGGGGAGGGCGCCCGTGGCGGTGGGGCAGGGGCCCGGGTGCCCGCCGCCCGGGGTGGGGCCGGGGCGGGGCAGGGCCCGGGTTGCGTACCGTGCCGCTGGCGCATGCCCGGCGCACCGTCGCACACCGGGGCGGGTCCTGCCGGAGAGTGACCGGCGCCACGTTCCTCGCCGTACGATGGCGCGGTGCTGGTCAAGTGGATTCGCTGCACCGTGGTCGACCGACGCGGTTTCGAGCGGGGGCAGCGGAAGTGGGCGGGGCTCCCGGGCGAGCCGGGCTTCCGGGGGCAGGGCGGCGGCTGGAGCCGGATACGGCCGAACGTCGCCCATGTCGTCGCGTTCTGGGAGAGCCGTCCCTTCTACGACTCGTTCATGGCGCGCTCCCACGACCGGCTCGCCGCCGGGCAGTCGGGCACCTACAAGGACATCCAGACCAAGCTGTTCGACTATCGCTTCGACGTGAAGACCGGCTTCGAGCCGAGGTTCACCGACGCCGACGTGCTGCGCGTCGCGCACTGCCGGGTCCGCGACGAACGGGTGGAGCACTTCTCGCTGATGCAGGAGAAGGTGTGGAACCCGGCGATGGCGGGCTCCCCCGGCATGGTGCGCGGGGTGTTCGGCGAGGCTCCCGGCAACGAGTTCCTGATCATGTCGATGTGGGCCTCGGCCGCCGAGCACGGCAAGTACCGCACCGAGCGGATCGAGCGGCTCCTGCTGCGGGCGCAGACGGAAGCCGACGTCACCGCCCTGGCGGGTGACGTCGTCGCACTCGAACCGTCGTGGACCGTCTGACCCGCGCGGTGCCGTGGACCGGAACCGTCGTGGCCGCAGCGGTCGGGGTCGGAACGGTCGTGGACCGGAACCGACGAGGACCGGAACGGACGAGGACCGGAACCGTCGTGGACCTGAATCGACGCGGACCGTCCGGCCCGCGGGCCGTCCCGCCGCTCCGGCCCGGTGAGCGGGTGCGCCCGGCGTGATCCGGACACGAGGCCCTAAGGTCGGGGTATGGCACGACCGCGACGCATCGTCCTTGTCCGGCACGGGGAATCGGTGGGCAACGCCGACGACACGGTCTACGAACGCGAACCGGACCACGCGCTCCGGCTGACCGAACGGGGACAGGCACAGGCCGAGGAGACCGGCGGACGCCTGCGCGCGCTCTTCGGCGACGAGCCGGTCAGTGTCTACATCTCCCCGTACCGCCGCACCCACCAGACGTTCCGCGCCTTCGCCCTCGACCCGGAGCAGGTGCGGGTCCGCGAGGAGCCCAGGCTGCGCGAACAGGACTGGGGCAACTGGCAGGACCGCGAGGACGTCCGGCTCCAGAAGGCGTACCGGGACGCCTACGGGCACTTCTTCTACCGCTTCGCGCAAGGCGAGTCGGGGGCCGACGTCTACGACCGGGTCGGGGCGTTCCTGGAGAGCCTGCACCGCTCCTTCGAGTCGCCCGACCACCCGCCGAACGTGCTGCTGGTCACCCACGGACTCACCATGCGGCTGTTCTGCATGCGCTGGTTCCACTGGTCGGTGGCCGAGTTCGAGTCCCTGTCCAATCCGGACAACGGCGAGACGCGGGTACTGGAGCTACAGAGCCACGGCCGCTACGCGCTGGACCGGCCGTTCGAGCGGTGGCGGACCCCGGAGCCGTACGGGGCCACCGGTTAGAGTGGCGGGAAGATGACCGCTGATTCCTCATCCGAGCGGCGCTTCGCACGCGCCCTGGACAGCCTGCGCGGACTGTCCGTGGGAGACGCACTGGGCTCCCAGTTCTTCGTACCTTCGCACTACCCGCTGCTCAAACGGCGTGAACTGCCGCCGTCCCCGTGGCAGTGGACCGACGACACCGAGATGGCCTGTTCCGTCCTGGCGGTGCTCGCCCTGCACGGCCGGGTGGACCAGGACGCCCTCGCACGGTCGTTCGCCGAACACCACGACTTCGACCGCGGCTACGGCCCCGCGGTCAACCGGCTCCTGCGCCTGGTCCGGGAGGGGGACGACTGGCGCGTGCTCGCCGCCGAGCTCTTCAACGGACAGGGCTCCTGGGGCAACGGCTCCGCGATGCGGATCGCGCCGCTCGGTGCCTGGTACGCGGACGACCCTGAGCAGGCGACCCACCAGGCCGAGATCTCCTCGTACACCACCCACCAGCACCGTGAGGCGGTGGTGGGCGCGATGGCGGTCGCCGCAGCGGCGTCGCTCGCGGCGGCCCCCGGCGGACCGCCGGGACCCGAGGCGCTCCTCGACGGCGTGATCGCGCTCGTGCCCCGCAGCGCCGTCGGCGCCGGGCTGCGAAGGGCCCGGGACATGCTCGACTACGGGGACGCGGGCACGGTCGCCGCGGTGCTCGGCAACGGCCGGCGCACCAGCGCCCACGACACGGTGCCCTTCGCCCTGTGGTCGGCTGCCCGGTCCCTCGGCGACTTCGAGCGCGCCTTCTGGACCACCGCCCAGGCCGGGGGCGACGTGGACACCACGTGCGCCATCGCCTGCGGTGTGGTGGCCGCGGCCGGCGGAGGCCGGCCGCCCGCCGAGTGGCTGGAGCGCACCGAGGCGCTGCCGGACTGGCTCCCGGCCGGACCGGCTGACCGACCCCGGGCTCCAGGCCCGCACCCCGGAGCCTGAACCCCGAATCCCGGAGCCTGAACCCCGGATCCGGGCGGATCCGGGGGTGTGCCGCGCGGCCCGTCCCGGCACGGACCGCCCCCCGCGCGGCCCCTGCCGTGACGGGCCGCGCGGGGCCCGGAGCCGACGGCTCACCCCGCGTGGCCTCCCGGGCCCGCCGCGCCGCTGAGGGCCTCCAGGTCGCTCCTGCGCACCCGGATGACGACCAGGGCCGTCACGGCGGCCACGGCCACGAGGGCCACGCCCGCCCAGAAGGCGGTGGAGATCGACTCCGCGAGGACCCGGTGGCTCCACGGGGCGGGCAGCTCGTGCGTCGCCGCGAAGGCCTCCTTCTGCGCGGGCGTCGCCTCCGCGAGGAAGGACGGGAGCTGGCGCTCCGCCTCCTCGCGGCCCGCGGTGCCGAACAGCGTCATGAGGATGGAGAGCCCCAGCGAACCGCCCACCATCTGCGTCGCGTTCAGCAGGCTGGAGGCCGCACCGGACTCGTGCTTCGCCACGCCGGACACCGCGGTGAGTGTCGCCGTCACGAACACGAGCCCCATCCCGAAGCCGAACAGCAGCATGGGGCCGAGGATGCCGCCCGCGTAGGAGCTGTCCGGTGACATGGCCGTCAGCCAGGCCATGCCGGAGCCGGTCAGCACCGCACCGGTGACGAGGAAGGGCTTGGGCCCGAGGACCGGCAGCAGCTTCGAGGAGAGACCCGACGCGATCACGATCATCACCGTGACCGGAAGGAACGCCAGGCCGGAGGAGATCGGGCTGTACGCCAGGACGTTCTGGACGAAGAGCACGATGAAGAAGAACATCCCGAACATCGCCGCGGCGAGGCTCATCATGATCAGGTACGTGCCCGCGCGGTTGCGGTCCGCGAACATCCGCAGGGGCGTGATCGGGTCCGGGGCCCTCCGCTCGACCAGGACGAACCCGGCGAGCAGGACGACGGCGGCGCCGAAGGCGCCGAGGGTGAGTCCGTCGCGCCAGCCGTCCTCGGACGCCCGGATGAAGCCGTAGACCAGGGAGGCCATGCCCAGGGTCGAGGTGAGCGCGCCGAGGACGTCGAAGCGGCCGGAGCTCTTCTCGGACTCGTTGATGAACATCGGGGCCAGTACGACGATCGCGGCGCCGATCGGCAGGTTCACGTAGAACACCCAGCGCCAGTCGAGCCATTCGGTCAGCATGCCTCCGGCGAGCAGGCCGATGGCCGCGCCGCTGGCCGAGACCGCCGCGAAGATGCCGAAGGCGCGGTTGCGTTCGGGGCCCTCCCGGAAGGTGGTCGTGATCAGGGCGAGCGCGGTCGGCGACGCGATGGCGCCGCCCACTCCCTGGAGCGCGCGGGCCGCGAGCATCTGCCACGGCTCCTGGGCTATGCCGCAGAGGAGGGAGGCGATCGTGAAGAGCACGACACCGGAGACGAAGACCCGGCGGCGGCCGAGGATGTCGCCGGCCCGGCCGCCGAGGAGCAGCAGACCGCCGAAGGTCAGGGTGTAGGCGTTGATCACCCACGACAGCTGGGTGGTGGTGAAGTCGAGCGCGCCCTGGATGTGGGGGAGCGCGATGTTCACAATCGTCGAGTCGAGGACCACCATGAGCTGGAGGGTCGCGATCACCGCGAGGGCGATCCCCGGTCTCCCCGGTCGTCCGGCCGCTCCCGGTCCGCCGGCCCGGTCCGCTAACTGAGAGGTGGTCATGTCGTTTCCCCCATAAGGCAGTTAGTGAACGCATCCGTTCACTCTCACCGGTCACCGTAGAGAGTCCCCGTCAGTGAACGCAACCGTTCACTGAGTCCGCAGTCCCCGACGGAGAGATGGTCATGGTCACTTCGCGCTGGGCTCCTGCCGGGCAACCACCATCGGCGCCGCTGCGCCGGCGGGGGCCCGTGCTGGAGCGTGCGATTCTGGAAGCCGCCCTGGAGCAGCTGAGCACCGTGGGGTGGAGCGGCCTCACCATGGAGGGGGTCGCCGCCGCGGCCCAGACCGGCAAGGCGGCCGTCTACCGCCGGTGGCCCTCGAAGGAGGACCTGGTCGTGGACGCGCTCCGGTGCGGCATTCCCGTGCTCGACGAGGCCGCCGACCATGGCGGCATCCGGGAGGACCTGTACCAGGTGTGCCGGGACGTGCGCGACGCGATGTTCTCCCGGTCGGGCCTCGCCCTGCGCGCCGTTCTTCACGAATGCGACGCGACGTCCGCCGAGCGGTTCCAGAGCCTCATCGTCAGCCGGGTGATCGATCCGTCCACCCAGCTCTTCCGTCAGGTGGTGAAGCGAGGCGTGGCGCGAGGGGATGTCCGGGAGGATGCCGTGTGCGAGCTCGTCCTCGATGTCGTGCCGGGGCTGCTGATGTACCGCAGCAAGGTGTGCGGAAGCGAATGGCCGGACCGGGACATCGCCGAGATGGTCGACCGGGTGATGGTGCCCCTGCTGCGCACCGGCGACGGCTGAGCAGGCCGCTCGCCCGCGCCCCGTGCGTGCCGCCCGGTGCGGGGGCCGCGCCGGCGTCCGCCCGGCGGGGCCGGAGCCCGCGTGGCACCCCTTGTCGAAGTCGTGACGGAATCCGGGTGTCGCCCGCGCTCCCCGGCGGCGTACCCTTGCTGGCGCCATGCCGTACGAACCACCCACGCACACAGTCGAGCGATCGATCCGGGCCACCACCGGAGCCAGGATCGTCGCAGGTGTCGACGAGGTGGGCCGGGGGGCCTGGGCCGGACCGGTGACCGTCTGCGCGGCGATCACCGGACTGCGCCGCCCGCCTCCAGGACTCACCGACTCCAAGCTGATCACGCCGAAGCGGCGTGCCGAACTCGCGGACACCCTGGAGTCCTGGGTCACCGCGTACGCCCTCGGGCACTCCTCTCCGGAGGAGATCGACGACCTCGGCATGACGGCCGCGCTGCGGCTCGCCGCCGTCCGCGCGCTGGACGGTCTGCCGGTCCGTCCCGACGCGGTCATCCTCGACGGCAAGCACGACTACCTCGGCACGCCGTGGCAGGTGCGCACCGTCATCAAGGGGGACCGGTCCTGTGTGGCCGTGGCTGCCGCCTCGGTGATCGCCAAGGTGCGCAGGGACGCCATGATGGCCGAACTGCGGGGCGACTACTCCGTCTTCGGCTTCCACGAGAACGCGGGGTACCCCTCGCCCGTCCACAAGGCGGCGCTCGCGGAGCTGGGGCCCACGCCCCATCACCGGCTCAGCTGGGCGTATCTCGACGGTCTGCCCCGGTGGCGGCACCTGAAGAAGATCCGGATCACTCCGGAGGCGGCTGCACTGGAAAGCGGGGGCCAGCTCGGCTTCGACTTCTGAACGGCACGCCGCCAGGCGGTTACTCGCACTGCTGTGCCCACCCGCCGGTGCCCCGTGCACCGGCATTTGATAGACATCCATCCATGCCTCTCATCCCCGAGGAGCCTCAGATTCACGAGAGCGCCCAGGGTCCCCGCGTCACGCCGGCCGCAGGCCGCACCGCGCCGACCCCTCGTCCCGTACCCGGTCCGCGTTCCGCGGCCTCACCGCGTCCCGGACACCCGGGGCCCGGCCCGGCCCGGCCCGCACCGTCCGCGCAGCGTCCCGCGCCGGCCGCCCGCACGCCTCACCAGCCCGGCCCGGAGAGGACCTCCGCGCCGCAGATCCAGCTGATCCCCGCGCCGGAGGGCGGTGCGCTCGACGCCGCTGACGAGGCGGTCGACCTGCTGCTCGACTCCGGTCGTGTGCCCGGCGAGGTGCTGGTGCTCACCACCGGTGACCAGCATCCGTGGGCCGCGCACGAACTCTCCTTCGGCGAGTCCGCGTACTGGGCCCAGCAGGAGGCCCGCGACGACGTGTTCTACGCCGACGGGGTGTCCGTACAGCACGCAGCCGCCCGCCCCGTGGTCGTCGTGGCGGTCAACGGCGGCAGCGACGAGGCTGCCGCCCAGGTGCTGCCCGCGGCACTGGCCAAGGCGGCCACGCTGCTGATCGTCTGCGGCGACCCGAAGCGGATCGACGCGGTCCTCGGCGCCGGGGTCTGAGACCCCGGCACCCTGGGCAAGGGGCGGGGCGCCGACGCGGCGGCTGAGAGGCCGCCGCGCCCCGACTTCCCGGACCCGAGCGCCTGGTTCCTGCCCCTCGTTCCGAGACCCGGCCGCGAGCGCCGAGGGCCTCTCCGTGCTGGTTCCGGCGTCCGCGGGCGGCTTCCCGCCGCGGGAGCCCGGCGGTCGTCACCGTGCCAGGCTCACGCCGGGCGGGAACGCGTCCGCCTGAACGGAATGCCGCCGGGGGAGTGTGCCGCCCGCGAGGGCCGCGACACATGCGCCGTGCCCTGGCGTCCGGCCACAGGTGCACCCTCCGCCCGTGGCTCCTCGTTGCCCGCCCGCCTCAGCGGGCCGCCGTGCGCCGCAGCGCGTCCGTCGCACCGCCGGCGGTGCGCAGCAGGGCCGGTGCGCTGTCGAAGGAGGCGTCGGACAGACGCCCCGGCCGCGATGTCGAGCTGGGCTGCCGCCCGCCGCGGCCTTCGCCCAGCACCTGCCAGCCGCCTCGCGTCAGCGTGATGTAGGCACCGCAGCGCAGCCCGTGCAACGTGCAGGCGTCGCGCAGCCCCCACATCCAGGCGCCGTCCTCCTCGGTCCACCGCTCGTCGCCGTCCCGGCAGTAGAGGAGCACCGCGGTGCGCACCGGGGTGCGGCGCCGCAGGTCGTGCGGGATGACGCGGCGCAGGTGGGCCAGGAGCGCGTTGCGGAACTCCCAGCCGTCGGCCGGCGCCGGGCGGCGGGAGAACGACGCGCTGGCGGCCAGGCGCTCCTCGTGGTCGAGCACGGCCACGACGGCGGTCGCCGGCGCGGGGCTGTGCCGGGCGTGCAGGCCACTGACCACCTCGCGCGGGTTGCGCAGCAGCGGGATCCCCGCCGCCGCCCACTCAGCGGGTTCCAGCATGCGGGCAAGGCGGCTGGCGGAGCCTGTCGACGAGGTGATCGAAGAGGCTGCGGACGAAGCGAATCCGAAGGTCACGGTCCTCCCTTCGCATACGCGCCCACAGAGCGGGCAGGGGTGTCGGGTGAGGGCGCACCGCAACAGGGCCCATCTGGACCGATCGGGCCCGAGCGGGGAGCAGTTCAATTCTTCCTGTCGCATTGCCCTGCGGCAACGAGCAATTTGGCGGGGCCGACGGGAATCAGTTGATATGTGGCTCATATCCCTGCCCACTCGGCGCGCATCCACTCCCTCCTGTCGCACTCTGGCCGGAACGTGACGCCCCCTCCGGGACGGTGGGCGACCGTCCGGTCGCAGTGTGCTGACCAGCGGTACTGATGGATCGTCAGGTGTCAGGACTGGACGGCGAGCACCAGCGGGAACACCCCCTTCGCGCCCGCCCTGAGCAGGAGCCGGGACGCCACCGCGAGGGTCCAGCCGCTGTCCGCGTAGTCGTCTACCAGCAGCACGGGCCCGTCGGCCTGTGCCACCGCTTCGGCCAGGGGCTCCGGGACGACGAAGGCCTCGTGCAGCGCGCGGACCCGCTGGGCGCTGTTGGTGCGCGGGAAGTGACGGTCCGACTGCTCGGGGGCGTACTCGACGGAGCCGAGCAGCGGCATCCGGCCCACGTCCGCGATCCGGCTCCCGAGGGAGCCGACCAGGACCGGCCGGGCGCGGGATGCGACGGTGACGACGCCCGCCGGCCGGGCCGGGGCGTCCGCCGCGCCCGATGCCCAGCCGCCCGGCCCCTTCGCCCAGTCCGAGAGGACGGTGACCACAGCGCCGAGCATGTCGTCCGGCACCGGGGCGTCGGCGGCCCTGGCGTCGACCATGGGGCGCAGCCGGTTGCCCCAGCCGATGTCGGAGAGCCTGCCCAGCGCCCGCCCGGTGAAGGACTGCTCCCCTTCGGGGATGCGCCCCTTGAGGCCGATCCCCACCGCAGTGAGCCCCGTGGGCCACATCTTGCGCGGCTCCAGGTCCGTCCCGGGGCGGCCGAGTTCCCCGCGCGCGGCGTCGAGGGCGGCCGCCGACACCTTGTCGCTGAACCGGGCCCCCGCGCAGTTGTCGCACCGGCCGCAGGGGGCGGCCTGTTCGTCGTCGAGCCTCAGCCGCAGGAACTCCATCCTGCAGTCGGTGGACCGTGCGTAGTCCCGCATGGCCTGCTGCTCGGCCTCCCGCTGGCGGGCCACCCACGCGTACCGCTCCGCGTCGTAGGTCCACGGCCGGCCCGTCGCCGTCCAGCCGCCCTTCACCCTGTGGACCGCGCCGTCCACGTCCAGGACCTTCAGCATGGTCTCCAGACGGGTGCGGCGGAGCTCGACCAGCGGCTCCAGCGCCGGGAGCGAGAGCGGCCGGTCGGCTGCGGCCAGCACGTCCAGGGTGCGGCGCACCATCTCCTCGGGCGGGAACGCCACGGAGGCGAAGTACTTCCAGATCGCCTCGTCCTCCCTGCCCGGCAGCAGCAGCACCTCGGCATGCTCCACACCGCGGCCGGCGCGGCCGACCTGCTGGTAGTAGGCGATGGGCGAGGACGGTGAGCCGAGGTGCACGACGAAGCCGAGGTCGGGCTTGTCGAATCCCATGCCGAGTGCGGACGTCGCCACGAGTGCCTTCACCCTGTTGGCGATCAGGTCGTCCTCCGCCTGCTGGCGGTCCGCGTTCTCCGTGCGGCCGGTGTACGAGGCCACCACATGACCGCACTGGCGGAGATAGGCCGTGACCTCCTCGGCCGCCGCCACCGTCAGGGTGTAGATGATCCCCGAGCCCGGGAGCTCACCCAGGTGATCGGCAAGCCAGGCCAGCCGATGGGCGGCGTCGGGCAGTTGCAGCACTCCGAGGCTGAGGCTCTCCCGGTCGAGCGGCCCGCGGAGCACCAGGGCGTCGGTGCCGGCTCCGGTGCCCAGCTGCTCGGCGACGTCGGCCGTCACCCGGGCGTTCGCCGTCGCGGTGGTGGCGAGGACGGGGACGCCCGGGGGGAGGTCCGCGAGCATCGTGCGCAGCCTGCGGTAGTCCGGGCGGAAGTCGTGGCCCCAGTCGGAGATGCAGTGGGCCTCGTCGACGACCAGCAGGCCGGTGGCGGCCGCGAGGCTCGGCAGCACCTGGTCGCGGAAGTCGGGGTTGTTCAGCCGCTCGGGGCTCACCAGCAGGACGTCCACCTCGCCCGCGGCCACCTCGGCCTGCACCGTCTCCCACTCCTCGGTGTTGGAGGAGTTGATCGTCCGGGCGCGGATGCCCGCGCGGGCCGCCGCCTCCACCTGGTTGCGCATCAGGGCGAGCAGCGGGGAGACGATCACCGTGGGTCCGCTGCCCCGGGCGCGCAGCAGCGACGTGGCGACGAAGTACACCGCGGACTTGCCCCACCCCGTGCGCTGGACCACCAGGGCTCGCCGTCTGTCCGCCACGAGTGCCTCGATCGCCCGCCACTGGTCCTCGCGCAGGCGGGCGGTGCCCGTGGAGTCGGAGACGAGTCGGGCGAGGACGGAGTCGGCGGCGGCCCTGAGCTCCGCCCGGTCTGCGTTGGTCATGCCCCCATGCAACCCGATGGCACCGACAACGCGCGAACCGCACCCGCTGCCTGTGGACAACTTGTCCACAGGGGGTCGCGGCGGGAGGAAGTCCGCGAGACGGTCATGCCATGAGCAAGCACCGTGAATCACTCACCGGCCTTCCGGACGCCCAGCAGATCACCCTGCGCAGCCCCTCCGAACTCGCCGACGCCCTGCCCTACATGATGGGCTTCCGGCCCAGCGACTCGATCGTGCTCGTCGCCCTGCACGGCCGCCGAGGCCGGTTCGGGGGCCGGGTCAGGCTCGGCATCCCCCGGTCGCCGGCCCAGTGGCCGGAGGTGGCGGAGCAGCTCGCCGCCTGCCTCGTCCACGGCAGCGAACGGCGAGGGGAGCGCCCCGACGCGATGGTCGCCTTCCTCTGCCGCGAGCCGGGCCCCGGCGGGAGCGGCGCGCGGGTCATGGAGGAGCTGAGGCCCCTCGCCCAGCGGCTGCGGACCGCCTGCGGCGCGCTCGACGTCCCGGTGCTGGAGGCCCTGTGCATCGCCGACGGGCGCTTCTGGTCCTACTGCTGCCCCGACGTCCGCTGCTGCCCGCCCGAGGGGACACCGCTCGCCCTGCCGGGCACCTCGGTCATGGCCGCCGCCGCCGCGTACGCGGGCGTGCGGGTGCGGGGCAGCCAGAAGGAGATGGAGGCACGTCTCGCTCCTCCGCCCGCCGCGGGGATCCTGGTCCAGACACGTGCCCTGGACGACGCGGGGGCGGCGCTCCTGTCCCGCGCCCTGGAGGAGAGCGGGCGGCGTGCCATCGCCGTCGAGACGCTCGCCCTCGCCCGCCGCCTGATGGACCGGCTGGCCCGTTCGTCCCCGGGAGAAGGGGCCGGAGTCTCCGCGGCGGCGGCGGACGCGGAGGACGACCGCCTCATCTCGCCGCGCGAGGCCGCCGCGGCGATCCTCGGCCTCCAGGACCGCCGGACCCGGGACCGGGCGGCGCAGTGGATGGAAGGGGCCGACGCGGCGCCCGCGCTGCGGCTGTGGCGTGCCCTCGCCCGGCGGTGCGCGGGCCTCTACCAGGCGCACGCGGCGGCGCCTCTCACCCTGGCCGGCTGGGTCTCCTGGGCCACGGGCGACGAACCGTCGGCCCGGGTAGCCCTCGGGCTGGCCCTCCGCGCCGATCCGCAGTACGTCTTCGCCCAGCTCCTGCACCAGGCGTGCAACGAGGGCATCGATCCGGAGACCCTCCGCCACTGCCTGCGCCAGGACCAGGACTGGCCGACGGCCCCGGGCCGTCCCGCACGGCACAGCGCCGGGGCACCGGGTGCCACGCCCGGAGCCGACTCCCCGGACGCTCCCGCCGCCCCCGCCACGCCGGGAGCGGCCGCCGCCGGCGGCGACCCGGCCGCCCCTCGCGCGCTGCCCCGTCCGCTCGCACGCCGCACCCGCACCCGTCGACCCCGCCGGGCGGGTGCCGGACGGCTCGCCCCGTCCGGCGGCATCAGCGGGACCCCGGCGCCCGGCGGCTCCCGGCCGGGCGACGGAGCCGCGCCCGGGGGCCATCCGCTCCCCGGCGCCGGACGGCGTGCTTCCGGCAGGCGCCCGCGGCGCCGGACCCGCCGGATCGCGGCCCGCGCCGCCCGCCCGGTCTCCGCACCGCGGCGCACCACCCCGGCCGGTCCTGCCCACGAGCAGGCCGCCGGCCCCGCCGCACCCCTGGAAGGGCGACGCCCGTGACCCTTGTGCCCGGGCAGGCGTTCACCGGGATGGCGGTCCGGCCCGGCCCGCCCCGTCGTGCGAGCGGCGGACGGCGGACGTGCACGGAAGGCGCGGCAGGCACCCCATGGGCCCCAACGCAGTCAGGCAGGCGACCACCCCGCGGCCACGACCGGTCCCGCCACCCGCGGCGGGCGTCACCGCCCCGTCCGCTTCCGGGCCGCCACCCGTCCACCACACCCTCATCTGCGTCGCCCTGCCCGCGTTCGCCGTCTCCCCGCTCCACGGCCAGCTCGACGGGCACGGCGTCGAGGGCGTCTACCGGTCCGGCGTCCGGCTGCTCTCACGCTGCCGGCTGCACGTCGCCGGACGTCCGCCCGTCCCGCTGCGCTCCCGGCTCGTCTCCGCGGAATGCGCCGAGTTCACCGGCGCCGTGCGCATCTCCGCGGCGCCCGACCCCGACGTCCTCGTCGAACGCACCCGGGACGCGCACGGCACCGAGCGGATCGTGCTGCGCAACCTCTCGTCCTCGCCGCTGCGCCTGCCGGTGGACGTCACGCTGGCCACGGATCTCGCTCAGTTCGGAGCGGTCGCCGCGGGCCGCCCCGGACCCGAGGCGGCGGGGTCCGTCCACGACTCCGGCATCCGCTGGCCCGCCCCCGACGGAGCGGCGGGCACCGGCGCCGTCGTCACCGCCGATCCCGCGCCCGACGACACGCTCGCCTCTGCGGGGCTGCTGCGCTGGGAACTCGGTCTCGCCCCCGGCTCCTCGCGCACCATCAGCCTCTCCGTGCGCCCCGGTCCGGGCGCTCCGCCGCACGAGGCCGGCCTCTCCCGGCCGGCCGCGGCGAGCCTCGTGCCGGGACCTGCCGTCGAGTGCGACGACGTCCGGCTCGCGCCCTTCGTCGACGCGGCGGTCGACGACCTGCGGGCCCTGCTGTGCCGCGACCCGGTGCGGTCCGACGACGCGAGCGTCGCCGCCGGCGTTCCGTGGCGGCTGCGCCCCGTGCCGGCGGACGCCCTCTGGGCCGCCAGGGCGGCGCTCCCGCTCTCCACCCGCCTCGCGGCCGCCGCACTGCGCACGGCTGCCCGCGGCCAGCGGACCGGCCCCGGACCGGCGTCCGGCCTGCTTCCCGGCGAGCTGCGCGACGCCGGACCGCACGTACCGCCGGGCTGCACCGCCACGGAAGCGACGCTGGCCTTCCCCGTGGTGCTGGCGGAGGCATGGCGCTGGGGACTCCCCGAGCGCGACCTGGAGGAACTGCTCCCCGCCGCCGAGCGCTGCCTCGACTGGCTCCGCCGCAGGGCCGGCGACGGAACCGCTGTCGAGGAGGAGGCCGGGCAGGGCTTCCTGCGGTCCGTGACACAGGCCCATGCGCACCGGGCGGCGGAGCTCGGTGCCGGACTGCTCGACGCGGCGGGCCGTCCCGGCGGCGCGTACTGGCGGGAGTGGGCGGGGGAGGCGCGCACGGCGTTCCGCACACGGTTCTGGGCCGACGGCGTCGCCGGCGGCAGGCCGGTGGCGGGACGGCTTCCGGACGGCCGGCCCGTCGGCACGCTCGGCTCGGCAGCGGCGCACCTGCTGGACACCGGGCTCGCGGCCGGGGGAGCGCTCGCGCCGTGCCTGCTGGACCCGACGCGCACCGTGCAGCTGGCCCGCCTGTTCCGCGACCCGGCGGTCGACTCGGGGTGGGGACTGCGGTCGCTCGGCGAGGGGGAGCGCGCCCACAACCCCCTCGGCCACCGCAGCGGCGCCGTACGGGTGCACGAGACGGCCGTGGCCGTGGCGGGTCTCGCCGCCGCGGGACTCGAACACGAGGCGGCCGACCTGGCGCGCGGGCTCCTGGACGCGGCGGAGGCGTTCGGGCACCGGCTGCCGGAGATGTTCGCCGGGCTGCGGCGGACTCCCGGATCCGGGCCGGTGCCGCATCCGGCGGCCTGCCGCCCCGCCGCGCTGGGCGCCGCGTCCGCGCTCCTGCTGGTCTCGGCGGTCACGGGGATCCGGCCCGACGCCCCGGCGGGCACGGTGACGCTGCGCCCGATGCGCTCCGCCCCGCTCGGGGAGGTTCGGATCTCCGGCCTGCGGATCGCCGGCGAGCCGTTCGCGGTGCGGGTGAGCGGGCGGGGGCTGGCGATGGTCGAAGAGGCCGCGGACGGTCTGCAACTGGGCGTGTGACAGGCCGTGGTGCGTACAGGTCGCCCGTTCCCCCCGAACGGCTGGAACACACACGGAGGGTGTCTTTATCGTCAGGCAGACGACTATGATCACGGCATGTCGCCCTACGACCCGTCGGCCTTCCCGCCCTTCGCCGTCACCGTCGACCTGGTCGTGCTCACCGTGCGACGGCACGCGCTCTGCGCGCTCGTCGTGCGCCGCGGGGAGCCGCCGTTCCAGGGACGGTGGGCGCTGCCCGGAGGATTCGTGCGGGACGACGAGGACCTCGCGGGAGCGGCGGGCCGCGAGCTCGCCGAGGAGACCGGCCTGTCCGCGCACGACCCGGCGTCGCCCGCCGCCAACGGTGCCCACCTGGAGCAGCTCGCCACCTACGGCGACCCACGGCGTGATCCGCGGATGCGGGTGGTCAGCGTCGCCCATCTGGTGCTCGCCCCCGACCTGCCGGCCCCGCGCGCCGGCGGCGACGCCAACAGCGCACGCTGGGCGCCCGTCGAGGAGCTGCTGGCGCGCGGGGACACCGCCGAGGACGGTGAGCAGGCGCCGCTCGCCTTCGACCACGCGACGATCCTGGCGGACGGCGTGGAGCGTGCCCGCTCGAAGATCGAGTACTCGTCGCTGGCCACGGCCTTCTGCCCGCCCGAGTTCACCGTGGGAGAGCTGCGGCGCGTGTACGAGGCCGTCTGGGGCGTCGCACTCGATCCCCGCAACTTCCACCGCAAGGTGACCGGGACGCCGGGCTTCCTCGTCCCCGCCGGCGGCACCACCACCCGTCAGGGAGGGCGCCCGGCCCAGCTGTTCCGCGCCGGCGGGGCCACGCTGCTCAATCCGCCGATGCTGCGTCCGGAGGTCTGAGGCAGCGGCCTGCCGGGCCTGCGTCCCCCCACACACACACACACACACACCCGGCCACTGCCCGATGCACGAAAAGTCGAAAATGTCGCGTTATCTTGCTGCGGTACCCGTGCTGCCGCTGAGCGGTCTCACCTTCCGCGAGAGATGGCGAGTCAAGCGATGCTCCAGGCCGTCGGAGTGACCAGCGTCCGCGGCGCCGAGGGCCGGCCTGCCGTGGACGACATCTCGTTCGACTGCAGGCCGGGCGAGATCACCGCCCTGCTCGGTGAGCGGGGCGCGGGAAAGACAACGCTGGTGCGGCTGGTCGCGGGTCTCGACGCGGGCCGCGGCATGACCTGGTTCCGTGGCACACCGCTCCACCGTGTCGCCGACCCGGCGCGCGAGGTGGGCCTGGTCCTGGGCGGGACGCCGGGTCACCCCGCCCGCACGGCGGGCGGGCATCTGCGGATGCTGAGCGCAGCCGCGGGAGTGCCCGCCGCCCGCGCGGACGAACTGCTCGACGAGGTCGGTCTCGGCGCCCTGCGCGACGAGCGGCTGGGACTGCTGTCCCGGGGGATGGACCGCCGACTGGCCCTGGCGGCAGCGCTGTTGGGCGACCCCCACACGCTGATCCTCGACGAACCGTGCCGGGACCTCTCCCTCCGCGACGCGGCCTGGCTCCTCGGACGGCTCCGTGTGCACGCGGACGCCGGAGGCACCGTGCTCTGCACGAGCCGCGACCCCAAGGAGGCGGCCCGGTTCGCCGACCACGTGGTCACCCTCGACGGCGGCAGAGTGGTCGCGGACCAGGACGCCGAATCCTTCGCGCGCACCAGGCTCAGGCCCCGGGTGAGCGTCCGCACCCCGCACGCGGCACGGCTCTCGGACGCCGTGCGCAGGGAGGCCCGCGCCGCCAGGCGCTCGCTGGAAGTGGTCACCGAGAGCAGCAGTCTGCTGTCCGTGTACGGGAGCAGCTGCCCGGAGATCGGCGAGACGGCGTTCCGGCACGGCGTGCTCGTCCACCGTCTGACCGAGGAGGTCGGGGCGGCTCCCGCGGAGCCGGGCGGCATGACGGGCGGTCCGGGCGGCACTACGGGCGGTCCGTCCGGCCTGGTCCGGCCGGCCGGACCAGGCCGGGGCCTGGTCGCCGCGGCCCGGCGGCCCCCGGCCGAGGCCGTCGCCGTCGCCCGCGAGGAGGCGTCATCCGGGGATCCGGCCGACGCGCTCCAGGCCGCGGACGGCGCCCCCGTCATGTCCCCGGCCAGGCCGCGGAGCCCGCGCCGGGCTCTGCGCTACGAACTGCGCCGCATGCTGGGAGTCCGCACCGCGCCGCTGATCGCAGCCGCGGTCGTGGTCTCCTCACTGGCCCTGTGCGTCCTTCTCGCGCGCGGCGGGGGCGCTCCGCGGCCCGCCGCCCTCGTCGCCTGGCCCGGCTTCCTCCCGCTGCCGCCCGCCGCGTTCGGAGCCGGGCTGATCGGCGCCCTCTCCTTCGGCGAGGAGTTCCGCTTCCCCGCTCTCGCCGCGGTGCGCGGGGTCTCCCCGCGCCGCCCCGGACTGCTGCTGGCCAAGCTGGCGGTGACGGCCGCCGCCGCGGTGGTGCTGGCGCTCCTGGCCGTCGTGGCCGACGCACAGGTCCTCCGGCTCGTCAACGGTGCCGACTTGGGCCCGCTGCGGGCGAACTGGGCTGATCTGGGCGTCCGTTGGCTCGGCCTGTGCATCGGGTGCGCCTGGGCGGGGCTGCTCGCCGCTGCGGTCTTCCGGGTCACGGCCGCCGGAGTGGCCGCCGTGCTCGCCGTTCCCGTACTGATCGCACCGCTGGTCGAGTTCGCGCTTCTGGGTCCGGCCGTCCGTTCGATCGCGGGTCTGCCCGGGCGACTTCGGTCGGCGGCGGGGAGCCGGCTTCCCGAAGCCGCCGACCCCTGGATCCGGGCGGCCCTCGAACTGCTGGCACAACCGGTCGGCGCCGCCATGGTGTTGTCGCTGTCCGCACTGATCTGCGCGTATCTGTCCATCGCGCTCCGCAGCAGGACGACTTGGTGATCGTGCCGGACCGCACGGCCGCGCGGTGGTGACAACTTCCGTGAAAGGGCCCGATTTCTTCCGATAAGGCGTCAAGGGGAGAGCGGGCGCTGATCACCCTTTCGTGTGCTTTTCACCAAAGACCTCAAGGGGCTCGGAAAGCACGCCGACAAAGGATGCGTGAGTACCCTTGCGCACACCATGATGACCGCCGCCCGTCCCGCCGAGACCAGCCTGACCGGCCCGGGCGAACTCGACCGATACCCCTTTGCGGAGTCCCCGGGCGCCGACCGCGTCACGCCCGTCGCCTGGCAGGGCGCGGACGCGGACCTGGGCCGGGCGCCCCGTCGCCCGGCCGGCAGCCGCGGCCGCGGACTGCACGGCCAACTCGTCCAGCAGCTCGGACAGATGATCGTCTCCGGAGACCTGGGGGCCGACCGCCCCCTCGTTCCCGAGGAGATCGGCCAGCGTTTCGAGGTCTCGCGCACCGTCGTGCGCGAGTCGCTGCGCGTGCTGGAGGCCAAGGGGCTGGTCAGTGCCCGCCCCAATGTCGGTACGCGGGTGCGACCGGTCAGCGACTGGAACCTCCTCGACCCCGACATCATCGAGTGGCGGGCCTTCGGACCCCAGCGCGAGGACCAGCGCAGGGAGCTGAACGAAATGCGCTGGACGATCGAACCGCTCGCCGCCCGGCTCGCGGCGGGGCACGGCCGCGACGAGGTGCAGCAGCGGCTGGGGGACATGGTGGAGATCATGGGCCACGCCCTTGCTCAGGGTGACGGCCTCACCTTCTCCCGCGCCGATGCCGAATTCCACTCCCTGCTCATCCAGCTCGCCGGCAACCGCATGCTGGAGCACCTCTCCGGCATCGTCGCCGCGGCCCTCCAGGTCTCCGGGGGCCCGGTCACCGGCTGCGACCGCCCGACCGAGGCCGCCGTGGCGCACCACGCCCGGATCGCCGACGCCCTCGCATCCGGCGACGCGCACGCGGCGGAGTCCGCCATGCGGCAGCTCCTCACCGCTCACCCGGACGTGGACCGGGTGGTCCCGGCGCCGCGCGAGCACTGACCCCGGCTGCGGGCGCGCGGGAAAGGCGTCCGTGCGGCGTGTCGCCGGATTCCGAGGGGGATCCGGCGACACGCTGTACGTGGTCTGTCACGTTACGTCCGGTCTGCCCCGTTCGAGGTGTGACTCGGGCCACGCGAATTGGGCGTAACACTCCGCGAAACGCTGCGATGACCTAAGAGGTGACAGCCGAGGAGGGAATACAGCCGCCGGGGACGGCGCTGTGGCAGCTCCCAGGTTCAGCCCGCGCCCACCGGTTCATCCGCAGCCCGGTGGTCGTCGGCTCCGGCCCGATCATGGGCGGGGCCGGAAGCCGTTTCCATCGTTCCGAGAGGTTGTTCGTGTCGGCCAGCACATCCCGTACGCTCCCGCCGGAGATCGCCGAGTCCGAGTCTGTGATGGCGCTCATCGAGCGGGGAAAGGCTGATGGGCAGATCGCCGGCGATGACGTGCGTCGGGCCTTCGAGGCTGACCAGATTCCGCCAACCCAGTGGAAGAATGTTCTGCGCAGCCTCAACCAGATCCTCGAGGAAGAGGGTGTGACGCTGATGGTCAGTGCAGCGGAGTCGCCGAAGCGCGCCCGCAAGAGCGTCGCAGCGAAGAGCCCGGCAAAGCGCACCGCCACCAAGACCGTCGCCGCCAAGACGACCACGGCGAAGACCGTCGCCGCCACCGCGGCGCCGTCCGCCGAGACCGTCGAGGCCACGGCGGACGACCCGGCGGCCGCCGCCCCCGCCAAGAAGGCCGCAGCCAAGAAGACGGCGGCCAAGAAGACCGCGGTCAAGAAGACCGTCGCCAAGAAGACCGCCGCGAAGAAGACCGCGGGCAAGAAGGACGCCGACGAGCTCGCCGAGGGCGAAGAGCTGCTCGACGACGTCCAGCCCGGCGGCAAGGGCGACGAAGAGGAGACCGAGGGCGAGAGCAAGGGCTTCGTCCTCTCCGACGACGACGAGGACGACGCGCCCGCGCAGCAGGTCGCCGTCGCCGGCGCCACCGCCGACCCGGTCAAGGACTACCTGAAGCAGATCGGCAAGGTCCCGCTGCTCAACGCCGAGCAGGAGGTCGAGCTCGCCAAGCGCATCGAGGCCGGTCTGTTCGCCGAGGACAAGCTGGCGAGCGCCGACAAGCTGGCGCCCAAGCTCAAGCGCGAGCTGGAGATCATCGCCGAGGACGGCCGCCGGGCCAAGAACCACCTGCTGGAGGCCAACCTCCGTCTGGTGGTCTCGCTGGCCAAGCGCTACACGGGCCGCGGCATGCTCTTCCTGGACCTCATCCAGGAGGGCAACCTCGGTCTGATCCGTGCCGTCGAGAAGTTCGACTACACCAAGGGCTACAAGTTCTCCACGTACGCCACCTGGTGGATCCGTCAGGCGATCACCCGCGCCATGGCCGACCAGGCCCGCACCATCCGCATCCCGGTCCACATGGTCGAGGTCATCAACAAGCTCGCGCGCGTGCAGCGCCAGATGCTCCAGGACCTGGGCCGCGAGCCCACCCCGGAGGAGCTGGCCAAGGAACTCGACATGACCCCCGAGAAGGTCATCGAGGTCCAGAAGTACGGCCGCGAGCCCATCTCGCTGCACACCCCGCTCGGCGAGGACGGCGACAGCGAGTTCGGTGACCTCATCGAGGACTCCGAGGCGGTCGTCCCGGCCGACGCCGTCAGCTTCACCCTCCTCCAGGAGCAGCTGCACTCCGTGCTCGACACCCTGTCCGAGCGTGAGGCGGGCGTCGTCTCGATGCGCTTCGGCCTCACGGACGGCCAGCCGAAGACCCTGGACGAGATCGGCAAGGTCTACGGGGTGACGCGCGAGCGCATCCGCCAGATCGAGTCGAAGACGATGTCGAAGCTCCGCCACCCGTCCCGTTCCCAGGTGCTGCGCGACTACCTCGACTGAGCCGGAGCGCCTCGCTCCTGCGACACGCACGGCGAAGGGTCCGGCCCCCGTATGGGGGCCGGACCCTTCGCCGTGCCCGGGTGCCCTCGCGGGTGCGGGCCCCGGTCCGTTGCACGACGCTGAGTGCAATCGAGTCACGCAGAGTCAGGAGAGCGTATGCGTCCTCGCAGCGTCCGAGGCACGGCCGGACTGCCGGCCCTGATCGCGGCCGTGATCGCCGCACCCCTGGTCATGCCGTCGTCCGCGGCTGCCGACAGTGTGGTCATCGGCGGCCAGGAGGTGAGCGCGGACACGAGTCCGTGGGTCGTCGCCCTGTCGAGCCGTGACCGGTTCGGCGCAGCGCGTGCCGGCCAGTTCTGCGGGGGTGTCGTGGTCTCGCCCACCACGGTGATGACGGCGGCCCACTGTCTCAGCCCGGCGGTGCTGGGCAAGGACGTGCGCCTCGTCCGGGATCTGAGGGTGGTGTCCGGCAGATCGGATCTCGAAGGCGAGGGCGGCCAGGAGGTCGCGGTCCGCTCCAGCTGGATCCCGCCGGAGTACGACCCCGAGGCGAACAGCCCCGACATGGCCCTGCTCACCCTCTCCGAGGCGCTCCCGTCGTCCCGCGTGCTGCCGGTGGCCCGGGAGGGGGACGAGGCGTACGCGCCCGGCACGGAGGCCGTCGTCTACGGGTGGGGCGACACCACCGGGGCGGGCGCGTACGCGCCGACGCTGCGGGCCGCCCGGGTCTCGGTGCTCCCCGACGAGAAGTGCGCCACCGCCTACCCCGGCGGGGCGGACGGGCGGTACACGCCGGCCACGATGCTCTGTGCCGGTGACGAGGCGGGCGGGCGCGACGCGTGCCAGGGGGACAGCGGCGGGCCGCTGGTGGCCCGGGGGCGGCTCATCGGGCTGGTGTCCTGGGGGAGCGGCTGCGGGCGGCCCGACGGCCCGGGCGTCTACACCCGGGTCTCGGCGGTGCTCCCCTCGGTGCCGGGCGGTCTGCCGGACGCGGAGGACTGACCGGCGGCCCGGCCGCGGTCACGGTACGAGAACGGGCGGCCACTCCTGGACACCAGGAGTGGCCGCCCGTCGCCGGTCCGGGACCGGCCTTGGCTCGTCGCGGGGTGAGGGTCAGCGATCCTCTTCGCCGGTGCCGGACGGCACAACCGTCAGCCGGTCCGTCTCGTCCTGTATCTCAGCGGCGATCTTCTTGAGTTCCGGCTCGAACTTGCGCCCGTGGTGGGCGCAGAAGAGCAGTTCGCCGCCGCTGATCAGAACAACGCGCAGGTATGCCTGGGCGCCGCAGCGGTCGCAGCGGTCAGCGGCCGTCAGCGGGCTCGCGGGGGTCAGAACAGTAGTCACGTCGCCTCTTCTCTAGCTCGACGAGCTGTCGTACCAGGGTCAACATCCAACCAGCCCGAAAACGTTCCCGCTCGTGGCTTTTCCTCGAAACTTTTCCCGAGGTGGCTGTCAGTTGCCGGTTGGCGGCGAATGAGCCGTATTGCTTCGCTCTACGGATTTCGCGGTTGCTTGTCTCGTTTGGCCCTCCCGGCTGGGTTGCCGGTTGTTGATGAGGACGTGCCCGGAGCCTAAATGGTTCATGCCTCGAAGGGAACGTGATGTTCACGTCACCCCATCGAGGGATCGAACATGCATGCGATGCTGGACTAGCATGAGAAATCATGTGGGTGGCGTTACATCGGCTCTACCAGGCCTCGGTACGCTCTGTGCGGCGACCGACGCCCGGGCCCCTACCCCACTTGGCCCCATCTGAAATTCAGCGAGGAGCGAACCGCGTGACCGCCGAAACGTCCGTGCCTTCCACGGCGCTGCTGACCGCAGACCGTGACGGCTCCAACTACACCGCGCGGCATCTGCTCGTCCTGGAAGGCCTCGAAGCGGTCCGCAAGCGACCCGGCATGTACATCGGGTCCACCGACAGCCGCGGTCTGATGCACTGCCTGTGGGAGATCATCGACAACTCCGTCGACGAAGCCCTCGGCGGCCACTGCGACCACATCGAGGTGATCCTCCACGAGGACGGCTCCGTGGAGGTCAGGGACAACGGCCGGGGCATCCCCGTGGACGTCGAGCCCAAGACCGGCCTGTCGGGCGTCGAGGTCGTGATGACCAAGCTGCACGCCGGCGGAAAGTTCGGAGGCGGTTCCTACGCCGCTTCCGGCGGCCTCCACGGCGTCGGCGCCTCCGTCGTCAACGCCCTCTCGGCCCGGCTGGACGTGGAGGTGGACCGCGGTGCGGCCACCCACAAGGTCAGCTTCCGCCGCGGTGTCCCCGGCATCTTCACCGAGTCCGGCCCCGACGCCCCCTTCGACCCGGCGGGCGGGCTCCTCAAGGGCAAGCGCGTGCCCAAGACGCGGACCGGCACCCGTGTGCGGTACTGGGCCGACCGCCAGATCTTCCTCAAGGACGCCCGGCTGTCCCTGGACACCCTCCACCAGCGCGCCCGCCAGACCGCCTTCCTGGTGCCGGGGCTGACCATCGTCGTCCGGGACGAGCGCGGGCCGGGCGGGGGCGACGGCGAGGGCAAGAGCGTCGAAACGTTCCACTTCGACGGCGGCATCAGCGAATTCTGCGAGTACCTCGCCCAGGACAAGGCCGTCTGCGACGTGCTGCGGCTGAGCGGGCAGGGCACCTTCAAGGAGACCGTCCCGGTCCTCGACGACCGCGGCCACATGACCCCCACCGAGGTCACCCGGGAGCTCGGCGTCGACATCGCCATGCGCTGGGGCACGGGCTACGACACCACGCTCAAGTCCTTCGTCAACATCATCGCCACCCCCAAGGGCGGCACCCACGTCACCGGATTCGAACGCTCCGTGACGAGGACCGTGAACGAGGTGCTGCGCTCCGCCAAACTGCTGCGCGTCGCCGAGGACGACATCGTCAAGGACGACGCCCTGGAGGGGCTGACGGCGGTCGTCACCGTCCGGCTGGCCGAGCCGCAGTTCGAGGGCCAGACCAAGGAGGTCCTCGGCACCTCGGCGGCCAACCGGATCGTCGCGAACGTGGTCGCCAGGGAGCTGAAGGCGTTCCTGACCTCCACCCGGCGCGACGCCAAGGCGCAGGCGCGTGCCGTGCTCGACAAGGCCGTGGCGGCCGCCCGCACCCGCATCGCGGCCCGCCAGCACAAGGAGGCGCAGCGGCGCAAGACGGCCCTGGAGTCCTCCTCGCTCCCCGCGAAGCTCGCCGACTGCCGCAGCGACGACGTGGAGCGCAGCGAGCTCTTCATCGTCGAGGGGGACTCCGCGCTGGGCACGGCCAAGCTGGCCCGCAACAGCGAGTTCCAGGCGCTGCTGCCCATCCGGGGCAAGATCCTCAACGTCCAGAAGTCGTCCGTCTCGGACATGCTGAAGAACGCCGAGTGCGGCGCGATCATCCAGGTGATAGGAGCGGGCTCGGGCCGCACCTTCGACATCGACGCGGCCCGGTACGGCAAGGTCATCATGATGACCGACGCCGACGTCGACGGCTCCCACATCCGCACCCTGCTGCTCACGCTCTTCCAGCGGTACATGCGGCCCATGGTGGAGGCCGGCCGGGTCTTCGCCGCGGTGCCGCCGCTGCACCGGATCGAGCTCGTCCAGCCCAGGAAGGGCCAGGACAAGTACGTGTACACGTACTCCGACAGCGAGCTGCGCCAGACCCTGCTGGAGTTCCAGCGCAAGGGAGTGCGGATCAAGGAATCGATCCAGCGCTACAAGGGCCTCGGCGAGATGGACGCCGACCAGCTCGCGGAGACCACGATGGACCCGCGGCACCGCACCCTGCGGCGGATCAACATCGGCGACCTGGAGTCCTCCGAGCAGGTCTTCGACCTCCTCATGGGCAACGAGGTCGCGCCGCGCAAGGAGTTCATCACCAGTTCGGCCGCCACGCTCGACCGGTCGCGCATCGACGCCTGATCCGACGCCCGGCCCGGGGCGTGCTCCGGGCCGTCCCGCTCCGGGGCTCTTCATCACCTGATGGGGTGAAGAGCCCCGGTGAGAGAGTCCGGGATGCTCCCGCTCTGTCCATCCTTGTGCATGCGTACCGAAACGGTTCGCTGACAAGGAGAGTTGAGCGTGGAGAAGCAGGAAGGGCCGCACGGCGCCGGCGTGCGGCTCGAGGACCCGTGGGACGACGCTCCCGCCACCGGCCGGTGGGACACCGCCGGCGGGCGGGCCGCCGTCCCGCCCGCCGTCCCGGACGAGCAGGACGCGGCACTCCGTGCCGCCGACATCTACCTCCAGGTGCAGCGGAGTTCCGCGTTCCAGGAGGTGCGCCGCCGATACCGCCGGTTCGTCGTGCCCGCGACCCTCGCCTTCCTGCTCTGGTACCTGGCCTACGTCGTGGCGGCGACGACGGCGCCCGGCCTGATGGCCAGGCCGGTCGCCGGCGCGGTCAACGTGGCGATGGTGGCCGGTCTGGCGCAGTTCCTCACCACGTTCGTCCTCACCTGGGCCTACGCCCGGCACGCACGGCTGCGCCGGGACCGGGCCGCCCTCGAACTGCGCTGGGACACGCAGGAGATGACCCGCGGAGCCGAGCGGTGAGCGGCGACCACCAGGCCCTCGCCCTCGTCCTGTTCAGCGCCTTCGTCGCGGTCACCCTCGGCATCACCACCTGGGTGAGCCGGAACCGGCGCGGCTCCGCCGAGGAGTTCTACGCCGGCGGGCGGCTCTTCTCCCCGATGGAGAACGGCTTCGCCATCGCGGGCGACTACATGTCGGCCGCGTCCTTCCTCGGCATCTCCGGCCTGATCGCCCTGTTCGGCTACGACGGAATGCTCTACTCCGTCGGATTCCTCGTGGCATGGCTGGTCGTGCTGCTGCTCGTCGCCGAACTGGTCCGCAACTGCGGCCGGTTCACCCTGGCCGACGTGGTCGCCTCCCGGATGAGCGAGCGCCGGGTGCGCATCGCCTCCGGCACGTCCTCGGTCGCCGTCTCCGTCCTGTACCTGGTGGCGCAGATGGTGGGAGCCGGCTCCCTGGTGGCGCTGCTGCTGGGCGGTTCGAGCGAGGCCGCGCGCTCGTGGACCGTCGTCGGCGTCGGCGCCCTGATGGTGATCTACGTGTCGATGGGAGGGATGCGGGCCACCACCTGGATCCAGATCGTGAAGGCGGTGCTGCTCATGGCGGGCGCGATCGCCATGACCGTGCTGGTGCTGGTGCGCTTCGGCGGCGACGTCGGACAGCTCCTCACCTCCGCCGCCGAACGCAGCGGCCACGGGAAGGACTTCCTGGCGCCCGGCCTGAAGTACGGCGGCGACTGGACCGCCCGGCTGGACTTCATCAGCCTCGGCGTGGCCCTGGTGCTCGGCACGGCAGGGCTGCCCCACATCCTCTCGCGCTTCTACACCGTGCCGACCGCGCGGGCCGCCCGCCGTTCGGTCGTCTGGTCCATCGGGCTCATCGGGAGCTTCTACCTGATGACGATCGTCCTCGGCTTCGGCGCCGCCGCCGTCGTCGGCACGGACGAGGTACGCGCCTCGAACGCGGCCGGCAACACGGCCGTGCCCCTGCTCGCCCTCGACCTCGGCGGCGGGGCCGGATCGACCGGGGGCACGGTGCTGTTCGCGGTCGTCGCCGCCATCGCCTTCGCGACGATCCTCGCCGTCGTCGCGGGCATCACGCTGGCGTCTTCCGCGTCCGTCGCGCACGACCTGGTGGCCTCCCTGCGGCGCGACCGCGGGCGGTCCCGCGACGGCCGTCCGCCCCGGCGCCGGCTCGGCGAGGTCGCCGTCGCGCGGCTCGCCGCCGTCGGCATCGGGGCGGTCGCCATCGGGCTCGGGCTGCTCGCGCGCGATCTGAACGTCGCCTTCCTGGTCGGGCTCGCCTTCGCCGTCGCCGCGTCGGCCAACCTCCCCGTCCTGCTCTACTCGCTGTTCTGGCGCGGTTTCACGACCCGTGGCGCGCTCTGGTCGGTGTACGGCGGCCTGGTCCCCGCCGTGCTGCTCGTGGTGCTCTCGCCCGTGGTGTCGGGGAGCGAGCAGTCGCTCTTCCCCGGCGTCGACTTCCAGCTCTTCCCCCTGGAGAACCCGGGGCTCGTGTCGATCCCGCTGGGCTTCCTGGCCGGCTGGATCGGCACGGTGACGTCCCCGGAGCCGCCGGACGAGGCCCGGCACGCCGAGACGGAGGTGCGGGCGCTGACGGGCGCGGGCGCGGTCTGACGGGGCACGCTGCGGGCGGATGCCCTCTGCGCGCGGCCGGGCCGGTCCTGCGGCCGGGGCGGCACCGGCCGGGTCAGGCGCTCCGGGTCCACACGTACTCGTGCTCGGGCCGCCCGGTCTCGCCGTAGCGAAGGCTCAGACGGACCCGGCCGGCCTTCTCCAGGAGCTTCAGATAGCGCTGGGCCGTCTGACGGCTGATGCCCGCGTGCTCGGCGATCTCCTGGGCCGACAGCGGCCCCTCGGCCGAGAGCAGCACCTGGCGGACCACTCCGGCCGTGGTGGGCGAGTGACCCTTCGGCAGTTCGGGCGCGGCCGTGCCCGCGGCCAGCGTGCCGAAGATCCGGTCCACATCCGCCTGCTCGGCCTCGCCGCCCCCGTCGAGGGTCCGCCGCAGTGCCGCGTACGCCTCCAGCTTGGCGCGCAGACCCGCGAAGGTGAACGGCTTGACCAGGTACTGGAGCGCGCCGTGGCGCATCGCCGCCTGGACGGTGGCCACGTCCCGTGCCGCGGTCACCATGATCACGTCGGTCTGGTGGCCGAGGCGGCGGAGCTCCCGGACGACCGCGAGGCCGTTCTCGTCCGGGAGGTAGTGGTCCAGCAGGATCAGGTCCACGGGGGTCTCGGAGATCCGGGCGAGCGCCTCGGCGGCGGAGTGCGCCCGCGCGACGACCCGGAAGCCCGGGAGCTTGCCCACGTAGGCGGCGTTGATGTCCGCCACCCGGGTGTCGTCGTCCACGACCAGTACGTCGATCATCGTTCCCGCCGTGTCCGCGGCGCCTGAGGCGCCTGTGCAGCCTGTGGTGCGTGCTCCGCCTGTCGGGGCGCCGGGGGCGCCGGAGGTGCCGGCGCAGGTGCGGGCTCCTGGGCGGGCTCCCGTGCAGCTCCGGGGACCGGCTCGTCGGATGCCCGGCCCGTCCGCGCGGCCTGCCCCGTGCCCGTCGCCTCAGCGGCCGGCCCCGTGCCCGTCACGTCCGCTGCTCCGCCGGCCGACCCGGGGCCGTGTGCCGCCCCGGCCGTCCGCGGTGCCGCTCCGGACTCCGCCAGAGCCTCCGGCAGCACGACGGTGAACTCCGCGCCCCCGGCGGCGGCCTCCCCGGCCACCACGCTCCCGCCCTGCCGTTCGGCGAACCGGCGGACCAGGGCGAGCCCCAGTCCGCGCCTGCCGTGCGCCGGGGGCTCCTTGGTGGACCAGCCCTCGGCGAAGACCAGCTCACGCCGATCCTCGGGCACGCCGGGACCGCTGTCGGTGATCCGGACGTGCGCGGTGCGGCCGTCCGCCCACAGCGCGACCTCCACCGCCGCACGCGACGTCCCGGCGGCGGCGTCCAGCGCGTTGTCCACGAGGTTGCCGACGACCGTCACCAGCCCCCGCGGATCGACCAGCCGGTCGGGGAGCAGCGAGGAGGGCGCCATGCGCAGCGAGACGCCCCGCTCCGCCGCGACCGTGGCCTTGCCCACCAGCAGTGCGGCCAGCAGCGGGTCGTGGACCTTCTCGGTCACCTGCTCCGCGGTGGCCCGGTGCACGCCCACGACCTCGGTGACGTACTCCATCGCGTCCTCGTGCATCTCCAGTTCGAGCAGGCCCAGCAGGGTGTGCATGCGGTTGGCGTGCTCGTGGTCCTGCGCGCGCAGGGCGTCGATCAGGCCACGCGTCGAGTCGAGCTCCCTGCCGAGCCGCTCCAGCTCCGTGCGGTCGCGCAGCGTCACGACCGCGCCGCCGTCGTCCGTCGGCATGCGGTTCGCGACGAGGACGCGGCTGCCCCGCACGGTCAGCAGATCCTCCCCGGTGACCCGGCCCGCCAGCACGTCCGTCGTGCGGCCCGTGCCCGTCGCCTCCTCCAACGGGCGCCCCACGGCATCGGTTCCGACGGCCAGCAGCCGCTGCGCCTCGTCGTTGAGGAGCCTGATCCGGCCGCCGTGGTCGAGTGCCACCACGCCTTCCCGGATGCCGTGGAGCATGGCCTCCCGTTCGGCGAGCAGCGCGGAGATGTCGGAGAAGGCGAGGTCATGGGTGCGGCGCTGCAGCCGGCGGGAGATCAGGTACGCGGCGAGCGCGCCGGCGGCCAGCGCCCCGCCGGCGTAGGCGAGCAGCCCGGGGATGGCCTCCAGCAGCCGGGCGCGGACGCTGTCGTACTCGATGCCGACGGACACCGCGCCGACGATCCGGCCCTCGTCGTCCCGCAGCGGGACCTTGCCGCGGGCGGAGCGCCCGAGGGTGCCGTTGTCGATCTCCATCACGGCCCGCCCGGCCAGCGCGTCGCTGGGGTCGGTGGAGACGAGCCGTCCGATCTCGGCCGGCGAGGTGTGGGACCAGCGGACCCCCGCGGTGTTCATCACGACGACGTACTCGGCGCCGGTCGCCGCCCGGATCCGCTCGGCCTCGCGCTGCACCGCTCCGCCCGCGTCGGGCCGGGTGGCGGTCAGACCGTCCGCGAGCGCCGGTGAGGCGGTGGTCTGGGCGATGGCCAGCGCCCGCCGCATGGCCTGGTCGTCCAGCTGGTCGCTCAGCGGAGCCAGGAAGAGGCCGGTGGCCAGTGCGGTGACTCCGGTCGCGACGGCCAGCTGCATCAGCAGGACCTGGGAGAAGACCCGCTGAGGCCAGCCGAACCGCCGTCGGCGGGCGGGGGCGGTCGGTACGGGGCTCATGCCGGAAAACGGTAGACGGCGCCGTCCCCATTCAAAAACGCCCAGGTCACAGGGGATCGGCCGGCAGAGGAGCGCCGCGCGCCCCGCGCGTGCGGCCGGCCGTGCCACCGGCCGCCGCCACGGGGTCCGTGCCGCGCGCCTATCCTGGTGCGCCGGACGGCCCGGTGCCGGTCCGGGGCCCGGGGCCGCGTGGGCGTGCCCGGCGGGCCCGGACGCCCGTCCCGTCGCCAGCCGCCCGAATCGCCGTCGTGAGGTGCCGCAGTGAGCGCGAGCAGGTCCCCGATCCCCGTCGTCGTCCTCACCGGCTTCCTGGGATCGGGCAAGACCACGCTCCTCAACCACCTGCTGCGGCGCAACGGAGGCAACCGCATCGGGGTCGTCGTCAACGACTTCGGCGCCATCGAGATCGACGCCATGACGGTGGCCGGACAGGTCGGCTCGACGATCTCCCTCGGCAACGGCTGCCTGTGCTGCGCGGTCGACGCGTCGGAGCTGGACGCCTACCTGGAGAAGCTCACGAGTCCCGCCGCCCGGATCGACGTCATCGTCGTGGAGGCGTCCGGCCTGGCCGAGCCCGAGGAACTGGTCCGCATGGTCCTCGCCAGTGAGAACCCCCGCATCGTCTACGGCGGGCTGGCCGAGGTCGTCGACGCGGTCGAGTTCGACGCCACCCGCAGCCGCCACCCCGGCATCGACCGGCACCTCGCCCTCGCCGACCTCGTGGTCCTCAACAAGACGGACCGGGCGCCGGCCGCCGACGTCGCACGGGTGCGCGAGGCCATCGCCGGGATCGCCCCCGGGACGCCGGTCGTGGAGACCGCGTACGGACGTATCGACCCCGGACTGCTCCTCGACCCGGCCGTGCGGCCGGAACGGGAGGAGAAGATCCGGCAGCTGTCGTTCGAAGACCTCCACGCGGACGCCTACGACGCCGAGCACGGCCACGAGGCGCATCTGCACGCCGCCTACGACAGCGTGTCGGCCGTCTCGCGGACGCCGCTGCACCCGCGGCGGCTGATGGCGTTCCTGGACACCCGGCCGGCCGGGCTCTACCGGATCAAGGGCTGGACCGACTTCGGCGCGGCCGATCCGCACCACCGCTACGCCGTCCACGCGGTGGGGCGGTTCCTGCGCTTCCACCCCGAGCCGTGGCCGCCGGGAGAGGAACGGCTGACGCAGCTCGTGCTGATCGGCTCGGGCGTCGACGCGGACGCGCTGCGCGAGGAGGTCGCGGCGTGCGCGCTGAGCGGTCTGCCCGGTGACGTCCCGGACGAACGCAGCATGTGGGGCGTCCTGCGCTACGTCCACCGGGACGCGGACGAGCGGGAGGAGACCGCGGAGCCGGGCGAACCGGACGGCCACGGCCTCGGGGACGACTGACCCGGGACGTCATCGGGGGCGGGTGCGGCGCACCCGCCCCCGGTGACGTGCGCGGGGCTAGGGCGTGTTGCGAAAGTCCCTCCTGGCCCGCGACGCCTGGCACGCACGCTCGCTGCGTTGTCGGAGTCATCCGAGTACGCCCGGTACGAGGATGATCCTCCGCCTTGCGATCGCACGCACCAGACGCCGCAGGCCCCGCCCTTCGGGCGGACGGAGCCACTTTCGCAACACGCCCTAGCCGAGAGGGCCCGCCAGCACCGCGACGGGCGACGTCAGCGGAGTGCCCGACCCGTCCCGGCGGGGGTCGACCGCGGGCAGCTCCGCCGGGGCGCCGTTCTTCTGCGCGGCGCGCGCCGGGACCGGGCCGGCCCAGGCGAACACCAGCATGTCCTCGCCCTTGAGGAACCGCTGGCAGCGCACACCGCCGGTGGCGCGGCCCTTGCGCGGGTACTGGTCGAACGGGGTCAGCTTGGCCGTCGTGTGCGCGTCGTCGAGCGTGCCCTGGGAGCCCGCCACGGTGAACACCACGGCGTCGGCCGCCGGATCGACGGCGGTGAACGAGAGCACCTCCGCGCCCTCCGCCAGCTTGACGCCCGCCATGCCGCCCGCGGCACGGCCCTGCGGCCGCACCTGGGCGGCGGGGTAGCGCAGCAGCTGGGCGTCGGACGTGATGAAGACCAGGTCCTCCTCGCCCGTGCGCAGTTCCGAACCGCCGACGATCCGGTCCCCGTCCCTGAGAGCGAAGACCTCCAACTCGTCCTTGTTCGACGGATAGTCGGGGACCACGCGCTTCACGACGCCCTGGAGGGTGCCGAGCGCGAGCCCGGGAGAGGACTCGTCCAGGGTCGTGAGGCAGACGACGGACTCGTCGGCGTCCAGCGAGAGGAACTCGGCGAGCGGCGCGCCGCCCGCGAGGTTCGGTTCGGAGGCCGTGTCGGGGAGCTGCGGCAGGTCGATCACCGCGATGCGCAGCAGCCGGCCCGCCGAGGTCACCGCACCCACCTCACCGCGCTGCGTGCCGAGCACCGCGGAGACGATCACGTCGTGCTTGGTGCGCCGGCCGCCCTGCTCGGGCAGCGGCTCGCCGGTCGCCGTCCGGGCCAGCAGCCCGGTCGACGACAGCAGCACCCGGCACGGGTCGTCTGCGACCTGGAGCGTGGCGGCGGGGGCTGGGGTGCCGGCCGACTCCAGCAGGACCGTCCTGCGCGGGGTGCCGAACTTCTTCGCCACCGAGGCCAGTTCGGAGGAGACCAGCTTGCGCAGCTCGGCGTCGGACTCCAGGATGCCGGTCAGCTCGTCGATCTCGCCGTTGAGCCGGTCGCGCTCGCTCTCCAGCTCGATCCGGTCGAACTTCGTCAGCCGGCGCAGCGGGGTGTCGAGGATGTACTGCGTCTGGACCTCGCTCAGCGAGAAGTGCCCGATCAGGCGCTCCTTGGCCTGGGCCGAGTTCTCGCTGGAGCGGATCAGACGGATGACCTCGTCGATGTCGAGCAGCGCGACGAGCAGCCCCTCGACCAGATGCAGCCGGTCGCGGCGCTTGGTGCGGCGGAACTCGCTGCGCCTGCGGACCACTTCGAAGCGGTGGTCGAGGTAGACCTCGAGCAGCTCCTTGAGACCGAGGGTCAGCGGCTGCCCGTCGACCAGGGCGACGTTGTTGATGCCGAAGGACTCCTCCATCGGCGTCAGCTTGTACAGCTGCTCCAGCACGGCCTCGGGGATGAAGCCGTTCTTGATCTCGATGACCAGGCGCAGCCCGTGCTGGCGGTCGGTGAGGTCCTTGACGTCCGCGATGCCCTGGAGCTTCTTCGAGCCGACCAGGTCCTTGATCTTCGCGATGACCTTCTCCGGGCCGACCGTGAAGGGGAGTTCGGTGACGACCAGGCCCTTGCGGCGGGCCGTCACCGTCTCCACGGAGACCGTGGCGCGGATCTTGAAGGTGCCGCGGCCCGTCTCGTACGCGTCCCGGATGCCGCCGAGGCCCACGATCCGGCCGCCGGTGGGCAGGTCCGGGCCGGGGACGTGGCGCATCAGCGTCTCGAGGTCGGCGTTCGGGTGGCGGATGAGATGGCGGGCCGCCGCGACTACCTCGCCGAGGTTGTGCGGAGGCATGTTGGTCGCCATGCCGACCGCGATGCCGGCCGCGCCGTTGACCAGCAGGTTGGGGTAGGCGGCGGGGAGCGCGACGGGCTCGCGCTCCTGACCGTCGTAGTTGGACTGGAAGTCGACCGTGTCCTCGTCGATCGACTCCGTCATCAGACTCGTGGCGTCGGCCATCCGGCACTCGGTGTACCGCATCGCGGCCGGCGGGTCGTCGTTGCCCAGCGAACCGAAGTTGCCGTGGCCGTCGACGAGGGGGAGGCGCATCGAGAAGGGCTGCGCCATGCGCACCAGCGCGTCGTAGATCGACGCGTCGCCGTGCGGGTGGAGCTTGCCCATGACCTCGCCCACGACACGGGCGCACTTCACGTAGCCGCGGTCGGGGCGCAGGCCCATCTCGTTCATCTGGTAGACGATGCGGCGGTGCACCGGCTTCATGCCGTCCCGGGCGTCGGGCAGGGCACGGGAGTAGATCACCGAGTACGCGTACTCGAGGAAGGAGCCCTGCATTTCGTCCACGACGTCGATGTCGAGGATCTTCTCCTCGAACTCCTCCGGCGGTGGGGTCTTCGTGCTGCGGCGGGCCATCGCGGCGGCTGCTCCTTCACGTACCAGTCTGGATCCGACGCACACCATTGTGGACCGTCCCACCGACAGCACCGACGCGACCCGGAAGAGGGACGTGGTGCGCGGGCGGGAACTTCGCCAGGCCCCGGTGCGCTTGCATAGGGTGGCAGGACTCTTTCACATCGCGATCGAAGGGACGTACATGCCCATGGGTCACACGGCCACAGGCCAGGCCGGCTCCGGCGGCCTGACAGCGACCGAGCACCGCCTGGCCAACGGCCTGCGCGTGGTGCTCTCCGAGGACCACCTGACCCCCGTCGCCGCGGTGTGCCTCTGGTACGACGTGGGCTCCCGCCACGAGGTCGAGGGCCGCACCGGCCTCGCGCACCTCTTCGAGCACCTGATGTTCCAGGGCTCCGCGCAGGTGAAGGGCAACGGCCACTTCGAACTCGTCCAGGGCGCGGGCGGCTCGCTGAACGGCACCACCAGCTTCGAGCGGACCAACTACTTCGAGACCATGCCGACGCACCAGCTGGAGCTCGCGCTCTGGCTGGAGGCCGACCGCATGGGCTCCCTGCTCGCCGCCCTCGACGACGAGTCCATGGAGAACCAGCGCGACGTCGTGAAGAACGAGCGCCGCCAGCGCTACGACAACGTGCCCTACGGCACGGCCTTCGAGAAGCTCACCGCCCTCGCCTACCCGGAGGGCCACCCGTACCACCACACGCCGATCGGCTCCATGGCCGACCTCGACGCCGCCACCCTCGAGGACGCCCGGGCCTTCTTCCGCACCTACTACGCCCCGAACAACGCGGTGCTCTCGGTCGTCGGCGACATCGACCCCGAGGAGACCCTCGCCTGGATCGAGAAGTACTTCGGCTCGATCCCCTCGCACGACGGCAAGCAGCCGCCGCGCGACGGCACCCTCCCCGACACCATCGGCAGCCAGCTGCGCGAGGAGGTCGTCGAGGAGGTGCCCGCCCGCGCCCTGATGGCCGCCTACCGGCTGCCGCACGACGGCACCCGCGAGTGCGACGCCGCCGACCTGGCGCTCACCGTCCTCGGCGGCGGGGAGTCCTCCCGGCTGCACAACCGCCTGGTGCGCCGCGACCAGACGGCCGTCGCCGCGGGCTTCGGGCTGCTGCGCCTGGCCGGGGCGCCGTCGCTCGGCTGGCTGGACGTCAAGACGTCGGGCGGCGTCGAGGTCCCGCGGATCGAGGCCGCCGTCGACGAGGAACTGGCCCGCTTCGCGGCCGAGGGGCCCACTCCGGAGGAGATGGAGCGCGCCCAGGCCCAGCTGGAGCGGGAGTGGCTGGACCGGCTGGGCACCGTCGCGGGCCGCGCCGACGAACTCTGCCGCTACGCGGTGCTGTTCGGCGACCCGCAGCTGGCGCTGACCGCGGTGCAGCGCGTCCTCGACGTCACCGCCGAGGAGGTGCAGGCCGTCGCCAAGGCGAGGCTGCACCCCGACAACAGGGCCGTGCTGGTCTACGAACCGGTCACCGCCGACGAGAACGACGACACCGAGGGGGCGGACCAGTGAGCGACGCGGCCGTGACCATGCAGTTCCACCCGCAGCCGACCGCCGGTACGGCCCGCCCCTGGGCGTTCCCCGCCCCCGAGCGCTCCACCCTGGACAACGGGCTCACCGTGCTGCGCTGCGACCGTCCCGGCCAGCAGGTCGTCGCGGTGGAGGTACTGCTCGACGCTCCGCTCGACGCCGAGCCGGCGGGCCTCGACGGCGTCGCCACGATCATGGCGCGCGCCTTCTCCGAGGGCACCGACAAGCACAGTGCCGAGGACTTCGCCGCCGAACTGGAGCGCTGCGGAGCCACCCTGGACGCGATGGCGGACCACGCCGGTGTCCGGGTCTCCCTGGAGGTCCCGGCGTCGCGTCTGCCGAAGGCGCTCGGTCTGCTCGCCGACGCGCTGCGCGCCCCGGCCTTCGACGACGGCGAGGTCGGCCGGCTGGTGCGCAACCGCCTCGACGAGATCCCGCACGAGATGGCCAACCCCGCCCGCCGCGCGGCCAAGCAGCTCTCGGCCGAGCTGTTCCCCTCCACCCTGCGGGTCTCGCGTCCGCGTCAGGGGACCGAGGAGACCGTGTCGCGGATCGACTCCGCGGCCGTGCGCGCCTTCTACGAGGCCCACGTCCGTCCGGCCACGGCGACCTGCGTGATCGTCGGCGACCTCGCGGACACCGACGTGCATGCCGTCCTCGCGGAGAGCCTCGGCGCGTGGACGGGCGACAAGGCGGATCCGCGCCCGGTCCCGCCGGTGACCGCGGACGACACCGGCCGCGTGGTCATCGTGGACCGTCCGGGGGCGGTCCAGACCCAGCTGCTCATCGGGCGCGTCGGGCCGGACCGCCACGACAGCGTCTGGCCGGCCCAGGTGCTCGGCTCCTACTGCCTCGGCGGCACGCTGACGTCCCGTCTGGACCGCGTGCTGCGCGAGGAGAAGGGGTACACCTACGGCGTGCGCGCCTTCGGGCAGGTGCTGCTGTCGGCGCCCGACGGGTCGGGTGCCGCGATGCTCGCCATCAGCGGTTCGGTCGACACGCCCAACACCGGCCCGGCGCTGGACGACCTGTGGAAGGTGCTCCGCACCCTGGCGGCCGAGGGGCTGACCGACGCCGAGCGCGATGTGGCCGTGCAGAACCTCGTCGGCGTCGCCCCGCTGAAGTTCGAGACGGCCGCCTCCGTAGCGGCGACGCTGGCGGACCAGGTGGAGCAGCACCTTCCGGACGACTACCAGGCGCAGTTGTACGCACGGCTCGCCGCCACGGGCACCGTGGAGGCGACGGCCGCCGCGGTCAGCGCCTTCCCGGTCGACCGCCTGGTGACGATCCTGGTCGGCGACGCCTCGAAGATCGCCGAGCCGGTCAAGGCGCTGGGCATCGGCGAGGTGAGCGTCGTCACCGGCTGACACACGGCCCCACCAGGGGCGAAAGCCCCGAAAGCGGTGAAGCGGTATCAAGGGGTCCCGGCGTCGCGCGTGATGCCGGGACCCCCTCCTTTCCCCTCCCTTGTCCCGTTTGGGGCGAGTGTCCTTCTCTGTCCTGTGGCATGCGCGACAAAACAGCCGTTCCGTTTGGAGATCGACAGGCCGCCTGCCTAGCGTCGATCCGGCTGTTCGCCGAGACCTGCCGCGCCCGCGGCATCGGACAGTCATCGCCGAGTCCCCGTCAGGCGCGAGCCTGGGGAGCCGGGGACCCACTCAGTCCCTGGGGTGAATCGGGTGCCTTCGTCCGCGGAGGTTCCCGTAGGAGACCTTCCTGCTCCGAACCCGTCAGCTAACCCGGTAGGCGAGAAGGAAGGAAAGGACCAGCCTCTTCATGGCGTTCACCCGTGCCACCGGGAAGCACCGTGCCCCGAGCCGCCTGACGCGCAGGAGCGCGAACCTGGCGGGCGTCGCGACCCTCGCCACCGCGGGCGTCCTCGCCACCCTCGCCTCCCCGGCGGTCGCCGCCGACGCCGAGGCCGCCGCCTCCGCCGAGGACACCGGCCTCACCCCGATCGTGTCCATGGGATCCCTCGCCGACGAGATCGCCGACCAGGCGGCCGCGCAGAAGCGCGAGGCCGCCGAGGCCGCCGCCCGTGCCGAGGCGAAGGCCGAGGCGGAGGCCGAGGCCAAGCGCAAGGCCGAGGCGCGCGCCAAGGAGATACGCGAGGCCAAGGAGCGCGCCGCCCGTGAGGCCGAGCGCAAGCGGCTGAACGCCTTCCGGCTGCCCGTCGCCGGGTCCCACGTGACGACCGGCTACCAGACCGGCGGCAGCCTCTGGTCCTCCGGCAGCCACTCCGGCGTCGACTTCCGCGCCGCCTCCGGCACCACCGTCGTGTCCGTCGGCTCCGGCACCGTGGTCGAGGCCGGCTGGGGCGGCGCCTACGGCAACAACATCGTGATCCGCATGAACGACGGCACGTACACGCAGTACGGCCACCTGTCGTCCATCGCCGTCTCCGTCGGCCAGCAGGTCACCCCCGGCCAGCAGATCGGCCTGTCGGGCTCGACCGGCAACTCGACCGGACCCCACCTCCACTTCGAGGCCCGGACCACCGCCGAGTACGGCTCCGACATGAACCCGGTCGCCTACCTGCGCGCCCGCGGCGTCAGCGTCTGACCCGCACCGCAGCACCCACCGCAGCCCCCGGCCCCGGCCGGGGGCTGCGCGCGTTTCCCGTGCCGCGACAGGGGCCGGGCGCCGCGCGGAGGCCGGGACGGGCTGCCGTTGCGCACGGCGGCCCCCGTCCCGGCCTCAGATTCCGGCCAAAAGGCCAGAAGATATCCAAGAATTCACCGCGCCCTTCGGAAAATCCCACGGACTGGAATAGAGTCGCCGGACACGAGTCAATCGGTGCAGATTTTCGTGCGGATCAACGGAGGTTCGGTCATGCGCATTCCCGCGCACTCTGTATGCACGGCGATTCGCGACGACATCGTCTCCGGTGTCTACGAGCGCGGCAGCCGGCTCACCGAGGAGCAGCTCGCGCGCCGCTACGGGGTCTCCCGTGTCCCCGTACGGGAGGCGCTGCGCACCCTGGAGTCCGAGGGCTTCGTCGTCACCCGCCGTCACGCCGGAGCGCACGTTGCCGAGCCCACCGAACAGGAGGCGGCCGACCTCCTGGAGATACGCCTGCTGCTCGAGCCGCTCGGTGCGGCGCGCGCCGCACAGCGGCGGACCGAGGCCCATCTGAAGGTGCTCCGCGGTCTGGTGCGCCTCGGGCAGGATCGGGCCCGCCGAGGTCAGGGGGAGGATCTGCGCTCCCTCGGCGCCTGGTTCCACGAGACGCTCGCCCAGGCGTGCGGCAGCCCCGGGCTGACGGCCCTGCTCACCCAGCTGCGCCACAAGACCGCGTGGATGTACACGGTCGACCAGCCCGTGGCGCCCGTGGAGTCCTGGGCCGAGCACGGCGCCATCGTGGACGCGGTCGCCCGCGGTGACAGCGAGCGTGCCCGCGCGCTCACGGCGCTGCACGCCGAGCGGGCCGCAGCCGCGCACCGGCTGCGCCGCCCGGAGCGGGTGAGGACTTCGCAACACGCCGTAAACATCGCGAGCGTCCGCAATTAACAGAAGGGCCGTATACAAAGAGAAGTCATTCGCTGACGCCTCTTTCTGCTGCCCGAATTCCCCGCGTCATCCCCGCGTCATTCCCGGTGCCGTTCGCTGCGCCGTTCTCTGCACCGTTCGGTGTGCCGTTCGGCGTGCCGGGGATTTCGTGTCGCGCTCGGCCGGTGGCATTGTCCGCAGAAGGCACGCAAAAGCCGCGGCGCCCTCACCGGGAGGGTGCGCCGCGGCTTTCGCGCGAGCGGTGCGGTGCGTTCCGGGCGACCGGAACGCCGGGCGGCGGGTCGGCCGGTGCCGCCCGGACGGTGCCGTTCAGACGGTCTCGGGCAGCTCGTCCAGGCCCTCGGCGACCAGCTTGGCCAGGCGGTCCAGGGCGGCGTCGGCGTCGTCCGCGTCGGAGGCCAGCACGATCTCCTCGCCGCCCTGGGCGCCGAGGCCGAGCACGGCCAGCATGGACGCGGCGTTGACCGGGTTGCCGTCGGCCTTGGCGATCGTCACCGGGACGCCGGAGGCCGTGGCGGCACGGACGAAGATGGACGCGGGGCGGGCGTGAAGGCCCTCGGCCCAGCCGACATTGACGCGACGCTCAGCCATGGTGTTGCCCTTCAAGAATCTGCGGGTTGTCTAGACCAGTCTCTCATGTGGTGCGACGTGCTCCCGCCGACGGCACACGGCCCGGCGGCAGGGCCCTGGGGCCCTCCCAGCGTGCCTGTCCACACCCCTCCACGCGACCGGTGACACGGCCGTACGCTTGGCCCATGCAGACGTCGCCGGAGCACGCCTACCCCGATCACTGGGAAGCCGACGTGGTCCTGCGCGACGGCGGCACGGCCCGGATCAGGCCGATCACCGCCGAGGACGCCGACCGCCTGGTGAGCTTCTACGAGCAGGTCTCCGACGAGTCGAAGTACTACCGGTTCTTCGCGCCCTACCCCCGTCTGTCCGACAAGGACGTGCACCGCTTCACCCACCACGACTTCGTGAACCGCGTCGGGCTCGCCATGACCGCGGGCGACGAGTTCATCGCCACCGTGCGGTACGACCGGATCGACGCCCAGGGCCGTCCGGCGGGTCCGCCCGCCGACGAGGCGGAGGTCGCCTTCCTCGTCCAGGACGCCCACCAGGGGCGCGGCGTCGCCTCCGCCCTGCTGGAGCACATCGCGGCCGTCGCCCGGGAGCGCGCGATCCGCCGCTTCGCGGCCGAGGTGCTGCCCGCCAACAACAAGATGATCAAGGTGTTCCGGGACGCCGGCTACACCCAGCGGCGCAGCTTCGAGGACGGCTCGGTCCACCTCACGCTGGACCTGGAGCCGACCGAGGAGTCCCTCGCCGTCCAGCGCGGCCGGGAGCAGCGGGCGGAGGCCCGGTCCGTGCAGCGGCTCCTGGCGCCGGGCTCCGTCGCCGTGGTCGGCGTCGGCCGCCGGCCCGGGGGCGTCGGCCGCACCGCCCTGCGCAACCTCCTCCAGGCCGGGTTCACCGGCCGGGTCCACGCGGTGAACAGCGCCTTCCCCGAGGAGCTCGACACCGTCGACGGCGTGCCGGCCGTGCGCTCCCTCGGCGAGATCGGCGAGCCCGTCGACCTGGCCGTCATCGCCGTGCCGGCCGACCGGGTCCCCGAGGCGGTCGCCGACTGCGGGGAGCACGGCGCCCGCGGCCTGGTCGTGGTGAGCGCGGGCTACGCGGAGACCGGGGCGGGAGGCCGGGAACGCCAGCGGGACCTCGTCCGGCAGGCGCGTTCGTACGGCATGCGGATCATCGGACCGAACGCCTTCGGGATCATCAACACCGCCGACGGCGTCCGCCTCAACGCCTCACTCGCCCCCGAGTCGCCGGCACCCGGCCGCATCGGTCTGTTCACGCAGTCCGGCGCCATCGGGATCGCCCTGCTCGCCGGACTGCACCGCCGCGGCGCGGGGCTGTCCTCGTTCATCTCCGCGGGCAACCGGGCCGACGTCTCGGGCAACGACTTCCTCCAGTACTGGTACGAGGACGCGGGGACCGACGTCGTCCTGCTGTACCTGGAGTCCATCGGCAACCCGCGGAAGTTCACCCGCCTCGCCCGCCGCACGGCCGCGGTCAAACCGGTCGTCGTCGTCAAGGGAGCCCGGCACAGCGGCAGCGCCCCGCCGGGACACGCGGTCCCGGTGACCCGCATCCCGGACGCCACGGTCGGGGCCCTGCTGCGCCAGGCGGGCGTGATCCGCGTCGGCACCGTGACCGAGCTCGTCGACGCGGGACTGATGCTCGCGGGCCAGCCACTGCCCGCCGGCCCCCGCGTGGCGATCCTCGGCAACTCCGAGTCGCTCGGGCTGCTCGCCTACGACGCCTGCCTCACGGAGGGGCTGCGCCCGCTGCCGCCGCTCGACCTGACCACCGGGGCGACGCCCGCCGACTTCCGGGCCGCCCTCGCCGGGGCCCTCGGCGACGACCGCTGCGACGCGGTGATCGTGACGGCGATCCCGTGGGTGGGGGAGGGCGGCCTCACGGAGGCCGGTGACGGGGAGAGCCTTGCCGCGGCCCTGACGGACGCGGCGGCCGCGAGTCCGGCCAAACCGGTGGCGGTGGTCCATGTGGAGATGGGCGCGCTCGCCGATGCCCTGGCGGCGGCCTCCAGCACCCGCCCGGCGTCCCCGCTCCGCAGCGGCGGCCGGGCCGGCGCGGCCGGGGCGAGCGCCGGCACCGCTCCCGCCCGGGGGCCCGCACCCGGTCCGGCCGCATCGGGCCGGCCTGCCTCCGGCGCACCGGACGCACCCGGCGGCGTCCCGGCCGCCTCCGCCGGTTCCGGTGCGGACGGGCCGCCGTCCGCCGGGCGGACGGAAGCCGGGAGCGGTCACTCCGCCGGCCAGGGCGAGGAGACTGTCCTCGGTGGGGAGACCGGCCCCGGCGAGGGCCCGGTGGCCGCCCCTGTATCCGCGGGCGCGAACCCCGCCGCCGGTCCCGCGCCCGCCGGTGGCGCGCGTCCGGCGCCCGACCCGGCCCCGGAGGCGGCCACGCCCGCACCTGGGTCTCCCGCCCCGCCCGCCTCCGGCTCGGCGGCGGCCTCCTCCCCACCCGCCTCCTCCTCGCCCGCCTCCGGAGACACCCCTCGGGGCCCCGCCACCGGGCTGACCGGCGCGTCCCGCTCCCTGGCCGTACGGGGCCGGAACTGGTTCGGGCTGCGCGGGCGTACCGCGGGGGCGGCCCCCGACGAGGCGGGGCGCGACGCCCGCCCGGCCGCTCCCGCACCGTCCCCCGCTCCCGCCCCGCCCCGAGCCGGCGCCCCCGCGACGCCGCTGCCCGCCGCGGAACCGCCCGGCGGGCCCGCGCGGGAGGCACGCCGGATTCCGGCGTATCCGGCGGCGGAGCGCGCGGTGCGGGCGATGGCCGAGGCGGTGCGGTACGCGCAGTGGCGGAGGCAGGCCGCCGAGCCCGGCCGGGTCCCCGAGTACGACGACATCGACGAGGCGGGCGCCGCCACCCTGATCGAGCGGCTGCTCGGCCAGGAGGCGGACACCCGCGGCTTCACCCTCAGCACCCCCGACGCCCACGAGCTGCTCGCCCGCTACGGCATCACCGTGCGCGGCGCGCTCCCCGCGTCCGACCCGGACTCGGCCGCCGACGCGGCCGCCCGGCTCGGCTATCCCGTCGCTCTGAAGACCACCGCCCCGCACCTGCGGCACCGCGCCGACCTCGGCGGCGTGCGGCTCGACCTCGCCGACGAGCACCAACTGCGTCAGGCGTACCACGAATTGACCCAGACGCTGGGCAAGCCCGCCGAGCTCCAGCCGGTCGTGCAGGCGATGGTCCCGCGCGGTGTGGACACCGTCGTCCGGGCGGCCATCGACCCCGCGGTCGGCTCCGTCCTCTCCTTCGGCCTCGCCGGAGCCCCCTCCGAACTGCTCGGCGACACCGCCCACCGCCTCGTCCCCGCCACCGACCGGGACGCGGCCGAGCTGATCCGCAGCATCCGCAGCGCGCCGATGCTCTTCGGCTGGCGCGGCTCCGCCCCCGTCGACACGGCGGCCCTCGAAGAACTCCTGCTGCGGGTCTCCCGGCTCGTCGACGACCACCCCGAGGTGGTGTCCGTCGCACTGGAGCCGGTGGTCGTGGCCCCGCACGGCCTGTCGGTGCTCGACGCCTCCGTGCGCCTGGCCCCGCCACCCGCCCGCGGCGACCTCGGTCCGAGGAGGCTGCCGAGCTACTGAGCCTGTGAGAGATGCGGACCCCCACGGCCCTTAGGATGGACGGCATGGCGAAGACCGGCACGACGACCCAGGGGCTGCGCGCGGCGATCGAGCGCAGCGGCTACTACCCGGCCCTCGTGGCCGAGGCGGTGGAGGCCGCAGTCGGTGGCGAGGCCATCTCCTCGTACCTGGTGCACCAGGAGACGACCTTCGACGCCAACGAGGTCCGCCGGCATGTCACGGTCCTCGTCCTCACGGCGAATCGCTTCATCGTCAGCCACACCGACGAGCAGGCGGCCGACTCCAGCTCGCCGACGCCTTACGCCACCACGTCCACCGAGTCGGTCAAGCTCGGCCGTATCTCGTCCGTCGTCGTCAGCCGTGTCGTCGCCAATCCCGAGTCGTACACGCCGGGCACCCTGCCCCGCGAGGTCGTGCTGACCATCGGCTGGGGCGCGGTCTCCCGGCTCGACCTGGAGCCCGCCGCCTGCGGCGACCCCAACTGCGACGCCGACCACGGCTACACCGGCAGCTCCACCGCCGACGACCTCAGCCTGCGGGTCAGCGAGGCCGGCGACGGCCCGGACACCGTGCGCCAGACGCTCGTCTTCGCGCAGGCGCTCTCCGAAGCCACGGCCGCCACCCGCTGATGGTGCAGCGCACGCACAGCGACTTCTGGCCCGAGGACGCCTCGGCGTCCGCCTGGGCAAACGGTCATCCGGCGCCGCTCGCCGTCGAGGCCGCGCCCGTGCCGGAGTACGGCCGGGGCTCCCTCGCCGACCTGCTGCCGACGCTGGCCGCGGGCCAGGGCGTCCCCGGTTTCGAGCCGCGCATCACCGAGCTCGCCCCGGCCGACCGCAACTGCGTCTTCCTGATCGACGGTCTGGGCTGGGAGCAGATTCGGGCACACCCGGACGAGGCTCCCTACCTGAACGCGCTGCTCGGCACTTCCCGCGGCGGCACCGGCCGCCCCGTCACCGCGGGTTTCCCGGCGACCACCGCCACCTCGCTCGCGTCCGTGGGCACCGGCCTGCCGCCGGGGGCGCACGGCCTGCCCGGGTACACCGCGCGCAACCCCGCGACCGGCGAGCTGATGAACCAGCTCCGCTGGAAGCCCTGGACACCGCCGGAGGTCTGGCAGCCGTACCCCACGGTCTTCCGGCTCGCCGACGAGGCGGGGGTGCACACCGCGCAGGTGTCCTCGCCGACCTTCGCGCAGACGCCGCTCACCAAGGTCGCGCTCAGCGGCGGCACCTTCCACGGCCGCCTCTCGGGCGAGGAGCGCATGGACCTCGCGGCGGAGCAACTGGCCGCCGGGGACCGCTCGCTCGTCTACACGTACTACAGCGAGGTCGACGGGATGGGCCACCGTTTCGGCGTCGACTCCGACGCCTGGCGCGGCCAGCTGATGTACGCGGACCGGCTGGTGCAGCGTCTCGCCGAGCAGCTGCCGCCCCGTGCCGCCCTGTACGTCACCGCGGACCACGGCATGATCGACATCCCCTTCGACGAGGAGTCGCGGATCGACTTCGACGAGGACTGGGAGCTGAGCGCGGGAGTCGCCCTGCTGGGCGGCGAGGGCCGCGCCCGTCACGTCTACGCCGTACCGGGCGCCGAGCGCGACGTGCTCGCGGTCTGGCGGGAGGTGCTGGGGGACCGGTTCTGGATCGCGGGGCGCGACGAGGCGATCGCGGCCGGCTGGTTCGGCGACCGCGTGGACGAGCGGGTGTACGGACGCATCGGCGACGTGGTCGCCGCCGCCTGCGACGACGTGGTGATCACGGCCTCGGTCAACGAGCCCCACGAGTCCGCGATGGTCGGCATGCACGGCTCCATGACCCCGGCCGAGCAGCTCGTCCCACTCCTCGAAGTACGCTCCTGACCTTCCCCCGTCCGTCCCCTGCCCGCCCCCCACGTCTCCGCGGACCCGAAAGGTCATCGACTGCCCATGCCCGAGCTGGTGTTCTTCTCCGGAACGATGGATTGTGGGAAGTCGACTCTCGCGCTGCAGATCGAGCACAACCGCTCCACCCGCGGACTGCAGGGGATGATCTTCACCCGTGACGACCGGGCGGGCGAGGGCAAGCTCTCCTCGCGGCTCGGACTCGTCACGGACGCGGTGGAGGCGGCGGAGGGCTTCGACTTCTACGCGTACCTGGTGGCCCACCTGTCCAAGGGCGGCCGCTGCGACTACGTGATCGCGGACGAGGCGCAGTTCCTCGCGCCGGAGCAGATCGACCAGCTCGCCCGGGTCGTCGACGACCTCGACCTGGACGTCTTCGCGTTCGGCATCACCACCGACTTCCGCTCGAAGCTGTTCCCCGGCTCGCAGCGGCTCGTGGAACTGGCCGACCGGGTGGAGGTGCTCCAGGTCGAGGCCCTCTGCTGGTGCGGCGCGCGCGCCACGCACAACGCGCGCACGGTGGGCGGCGCGATGGTCGTCGAAGGGGCGCAGGTCGTCGTCGGCGACGTCAACCAGGCTCCGGACGAGGTCGGTTACGAGGTCCTGTGCCGCCGCCACCACCGCCGCCGGATGACGGCCGCGAGCGCCCGGGCGGCCGCCCTGTCGCCCGACGTCCTCCCCGTGGAGCCCGAGGTGGCCGGGCACGGGGCGCCCGCCCGCACCCGGATCCGAGACGCCCGCACCCGGATCTGAGATTCGGGCACCCGGATCCGAGACGCCCGCACCCGGATCCGAGATGCCGGCTCCTGCGCTCGGGGACCCGGCCCCGCAGCGACGCCCGCCCTGCTTCCCGGTCACCGTGCGGGCTGCCGCCCGCACGCTCAGGCCAGGTGGGCCGTCGTCACCAGCGTGAGGAGCGCCCCTTCGGGATCGGCGACCGTCGCCTCCCGGCCCGCCGCGCCCGGCGCCGGCGGCCGGAGCACCTCGCCGCCCAGCCCGGTCACCAGCTCCGCCGCGGTGTCCACGTCGGCGACCTCGAAGGACGTCAGCCAGTGGGGGCCGCGCGGGCGCGGCAGCCGCGCACCGAGCCCGTGCACCGAGGCCACCGGCCGTCCGCCGACGGAGAGCGTCAGCCGGTCCTCGCCGTCCTCGGGAGCGGCGGGACGGGCGTCGTGTCCGAAGACGACCTGGTAGAACTTGCCGACCGACGCGGTCTCCCGGGTGATCAGCTCGTGCCAGACGGGGGTTCCGGGGGTGCCCCGGACCGCGGTCCCGCCGTGCGCGCGCGCCTGCCAGGCGCCGAAGACCGCGCCCCCGGGGTCGGAGCCGATGATCACCCGGCCCGCCTCGCCCGCGTCCAGCGGACCGACCCCGATGGTGCCGCCGCAGCTCCGGATCGACTCGGCGGTCGCGTCGGCGTCCTCGGTGGCCAGGTACGGCGTCCAGGCGACGGGCAGATGACGGTCCCCGGGCAGGCGGCCCAGCCCCGCGACTTCCCTGCCGTCGAGCAGCGCGCGGACGTACGGCCCCAGGTGCTGGGGGCCGGGCTCGTACTCCCAGCCGAACAGGTCCGCGTAGAACTCCTTGATCGCGTCAAGGCCGTGCACCATCAGGCTGACCCAGCAGGGTGCGCCGGGCGTGTGCCGAGTCGCCTCGGTCATCGTCACTCTCTCCTCGGACCATCGTGGTGGCCGTGCAAGGGGACGGGCGCGCGTCGTACCGGCCGATGTGCGCCCAAGGGCCCTCCCGGACGGAAGTCGTACGGTGCGGGGAGGGATACCGGCCGATGTTTTCACCACCTGACGCCCGTTGCGCCCAGGCCGCGCCGCATATGGCGGGTTCCCGCCGGAGGATGCCCGCTTTGGGCCGTCTCATCCGTTTCGGCGACCACGGGCCCGCGCACGGGTACGCGAGGATGGCCGTATGACACCCATCATCTCCGCCGCCGAACTCGCCGCCGAGCTCGCCGGCCCCACCCCGCCCGTGCTGCTGGACGTCCGCTACCGGCTCGGCGGCCCGCACGGGCGGCCCGACTACGAGGCGGGGCACATCCCCGGCGCCGTCTTCGTCGACCTGGACGCGGAGCTGGCGGCACCGCCCGGGGACGGCGGGCGCCACCCCCTGCCGGACGTGGCGGCCTTCGGTGCCGCGATGCGCCGTGCCGGGGTCTCGGCGGGCACGCCCGTGGTGGCGTACGACGGCGACAAGGGCTGGGGCGCCGCTCGCGCCTGGTGGCTGCTGCGCTGGGCGGGCCACGCGCGGGTGCGGGTGCTCGACGGCGGCCTCGCCGCCTGGGACGGGCCGCTGGAGACCGCCGTCCCGGCGCCCGTGGAGGGCGACTTCACGCCCCGTCCGGGCGCGCTGCCCCTGCTGGACGCGGACGCCGCCGCGGCCGTCGCCCGCGACGGGCTGCTGCTGGACGCCCGGGCGGGGGAGCGCTACCGCGGGGAGGTGGAGCCCATCGACCCGGTGGCGGGCCACATCCCCGGCGCGGTGTCGGCCCCGACCGGCGAGAACCTGGATGCCGAGGGCCGCTTCCTCGCGGCCGGTGATCTCGCCGCCCGCTTCTCGGCGCTCGGTGCGGGCCCGGACGGCCGCACCGTCGGTGTCTACTGCGGATCGGGCGTGTCCGCCGCGCAGCAGGCGGTGGCGCTGGAGCTGGCGGGGTACGTCCCGGCCCTGTACGCGGGCTCCTGGTCCGAGTGGTCCGGCGACCCGGCCCGCCCGGTGGCGACGGGCCCCGACCCGTCCTGACCCCGCACCCGCACGTCCCGCGCACGTACCCGCACTCGCGTCGGCGCCGCCGGCGCGGGTGCGAACGTGACGCCTCGTCGCCGGAGGGCCGTGGAGCGCGCGGCGCCGGACGCGTCGGGATCACGGCGAACGCCCGGACCCCCGGCGCGGCGAGCGCGCCGGGGGTCCGGGCTCAGGCGTGGTGTACCTGTCAGTCCTGCTTCTTGCGGCGGGTGCCGAAGACGATCTCGTCCCAGCTCGGCACCGCGGCCCGCCGGCCCGGCCGGACCCCGTCCGCCTCCGCCTGGCGGTCCGTCGTGCCGGTGAGCCGGTCGCGGTGGCCCGCCACCGAGCGCGGCATGAGCACGTCGGCGTACGCCGATCCCGCGCCCGCCGAGGCAGCCGGTGCGACCGGCTCCTCCTCGGCCTCCGGCTCCGGCACCGGTTCGACGGCGGCCGGTTCGGCCGGGGCGGGACGCTCCGGGACGACCATGTCGCCGCGGAAGCTCGGCACGGCCTCCAACAGGCTGGTCAGGGAGTCGCGTTCGCCGTCGTCGCTGTCGGCGGGCGGGGCCGGACGTTCGATCTGGCGGTCCAGGGCGCGGTCCAGCGGCCGGTCCCTGGGGAGCCGGGCGATGCGCGGGACGAACGGGAAGCTCGGTTCCTGGGCGATCGTGTCGTCGGTCTCGCCGATGAGCGCACGTGCCTCGTCGTCGACGGCCTGGACGAGCCGCCGGGGCGGGTCGTACGTCCAGCTCGCCGAGTGCGGCTCGCCCGCCACCCGGTAGACCAGCAGGACCTCCCAGGTGCCGTCGTCGCGGCGCCACGAGTCCCACTGGACGGTGTCCTTCTCGGCGCCGCGCAGCAGCAGCCGTTCCTGCACGGCTTCGCCGAGCTGGGGGCCCGCGTTCTCGCCGGGGCGGCGGACCGGGGTCTTGCGCGCGCGCTCCGCCATGAAGGCGCGTTCGGCGAGCACCGGTCCCTCGAAGCGGCGGACCCGCTCCACCGGGATGCCCGCGAGCTGTGCCACTTCCTCCGCGGACGCGCCCGCCCTTATGCGGGCCTGGATGTCGCGGGGGCGGAGGTGGCTCTCCACCTCGATCTCGATCTGCCCGAGACGGGCACGGTCGTTGCGCACGGCGGCGCGCAGCCGCTCATCGATCGGAAGCGTGTATTCCGTGCTGTCCGCAGCCTTGAGCACCAGTCGTGTGCCGTCGTTTGAGACGGCCACGACACGCAGTTCGGGCATGGGGACCTCCCGGGTGGTGCCTGCCGACGTCACCTGCGTCGCTGCTTCCGCTAGTCGAGTGTGGCCTGCCCGGGTGCAGCCTGCCACAACCTTGCCGAGTTGCCCGGCGTGTCGGGCACAGGCCCGTGGTCGCCGGTGTGGCACGGTGATCTGTTGGCCACTCAGAGTGAAGATGAATCACTCTCCGTGACAGAACTCCGCGCGATACCCCGGTGACGCCGGATCGAGCGCCGCATTCGGCCCCCTACCTGGGGAGCGATCGCCGCAAAAGCGATCGTGCCCAGGGTTCGCCACAGTACTCCATTCGGGCCATCCGGGTGGACTGCCGCGCCGCCGAACTTCTCACCCGTGGCCCGGTGCTGAGCCCCGTACCGCCCCTGACCGGGTGTTGTGCTTCACAGAATCGGCGGAAGCGGAACTATCCCCTTCGCTCGCGGGTCACTAGATGGTGCACGAAGGACAGATGGGTGGACAGAGGCGGGAGATGCATCACAAGCCGGATGACGGGACGAATCACCGTGAACGGACCGGGTCGGAGGGGACGGACGGGGCGAAGGCGGAGCGGCGGATCGAGCTGAGCGTGCCGCAGGTCGCCGGCAGCGTCCTCGCCGCCGTCACCGCCGCGATCCTCGCCTCCCAGCTCGGCGTCTACGGGACCATCGTCGGCGCGGGGGTGGTCAGCGTCGTGGCCACCTGCGGAGGTCCGCTGCTCCAGCACGTCTTCAAGAGAACCGGCGAGCAGCTGAAGGAGGCCACCGCCCACGCGCGGACCGGCGCTCCCGCGGCGCCTTCGCCGGCGGGCGCCTCCGCGGCGGACCCGGCCCGGCCGGCGCCCCGCCCGGGGGAGTTCGGGGCCCCGAGCACGTACGGCGCCAGGAGGCGGGGGTGGAAGCGGCCGGTGGCCGCGGCCGCCGTGGTCTTCGGCGTCGCCATGGGCGGGATCACCGTCTACGAGGTCGCCGCCGGCCAGGAGATCGGCGGAGGCACGGGCACCACGGTCGGCTCGGCCTTCCGCCCCGGCGGCGACGGCGCCGACCGCGGCGGGACCGGGCGTACGGACCCGGCGGACGAGCGGCCGGACCGCGACGGCCGCGACGGCGCCGGGACGGACGACGGGAGTACGGACGGCGGGGACCCGGACGGCGGCGCGTCACAGCCGTCGCCCGCGCCGTCGGCCGGCTCCGGCGACGGGACCGGGCCCGGCGACGGGGGCGCGTCCCCCGAGCCCTCCGGTGACGGCACGTCGCCGGCTCCGAGCCCGTCGTCCCCTGAGCCGGGGGCCACGACCCCCGCGCCCGGGACCTCCCCGAGCGGCGCGCCCTCGGACGGGGCCACGGCCCCCGGGGCCGGCGACGGCACCGGCGGCCGGTGAGGCCGCCGGGCGGGAGGCCTCAGTCGCCCAGCACCCTGCGGAGGTAGGCGTTCTGGAAGAGCCGGTCCGGGTCGAGGCGGTCGCGCAGCGCGGCGAACTCGCCGAACCGCGGGTACGCCTCCGCCAGGTAACCGGCGTCCCTGGTGTGGATCTTGCCCCAGTGGGGGCGGCCGCCGTGCGCGGTCATGATCCGCTCCACCGCCGAGAAGTACGCCCGGTAGGGCGTGCCCCGGTACATGTGCACCGCGATGTACGCGGTCTCCCGGCCCGAGGCCGTGGACAGGGCGATGTCGTCCGCGGGCGCGGTGCGCACCTCCACGGGGAAGCTGATCCGCAGCGGCGAACGCTCCACCATCGCCCGCAGTTCGCGCAGGGCCGCGACCGCCGCCTCGCGCGGGACGGCGTACTCCATCTCCACGAACCGCACGCGGCGCGGAGATGTGAAGACCTTGTAGGGGATGTCCGTGTACGTCCGCGCGGACAGGGCCCGGCTGGAGACACGGGCGATCGCGGGGATCGCGGCGGGCACCGCCCGGCCCAGCGAACAGGCGGCGTGGAAGGCCCCGTTGGAGAGCAGCTCGTCCTCGATCCAGCCCGTGACCCGGCCGGGAGGCGCGGCGGGCCCCGCGCTGCGGTTGTTGCGCTTGGTGTTGCAGTTGGCGGTGTGCGGGAACCAGTAGAACTCGAAGTGCTCGTTCTCCGCGTGCAGCGCGTCGAACTCGGAGAGGACCCGGTCGAACGGCATCGGCTCCTCGCGGGCCGTCAGCAGGAACACCGGCTCCACCGCGAACGTGATCGCGGAGACCACGCCCAGCGCCCCCAGGCCGATCCGGGCGGCCGCGAAGACCTCCGGGTTCTCCTTCTCGGAGCAGGTCAGCACCTCCCCGCCGGCCGTGACCAGTTCCAGACCCCTGATCTGCGCGGCGATCGAGGCCGATTCCCGGCCCGTGCCGTGGGTCCCCGTGGAGGTCGCGCCGGCGACGGTCTGCTCCATGATGTCGCCCATGTTGGTGAGCGACAGGCCCTCGCGGGCGAGAGCCTCGTTCAGCCGCTTCAGCGGAGTGCCGGACTCCACGGTGACCGTCATCGCCGACCGGTCCACGGACCGGATGCCGGTGAGCAGGTCGGGGCGTATCAGCACCCCGTCCGTGGCGGCCACCGCCGTGAACGAGTGCCCCGTCCCGACGGTCTTGACCCGCAGACCGTCCTCGGCGGCCCGGCGCACCTCCTCGGCCAGCTCGGCGACGGACGCCGGACGTGCCTCCCTGACCGGGGTGACGGAGACCGTCCCCGCCCAGTTACGCCACGTGCTCCGTGCGGTCCCCGGCCTTCCCGGCCTGCTCGCGGTCCTGCTCACGCTGCCCCTCCCGCGTCGGCACCGGCCTGCGCAGCCGGCGGTAGCCCAGGAGCGCCACCAGGGCCGCGAACACTCCCGAGACCCCGGGCACCGCGGACCCCGCCGCCGCTCCGTGCGCGTCGACCACCCAGCCGGCGGCCGACGACCCGAGAGCCACACCGACCGCGAGTCCGGTACTGGTCCAGGACATGCCCTCGGTGAGCTTGCTGCGCGGTACGTGCGCTTCGACGAGGGCCATGGTGGTCACCATCGTCGGTGCGATGGCGAGACCCGCGACAAAGAGCGCCACGGCCAGGAACGGCAGGCTCCCGGCCAGTTGGAGGGGGATCATACTCACGGCCATGGCGCCCACGCCCAGCACCCACCGGCGCGAGGGGTCGCCCTTCAGGTGCAGGAGGCCGAAGACCGCCCCCGCGAGGCAGGAGCCCAGCGCGTAGACGGCGAGCACCCAGCTCGCCGCGGCCTTGCTGCCGACCTCCTCGGCGTAGGCGACCGTCACCACGTCCACCGCGCCGAAGATCGCGCCCGTCGCGACGAACGCGGCGACCAGCACCTGGAGACCGGGGGAGCGCAGCGCCGACCCCCCGGTGTGGTGCCCGGCCGGGTGCGGCCTCGGCTCGGTGGAGCGCTGAGCGGTCAGCCACCAGACGCCCACCGCCAGGAAGCCGGCCGCGAGCAGCGGCCCCGCCTCGGGGAACCACATCGTCGACAGACCGATGGAGATGATGGGGCCGAAGATGAAGCAGACCTCGTCCACGATCGACTCGAACGAGTACGCCGTGTGCAGTTCCCGCGGCCGCCCCTGGTAGATCGCCGCCCAGCGGGCGCGGGTCATCGCGCCGACGCTCGGCACGCAGCCGCCCATCGCCGTGAACACGAACAGGGTCCAGTCCGGGGCGCCCTGCTGCGCGCAGATCAGCAGGCCGGTGACGGCGAACAGCGCGATCAGCGTGGCCGGCCGCAGCACCCGGCGCTGCCCGTGCCGGTCGACCAGGCGGGAGATCTGCGGACCGAGGACGGCGGCCGACAGGGCCAGCGTCGCGGTCAGCGTCCCCGCGAGCCCGTAGCGGCCGGTGATCTCGGAGACCATGGTCATGATGCCGATGCCCATCATGGACAGCGGCATGCGGCCGAGCAGACCGGCTGCGGAGAACCCCACGGTGCCGGGGGCCGAGAAGATCGCGCGGTAAGGACTGGGCAAGGGTGTCTCCGGTAATGCGTGCGGGCAGCCTTCACAGGTTACGCGCAGGATGTCCGCGGACGCACCGGGGTTTCGCACCGCCCCCGCGGGGGTCCTCGGCCCCCGCCGGCGGGTACGCGGCCGGGGGTTCCCCGGCCCGCACGGGGCGGGGCCTTGTCGGCTCCGCCGGGACCGGGGTGGCAGGATCGTCACCATGTCCGATCTGCGTGATCCAGCGCCCTACGACGCTCTTCTGTTGCTCTCCTTCGGCGGCCCCGAGGGACCCGACGACGTCGTCCCGTTCCTCGAGAACGTGACCCGCGACCGGGGCATCCCCACCGAGCGCCTCAAGGAGGTGGGACAGCACTACTTCCTCTTCGGCGGCGTCAGCCCGATCAACGACCAGAACCGGGCGCTGCTGGACGCGCTGCGCAAGGACTTCGCGGACCACGCCCTCGACCTGCCGGTGTACTGGGGCAACCGCAACTGGGCCCCCTACCTGACGGACACCCTGCGCGAGATGACCGAGGCCGGGCACCGGCGCGTGGCGGTCCTCGCGACCAGCGCCTACGCCTCCTACTCCGGCTGCCGCCAGTACCGCGAGAACCTGGCCGACGCGATCGCCGCGCTCGAGGCGGAGGGCCTGCGCCCGCCGCGCGTGGACAAGCTGCGCCACTACTTCAACCACCCCGGCTTCGTCCGCCCGATGATCGAGGGCGTCCTCGCCTCGCTCGCGGAACTGCCCGAGGAGATCAGGGCCGGGGCGCACCTGGCGTTCACCACCCACTCCGTCCCCACCGCGGCCGCCGACACCTCCGGCCCCGAGGAGGAGCACGGGGAGGGCGGAGCCTACGTCCGCCAGCACCTGGAGGTCGCCCGTCTCGTGGCCGGCGCCGTCCGCGACGAGACGGGCATCGAGCACCCCTGGGAGCTCGTCTACCAGTCCCGCAGCGGAGCCCCCCACATCCCGTGGCTGGAACCCGACATCTGCGACCACCTCCAGACGCTCCACGACACCGGGGCGCCGGCCGCCGTCATGGTCCCCATCGGCTTCGTCTCGGACCACATGGAGGTCCTCTACGACCTCGACACCGAGGCCACCGCCAAGGCCGCCGAACTGGGGCTGCCCGTCCGCCGCTCCGCCACCGTCGGCGCCGACCCCCGCTTCGCCGCCGCCGTGCGCGACCTGCTCCTGGAGCGGGCCGCCTCCGAACGCGGCATCGACGCGGAACGCTGCGCCCTGGGCACCCTCGGCGCGAGCCACGACCTGTGCCCGGTCGGGTGCTGCCCGGCCAGGAACCGGCGGCCCGCGGCCGCCGGAGCCGACAGCCCCTACGCGTGAACCGCCCGAAGGAGACCCCCGTGACCGACGCGCGGACGTCCGAACTGCTCACCCTCGCCCTCGAGGCCGCCCGGCGGGCCGGCGCCCTGCTGCGGGACGGCAGGCCGGACGACCTGGCCGTGGCCCGTACCAAGTCCAGTCCCATCGACGTCGTCACCGAGATGGACATCGCCGCCGAGAAGCTGATCACCGGCTACCTGGAGGACCACCGGCCCGACGACGGCTTCCTGGGCGAGGAGGGCGCCTCCCGGGAGGGCACCAGCGGCGTGCGCTGGGTGGTCGACCCCCTCGACGGCACCGTCAACTACCTCTACGGGCTGCCGACCTGGGCGGTGTCCGTGGCGGCGGAGATCGACGGCGAGACGGTCGTCGGCGTCGTGGAGGCCCCGATGCGCGGTGAGACGTTCCACGCCGTGCGCGGCGGCGGCGCCCGCCTCGGCGACCGCCCGCTGCGCTGCCGGCCGGCCCCGCCGCTGGACCAGGCCCTGGTCTCCACCGGGTTCAACTACGTCCACAGCGTCCGCACCCACCAGGCCGACGTCGCGCAGCGGCTGATCCCCCGGCTGCGCGACATCCGCCGCGGCGGGTCCGCCGCGCTCGACCTGTCGGACGTGGCCGCCGGCCGGCTCGACGGCTACTACGAGCGGGGGCTGAGCCCCTGGGACCTGGCGGCGGGCGACCTGATCGCCCGCGAGGCCGGCGCGCTGACCGGCGGACGCCCCGGCCACGCCCCGTCGGGCGAGCTGACGATCGCGGCCCCGCCCGGTGTCTTCGAGCCGCTCCAGGACCTGTTGGAGGAGTTCGGGGCCTGGCACGACTGACGGCCGCCGGGCCCCTGGCACGGACGAAGGGAGGGCCCCGGCGCCAGATGGCGCCGGGGCCCTCCCTTCGTCGCGCGGCTGCGGGGCCGTGCCGGGCATCCGTACCGGACCGGCCGGGCGGGTGCGGGACCACGCCGGTCCGGCGGCACGCCTCAGGCCGCGGTCACCCGCACACCGTGTTCCGCGGCCAGGCGGTGCAGGTCCTCCAGCTCGGCCTGCTCGACGTCCGCGAGGAAGTCGTCGCCCGTCTCGCGGGCCATCGTCAGGTCGGACTCCGCCGCCTTTATGCGCTGCAGAAGTCCTGTGGTGAAAGCGTCCATGATGCGCCCCCTCGGCTAGGTCGTCGGCACGGGGGTGTGCCTGTGGGGTCCCCCTCGCGGGGCGAGAGGCGGGTGATCAACCCGGAAACAGGTCGTGCTGCGCCACATACAGGGCGTGATCGTGGGGTGTTCAGTCGTCATCCCCAGGCGAAACCTCATGGAAACCTCAACCGCCGGGCCAATCCGGCGCATTCCCGGACCGCAGCCCGTCCGTCACTGCCTTACCGCCGGTTTACGCGCGTAACGGGCAGGATGGGACCCGCACAACCAGTGCCGGGAAGCGGTCCCGTCCGCCGGGACGGGCTCAAGGGAAGGAAAGCGACGTGCGCGTACTCGTCGTCGAGGACGAGCAGCTGCTCGCGGATGCGGTGGCCACCGGGCTGCGCCGGGAGGCCATGGCCGTCGACGTCGTGTACGACGGTGCCGCGGCCCTGGAGCGCATCGGCGTCAACGACTACGACGTGGTGGTGCTCGACCGCGACCTCCCGCTGGTGCACGGTGACGACGTGTGCCGCCGGGTCGTCGAGCTCGGCATGCCGACCCGGGTGCTGATGCTCACCGCGTCCGGCGACGTCAGCGACCGTGTGGAGGGTCTGGAGCTCGGTGCGGACGACTACCTCCCCAAGCCCTTCGCGTTCACCGAGCTGACCGCGCGGGTGCGGGCGCTCGGGCGGCGCACCACCGTGCCGCTGCCGCCCGTCCTGGAGCGTGCCGGGATCAAGCTCGACCCGAACCGCCGCGAGGTGTTCCGCGACGGCAGGGAGATCCAGCTCGCCCCCAAGGAGTTCGCCGTCCTGGAGGTCCTGATGCGCAGCGAGGGGGCCGTCGTCTCGGCCGAGCAGCTGCTGGAGAAGGCTTGGGACGAGAACACCGACCCCTTCACCAACGTCGTGCGGGTGACCGTCATGACCTTGCGCCGCAAGCTCGGCGAGCCGCCGGTGATCGTCACGGTGCCCGGCTCGGGCTACCGGATCTGATCCGCGTGGCCGCCGTACCCGCGCCTCCCGAGGCGCCTCCGAAGCCGACCTGGGACCCGAGGGACCCGGTCCAGCCGTGGCTGCGTCCGACCATCCGGATACGGCTCACCCTGCTCTACGGCGGGATGTTCCTCATCGCGGGCATCCTGCTGCTGTCGATCATCTACCTGTTCACCGCGCAGGCCCTGCACAACATCAGCGAACTGCCGTTCCGGCTGCTGCCGGACAGCAAGATCGAGCTGACCGACAACTCCTGCGAGGCGCTGCGGGCCGGCCTCTCCGCCGACCAGGCCAACGCCGCCCTGAAGTCCTGCTTCGCCCACCAGCGCGAGCTCGCGCTGGACGACCTGCTGCGCCGCTCGCTGTTCGCGCTGCTCGGGCTGAGCATCATCGCCTTCGCGTTCGGCTACGCGATGGCGGGCCGGGTGCTGTCGCCGCTGGGCCGCATCACCCGCACCGCCCGGCAGGTGGCCGGTTCCGACCTCACCCGCCGGATCGAGCTCGACGGGCCCGACGACGAGCTCAAGGAGCTCGCGGACACCTTCGACGAGATGCTGGACCGGCTGGAGCGGGCGTTCACCGCACAGCAGCGTTTCGTGGCGAACGCCTCGCACGAGCTGCGCACACCGCTCGCGATCAACCGGACCCTCCTGGAGGTCCACCTCTCGGACCCGGGCGCCCCCGTGGAGCTCCAGCAGCTCGGCAAGACGCTGCTGGCCACGAACGAGCGCAGCGAGCAGCTGGTGGAGGGCCTGCTGCTGCTGGCCCGCAGCGACAACCAGATCGTCGAGCGCAAGCCCGTCGACCTGGCGGAGGTCGCCTCGCGCGCCATCGACCAGGTGCGGTCCGAGGCGGAGGCCCTGGGGGTGGAGGTGCGCGGGGAGCGCGGCCCGGCGGTCGTGCAGGGCAACGGCGTCCTGCTGGAGCGCATCGCCCTCAACCTGGTGCAGAACGCGGTCCGCTACAACGTGGCCGAGAACGGCTGGGTGGAGGTCTCGACCGAGATCCGGCAGGGCGAGGCGGTCCTGACCGTCTCGAACACGGGTCCCGTGGTTCCCGCCTACGAGGTGGACAACATCTTCGAGCCGTTCAGAAGGCTGCGCCAGGAGCGCACGGGCAGCGACAAGGGCGTCGGGCTGGGGCTGTCCATCGCGCGTTCCGTGGCGAGGGCGCACGGCGGACGTATCATCGCGGAGCCCCGTGAAGGAGGCGGTCTTGTGATGCGCGTCACTCTGCCGACCTGACATGCTGGGCGATGTTCGCTTTAAGCGGAATTTTCGGGATCGACACCCGAGGGCTCCGTGTGTGATCGCTCACAGAACCGCTGGACACCTGATCTACTCTCCGTGATCGCTTCCGCCCCGGGAAAGTCGGAAAAAGCCCGAGTTTTCGGGGGTCGTGAGCACGGGAAGTACACGGGGTGGCGCCGGTGAAGTGCGTCGATCGGACCGTGTACGGTCACCGTCGCCACCCGACCCGATCACTCTCGGGCGATCCGGTTGGGTGTCGATTGAGTAACAGACCTTGATGTGAGGCAAAATCTCCGCCTCAGGTCGGGCACAAGTCCGGCCTCTCGCGCGTTACGTGCGCTGGAGACACCGCATACACCCAGAGGGGGAGAGCGACATGGCAACGGATTACGACACCCCACGCAAGACCGACGACGACGTCGATTCGGACAGCCTTGAGGAACTGAAGGCCCGCCGGAACGACAAGTCCACCTCCAACGTCGACGTCGACGAGTTCGACGCCGCCGAGGGCATGGAGCTCCCGGGAGCAGACCTGTCCAACGAGGAGCTCGCCGTCCGGGTCCTGCCCAAGCAGGCCGACGAGTTCACCTGCATGAGCTGCTTCCTCGTGCACCACCGCAGCCAGCTGGCGCGCGAGAAGAACGGCCAGCCGATCTGCCGCGACTGCGACTGAGGAACGGTCGCCAGTGGCAGCCGGTGAACCGTCCAGGAAGCGGCGCTTCCGGCGTCAGAAGCCGTCGGAGGCGCACCAGGCCGGTCAGGGCACCCCGTCGGGCGCGGAGCCGTCCGACGGGCAGGAGAACGCCCTGCTGCCGCACGGCACGGGTGACGACGCGGAGCGAGGCCCCGGGGCCTCGCTCGAAGCAGCGCACCCTGCCGGACCCACGGCCGGGGCCCGGCGTCTCGAAGCGGTGCGCCACGGCGTCGCCAGAGGCGGCGCCGGTGCCGTGGCCGGACTGACACGGACGGGACGGGGCGCACGCACCGGACTCGTCCGCACACGGGAAGGCGCCAAGGCGGCCCTGGGCCACCTCGCCGACCGTCTCATCGAGAACGCGCCGCGTGTGCCCGTGCGGGACCTCGCGACGCTGCGCCGGCAGTTCCCGGGGCTCGGCCCCGAGCAGCTCGCCGACAAGCTCGTCTCGGGGGCGGCCAACGCCACCTCCACGATCGGCGCCGGCATCGGCGCCGCCGCGATGATGCCGGTCCCGCCCGCGATGCCGACCGAGCTCGCCGCCGAGGTCGCCGGCGTCGGCGCGATCGAGCTGAAGCTCATCGCCGAACTCCACGAGGTCTACGGCCTGCGCCCGCCGGGCAACCTGAAGGACCGCAGCGTCGCCTACCTCAACTCCTGGTCGACCGAGCGCGGCATCGACGTCACCAAGCCCTCGACGTACGACATGTCGATGGGCTCGCACTTCAAGCGGCAGCTGCGCCAGCAGATCATGAAACGCATGGTGCGCAACCTGCCGAACCTGATCCCGTTCATGGTCGGCGCCGCCGTCGGCGCGGTGATGAACCGCCGCGACACCCGCAAGCTCGCGCACCACATCCGGGCCGACCTCCGCCGGCGCCAGGTCCCCTGGGACGCGCTCGAAGGGCTCCCGGCCCTGGAGCAGCCCTCGGACGCCCTGCCCCCGGAGCTGCTGGAGGGCCGTCCTCCGCTGCCGCCGCGGCACTGACCCCCGCCCGGCCCGCGGGGCGCCCGCCGCGCCGTGCGGCACGCGCCGGAGGGCCGGGGCGCCGCCCCCGGACGGTCCCGGGCGACGACAGCCCGGCCCTGCCCCGGCCGGTCTCCGGCGACGGCGGGACCGGCCCTGCCTCCGGTGCCGACGGCCCCGGCTCCCCTGTCTCAGGCGGTCTCCGGCGTCCGGGCCGAGGCCAGCGCCGCCGCCAGCTCCTCGGGACGCCGCGTCGACAGGTACACGTACGGGGTCGGGTCCGCGGGATCCGTCACCTCGATGCGCACCGCCGTCGGCACATAGCTGCGCAGCAGCATGAACGCCCGCGGGTCCGCCTTGTACGAACGCCAGGCACGCGCCTCCTCCGGGTCCAGCACCTCCGCGGGCCCGAGCGCCCCGGCGGGGATGCGGGCGTCACCCGCGACCAGCGACCCCGCGACCACCCGGATCCGGGCCGAGCCGTACGAGCTGACCACCGCGCCCGCCACCGCGGCCGCCCCGATCAGCCCGCCCAGCATGGGCAGCAGCCCCAGCGGAAGCGTGACGAGACCGCCGGAGATCCCGAAGAGGGCGGTGACGACCCACCACGAACGGGGCGCGGTGAGGCGTTCTGAGTACTGCGGGGCGGAAGGCTGCATGGATCCAAGCTTGGCACGGCGCGACCCGCGGACAGCCGCGCGGGTAAGGTCTGCGCCTGTGACCAACGCGAACAACCGAGGGGCGGGTGGCGGCCCCTCCGCCGGCCCCCCGCCCGGGTCCCCGGCCCTGACCCCGCCCGCCGACGCCACGGCGCCCGTCCGGCACCCCGAAGCCCCGGCGCCCGGCGAGCTCCTCGGCGCGCACTACGAGCACTGTTTCGGCTGCGGCGGCGACCAGCCCCACGGCCTGCACCTGGAGGCCCGCGCCCAGGACGGCGTGCGCGTCACGGCGGAGTTCACCGTCAAGCCCGCCCACCAGGGCGCGCCCGGACTGGCCCACGGCGGCGTCCTGGCGACGGCGCTGGACGAGACCCTCGGCTCGCTCAGCTGGCTGCTGCGCGTCATCGCCGTCACCGGCAAGCTGGAGACCGACTTCGTCCGGCCCGTGCCCGTCGGCACCGTGCTGCACCTGGACGCCGAGGTCACCGCCGTCGCCGGACGCAAGATCTACTCCTCGGCCGTCGGCCGCATCGGCTCCCCCGACGGCCCGGTCGCCGTCCGCGCCGCCGCGCTGTTCATCGAGGTCAAGGTCGACCACTTCATCGACAACGGCCGGCCCGAGGAGATCCGGGCGGCCATGGCCGACCCGGACCAGGTGCGCCGTGCCCGCGCGTTCGAGGTGAACCCCTGATGCGCGAACCCGTCGACGTACTGATCCGCCGCGTGGACCCCGAGGTCCCGCTCCCGTCGTACGGTCATCCCGGCGACGCCGGGGCCGACCTCATGACGTGCGAGGCGGCCGAGCTGGCCCCCGGCGAGCGCGCCGTGCTGCCGACCGGCGTCTCCATCGCCCTGCCCGACGGGTACGCGGCGTTCGTGCATCCCCGCTCGGGTCTCGCCGCCCGCTGCGGAGTGGCACTCGTGAATGCCCCAGGGACGGTTGATGCCGGGTACCGTGGGGAGATCAAGGTGATCGTGGTCAACCTCGACCCGCGCGAGACCGTACGGTTCGAACGGTTCGACCGGATTGCCCAACTGGTCGTCCAGCAGGTCGAGAAGGTGCGCTTCCACGAGGTGGCGGAGCTTCCCGGCTCCGCGCGGGCCGAGGGGGGCTTCGGGTCCACCGGCGGTCATGCCGCCGTGGACGGCTCTACGGGTGGGAATCGATACGCTTCGGTCGTATCCGACCGGGAAGGACAGTGACGTGTTCGGACGTCGCAAGAAGAGTGGTTCCGCCGAGGACGCGGCGGACGCAACGGGCGAGGCCGAGCGAGTCGCGGACGAGTCTGCCGACCTCGGCACGGAGGCCGGGGAGTCCCGTCGGGTGAACCTCCCGCCGGCCCCGCGGCCCGACGGCCCCTGGGACGCCTCCGAGGTCTCCCGGCCCGGCGAGGGCCGGGTCGACCTGGGCGGCATGTTCGTGCCCGGGGTCGACGGCATGGAGCTGCGGGTCGAGGTCGCCGGAGACGCGATCGTCGCGGCCACGGTCGTGCTGCGCGACAGCGCCGTACAGCTGCAGGCCTTCGCGGCTCCCAAGAAGGAAGGCATCTGGGGCGAGGTCCGCGAGGAGATCGCGGGCGGCATCACCCAGCAGGGCGGCGTCATCGACGAGGTCGAGGGCCCGCTCGGCTGGGAACTGCGCGCACAGGTGCCCGTGCAGCTGCCCGACGGCAAGGGCGGCGTGCAGCTGGTCCGGTTCGTCGGCGTCGACGGCCCCCGCTGGTTCCTGCGCGGAGTGATCTCCGGGCAGGGCGCGGTGCAGCCGCAGGCCGCCGGGCTGCTGGAGCAGATCTTCCGCGACACCGTCGTGGTGCGCGGCGACGGCCCGATGGCGCCGCGCGACCCGATCGTCCTCAAGCTGCCGGACGACGCGCAGATGGTGCCCGAGGGCGTCCAGCAGACCGAGCAGGAGGGCTCCCGGTTCTCCGGCGGCATGGGCCAGCTCCAGCGCGGCCCGGAGATCACCGAGGTGCGCTGACCGGTCCACGGCCGGCCCCGGGCTGGTCACCGCGGCGGGCGGGGCGCACCCGGTGACGGGAGCGCCCCGCCGTCCGCGGGCCCCGGCCCGTTGCCCGGCCGTGTGGCCCCTGCACATACTGTGGCCACACCGATCCGGCACGCACGGCCGGCGCCGGGCGCCGGCAGCTATGGGGGAAGCGGCATGACCGAGAGCAGCAGCGAGCACGCGGGCACCGCCGTCATGGAACCGGGGCACGGGCCCATGGTGCGGGTGAGCGGCCTGCGCCGGTCCTTCGGCAGCGGGCCCTCCGCGGTGCACGCGCTCCGCGGCGTCTCGTTCGACATTCCCCGCGGCGAACTGGTGGCGCTCAAGGGCCGGTCCGGCTCCGGCAAGACCACCCTGCTCAACCTGGTCGGCGGCCTGGACGAACCGGACGGCGGCAGCATCACCGTCGACGGCACGGAGCTCGCCGGCCTCGGCGAGAAGGGGCTCCTGGAGCTGCGCCGCGACCGGATCGGCTTCATCTTCCAGTCCTTCGGCCTGATCCCGATCCTCAGCGCCGCGGAGAACGTCGGCGTTCCGCTGCGTCTGCGCAAGGCCGAACCGCGTGCCCGCGAGGAGCGCGTCGCGCTGATGCTCGCCCTCGTCGGCCTCGCCGACCACGCGGCCCAGCGGCCGGGCGAGCTCTCCGGAGGCCAGCAGCAGCGCGTCGCCATCGCCCGCGCGCTCGCCAACCGCCCCGCCCTGCTGATCGCCGACGAGCCGACCGGCCAGCTCGACGCGGAGACCGGCCTGGCCGTGATGGAGCTCCTGCGCGCCGTGGTCCGCAGCGAGGGCGTCACCGCCCTGGTCGCCACCCACGACGCCCAGCTCCTCCAGCTCGCCGACCGCGTCCTGGAACTCCGGGACGGGGAGATCGTCGAGGGGTGACCCCTCCTGCGGGGGCGGAGCCGCCCCCGCACCGCACCGCCCGCACCGCCGTCCGGAGCCCCGCGCGACCCGGGTTCCGCCCTGCCCCGTGCCCCAGGCCCGCCCTCCCGCCCTGCCCGGGTCCGCCGTGCCCCGGAGCCCGATCCGCCGCGTCCGCCCGGGTCCGTCCGGTCCGTGCGACGGCCCGGCCGCGCGCCCGCGCCCGCCCCGGGGCCGTCAGAATCCCGTCAATACGGACCCTGCAGCGCCCGCTCCGGCGTCCGCGGCCCCTTCGCGGACGTAGGGTCGACGCTGCGCGCAGCAGCGGCGGGAGCCGGCGGTCGGTGTGCGGTACAGAGACGACAATGAGGCCATGGGACGCGGCAAGCTTCGGATCTATTTGGGCGCGGCGCCCGGAGTCGGCAAGACCTACGCGATGCTCTCCGAGGCGCACCGGCGTGCCGAGCGCGGCACGGACTGCGTCGTCGGGTACGTGGAGCACCACGGCAGGCCCCGCACGGAGGTGCTGCTGCACGGGCTGGAGCAGGTCCGCCGCCAGGAGCTGACGCACCGCGGCGCGCGGTTCACCGAGATGGACGTGGACGCCGTGATCGCCCGCGCCCCCGCCGTCGCGCTCGTCGACGAGCTGGCGCACAGCAACATCCCCGGCTCCCGCAACGCCAAGCGGTGGCAGGACGTCGAGGAACTCCTCGCCGCGGGCATCGACGTCATATCCACCGTCAACATCCAGCACCTGGAATCACTCGGCGACGTGGTCCACTCGATCACCGGCGTCCGGCAGCGGGAGACCGTGCCCGACGAGGTGGTCCGCAGGGCGGACCAGATCGAGCTCGTCGACATGGCGCCGCAGGCGCTGCGCCGCCGGATGGCGCACGGCAACATCTACCAGCCGGACAAGGTGGACGCCGCCCTGTCGAACTACTTCCGCCCCGGCAACCTCACCGCCCTGCGCGAGCTGGCGCTGCTCTGGCTCGCCGACCGGGTCGACGAGTACCTCCAGCAGTACCGCGGCGAGCACAACATCCGCTCCACCTGGCAGGCGCGCGAGCGCATCGTCGTCGGTCTGACCGGCGGCCCCGAGGGCCGCACCCTGATCCGGCGCGCCGCGCGGATGGCCGCCAAGGGCGCGGGCGGCGAGATCCTCGCCGTGTACATCGCCCGCAGCGACGGCCTGACCTCGGCCTCCCCGAAGGAACTGACCGTCCAGCGCACCCTCGTCGAGGACCTGGGGGGCACCTTTCACCACGTCATCGGCGACGACATACCGTCCGCGCTGCTCGACTTCGCCCGCGGGGTGAACGGCACCCAAATCGTCCTCGGCTCCAGCCGCCGCAGGTCCTGGCAGTACCTCTTCAGCCCGGGAGTGGGCGCGACCGTCGCCCGTGACTCCGGCCCCGACCTGGACGTCCACATCGTCACCCACGACGAGGTGGGCAAGGGCCGCGGCCTGCCCGGGAGCCGCGGAGCCCGGATCGGCCGCAGCCGCACGATCGCCGCCTGGCTCGCGGGCGTCGCCGCTCCCGTCCTGCTCACCCTCGTGCTGCTCAGCGTCGAGGACGGGCCGGGGCTCGCCAACGACGTCCTGCTCTTCCTCTTCCTGACCGTGCTCGCCGCCCTGCTGGGCGGTCTGCGGCCGGCGCTCGCCTCGGCGGCGGTGGGGTCCCTGCTGCTGAACTACTACTTCACCCCGCCCCGCCACACCCTCGACATCGCCGAACCGCAGAACCTCGTCGCCCTGGTGATCTTCTTCGCCGTCGCGGTGGCGGTCGCCTCCGTCGTCGACCTGGCCACCCGCCGCACCCACCAGGCCGCCCGGCTGCGGGCCGAGTCGGAGATCCTCTCCTTCCTCGCGGGCAGCGTGCTGCGCGGCGAGACCGCCCTCGACGCCCTGCTGGAACGGGTCCGCGAGACGTTCGCCATGGAGTCGGTCGCCCTGCTGGAACGGGCCGGCGACGTCGACCCCTGGACCTGCACCGCGAGCGTCGGCCCCGCGCCCGCCGCCCGGCCCGACGACGCCGACGTGGACATGCCGGTCGGCGACCACATGGCGCTGGCGCTCTCCGGCCGCGTGCTGCCCGCCGAGGACCGCCGGGTGCTCGCCGCGTTCGCCGCGCAGGCGGCGGTCGTCCTCGACCGGCAGCGGCTGGTGGGGGAGGCGGAGGCGGCCCGCGCGCTCGCGGAGGGCAACCGGATACGGACCGCGCTGCTCGCCGCCGTCAGCCACGACCTGCGGACCCCGCTGGCCGGCATCAAGGCCGCCGTCACCTCGCTGCGCTCGGACGACGTCGCCTGGTCCGACGAGGACGAGGCCGAGCTCCTCGCGGGGATCGAGGAGGGCGCCGACCGCCTCGACCACCTGGTGGGCAACCTCCTCGACATGTCCCGGCTCCAGACCGGCACGGTCACTCCGCTGATACGCCGGACCGGCCTCGACGAGGTCATCCCGCTCGCCCTCGCGGGCGTCCCGCCGGAGAGCGTCGGCCTCGACGTCCCGGAGACGCTGCCGATGGTGGCGGTGGACCGGGGCCTGCTGGAACGGGCGGTCGCCAACATCGTCGAGAACGCGGTCAAGTACACCCCCGACGACACCCCGGTCGTCGTCGCGGCCAGCACCCTCGGCGACCGCGTCGAACTGCGTGTGGTGGACCGCGGCAGCGGCGTCCCCGACGAGGCCAAGGAACGGATCTTCGAGCCGTTCCAGCGGGTCGGCGACGCCCCGCGGGGCGCCGGCGTCGGCCTCGGACTCGCGGTGGCGCGCGGCTTCGTCGAGGCCATGGGCGGCACGCTGAGCGCCGAGGACACCCCGGGCGGCGGCATGACGATGGTGCTCACCCTGGCCGCGGCGCCCGGCCCGCCGCCCGGGACCTCCGGGCCGGCGCCGGCGGAGGCGGCCCCATGACCCGCATCCCGCCCCGGGCGGCCCCCGCCGCCCGCCCGGACACCGGCCCGCTGTCCGGCCCGGTCCCACGGCCGCGGCCGCGCACCGGCCCCCGTCCCCTCCCACTTCTCCTTCCTCATCCGCACGGCAGAAAGGCGGACCGGTCATGACCCGGGTGCTCGTGGTCGACGACGAGCCGCAGATCGTGCGCGCCCTCGTGATCAACCTGAAGGCGCGCAAGTACGAGGTGGACTCGGCCCACGACGGCGCCGGCGCGCTCGAACTCGCCGCGGCCCGCCACCCCGACGTCGTCGTGCTGGACCTCGGTCTGCCCGACATGGACGGCGTCGAGGTGATCCGGGGCCTGCGGGGCTGGACCAGGGTGCCCATCCTGGTGCTCTCCGCCCGCCACTCCTCCGACGAGAAGGTGGAGGCACTCGACGCCGGCGCCGACGACTACGTCACCAAGCCCTTCGGCATGGACGAACTGCTCGCCCGGCTGCGGGCCGCCGTACGCCGTGCCGAGCCCGTCGGCGGCGGTGACGACGACCTGGTGAGCGTGGACACCGCCTCCTTCACCGTCGACCTCGCCGCGAAGAAGGTGCACCGCGACGGACGCGACGTGCGGCTCACGCCGACCGAGTGGCACCTGCTGGAGGTCCTGGTCCGCAACAGCGGCCGCCTGGTCAGCCAGAAGCAGCTCCTCCAGGAGGTCTGGGGCCCCTCGTACGGCACCGAGACCAACTATCTGCGCGTGTACATGGCGCAGCTGCGCCGCAAGCTGGAGGCCGATCCGTCGCACCCCCGCCACTTCGTCACCGAGCCGGGCATGGGCTACCGCTTCGAACGTTGATGCGTCCCCGAGGGGGGCCGGTACGCTTTCCGTATGAGTGCAACACCCCGCTCCGAGAAGGCGGCGCGCGACGAGAGGACGGTCAGACCGGCCGGCCGCTTCCGCCGTATGTTCGACCGGCTCGCGTCCTCGCAGCAGGACATCGAGTCGGAGGAGCTCCAGGAGGACACCCAGGCCTCCGGGTGCACCCGGATCTGCGACTGCGACGACCGCGCGATCGTCCGGGTGACTGGTACCTTGCGCACGGTGACCCTGCGGCCGCGGGCCGGAGTGCCGGCCCTGGAGGCGGAGCTCTTCGACGGCACCGCCCCGCTGGACGTCGTCTGGCTCGGCCGCCGGTCGATCGTCGGCATCGAACCGGGACGCCGTCTGATCGCCTCCGGCCGGATATCGATGAGCCACGGCCGCCGGGTGCTGTTCAATCCCAAATACGAACTCCGACCGCTCGGACAGGAGTAGCCGGTGACGTCCGTCGACAAGCCGCCCCCCACGACCAACGATCAGCAGCCCGGCCATGCGGCCGACTCCAAGGCAGTCACGGAGGCGGCGCTGTTCGAGGCGTTCGGCGGCGTGCGCGGCATGGTGGAGACCGTCCTGCCGGGCCTGCTCTTCGTCACGATCTACACCGTCAACAAAGACCTGAAGATGTCCGCGATCGCCGCGGTCGCGATCTCGCTGGTGCTGGTCGCGGTCCGGCTGATCCGCCGGGACACCGTCAAGCACGCCTTCAGCGGCGTCTTCGGCGTCGGCTTCGGCGTCCTCTTCGCGATGATGACCGGCGAGGCCAAGGACTTCTATCTGCCGGGCATGCTCTACACGCTGGGCCTGGCGACGGCGTACCTGGTCACCGCGGCGGCGGGTGTCCCCCTGATCGGGCTGATCCTCGGTCCGGTCTTCAAGGAGAACCTCTCCTGGCGGACCCGTAATCCCGGCCGCAAGAAGGCGTACACCAAGGCGAGCTACGCGTGGGGACTGATCCTCCTCGCCAAGTGCGCGATCCTCTTCCCGCTCTACTGGTGGGCCGACACCACCCAGCTCGGCTGGGTGCTCGTCGCGCTGAAGATCCCGCCGTTCCTGCTCGCCGTCTGGCTGACCTGGATCTTCCTGGCCAAGGCGCCGCCGCCGATCGACGTGTTCGCCGAGATGGAGGCCGAGGAGCGGGCCGAGGAGGCCCGCAAGGCCGCCGCCCAGCAGGACACCGTGCCGTAGGCGACTCCGTGCGTGGGCGCGGGCCCGCCCCGCCCGTATGAGGGGCCCGCAGGCGCTGTGCACGGTCCGCGACGCGCAGGGCACGCGGGCCGAAAGGCCCCGCGGCACGCGGCCAGTCCCCGCAGCACACACGCAGTGCCCGGAACCGGTACCGGTTCCGGGCACTGCGCGCGTACACGGTGTGGTGCTCAGGACTCGCGGCGGACCGAGAGCAGGTCCTCCAGCTGCTCCTCCCGGGCCTGGGCGGCGACGAACAGCAGCTCGTCGCCGGCCTCCAGCGACTCCTCCACGCTCGGCGTCAGCACCCGGGATCCGCGGATGATCGTGACCAGCGAGGTGTCCTGCGGCCAGTCCACCTCTCCGACCCGGGTGCCCGCGAGCGCCGACTCCGGCGGCAGCGTGAGCTCGACGAGGTTGGCGTCGCCGTGGCTGAAGCGCAGCAGCCGGACCAGGTCGCCGACGCTCACCGCCTCCTCGACCAGCGCCGACATCAGCCGCGGCGTCGAGACGGCGACGTCCACGCCCCAGGACTCGTTGAACAGCCACTCGTTCTTCGGGTTGTTCACCCGGGAGACCACCCGCGGCACCCCGTACTCGGTCTTCGCGAGCAGCGACACGACCAGGTTGACCTTGTCGTCGCCGGTCGCCGCGATCACCACGTTGCACCGCTGCAGCGCGGCCTCGTCGAGCGAGGTGATCTCGCACGCGTCGGCCAGCAGCCACTCGGCCTGCGGCACCCGCTCCACCGAGATGGCGGTCGGCGCCTTGTCGATCAGGAGCACCTCGTGCCCGTTCTCCAGCAGCTCGGCGGCGATGGAACGCCCCACGGCGCCGGCGCCCGCAATAGCGACCCGCATCAGTGACCGCCCTCCTCGGGGCCCTCGGCGAACGCCGCCTCGACCTTCCCGATCTCGTCGCTCCGCAGCATCACGTGCACGAAGTCGCCCTCTTGGAGCACGGTCTGCGACGTCGGCAGGACCGCTTCGCCCAACCGGGTGAGGAACGCGACCCGCACGCCCGTCTCCTCCTGGAGCCGGCTGATCTTGTGGCCGATCCACGCGGGGGAGGTGTGCACCTCCGCGAGCTCGACCGTGCCGCTCGGATCCCGCCACAGCGACTCCGCGCCCGACGGCAGCAGGCGCCGCAGCATCTGGTCGGCGGTCCAGCGGACCGTCGCGACCGTGGGGATGCCGAGGCGCTGGTACACCTCGGCGCGGCGCGGGTCGTAGATGCGTGCGGCGACGTTCTCGATGCCGAACATCTCGCGCGCCACCCGGGCCGCGATGATGTTCGAGTTGTCACCGCTGCTGACCGCCGCGAACGCGCCGGCCTCCTCGATGCCCGCCTCGCGCAGGGTGTCCTGGTCGAAGCCGACACCGGTCACCCGGCGGCCGCCGAACCCCGATCCCAGGCGGCGGAAGGCCGTGGGGTCCTGGTCGACGACGGCGACCGTGTGCCCCTGCTGCTCCAGGGTCTGCGCGAGAGCGGCTCCCACTCGCCCGCATCCCATGATGACGATGTGCACGACCGTCCTTCCGGCTCTGTCTCTGAGGTCTCGTCTCGCTGTCAAGACCCCTCAGGATCTCAGACCCGGGCCCGGACCGACGACGCGCGGTCATACCGTGGACCTCAGTGTCATGGCGAGATGACATTCCGCTAAGACGTAACAGGATTCCGTTAAGGCCCGCATGGTGAGTGGGGTCGGCGCTTTTCGAACCCTTACGATCCTCTGCGTGTCCAAACTGACCGACCTGCCCAAACGGATTCTGATCGGCCGGGCGCTGCGCAGCGACAGGCTCGGGGAGACCCTCCTCCCGAAGCGCATCGCGCTCCCCGTCTTCGCCTCCGACCCGCTCTCCTCCGTGGCGTACGCACCGGGCGAAGTACTGCTGGTCCTGTCCATCGCAGGTCTGTCGGCCTACCACTTCAGCCCCTGGATCGCCGCCGCGGTCGTCGTGCTGATGTTCACCGTCGTCGCCTCGTACCGCCAGAACGTCCACGCCTACCCCAGCGGCGGCGGCGACTACGAGGTCGCCACCACCAACCTCGGCCCCAAGGCCGGACTCACCGTCGCCAGCGCCCTGCTCGTCGACTACGTGCTGACCGTCGCCGTGTCGATCTCCTCCGGTGTGGAGAACCTCGGCTCGGCCGTGCCGTTCGTGGTCGAGCACAAGGTGTTCAGCGCCATCGTGATAATCGTGCTCCTGACGCTGATGAACCTGCGCGGCGTCAAGGAATCCGGCAAGCTCTTCGCCATCCCCACGTACGTCTTCGTCTTCGGCGTCTTCACCATGATCATCTGGGGCGCGTACCAGGGCCTCGTCCTCGACGAGACCATGCGCGCCCCGACCGCCGACTACGAGATCAAGCCGGAACACGGCGGCCTCGCCGGCTTCGCGCTCTTCTTCCTGCTGCTGCGCGCCTTCTCCTCCGGATGCGCCGCGCTCACCGGCGTCGAGGCCATCAGCAACGGCGTCCCCGCCTTCCGCAAGCCCAAGAGCCGCAACGCCGCCACCACCCTGCTGCTGATGGGCACCCTCGCCGTCACCATGTTCTGCGGCATCATCGGCCTCGCCATGGCCACCGACGTCAAGATGGCCGAGAACCCGGCGAAGGACCTCATCGACAACGGTGTGCCGGTGGGCTCCGGCTACGTCCAGCACCCGGTGATCTCCCAGGTCGCGGCAGCCGTCTTCGGCGACGGCACCTTCTTCTTCGTGCTGCTCGCCGCCGCCACCGCGCTGGTGCTGTTCCTCGCCGCGAACACCGCCTACAACGGCTTCCCGCTGCTCGGCTCGATCCTGGCCCAGGACCGCTACCTGCCGCGCCAGCTCCACACCCGCGGCGACCGGCTCGCCTTCTCCAACGGCATCGTGCTCCTGTCCGGAGCCGCCATCCTGCTGGTGTGGGCCTACGGAGCCGACTCCACCAAGCTCATCCAGCTCTACATCGTCGGCGTCTTCGTCTCCTTCACCCTCAGCCAGACCGGCATGGTCCGGCACTGGAACCGGCACCTGCGCACCGAACGCGACAAGGCCAGGCGCCGCCACATGATCCGCTCCCGCGCGATCAACACCTTCGGCGCCTTCTTCACCGGCCTGGTGCTGGTGGTCGTCCTCGCGACCAAGTTCACCCACGGCGCCTGGGTCGCCCTGCTCGGCATGGTCGTCTTCTTCGGCACCATGACCGCGATCCGCCGCCACTACGACCGGGTCGCCGAGGAGATCGCCGCCCCGGACGAACCCAGCGACGACACCGTGCGCCCCTCCCGGGTCCACTCGATCGTCCTCGTCTCCAAGGTCCACCGGCCCACCCTGCGCGCCCTGTCGTACGCCCAGCTGATGCGCTCCGACAAGCTGGAGGCCGTCAGCATCAACGTCGACCCGGCGGAGACCAAGGCGCTGCGCGACGAATGGGAGCGGCGCGGGATCAACGTCCCGCTGAAGATCCTCGACTCGCCCTACCGCGAGATCACCCGGCCGATCATCGACTACGTGAAGGGCCTGCGCCGCGAGAGCCCCCGCGACGCGGTCAGCGTGATCATCCCCGAGTACGTCGTCGGCCACTGGTACGAGCACCTCCTCCACAACCAGAGCGCGCTGCGCCTCAAGGGCCGCCTGCTGTTCACCGCGGGTGTGATGGTGACCTCGGTGCCCTACCAGCTCGAATCCTCCGAGGCCGCCAGGAAGCGGGCCCGCAAGCGCGCCGAGTGGAACGCGCCCGGGGCGGTGCGGCGGGGACCCGTCGACCGCAAGCACAAGGAGCACAGCGGCAAGGGCTGACGCGGGGGCCGGCCGCGTCGCGGTGCGCGTGACCGCTCCGCCCCGGTCCTGCCCGGTGCGCCCCGGCCCCGCCCGGTCGGAAGCACGCCGGGGCGGACGTAGACTGGTGGGTCGTTGTCCGCGCGGGGGTCGTCCCCACGACCCGCACCGCCCGCGGCCGCCCCCGATCACTGGAGTCACCCCCTCATGCAGAACGCACCCGAGACGTCGCCGTCGCTGGTCGGGGAGGAGTACGAGGTCGAGGTCGGGCCCGTCGCGCACGGCGGTCACTGCATCGCCCGCACCGACGAGGGCCGCGTCCTGTTCGTCCGGCACACGCTGCCCGGCGAGAAGGTCGTCGCCCGCGTCACCGAGGGCGACGAGGGCTCCCGCTTCCTGCGCGCCGACGCCGTCACGATCATCGAGGCGTCCAAGGACCGGGTGGAGGCCCCCTGCCCGTTCTCCGGTCCGGGCCGGTGCGGCGGCTGCGACTGGCAGCACGCCAAGCCCGGCGCCCAGCGCCGCTTCAAGGGCGAGGTCATCGCCGAACAGCTCCAGCGGCTCGCCGGCCTCACCCCCGAGGATGCCGGCTGGGACGGCACCGTCATGCCGGCCGAGGGCGACAAGCTGCCGGCCGGCCAGGTCCCGCAGTGGCGCACCCGCGTCCAGTACGCGATCGACGAGGCCGGCCACGTCGGCCTGCGCCGCCACCGCTCCCACGAGGTCGAGCCGATCGAGCACTGCATGATCGCCGCGGAGGGCGTCAGCGAGCTCGGCATCGAGGAACGCCTCTGGGAGGGCATGGAGACCGTCGAGGCCATCGCCGCCTCCGGCTCCGGCGACCGCCAGGTCATCCTGACCCCGCGCCCCGGCGCCAGGCTCCCGCTCGTCGAACTCGACAAGCCCGTCTCCGTGCTCCGCGTCGACGAGAGGGACGGCGGCGTCCACCGCGTCCACGGCCGCGCCTTCGTCCGCGAACGCGCCGACGAGCGCACCCACCGGGTCGGCAACGGCGGCTTCTGGCAGGTCCATCCGCAGGCCGCCGACACCCTGATGCGCGCCGTGATGCAGGGCCTGCTGCCCCGCAAGGGCGACATGGCCCTCGACCTCTACTGCGGCGTCGGCCTCTTCGCGGGCGCCCTCGCCGACCGCGTCGGCGACAAGGGCGCGGTGCTCGGCATCGAGACGAGCAAGCGCGCGGTGGAGGACGCCCGCCACAACCTCCAGCACTTCGACCGCGTCCGCATCGAGCACGGCAAGGTGGAGGCGGTCCTGCCGCGCACCGGCATCGACGGCGTCGACCTCATCGTCCTCGACCCGCCCCGCGCGGGCGCCGGCAAGCAGACCGTCCGCCACCTCGCGGGGCTGGGCGCCCGCCGCATCGCCTACGTCGCCTGCGACCCGGCGGCGCTGGCGCGCGACATCGCCTACTTCGCGGAGTCGGGCTACAAGCCGCGCACACTGCGGGCGTTCGACCTGTTCCCGATGACGCACCATGTCGAGTGCGTGGCGATCCTTGAGCCCATCGAAAAAGGCCGCTGACCTGCCATTTTAGCGAGTGTGCGCTACCGCTGGCTCGACAAGCCGGTGGGCCACGCCGTCCTCACCCAGGCCTATCGCGCGAACGCGCTCTTCGACGCCCACCGCGAGGACCCGGAGTTCGGCTACCGCTTCCTGGCCGACGAGGCAGGCGATGCCGGGGCCGCGATGGCGGACCGGACCGCGTGGCGGATCTGCCGGGACAACCGCTGGTGGAGCGTGTTCGGCGAGAAGCGCAGCCGGGGCAAGAAGGCCGGCCCGCCGGTGCACGACGATCTCGTGAGCCGCAACTTCACCGCGAGCGGTCCGAACCGGTTGTGGCTCGCCGACATCACCGAGCACGCCACGGGTGAGGGGAAGCTGTACCTCTGCGCGATCAAGGATGTCTTCGACAACAGGATTGTGGGCTACTCCATCGACACGTGGATGAAGTCACGCCTTGCCGTGACCGCGCTGGAAAACGCCGTGGCCCGGCGTGAAGACGTCGACGGCTGCATCCTGCACACCGATCGCGGATCGCAATTTCGATCAAGGAAGTTCGTCCAGGCCCTCGACCGGCACTGGATGGCCGGATCGATAGGGGGAGGGTCGGGGCGGCCGGCGACAACGCGGCCATGGAGTCCTTCTTCAGCCTGCTGCAGAAGAACGTCCTCGACCGCCGCAGCTGGACCACTCGCGAGGAATTACGGATCGCGATCGTGACCTGGATCGAGCGGACCTACCACCGACGCCGCCGACAAGCCACACTCGGCCGGCTGACCCCCATCGAGTACGAGACCGTCGTGACCACACCGGCCCTCCAGGCCGCGTGACTTCAACCTGTCACCCGCTCCTGCACCAGACCCTACGCAGCACGGCACGGTCACGCTCATCAAGCACGAGGCGGTGCTCGCTGTGCTCATTAACCTCGCGGGCAGCGGCTTTCACCGAAAGAGCTTGGCCGCCCTGGTTCCCGGCGTCTAGCTTGGCACCATGATCACCCGCTATTGCCTCAAGTGCCCGGGATGTGCGGAGGCGTTCGACGCCCGGCTCGGTGTGGAGCCGACCCGCGGAACGCGCTTCTACCTGCCGTGCCCGCACTGCGGACTATCGATCCGGGGCTCGATGTCGGGCACTGAGCTCGAAAACCACCGTATCGCCATCGAGTGCGAGGTGCTGAGCGACTCCGCGCCAGAGTCGCCTGACGGACGCGTCGTGACCATCAATCCGTTCGTGCCGTCGCGCTACGACGCCGACACGTTCACGCCGATGGGGTCTTTCCCGACGATGACGCTCCTCCAGGCCCTCGGCGACCACGCCTTCGCGGAGTTCCAGTCCGAACGGCATTCGGCGCTCGAAGCAGGCCGCGATCAATGGCCCACGGTCCGCATGTTGTTCCAGTACTACCTCCAGGGCAACACTGCGATGTTCGTTCGCATCGCGCAGCAGCAGCTCGGACTCGCATGGGAACCGAGCACGAGCCATGAGCGGACGACCGTCGCTTACCAGGCTATGGGCGCAGTGACGACGGTCATCACAGGGACCACGGGGACCACCAGCGCCAACGTGATCGGCCGCTTCTCGCGCAAGCACTTCGCAGCGATGAAACGACACAAGGATCACCTCGCGACCTTCCGGCGTCGAGGACAGTCCTCGGCGGCTCTGGAACGAGATGTCTTCACCGAGCTCAACCGTTTCGTAGAACATCACGAGTCCTGGGAGATGGGGCTCCTGGGGAGGTTCTTCGGCCCGGGCGGCAATAATGCCTTCGACGACCTTGTCCTCTACCGCGACGAGTTCTCGATGGTGAGGGACCTTTACCAGCACGGATTCGAGCTCGCCTGCAAGTGCCTGTGGCCGCTTGTTGCAGCACAGAACACGGTGAAGCGCGGAAGCCCGGACGACTTCGGAGCCGCCCACCCCGACCGCGTACCCGAGAACAAGCGCCCCAGAAACCTCGACAAGTTCGACAAGTTGCCGAATGCCTTCAAGATCGCATATGTGGCACAGGTGCCGGGTTGGGAGCCATTCGAGAGCTTGCTCAACAACCGTCGCCGGAACACGATCGGGCACGCGACAGCACATCACGACCTTCAGACAGGCCGCGTCGTCAGCGATGAGAGCCCCTCCGGGATGACGTATCTCGAGTTCCTCGGCGAGGTCCTTGGTGTCTTCGAAGCGCTCTCGACCCTTGCCCAGGTGCTCAGGGCCAGTCGTGTTGCCTCCTCGCCGGACTTCGGCCCTTTCGAATGACGACACCGAGATACACGGGCCCGTGCCACAGATGGCCGGGCACCGTCTCACTACCCTCCCTGGATGTGTACCGGGCAGGGGCGTTGCGGCGTGGGCATCCTGGTAGCGGCGTCAGGGAGTGGCAACACGTCGGAACTGTCTGCAGAACCGCAGGATTCCGGGGTGACGAGCTGCGCGGGCACGCCGATGCCGGCAGGATCTCGGCCAGCCAGCGAGCCGGTTCCTCCCCTGGGCGCAACGGGCGGGCCCCGAGACGCTCGAGGCGGCGGACGACCCCGCTGCTGCCCGCCTCCCGGCCGTTGATCTTGGCCGTCGACCCACCGCGAAGACACCGACGCGCAGGCCCTGGTAGTCAGCGCGTCATTGCGCGCATATATCGCCGCATTACCGGCTCGCGGTCTATCTGCAGGCAGGTACTGGCCAGCGTCCAAGCGAGGCCCTCGCCTTCTCCACCGAATGTCGACGGTCCGGATTCGTCAGGATCCGTTGGCAGGTCAGCGCCATGGCCCACCGTGCGGACTGCCGCACGGTCTTCGTGCCGCTTAAGAATCGGACGGAGGGTGAATATCGCGACGTCCTGACTGCCCTCTTTGTTGATCAGGAGATGGAGGCTCATCTGTCGATATGAAAGCCGGTGCCCGTGATCTTCATCGGGCAGAGGGGCAAGCAGCGCAGGCTTGAAGCCTTCTTCTCCCCGCGTTCCCACGGCAAGAGCACGACGCCCACCGCGTCCACCTACGGCTACCACTTCAAGAAAGCGTGCCAGTGCCCACGTTCACTCGTCGGGGGACTCCGTTGCCAGCGGGATGCCGCACCGCCAGCAGCCGTTCGCGTGGTCGTCCCCGCAGACGTAGCCGATGCCACCATCCACGCACCATTCGGCGGCCTCCTCGGACAGCAGGTCGGGCCCGGCATGGAGCAGCCGACGGAGTTCCGTGGTGTCCGCGATGTCGGCTGGGCGGTTGGTGAACCACTCGTCGAACCAAAGCTTGTCTCGGTGCACGTTCCAGCGCGCATTCTCCCGGTCGTCGACAGCCGTAGTGAACCGATCGACGACGCGCCCCCAACTCGGTGTTCCAAACCAGCCGTTGTCGGACGCGCAGAAGAATGCGATCAGGGTTCGCAGGCCGAACGTCTTCTCGCGAAGGCAGTACGCCCGCCCCCAAGCGATCGCGTCCTGTGCCATCTCCGCGAGTTCTTCGCGCGGATCAGCCTCGTGCGCCGGATCGTCAGGATTGTGGCAGGCCAGCCCGAGCTCGAGAACAGACTGCCCGGTCGGTAGAACCCGGGACGGGTTGATGATCGTGAGACCGAGACCGATCCAGTCGACATGGTCGAACGACAGCAGCGAGCGCACGAGTCGGGTGGTTGCCGTGTTGATCCGCATCATTGTGCCGTCGTGTAGCGGACTCTTCCCGGCATGCCAGTTCTCGATGGGTGTGTTGCGCCACACCGCGAGCGTGATGCGGGTGGCAGCGAGCCACAGCAGCGCGTCGTCGTCGAGATGCCCGAACCGCTTGGCGCACTCCTGGGCGCCGTAGGGAATCAACTCTTCCGGTTTCGGCCACCTGTGGCTGTCGGGCCCTTCAGGCGCGTGCTCGTAGTCGTCGGCGTACTCGTCGAGGATCGCGATCAACTCGGCAGCGCTGTAAGCCTCGCTGTACTCGGAGCTGTCCGGCTCCTCGACGGTGTACATGTCGTGGTCCCAGGAGACGTACACGTCGCGCCAGAGCACTACGGCATCGCACTCGCCGGCGTTGTCCGTCACAACCGGCCTGATGGTGATCGGGGCAGTACGCCCATCGGTTCGCTCGCCGTCCTTCTCGGCGGCCCATGCGGTGATGACCCTGAGCGGCTTCGGAAGGAGAGGACCGACCTCGGTGATGCTGAACGGCTCGTCGTCGTCATCGGTGTCGAACCGGCTGTTGACGAACGCGACTGCCTCGGAGGGCGTGCTGACGAGGGACTGGCTACCACTCTCGTTGTCAACCACTCGCCACAACGGGCTGTTCTTCAAGATGCTCTCCGATCGCGGTGAGCGCACCCGGGGCGGGTGCGATGTGCCGGGTCGCTCGGCACTGACTCCGATTATGGGCTGATCAACCGATCCGTAGTCCCGGAGGCGCTTGTCAGCGACAACGTTCGGTACGTTCTGCGCGTAACCTGCTTTTCGCGCCCGCGGCGATAGAGCAGAGTCCCACAGCGGAGGAGGTGAAGATGGCGCTGAACAGGAAGGGTTCCCGGCGCGTAACCGTTGACGGGATCGAGTACCGCTGGCGGATCCGCAGGAAGCCCTCCTACATGCAGGGCCTCTGCTGGACACCGCTGACCTATGCGGTTGAAGCGGCCAGCGGCAACCAGCCGGGCACGACCTTGATCGTCAACAGCGGTCAGGCCCATCCCAGCAACTGGGTGGGCGTCGAGACGGAGCCCATTCGTCCGGCTCACGTTGCTGCCAGCATTCGAGAGGCACGAGATCAAGGCTGGGATCCAACCCGGGTCGGTTCTCCTTTCCAGCTCGACCGATCGGCAGGATTCATCGCCCAGTCATGAGACAGAGCGGAGTAGGGCGGCGCATCTGGCCCGGCACCATGGCCTGGTGACCAGATGGATGCGCTGCTACTGGGACGAGGAAGACATCTGGTCTCCTCCGACGAGGGAGCGTCCTGCATGAGCTGGCCGCGGAGGCTGCCTTCGCTGCCCATGGCAACAACACTGGCTGAAACCGACACCCAAGGGGAGGGCCACATTGGCTGATCAACTGGAGGGGAGCCCGAGTTTGTCGAAAAACGCCCGGTTGCGTTCGGTAGCGGCGTTGACGAGGCGGTCGAAGCTCACCACTTCGATGTATGCCTTGAGCGGTTCGTTGAAGCCGAAGTAGCCCATGCCGTCGTGCGTGGGCCGCAGAGTCGCGTACTCGCATCTGTCCACCATCGTCTTCGTCAGATCGGCGAGGACGTAGCAGAAGGCAGGTGCTTCACGTGTAGGGGGAATCGGCCGCCCGAGCGCGGTCTTCACTCCGCCGGCGCGCACACGCTTGACGTAGTCCAGGCACTGCTGGATGGGGTCCTTGTCCTCCGAGGCGTCATTGCGCATCGGCCGCTTGACTTCGACCACGACGATGGACGGCAGCGGCAGCGATTGCCCCTCCGAGGCCAGGACCGGCGAGCCGACGAGCCGGGTCGCGAGCAGGTCGGGCTCCCTCGTCGAATCGGAACCCGTTATCGGCATGCTTTTGAGGGTTTTGTCCGAGGCGAGGTAGTCGTGGAACGCGAGCCGCTCGTCGATGATCCACAGGTTCGAGGCATCGGTGCCGACCTCATTAGAGTCGGTCCGCATCGGCATCAGCAGCGAGTGGATCGCATCCTCTCTGCTGTACCTGCCTTGGCCGTCCACCTCGACCAGCCGCTGGAGCACGTCGAGGATCGCCCGTCGACGTGAGACGTAGGCGGCCAGATCGGACTGGTTGATGTCGGTCACCGTATTCAGGTACCGGGCCAACCGGTCGTCGTACCCCTCTGGCGGGGCGGAATTTCCTTGGCTCAGGACCGCGTGGCCCTCGGCGAGCGCGGACGCTTCGAGCTTCTGGAGGTTGCTGTGGAGCAGCAGTTCCAGTTCCTGGTCCTTGATGGACGGGTCCACGGTCACGCCGAGCGGTTCCAGTCGCGAAAGTACGGGCCGGTACCGCGGGGCACGGTTGCTGACGAATTCGTGGACTCGGGCCTTGCCCTCCTCGCGCGCTGCGCTGAGTGGTCCGGCGAGGATTCGCTCGACTTCCTTGAGCGCGCTCTCCCTGATGTCGTCCATCGACACGTCCTCGATTAGAGGGGTGTCCGGTGCCTGTTCGCTGATGTCGAAGGCCGTACGGTCGGCGCGCACGTGGCTGTCCAGGAAGTCTGAGGACAAATAACAGACGTACGTGAACGGGGAGGACTCCGAGTCCTTGAGCCTCCCATAGAGTCCGGGCACCTTGCTGGTGAGGTTTTCCTCCAGCACCACACGGTTCGCAGCGCACCAGTACAGCCGTGGCGCGTGATTCCGCGGCGAGGACTTCAGTCGGAGGCTTACCATGTCGAACCTCTCGCCCTTGACGTCTATCGAAGTCCTTTGCAGGTCGGAATAGACGAAGTCGTTCATGAGGCTGTTGAGCGAGACCGCCCCGTCGTCGTCGGACACCATGATGTGGGGCGCGCCGCCGGGGCGTAGGAAGTACCAGATGCAGTGCTCGAATACCTCACGGGCGATGGCTTCTACAGACTTCAGCCCGCTCTGCTGGTAGGGCTTCTTGAACCCATCGAGGCTCACGGCCGCGCCGACCTCGGCGGGCAGTTCTGCCTCCGGGTCCAACTCGACCTCTCCGTGGACGGAGAAGCGGAATTGCCGCCCGTCGATGCGTCCGGCTTCGTCCTCGTAGGCGCTGCGAATCGTTACCCTGTCGAACGCCTTCAGCCAGAGCAGGCGCCCCACGCCGCGGCAGCCCATGTCGGCCTTGTGGTCGCTGTCCAAGGTCTCGAACGATGTCATGTTCTCCGGAGTGAAGCCCACCCCGTTGTCCTCGACGGTGAAGCCAACAATGGGTTTCAGGGCTGCACGCCCCGGGCCGACGTGGCTGAAGTCGAGTGCTTCCTGTGGGCTGCGGTGGATCCTGATCCTCAGACGACCGGACTCGGTATCGTCACCGAACCGCGCGTCGATTGCCTGGATCGCGTTGACGACGGCCTCCAGGAGCGGCAGCAGGGCATGACTTTTCGGCAGGCTCGTGTTCCGGACCCTGCCGGCCAGTGACGTGGTCAGCGCCATGGTCTTCCTCCTCGCTCCCGGGCCGCCCACCCTATCCGCGGGTATGGCCCAAAGCGTGCTGGACGACCAAGACTCCCAGGAATTGGCTTCCCGGCGATGCCCGCTTTCGGATCGGCAATCTGCAGGCTTGGTAGTCCGAGCGAGCCTGACTGACCCCAAGACAACTCTGGATCTTGTCCGATTCGGTGACAGAGCGGGAGACAGGAACTCCCCGAAAGCTATTCCCGAGATGGAGCGCACCTTCGCCCGCGGCTCAGCGCTCGCCCTTGGCCCGGGGAGGCGGGTGAGGAAGACGCAGTTGGAAGCATGCGCCGGTGTCGGAGGGGGCGAAGACAAGGGTGCCTTGGCGGTGGGCGAGTTCGCGTGCGATGGGCAGGCCCAGCCCGGTGCCCCCGCGGTCGCGGGAGCGGGCGTCGACGAGCCGGACGAAGCGTTCGAGGACGCGTTCGGCGTTCTCGGCGGGTACGCCCGGCCCGGCACCGTGGACGGACAGGATGACGTGCTGGTCCTGGGTCCGGACGGTGACCTGGACGCGGCTTGTGGCATGGCGGGTGGCGTTGTCGACGAGGTTGCGTCGTGCACGTAGGCGGGTCCGGTGGCGTCCGTGTTGAGCGCCGGCGGGCGGTCGGGCGGCTGTTCGTACCGTTCGGTCAGCTGGGAGACGACGCGGCGATCTGGTCGGTGACGGTGGCGACGACGGCGCTCGCGTGGATGGGGTGGGTATCGAGCAGGACCCGGGCGTCGGGTGCGGGGCCAGGGCCGCGGCCTCATCTGTGCAGTCGTGCCGCCCTGGGCAGCAGCTGCCGCCTAACGGCCGCTGGAGTGCGATGGGCGGACTGGTTTCGTGAGGGACTGCCTGGGGTCCAATGTTTGAATGGCACGCTGGGTGCCTCGTGCGTCAAGAAGCCGCACGCAACGCACACAGTGCACGTAACGCACGCAAGCGCTTTGACCAGAATGTCCTCCACGGAGTGCTGACCTGCGGCTACTTCCACGCGTTTGCGTTCCACATGTTTCGCGATGACGCACCACGTGGAGTGCGTGGCCATCCTCGAACCGGTCGCGAAGGGCTCCTGACCTGCGGTTCCATCGGGTCTGCCGTGCCGGCGGTGAAGCGGGACCTGGCGTGATCGAGGGGTGCAGCCCGGTCTGACCGGGCAGCCCCCGACACCAGGGTGCCCGGCGCGGGGGCTCGGGATCGCCGAGCGCGGGGGGCGGTGGCAGACTCCACGGGCGGCGTTCGTGGTTCGTGTGGTGCCTGAGAGGATGCGTTCCTGCACGGGCCCAGGCTTGTCGCTCCAGGTCAGGACCCGTGGGTCGGCGGTGGAGCGGACGGGCAGCACGTGCGCCGGACCCATCGCCATGCGCCGACCAGCACGGTCGATCGCTCTGCAGCTCGACCACCCCACCACACCGGACGACGAGGACCCCATGCGTACCCGCACCACGCTCATTGCCGCAGGCTTGCTCGCAACGCTCACCGCGTGCGGCGGCGATCCGGCGTACACCGTTGTCGATGTGCGGGACAGCGGCATCATGCGGACGGCGGACCTGCAACAACCGGATGCCACCCGAGCCGAGGCGGAACAGGCGATCCGGGACTACGCCGACACCATCGAGGGCCCCAAGTGGGCCACCGTGACCCTGTACAGCGATCTCGCCGAGGGGGAGCTGTGCCGAGGAATCTGGGTGAAGGACCAGGAGACCTCCGAGAAGTTGTCCGGAGGGTCCTTCACGTCCGACACGTGGCCTGCCCTGCGAGTGCAGTGTCCCTAACCGCACGCGCCCGTCGGTCAGTTGGGCCGACGTGCCGGAATCCGGTGTCCCCAAGGAGGTATGACGGAGGGGCGGTACGGGCCAGGGGACGCATAGCGTCTGCGTCGCCGTTCGGACCGTGTCGCAGCAGCCCGCCAACGGCCGCACCCCGCGCCATACCTGATGCGTCATCAGGTGTGGGCGAAGGGTGCGGCGCGCCCGGGTGACGGCCGGCGGGCGCGGGGGTTCAGGGGCGGGCGTCGGCGGTGGGCTGCGTCCGGGCGGGGTGGCCGGGCGCCCCGGGTGCGGCCGGTTCGCCGGTGCGGAGGCCGGTCATGCCGATGGCGGTGAGCACCGCTGCGACGGCGGCCGCGGCGGCGCACACCAGGAACGCGGTGCTGAAGCCGCTGCCCAGGGCGTCCAGGGCCAGGCCGTGCGCAGCGGACCCGGGAGCGCCCGGCGGCAGGCTGTTCACGGCGAGGGGGCCGCCGGCCGCGGCGATCTCGTGGGCTGCCGCGGCCTCGGCGGCCGGCAGCGGGGTGCCGGCGAGGTTCGCGGCGAACGCCGACCCCGCGCCGCCGAGGGCTACGGCGCCGACGACGACCGGGCCGAGGGCGAACCCGAGGTCGCGCAGCATGTTGGTGGTGGCGCTGGCCATGCCCGCCAGGTGCGGGGGCACGCTGCCCAGTGCCACGGCCGTCACGGAGCTGACGGTCAGGGCGAATCCGGCGCCGATCAGCAGGGCGGGTGCCACGAACGCGCCGAGCCGCGGGTCGGTCACGTCCAGCCGGGAGCACAGCAGGCAGCCGGCCGCCATCAGGACGAATCCCGAGGACAGCAGCCAGGACGGGGCCACCCGGTGCAGCAGCCGGGAGACGACGGGGATGAGCAGGAAGGCCGGCCCCTGGAGGAGCAGGAACGGCAGTGCCACCCGCATCGGGTCCTGGTGCTGCACCGGCCCCAGCCACATGCTCGTCGCGAAGCAGGCGCCGAGGAAGGCGAGCATGCCGACGACCGCGGCGACGGACGAGACGGCGAAGGCCCGGTTGCGGAACAGCCGCAGGTCGAGGATGGGGGACTTGGCCCGCAGTTCCACCACGACGAACGCCGCGAGGAACATCGCGCCGAGGCAGAGCGAGAGGACGACGGGCAGGGTCGTCCAGCCCGACTCGGGGCCCTCGACGGTGCCGTACAGCACCAGGACGAGGCCCGGCGCGAAGGTGAGCTGGCCGGCCACGTCCAGTGTGCGGCCTTCAGGTGCCTTCGACTCCTTCGCCAGGGCCTTGGTGAGCACCATGCTGATCACGGCGAGGCCGACGAGCACCCAGAAGGAGCCGCGCCACGTCCCGATCCTGGCGAACACGCCGCCGAGCAGGGGGGACACGGCGGCGCCGGCGGACAGGAACCCGCTCCAGACGGCGACGGCGTGCGCCCGCTGCCGTGCGTCGCGGGTGAACGCGGTGAGCGCGGTGAGCGATCCGGGGAACATGGCCCCGGCGCCGAGTCCGTTCAGGGCGGCGCCGAGCCAGAGCACCTGGACGGTCGGGGCGAGTGCGGCGACGGTGCTGCCGACGGCGATCAGGGCGGTGCCCGCGAGGACGAGCCTGCGGCGTCCGAACAGGTCGCCGAGGACACCGAAAGTGAACTCGAAACACACCACCGCGATCATGAACGCGGCGGTGATCCAGGTGAGTTGTGAGCCGTGGGTGTTCAGGTCCTGCTGGAAGAGTCCGTTCAGCGAGGCCGGCAGTGCGTTCGCGACCTGGGCCACGAAGACCGCGCCGCAGGCGGCAGCCAGTGTGCCCGCGTAGCCCGGCGTCCGGGCGGCCCCCGCGGTGGGGCCCGGGGACGTCGTCGTCCCGTTGGTGAGTGTCATCGCTTGTTCTCCCTGGCTGGGGACTTCGGGTCGCCTGCGGAGGGGGACCTCGAAGTGTGGAAGCGCTCGGCTCCGCGCACGCGGTGGGGGAGAGGGGGCGCGGCGCGCGTCCTGCGCGGTGCCGAGGAGGATGACACTTGGCTTTACGGCGCGTCAATGAAACGTGCAGGAAATAATGAATGCAACCTTGACGTAAGGAATGGTGGGGCTACGGCCGGCCGGCCAGGTCCTCTTCGAGGGAGTGCGCCGCTGCCTCGAGCGTGGCGACCAGGGAGCGCAGGCGCTGCGGGTCGTAGCGCAGGCTGGGCATCGAGACGGAGAGACCGGCCAGCGCGGTGCCGTCCCGGTCGCGTACCAGGACGCCGACGGCGACGAGACCGCGTTCGGACCGCTCGCGGTTGACGGCGAAACCGCTGCGGCGCGAGCGCCTGAGCTCGGTGCGCAGCTGTGCGAGGTCGGGGCGGTCGGCCGGGCGGTCGCGGTAGCGCTCGGGGGCGTAGACCTGCTCCAGCTCCTCGTCCGGCAGTTCGGCGAGGAGGAGAAGTCCCGCCGTGGTGCGGTGGGCGGGGAAGACCATCCCCTCACGGGAGCCGACCCGAAGGGCCTGCCGGCATTCGACGCCGGCGACGAACCGCACCGTGTCCCCGGTGCGCACGATCAGGTTCGTGGTCTCGTCGAGGAGGTCGACGACCCGGTGCAGGTGGGGAAGGGCCGCCGTGCGCAGCCGTGACACGAGCGACTGGGAGTGGGCGGCCAGCTCCAGCACCGGGCCCGCGCGGTAGACGCGGTCCTCGCCCCGCACGGCGAAGTCCCGGTAGACGAGCATCGCCAGGACGCGGTGGGCCGTGGACCGGGCGACACCCAGGCGCTCCGCGAGCTGTGCCACGGTCGCCCCGCCCTCCAGCTGCAGGATGGTCGCGGTGCGCAGCGCGTGGTCCACGCTGGCGATGGGGTAGGGCGGCGGCGACTTCAGCGGCTTGTCCATGGCGTGCTCCCGAATTCTGCTGTGCAGAATCTACATGTTCTGTCAGCAGACGCCGTGCACGCTGGCTCCGTGACTGAGTCCTCCCTCACCCCAGACATCGCCACGGGCTCCCCGGTGCGGCTCCAGGCCGTCGCCGCCGAGGGGCAGCCCGAGGTCACCCCGGCGCTCGAGGAGCTGTACCGGGGCTTCGAGCGGGAACTGCTCGTCCCGCTGTGGACCGAGATCGGTGACCTGATGCCCGCCCACCCGCGCTCGCGCGCCGTGCCGCACCTGTGGCGCTGGGAGCGGCTGCGCGAGCTCGCCGCACAGGCCGGCGACGCCGTACCGGTCGGGCGGGGCGGGGAGCGCCGCGCGATCGCGCTGGCCAACCCGTCCCTCGGCGGCAGGCCCTTCGCCACGCCGACGCTGTGGGCCGCCATCCAGTACCTCATGCCGGGCGAGGACGCCCCCGAGCACCGCCACACCCAGCACGCCTTCCGTTTCGTCGTCGAGGGCTCGGGTGTGTGGACGGTCGTCGGCGGCGACCCCGTGCCGATGAACCGCGGCGACTTCCTCCCGCAGGCAGGCTGGAACTGGCACGCCCACCACAACGCCACCAGCGAGCCGATGGCCTGGATCGACGGCCTGGACATCCCGTTCCAGTACCTCACCGAGGCGCAGTTCTTCGAGTTCGGCCGCGACGGGATCGGCGACACCGAGCGGATCACCCCCGAGCGGTCCCGCTCCGAGCGGCTGTGGGGCCACCCCGGTCTGCGCCCGCTGTCGGCTGCGCCCGCCACGCCCGGCAGCCCCCTGCTGTCGTACAAGTGGGAGTACACGGACGCGGCCCTGCGCGACCAGCTGCTGCTGGAGAGGGAGGGTTACGGCGGCACCGTCGGGCCCGGTCACGCGGCGGTGCGCTACAGCAATCCCCACGACGGCTCCGACGTCCTGCCGACGATCCGCGCCGAGTTCCACCGCGTCGCCCGCGGCGCCGAGACCGCACCGGTGCGCGAGACCGGTTCCTCCGTCCACCAGGTCTTCGACGGCTCCGGCGTGGTCACCGTCGGCGACAGGTCCTGGACGGTCGCGCGCGGCGACCTGTTCGTCGTCCCGTCCTGGGAGCCGTTCTCCGTGAGGTCCGAGGCCGGTGCGTCCGACTCCGACTCCGGCGCCCTCGACCTGTTCCGATTCTCCGACGCGCCCGTCTTCGAGGCGCTGAGGCTCGACCGCACCCTGAAGGACGCCTGACCATGAAACTCGCCACCCTCCGCACCGCCGACGGCACCCGGGCGGTCCGCCTCGACGGCGACACCCTCGTCGACCTGGGCTACGCCGACCTCGGCGAGCTGTTCGCCGAGGACGACTGGCGCGGCAAGGCCGCCGCCGCGTCCGGTACCGCCCACCCCGTCGAGGGCGCCGACTTCGCGCCGGTCGTCCCGAACCCCTCCAAGATCGTCTGCGTCGGCCACAACTACACCGGCCACATCAAGGAGATGGGACGGGAGCTGCCCGGCCACCCGACCCTGTTCCCCAAGTTCGCCGAGACCCTGATCGGCGCGAACGACGACATCGCCGAGCCGGCCGAGACCGACAGCCTCGACTGGGAGGTCGAACTGGCGGTCGTCATCGGCAAGCGGGTCCGGCGCGCCGACGAGCGGCAGGCCGCCGACGCCATCGCCGGCTTCACCGTCATGAACGACATCTCGCTGCGCGACTGGCAGTTCCGCACCGTCGAGTGGACCCAGGGCAAGATCTGGGAGGCCACCACGCCGGTCGGACCGTATGTCGTCACCCCCGACGAGGTCGGCGGCGTACGCCCCGCGCTCGAGGTGACGACGGTCGTCGACGGGGAGGTCATGCAGCGGGACGACACCGGCACGCTGCTGTTCGACCCGGTCTTCCTGGTGCGGTACATCTCCACCGCCATCACCCTGAACCCCGGCGACATCATCGCCACCGGCACTCCGGCCGGCGTCGGCAACGCCCGCGACCCGAAGGTGTTCCTGCGGCCCGGCCAGAGAGTCGTCACGCGGATCGCCGGTATCGGCGCCTGCTCCAACAGGGTGGTCGAGGGATGACCGGCGCCGCACGGACCCTCGACGACGCCCGCGCCTGGGCGCGCACCGGCACCGGGCTCGTGCTCGACGCCGTCGCCGCGCTGGACGAGGACGCGTTCTCGGCCCCCAGCGTGCTGCCGGACTGGACGCGCAAGCACCTGGCGGCGCACGTCGCCGCCAACGCCGACGCGCTGGGCAACCTGGTGCACTGGGCCGCCACCGGCGAGGAGACCCCCATGTACGCCTCCGCCGGGGAGCGCGCCGCCGGCATCGCGAAGGGCCCGGCCCGGTCGGGCGGCGAACTGCGGTCCTGGCTGGCGGACTCCGCGCGGGAGCTCGAAGCGGGACTCGACCGGCTCACCGGGACGCAGTGGGGCCGCCGGGTCGTCACCGCGCAGGGACGTACCGTCCCCGCCACCGAACTGCCGTGGATGCGGGCCCGTGAGGTCTGCGTCCACGCCGTCGACCTCGGCACCGGCAGTGTCACCTTCGGCGACCTGCCGACGGGCTTCCTGACCGCGCTCGTCGCCGAGATCACGGCGAAGCGCGGACTGACCGAGCTGCCGGACGGGGAGCTTCCGGAGGTCGCCGCCTGGCTGGCGGGCCGGCCCCACACGCTCGACGGCGCCCCCGAACTCGGCCCCTGGCTGTAGAGGAGTCACCCATGTCCCACCCCGATGTGATCGTCGTCGGCGGCGGCCTCGGCGGCCTCGGCGCCGCGTTCTCGCTCAGCCGCCAGGGCCTGGCCGTCCGGCTGCTGGAGAGCGCCCCCGCCTTCGGCGAGGTCGGCGCCGGCATCCAGCTCGCCCCCAACTGCACCCGCATCCTCGACGACTACGGCCTCCTCGACGAGGCCAGGAGCCTCGGCGTCCTCCCCGACGCGATGGTCATGCGGGACGCCGTCGACGGCGCGGAGCTGACCCGCCTCGACCTGCGCCACCTGGAGGAGAGGTACGGCTACCCCTACCTGGTCGTCCACCGCAGCGACCTGCACGGCCTGCTGCTGCGGGCCTGCGGGCGCGCCGGGGTCGAGCTCGTCAACGACGCCCGGGTGACCTCGTACGAGAACACCGGCGGCGGCGCACGCGTGACCCTCGCCTCCGGCGCCGCCCACGAGGCCGGCATGGTGATCGCCGCCGACGGCCTGCACTCGGCCGCCCGCGGACTGTTCGTCGACGACCGGCCGGTCTCCTCGGCGTACGTCGCCTACCGCGGCACCGTCCCCGCCGAGCAGCCACGCGTGCGGAACACAGACCTCGGCGAGGTCGTCGTGTACGTCGGGCCCCACTGCCACTTCGTCCACTACGGGCTGCGCGGCGGCGAGATGCTGAACCAGGTCGCCGTCTTCGAGTCGCCCAAGGCGCTCGCCGGCCAGGACGACTGGGGCACCCCCGACGAGCTCGACGCGGCCTTCGCCGGCACCTGCGACGCCGTCCGCGAAGGACTCCCCTTCATGTGGCGGGGCAAGTGGTGGCGGATGTTCGACCGGAACCCGATCTCCCGCTGGGTGCACGGCCGGATCGCCCTGCTCGGCGACTCCGCGCACCCGCCGCTGCAGTACATCGCGCAGGGCGCCGTCATGGCCGTGGAGGACGGCTGGGTGCTCGGCGAGCACGTCGGCCTGCACCGCGCCGGGGACGGCACCGTCGACTGGACCGCCGCACTCGCCGCCTACGAGGCCGTCCGGGCCGAACACTGCCGGCGCGTGCAGACCACCTCCCGTGCCTGGGGCGAGCTGTGGCACCTCGACGGACTCGCCCGAGAGCAGCGCAACGCCCTGCTGCGCGCCCGCGACACCTACGACTACTCCTTCACCGACTGGCTGTACGGGCCGACCGCCCTGACGCCGGACCAGGAACCGGACATGTTCACGCCCGTCCCGCTGGACTCGGCGGCCGTCGGCGGGGCGGCCCTGGCCGGAGGCGCGGCATGAACGGCGCCCGCCTCCCCGCGGCTGTCCGCACCCCGTGCGGCCGGTTCGGCGGCGTTCTCCCCGGGGTGCGCTCCGACGACCTCGCCGCGACCGCGCCGACCGGCCTCCCCGGCAAGGCCCCGGACCCGCACCGCTCCGCCGCCGGCGACGTGGTGCGGGGCGACTTCGAGGGCGCCGGCGAGGAGAATGGCGACGACAGTGGCGACGACGGCCGGGCGGCGGCGCTGCCGGCCGGACTGCCGGTGAGCGTGCCCGCGGCGACGGCCGGCCGGCTGTGCGGCTCGGGCCGCGACGCGGCGGTCACGGCCTCCCGCATCCCCGGCGCGGGCCGGGCCCTCGCCGTCGTACGGGAGAGCGCGACGACAGAGGAGGGCCCACGATGACCACGACCATCGCCGCCACGACCGACGAGGCCGTCGCCGGCGTCGCGGACGGCGCCACGGTCCTGGTGGGCGGATTCGGCCTGGCCGGAATGCCGTTCGACCTGATCGACGCCCTCATCCGGCAGGGCGCCGGGGACCTGACGATCGTCTCCAACAACGCGGGCAACGGTGACGTCGGCCTGGCCGCGCTGCTCGGGGCGGGCCGGGTGCGCAAGGTGATCTGCTCCTTCCCCCGGCAGAGCGACTCCCATGTCTTCGACGCCCTCTACCGGGCCGGCCGGGTCGAGCTGGAGGTCGTGCCCCAGGGCACGCTCGCCGAGCGGATGCGGGCCGCCGGGGCCGGCATCGGCGCCTTCTACAGTCCGGTCGGCGCCGGCACACCCCTGGCCGAGGGCAAGGAGACCCGGGAGATCGACGGACGGGCGCACGTCCTGGAGTTCCCCCTGAAGGGCGACCTGGCGCTGATCGCGGCGCACCGCGCGGACACCGCGGGGAACCTGGTGTACCGCAGGACCGCCCGGAACTTCGGCCCCGTCATGGCCACCGCCGCCCGTACCGTCGTCGCCCAGGTGACCGAGATCGTGACCGCCGGCGGGATCGACCCGGAGACCGTGGTCACCCCGGGCATCTACGTCGACCGCCTGGTGCGGGCCGATGCCCGCCGCCTGACCGTGGAAGGAGCCCGCTGATGAGGACCGCCGCCGTGGAGCGGGCCGACCGGCCCCCGCTCACCACCGACGAACTCGCCGCCCGCATCGCCCGCGACATCCCGGCCGGCTCCTACGTAAACCTCGGCATCGGGCAGCCGACCCGGATCGCGGAGCACCTGCCGTGGGACGCCGGGGTCGTGCTGCACACCGAGAACGGCATGCTCGGCATGGGCCCGGCCGCCACCGGCGACGAGATCGACCCCGACCTCACCAACGCCGGCAAGGTGCCCGTGACCGAGCTGCCCGGAGCCGCCTACTTCCACCACGCCGACTCCTTCGCGATGATGCGCGGCGGGCACCTGGACGTGTGCGTCCTCGGCGCCTTCCAGGTCTCCCGGTACGGGGACCTCGCCAACTGGCACACCGGCGAACCCGACGCGATCCCCGCCGTCGGCGGCGCCATGGACCTCGCCGTGGGGGCCCGGCAGGTGTTCGTGATGATGAAGCTGTTCACCCGGGACGGTGCGCCCAAGCTGGTGCCCGCGTGCACCTACCCCCTCACCGGACCCCGCTGCGTCCACCGCGTCTACACCGACCACGGCGTCTTCGCCGTCGGCCCGGACGGCGTCCGCGTGCGGGAGACGTACGGCATCTCCGTCGCCGCGCTGCGGGAGCGCCTGGCCGTCGAGCTGACGGGGTGACGGGCTTGCGGGCTGACAGGGCGGCGGGTGCCGGCGGGTTCGGAGGGCTGACCGGGCTGGTGGTTTACGCGGTGTCGTGAGTGCGGTCTGCACGTAAGCCGAGCGTTCGCCGTGCCGGGGCGGGGTTAGGATCTCCGGCATGGCGAACCTTCGTGAGGCGCAGAAGCAGCTGACCCGTCGTCTGCTGCTGGAGTCGGGACTGCGGCTCTTCACGGCGAAGGGGTACGCCGCCACCACGGTGGACGACATCGCCACCGCCGCGGGCACCACGCGCGTCACCTTCTACGCGTACTTCCCGTCCCGCAGCGAGCTGATGCGGGCGCTCATCGACGAGCAGCTCAACGAGGTGCTGCGGCGCGTCCGTTCGCCCGAGCACGGCTCCACCGCCCGGGACCTGGTGGCGACCGTCGCCGAAGGGACACCGGAGGCGATCACGGCCTGGCTGCGCCGGACCGCCGAGAGCTGGTCCGAGATCCGCCCGATCATCCGCATCGGCCGGGACGCCGCGGTCGTCGACCCCGACCTGCCCGACCTGGTGGAACGCTGGCTGGAGGAGGCCGTCGGCGACATCGAGGACGGCCTCACCGCGGCCGGCCGGTTCGCACCCCACCAGCGGCACTTCCGGGGGGTGCTCGCCATGTCCCAGCTCGACTACGTGGCCCAGCACGGGGACGACTCCGACTGGAAGCTCACCCGCGACCAGATGCTGGAAGAGCTGGCCGACAGCTGGGTGCGCCTGCTGACCTGACCGGCTTCCGGGCGCCCCGCCTCCGGCGCCCGCGGCCCGTACCCCTGACCTCTGGCGCCCGCGGCCCGCCTACGACCGCCTTCCGGCGCCAGGCGTCCGACGTCGGAGCTCCACCGCGCCGTCCCGGAGCGGCGGTGGCCGACCGGACGGTACCCGAGGGCGCACGTGTCCGGATTCCCGTCGTGCCGCGGGTCGCAGCCGACGGCGCGGAACGGGAACGTGCCCCGCGGGGGTCCCGGTCCTCTCCACCGTGACGCCGCGCGTGATCCGGTCCACCGTGATGCGGCGGCCCCGGCCCATGCGGGCCGGGACGGCCGACCGGCGGCGCGGGCCTCGTCCAGCGGTTCTCGGCGATCCGGCGGGCCGCGCGACGCGTGTGTACCGGCGGTCCCGCCCCGGCGGCCTCCGCCGTGACAGCCCTCGCCCCGGCGGGGTGCCCGTCCCCGCCTCGCGGAGGCGGGGACGGGCTGCCCGATGCCCCGCGCGGGACCTGCCCGGCCGTGCACGCCGGGCAGGTCCCGCGCCGAACAGCGGACGACCCGCGCGTGGACACCCGCGGTGCGTCCGGTGCCTCCGCCGTGTCCCGGTCCGGCGCGTCTGCGGTGTCCCCGTCCGGCCGTCCGCGGACCTCTCCCCGGCCTTTCGCGGCCCTCGTCCCGCCCGCTTCCGGACGCCTTCCGGCCCGCGCCGGACGTCCGGCGCCGCTCTCGCTCCCCGGCGCCTGCCGGGCGCCTTCCCCTCTCCTTCCGGTCCCGCGCAAGGCGTTCAGTCATGCTCGCGCAACCAGCGGGCAATTGTTTTTTCGTGGTGTTCGTTTCATTGACGGCATGTAAAGCGAATGGCTACCGTGATGGCAGCCACAGGGTGCGTGGGCACCCCGCGCCGGAGATGTGAGGCATGCGCATGAGCGTCGAGAGCACCACCGTCAACACCGTCCTCGGCCCCGTGCCGGCCGCGGAGCTGGGCGTCGTCTCGGTCCACGAAGCGCTGCTGTCGGTGGTGCCGGGCGCCGAGCACGCCCACGACATCACCATCGACCGCGCCGAGATCTTCGAGACCCTCGCCGCCCGCCTGAGGGACTTCAGGGCGCACGGCGGCGGCACGATCGTCGACAGCACCGGCATGTTCCACGGCCGGGACGTCCGGCTGTACGAGACCCTCTCCCGCGCCACCGGCGTGCACATCGTCGCCTCGACGGGCCAGGGCCCGGAGGAGCTGCTCGGCGGCTACTTCCTCACCCCGCAGACCAACCCGCCGACGCCGTGGCCGGCCGAGAAGTTCGCCGACCTCTTCACCAGGGAGATCACCGAGGGCATGGTCGTCCCGCGTGTCGAGCGGCGCGGCGCCGCCGGCCTGGTCGCCACCGCGGCCACCCGCACCGGCATGACCGCGACCGACGAGAGCCTGTTCCGCGGTGCGGCCCGCGCCGCGCTCGCCACCGGCGTCCCCGTCTCCCTCCGCTACGGCAAGGACGCCCCGCACGACCTCGGTCTGGTCCTGGACGAGAAGCTGCCCGCCGACCGGGTCGTCGTCGGCGGACTGGACCGCAGGGACGCCGTCGCCGCCGGAGCGCCCCTGGAGGTCGCCCGCCGCGGCGCGTACGTCGCGCTCGACCGCGTGGGCACGCGGGACGAGGACCACGTGACGGACGCCGAACGCGTCGCCCTCGTGCTGGAGCTGGCCGAGGCCGGTCTCGTCGGCCGGGTGCTGCTGTCGGCCGGCGCCACCGGCGTCGCCAAGGGCCACCCGGGCAACGACCTGCCGTACAGCCACGTCCTGACCGGCTTCGTCCCGCTCCTCGAGGCCCGGGGCCTCGGCGCGGACGACGTACGGCGGATTCTCGTGGACAACCCGCGGGACCTGCTGTCGGTGCGCTGAGCGCCCCGGCGGATACGGCCATCAAGTCTCTTTCCCGAAGGTGAGTGTGTTGTGTCGAGAGTGAACACGGTCCTGGGTCCCGTCCCGGCCGAGGAGCTGGGATTCGTCGCCGTCCACGAGCACATCGGGTACGGCATGCCCGGCTCCGAACTGGACACCAGGTGGTGGAAGACGCCCGAGGAGCGGTACGAGGAGACCGTCCCCAAGCTGCGCCGGTTCCACGAGCTGGGCGGCGGCACCTTCGTCGACGCCACCGGGATCTGCAACGGCCGCGACGTCGACCACTACAAGTCGCTGTCCGCGAAGACCGGCGTGCACATCGTCGCCTGCACCGGCTTCGTCGGCGGCGACACCGCCCTGCCGCACTTCGCGAACGCCGATGTCGACTACCTGACGCGGCAGTTCGTCCACGAGATCACCGTCGGCATCGGCGACACCGGCAGCCTCGCCGGCGTCATCAAGGTCGGTGTGAGCCGGGGCGGCCGGATGACCGGCCTGGACAAGCGGATCTACCGGGCCGCCGCCCGCGCCGCCCTCGCCACGGGCGCCCCCGTCCTCACCCACCTCGCGATCGACGCCGAGAACGCCGTCGCGATCTTCGAGGAGGAGCAACTGCCCCTGCACCGCGTCCTGTTCGGGCACGTCGACGACGGTGTCAACGCCGACCGGACGCGCGACGTGTGGATCGCCGAGCAGGGTGGCCGCATCGGCTTCGACACCTTCGGCTACGAGACCGAACTGCCCGACCCGCCGTTCTGGGCCCGCCCCCGCAAGGAACGCCTCGACCACTTCCTGCGCTTCGTCGACGGCGGCCGCCGGATCCACCAGGTCCTCGCCTCCGCCGACGCCAACTGCTCCCCGCTCGGCTGGCCCGGCGTCAAGGGGCACACCGTCAACTACCTCTTCGAGGACCTGATCCCGGACCTGCGCTCCGCCGGCCTCGACGACACGGCGATCAGGACCCTCTTCGTCGACAACCCTGCCGCCTTCCTGACCCTCCAGAAATAGAGAGAATCCACGATGCAGCCCTCGGACCTCGAGAAACTCACGATCGCCGTCGTCGGAGCCGGGTACGGCGGTGCCGCCGCCGCCAAGGCGCTCAGCCTCCTGGGCGCCAGGGTGGACGTCTACGAGCAGGCCGCCCGGATCCACGAGGTCGGCGCCGGCATCGGCCTGCGCCCCGCCACCATGAACCGCTTCCGCGAGTGGGGCATCTTCGACGCCGTCGCCGGCGTCAGCTCGCCCAGCGACCGCTTCGAGATCCTCACCGCCACCGGCGACCCCCTCATGAAGGAGGCGTGGCCCGCCGACGGCGACCAGGTCCACACCCACCTGATCCACCGCGGCGACTTCATCGACGCCCTCCTGGGCGCGCTCCCCGAGGGCATGGTGCACCTCGGCCGCAGACTGGAGGGCGTCGAGGACAGGGGCGGGGACGGCGCCGTCCTCACCTTCGCCGACGGCACCACCGCCGAGGCGGACCTGGTCGTCGGCGCCGACGGCATCAAGTCGGTCGTCCGCCGGCAGCTGTTCAGCCGCAAGCCCCCGGTGTTCTCCGGCGAGCACGCCTACCGCACGGTGATCTCCACCGACGCCGCCCACGGCATGGTCACCGACGACAACCTGCGCATGTACATCGGCCGCGGCACCAAGGTCTACCTGCTGCCGCTGCGCCACCGCGGCCAGGTGTCCTTCGATATCACGGCCCTCGACCCGGACGGCACCTGGGCGCCGCGGGTCACCAAGGAGGACCTGCTCAAGACGGTCGAGGGCTTCGACGAGCGGCTGGTGGCCATCACCCGCGACCTCGACATGGACACCGTGAACATCCGCGCGGTCTACGACATCGACCCCGTCGACACCTGGCACACGGACTCCGTCGTCCTGGTCGGCGACGCCGCCCACTCGATGCTCCACCACCAGGGCCAGGGCGCCAACTCGGCCATCGAGGACGGCGGCGCGCTCGCCGACGCCCTGAAGCGGGCCGGCTCCGTGAAGGAGGCGCTCGCCCTCTACCAGGCCACCCGCAAGCCGGTGACCGACGAACTGCAGCGCATCTCGCGCCAGGGCTGGACCGAGGAGGAGATCCACGAGGTCTTCCCCGGCCAGCGGCCTGCCGCCGAAGGACAGGAGTGACCCCGTGACGCTGCACCCCGAGATCGCCGCGTTCCTCGCCACCCGGCCGGCCCCGCCCGAGGGCCCGCTCGACCCCGCCGCCCTGCGCGCCGCCGACGAGGCGCACGTCGCCCCGCCCGGGGAGCGCCTGCCGCTGCACGCCGTCGAGGACATGACGGCCATGACGCCCGCCGGCGGCGTACCGGTCCGCGTCTACACACCCGCCGAGTCCGAACGCCACGGCCTCCTCGTGTACTTCCACGGCGGCGCCTTCTTCCTCGGCAGCCTCGACACCCATGACCACGTCGCCCGCTCGCTGGCGAAGGAGACCGGCCTCAAGGTCGTCTCCGCCGGCTACCGCCTGGCACCCGAGGCGGCCTTCCCGGCCGGCCTCGACGACTGCTGCGCGGTCGTGCGCTGGGCGGCGGGGGACGGCAGCGGACTGGACTGGGACGGCACGACCCTGGCCGTCGCCGGCGACAGCTCCGGCGGCACCCTCGCCGCGGCCGTCGCCGCCCGCGCCCATGACGACGGCTTCGACCGGATCACCCACCAGATCCTCTACTACCCGTCGCTCGACCTGGACTTCGACGCCGACCGCTACCCGTCGCTGCGGGAGAACGCCGTCGGCTACGGTCTGGAGACCGCCGGACTGAAGCCGTTCAACGCGTTCTACCTCGACAGCGGCGCCGATCCCGCCGACCCGCTCGTGTCGCCCGTCAAGCGGGCCGACCTCACCGGCCTGCCGCCGGCCCTGGTCGTCACCGCCGAACACGACCCGATGCGCGACGAGGGCGAGCTCTACGGCGCCCGGCTGCGCGACGCAGGCGTCCCGGCGACGGTCAGCCGGTACGCGGGCGCGGGCCACGGCTTCGTCCAGCACTTCTCGTGGATCCCGGAGTACCACCGGGTCTTCGAGGAGACCGCCGCCTTCCTCGGCCGGCGCCGGACGGGCGGGGAGGGGACACCATGACGCACGACCCGGTCGCCGTCCACCCCCTGGTCTCGCCGTGGGGCCGGTTCGGGCTGTACAGCTTCTTCATCGACGCGCCCGAACCGGCGATCGTCGACACCGGCATCGCCTCCTCGCCCGCCGAAGGCATGGCCCCCGCGCTCCGGGCCGCCGGACGCCGCATCGAGGACGTGCGGTGGATCCTGCTGACGCACGGTCACATCGACCACGTCGGCGGCGCCCACGCCCTGTGGGAACTCACCGGACGCCGCGCCCGGGTCGTGATCCACGAGGCCGACGCGCCGATGCTCCGCTCGCGCCGCGCGCACGTCGAGGAGTACCTCGCCGGCCGGGGCCGGTACCTGGACGACCCCGGCGGCGAGGCGAGGGTGACGGCAGCCGCGAACGCCGTCATCTCCGGCGAGATGGAGCCCTCCCTGCTGGTGAGGGGCGGCGAGACGCTCTCCCTCGGCGGCGGCGTCACCGTGTCGGTCCACGCGGTCCCCGGCCACACCCCGGGCTCCGTCGCGTACGTCGTGGACGGGCAGCGCTCCGTCTTCACCGGCGACGCCGTCCAGGTGCACGGCGCCGCCAACGGCTTCCCCGGCTACACGGACCCCGCGGCCTACCGCGCGAGCCTGGAGCACCTGCGCGACGAGGTCCGCCCGCGCCGCCTCTACCTGGGGCACCCCTACCGCAGCGCCGACGGCACCCCGTACGGCGTCGAACTCGACGAGACGCAGGCCCGGGAGGCCGTCACCCGGAGTCTGGACATCGAGGAGCAGGTCGCCGCGGCCGCCCGCCGATGCCTGGCCGCGGGCCTGCGGCGGACGGACTCCCCGTACTCGCCGTTCGCCCCCGCCGCCGAGGAACTGGGCTACACCGGCGACCCGGCGCTTGAGCCGTCGCCGTTCTTCACCTCGATGCACGGCTACCGCCCGCGCAACCAGAACCCGTGACCAGGAGCACCCCCTCATGACCGACCCCCGGACCATCCGCGCGGGCGCACGGAGCATCGCCGTCCGCAAGGACCTCCGTGTCCCGATGCGCGACGGTGTGACCCTCGCGGCCGACACCTACAGCGGCGTCGACGACATCCCCCGGCCCGCGCTCGTGGCCCTGAGCCCGTACGGCAAGGAGCTCCAGGCCCTCGCTCTGACCACCCCGCCGCAGCGCCGGCCCAGCCCCATGTGGGACGGCTGCATCGAGGCCGGCGACATCGCGCGCGTCGTCGAGGAGGGGTACGTCCACGTCATCGGCGACCTGCGGGGCTCCGGAGCCTCCGAGGGCGAGCACATCGGCAACTACAACGCCGGCGGTGTCCCGCTGGGCCAGGACGCCCACGACGTCATCGAGTGGGTCGCGGCCCAGCCCTGGTGCGACGGCAACGTCGGCATGATCGGCATCTCCTACTTCGGCTCGATGCAGGTACTGGCCGCCGCCGAGCGCCCGCCGTCCCTCAAGGCGATCTTCGCCAGCGGCGGCCACTACGACTTCTACGAGACGACGTACCACGGCGGCGTCATGTGGTTCATGCCGCGTGCCGCCCGCGAGGGCCGCGGCGGCGACTCCGGCTGGGCCTTCACCGACCGGGTCAGGTCCCGCATGCTGGAGACGTACTCACCCGAGGAGATCGCGAAGCGCGTCGCCGAACGCCTGGCCGACCCGGACGTGGCCGCCTGGCCCAACCTGGTCCATGTCCTCAACTACCCCGGGAACCACGAGGCGTGGTTCGACATCGTGATGAACGAGCTCGACGGCGAGTGGTACGAGGAGCGCAACCCGATCACCCTCGCGCCGGGCATCGACATCCCGGTCTGGCTCCAGATCGACCAGGGCCGCGGCTGGACGACGGACGGCACCATCGAGCTGTACAAGGCGCTGAAGGGCCCCAAGAAGCTCGACATCGGCCCGTACCCGCCCATGCAGTCACGGCCCTTCGTCGAGGAGCACGACAAGATGTTCCGCTGGTACGCGTACTGGCTGAAGGGCATCGACAACGGGATCATGGACGAGCCGGCCGTCACCGTGCACGTCGAGGGCTCCCGGCAGTACGTCACCGGCGCCCAGTGGCCGCCGAAGGACGTCGAACACCGCGCGCTCCACCTGCGCCCCCGGCACAGGCTGTCCTTCGAGCCCGAGCCGATGGGCGCCGAGCACGCCGCCCCCGACGGCTTCTACCAGGCGCCGCTGACCGTCACCGACACGGTGCAGATCCTCAGCTGGTCCACCGAGCCGTTCACCGAGCCCACCGAGATGATCGGGCAGGGCGCGGCGCACCTGTTCGCCGAGATCGACCAGCCCGACACCAACTTCATCCTGCGCCTGTGGGACGAAGCCCCGGGCGGCAGGCGGCAGTTGGTCACGACCGCCTATCTCAAGGCGTCGCACCGCGAGCTGGACGAGGAGCGCACCACCGAGGGAGACCCGTACCACCCGCACACCCGGGCGGTGCCGGTCGAGCCGGGGAGGATCGAGGAGTACGTGCTGCGGGTCTACCCGTTCGCGGCGACCTTCCTGCCGGGTCACCGGCTGGTCGCGGAGCTGTCCAACGACGAGCCGTTGGCCGACGAGCACAACGCGCTGCTGCCGCCCGACGCCTTCCATCTGCCGGTGGGCCGTCCCGTCACCCACAAGATCTACCGGGACGCGGAGCATCCTTCCCGTCTGGTGCTGCCGTTCACGACGACGGGGGCGGGGGACGCGAGCCGGTAGCGGACAGCGCCCGGGCGGCGGGCAGTGGCCCAGGCCTTGTCTGACAAATGGCGCCGTCCGCCCGGAGGGCGGGGCGCGCGGCGTCCGGTGCGTGCGATCGCAAGGCGGAGGATCATCCTCGTACTGGGTGTACTCGGATGACTCCGACAACGCAGCGAGGGTGCGTGCCGGGCGTCGCGCGCCAGGCGGGATTTGTCAGACAAGGCCTAGTCTCCGGGGCGCCGGCGCCCCGGGCGCGGTCCGCTACCGGGGGTGCCTGCTCATCCGTAAGGAAGGCTATGGTGTTGCGCAGGAAAGAGTAAATTGTCCTTTTCTGTGGAGGGTGGCACGTTGATGGGGTGAACCGCTACTCCACCTCCCCGCGCCTCCTCGCCCTGGCGGGCACCGTCGTGCTGTGGGCCTCCGCCTTCCCTGCCATCCGGGTCGCCGTCGAAGGGCTCGGCCCGGCCGCCCTGTCCTTCCTCCGGCTCGCCGTCGCGGCGGTCGCCCTGCTGGTCATCGCCCCGTTCGCCGGCGTCCGCCTGCCCCGGAGGCGAGACCTTCCCCTCGTCGCCCTGTGCGGGCTGAGCGGGATGACCGCCTATCAGATCCTGCTCAACTGGGGGGAGGTGCACGTCGAGGCGGGCACCGCCAGCCTGCTGATCTCCGTCGCCCCGGTGTTCAGCGTCCTGCTCGCCGCCGTCTTCCTCTCCGAGCGGCTGACCCGCAACGTCGTCGCCGGAAGCGCCGTCGCCCTCGGCGGGACCGCGCTGGTCACCCTGGCCGAGGGGTTCGCCGGCTTCAGCCTCGCCTCCCTCGCCGTGCTGGCGGCCGCCCTCGTCCAGGGTGTGTACCACTTCGCCGGCAAGCCGCTGCTGCGGCACCGCAGCGGCCTGGAGCTGGCCACCTACGCCATGGTCGCGGGAACCGTCTTCGCGCTGCCGCTCCTGCCCGGGACGGTCGGGGCGGTCGCGGACGCCCCGGCCGGCGCCCTGTGGGCCGCGGTCTTCCTGGGCCTGCTGCCCTCCGCACTCGGCTTCGTCATCTGGGGCTACGCCGTCGCCCGGTCGTCCGTGGCGGCCTCCACCGGCGCCCTGTACCTGGTGCCGCCCGTGGCACTGCTGGTGTCGTTCGTCTGGCTGGGCGAGACCCCGCACCCGCTCGAACTGCTCGGCGGCGCCGTGGCCGTGGCCGGAGTGGTGCTGATCAACCGCCGCGGGGCGGCAGGCCCGGGCCCGGAGCCGGGTGCCCGCGCCGCGGAGCCGGCCGCCCGACCGGACGCGGACCGGCCCGTCCGCTTCCTCCAGCCTGCCGTGCGGCGCCCGTCCGGTGCGCCGCACGGATGATGCTCGGAGCCGACCAGACCCCGGGAAGGGAAGATCATGCTCGACGTCCGCCGTCTGAGGATCCTGCACCACCTGGCCACCTACGGGACGGTCGCCGCCACGGCCGACGTCCTCCACCTGACAGCGCCGGCGGTGTCGCAGCAGTTGTCCGTCCTGGAGCGCGAAGCCGGAGTGCCCGTCGTCGAGAAGAGCGGGCGAACCTTGCGTCTGACGCCCGCGGGGGAGCTCCTCGTGGCGCACGCGGAGGTGATCCTGGCCGACCTGGCGGCCGCGGAGTCGGACCTTCAGGCGCTCAAGGGAGGGCGCCACGGGCTGATCCGGGTGGCCGCGTTCGCCTCCGCCGCGCGGACGCTGTTTCCCGAGGTCTACCGGCTGCTCGCCGAGCAGACGGACCAGCAGGCCCGCACGCTCACCGTGCACCTGGTCGAGCAGGAGCCCGACCCCGCCATGGAGGCCTTGAAGAGACGTCAGGTCGACGTGGTCCTGGCGCACAGCTACTCCGTGCTGCCGCGCAACTTCCCCGACAACAGCCGGCAGGAGGTGCTTCTGGAGGATCCGGTCCTGCTCTGCCTGCCGGCCGCTCAGGCGCGGCGCATGGAACTCGAGCCGGGGCAGCCGGCGGACCTGACCCGGCTGGCGGGCGAGGCGTGGCTGACACCGGGACCGGAGAGCTCCTGCTACCAGATGATCCAGCGGACCTGCGGGGTCGCGGGCTTCGTCCCCGAGATCCGCGTCCGCAGCAGCGACTTCTCGGTGCTGCTGTCGCTCGTGGCGGCCGGGGCGGGCGTCGCGCTCGTCCCCCGGCTGGCGATCGGCGAACAGCAGGGCATCAGCGTGCACCCGCTCACCGCCCCGGTCACCCGTACGGTCTTCACGGTCATCCGCACCGGCACCGCCCGCAGACCGGACGTGCACACGCTGAGCGCCCTGCTGAGGCAGGCGGCCGCCACCGCCTCGACGAGGTGACCGCCCGGCGGGGGCGGCCGGCCCCGGACGGCGGCACCTCCGGCACGCGACGCCCCCTCGCCGTTCCGCGCCCGCACCCCTCGGGGTGCGGGCGCGGACGCCCCGGGCGGGGAGCCCGGTCCGTGTCGGCCGGGCGTGCGCGGGGGCGGCGGCTCAGGGCGTGCGGATCGACGCCCCCGGACCGAGGGGGAGGTCCAGGCCGTAGAAGACGCCGAGCACCGCCAGCCAGGCCACCAGGAAGGGCACGACGAACACCGCCAGCCGGGAGAGCAGCGAACCCAGTTGCGCCCCGGGTTCGTACCTCCGCAGAACCGTCAGGAGGAGGAACACGTACGGGTTGAGCGGGGTGATCATCTGGGTGGCCGAGTCGCCGATGCGGAACGCGGCCTGGGTGACCGCCGGTTCCATGCCGAGCAGCATGAACGCGGGGACGAACACGGGCGCGACCAGCGACCACAGCGCCGAGCCCGAGGTGATGAACAGGTTGAGCAGGCACACCAGCAGCACGAAGGCGAGCAGACCCAGGTATCCGGTCAGGCCGACCGACTCCAGCAGGGCCGCGCCCTCGACCGCGAGCAGCGTCCCGAGGTTGGTCCAGTCGAAGACGCCGATCACCTGGGCGATCACGAGGATCAGCACGATGTACGCGGACATCCCGGTGATCGCCTCGGCCATCATCCGGGGCACGTCCTCGAAACGGACGACTGTCTTCACGGTACGGCCGTACACGGCACCGGCCAGTAGGAACGCCACGAACAGCAGCGGTACGACGCCGCTCAGCACCGGCGAGGGCACCAGTGCGCCGCCCTCGCCGCGCAGCGGGGAGCCGGGCAGCAGCCAGCAGGTGACGACGACCGCGGCGTAGGCGAGGACCGCGAGACCCGCGCGGCGCATCCCGGTGCGCTGGAGCGGGGTGACCTCGGTGGTCACCACCGGTCCGCCGTCGTCCTCCGGAGTGGTGGGAGTGGCCGGAGTGGCCGGAGTGGCCGGCGCCTCCTCGGGCTGCGGGAGGCGGGGCTCCAGGACGCGCGAGATGAGGAAGCCGCCGATGGCGGCGAGCACGACACTGGCCGCGGCCGTGTAGAAGTAGTTGATCAGGATGTGCGTGGGGGCGTCGGCACCCTGCGGCAGCACCTGGGCGGCCTGGTGCGTGATGCCGGTGTAGAGCGCGTCCAGGGCGCCGATGGTGAACCCCGCCGCGTACCCGGCGCACACGCACGCGAAGCCGCCGATGAGGCCGGCGACCGGATTGCGCCCCGCGTTCTTGAACACCAGGGCGGCCAGCGGCGGGATCACCAGGATCGCCACGTCGCTCATCAGGTGCGCCTGCGCGGAGACGAACGCGACCAGGTACGGCAGGAGCGCGCGGGGAGCCCGTGCGATGGAGGCCCGTACGACGGTCTCCAGCAGCCCGCTCCGCTCGGCGACGCCGACGGCCGCCATCATCAGCAGGACGGTGCCCAGCGACGGGAAGCCCGTGAAGTTGGGGATGAAGTTCTCCAGGAGCCACACCACTCCGTCCCCGGTGAACACCCCCTTCACCGCGACCGTCTCGTCCTCGCCGGGGATGCGCACCGTCGCCCCGGTCGCGGCGAGGGCGGTGGACACCGCGCCCACGACGACGAACAGCCCCAGGAAGAGCAGCACCGGATGCGGCAGCCGGTTGCCGACCCGCTCGATCCCGGACATGGCCTTGTCGACGAAGCCGTGCCGCGTGCCGGCCGGCGCCTGGACGCTCATGCGCCCAGTCCGTTCTTGCGGATCTCGCCCGCCTGCGCGACGAGGACGACGTTGGCGGGGTCGGCGAGCAGCGCGATGTCGGCGAGCGGGTCGCCCTCGCACAGCACCAGGTCGGCGCGCTTGCCCGGTTCGAGGGTGCCGGTCTCGCCGTCCAGACCGAGGAGTTCGGCGGCGGTGCGGGTGCCCGCGGTGATCGCCTGGAGCGGGGTCATGCCGAGGGCGACGAGGTGCGTCAGCTCGCGCAGGTTCCGCCCGTGCGGCACCATCGCAGCGTCGGTGCCCATGGCGATCCGCACGCCCTCCGCGATCGCCGCCGAGATGTTCTCCTTGGTGATCGACGACCAGCGCACCTTCTTCTCGTAGTGGTGCGGCTCCATCGTGGCCTTGTCGATGCCGTCGAACACGGTCGAGAGGGTCGGTACGACGAAGGTGCCCCGCTCGCCTGCCAGTTCGCGCGCCCGGGCGGTCATTCCGTAGCCGTGCTCGACGCTGGTGACGCCGCCGCGGATGGCGTTGAGGATGCCCGCGGTGCCCTGGGCGTGGGCGGCGACGGGACGGCCCCCGTGACGGGCCACCTCCTCGACGACCGTGCGGATCTCCTCCTCCGTGAGGCCCTCGTCGTCGGGCTGGTCGTAGGGGCTGCTCATGCCGCCGGTGGCGCAGACCTTGATGACGTCGGCGCCCGAGCGCAGCAGCCTCCGCACCGCGAGCCGCACCTCGTCCGGGGTGTCGGCGATCTCCCCCATGCCGGAGCTGGGGTCGAAGCCGCACTCGGAGGTGAAGTCGGCGTGGCCGCCGGTGTGGCTGAGGATGCGGACGGCCGTGTGGATCCGGGGGCCCTCGGTGAGGCCCCGTTCGACGGCCGTGCGGTATCCGGCGGGAAGCCCGCCCAGGTCACGGACGGTGGTCACACCGGCGTGCAGCGTGGCGCGCAGCCGCTCGGCGGTGCGGAAGACCTCGACCGTGGAGTCCTGCTCGAAACGCCGGACCATCTGCCGCGCGGACTCCACGCCCAGATGCACATGCGTGTCGATGAAACCCGGCAGCAGGGTGCGCCCGCCGGCGTCCACGGTGCGGGCCGCCGGGCCGGCGGGCGCCCGGTCGCCGGGACCCGCGTGGACGACGAGGCCGTCGCCGCCGACGACGAGCGTGGCGTCCTCGACGGGGGCGGCGCCGGTGCCGTCGACCAGGCGGGCGCCGGTGATGACCAGGGAGAAAGGCTGTTCGTGACTCATGGGCGAACACCGTCGCGATCCGCGATGACGGATGCGTAAAATCGCAGGAAACCGTCGTCGAAACGCCTCTGGCGCAGGATTCCGGTCACCTGGCCCATGCAGCATTCGGAAACCTCCGGGGAGGCTCACGCCGGCCCCGACGAACTCGACCTGGCGCTCGTGCACGCGCTCCAGATCAACCCCCGCGCACCCTGGTCCCTGGTGGGCAAGGCCCTCGGGGTCGACCCCGTGACCGCCGCCCGCCGCTGGGACCGGCTCTCGCGCACGGGCGCCGCGTGGGTCGACGGCTACCTGGCCCTCGACCGCGACGAGGGCTCCGTCTACGCGCAAGTCGAGATCGACACCGGCGGGCACCTGCCGGAGGACGTCCTCACCGCGCTGGCCGCGGACCGGCGGATGCTGAGCCTGAAGCAGACGTCGGGCGGCCGCGACCTGCTCGCCATCGTCGGCGCCTCCTCGTTCGACGACCTCGCCCGGTACACCGGCGAGCGCGTCTCCCGGCTCCCCGGCGTCCGCGGCACCCGCATCCACGTCATCACCGCCGTCCCCGTCGAGGGCGCCCAGTGGCGGCTGCGGAGCCTCACCCCCGGCCAGCGCGCTCTGCTGCGGCCCGACCACGGCGACGCCGGCACGGCCCCGGACGAGCCCATCCGCCCGCTGGACCGCCGGATCGCCCAGGCGCTCGGCACGGACGGCCGGATGCCGCTGACGGAGCTGGCGCGGGCCACCGGGGTGAGCACCCCCACCGTGCGGCGCAGGCTCCGGGCACTGCTCTCGGGCGGACGGCTCTCCCTGCGCTGCACCCTGGCCCGCCCGCTCACCGAGTTCCCGGTCTCCGCCGTGTACTTCGGGGCCGTACCGGCCGAGAACCTGGACGCCGCCGTGCAGGCGCTGCGCACCCTGCCGGGGCTGCGCATGTGCAGCATCACCGCGGGCACCCACAACCTGATCCTGGACATCTGGGTCCGCTCGCTGACCGAGGTCCACACCACGGAGGCCCTCCTCAACAGCCGTCTCGCGCAGCTCGGCCTGCGGATCACCGAACGGGCGGTGGTGCTGCGCACCCTCAAGCACGCGGGCCGGCTCCTGGACCGGCGTGGCCACAGCGTCGGCGCGGTCCCGCTGAACTCGGCCGGTCCACAGACGACGTGACGCGAGGCGGGAACCGGCTGCCCTCTTCGTGGGCCCCGGAGCCGTGGGAGCGGGGCATGCCGCTACGCGGGCGTCGTGAGCGAGGCGGTCCGGCGGCCGAGGGCGCGCATCGCCACGGCGCCGGCGAGCGGGCCGGGAGCGAGCAGCAGGAAGGCGTGACGCCAGCCCGCGGCGTCGGCCAGCAGGGGAGTCAGCTGGATGGTGACGACGGTGAGGGCGAAGCCGATCGCGGTCTGGGCGGTGAGGGCGGTGCCGATGTACCGCTGGTCGGCGACCTCGCTGAGCGCCGTCGAGAAGACGCCGGAGTCCGCGATCACGGCCGCGCCCCACACCGTGCAGAAGGCCAGCAGGAGCGTGGGCGGGGCGTGGAACAGCAGAGGGGAGAGCAGGCAGCACGCACCGCTGACCAGGAGTGCCGCGAGGGCTGCGGGCGGACGGCCGTACCGGTCGGCGCAGCGGCCGCCGAGCAGGCAGCCGATCACGCCGCCGATTCCCATGGTGAGGAACACGGCGGTCCCGACCGGGACGGGCAGTTCGTCGGCGCGCCCGGTGGCCAGGAGGAAGGCGGGGATCCAGGTCCACAGGGCGTACAGCTCCCACATGTGCCCGAAGTAGCCGAGGTTGGCGAGGCGCGGCCCGCGTTCGGTGAACATGGTGAGCGCATAGCGCGGGTTGCGGACGGGCGCGGCCGGTGCCGCGTGCGGGCCGGGCCGGACGAGGAGCAGGGCGATCACCGCAGCGAGGAAGCCCGCGCCCGCCGCCGTGAGGAGGACACCGCGCCAGGGCAGGGAGCCCAGCCCGGCGATGAGGTGGGGGAGGGTGGAGCCGAGGGTCAGCGCGGCGATGAGGACGCCCATGGTCAGGCCCCGCCCGGCACGCCCCGCCCAGGAGGCCATGAGCTTCATGCCCACGGGATAGACCGCGGCCAGGAAGACCCCGGTCAGCAGGCGCAGCGGGACGGCCAGGGAGACCCGGTCGACGGACACGGCCAGCAGCACGGTGCAGGCGGCGGCCCCCGAGGCGCCGGCGGCGAGCAGACGCGGTGCGGGGACCCGGTCCGCCAGGTTCAGGGCGGTCGAGGCGAGTGCTCCGGCGACGAAACCGAACTGCACGGAGGCGGTCAGCCACACGGCCCCGCCGTCCGTCAGCCCCCACTCGTCGCGCAGGCCGGGGACCACGGCCGACATGGAGAACCACACGGCCAGGCCGAGCACCTGCACGGCCGCGATCGCGCTCCGCTGCAGTCCGACGTTCACCAGGGGTCCCCCTGCTCCGAGATGTCCGGTGGGCACGCACACGGTAGGCGACGGCCGGTCCCGGCCGGGAAGGCGGGGACCGGCCGTCGCTCTCGCCGCCCGGACGTTCCGTCGTCACCCTCGTCGTCGTCGTCGCCGCCGTTGCCGTCGCCGTCACCGTCTCCTCGCGCGCCGCGCCGCGCCGCGCCCCGCCCCTGCGCCGCCGTGCCGGGTCCGGCGCGGCGATCCGCCACCACGGCGACGACGGTCCCGCGGGACCTGGTCGCGGCCCCGGCGCCCGCGCCGTTAGCTTGTCGGCATGACGGAGCTTGCCGTGACCGGCCGGGCGGACGGTCCGATCACCCTGGACGCCGCGGACGCGCTGTGGGCCGCGCTGACCGCCGGCGGTGACGTCCCGACCGTTTCCGGGGCGGTCACCCGGCCGCCCGCGTCCGCCCGGACCGGGTACGTCCTGCTCGGGAGCCGGGTGGTGACGACGGTCGCGGTGGGCGGCGGGCGGTGGGGCGTCCCGGAGCGGGAGGTGCGGCTGGCGGCCGCTGAACTGAACGCGGTGGGGATGGACCGGCGGGACCTGGTCCGTGTCGGTCCGTTCCGTGAGGCGCCGGAGCCGGAGCGCGACGGTGGGACGGCGCTGCGCTGGCGGCGGCGCGTCGCGGAGGAGCTGCGTGAGCGGGGCGGGCCCCGGCACGGGGCCGAGCGGCCCTGCCATCTGGCGGGGGTCGACTGGCGGCAGGTGCTCGTGGAGCGCACCCGTGACGGGGCCCGGACGTGGTGGCTGCCACGCACGGTCGTGAGGCTGCTCGACGCGGCCGAGCACGCCGAGACGGGGTGGCTGCGAGCCGCGCGGCCCGGCGGGGCGGGAGCAGCCGCTGCCGGGCAGCCCTCCGCCGCCCGGAGCACCGCCCGTAGCACCGCACAGATCCCCGCACCGGCCCCCGCCCCGTCCCCCGGAGAGGCCGGGGACCGGCGGGCGGCCCCCGAGGCGCCCACCGCCCCACCGCGCCCCTACGGCAGGGAGTTCGAGGGCCGGCCGTACTCGGTGCTCAGCAGGAAGCCCGGCATCTCCCGGCAGGTCGCCGAGTGGCTGTGCGCCGTCTGCCGGGAGGCGCCCGCCACCGTCCTCGACCACTGCCACGAGCACGGCTACGTCCGCGCCCCCGTCTGCCAGTCCTGCAACACCCGGGAGCGCCCCGACCATCTGTACGCCGACGACGTCCGCGTGGCGAACCGCTACACGCGCCTCTTCGGGACCGGCGCCGGCGACTGGCTCCGCCACTGGCACCGCTGCACCGGCTGCCGCGCACGCACCGTGCTGCCGTTGCCGCACCTCGCCGCGTGGACCGCGTTCATAGCCTGCCGGTCACTGCGCCCGACCCACCGGGCCGCGCGCGGACGCGAGCCCTGCGGAGACCTGCGGGTGTCCTGGACGGGCAGTCAGAACACGCCCCGCACCTGCCTGTTCACCGTCGCCGTCGACTTCTGCCCCGCCGGGGAACACCGTGTGCTGGCGCGGGTGCCGTACCGCGAGGCCGCCGAGCGGTTCCGCGGCTGGCTGGCCGAGACCGCCCCGGCCGTCGCCGCCGCGGCAGGCCCCGACCGGGTGGACGGCCTCCCCGAACGGCCCCGGCCGGTCGTCGCGGACCCCGGCGGCGAGGGCCTGGGACTGTTCTGAGCCGGAGACCTCCCGCGTACGGGCAGGGCCCGGACCGCTGTGGTGCGGTCCGGGCCCTGCCCCGTGCGGTGCCGGCCTGCCGGCGGTGGTGCGTCAGCTCTCCGCGGCGTCGTCGCCCGCCTGCTCGGCGGCCTCGGCCGCGCGTGCCTTCTCGCGCATCTTCCGCACCAGCTCGGCCTTCTGGTCGGCCGCGTTCCGGCGGTCGAGGTTGCGGTGCGGACCGTTGTTCTGCCGTTCGGCGCGGGACTGCCTCTTGCGCTGGCCGCCGCCCTGGCCCACGGGGTTGTTGATGTTCTTGCTGTCGGTCACGGGTTCTCCCGGCAGGGGTGTGAAGTGGACTGCGGATCCCCGGTGGGGGAGGGGACGGGCGGCGTAGCCGGGGCCGTCACGCCCTCCCGTCGCCGGTCGGCGTGCGGAGGACGTACGGCCATGACGTTACCCCGTCGCGCCGGCTGGGCGCGCCGGCCCGTCAGCAGCCCGATGGGAAGGTGCGGGCCGCCCCGGCCGGGGCGCGGTGGCGGTGCGGGGCGCACCGGCGACGGGTCCGGATCACCCGCCTCACGACGGGGGCTCACCGCCGTGGCTTCCGCGGCCGGACGGTTGCGCGCCCGGCGCCGCCGTGTGGTCGGAGCGGGGTCTCAGCAGATAGGTGTCCATGATCCAGCCGTGCGCGGCCCGTGCCTTCGCGCGTGCCCGCCGGATGTCGTCGGCCACCTCTCCCAGCGGCCCGGCGATCAGGATCTCGTCGGGGGTGCCGATGTAGGCGCCCCAGTGGATCCAGGTCCCGTCGGCGTCGAAGTGCTGGAAGGACTCGTGCGCGTCGAGCATCACGACGATGTCGCTGTCCTCGTTGCCGACGGATTCGAGCGTCCCCAGGAGCCGTCGTCCCGGCGTGATGTGCAGGGGCCTGCCGACCCGGTTGAGGCTGATGCGATGGCGCGCCGCGAGTGCGGAGACACTGCTGATCCCCGGGATCACCTCGTAGCTGAACGCCACGTTCCCACGGGCCGTGATGTCCTCCAGGACGGCCAGGGTGCTGTCGTACAGCGAGGGGTCGCCCCACACGAGGAATGCTCCGCGTTCACCGGGCGCCAGCTCGTCGAGGATCAGCCGCTCGCAGACGTCGGCGCGCCGCCTGCGCCAGTCGTGGACTGCCTGCGTGTAGGCGGACGGCCGGTCCTGGGAGCGGTCGCGCCACGGGTCGTCCGCTTCGACGACGCGAAAGGGACCGGTGACGTGCTCGTCCAGCATGTCCCGCCGGAGCCGGACGAGGGAGTCCTTCTCGCGGCCCTTGTCGAGGATGAAGAAGACGTCGGTCGCGCGGAGGGCCTTCACAGCCCCGAGGGTCAGGTGGTCGGGGTCGCCGGATCCGATGCCGATGACCGCGAGGTGCCGGGTCCTGCCGTCCAATGTCGTGGTGCTCCTTGACCGTGTCGTCCGAGTGCTGTGGATCGTGGGTGGGCATAGGGGTTCTCTCCGAATCTGACCGCTTGCGCGGTGTCCGCGGGTCCGCGGCGACGGGCGCCTCGGGACACGGAAGTGTGGGGCTCACCGTCCTCGGTGTCCTCCTGCGCCCTCCCGGGGCCTGCCGGCGACACGGGCCGCGCGATGCAGGAGTTCGGGTGCGGAGGCGAGCAGCACGGCGAGAGGACGGCCGGGGCGGCCGGCCGGGTGCGCGGGCCCGGGCCGCCCGTCGGCGTCGAGAGCGGCGACGACCGCGGCGAGGAGAGCGGCCGTGTCCCGCAGCACGTCGCGCACCGCGCGCAACCGGGCTCCGAGCGCGCCCACCTGACGGTGCGTGGCCAGGAGGCGGGCGTAGTCGTCAGGGGTGAGGGCCACCATGGGTTTCCCGTCGACCGTGATGCACCGGGCGTTCCGCTTCGCCACCTGAGACCTCTCGTCGCCCTGGCGGCGGCCCGGCCGTCGGTGCGCCGCCGGCTCCTTCTCCGGTCGTGGTCGGCCGGGCCGGACGCCGACGCGTCCGGCCCGGCACGTGACGCGTCAGCCGTTGTCGGAGCTCAGTTCGCTCCTGACCTCACGCGCCGCGGCGACGAGGTTCTCCAGCGAGGCGCGGGTCTCGGTCCAGCCGCGGGTCTTGAGTCCGCAGTCGGGGTTGACCCAGAGCCGCTCGGCGGGGATGGCCTCCAGGCCCTTGCGCAGCAGTGAGGCGGCCTCCGCGGTGCTCGGGACGCGCGGCGAGTGGATGTCCCAGACACCGGGACCGGCCTCACGCGGGTAGCCGTGCTCGGCGAGTTCGCCCGCCACCTGCATGTGCGAGCGGGCGGCTTCCAGGCTGATGACGTCGGCGTCGAGGTCGTCGATGGCCTGGACGATGTCGCCGAACTCGGCGTAGCACATGTGGGTGTGGATCTGGGTGCCGGGCCGGACGCCGCTGGTGGAGAGGCGGAACGACTCCGTCGCCCAGTCGAGGTAGGCGGTGTGGTCGGCGGCGCGCAGCGGGAGGGTCTCCCTCAGGGCGGGTTCGTCGACCTGGATCACCGAGGTGCCGGCGGCTTCCAGGTCGTTCACCTCGTCGCGCAGGGCGAGGGCGACCTGCCGGGCGGTGTCGCCGAGCGGCTGGTCGTCGCGGACGAAGGACCAGGCGAGCATGGTGACAGGACCGGTGAGCATGCCCTTGACCGGCTTGGCCGTCTGCGCCTGGGCGTACGTGGTCCAGCGCACCGTCATGGGCTCGGGGCGGGAGATGTCGCCGGCCAGGATCGGCGGCCGGACGTAGCGGGTGCCGTAGGACTGGACCCAGCCGTGCTGTGTGGCGAAGTAGCCGGTGAGCTGCTCCGCGAAGTACTGGACCATGTCGTTGCGCTCGGGCTCGCCGTGGACCAGGACGTCGACGCCGGTCTTCTCCTGGAAGGAGAGGACCTCGCGGATCTCGTCCTTGATCCGCTCCTCGTAGCCCGCCGTGTCGATGCGTCCGGCGCGCAGGTCGGCGCGGGCGACGCGGAGTTCGTCGGTCTGCGGGAAGGAGCCGATCGTGGTGGTCGGCAGCAGGGGCAGGCCGAGGTGGGCGCGCTGGGCCGCGGCCCGCTCGGAGTAGGGCTGGGAGCGGCGGCCGTCCGCGTCGGTGACCGCCGCCGCGCGGGAGCGGACGGCCGGGTCGCGGGTGATGGGGGAGTCGGCGCGGGCGGCCAGGTCGGCTCGGTTGGCGGCGAGTTCGGCGGTGATCGCCTCGGTGCCGCGGGCCAGCCCCTTCGCGAGGGTGACGACCTCGGCGGTCTTCTGCCGCGCGAAGGCGAGCCAGCGCCGGACCTCCGGGTCGATGTCCTGCTCGGCGCTCGCGTCGAGCGGGACGTGCTGGAGCGAGCAGGAGGCGGCCACGTCGACGCGGTCGGCGAGACCGAGCAGGGTGCCGAGAGTCGCCAGGGACTTCTGGTGGTCGTTGATCCAGATGTTGCGGCCGTTCACGACACCCGCGACGAGCCGCTTGCCCGGCAGACCGCCGACCCACGCGAGATCGTCGAGGTTGGCGGCGGCGGAGTCGGTGAAGTCGAGGGCGAGGCCGTCCACGGGGGAGGCGGCGAGCACCTGGAGCGCGGCGCCGAGCCGGTCGAAGTAGGAGGCGACGAGCAGCTTGGGCCGGTCGGCCGGGTTGCCGAGGTCGCGGTAGGCACGGGCGGCGGCGTTCAGTTCGGCCGGGGTGCGGTCCTGGACGAGCGCCGGCTCGTCGAGCTGGACCCATTCGGCGCCGGCCGCGCGCAGGTCGGCGAGGACCTCGGCGTAGACGGGGAGAAGCCGGTCGAGGAGGGTGAGCGGGTCGAAGTCGGCGGCGACACCGGGAGCGGGCTTGGCGAGGAGGAGGTACGTGACGGGGCCGACGAGTACCGGACGGGCGGTCAGGCCGAGGGCGAGGGCTTCCTTCAGCTCGGCGACCTGCTTGGTGGAGTCGGCGGTGAAGACGGTGTCCGGGCCGAGTTCGGGGACCAGGTAGTGGTAGTTGGTGTCGAACCACTTGGTCATCTCCAGCGGAGCGACGTCCTGCGTGCCGCGGGCCATGGCGAAGTAGCCGTCGAGCGCGTCGGCCTCGACCGCGGCGCGGTGGCGTGCGGGGACAGCGCCGACCATGACACTGGTGTCCAGGACGTGGTCGTAGTACGAGAAGTCACCGGTCGGCACCTCGCTGATGCCGGCGTCGGCCAGCTGCTGCCAGTTCGTCCGGCGCAGTTCGGCGGTGGTGGCCCGGAGGGCGTCGGCGGTGACGCGGCCCTTCCAGTAGCCCTCGATGGCCTTCTTCAGTTCGCGGTTCCGACCCTGGCGGGGGTAGCCGTACACGGTGGCTCGTGCTGCCGCGGCTGCGGGCTTCGCTGTCACGGAACTCTCCTTCGCGAGATGTGTCCAGTACGTCCCGGACGACGAGACGCGGACGCGAAGGGAGAACGTCAGAACGCGCGGACCCCGCACGGGAGAACACCGTGCGTGCCGTTCGCTTGTACGCCGACCCGCCCACGAGGTCACCGGGATGTCCGCACGCGGAATGAGTCCGCGTACGGCAACGGGCAGGTCTTCGGACTCGCGGGCACGTCCACCGGATCCACCGGATGACACCTACTGGCCGTCGCTTCCCAGGACCTTGTCCGGTCCCAGTGCGTATGACGGCGGTCGTTCCCACTCACCGCTGCGGGGCAGTCCCGGATTCCCACCGGGTTCCCTCTTACGACGCATCCCGCCTGGCGGACGGGGCGAACCTGTTGCCCGGCCAGACTAGGGTGCGGGTCGCTCGGCGGCGAGCCCTTGCCCACTATATGGACCAGTTAATGAGACGAACGGGTGATCGGGGGGTGCGGCCCCGGGGCGCGGGCTGCCTCCGGGGCGGCCGCGCCCCCGGACGTTCCCGGTGCCTCCTTCTCCTGCCGGGCACCGTCTTCGCCGGCGCCTGCCGTGCCGGGGGCTCCCGCGGTCCCGTGGCCGCTGCCGGAGGCGCGGCTGGACGCGGTCCGTGTACGCGGGGGCGGTGTACGCGGTGTTCGATGGACGGGACGCATGCGTTGCGGGTGCCCGGCGGCCCGCGGCCCGGTGCAGAGCGTGCCGACCGGCGTGCCGGGCGCCAACGGCGTTGTGGACCTGACCTGTTCGTCTGCGCGCCCGCCCCGCGCCCCTGCCCGAGCGCCGCAGGATCCGTATCCTGACGGCGGCTCCCCCTCGACCGTCCGTCCCGCACTCGGAGGCGTCCCCCGTTGACCACGGACCTGAGTTCCGTCACCGGCGTCCGGCAGAGCCTGGCCGTCGTCCTGCCCATCCGGTTGACCGGTCGCGCCGACTGGCCGACAGGGCCGATACCGTTCGAGCTCGGCACCCGCCGCACCGACGCCGCCACCCGGGAGACGTACTTCACCCCTGCCGCGGCCCGGGCTCTCTACGGCACCCCGGAACGCCCCTGCCGCTGGCACCGGTTCACGGACGTGCGGCACGGGCAGCTGCACCTGCGGGGCATCGAGGTGCTGCGCACCGCCACGGCCCGCAATCCGGACCACGGCCTCGCCGTACTGCACTGCGACGTCGAGGGCCCGGGCCTGCTGGAGACCCTGCGCGCCATCGGACACCGCGGCGCGGCAGCTCCCGATCCTCTGGACGGACCCCTGGCCCCCGTCACCCTTCTCGACGGGATCGCCGCACCGCGCAGCTCCTCCGCGCCGTTCGCGATCGCCCGCCCCTACACGGTCGCCTTCCTCACCCCGGACGCACGGCACGGCTCCGCGCTCCGGGAGGACGGCCGGCTGCCGGAGTCGGCCGACCGCTGGCTCTGGTACCTCGCGTCACGGTCCACGGATGCCGACTTCCCCACCCCGCTCGAACAGTGGCCCGAGCGGACGGGGCACGCGCTGCGCATATCCGCCGACTGGAGCGCCCTGGTGCTGCGCCACGGCGCCGCCTTCCTCGGGCACCGCGCCGATCCGGGCGAAGGCGACTTCTACGGGTTCGCGCAGCTCCACTGCCGCACCGTCTACCTGGACGCACTGCTGCTCGGCAGCGTCCAGCGCGACCACATCGACGAGTTGACCGACTCGCTCTCCGGAGTCTTCGACGGTCCGAAGCTCGCCAGGCGGGTGTCCGCACTCGAACGGCACATCGCCATGTTCCGCAGCACCTACTGGCGCCAGCACCTCACCGCCCACGGACCGGCCAACGAACTGCTGCTGGGCTTCCAGGCCCAGTACCGCCTGGCGGAGCGCTTCGACGAGATCCTCGCCGAAGCGGCCGACTACGCCCGGCTGGTGCAGACCCAGGAGAGTCAGCAGATCGCCGGCGCCCTCGGCGTCCTCACCATCCTCGGCCTCCCCGTCGCGACGGCCCTGAGCATCCTCCAGGTGCTGGGCGCCAAGGGAGGCGCGGCCGTTGTGGGTGCCCTCGTCGCCGCCCTCGCCGCCACGGCCCTGGTCCTCACCACCACCCGCTACGGCCGTCTCGTGCTCTCCTCGCTGCGCGGAAGGGGACCGGGAGGCGGCGGATGACTCCTCAGGTCCGCGCGGCGGCGGGAACCGCGTCCGGATTCCGCCTGTTCCGGCGGTGATCTTGCTGTTAGCTTGCTCTCCGCGGACCTGGGACAAGAGGATGCGGGACACGGGGTGACGGTCAACGAGGGGGAGCCGCTCCGGCTGTACAGAAAGGCTCTGAGGTACGCGGAGTCGGACCCGGAGGTCTTCCTCGGAGCGGCGAGGCGAGCGGCGGAGTCGATCCTGTTGGACATTGCACTGCGGGAGGCCGTCGGCTCGAAACCGACCCTCGAATACCTGCTGACCGCACTCTCGGCCAAGAACCTGGTGCCTCCCAAGGTCGCCCTCGCCGTGCGCACCATCCAGAACTACGGCAACTACGGCAGCCACGCACAGGACGCGTCCACCGAGGAGATCTCCGCCGACGACGTCCAGCCGTGCCTGACGGCCCTGACCCAGCTCGCCGCCTGGTACGGGCAGACGAGCGCGTCGCTCGCCGAGGACGCCGTCCGGCATGATCTGCTCGGTCACCAGCGCCGTACGGGGACGACCCGCCTCGCCGACTCGACCCTCATCGTGGTGAAGGCGGTCCTGCTCGGCTGCGGCCTGGAGGCGGCCCTGGCACGGCGGAACCACCGTGTGGCGCCGGTGCAGCTTCCGTGGTCCGACCATCTGGTCCGTGATGTGTCCACCAGGCTCCTCGACCTGGCCGTCTACAACGAACAGCGCGTCGACCGGCTGCTGCAGGCGGAACGGGACGTCCACGAGCAGGTGGTGACCGTCGGCAGGGTCGGTCACTCGATGGGCGGCCGCAACTTCTATCTGCTCGCCGCGCGCGGCGGACGGTGGGACGGCGCGACGGCGCAGGAGTTCCTCGCAGACCCTGCCGGAGCCCAGATCGCGGTACCCAAGCAGAGCGACATGTTCGGCAACCTGCTCTCGGCGCTGTCGACGGACGAGGCCGGTCTCGCGGACCGAGGGGTGACCGTCCTCGACGTACCGCACCACCTCGGGCTGGAGCTGTTCCACCTGAACCGGGATGTGCTCGCGGTGGGCGGGCAGAACCTGCGCATGCACGCCCAGGAGCACGACGGGTACTTCGAACTGCTCAACTCCGACATGCTGCCGCCCCCGATCCGGGCACGGCTGCGGTCAGCGGCGGCCAACGTGCTCATCGCGAACCGGTCTTGGCTGGCTGAACTGGATCTGCATCCGGCGGACCTGCACCGGGAGCTGATGCGGTCGTTCCACGAGTGCGGATCGGACGACGAGACGTACGAGGGCATCGTCCGCGACCTGGTGACCCATGCCTCGTTCCCGCCGGAGACGCTCGCCGAGAGCCGGGAACGGCTGGTGCGGCACGTACTGTTCGAGAGCTACCGGTGGGGCCGGCCGTGACCGGGACGAAACGCGTGATCGTCGTGGGCGGTGTGAACTTCGACGTCATCGCCCAGGCCGGCCGGCTGCCCGCGGAGCACGAGAAGCTGCGCGGCGAGCAGTGCTGCGTACTGCCCGGAGGCGCCGCGTCGAACACCGCCGTGGGGCTGGTGCGGCAAGGCTGCTCCGTCAGGCTGGTGTCAGCCGTGGGCGACGACACCGCGGGGGCCATGTGCCTCGACGTGCTCGACGGGAGCGGTGTCGACACCTCCCTGGTGCGCGTGCAGGCCGGAGCCCGGACGAGCATGGCCGTCGTCGTCTCGTCCGGTGGTGCGAAACGGATGCTCACGTTCGCGGGTGCGGACCGTGGTCTCGCCTTCGACGCCCTCACGGAGGAGGACCTGCGCGCGGCGGATCACCTCCATGTCGTCGGGGAGCCGACTCCCGCCCTGGCGCGCGTCGTCCACCTCGCCCACCGGGCGGGCCGGACCGTGTCCGTCGAGTGGAACGGCCGGGACATGAGTCCGCTCGCCCGAGGCGCCGCGCTCAGCTTCATGAACGCCGACGAGGCGGCGCGCCTTCCGCAGTCCCGCGGCGCGTCCACGACCGACGAGACGGCACGGCGCATCGCCGGGCTGGTCTCGGGTGATGTCATAGTGACGCGAGGCGCAGAGGGCGCTGTGTGGGCCACCGCCGGCGGGGAACTGTTCCATGAACCCACCGTGCCGGTGGAACCCCTGGACAGGACGGGGGGCGGCGACGCGTTCGATGCCGGTGTCATCGCGGGCTGGCTGGCCGGCGAGGAACCCGGGGCGTGCATGCGGCGCGGTCTGGACGCGGCCCTCCATGTGATCAAGAAATTGGGAGCTCACCCGTGACGAAATGGCTCGGTGTCGCCCTTCTTCCGCGTGCGGACCATCTGCGTGCTGCCATCCGCCTTCAGGCGGACGTCGGCGGCGACGTGGCCCTGCAGCCGCCGCTGCACCCGGACGGCAATCTGCCCCATGTCACCGTGTTCCAGGGCCCGTTCGCGGACTCACTCGATCCGCAGGTCGCGCTGGGACTGATCGGTGCGGCGGCCGCCGACGACGGCCTGCGAGGTGACGTGTCCCTCGCCGGTACGGGCGTGGTCTACCAGCCCACCGGGTGGCTCTTCCTCGCCCTGGAGAGGCCGCCGCTGCTGGAGCGACTGCAGGCGGCCTCCCTCTCCGTGCTGGACGAGCACCTGGACCGGAGTTCGTTCGACGGGGACAAGGACGTGTCGCGCTTCACGGCCGCCGAGCGCGCCAGCTACGCGCGGTACGGCTATCGGTACACGGGTGACGCCTACGCCCCGCACATCACCCTGGGCCGCGCCGAGGAGGAGACCGCGCTGGAGCTGGTGCGCACCGCGCCGGACCGGGTGTCCGTCCCGAAGGACTGGGTCTTCGACCGGCTCAGCTTCTACGTCATGGGTGAACACGGCGCCCATGCCCAGACGCTGCTGGAACGGCCGCTGGGCCGCGGGTGAACGGCTCGCGAGATCTCGTTGTCCTGCGGGAGGCGGCGGAGGCGACCGTCGACGAGGCCGTCGCGTGGCTGGCCTCGGCGGGCCGGGAATGGTCGGCCACCCGTCTCAAGGACGGCGGCGAGGAGGTCACGGCGGCCGACGTGGAGGTCGAGTCACGGGTGACAAGAGCACTGGCCGCCCGCACGCCGGGGGTGCCGGTCGTCGGCGAGGAGTCGTCGGCACCGGGTGCGCCGCTGCCGGAACGCTGCTGGGTGCTGGACCCGATCGACGGCACGATGAACTTCGCACGGGGCGCGCCCCTGTACGCCGTGTCGCTGGCCTATGTCCGGGACGGCGTGCCGCTCGTGGGCGTGGTCGGCGCCCCGGCCCTCGGGCGCCGGTGGACGGCTCCCTCCGCCGGCCCGCAGGACGCCCGCCGGGTGGCCGGCGCCCCGGGCCGCGCGGTCGTGGGAGTCTCCGGCACCGGTGCGGGGGCGTCGCCCGGCAGCAGTACGAGGCGCTTCCTCGACCGGGTCCACGACGAGGCCCACCGCGTCCGCATGCAGGGCTCGATGGCCATGGACCTGGTGGGCGTGGCGGACGGCTGGCTGGACGCCTGTGTGTGCGTCGCACCCAAGCCGTGGGACGTCGCGGCCGGGGTGGCGCTGTGCCGCGACCGGGGACGGGAGGCGCTCGGGGCGGACGGCATGCCCTTCACCTTCGACTCGCCGCTTCTGGCGGCGGGCGCGCCGGAAGTGGCCCGGCGGCTCGTGGAGCTGTGGGCAGACTGAGCAACGGCGCGCGACGGGTGCGGCAGAGGGAGGCCGGAGAATGCGCCGTCCCCGCAGCCGTCCGGGTGATGCGGTGGCACGTGCGGTTCGCGGGAGCGGTGTCCGGCACTCGTCGCGGTCCGTGTACGCGGCGGCGGCGTACGCGGTGTTCGATGGACGGTACGCATCGCGTGGCGTGACGATGAACCGGAGCGGCCGGCGGTTCGGCGGCACGGGCACGGGAGGTGGCCGCAGGTGGCCTACGAGCACACGGGTGGTGTCGGGGACGGTGTCGCGGGACCCACACAGGGGTCCGGGGGGCAGCCGGAGGTCTCGGACAGTCTGCGCACCTTCGGTGCGGTCGTCCAGGCGCTGCGCGAGCACGCGGGCCTGAGCCGCGAGGAGTTCGGCAGCCTGATCAGCTACTCGAAGCACACCGTCGCTTCGGTCGAACTGGGCCGGCGGATGCCGGACACCGACTTCGTGGAGCGCGCGGAACCGCATCTCGGCAACACGGGAGCGCTGCGCAGGGCCGCTCCCCACCTGTCACGGCAGGCCGGGCTGGCCAGTTGGTTCCGGCAGTGGGCGCGGCTGGAGGCGCAGGCGGTGACGCTGTGGACGTACGAGTGCCGGGTCGTGCCCGGTCTGCTCCAGACGGAGGCGTACGCGCGGGCGGTGACCGACAGTGTGCCACCGGTCAAGGACGAGCAGCAGGTCGCCGAACAGGTCGCGGCCAGGCTGGAACGTCAGCGGCTTTTCGACCGCAGGCCGCCGATCGCCTTCAGCTTCATCGTCGAACAGGCTCTCGTCGAGCGGGGCACGGGCGGTCCAGCGGTGACGCGGGGAGTGCTCGACGGCCTCCTGGAGCGCTCGTCGCAGTTCAACGTCGAGGTGCAGATCATGCCGCGGCACCAGCCCGACCACGCGGGCTTCGACGGGCCGTTGATGCTCCAGGAGTCCGTGAGCAACAAGTGGTCCGGCTATGCGGAAGGCCAGCGCGGCGGGATGCTGATCATGGACCCGAAGGAGGTCAGCATCATGCTCCAGCGGTATGCGAGACTGCGCTCGCAGGCCCTCACCCCCGAGGACTCCAGGCGCCTGCTGAAGCAACTGCGAGGAGCGCTATGAGCAGCACCGACGAACGGGTCTGGTTCAAGAGCAGCTACAGCGGTTCCGACGGTGACGCGTGTGTCGAGGTCGCCCGGGGCGCGCGGGCGGTCCACGTCCGGGACTCAAAGGACCGGCAGAGCCCCGAACTCGCGCTGTCCGCCGCCTCGTGGGCCGACTTCGTCGCCTACGCAGCGCGGGGCTGACCCGGACCCGGTACTCCCGCGGCGGCCCGCACGGGATCTGCCGCGCCCCGCGTGGTGGCGGTCGGCGGCCTCAGCCGGTGGGGCCGCTCACCGCTGGAGGCCGTTCACCCGGTACTGCGTCACCCGGTAGTCCTGGGCGCCGTACCACTGGCTGACGGTCAGGTGGAGGTCGTCGAAGGTCGAGCCGGGGACGACGAAGCCCCCGTACGGGCTCGCCACCGCGTTGCCCGTCTCCTGCCCGGGGACGGTGGGGACGATCATGGTCTGTTCCGGTGCGGTGAAGAGGTTCGAGGTCGGCAGGGCGAAGATCTGGGCCCGGATGTCCAGCGGGCTCATGTTGAGCCAGCTGAGCACGTACCTGCCGCCCATCGCGCGGAAGCAGATCTCGCCCCACCGGCGGGCGCGCGTGACCGAGGTCGGCGGGTTGCCCCAGGCCCAGCGGCCGCCCGCCCAACCCCAGGGCTGATAGGCCGCGGGGTCTCCGAGCGCGTGCTGGGGCACCCGGTGGAGCAGCAGGCCGGAGACGGTCTCCCGGTTGAAGGCGGTCGACAGGACGTAGCACCAGCCGTCGTCCGCGACCGCGTAGGTCTTCTGCTGGAACTGCCCGCCGTGGATGTTGCCCGGCCACTGGCAGAGGTAGTGCCATGTCGCGCCGTTGTCGTCCGACCGCCAGAAGTCGGTGTGGTGGGTCCGGTGGATCACACCGCGCATCAGGTGCATGTACATCGTCGGCCCGACCGTGAACACGTCGGAGGGGAGGGCGGTCGTGCCGCCCGTGTGGCCCTCCGGGACCAGGCCGACGGCGCGTGAGCCCCCCACGGCGCTGTCGACGAGGAGCGCCCCGGGCGCCGCGTTCGACGAGCGCAGCCCCACGGGCGAGCGCCAGTCGGGGCCGCCCACTCCGCCGCCGTCGAAGGTGTCGCCGCAGACCAGGAGCACCGACCCGTCGGGGCAGCGCGCCGGGATGCCCAGGTCGGTCCACGGCGCGGCGAACCGGCCGGTCTGCGCGGGTCCGGTGAGGTCGCGCACCTTCGTGCCGGTGACGCCGGTGATGCCGGTGGTGCGGACAGTGCCGGCAGTGCTGGCGGTGCCGGTGGCGCGCGGAGCTGCGCTCGCGCCGGGGACGGCGAGACCCGGGACCGCCGCCGAGAGCCCGCCGGCCGTGACGGTGCGCAGCAGGGCCCGGCGGCTCGGGCCGGTGCCGGTGCCGGTGGGGGACGGGGCGGACCCGTTCCCGTGGTGGGCGGGGCGGCGCGGCGGCGGTTGCTGCATGACGGGCTCCCGGTGCGTGGACGACGACGGCGGGTGAGCGGTCAGGCCTTGCGGAGACGGGCGACGATCCCGTCCAGGTCGCGGCGGAACAGGTCGGTGCGGACGAAGTGACCGCCCGGCACCTCGTGCCACTCGTGCGGTATCCCCGCCGCGCCGAGCACACCCCGGAACTCCCGCTGCCCCGCGAGGACCTGTGTCTCGTTGACGGTGTCGAACCAGTTGACCGGGTCCGGGCTGGTGCCCGCGACCAGGAACACCCGCTTGTGCCGGTAACTCTCCACGCGCTGCACCGGGTTGTCGGCGCTCACCCGCGCCTCGTCCCACAGCGGGGCGCCGTAGACCGTCGCCCCGCCCAGCTCGACCGCGGCCGAGGAGAGGTTGGCCCAGTGGGTGACGAGCCCGCCGTCGCGGCGCAGGCTGGCCGGACCGGAGTGGGAGCTGACCGAGGCGAAGTGGCCGTAGTACTTGGCGGCGTACTTCAGCGCGCCGAAGCCGCCCATCGAGAAGCCGGAGACGGCCCGGCCGTCGTACTCCGCGTAGGTGCGGAAGTTGGCGTCGATCCACGGCAGCAGCTGGGCGATGTGGAAGGTCTCCCAGTCGCGGGGGCCGACGTTGGAGCCGACCGGGTTGGAGTACCAGCCCGCGTGGCCCCCGTCCGGCATCACGACGATGAGCGGCTTGCCCGCCGTCCAGGCGCGGATGCCCATCCGGTCGAAGGTGATGAAGTCCTGGTCGGTGCCGCCTCCGTGGAACAGGTACAGCACCGGGTACCGGCGGCCCGACGTGTGGTAGCCGTCCGGGAGCAGCACGTTGACGCCCGGGTTCCAGCCGATGGCGGAGGTGGCGAAGCGGTAGTAGCGCATCCGGGGATCGGCCTCGCCCCGGTCCACGATGCGCAGTCCGTGCCCGTCGCCGACGGCGTGGGCGGCGCCGGCCGAGGCCAGGACGCCTCCGGTGCCGAGGGCGCTCGCCGCGGTGAGCCCGGCCGCGGCCCTCATGACGTTCCTGCGGGTGGGGTGGTGGGTGCTCAACGTGACCTCCGTGGACGGGACGGGCGGGGTGACCGGATGCCGGCCGGGCGGCGTGGGCGGCGGTGACCGGCCGCCTGCGCGCGGGCGCTCTCGCGGGCGGGGCCCGCGGGACGGCGCCCCGGCTGCCAGCCTGTGGGTCCCGCGGAGTGGGGTGCAAGCCGCGTAAGCCCAGGCTTACGGGCCGGCGGGGACGGCCGGTCCGGCGCCGGAGTCCGGGCCCTCGGCCGCGAGGAGACCGCGTCCCTCGGCCGTCGCGAAGTGGAACGCCCGCCCCGCCGTGCGGACGGTGGTGACGAGGCCCGCGTCGCGCAGCACGTTCATGTGCTGGCTCACCGCGGGGTGCGTCACCCGGAGCATCCGGGCGGCCTCCACGGTGGAGCAGCCGTTGCGGGCGGCCCGCAGCAGTTCGGCGCGGGTCCGGCCGAGGAGGAGGCCGAGACGGTCCTGCGCCGGCGGCCGTGCCGACGGCGAGGCCCAGTCGTCGGTGTGGTGGATCGGGTGGACGAGAACGGGGGGCAGCGCCCCGTCCGCCAGGGTGGTAGGGGCGGGCCAGCAGAAGAAGGACGGCTGGAGCACGAGCCCCCGTCCGCCGAGGCGCAGCTGCTGACCGGCGGGGCAGGCGACCTCCAGGACGGGCGGGCGCCAGCGGGCGTGGGGGCGCAGACTCGCGAGCAGCGCCTCGGTGCCGCCGTCCATCAGGCTCTTCAGCCGGTGGGCCCGGTCCGCCTCGACAGCGCTGCGGACGTGCCGCCAGTGCGGGACGAGGACGTCCTCCTGGTAGGAGTGGATGGCGTCCCCCAGGTGTGCCAGGGCCTCCGTGTCCCCCTGCGCGAGCGCACGGGTCCAGTCCGGCAGCCGCCTGGACCGTGCGAGCAGCGTCAGCTCCGTGCGCAGCCGGCCGAGCGGCGTCGCGAGCAGGGCGTCCACGGCGGCCTGGAGGGTGTCGTGGTCCCCGGCGGTCGGGGTGAGGAAGTCGGGGGAGTAGCCGTGCGGCGGCAGCAGCGCGGAGAGCAGCCGCCGGCTCTCCGGCAGCCTCGACCGCACCCACCGGCGCCAGTCGCCGAAGACCCTTTCCCCGTCGCGCCGTTGCAGCGTCTGCACGCTGTTGGTGATCTCCCACAGGAAGTCCGGGCCCTTGGCGACCCGGACGCGCGTCATGTCCTCGGGCGTGAAGTGGATCCGCAGCATGGGCGCTCCAGCGGGAGACGGGGGCTGTGGGCGGGCCGGTGGGGCCCGCGGGTGTCCGCGGCCCGTCGGCGGAGCCCGCGGCGGCCGCCCGTCGACGGGCGGCCGCCGCGGGGCGGAATCCGAGTGCTCAGCAGGCCTGCTGGGGGCCCGAGTTGAGGGTGCCGACCCGCCCGATGACCGTCTCGTCGCCGAGGCCGGCGCCCGCGCCCCGGGCGATGTAGCAGGAGTACTTGGTCCGGTTGATCACTTCGAGGTGGATGTGGGCGCCGGTGTTGCCGTTGACCTGGTAGCAGGAGGAGTAGCGGAACCTGCCGGTCTGGCCGAGCCGGGTCCAGGGGCCCACGGTGGCGCCGACCGTGATCGAGGCGGGCTTCTGGTCGACGTGCATGACGTCGGCGCGGCCCACGACCGTCCCCGTCGAGTCGTCGCGGGCCTCCAGGCCGATGCGCCAGCCGCCGTCGGCGAGATTGCCGGTGGCGCAGCCCGGGGTGACGGTCACCACCCGTACGGTCACCGGGCCGCCGGCGGAGGTCTTGCTGCCGAACGGGGACACCACCGTGGCGCCGGGGTTCTGGTAGATGTCGACCGACCAGTCGTTGAGATAGCCCCAGTTGGAGAAGACGCGGTGGTGCGAGGAGGGCGGCGTCTGGCCGAACCGGTTCCAGATCGACGCGCCCTGGATGGGTGGGTAGACGGCGATGGTGGCGGCGGCCAGCGGCCGGACCTCCTGGCCGCCGGCGGGCCGGCCCGCCTCGGTTCCCGCGTCCTTCGCCAGGGCGGCGGGGGCGGTCAGCAGGGCGGTGGTGGCGGCCATGGTGCAGGCGATGGCCCATCGCGCATGGCGGAGCATTCCCATGAGGGCTCCCGGTGGGTGGGGGGAGAGGCGGGGCGCCAGTCAACCACCGGGACGGGGGTGGCGCCAGGGTGCGTCGAGAGGGTAGCTGCGGTCAACTCGCCTTTATGCGGGACGAGTTGACCGCAGGTCGGTCGGCTGCGGTCGCGGTGGCCGTTCGTCGGTGCTCAGCACGCCCCCCGCGTGGTGCCCGGCCTCGGGCGCCACGCCTGCTGGAGGCGCCACCGGCCGCCGTGCCGCTTCACGAGGTGGGCGACGGTTCCGGCAGACGTGTGATGAGGCACGGGCCGGGAGGCTGCGTCGGCGTGAACGGCGTGAACGGCGTGAACGGCCTGGACTGTCGGAACGGTCGGAAAGGTCAGAACGAGGTCCAGGTGAAGGCGACCTGGTCGCCGTGCTCGATCTCGAACTGGCAGCCGCCCACCGGGGTGGGCGTGCCGTTCACGGAGATGTTCCAGTAGGCCGACGGGCCGCCGCTGACGCCCTTCACGGTGTCCACGGAGAAGTCGTCGAACGAGGCGTACCAGGCGCCGTCCCAGGTGAAGCCGTTGCGCTTCGCCGCGTGGTCCAGGGCGGCCGTGGGCGTGGGCACCTTCGTGGCGTGCGCGCCGCCGTTGGTGCCGTCGCACTTGTGGGTGCCGCCGGTCGCGGTGGTCACGTCGTGCCCCCAGGTGAAGATCTTCTTCTCGAACAGCAGGCCGTCCGGCCCCTGGACGGTGACGGTGACTCTCACCGGGGCGTTGGTGAACGCCTGCGCGGACGCGTGGGTGTCCGCCTGCACGGCGGGGGCGGCGGTCAGCGTGAGGCCGAGCACGGCGGTCGTGGCGGCGGCACGGCGGAGCAGTGTGGAGCGCATGGGGAATCCTCTCGACGGTGTGTCGGTGTGTCGGTGTGTCGGTGTGTCGGTGTGTCGGTGGTGCGGTGCTGCGGTGTGGTGCGCGTCCGGCGGCGGGACGCCGCCGGACGGGTTCAGCCGGCCGCGGAGTCCGGACCGGTCCCGGAGCGCGGCGCGAATCGGACCGGTGCCTGGAACCTCGCCTTGCGGGCGGCGCGGCGGAAGACGGTGAGGACGGCGGGGCCGGCCAGGGTGATGCACACGAAGTTGGTGACGGCCCGGCCGGTGTCCCAGCCCAGCGAGGTCGCCACGTCGAAGGCGAGGTAGCGCTGGAACTGCTCGGTGAACGGCAGACCGGGCAGATAGGCGATCGAGCTGTTCGGGTCGAGGGAGAACGGCCAGAAGGACAAGTTGAGCAGGAAGCCGAACAGATAGCCGGACAGCGATCCGTAGAAGGCCAGCAGCATGACCTCCCGGCGGCCGGTCGCCCGGGGCAGGTATCCGGCGAGCATGCCGACGAAGGCGCAGCCGAACATCTGGTACGGCATCCACGGGCCGACCCCGCCGGTGATCAGCGCGGAGGCGAACAGCGAGGTGCAGCCCAGGGTGAAGCCGAAGCCCGGCCCGTACACCCGGCCCGCGAGGACCAGGATGAAGAACACCGTCTCGATCCCGGCCGTGCCCGCGCCGAGCGGACGGATCGCCGCGTTGACGGCGGAGAGCACGCCGAGCATCGCGAGCGCCTTGGAGTCGATCCCGCCCTCGGCGATCTCCGAGATCACCACGCAGAGCACGATCACCAGCAGCACGCCGAAGATCAGCGGCGGGGCGTAGTGGGACCCGAACGTCCCCGGGGCGACCAGGAACGGCCAGAAGAACGCGACGACGCCGAGGAAGGCCGCCATGGCGATGACGGCCCCCGCACGGGGGCGGATGCGGATGGCCGCCGCGGGACGGTTCACGCGGGACCTCCCGCGGTCCCGGTGGGCGCCGCGCCCCCGTGCGCCTCGTCCGCGGGCCGGGCGTGTCCGGCGGGCCCCCCGGTCCCGGTCCCGGTTCCGGATTCGGCCGCGTTCCCGTTCCCGGCGTCCGCCGCGGCCGGGGCGGGGAGGACGGCGGTCAGCTGGTCGACCGTCAGGAAGGGCAGCGGGGCGAGGATCTTCGCCGTCTGCGGGGCGAAGACAGGGGAGGCGACGATGACCTCCTCCGTCGGGCCGTCCGCCACGATGTCCCCCTCCGCCATCACGACCACCCGGTCCGCCGCGCGGGCGACGAACTCCACGTCGTGCGTGGAGATCACCACCGCCCGGCCCTCCGCCGCGAGCCGGTCCACGATGCGGATCAGCTCCAACTTCGCCCGGTAGTCCAGGCCGCGCGTGGGCTCGTCCAGCAGCACCACCCGGGGTGCGGCGGCCAGTTGGATCGCCAGCACCAGGGCGAGCTTCTGGCCCTCCGAGAGGTCGCGCGGGTGGGTGGTGTCCGGGATGCCGGGCGCCAGCTGGTCCAGCAGGGACCGGGCAGTGCCGCGGGCGGGCACCTCCGACTCCGCGTCCGCCTGGTCGAGTTCCTGCTTGACGCTCTCCAGGTAGAGCAGGTCCGTCGGCGTCTGCGGCACCAGGCCGACGAGCCGCCGGGCCTCCGTCGCCGGGAGCTTGCGCGGATCGGGCCCCGCCGCCCCGTCCTCGGTCCCGACGGCCACCGAGCCGGCCTTGCGCGGCCCCGAGCCCTGGAGCGCCCACAGCAGCGAGGACTTCCCGGAGCCGTTGCGCCCCATCAGGGCGGTGACCTCCCCGCCGCGCAGCGCGATGTCGACCTCCCGTACGGCGGGGACGCCGTGGTACGCCACGGTCACCTTGCGGGCGGTGAGCAGGGTCTCCCGGTCCGGGGCGGGTGCCGGGCGGGCCGGCGGGGGCGTCACGCCCGCCAGCGCGGTGCGCAGCGGTGCGGCGGCCCGGCGGGCGTCGCGGACGGACAGGCGCAGCGGGGACCAGCCGGCGGCCCGGCCGAGTTCCACGATGGGCGGCGCGATGGACGAGGTGCGGAAGACGTCCGCGGGGCCGCCCGTCACGACGCGGCCGTCGCCCGGCAGGTGGATGACCCGGTCGGCGTACTGCACGACGCGTTCCAGGCGGTGTTCGGCGAGCAGCACCGTCACGCCGAGGTCGTGCACCAGGCGGGTGACCGCGGACAGCACCTCCTCGGCCGCCGTGGGGTCGAGGGCGGAGGTGGGCTCGTCGAGGACCAGGATCCGGGGGTGGGCGGTGAGCACGGAACCGATCGCGACGCGCTGCTGCTGTCCGCCGGACAGTTCGTACAGCGCGCGGTGGCGCAGATCGGCGAGGCCGAGCAGGTCGAGGGTCTCCTCGACCCGTTTGCGCATGGTCGCCGGCGGCACGGCCAGCTGCTCCATGGAGTAGGCGAGTTCCTCCTCGACGGTGTCGGTGACGAAGCCGTCGAGCGGGTCCTGGCCCACGACGCCCACCACGTCGGCCAGTTCACGCGGCGGGTGGTCGGCGGTGTCGCGGCCGTCCACGGTCACACGGCCGTGCAGGGTGCCGCCGGTGAAGTGGGGGACGAGCCCGTTCACCGCGCCGAGCAGGGTGGACTTGCCGACGCCGGTGTGGCCGACGACGAGGCAGAGCTCGCCCTCCTCGACGGTGAGGTCCACGTCCCGCAGCACGGGCTCGGACGCGTCCTCGTAGTGGACGGAGACCTGGTCGAAAGTGATCACGGGGTTTCGGCTTCCTGGTCGCGCCGTCCCTCGCGCGGGGCGGGAACGGGCGGGTCGGCGGGGGCGGGCCGGTTGCCGGGTACGGCCTGCCGGCCGGCGGCCGCCTGCCGGGGCGCCGCGTCCGGCCGGGGCGTCGTGTCCGGCCGGGCGGGCGCGGTCGGCGGCGGGGCCAGGAACCCGGCGGCCCCGGCGAGGAGGATGGCGGCGGCCGGGACCGGCGGGAGAGGCGGCCAGCTCAGGGGGTAGATGGACGGGTTCAACTCGGCCGCGTCGAAACCCGCGTTGGCGAACAGCAGCACCGCCGACAGCAGGCCGACCCCGGCCACCGCCCACTCCGCGCCCCGCCAGGGATCGGGCCGGTACGTCGTGCGCGTCACCCGCCGCCCGCCGAGGCGCAGCCCGGCCACGCACAGCGCCGCCCCGGCCGCCAGCGCGGGGAAGCCGAGCAGGGCCGGGGCGGTCGCGTCGAGGAGTCCGTACGCGCCGGCGCAGAGCCCGCACATGCCGAGCAGCATCAGCGCGCCGGTGGCCCGCCGGGACCGGCGGGTGGCGGTCCCGGCCCGCCCGTACCCCCGGGAGTCCATCGCCGCGGCCAGCCGCAGCGAGCGCTCCAGGGCGTCCTCCAGCACGGGGACGACGATGCCCCGCAGCGCGCGCAGGCCCTTGGTGCGCCCGGCGCGCAGGCGGCGCGCGCGGTGCACGCGCTGCACGCTCTGCACGAGCTGGGGGGCGACGCTGATGGACACGGTGACGGCGACGCCCAGCTCGTACATCGCCCCGGGCAGGACCCGCAGGGCCCGCTTGGGGTTGGCCAGGGTGTTGGCCGCCCCGATGCAGCAGAGCATGCAGGCCAGGCGCAGACCGTCGGTGGCGGCGGAGAGCAGCGCTTCCAGGGACACCGGTCCGCCGATCTGGATGCCGGCGTACCAGTCGGGGGTGGGGATGTGGGGGAGGGAGAAGAGGAAGTGGTCGTGCGGGGTGATGCCGGTGGCGAAGACGGCGCGGAAGACGACGCGGATCGCCACCACCGTGAGCGCCAGGTACAGGTAGTAGGAGAAGCCGCGCGCCCACGGCGCCTCGGTGCGTCGCATGGTGATGACGAAGCCGAGCACGGCGAGGACGAGGAAGAGCAGCAGCGGGTTGTTGGTGCGGCTGACCGCGGTGGCGAGGGCCAGCGCCCAGATCCACCAGGCGACCGGGTGCAGGGTGCGGGGCAGCCGGCGGCCCCCCGTGTCCGGCCCGCCGGGGGCGGCGGTCGGCCGTGCCGCGCCCGGCACGGCGGCGGCGGGCGCGCGGCCGGTCCGGCGGCCCGGGCGGTCACCGCTCCGGCCGCCGGACCCGGGGGCGCGGGCGCTCCTGGGACCGGATGCGGGCACCTGGCCGGTCCGTGGTGCGGAGTCGTGGCCGCTCGGGCCGCCGGACATCCGTGGTTCGGGTTCGGGCACGCGGCTACTCCGTCGGGCGGCGTCTGGCCGCGTACCAGCCCGCGCCGCCGATCATCGCCACCAGGAGCACCGTCGCGACGACGGGCAGGAAGGAGCCCGCGTCGTGCGGGGCGTCCGCTGCCGGTGCCGCGTCGACGACCTTCGGGGCGGGCGACCCACCGGCCACCGCGGAGTCCGTGGCCGTCGGCGAGGGACTCGCCGAGGGGCTCGCGGAGGCGGACGCCGAGGCGGAGGCGCTGGGCGCCGTCGCGCTCGGAGCCGGGCTCTTCGCGGCGGGCGGATCCCCAGGGGGCGGATTCTCCGGCGCGGGTCCGGTGCCGGTGCCCGGCGGGAGCGGATCGGCGGTGCGGGTGTCCGAGGCGGTGGGCTTCGGCCCCGTCGGGCGGGTGTTCTTCGCCCGCAGCTGGTCGGGGGTGACGGTGGGCCGTCCCTCCGTCCCCTCGATATTGGTGCCGCCGAAGATCCACAGGTCGACGCTGCCGGGCTTCGGCTTGTAGAGCATGGCGCCGAGCTGGCTGTACTCCCAGGTGTTCTCTCCCGGATCGGCGTGCCAGTACGACCAGTACGCGGACGCGGGCGGGGTGAGGACGCAGTCGTCCTGCCGGGATGTCGGGTACTGCCGGCCGCCCTGGTGGCCGCTGTAGCCGATCCGGCAGATGAAGGCGGGCCCGTCGTGGCCGGTGCCGGTGGTGCGCCAGCCGCCCTGGTTGAGCAGTTCGTAGCCGGTCGTGGGCGTGGTGCCGCAAGAGCGGTAGACGGGTCCGCCCCAGTGGCTGAAGTCGACGGCGAGGACGACTCCGGAGGACGTGGTGCACTGGCCGATCGGCTGCGGTGCGGCGCCGGCCGGGGACGTGGTGGCGGCGAAGGCCGCCACCGTCATCCCCAGCGCGGCCGCCGTGCGGCCCAGGGCCTTCGGCAGGTTCGGGCCGCTCACGCCGTGCCCCCCGCCTCGCGCCGGCGGCGTGCCGCGCGGGTCACGGCCCAGCCTCCGGCGACCAGGGCGGCGGCCGCCGCGGCGAGGAGGCCGGCGCCGGTGCCGGTGGAGGCGAGTCCGCCGCCCGCTCCGCCGCCGGTGCCGCCCGTGCCGCCGGTGTCCTCACCCGGGGTGACGATGACCGGCGGCGAGGGCGGGCCGGAGGGCCCCGGCGAGGCGCTGGGGACGGGCTGCGGCGTGGTCCCGTCGAGACTGCGGGCCAGGGTGCCGAACGAGATGCCGGTGGCACCCCCGACGGCCTGCGCGGAGGCGCGCACGTCGGAACCGGGCTGCCCGCCCTTCCCCACGTTGAAGCCGCCGTCGGCGTTCTGCTGGGAGGCGAGGAACGCGAGGGCGTCGGCGATGCCCTCCCCGTACCGCGGCGCGTCCAGCGACAGGCCCTGGACGGCGAGCGCCGCGGAGTTCACCGAGTTGCCCGAAGCGCCGGGGAAGCCGCCGTCCGGGAGCTGCTGTCCGGCCAGCCACACCAGCGCCTTGTCCACGGCGGCCTGCGACTCGGCGTCCGGCAGCAGGTCGAGCGCCATCGCGGCCATGGCGGTCGAGTCCACCTCGGTGCCGCTCGGCTCGCCGATCAGGCTCGGCCAGGCGCCGGAGGGTTCCTGGAGGCTCTTCAGATAGGCGACCGGCTCCTTCGCCGCCGCCGTCTCACCGGCCCTGAGCTGGGCCATGACGCCGAGGGACTGCGAGAACACGGAGGTGGCGTACCGGTAGTTGCCCTTGGCCGCGCAGGGGCGCGGGGTGGCGGACTTCTCCGGGCAGACGGTCCCGGCGAGCGCGCCGATCAGGTCCTTGCCGCCGAAGTCCCGCGGGTCCCGGCCGACGACCTCGGCGAGCAGGGCGGTCTTGCCGATGAAGCCGCCGCCCGCGTACTCGGTGCCGATCTTGGTCCAGTCGTGGATGCCGCGGCCCGTGCCGTCCTTGCCGCCCTTGTCGAGGAAGTCGACGATGTTGCGCAGGGTGGCGTTGTCGTGCCCGGTGGCGGCGAGCGCGAACGCGCCGTCGATGGTGAGGCCGTAGTCGGCGAAGCCGCTGGCGGGGGCGTTCTCGTAGTACCGGCCCCGGATCAGGTGCTCGGTGTCGGTGAGGTAGGCGGTGCCCTTCTTCAGGTCGGGCCCGGCACCGGCCGGCGGGGTGATCGGGGGTGTGGTCGGCGGGTCGGTGCGCTTGGTGGTCAGGGCGACGAGGTCGCTCTTCGCACCGGCGACGGCGACCGGCGTCGTGGCGTAGACCCTCGGGTCGCTCTCGCCCGCCTCGAAGCCGAAGCCGCCCTGCGGGAGTTGCTGCCGGGAGAGCCAGGACACGCCGGCGTCGGCGTGCCCGGCGTCGCCGAGCGCGCGCAGCGCCTGCGCCGCCCACCCCGTGGATCCGGGGGCGCCGGTCGTCATGTAGGAGGCCGAAGGCCAGGAGCCGTCCGCCAGCTGGGACTTCTTCAGGTAGGCGCGCGCCCGTCCGACGGCCTCCTCGTGGCCGCCCGCCCGCTTCAGGGCGAGCGTGATCAGCCCGGTGGAGGAGGCGTCGCTGTCGCACCACTCGCCGGCCCGGATCAGGATGCCGGTGAAGCCGCCGTCCTCGCACTGGAGGCCGGTGAGCCGGGACACCGCGTGGGCGGGAGGCGTCACCCCGCCGTTCAGCAGGGCGATGACGGCCATGGCCTGCGCGTCGGCCTGCCCGGTGGTGCGGAAGTCGCCCTTCGTCAGGCACCCTTCGACAGTCTCGCCGTCGCCGGTGTCGCGCGGGCAGACGTACGTCACCAGGTCGCCGAGCAGGTCGTGGCCGCCGAAGGCGCGCGGGTCCTTTCCGGTGGCCAGGGCGACGAGCGCCAGCCGGGCGGCGGCTCCCGCGTCGGGGATGCCGTCCTTCCCGGCCGGGTAGGCGTAGGCGTCCGTCTGCGCGGGCGTGGCGAGGAAGTCGGCCGCCTTGCGGGCCGCCGCGCTCTTGCGGTCCGCGGCGGCGAGCGCGTAGACGATCTCGGTGGTCAGCACGTGGTTCGGGGTCGTGGAACCCTCGTCGACGACCCGTTCCCCGTCGGTCAGCTGTCCGGTCAGCCAGCGGGTCGTGGCGGCCGTGTCGACCGAGCCCGGGGGCACGGTCGGCGGCCCCGTCGGATCGCTCGGGTCCGGCGACGGGCTGCCGCCGCCGGCGCGCACGTCGTCGGGCGTGAAGGCCGGCTTGCCGGTGGTGCCGCCGATGTCGGTGCCGCCGAAGACCCAGGCGTCCACGTCGCCCGGCTTCGGGGTGCGGGACATGGCGCCGAGCGGGCTGTAGGTCCAGTTCTTCTGTCCGGGCGAGGCGATCCAGTACGACCAGTACGCGGTGGCCGGCGGCGTCAGGACGCACGCCTCCTTGTCCGGAGTCGGGTACTGCGTACCGCTGTTGAACGCGCCGTTGCCGATGCGGCAGATGAACCCGTCACCGTCGTGCACGGTCCCGTGGGTGGTGAAGCCGCCCTCGTGCAGCAGCTCGTAGCCGGTCGTCGGGGTGGTGTCGCAGCCGCGCACCACACCTCCGCCGAAGGGGCCGAAGTCCACGGCGACGACGGCGCCGGTGGTGGCCGTGCACTGGTCGACGGGGTCGGCGGTCGCCGGGGAGGCGGCTGTGAGGAAGCCCACCCCCGCGCCGAGGGACAGCAGGCCGGCGGTGAGCAGCGACAGCATCCGCCGGCCCGTGCGTATGCGGCGTCTCTTCCCCTGATCGGTCCCCACCGCGGCCCCCTCGTCTCTGCCGGGCGGGGCACACGTGGCGCTGAGCCCGCCCCGTGACGACATACCGAGAGCAGGCTGGGACGACCACGCCGTAGTCCGCGACGGCGTCTGTTCGTGGTTCTCTTCCTTGCTCCAGGCATTCCGGCTCACCCGGGACGTTCCGGGTCTACGGTTGCGGGTCAGCGCCGGAATTCGACCGGCTTCCCCTGGAGCTGAGTGCGTATCAGGCGGAATGGAACACCGATCCGGGCGAACCGTCAAGACGGCTGCCGCGTCGGCGGATTCCCCGGGAGGTGTCCGGCGGCCCGTCCCCTCGCCGCACGCTGGCGGAGCCGGGGCCCCTCGGGTACCGTCCTGGACTGCCATATGGGGGAATCCGGTGCGAGGCCGGAGCTGACGCGCAGCGGTATGGGACGGCGGGGGCCGCTTCCGAGCCCGAATGCCCATCCGGCGACGCAGTACACGAAGCCGTACCCACGCGTTCCGGGCGACGGCTGCCCCGCCGCGACCGCCCGCACGCCGCACCCGGCGAGGGCCGGCACGCGCCGGGAGCAGTCGGTGTCCGCCGACTTCAGGAGCAGTCGATGCCCCTTCTCCGTCCCTCCCGCCGCCTCGCCCTCGCCGTCCCCGCGGTCCTCGGCGCGTTCGCGCTGACCGCGCTGCCCGCCTTCGCGACCTCCACTCCCGCGCAGATCGCCACGTCGAAGACGAACGGCGTCGCCTACCTCAAGACGCTCCAGGCCGCCGACGGTTCGTACGCCGGTTCCGGCCTGTCGAACGAGTGGGCGTTCAGCGCCTTCGCCGCCGCCGGGACGGCCGTCGTCGACGTCGCGCCCGGCGGCGACACGACCAAGAACGCGCGCACCGTCTACCGGAACCTGATCTCCACGGGCTCCTGGCCCTCCGCCGCGCCGGTGGTCACCGACTACGAGAGAGGCGTGCTCAACGCCTACGCGGCGGGTATCGACCCGGCCCGGGTGTCGGCCTCCCGCAACCTCGTCGCCGACGTCTACTCCTACTGGCAGACCGCGGAGGCCGGGTACTTCGGCGCCTCCGCCAACTTCAACGGCACCGTCTTCGCCGCGCTCGCTCTCGGCGGGGCGAAGACCCAGGCGGGCGGCGTCCGTGTGCCGCAGGCCCTGACGGACCGGATCGTCACCCGGCTCCGCGCGAACCAGCACGTGGACGGCGGCTGGACGTACAGCAAGGCCGAGGGCGACTCCGCGGCCCTCAACACCCCGAGCGACGTCGACATGACGGGCGCCGCGATGGCCGCGCTCTGCGTCTCGGGGGTGCCGAACACCGACCCGGACGTCGTGCAGGCGAAGAACTTCCTCAAGGGCAAGCTGGTCGCGACGACCGGCGCCTTCAACTCCCTCTACGGCGTCAACACCAGCTCCAACGGCTGGGGCGTGTCCGGCCTGAACGCCTGCGGGATCAACCCGCAGACCGGCGACTTCCTGACCGTCAACGGCAAGACGCCGATCGACTTCCTCATCGCCAACCAGTACAACCCGGCGGGCGGCTTCAAGTACAAGCCGTCCGACACCTCGCCGTCCGCCTACTCCTCGATCGACGCGCTCCGCGCGGTCGCGGGCGGCGGCTTCACCTCCGCCCCGCCCGTCCCCGTCACCCCGGGCGCCCTGCAGTGGGTCGCCCAGCCGTCCTTCACCGCCGGCACGGCCACGAAGCTCGCGCTGACCGTCGACGACGGAGCGGGCGGCCTCAAGGTCTGCTCGGTGTCCTTCACCCCCACCGGCACGACCACCACCCTCGGCGCGGTGCTCGCCGCGGCCACCACCTCCGCGACCCCGTCCGGCTGCGTCACGAGCGTGACGCCCTCCTCGGGCACGGGCACGATCACGGCGGTCAACGGCAAGGCGAACAGCGGCTCCCACACCTGGAAGGTGAGCGTGGACGGCTCGTCCTTCGCCGGGGCGCTGCGCGAGAAGGTGATCACCGTGGGCGACACCATCGCCCTGCGCTGGGGCGCCTGAGCCACGGGCGGGGGCCCTTCGCGGGCCCCCCGCCCGTCGCCCCTCTCACCTGCCGGGGCCGGCCTGCCTGCTGCGGGCGTTGGCCTCGCGGACGAGTGCGCGCAGCAGTTCGCCCTGGCCGAGCCGCCGGACGCCGGACGGGGCGGCCTCCCACTCCGCGCCCCCGCCGAGGGGCCGCAGGCGGACGCGGAGGCCGTCGGAGGACGTGACCCGGCCGGCGCGTCCACCGGCCGCGTCGAGGACGGCGTCCCCGACAGCGGGCGCCGCGTCGTCGCTCACGCTTCTGCCCCCGTTCCCCGGGCGATCACCTCGGCGAGCAGCCGGGCCACGGGCGCGGAGCACGCGCCGAGGTGCACGAGCGCATAGCGGGGGTCGTCCGCGCGGTCGTCGGCCCAGGGGGTGCGGACGTCCATCGCAGGCAGTTGCACACCGGCCCGCGTGAGCGCTGCGGCGAGCGCGTCCCGGGCCTCGTGCGCCTCCCGGAGCTTGGCCGCGGGGGAAGGGGAGGGGGAGGGCGGAGGGGCTGCGAAGGGCATGGGCGTCGTCCTCGTGGGGGTTGCGGGCGCGGACCTGCGGGCCGCGTGACCCGCGCCGCGCCGTGCGAACTGCGCCGTGCGGCGCCTGTGTTCAGGAGGATGACCCCGGTCGGGCGCGGGCAGGCCGTGGACCGGACGGTGGCTCCTCGTGCCGCGTCGTCGTTCCACACCTTCCACAGCGGCCCCCGGGCCGGTCCGCCACGGTGGACTACGCTGCGTGTCGGACACGTCACACTCCACCGTCCCGGAGGAATCGGTATGCCGCAGCGACGCGTCGTCACCGGCCGGAGCCAGGAGCCCCGGCAGCGCTTCGCCGAGGAGCTGCGGACGCTGCGCACGGGCAGCGGGACCAGCCTGCGGGCGCTGGGCGAACGCCTGGGCTGGGACTGGTCGTTGTTCGGCAAGATGGAGAAGGGCGAGACGCTCGGCAGTCCGGAGGTCGTCCAGGCTCTGGACACCCACTACGGCACACCGGGGTTGCTGCTGGCGCTGTGGGAGCTGGCGGCGGGGGACAAGTCGCAGTTCAAGGAGCGGTACCGCCGGTACATGGCGCTGGAGGCGCAGGCGGTGAGCCTGTGGCACTTCGCGGTCGGCGTGCCGCCAGGGTTGTTGCAGACTCCCGGGTATGCCCGGGAGGTTCTGGCAGCGGGGCGGCTGGTGGGCGGGGAACTGGAACAGCAGGTCACAGCCCGGCTGACGCGCAGGGATGTGCTGGAGGGCGAAGGGGCACCGCACTTCCGGACGATCCTGTCCGAGACCGTGCTGCGGACCCCTCTCGACGATATGGACGCGTGGCAAGAGCAGTTGAGACACCTGCTGGTGATGTCGGAGCGCCGCATGGTCGCGATTCAGGTCCTGCCGCACCGAGCCGGCCCGCACAGCCTGTCGCACACCGATGTGATGTTCCTGCGGCTACCGGGGGGCCGTGCAGTGGCCTACGTGGAGAGCGCGAGCCGGGGCGAACTCATCGAGGAAGCCGAACAGGTGGAACGACTCCAGCAAATGTACGATGCGGTGCGCGACGTGGCCTTGGCTCCCGCCGAGTCGCGGAGGTACATCCAGCAGGTGTTGGAGGAAGCCCTGTGCGATCGATCGACCTGAGCGCCGCGACGTGGCGCACGAGCAGCTACAGCAACTCCGACGGCGGTCAGTGCGTCGAGGTCAGCGACGACTTCCCCGGCTTTGTCCCGGTGCGTGACAGCAAGGCGTCGCATGGCCCGGTGCTTGTGTTTCCGGCGGTGGGGTGGGTGCGTTTCGTCTGCGCGGTGCGGGTGGGGCGGTTGGGTGTCTGACGGGTGGCGGGTCCGGTGCGGAGGAGGGGACGCCGTGCGATCGGTCGACCTGAGCGCCGCGACGTGGCGCAAGAGCAGTCGTAGCAACCAGGACGGTGGGGCGTGCGTCGAGGTCAGCGACGACTTCCCCGGCTTTGTCCCGGTGCGTGACAGCAAGGCGTCGCATGGCCCGGTGCTTGTGTTTCCGGCGGTGGGGTGGGTGCGTTTCGTCTGCGCGGTGCGGGTGGGGCGGTTGGGTGTCTGACGGGTCGCGGGTCCGGTGCGGAGGAGGGGACGCCGTGCGATCGGTCGACCTGAGCGCCGCGACCTGGCGCAAGAGCAGCTGCAGCAACTCCGATGGCGGCGAGTCGGTCGAGTTCGACGACGGCGCCGTCACCGCACGGTGACCACCGCGGGTCCGGCCGCCCGATGAGGCGGCCGGACGTTCGCGTCCCCGGACGCGGCCGGACCGTCGCCCCCGCAACGACCGTGTCCGCCGCCTCACCCGCATCTCCTACCGGGCGCGGGCGGCCTGCCGGCGGGTGCCGAACCGCCTTGGAGGACCTCATGACCCGCACCACGCCCCCGCGCCCCGTCGACGTCGAGGCGGTCTTTCCCGAACTCGCCGCCCACCGGCGGACGGCGACCCGGCTGCACCCGCGCCCGGGTGTGCCGAAGGCGGAGGAGAGTTCGGTGGCCGGGCCCCTGCTGTGGCCCGCGGACGAACCCTGGCCGGTCTGTACCGCCGTCCATCCCAAGGACATCGGTCACCGCCTTGCCGACGTCCGGGAACGGCGGCGCATCCTGGCCGGGGCGAGGGGTCGTGACGTCACCGAGGAGGAGCGGCGCGTGCTCGACGGCATGACGCGCGGACCGCACGCCCCCCGAGTGGGCGAGTCCGACCCGCTGCCGCTGCTGGCCGTGGCCCAGCTGTGGACACGGGACGTGCCCGATCTCGCCGCGCCCGAGGGATGCGACCTGCTCCAGGTGTTCTGGTGCCCCTTCGAGGTGCACGGCCCGGACCGCACCATCGACGTGATCCTGCGCTGGCGCCGGTCCGCCGACGTCGGCGCCGTCCTCGCCGACCAGCCCGAACCACCCGTCGCCGGCCGTGAGGAGTGCGTGCCGACCTCCTGCGTCCTCCACCCCGAGCAGGTCGTGGAGCACGAGTACCTCGGCCTGCTGGACGAGGACCTCCGGGAGCGGATCGCGGACTGGGAGGAGGGTCTCCTCGACGACGACGACGACGATGACGAGGACGGGGACGGGGACGACGACGGGTGCGACGCCGGGGGCGGTCCGGCCCCGGCGAGCTACGCCACCTACGAGGAGTACGCAGCGGCGATGGCCGCCGCCCGCGCCGCGGAGCCCGACGAGGTCGACTACATGAGCGACCTCTCCATCGCCCCCGGCTGGAAGGCCGGCGGCTTCGCGTCCTGGCACCTCACCGACCCGGCGCCCGTCGACTGCCCCCGCTGCGGCGCCCCGATGCCGCCGCTGCTGACCGTGGCGACGGTGGAGTGCGACGGCGCGTCCCGCAGCTGGCTGCCGGTCGAGGACCGGGAGGACGACCGGGCGGCGATCGACCCCGTCGGGGTCTACCTCGGGCGCGGCCTGATGCGCGTCCACACCTGCCCGGCCGACCCGGACGTGCCGCACCGCCTCAGCTTCCAGTGACGGCGTCCCCCGTGCCGGGGGCGCGACCGGGCGCCCGGTGGATGCTCCCCGGCGCCCGGGCGGCGGCGATCCGGGCGAGACCCGCCGGGTACGGCAGCGCACGGGCCAGCCGTTCCACCTCGTCCAGCGCGCGGCGACCCGCGCTCCCGCCCAGGGACGCCGCGTGCACCACGCCCGCTTCCACCTCGGCGAGCCGTTCCCCGGTGCCGCGGGCGCGCTCGATCTCGGCGGCGGCGAGCACCCGCGCCCGGTCCGGCTCCCCTGCGAGGAGGCGGGCCCACGCGGTGAGGACCGGAGCCTCCCCGTCGGGCAGCAGCTTCCGTGCCGTCTCGGGACGGCCTGTGCGCAGGGCCAGTTCGGCCCGCGCGGTGCGCACCTCGAAACGGGCCTGCCGGTCCACGCCGGCCGAACGGTCCGCCCGGTCCAGCAGTGTGGCCGCCCGCCCGGGTTCGCCGGTCCGCATCAGCACCCGTGCCCGGGCGGCCAGCGCGTACGGCAGCGACCACGCCGCCTCGGCCCCCGTCCCCGCCGCCTCGGCCCCCGCCCCCGCGACGGCGGCCTCCGCGACCTCGCGGGCTGTCTGCGCATCGCCGAGCAGCAGGAGCAGTTCGGCGAGGTTGGCACGTTCGAAGGCGGCCGCCGTCGGGTCGCCGGACTCCTCGGCGAGCCCCAGCGCCCGGCGGCCGGTGGCGACGGCCTCGTGGAGCCGCCCCTCCCGGCGCGCGTTCTCCCGCAGGACGGAGAGCACCGAGCCGAGGAGCGCGGAGTCGCCGTACGCCTCCGCGGGCGCCAGGGCCCGGGCGGCGGCCTCACGGGCCTCGCGGAAGCGGCCCGCCAGCGCGAGGCTGGTGGCCTGCCCCGCGTGGCTGCGGGCCAGCAGACCCTGACCGGCGACCCCGGGCACGCGCAGCGCCGCGGAGAGGGCTTCGCGTGACGCCGCGTACCCGTCGAGGTACCGGCCCTCCACCCCGAGGGCGACTCCCAGGGCGATGAAGTGGGAGGCGGTCGGTTCCGGTCCGGTGTCCGCCGCGGGCGGATGGGCCCGCAGCACGGAGCGGGCCGCCGCCGGGCTCTCCGCCTTCACCAGGGTCTCCGCCAGCCGGGCCGCGGCGAGGACGGTCTCGTCACGGTCGCCGCGCCGCTCGAACTCGGCAAGCGCCCGCCGCAGGACGCCGGCGGCCTCGCCGAAGTGGCCCATGCGGCGCAGCACCTGGGCGTGCGCGAGCCGGGCCCGCGCGGCGTCCACGTCGAGGCGGGCCACCAGGTCGCGGTAGTAGCGGTCGGCGGCGTCGTTCGCGTACACGGCCGCCGCCCGCTCGGCCGCCCGCCGCAGGTACGCGGCGGCACGCGGGTCGTCGGCCCGCGCGAAGTGCGAGGCGAGCGTGTCGACTGCGTCGGGCCTGCGGCGGAGCACGGCCTGGGCGAACGCCGCGTGCAGCTGCCGGCGCCGCACCGCGGTCAGCCGCTCGTAGCAGGTGAGGCGGACCAGCGGGTGCCGGAAGGCCAGCCCCGGCTCGGTCCGCCCGGCCACCACGACGCTCCGTTCCTCGACGAGGGCGGCTCGGATGGCCTCCTCCAGCGCGTCCGCCGCGGCGTCGCCGTCGACAGGGGGCCGCAGTCCGTGCGCGGTGATGTCGAGGAGCTCCGAGAGCGCCGTCTCGCCGCCCGCCACCGCGAGCGCCTCGACCACTCGCCGGGTGTCGCCGCTCAGCCGTCCGAGCCGGTCGCCCACCAACTGCCGCACGCCGTCCGGAGCCTCCTCGCCGACGGGGCCGCGGGCCAGTTCGCGGGCGAACAGCGGGTTTCCGAGCGAGAGTTCGAAAACCCGGTCCCAGCGCTCCGGCGGTGCGCCTGCGTCCCGTGCCACCGCCAGACACGCGGCCCGGCCGAGCCGTTCCACGACTTCGCGCACGCAGAGCCGGGCCCTGCGCAGCGCCGTCAGCGCCGACCGGCGCGCGTCGCCCTCCGGAACCTCCTCCTCCCGGTACGTGACCAGGAATCGCAGCGCTGTGCCGTCGTCGGCGGCCCGCCGGGCCAGGTGGCTCAGGAGCTGCCAGGAACCCTCGTCCGCCGCGTGCAGATCGTCGAGGACGACCAGGACCGGCCGGGCCGCCGCGAGTGCGCCGAGCAGTCCGGACGCGGCCCGGAACAGGCGGTCCCGCTCCTCCTCCGGGCTGCGCTCGCCGTCACCCCCGACGCCTCCCAGCGCCGGCAGGAACGCGGCCAGTTCGGGGTACTCGGAGCCCACCCGGGCCCGCTCCCCGGCCCCCCACCCGGCGAGCCATCCGTCGAGGGCCTCCGCGAACGCACCGTAGGGCGTGTGCCCCTCGGCGTCGTGTCCACCGCCCCAGAGCACGGCGCTGCCTTCTCCGGCGGCGCGCCGGGCGGCCTCCCGGGCCAGGCTCGTCTTGCCGACCCCCGCCTCACCGGTGAGCAGGACGACCGGTGGCCCCCCGGCCGCCAGCAGCCGCCGGATAACGTTGTCACGTCCGTGCAGGGCTCCGTCCGCAGGGCCGCGCAGCGGGCCCGGCAGCGACGGCGGGGAGAGTACGGGCGCGGGGGAGTCCGTCAGCGCGAGCCGGTGCAGCCGTTCCGTCTCCGGACCGGGCCGTACGCCGAGTTCGGCGTCGAGGGCGTCGCGGCACGCGTGGTACTGGCGCACCGCGAGCCGCCGCAGCCCGCGGCGCAGATACGACTCCATCAGGATCCGGTGGGCCGCCTCGTCCGCCGGTCCGGCGGCCAGCAGCCGTTCCGCGGCGCCCGCCGCCTCGGCGGGGGAGCCCTGGGCCAGGTGGGCGGCGGCGAGCGCGAGCAGCACCTCCTGGCGCAGGGCGGTCAGCCGCTCCCGCCGGGTCCGGGCCCAGTCGGCGTAGCGGTCCTCGGGCAGCAGCTCGCCGGTGAAGAGCGCCAGCGCGGCCGACAGCGCCTCCGGTTCACGGGCGTCCAGCGCGCTGCGCGCCGCCGCCTCCGCCTCGTCGGTGTCGATCACCACCGTGGCCGGATCGAGGCGCAGCAGGGCGCCGTCCGATATCAGGTACGAGGAGGCCGCACGGGGCGCGAGTTCCGGTTCGAGGGCGCGTCGCGCGGCGTGCAGGGCGACGCGCAGACTGCCGGTCGCGGACTGCCGGTCCGCATGCGGCCAGCAGATGTCCATGGCCTGCTCGCGGTGGATGCGGTGTTCCGGCACCACGGCCAGGAGTTTCACCAGCGTCTGCGCGCTGGGCCTGGTCCAGCGCGCGGCGGGTGCGGGCCCGCCGTCGCGCGTCGCCGTGAACCCGCCGAAAAGGTGCAGACGCAGGCGTGGAGTGGCCGAATCCGTGCGGTTCCTCTGCCGTGGGTCCATGAGGGCGTCACTGTAACCGAGCGCGCCGCGGCCTCCCCGGGGCGGATGCCCGGGGAGGCCGCGGCGGGCCGGGGCGTCAGCCGGTCACGACAGCTTGTACGCGGTGACCTGGTGGATGCCGTTGTCGGACAGGTAGTACCCGCCGCCGAACATGCCGACGGTGCGGTCCCTGCCGGAGTCGTCGCCGTTCAGCGACAGCACCTCGTCGACGCCGTCCCCGTCGAGGTCGCCCGCGAACCAGTTGCGGGCGCCCATCATGCTGCCGGCGGATCCGACCGACGGCGCCCAGCTGTCCTCGGAGTCGAGGATGCTCGGGTCCCAGAGGAACAGCCCGCCTTCGGCGCCGGCCACCAGCAGCGCCCGTCCGCCGGGCCCGGTCAGGAAGCCGCCCCCGTACGACTGGGGGCTGACGCCCTGGGCGGTGAACGCGCCGTCGGCCCCGAAGCGCCGGAACGACGCCGTGCCGCCCTGGTACAGCACCCCGTCCCGGGCGAAGTAGCTGTTGTGCGTCCACAGGCCGCCGCTGGTCCAGGACTTCAGCACCTCGCCGGAGCGGCCGTCGCGGATCTCGAAGAGGTTCTGCGGACCGGTGAGCTGCCGGTTGAAGTCGTAGGGCGCCTCGACCGCCCACGTGTACACGACGGCGTGGCCGTCGGCGTACGGGATGTCGCCCGAGGCGAACACGCCCTCGTTGGGGACGACCGTGCGGATGCCGTCCACGGCGTCCGCGGGCGCCTTCGGCACGGCGGACCACCGGGCCTTGCCGGTACGGGCGTTCAGCGCGACCGCGCCGGTCGCGGGGGTCGCCACGTCGAACGCGTTCAGGCCCGCGTAGGAGGCGTACACCCGGCCGCCGTTCACCGACGGGTCGGCGAACCGCACCTCGCCGGCGCTCTTCGGCGCGCTGTACGTCCACAGGGCGCCGCCGTCGCCGCGGTAGGCCCGCAGCGCGTCGGTCGGGACGAGGATGTCCTGCGCCCCGTCGCCGTCGAGGTCGGCGAGCCGGGCCGTGCGGACGAACTGGCCGCCGCCGTCGATGGTCGCGAGGGTCCGGCCGGTCCTGCCGTCGAGCACGACGGTCGCGGTGTCGGCGGCGACGACGATCTCCGTCCTCCCGTCGCCGTCCACGTCGCCGGTCCTGATGTCGTGCACCGATCCGGGGACGGTGGCCCGCCACAGCTTCTCGGGCTTGCCGCCGCCGGTCAGCGACGGGCCCGAGTACGCCCACACGCCGTTCGACGAACCGCCCATGACCAGGTCGTCCCTGCCGTCCCGGTTCAGGTCCGCGCTCTGCGCGTACGCGATGTCGGCCTGCAGCGGGGTGACCGTTCCGGCCCTGCCGTTGCCCACCTTCCAGGTGCGGACGTTCTGCGACTGGTCGATCACGCGGACCTGCGCGCCCCGGGCGTCGGTGTACAGGTCCTGGTACATGGGTGCGGCGGTGACGCCCTTCTGCCGCCAGCGGACGGCGCCCTTGCCGGAGAACACGGTCAGCGAGGCGTAGCGCTGCCCGCCGCGGTTCTCCGGTTCGTCGATTGCGCGGTCGTCCTGCGCGGAGGCGACGAGCGAACCGTCCACGACGCCCAGGCCCCAGACGCTGGGCGCGTTGTGCCCGTTGGCGGGGTCACGCTTGATCGTGTCCGACCACAGGAGCCTGCCCGGGTCGGCGCCGTCGACGACGCGCACGGTGCTCGCGTGCACGGAGAAGTAGGCGTCGAGCGAGGACTCCGCGACGGCGTACTCCTCGCCCGCCTTCGCACCGAGGTCGCCGACCGTGAGCGCCGTGGGCACCACGTTGTCGCGGCCGTCCAGGGTGGCGCGGTGACCGGTCCGCAGGTCGTAGGCGGCGATCTCGTAGCGCACCGCGTCCGTGCTGTCCGCCTGCTCCAGTGCGACGATCCGCTTCCGGCCGGCGTCCACCCGCAGCTTGCGGCTGTGGAGCAGGCTGTCGGTCTGCCAGAGGGCCGAGCCGTCGGCGGTGGAGAGCACCAGTGTGCGGCCGCGCGGGGCGATCCCGTCGCCCTTGGCGAGGTTCCACGAGACGGCTACCCGGCCCCTGCCGAGGTCCTGGATGTCGCCCCAGTTCGCGTACCGGGACTCCCCGGTGTCATGGGTCCATGCCGTCGCGGGGACCAGCTTCCCGCCGGAGGCGGTGAAGCGGATGCCCGTCAGCGTGGCCGTGGCGTCGGCCGGGACCTTCGCGTCGCCGCTCATCCGGGGCGCGTCGGCGATCAGCAGGGTGCCGTCGACGATCTTCACCAGCGAGGCGCGGTTGTACAGCTTCGACCAGACGGTGGCGCCGCTGCGGCCGTCGAGGACGGTCACGAAGGTGCCGGAGGACAGGTCCGATCCCGGCGAGGTGAAGGCGCGCGGGTACGGGGTCGCGCCGACCAGCGCCGAGAAGACCAGATCCGGGACGCCGTCGCCGGTCAGGTCACCGGCCGAGAAGCCCGAGTCGGACGTCGGCGAGAACGGCGAGACCGCGTTGTAGCCCATCAGGACCTGCGGCGGGTACGGTTCGGCCCGCCACGCCTGGAGCGGCTTCACCTGCCAGTCCGCGTAGTACGACGAGGCGGTGCGCGCCCAGACCTCGCTGCCGTCGGCCGCGTGGCGCTGCACGTTGCCCATGCTGTGGACGGTGAAGTACTCGCCCTTCCTCCCGGCCGGCACCGTGGCCCCCATGCCGCGCACGCCTTCCAGCGTGGCGGTGGCGGTCATGGTGACCTTCGCGGACGGGTCCGCGGAGGCGGGGGCAGGGGTGGCGGACGTCCCGGCGGCCGGACCGCCGGCCGACGGCTCCGGGGCGAAGCCGCCGTCCCCGGCCGTCCCGGAGGCGTCCCCGGCCTCCACGTACGGGTCGAGGGTCACGTTGGCGGCGAGCGTCCTCGCCTCCGCGCTGCTCAGCCTCATGACCGGTGCGTCGCCGGCCCCGTCGGCGGCCAGGGCCTGCGGCACGGTGGTCAGGCAGAGTCCGGCCGCGACCAGCCCGGAGGCGAGGCCGAGAGCCCGCCGGGTGCGGGGGGTTCGCATCACATGGCTCCTCATCACTTGGCTCCCTGCGTGAAGCGGACGGCGCTGCCGTCGGCGATCACGGGCTGGTCGTACGCGTACTGGAGTGCGTCGGCGCCGGACTGGTCGGCGATGCCGACGGTCGCGCCCGCACCCCTGTCGGCGACAGACTTGTACTGGAACGTCACGGCGCCGGTGGCCTCGTCGAAGACCACCGCGAAGGAGGACCGGCCCGGAGCGCCGTTCGCGTAGGCAGCGCCGTCCCAGACGACGGCGAAGGTGCGGCTGCCCCTCACGCCGGTGGTGGCGGTGCGCACCGAGGACTTCCGGTCGATCGTCAGGTCGTCCCACAGCGGCGCGAGGACGCCCTTCACCCCGTTCGGCCCGGCGGCGGGCAGGGCGGTGTTGGCATAGTCGCCGACCCGCGGGGAGAGGAAGCCGACCAGGCCGTTGGTGGTGACGGAGGCGGAGGAGTACGCGACGCCGTAGTGCTTCACCGGGAACGGCAGCGCGATCGTCGCCGCGTCCTCGTCACCGGAGAGGGCGACCTTCTTCGTGCCGGCGGTCCACTGGTACGCGGCGGGGGCGCAGGAGTTGCCCGCGGCGTCGGTGCGGTTCGGCAGCCGCACGTCCTCCGTCAGGTCGGCACCGCCGACCGAGGCGGTGCCGGTGTGGACGCCGTTGCACAGGACCGGGGCCGTGGGCTTCACGGTGAACCCGTAGGAGCCCTCGGCCACCGCGGTGAAGACGTACCGGCCCTTGGCGTTGGTGGTGACGGCCGCGAGCGGTGTCCCGTCGAGCGCGACCGTGGCCCCGGCGAGCGCCTTGCCGGTGACGTCGCGGACGGTGCCGGAGACCCGGTGCGAGGCGACCGCGGTCAGCGCGATGTCCTGCGTGAACGCCTGGCTCTCGGCGAGCGTGACGTCCGCCGCGGTGCCGGTGGCGTAGCCGTAACCGCCGAAGGAGAAGGCGTACGCGCCGGGGGCCAGCGGCAGACGGTAGAAGCCGTCCGCGCCGGTGGTGACCGTGCGGGAGGTGCCGGAGTCGTCGGTGGCCGTGACGGTGATGTGGGGCAGGCCCGCCCCCGTCGCCCCGTCGGTGACCTTTCCGGAGACGGTGGCCGCCGTGTGCGGGGCCTTCTCCACCGAGGCGAGGACGTCGAGCTTGCCCTCGCCCCACACGTGGTTCCTGCCGGGCGTGCCACCGCAGCGGGTGTCGTCGACGTCGCGGGCGCCCTCGTCCAGCAGTGCCCGCGTCGCGTCGATGTTCCCGATCAGCGACGGGGCCGCCGACCACAGCAGGGCCACGGCACCCGCGACGTGCGGCGTCGCCATCGAGGTGCCGTTGATGGTGTTGTACGCCGAACCCGGCCACGCGGAGCGGACCTGGACACCCGGGGCCGAGATGTTCGGCTTCGCCGAACCGTCCACGGGGGAGGGGCCGAATCCGGAGAAGGAGGCGATCCTGCCGGCCGCGTCGTAGGCCCCCACCCCGTAGGACGGGGCCTGCGCACCCGGGGCGCGGGTCGTGGAACACGTCCTGCCGTCACCGTCGTTGCCCGCGGCGAAGGCCTCGAAGATGCCCGCCGCGTTCCATGCCTCGACGATGTCCTGGTAGAAGGTCGAGACACCGCCGCCCCAGGAGTTGTTGACGATGTGCGGGGCGAGATCGGGACGCGGGTTGCGCCCCTCGCGGTCGGTCGGCGCGAGGATCCACTGACCGGCCGCGAGCAGCGACGCGTCCGAGCACTGGTCCGACTCGCAGCCCTTGGCGGCGATCCACTTGGCCTTCGGCGCGACACCGATGCCGCCCGCCCCGGCCATCGTGCCCATGGTGTGGGTGCCGTGGCCGTTGTTGTCGCAGGGGGTGCCGTCCGCGCCGCACTGGCCGGTCGGGTCGTAGAAGTTGTAGTCGTGTGTGAAGGACCCGTCGCCCCTGCTGCCGCGGTAGTTCGCGACCAGGTCGGGGTGGTCGTACTGCACGCCCGAGTCGATATTGGCGACGACGATGCCCTCGCCCCGGTCCTCGTACTCCTTCCACACCTGGTCCGCGTGGATGTCGGCCACGCCCCACTCGGGGACGGCGCCGTCGTCGACGGCGCTTGCCGCGCTCGCCGGGCCCGCGGGCTTCGCGCGGGAGGCGGTGACCTGGGCTCCTGCGGTCTCGACCGGGTCGAGCGAGTAGTGCTGCTCCCTGACGACCGAAGCGACGTCCGGACGGGCGGCGAGCTCGTCCACCAGCCTCTGGTCACCGGTCACCCGCAGGGCGTTGGCGATCCAGAAGTCCTGGTGCCCGACCTTCTTCCGGTCGAGGAAGGACCTCAGCGGGGCCTGGGTGTCCGCCGCCTTCGCGCGCAGTTCGGTGAATGCGGCCTTCGCCCTGGCGGCGTGCGTCCGCTGCTTCCGGGCGCGGGACAGGTCGGCCTGGTCCTTCAGGACGACGAAGAAGGTGGCGGCTTCGCCCTCGGCGACCGCGCCGCGCAGCGACGGGTCGACCTTGGCTGCGACCAAGGCGGAGGGTGTGGCCTCGGCGGACGGTGTGGCTGCGGCGACGGCCGGCAGCGCGCCGGCGGCGAGCGCGGTCGCGGTCAGGGCGGCCGCCGCCCATGCGGCGTGTCTGCGCCGTGGCGGTCGGGGCAGGTGCATCGGGGCTCCTCCGGAAACGGTTGGGGGAGCCCGCACGCTAAGAAGCGGCCGTTACTGAGGCATTACCGGTGGCGCGGCGGGCGGCCGGCGGACCGGCCTCCAGCCCGCGGGTCCGCTCCGGCCGGGGCGCCTCCGGCCGGAGCGGGCCGCGGCGGTCAGCCGGGCAGCGTCCAGCGCTGGTTGGCCCCGCCCGTGCAGTCCCAGATCTGGAGCCGGGTGCCGTCGGCGGAGGTGTTGCCGGTGACGTCGAGGCAGCGCCCCGAGGCGGGGTTGCGCAGCGCGCCGGTGGAGGTGTCGTGGCGCCACTGCTGCGCCGCGGTGTCGTTGCAGTCCCAGAGCTGGACGGCCGTGCCGTTGGCCGTGGCACCGCCGGCGACGTCGAGGCAGCGCCCCGCGTGGGGGTTGCGCACCGTGCCGTCGCCCGCCACGGACCAGGTCTGGGCCACACCCGGTGCGCAGCCGTAGAGCTGTACGACGGTGCCGTTGGCCGTACCCGAGGCGCGGGCGTCCACGCACTTGCCGGCCAGGCCCGTGACGGGGCCGGTGGAGCCGGCCGCGGAAGGTGCGAACTCGCCCTGGTTCAGCACCCGGGGGTGGAAGTAGGCGGCCTGGATCTCGGCGTTGGTGTTGTTGCCGCGCAGATGCTCGGACCACATCATGAACCACGCCCACCGGGGCTGCGATTCCAGCAGGGAGGCGGTCGGCATCTTGCCCGTCTCGGCCAGGGCCATGGGCTTGGTGCCGGCGATGCTCCGCAGTTGGTCGTAGTCGGCGGAACTGGGGTGGTTCTTGTACCAGACGTCGAGTGAGACGACATCCGCGTACTGGTCGCCCGGATAATACTGCGACCAGCCGCCTGCCGGATTGTCCTGCACGTTCCAGACCCAGATCAGATTGTCCAGGCCCCGGGTGCCGGCGAGATGGTCACGGGTGATCTGGAACAGCCGCGCACTGCCTTGGGGGCCGGGGCGGTTTCCCCACCAGTTCCACGATTCGTTCATTTCGTGGAGCGGTCGGAAGAGGACGGGTATTCCCGCGTCCTTCAATTGCCGCAGATAGGGGACGGCCTCGTCGAGACGCTGCTTCCACGCGGTGTTCAGCGCCGTTCCCCCGGTGACGGTCTGAGTGAACTGCGCGTCCGTGATCCGGGACTTCACCCCGCCCTCGAAGGCGCAGCCGCTGCCGCCGGTCGGCGGACAGACGTGCCAGGTGAGGCTGACCAGGGAGCCGTTGGCCCATTCCGTCTTCGCCTGGTCCACGACCCGCTGCCGGTTCGCCACGTCGGCGGGCGTGAACATCAGGTCGCCGCCCCACAGGCCCGGGTACTGGCCGGTGACGTCCTTGACCTGCTGGGTGTACTGGCCCGGCGCGGAGGCCGGTTCCTTGTTGTGCTGGCCCGAGATGATGTGATTCCCGGAAAGGGAGCGCAAATGGCTGAGGACGTTCTCCTTGGGGGTGGGTGGGAATGCCTGCGCGTGGTCACTCGCCGGCCAGGCGAGTAACGCCGCCGCCAGTGCGGTGGCGGCTGACGCGGAGAACAGGATGTGCCGGATTCGGCGCATGGTGAATTCCGTCTTCCGTGATCCGCTGGGAGGGGGAAGGGGATGTCTTCTTCCGGTGTTCGTTCTTCCGGTGTCGAAGATGGGCCGCCCGTGCTGTTCCCGTCAACGGTCGCGTTGGTTTGGCAACGGCCCGGGCATATTATTTGCCAAACCTATTCCTAAACTCTGCCGGAATTCCCGGTGTTTGGGCCGCATGTGCGGTTCGGGTGCGGGGTTTCCGGGCGGAGGGCCGGGTGCCGGGCGGCTCAGGAGCCGGCGCGCGCCAGCATGCCGCGCGCCCGCTCCAGGACCGGGCGGTCGATCATGTGCCCGTCCACCGTGGTGACCGAGTCCCCGGCGCCCACGACCGAGCGGGCCCAGCGGAGTTCGGTCTCGGTGGGGACGAAGGCGTCGGAGGCCGGGCCCACCTGGAAGGGGTGGATGCAGAGCTTCGCGGCGAAGCCCGTGCGGCGGGCGTGGTCGGTGTCGCGGGTCAGGGCGGCGAGGTCGCGCACGGCGGTGGTGACGCCGTCGACCGGCGGCGCGATGCCCGCGGCGGCGGACGCCGTGACCAGCCGGGACCGGGCGTACGCCAGGGCCGTGAGGTCGTCGTGCGCGACGCCGAGCTGAGCGGCCAGGTCCACGTTGCCGAGCGCGGCCCGGACCACACCGTGCACCGAGCACACGTCGAAGGCCCGCTCGACGCCGAGTGCAGTCTCCACCAGCACGATCAGCGGCACCCGGCCGGCCACCGCGGCGACGACGGCCGGATCCTCCGCCTTCGGCAGCATCACCGGGCAGCCCCGGCCGGCGGCCATCGCCAGATCCGCGTCGAACCAGGGCGTGCCCGGCGCGTTGACCCGGACGACGGTCCGGGCGCCGAGCCCCGGCCAGTCGGCGGCCGACCGCCTGGCGCGCTCCTTGTCGCCGGGGGCGACGGCGTCCTCCAGGTCGACGATGACCAGACCGGCCCCGGAGCCGGCGGCCTTGGCGAAGCGTTCCGGGCGGTCTCCGGGCACGAAGAGGAAGCTGCGGGCGGCCGCGAGGCGACGCTCGGCCTCGGGGAGGTCCCCGCTCATGCGAAGGCCGCCTCTCCCGTGGCGTGCCGGGCTTCGCGCCGGCTGCCGGTGCTAAGCCGGACGGTGCCGCCGTCGGGGATGCCCTCGGCGAGCAGGTGTTCGCCCGAGAACGCGGGGCGGTGCAGCCGGAAGGAGAGGGAACGGACCTGCCGTCCGGGGGAGTTGCGCCGGACGGTGTCCAGCATGAGCAGCGCGAGCAGCGGGCCGTGCACGACCGGCCCCGGGTAGCCCTCGGTGTCGCGGCAGTACGGGGCGTCGTAGTGGATGCGGTGCGCGTTGGCCGTCAGCGCGCTGAGCCGGAACAGCAGCACGGGGTCGGGGCGCAGGCCCAGCTGCCACGGGGCGTCGGAGACGGGGGCGGGGCCCTCGTCCACCTCCGCCGGATGCTTTCCGCCCCCGGCGCGTCCGGACCGGTAGACGATGTCCTGCTCCTCGACCATGCACAGGAGCCCGCCCTGGCGGAACTCCTGGCGTTCGGTGACGAAGAGCAGTTCCCCGCTGCGCCCCCTCTTGGCGGTCACGGCGGCGAGGCTGCTCACCCGCTCGGCCGGTTCGCCGAGCCGCAGCGGCTCGGCGATCTCGCACCGGCCTCCGGCGAACATCCGCTGCCGGTCGGGGATCGGCGGCAGGAAGCGCGCGTCGCGCAGATGCCCGTCGGGGCCGAGGGCGTGGCCGGGGGGCCAGTGGAGGAAGTGGAACCACTGCCAGAGCGGCGGGAGCGGGTCGCCGGGGCCGGCCGCGGGGGCGGGCAGGTCGAGGAGGGCGGAGAAGGCGGCGGCGGGCCCGGGGTCCAGCGGGTCGCGGGCGGTGACCGGCCCGGGGCGCCAGGTCTCGACGTGGGACGCGAGGGAGGGGGAGTGCGGGGACGGCATCGGTGATGACCTCGTGGTTCAGCTGAGGGGGACGGCCCTGGCGGGCTCCGGCGAGGCGCCGGACGCGGGGCCGGTCTCCAGGTGGGAGGCGCGGGAGGGCTCGCGGACGAGGAGGGTCGCGAGGAACGTCAGTCCGGCGCAGCCGGTCACGTACCAGAAGAAGAGGTTCTCGTGCCCGGCGTCCTTCAGCCCCAGCGCGATGGGTTCGGTGAGCCCGCCGAACGTGGCCGTCACCAGGGCGTGGGGCAGGCCGACGCCCAGCGCGCGCACCTTGGTGGGGAACATCTCCGCCTTGATGATGGCGGCGAGCGCCGAGTAGCCGGTGACGAAGGTCAGGGCGAACGTCATGAGGAGGAAGGCGGCCCAGGGGCTGTCGGTCCGGCCGAGCAGCGACATCAGCGGCACGGTGATGATCATGCAGCCGCCGGAGAAGGCGAACATGACCGGGCGCCGGCCGATCCGGTCGGAGAGCGCACCGACGGCGGGCTGCATGCACATGTAGACGAAGAGCGCGGCGAAGCCGATGAGCGTCACCGTGTCCTTGGGTATCCCCGCGGTGTTCACCAGGTACTTCTGGAGGTACGTGGTGTACGTGTAGAAGGCCACCGTGCCGCCGATGGCGAGGCCGAAGACGGCCAGCAGCTGGCGCGGGTACTCGGCGAACAGCGCGATCAGGCCCTTGCGTTCGCGCGAGTCCGGCCCCTGCGCCGCCTTGCGGGCCTGCTCCTGCTCGAAGTGCTCGGACTCCTCCATGGTCCGGCGCAGGTACATCACGACCAGTCCCGCGACGGCGCCGACCACGAACGGGATGCGCCAGCCCCAGCCGTGCAGCTGGTCGTCGGTGAGAACGTTCTGCAGCACGATGGCCACCAGCAGGGCGGCCAACTGGCCCATCACGATGGAGACGTACTGGAAGCTGGAGTAGAAGCCCCGCTTGCCGGCCGGCGCGACCTCGGAGAGGTACGAGGCGCTGGAGCCGAACTCGCCTCCCACGGAGAGCCCCTGGGCGAGGCGGGCGAGGACCAGCAGCACCGGGGCCCAGAAGCCGATGGTGTCGTGGCCCGGCGCGACCGCGATGGTCAGCGAGCCGGCGCTCATCAGGGTGACGGACAGGGTCAGCGCCCGCCGCCGGCCGAACCGGTCGGCGTACGCGCCGAGCAGCCAGCCGCCGAGGGGGCGCATGAAGAAGCCGACGGCGAAGACGACCGCTGTGGACAGCAGTTGGGCGGTCTGGTTGCCCTCCGGGAAGAAGACGGAGGCGAAGTAGATGCTGAAGGTGGCGTAGGCGAACCAGTCGTACCACTCGACGAGGTTGCCGAGACAGCCGCGTACGACGTTGGCCGTGACGCGGCTGCGCTCCGGCGCGGGTGGTGGGGCGGCTGACGGTGTGCGGCTCTGCGACATGGAAGCTCCCGTTGCTCTTGTCGCCCGGGGACGGCGGTGCGGCTCGGGTGTCCAGCGGGCATGGGCTCCTGCTGGGCGGCGGCTCAGGTGCCACACATCATGAGCACTGATGGGTGGAGTTGAACAATAGAAACCCGTGATGGCCGCATGAAGGGGACGCATGGGACCCGCGCGGTCCCCGCGGCCGCCCGCCGGAAACGGAGCGCTTCCCTCCGAGGCGCGTGGGGCGCGCGTGAGGTGCGTGAGGCGCCTCGGGTGCGCGGGATGGGGCGGGTGCCTCTGGTGCCCCAGGTGCCTCGAGCCCCGGGTGCCCCGGGTGCCCCGGGTGCCTCAGGTGAGGAAGTCCCGCACGACGGCGCCGGCCTCCTGGCGGCACTCCTCGAAGTAGGCGTGCCGCGCCCCGGGGAACAGACGGCTCCGGGCGTCGGGGATGCGGGCGGTCAGCAGCGGAACGTTGTCCGGCGGGGTCAGCCGGTCCTCGTCGCCGTGGAGCACCAGCGTGGGCGCGGTGATCGAGGGCAGCGCGTCCCAGGCGTCGTGCCCGTTGCTGGCCAGCAGATGTCCGTGCCGGGCGTGCCGGGGCATGTCCGGGTCGCCCAGGGTGCGGTACGGGCCGGGGTGGCGGGCGAGCCACGCGGGCGTGTACATCAGTTCGGTCAGGGCGGTCCGCACGGCCACCGGGTCGGACCCGGCCAGTGCGCGCCGCACCCCGCCGTCCCGCTCGACCGCGTGCGGTCCGCCGGGCGAGGTGCAGCCGAGGACGAGGCGGCGCACCCGCCCCGGATGGAGGGCGGCGACCCACTGGGCCACGCGGCCGCCCATGGAGGTGCCGTACACGTCCGCCTCGTCCACCCCGAGCGCGTCCAGGACGGCGATCACGTCCTCGGCGAACCGGCGGGTGGACCAGCCCCCGTGCGGCGCGCCGCTCGCTCCGGTGCCGCGCTGGTCGAGGGTCAGGGTGCTGTGTGCGGCGTGGAAGTCCTCGCGCACGCCGTCCCACCAGCGGTGGTTGTTCGCCTGGCCGGCGAGCAGCACCAGCGTGCGGCCCGTGCCGCGCCGCTGGTACGCCAGGTCGACGCCGTCGTCGGTGCGGGCGAAGCCGTCGTGCCCGCCGTCCTGCGAGGGGGTGCCGTGGTCGCGGTGGTGGTGGGTCATGTCGTCCGCCGTCTCCTCGTTGGTCGTTGGTCGTCACCCGTTGCCCGTCGCCCTGGGTTCGCGATCGGTGTGTCCGGTTCCTCGCCCGGCTGCCGGTCGGGGGCTGTCGTGCGCCGCCGCGCGGTCCGGCCGTCAGGTGCCGGCGCCCCCGGCGTCGGTCGCGGCGTCGGTCGCGCCACCCTCCGCCGTGCCCTCGGTGGCCGTCCACCGGGCGGACGGCCACCGGCCGTCCCGCACGGCCGCCTCCATCGTGCGGACGAGAGCCCGCGCGACGGCCGCCACGGCAGGCGGCACACGCCCGTAGCGCGGCGTGCCGAGCACGATCGACCGCCACACCTCGGGCTCGTGCAGCGGCGCCGCGCTGAGCTCGCCCCGGGCCACGTCCTCCGCGATGCCGACACCCGGCAGGACCGTCCAGCCGTGCCCGGCGAGCACCAGGCGCTTCTGCACCCGCATGGCGTTGGTCTGCACGGCGACATGCATCGTGGCCCCCGCACGGGCCGCCGCGCCGTCGATCAGGGTCCGCAGCGAGTGCCCCGCGGCGGGCATCACCAGCGGATGCGCGGCCACGTCGGCGAAGGCGACCGGCGTCCCGGCGGAGAGGCCCGCCGACGCGGGGGCCACCGCCCACAGGCGCTCGCGCACCAGCGGCCGGGCGTTCAGCGACGGTGTGCTGTCCAGGTTGTACAGGAGCGAGAGATCGAGGTCGCCGTCGTCCAGCCACTGCTGGAGATGGCCCGAGTACCCCGTCATCAGACGCAGTTCCACGCCCGGGTGGGCGGCGCCGAGCGCCGCCACGAGCGGCTCGGCGAGGAGGTCGCTGGTGCTCTCCAGCAGACCGACGGTGACGATGCCCGTGACCTCGCCGGGGCTCGGCTGCACCTCGGCGCGGGCCCGCTCCAGTTCGTTCAGCGCCCGGCGGGCCCGGTCGATCATGATCTGGCCCGCCTCGGTGGGCCGCATGCCCTGCCGGGTGCGCTGGAACAGAGGGACGCCCAGCTCCTCCTCGAGCGTGCGGATCTGCCGGGTGACGGCGGGCTGCACCAGGTGCAGCAGCTCGGCGGCGCGCGTCACGCTGCCCACCTCCGCCACGGTGATCAGCGCCTTCAGCTGCTTGACGTCCACGAGGTGCCCCTTCCCGGCGGCGGTGCGCGAGGCATCCCCGGCGCGCATGGTCACATCAGGGATCGTTATTTCACTTCGCGTCGCATGAATGTCCATGATGGTACTCCCCGTTCGGGCAGCCGCCGTTCCCGCTCCACCCGGAGGTCACCCCATGGCCGGCACCACCCCACCGCAGCACGACGGAGCCCAGCCGTCCCCCGGCGCGACGCCGCCGCGGCGCGACGGAACCCTGCCGCTCGCCGGCATCACCGTCGTGAGCATCGAGCAGGCCGTCGCCGCTCCCTTCGCCACCCGCCAGCTCGCCGATCTCGGCGCGCGGGTGATCAAGGTGGAGCGTCCGGGCGGCGGGGACTTCGCCCGCCGCTACGACACCACCGTGCACGGAGAGTCCAGCTACTTCGTCTGGCTCAACCGCTCCAAGGAGTCCGTCACCCTCGATCTGAAGACCGGTGCCGGACGCGCCGTCCTTGACGAACTCCTCGCGGACGCCGACGTGTTCGTGCAGAACCTCGCCCCCGGCGCCGCCGAGCGGATGGGCCTCGGGCCGGCCGCGCTGGCCGGCCGCTTCCCCTCCCTCGTCCCCTGCACCGTCTCCGGCTACGGCACGAGCGGCCCGTGGGCCGACCGCAAGGCGTACGACCTGCTGGTGCAGTGCCAGACCGGACTCGTCTCGCTCACCGGCAGCGCCGCCCAGGCCGCACGGGTGGGGGTGTCGATCGCCGACATCGCCGCCGGCATGTACGCCTACAGCGGCATTCTCACCGCGCTGTTCACCCGGGCCGTGCACGGCACCGTGCACCCCGTCGAGGTCTCGCTCTTCGAGGCGCTCGCCGAGTGGATGAGCCAGCCCGCCCACTACACCGCCCACAGCGGCGCGCAGCCCCCGAGGGCCGGCACCCAGCACGCCACCATCGCCCCGTACGGCACCTACACCGCCGCCGACGGGACCGAGGTGCTGATCTCCGTGCAGAACGAGCGCGAATGGGCCTCCCTGTGCCGGGACTTCCTGGGTGCGCCCGGCCTGACCGGCGACCCGCGCTTCGCGACGGGTTCCGCCCGCGTCCGCCACCGCCGGGAGCTGAACGCGCTGATCGCCGAGCGGTTCGCCGCCTCGGACGGCGACGCCGCGATGAAGCTGCTCGACTCCATCGGCATCGCCAACGCCCCCGTCAACGACGTCGCGCAGTTCCTGGACCACCCGGTGCTGGCCGGCCGGGACCGCTGGCGTCCGGTGGGGATTCCCGGCGGGCACACGGTGAGCGCCCTGCTGCCGCCCGCCGACCTGGCGGGCTTCGTCCCGCGCATGGACGCCGTACCGGCCCTCGGCGAGCACACCGACGCGGTGCTCGCCGCGCTGGGCTACGACTCCGCGGCCGTGGACGCCCTCCGCGCCGGGGGTGTCGTCTGACCTTCCGCGCGTCCCTCCGATCCACCACCGCCATCACGGGCTGCCCCACCGCCCCCACCACCGCAGCAAGGAGAGCCGAGGCCATGAGCACCCTGGACATCCTGTCCGAGGACGAGCAGTTCGTCGTCACCACCGTGCGCGACTTCGTCGACAAGGACGTCAAGCCGGTCGCGCGGGAACTCGACCACGGCAACGTCTACCCCGAGGCCCTGATCGAGCGGATGAAGGCACTCGGCGTCTTCGGCCTCGCCGTCCCCGAGGAGTACGGCGGCACCCCCGTCTCCACCCCGTGCTACGTCCTGGTCACCGAGGAGCTGGCGCGCGGCTGGATGAGCCTGGCGGGCGCCATGGGCGGTCACACCGTCGTCGCCAAGCTGCTGCTGCACTACGGGACCGAGGAGCAGAAGCGCCGCTATCTGCCGCGGATGGCCACGGGTGAGATGCGTGCCACCATGGCGCTGACCGAGCCCGGCGGCGGCTCCGACCTCCAGGCCATGCGCACCGTCGCCCGCCGGATCGAGGGGGACGGGGGAGCGGCGGGGTACGCGGTCGACGGCACCAAGACGTGGATCACCAACTCCCGCCGCTCGGGTCTGATCGCGCTGCTCTGCAAGACGGACCCCGAGGCGGTCCCCGCGCACCGCGGTGTCTCCATCCTCCTCGTCGAGCACGGCCCCGGGCTCACCGTCTCCCGCGACCTGCCCAAGCTGGGCTACAAGGGTGTGGAGAGCTGCGAGCTCTCCTTCGAGGACTACCGCGCCCCCGCGGACGCGGTGCTCGGCGGTGTCGAGGGCAGGGGCTTCGCCCAGATGATGAAGGGCCTGGAGACCGGCCGCCTCCAGGTCGCGGCCCGCGCGCTCGGCGTCGGCCGCGCGGCGCTGGAGGACTCGCTCGCATACGCGCAGGAGCGGGAGTCGTTCGGCAAGCCGATCTGGAAGCACCAGTCGGTCGGCAACTACCTGGCCGACATGGCGACCTCCCTCACCGCCGCCCGCCAGCTCACCCTCTACGCGGCGCGCGAGGCCGAGGCGGGCCGGCGGGTGGACATGGAGGCGGGCATGGCGAAGCTGTTCGCCTCCGAGACGGCCATGCAGATCGCCCTCAACGCGGTGCGTATCCACGGGGGTTACGGCTACTCCACCGAGTTCGACGTGGAGCGCTACTTCCGGGACGCGCCGCTGATGATCGTGGGCGAGGGCACCAACGAGATCCAGCGGAACGTGATCGCGAGCCAGCTGGTCAAGCGGGGCGGCCTCGACGGCTGAGGGCTCTGCCGCGCCGGGCTCCGGCGGTCTGCCGTCTTGGGCTCCGGCGGTCCGGGCTCCGGCGCTCCTCGGTGCCGAGGGGCGGCTTTCGGCCGTTGTGCGGCCGAGTGGCGCGGGATGTGCCGTGGCCGGCCGGCACCCGGCCCTATTCTTCTACAGTCATGTAGAGGTGGCACGGACGCACGAAGGAGTGAACGCCACGATGGTGTTCAAGCGGCTGCTCGGAACGCTCGGTGTGGGCGGTCCCGAGGTGGACACGGTCCTCGACCCGGGCGCGGTGACGCCGGGCGGGAGCCTCACGGGAGAAGTGCATCTGAAGGGCGGGGACGCCGACTTCACGATCGAGCACATCACCCTGGAACTGGTCGCCCGCGTGGAGGCCGAACACGAGGACGGCGAGTCCGAGGGCACGGTCGGCTTCGGCCGCTTCACCGTCGGCGGCGGCTTCCGGCTCGCCGCCGGCGAACCGCGCCGGGTGCCCTTCGCCCTCGACCTGCCCTGGGAGACGCCCGTCACCGAGCTGTACGGCCAGGACCTCGGCATCGTCCTCGGGGTCCGCACCGAGCTGGGCGTCGCCGGCGCGAAGGACAGCGGCGACATCGACCGGGCCGCCGTCCGCCCGCTGCCCGTCCAGGAGGCGATCCTCGAAGCCTTCGGGCAGCTCGGCTTCGGCTTCGTCTCGGCCGACCTCGAACTCGGCCGCATCCGGGGCACGGGCCAGCAGCTCCCCTTCTACCAGGAGATCGAGATCGCTCCTTCGCCCCGCTGGGCGGACCTGGTGAACGAGATCGAGGTGACCTTCCTCGCCGGCCCCGCCGGTGTGGAGGTCGTCCTGGAGGCCGACAAGCGTGCCGGCTTCCACGGTGAGGGCCACGACGCCCTCACCCGCTTCACCGTGGCCCACCACGGCGGCCCCGCCGACTGGAACGCCGAGGTCGACTCCTGGGTGCGGCAGCTGGTGGAGGGGAACGCCGCACACGGGCACGGGCACGGTTCCCACGACGCGTACGGCCACGGCCCGCACGAGTCCCACGGCCACGGCCACGGCTCCGGTCCCGGCGTGGGCACCGCGGTCGCCGCGGGCGCGGCCGGCCTCGCCGTCGGCGTCGTCGGCGGCATGGTCGCGGCCGAGGTCGTCGACGAGGTGGGGGACTTCTTCGAGGGCGACGAGGAGGAGGACGAGGGCTGAGCCCCCGGGCGCCCGGCCCCGCACCCGCGTACGCGCAGGTGCGGGCCTCGTCTACGGGCCGGCGTCACGTGCCGGTGAGCTTGCCGAGGTCGGGGGCGTAGACGGTCATCCAGTGCGGGTTCAGCCGGTAGTAGACGACCTCGCGGTTCCAGTCGAAGGAGTCGTCGCCGTAGAAGTCCTTCAAGTAGGCGAGGAGCTCCTCCCAGTCGGCCGTGGTCGCGGCGTCCTCGGGGTTCAGCTCCTCCACCCTGCCGTGGGTGAACACGCCGAGGTCCTCACCGCGCATGTGCGCGACGCTGGCCGCCGGACGGGCCGCGAGATGACGGGCCTTGGCGGCGCTGCGCGCCGTGCCGAAGTGCCACCGGCCGTGCAGGAAGTGCCCGTCGGCGCCGCTGATCCGCGGTTCGCCCTTCGCGGTCACCGTGGAGAGGGCGAGCGTGCACATGCCGGTGAGGACCCCGGTGAGCTGCGCCGCCGTGATGGTGCGGTCCTCGACGATCGAGCGGAGGTGTGCGGTCGAGCCGGCGAGGGACGAGTCGAGCAGGGACTGGAGCTTGTCGAGTTCTTCAGGGGTTTCGCGCATACGCCCATCGTCGGCCGTATACCCGACACCCTCTGTCGTCATTGACGAAGCGGCGCCGAGGTTGCTCCGGTCGGGTTGCGCCCCGACCGCGCGAGGGCCGTCGTCGCTGCCGCCGAAGGCCGGCAGCGCCACCCCTGCACCTCTCGGCTGTACGGGTCGACGCCGTCCATGTCCGCGACTCGAAGGTGGCGGACGGCCCGCAGTTGACCCTCGCCCCCGCAGCCTGGGGCGACTTCCTCGGCTTCGCCGCGCGCTGAGCGCCGGGCGCCCGTCCCGGGGCCGGTGCGGCCCCGGGACGGGCGGGGCGGTCAGGGGGCCCAGGGGCTGTCCACCGACCAGGTGGTGTCCTCGCGGAAGCGGTCGTTCGTGTCGTACGCGTGCGTGCCGCCGGGGGTGGCGAGCCACAGCTCGGAGGCGTAATGGCGCAGGTACTGGTCCGGGAAGTTGTACGAGGCCAGGCGCACCCCGCCGGTGGCCGGGGCCGGGCACCAGGTGGCGTCGGCGCGGAACAGGGCGCCGTCGCCGGCCTCCTTGTGCACCCGGTACTCGCGGTGGCGCAGGTACTGCCCGGGATAGTTGCGCGACTCGAAGGAGTAGCACGCCCCGTCCGCGAGGCCCGGGACGATCTTCCAGGTGGCGTCGGCCTTGAGCAGCGCGCTGCTGGAGGCGTTCACGACCTCGGTGAAGCCGAGGGCGTCCTGGTGGCGCAGGTAGCGGTCGGTGAAGCCGGGGGTGGTGACCCGCAGGGAGCGGTTGACGCCGGTCGGCAGGGCCGTCGGGGCCGCCGGGTTGCGGGAGGCGTTGATCAGGGCCTGGTTGGCGGCCCGGACGCGTGCCTCGTCGACCTTGACGACCTGGCGGTCGTAGGTGAGCAGGCCGTTCACCTCGTTCTCCACGTCGGTGATCTCGGTGTAGACGGACGCGGAGAGGCCCAGCGGCACCTGGGTCTCGCGCATGGCGTCGATCAGGCCGATGTAGCGGTCGTTCAGATGGCCGAGGCTCTGCTGGTTCTCGTAGGAGAAGCCGCCGCCCGGGTACCACTCGTGCCCGGCGACGCGGAACCCGAGCCCGCCGAACTCGCCGAGGACCGCCGCCCGGGTGGCGGACGGCCGGGTGACACCGGGACCGACGTAGACGTGGTGGTCGACCACGTCACCGTTGCCGCCGTCCACCGACCCGCAGCAGTTGACGCCGCTCATGTTGTTGACGAGGCGCGAGGGGTCGTACGCCTTCACCTCGTTCGCGATCCGCGCCTGGTCGTACTGGCCCCAGCCCTCGTTCTGGTTGACCCACATCACCACGGACGGGGAGCTGCGGTGCTGGTCGATGATCCGGTCGTACTCGGCCTCCCACTGGACCCGGGCGGCCGCGTCGGGGGTGCGCAGGTCCATCGAGGGCATGTCCTGCCAGACCAGCAGGCCGAGCCGGTCGGCCCAGTAGAACCAGCGCTGCGGCTCGACCTTGATGTGCTTGCGGACCATGTTGAAGCCGAGGTCCTTGTGCTTCTGGAGGTCGTAGCGGAGGGCGTCGTCCGTCGGCGCGGTGTAGATGCCGTCGGGCCAGTAGCCCTGGTCGAGGGTGCCGTTGTGGAAGACGGGCCGGCCGTTGAGGAGCAACCGCTGCTTGCCGCCGACGCTGCCGACGGAGACCGAGCGCATGCCGGTGTAGCTGCCGACGGAGTCGGCGACGGTGCCGCCGGAGACCAGTTCGGTGCGGACGTCGTAGAGGAACGGGTCCTCCGGCGTCCACAGCCGGGGGCCGGGGACCGGCACGGTGAACGCCGAGCCGACCGGTCCGGTGGCGGTGCCGACGGCGGTGCCGCCGGAGGAGACGGTGACCCGGGCCTGGTGGCCGCCGGCCCCGGCGCCGTGCACCGTGACCTTCAGGGTGCTGTTCCCGAGGTCGGGCACCATGTCGAGGCGGGTGACGCGGGCCGCGGCGGTGGGCTCCAGCCACACGGTCTGCCAGATGCCGGACGCGGCGGTGTAGAAGATGCCGCCGCCGGGCTGCGGGGTGGTCTCGCGGATGCGCTGCTTGCCGACGGCCTGGCCGCCGGTCTCGCTCGGGTCGAAGACCGAGACGACGATCGTGTTCGTCCCGCCGTTGAGCAGGGGGGTGATGTCGTAGGTGAACGCGTCGTAGCCGCCGCTGTGGACCGCGCCCGCCTGCTGGTCGTTGACCCACACCGTCGTACGCCAGTCGCTGGCGCCGAAGTTGAGCTGGACCCGCTTGCCGCTCCAGCCGGCCGGCACGGTGAAGGTGCGCTTGTACCAGAGCTTGTCGTTCTGGGTGATCTTCCGCTGGATGCCGGAGAGCGCGGACTCGGCGGGGAAGGGGACGCGGATCTGCTCGCCGAACGTCGCGGGACGGCCGGCGTTCGCGCCGGTGACGGCGAAGTCCCAGATGCCGTTGAGGTTCAGCCAGTCCGCGCGGGTGAGCTGCGGGCGCGGGTACTCGTTCAGCGGCTTGTCGACGGGCACCTGGTTGGTCCAGGGGGTCGTCATCGGGGCGGGCTTGGGCGTCCACGCGGCCTCCGCCGCCTGGGAGGGGCCGCCCGCCAGCAGCATGCCCGCGCACAGCGCGGCCGCCGTGCCGAGCGCCGTGGTCAGGCGGCGCCACCGCGGGAGGCGGCGTCGGGGGTTCCGTGGGGGTAACGACGGACGCATCGGGGCTCCTTGGTCTGGTGTGTCGGACGTGCGGGACGTGCGGGACGTGTCGGAGGTGCGGGACGTGTCGGACGTGCGGGACGTGTCGGAGGTGCAGGGCGTGCCGGACGTGTCGGAGGTGCGGGGGACCGCCGGCCGGGGCGGGCGCGGCGGTCGGGATGCTTTACATCGTTGGAGAGAGCTTTTACATCGTTGGACGGCCGCTGTAAACCCGTCCCGCACGAACCCGCCGGGGCGGACGGGTCCGTGCGGGACGGGTCGTGCGGTGGCCGGGCCGGGTACGGCGGGCTCAGCGGCAGCGCGCCGTGAAGCCGTTCGCCGCGAGCCCCTGGCAGAAGGACGCCTTGGCCGCGCCGTAGCGGGACAGCCGTCCGTCGACGAACCAGGTGGTGTCCGGGGCGAAGTCGAAGCTGCCGTCGTCGATCCCGTCCCAGCCGTAGCGGAAGTCCAGGTCGATGTAGACCACCGAGCGGATCACCCCGCGCAGGTCGTGGGTGCCCGGCAGGTTGGGGATCGGGCCCTGGTAGTTCAGCAGCGAGAACAGCCGGCGCACCCACAGGTCGCCGCGCTCCTGCTCCATGCCGTGGGTGGCGCCCGCGTCGGCCGTGAAGTTCATCATGCCCGCCTCGGACAGCACGACCGGCTTCCCGTGGTCCTTGGCGAACTTCACCAGCTTCAGCACGTTGCCGTCGTGGTCGAAGTTCCGCCACACCGCTGCCGGGTTGCCGTGGGAGTCCGTGCCGATGTACGCGTTGCGGCACTGGCTCGCGGCGACGTCGTAGTTCTGCGGCGGGGTGCCGTTGTAGAGGTAGCCGCGTTCGTAGATCGGTAGGCACAGTTCGTGGGCGAAGACCGAGACGCCCATCCAGTCGACCGCCGCGTCACCCGGGTACATGGCCTCGAACTCGCCGCGCACCGGGTGGAAGACGTACTCCAGGTTGCGGGCCTGGGAGCGGCTGTCGAGGTAGGACGCCAGCCGGGTGAACGCCCCCTTGTAGGAGGAGCAGCTCGCGTCGGTGCAGTGGTAGTGGCTGCTGACCTCGTAGTCGAGGCGGAGTTTGAAGCGGGCGCCCGGGTGGGCGTCGGTGAAGGCGAGCAGCCGGTCGAGCTGCGCGGTGTGGCCGCCCGCCGCGATCTCGGCGGTCACGGCGCGGGAGCGGGCGGCCTTGGTGTTCTCGTCGCCGCCGGGGAAGCCGGGCGGGTTGTCCTTCCAGCTGACGCCGATCTGCACGGTCTTGTTCCGGGAGGCGAGCAGGGTGGCGTAGTCGCGGTGGCCGGGGCCGACCCAGTCGCCGGAGCGGAGTTCGTAGTAGACGGACCCGCCGTCCGCGTCCTGCCCGAAGCTGTGGAAGTCGTCCCAGGCGGCGCGGGTGGACTGGCCGAGCAGCAGTTCGGGGGCCGCGGCGGCGACGGCGGCGCCGGCGGGGGCGGCCGGGGCGGCGGCGGTGGTGCGGGTGTCCGCGGGGGATGCGGCGGTGCGGTCCTGGGCGCCGGGGGCGGCCGCCGCGGTGGACGGCAGGCCGGCCGCGGCGCCGGTGATCAGCAGGGCGGCGGCGACGGCGGTGGCGACTCGGCGCAGGCCGGTGCCCGGTTGGCGGAGTGTCGGCACGGTGGCTCCTTCCCGCGCCTGGCGGCGCGGACGGGGGGATCGGTGTGGGGGATGCGGGGAGCGGGACGGGGTGCGCGGGGCCGCCGCCCCGCGCACCCCGCCGTCCGGGGGAGCCGGTCCCGTCAGGGAGCGGTCCAGGTGTGGCCGGGCGTGGTGATCTGGCTGGTCTGGGTGGTCGGCTGGTAGTTGAAGAAGTAGCTCAGCGTGGCGCCGGAGGGCACCGACACCGGCAGCTCCCACCGCTGGTCGGCGGTGTCACGGGTGAGGAAGTGGTTCTGCGGGGCGCCGCCGTTGATCCGGTACTGCACGGTGACGAAGGTCAGGTCGTAGCCCTTGGGCGCGAACCAGAGCGTGCCGCCCGCGACGCCGTGGGTGTACTTGGCGCCGTCCGGCGGGTCGCTGGGACCACCGGTCGGCGTCGGCGTCGGCGTCGGGGTGGGCGTGGGAGTGGGTGTGGGCGTCGGGTTCGGGCCGGGGCCGGCGGTCCCTGTGGACCACATCGGCTTCCTGATCTCGGCGACGAAGTTGGCCAGCACGGTGGGGTCCGCCTGGACGCGGGAGTCGCCCCAGTTGCCGTTGGCGCAGCCCGGGCCGCCGGCCTGGGCGCCCGCGGCGCACTGCCACTGGGTCTGCGCGTCCCAGTTGGTGTTGATGTAGGCGGCGGACTTGATGACGTCCTGGTTGCGGCTCACCCAGTCGAAGTAGCCGGCGTGCCAGCCGTCCCAGATGGCCTGCCCGCTCGCGCCGGCCGGGCTGTTGCGGAAGATGCAGCTCTTGGTCTTCGCACCGGTGCGGGACCCCTGCGGGGCCGCCTCCGACACCATGGCGGGCTTGCCGTGGGCGCGGGCGAAGTCGAGGATGCGGTTCTGGAGGCCGACCGGGTCGGTGTCGTAGGAGCCGCAGCCCCACTGCGACTGCACGGAGCGGGAGTTGTAGAACGAGGAGAGGCCGACCCAGTCGACGTGGGCGTCACCCGGGTACCAGTCGTCGAGGTGGCCGGGGTCGGTGACGATGTAGTTCCACTCGGGGTGGTCCGGGTGGGTGTTGACCGGCCAGGCGGCGCTCTGCCAGACGGTGGCGACACGGGTGGCGCCGAGGGCGTCGATGCGGCCCTTGATGTAGCGGAACGCCTCCTTGTAGAAGTCGGCGCTGTAGCAGTTCCACGGGCCGTCGAACTCGTAGCCGATACGCAGCAGGATGTCCCGGTCGTAGCTCTTGAACCGGTTGACCATCTCGTCGACCTTGGCCCGGTACTGGGTGATCAGGCTCGGGTTGCCGGCCGTCACGTCGGCGTCGTTCCGGCCGATGATCGCGCGCAGCGGCTGGTTGTTGCAGCCGGAGGTGGCGTCGGAGAGGTAGAGCCCGACGGCGACGGCGGCGTTCGGGTACTCGCGCATGGTGCGGGCGAAGTCGACGGTGCCCGCGCCCCAGTTCGCGGGGCTGTTCATACCGGCGAGCGGTTCGGGCGATCCGCCGAGCACCAGGTTGGTGTAGAGGGTGACGCCGCCGGGGGCCGGCGCCCCGAGGGAGGACTGGGAGAGGACGTCGGTGCGGTAGTCGGACAGGGTGTCGCTGTCCTGGCCCATCACCAGCATGACCTTGCCGTCGGCGGGGACGCCGCGGCCGGACGGTCCCGCGGCCTGCGCGGTGGAGGGGAGCGCGGCGAGGGAGAGCAGGGCCGCCGCGGCCGAGGCGGCGGCGACGAGGGCCCGCCGGAGCGGTCTGCGTGGTCGTGGGTGTCGGGGGTGGTGCATGCGGGTGCCTCCGGGTTCCGGGGACGAGGGGGTGGGGCCCGGCGGTGGATCACTGGCGGGCGGTCGCACATGCTGCTGGCTGCCGCGGGGGCGGTCAAGCACTCGCGAAAGTTTCGTCGGTCTGTGCAGGTCAGCCGAACGTGTTACGAAAACTGCGCAGAGGGCTCGGGTGTTCGCAAGGGGTTTCGCCGACTGCGCCCATCCAGCTCGCTGTGTATGTGCAGGTGGAGAGGGTGTGTGGCGCTCTCGGGTGTGCTCGTGACGTTGGCTGGCGCAAGTCGCATCTCAAGTTTCCTCATCATTTCGCGAAACTATTGACATGAGTTTCGTGAGCGGGGACCTTGGTGCCACTCATCCCGCACCCCCTCTTCCGGAGGACCACCATGGGCCGTACGCGTGCCCGCAGAACCGCCGTCGCGCTCGCCGCCGCCGTCACCCTCGTCGCCCTGCCCGCCTGTGGCTCGGGCTCCGGAGCGGCGGACGGGAAGATCACCCTGACCGTCGCCACGTTCAGCGACTTCGGCTACAAGCCCCTCATCGAGGAGTACAAGCGCTCCCACCCCGACATCGAGATCAAGGAGCGCATCTCCCAGTTCGACCAGCACCACAACCAGCTCTCCACCCAGATCGCCTCGGGCAGCGGCGCCGCCGACGTCGTCGCGATCGAGGAGGGCTACCTGCCGAAGTTCCGCGCGGTGAAGGACAAGTTCGTCAACCTCGCCGACCACGGGGCGGCCGACCGCAAGGACGAGTACCTGGCCTGGAAGTGGGAGCAGGGCACCCTCGGCACCCAGGACTTCGTCATGGGCTACGGCACCGACGTCGGCAGCCTCGCCATCTGCTACCGCAAGGACCTCTTCGCGCAGGCCGGGCTGCCCACCGACCGCACCGAGGTCGGCAAGCTCTGGCCCACCTGGGACGCCTACTTCGCCACCGGCGAGAAGTTCCGGGAGAAGGTCGCGGACAAGGCCTGGTTCGACAGCTCGGGCAACATCTTCACCGCGATGATGAACCAGACCGAGTTCGGCTTCTTCGACGCACAGGACCAGTACATAGGGGACAGCAACCCGAAGGTCCGCGAGTTCTTCATGGCGACGGCGAAGGCCACCGCGGACAAGCAGTCGGCCAACCTCGCTCCCTTCAGCCAGCAGTGGAACGCCGGCATCAAGCTCGGCCGCATGGCCACCATGACCTGCCCCGCCTGGATGACCGGCCAGATCAAGACCGCCGCCGGTGAGGCGGCCGCCGGCAAGTGGGACATCGCCGCCGTGCCCGGTGGCGGCGGCAACTGGGGAGGCTCCTTCCTCACGGTCCCCAAGCAGAGCAAGCACGCGAAGGAAGCCGCCGAACTCGCCGACTTCCTCACCTCCGCCGCCTCCCAGAAGAAGATCTTCACCGGACCGGTCGGAGCGCTGCCCTCCCTCGTCCCGGTGCTCGACGATCCCCAGGTGCAGGGCGCGAAGCAGGCGTACTTCAACGACGCCCCGACCGGCGCCCTCTTCGCCGCCTCCGCCAAGTACCTGAGCCCCAACTACCGCGGCACCAAGGACCAGCAGGCCCGCATCCCGTTCGGCAACGCCCTCCAGCTCGTCGAGCAGGGCAAGGCCGACGCGGACAAGGCGTGGGACAAGGCGCTCGACGACGCGGCCAAGAACATCCGCTGATCCCGGTCCGGGCCTGCGCGAACAGGCCCGGACCCGGCCCGGACGCCGGGCGGCGGTTCCCCGGCCCTGCCGCCGCCCGGTGTCCCCGGGCCACCTCCCCGCGGCAGCGACCGCCGCCCGGCCCCGAACCGCCCGCCCGCCGCAGCGCCGGCAGTCCCCCGGACAGGCGCCCCCCGCCCCCGGCTCATCACCAGCCCGTCACCGGCCCCCTCACCCCCGGCTCCTCGCCCCTTCGGCCCTCGTACCCTCGGAGAACCCGCATGGCGGTCCAGGCCCGCACCATCCCCGCCCCCAGCCCGGGCCCCGCCCGGGGCACCCGGGCCGGCAGGCCGCCGCGGCGGCTGCGCCCGGGACGGCATCTGCTGCCCTACCTCTTCATCGCCCCGTTCTTCGCCGTCTTCGGCGTCTTCGGGCTGTACCCCCTGCTCCAGACCTTCTGGGTCTCCCTGCACGACTGGGACCGGCTCGCCGGACAGGGACAGTGGGTGGGCCTCGACAACTTCACCCGCCTGCTGGGGGACTCCGACTTCTACACCGCCACCTTCAACACCCTCAGCATCTTCCTGCTCTCCACCGTCCCCCAACTCCTCGCCGCCCTCGGCCTCGCCTGGCTGCTCGACCGGCACCTGCGCGCCCGCAGCGTCTGGCGCGCCCTCGTCCTGGTGCCCCAGTACGTCTCCGTCGTCGCCGTCGCCCTCGTCTTCTCCCAGCTCTTCGGGCGCGACTTCGGCATCGTCAACTGGGCCCTGGAGAACCTGGGGATCATCAGCGCCCCCGTCGACTGGACGGCGGACACCTGGAGTTCGCACCTCGCGATCAGCTTCATGGTCATGTGGCGCTGGACCGGCTACAACGCCCTGATCTTCCTCGCGGCCATGCAGGCGGTACCGCGCGACCTGTACGAGTCGGCCCAGATCGACGGGGCCTCACGCTTCCTGACGTTCCGCAAGGTCACCCTCCCGGCGATCCGCCCCACCATCGTCTTCACCGTCGTCATCTCCACCATCGGCGGCCTCCAGCTCTTCGCCGAGCCGTTCCTCTTCGACCAGCAGGGCAACGCGGAGGGCGGCGCCGAGCACCAGTTCCAGACGCTGACGCTGATGCTCTACAAGTACGGCTTCATCAACAACGACGCCGGCTACGCCTCCGCCGTCTCCTGGGTGCTCTTCCTCGTCATCGCGGTCATCGCGGCAGTGAACTTCCTGCTCGCCCGCCGCTCCGAACGCCGCTGACACCCGCTCACCCCTTCGCCGTCCAGAGGAACCGACATGGCCGTCACCGCACCCACCAGGCCGTCCGCCGCCCGCGCCGACCGCCGCCGACCGGGCGGGCGCACCGCACCCCGCCGCGGGCCCGGCAGGCTCGACGCGGCGGGCCCCGTCGCCTACGCCCTGCTCGCGGCCGTCACCGCCGCCTCCGTCTTCCCGCTCTACTGGAGCTTCGTCGTCGCCTCCCACGACGACAACTCCGTCCTCGCCGGCACGACACCGCCCCTCGTCCCCGGCGGGCACCTGATCGAGAACATCCAGCGGGTCTTCGAGCTCTCCGCCTTCTGGCAGGCCCTCGGGAACTCGCTGATCGTCGCGTCGACCACGGCCGTCTCCAACGTGCTGCTGTCGTCGCTCGCCGGCTTCGCCTTCGCCAAACTCCGCTTCCGAGGACGCGGCCCGCTCCTCGTCTGCGTCGTGGTGACCGTCATGGTGCCCACCCAGCTCGGCATCATCCCGCTCTACATGCTCGTCACCGACATGGGGATGTACGGCAGGCTGTCCGCCCTCATCGTGCCCGCCCTGGTCTCCGCCGTCGGCGTGTTCTGGATGCGGCAGGCGATCGAGGAGAACATCCCCGACGAACTGATCGAGGCCGCCCGCATGGACGGCGCCGGACTGCTGCGCACCTACTGGCACGTCGTCGTCCCCGGCGTCCGCACCACCGCGACCGTCCTCGGGATGTTCACCTTCATGTTCGCCTGGAACGACTACTTCTGGCCGCTCATCGCCCTCCCGCCGGAGAACGGCACCGTCCAGATCGCCCTCAACCAGCTCGCCGCCGGCTACTACACCGACTACACGCTCATGCTCTCCGGCGTCGTGGTGTCGGTGCTGCCCGTGCTCGTCGTCTTCACCGTCCTGGCCCGCCGGATCGTGTCCGGTGTGATGGCCGGCGCCGTCAAGGGCTGACCGCCCCCCCCACGCTACGGAGACCCATGACCGCCCTGCCCACAGCCCGCGCACAGGACCGGCCCGCCGGCACCGGGGACACGGCCCGCCACGCGGCCGCCATCGCCAACCCGGTGCTGCGCGGCTTCCACCCCGACCCGTCCATCCTCCGCGTCGGCGACGACTACTGGATCGCCACCTCCACCTTCGAATGGCTGCCCGGAGTCGCCCTCCACCACTCCCGCGACCTCGTCAACTGGCGCCCCGCGGGCGGCATCCTCGACGAGACCCGCCTCATCGACCTCGCCGGACGCCCCGACTCCGGCGGCGTCTGGGCCCCCTGCCTGTCCTTCACCGGCGGACTGTTCCACCTGGTCTACAGCGACGTCACCAACCTCTCCGGCGCCTTCAAGGACGTCCGCAACCTGGTGATCACCGCCCCCTCGCCCCACGGACCGTGGTCCGACCCGGCGCCCTTCCCCTCCCACGGCTTCGACCCGTCCCTCTTCCACGACGACGGACCCGACGGCGACGGCCGCAGCTGGGCGCTGTGGATGGAGTGGGACCACCGGCCCGGCCGGCACCCGTTCGCCGGCATCCTGCTCCAGGAGTGGGACCGCGACCGGCGCCGGGTCACCGGCCCGCTCCACCGCGTCTTCACCGGCACCGCCCTCGCCCACACCGAAGGCCCCCACCTCTACCGCCGCGACGGCTGGTACTACCTGCTCACCGCCGAGGGCGGCACCTCCTGGGGGCACGCCGCCACCGTCGCCCGCAGCCGCGCCGTCACCGGCCCCTACGAACCGGACCCGGCCGGCCCGCTGCTCACCTCAGCAGGCCACGAGCGGCTGCCGCTCCAGAAGGCCGGCCACGGCAGCCTCGTGGCCACCCCCGGCGGCGAGTGGTACCTGGCCCACCTCACGGCCCGCCCCCTCACCCCCCTCGGCGCCTGCGTCCTCGGGCGCGAGACCGCGATCCAGCGCGTCGAGTGGACCGAGGACGGCTGGCCGCGTCTCGGCGGCACACCGCCCGCGGGCCACCACGGCGCCGCGCTGCCCCGCACCACCGTGCCGGGACCCCGGCTGCCCGCCGCGCCCGTACCCGCGGCGCCCGACCGGGACGACTTCGACCTGCCCGCACCGGACGTCCGCTGGTCCACCCTGCGCCGCCACCCCGACCCGTCCTGGCTGACCCTCGGCGAACGCCCCGGCCACCTGCGCCTGCGCGGCGGCCAGTCCCTGGGGTCCACCCACGGACAGAGCCTCGTCGCCCGGCGCCAGCAGGCCCCGGACGCCGACTTCTCCACCCTGCTGGACGCCGACCCCGCCTCGCCGCTCCAGATGGCCGGCATCGTCCACTACTACAACTCCGGGCTGTGGCACTACGCCCACCTCACCCGGGACGAGGAACTCGGCAGGGTCCTGCGCGTCGGCGTCTGCGACCACGGCGCCTACACGGAACCGGCCCCCCCGGTCCCCGTCCCGGACGGCCCGCTGGAACTGCGGCTCACCGTCCGCGGCGCCGAGGGCCGCTTCGCCTGGCGCCTCCCGGTGCCGGACGCCCGGTGGCGGACCACCGGCCCCCTCCTCGACGTCGCACGGCTCTCCGACGAGAACGCCACCCAGGGCGATCCCGCCACCGGCCACTTCACGGCGTGGGGCTTCACCGGTGCCCACATCGGCCTGTGCGCCCAGGACCTCACCGGCGCGTCGATGCCCGCCGACTTCGACTGGGCGGAATACCGCGAGACCGGCGACGGCGCCGGTGAACGGCCCTGAACGAGGGACGACGCCGTGCCGCTCCGGGAGGCCATAGTCTTCCCGGAGCGGCAGCACCCACCCACCACACGACGGAACGGGACGACAGGCATGAGCGCGGAGCATCCGGACGACACCGCCAGGGTCACCCTGAACAGCGTCGCCTCGGAGGCCGGCGTCTCCGTCTCCACCGTGTCCAAGGTCCTCAACGGGCGCTCCGACGTCTCCGCCGACACCAAGGAGCGCGTCGAGGCCGTCATGGACCGCCTCGGCTACCAGCGCCGCCCGGCACGCCGCCGGGGCGCCGTCATCGACCTCGTCCTCAACGAACTCGACAGCCTCTGGTCCGTCGAGATCATCCGGGGCGTCGACGAGGTGCTGCACGCCGCGGGCGCCAGCATGGTCCTCTCCGCCGTGCACGGCCGCAGCTCCGACACCCGCGAGTGGATCGACCAGATGGCGGCCCGCCGCAGCAACGGCGCCATCCTCGTCGTCTCCGAGCTGACCGCCCAGCAGCGCCGCCGGCTCGCCGCCATGGACGTGCCGTTCGTCCTCGTCGACCCCGTCGGCAGCGTCGACGCCCTCGTCCCCACCGTCGGCGCCACCAACTGGGCCGGCGCCGTCAGCGCCACCGAGCACCTGATCGCACTCGGCCACACCCGCATCGCCCACCTCGCCGGCCCCCGCCACGTGCTGTGCAGCCGGGCCCGTGCCGACGGCTTCCGCGCCACCATGGAACAGGCGGAACTCACCGTCCCCGAGGGCTGGGTGCCGCACGGCGAGTTCAACGACGTCTCGGGCCGGGACGAGATGAACCGGCTGCTCGACCTCGCGGAGGCCGAGGGCGCCGAGCCGCCGACCGCGGTCTTCGCCGCCAGCGACCTCCAGGCCCTGGGAGCCTTCGAGGCGCTGCGGGCCCGCGGCCACGCCATCCCCGGGGACGTCAGCGTCGTCGGCTTCGACGACCTGCCCGTCGCCCGCTGGACCCACCCGCCGCTCACGACGGTCCGCCAACCCCTGCTCGACATGGCCGCCATGGCCGCGAACACCCTGCTGCGCATCGTCGACGGGGAACCGGCCGAGCACCTGCGCCTGGAACTCGCCACCCAGCTCGTCGTCCGCGGCAGCACGGCCGCGCCGCGCGCGGCGCGCTGACCGGCCCCCGGTCGGTCAGGGCCCCGTCCAGCGCCCCGGGCCTGCTTGATAGCCTGCCGGAGCCAGTCGAGCCACACCACGGCCAGGGAATCCGGTGCGAATCCGGAGCTGACGCGCAGCGGTGAGGGGGACGGGCGGGGCGAGCACGCCACTGGGAGTCGTACGCGCCACAAGGCACGCACGGGCAGCTCCCGGGAAGGCGCCCCGTCCGGACGAACCCGAGTCCGAAGACCTGCTGGCACCTTTCCGCACCCGTGCGGGAAGGGACCCACAGGCCAGGCTCCGCGTACGAGCCCCGACTCCGAGGCGTTCCCCGTGCCCCGTACTCTCCCGCGCCCCGCCCCGCGCCGCGCGCCCCTCCGTTCCGCCGCCCTCCTGCTCGTCCCCGCCCTGCTGCTCACCGCGTGCGGCACCGGCGCCGACGAGGGCACGGCCGACGACGCCGGGGCCACCGGCGGCTATCCGCGCACCATCGACAACTGCGGCCACAAGGTCACCCTGGACGCGCCGCCGAAGCGCGTGGTCTCGCTCAACCAGGGCACCACCGAGATCCTGCTCTCCCTCGGCCTCGCCGACCGCATCGCGGGCACCGCCACCTGGACCGACCCCGTCATGAAGGGCCTGGAGAAGGCGAACGCCTCCGTACCGCGCCTCGCCGACAACAACCCCTCCTTCGAGAAGGTCCTGGACACCGAGCCCGACTTCGTCACGGCCTCCTTCGAGTCCACCCTCGGCAAGGGCGGGGTCGCCACCCGCGAGCAGTTCGAGAAGCTGGGCGTGCCCGCCTACGTCTCCCCGTCCGACTGCGCCGCGGGCAAGGACAACGCGAGCGGCGGCGACGGCGCCCGCAGCCGCCCCCTCGAACTCACCGACGTCTACGGCGAGATACGCGACCTGGCGACCGCCTTCGGCGTCGAGAAGCGCGGCGCGGAGCTGGTCGCCCGCCTGGAGGACCGGGTGCGCGCGGCCACCGACGGCCTCGACGCCTCCGGCGTCTCGCTCATGTACTGGTTCGCCAACGCGCAGTCGCCCTACCTGGCCGGCTGCTGCGGTGCCCCCGGAGCCATCACCCGCGCCGTCGGCGCGCAGAACGCCTTCGCCGGGACCCACGACGAGTGGCCCCAGATCAACTGGGAGACCGTCGCCGACCGCGACCCCGACGCCATCGTCATCGGCGACCTGACCCGCAAGTCCCAGACCGCGGAGAGCGCCGCCGCCAAGATCCGCTTCCTGGAGACCGACCCCGCCACCCGCAACCTGACCGCGGTCCGCGAGAAGCGCTACATCCTCCTCAGCGGGCAGGCGATGAACCCGTCCATCCGCACCGTCGAGGGCGTCGAGCAGGTGGCAGCGGGGCTGCGCGGACTCGGACTCGCGAAGTGACCCGGCGGCGCACCGCGCTGCTGTCCGGGGGAGGGCTGCTCGCCCTGGCGCTGTCGATCGCGACGGCCGTGACGATCGGCCCCGCCGACATCTCCACCGCCGACGTGTGGGCCTCCGTCGCGGCCCGGCTGGGGGCGGGGGAGACCACGCTCACCCCGCTGCGCGAGGGCATCGTCTGGGACCTGCGGATGCCGCGCACCTTGCTGGCCGCCGTCTGCGGCGCGGGTCTCGCCCTGTGCGGCGCGGTCATGCAGTCCCTGCTGCGCAACCCGCTGGCCGACCCGTTCGTCCTGGGCGTCTCCTCCGGGGCCTCCACCGGGGCGGTCGCGGTGGTCGTCCTCGGCGTCGGCGGCGGCGCGGTGTCCCTGTCGGCGGGCGCTTTCGCCGGCGCCCTCGTCTCCTTCGGACTCGTCCTCGCGCTCAGCCACACCCTCGGCGGCACCACCGACCGGGTGGTCCTCTCCGGTGTGGCCGCCATGCAGCTGTTCTCCGCGCTCACCTCCTTCACCGTGCTCACCTCCGCCGACGCGGAGACCACCAAGGGCGTGCTGTTCTGGCTGCTCGGCTCGCTCGCCGGGGCCGGCTGGTCCGAGGTGCTGCTGTGCTCGCTCGTCCTCGCGGCCGTGCTCGCCGTCTGTCTGGGGCACGCCCGCACCCTGGACGCCTTCGCCTTCGGGGAGGAGGCCGCGGCCTCGCTGGGCGTGCACGTGAACCGCGCCCGCCTGGTGCTGCTCTGCGCCACCGCGCTGCTGACCGCGGCCCTGGTCAGCAGCGCCGGGGCGATCGGCTTCGTGGGCCTGGTGCTGCCGCACGCGACCCGGGCCCTGACGGGCTCCGGCCACGCCAGGCTGCTGCCGGTCACGGCGCTGGCCGGCGCCGTCTTCCTGGTCTGGGTGGACACCGCCGCCCGGACGGTCCTCGATCCCCAGGAGGTTCCCGTGGGAGTGGTCACCTCGCTCATCGGCGTTCCGGCCTTCGTGGCCGTGCTCTACCGGGGCCGGAGGACGGTGTGAGCGCCGCGGGCCGCCCGGCGGCCGGGCGGGCGGGGCGGGCGAAGCCGGCCGCCGCACCTCCCGGGGGCGGGGACGCCGCTGCGGGCGGGGCCGGGCGCTCGGAGGACGCCGCTGCGGGCGGGGCCGGGCGGCTGGGGCTCGGGGCGGAGCGGGTCTCCCGCCGTACCGGGGGCCGGCTCGTCGTCGACGGGGTGAGCCTCACGCTCGGCCCGGGGGAGACCCTGGGTCTGCTGGGACCCAACGGGGCCGGCAAGTCGACCCTGCTCCGGCTCCTCGCCGGTGTGCTCGCCCCCACGGCGGGCGTCGTCACCCTGGACGGGAGTCCCCTGACCGGCATGGGGCGCCGCGCGGTCGCGCGCCGTGTGGCGACGGTGGAGCAGCACGCGCACACCCAGACCGAACTGACCGTGCGCGACGTCGTCGCGCTCGGCCGGATCCCGCACCGCCGGGCCTGGTCGGCCGCCCCGGCGTCGGGCGGCGCCGCCGTCGACGCCGCGCTGGCGCGCACGGGGCTCTCCGACCGCGCCTCCCAGTCCTGGCACACCCTGTCCGGCGGTGAACGCCAGCGCACCCAGATCGCGCGGGCCCTGGCGCAGGAGCCCCGCGAGCTGCTGCTCGACGAACCGACCAACCACCTGGACGTCCAGCACCAGCTGGACCTCCTCGAACTGGTCGCCGGTCTGCCCGTCACCACCGTGGTCGCCCTGCACGACCTCAACCTCGCCGCGATGTTCTGCGACCGGCTGCTGGTCCTCCGGGACGGCCGGGTGGTCGCGGAGGGCAGCCCCGCCGCGGTGTTGACGCCCCGTCTGATCGCGGAGGTGTACGGGGTGGGGGCCGAGGTGTCCCTGGAACACGGCCATCCGGTGATCCGCTTTCTCCGGCCCGGCGCCGCTGCACCGGTGTCCGCCCCGTCATAGGAAAGCCGCCGGAAAGGGCGCGCGAACGCACACAAGGGGACACGGAGGACCACGTTCTGCTGGAGATCCGATCAAAGCCCGCTCGGTCCCTCCGGCGTCCGACCGGGCCGAGTACGCTGAACCGCGGCCTCCTCGGGAGGAGTCGGCGCCCCGGAGGGCGCCGGGGCTCCGGGAGGGAAGTGCCTGCTCACGAGGGTGCGGGTCGCCTTCCGGCCCATGTCCTCCCGGCGCCGGGCGTGTTCGTGCCGTACCGCGCCGGCGCGCCGGCGGCGCGCTCGCCGTACGCACCAGTATTGATTCCTCTGACACGCGCGTATAGCCTTGGGTTTCTGATTAATGAATGAACTAAATGCGGTGGAAGGCGGGTGGCATGAACGAATCGGACGAAAAAGAGCCGGCGGTATCGGGATCGGAATCGGATGAAGAAACGCTGGCGAGGCTTTCCAGTGCTGTCGGGCAGCCGCCCTCCGGTGTTCTCGAGAACGCCAAGGCGCTGTTCGCACTGATCCACGAGGGCAAGGACGCCGCGGACGCCGATTCGGTTCCCGCTGTTTCCGCTTCTGCCGGACCGGTCAATCGCGGGGGCGCGTGACCCCTGTTCCCGCTCCGGTCGTACGCCGGCGTGCGACCGAGGCGGCCGCGCACGGCAGGGCCGCGCGTCGGCCCGTGTACGGGAAAGCGCCTACCGGTTCCTGAACCGGTAGGCGCTTTCCCGTACACGGGCCGGGCGGGGTCAGCGGTGCTGCCCCAGGGCGAAGGTCCGCAGGCCGGATCGGGTGATCGCGCCCAGCAGTTCCGTCGCCTGCTCCGACCGCTCGGTCTCGCGCTGGAGCAGTTTCCGAAGGTGCGCCAGACAGCGCGACCTGACCGGCCCCAGGGAGCCGCGCGGCATGCCCAGGGTGGCGCTGATCTCGTCGTACGACATCGGCGGGTCCGTCACCAGGAGCCCCAGCAGGGCCTGGCACTTCGGTGACAGCGCGCAGTAGGCGAGCAGGACCTCGTTGTCCCGCTCCTTGGCCAGGGCCTTCTCCTCGGGGAGGTTCTCCGACGGTTCGGAGCGCTCGAAGACCGGGGAGTCCCCCACCGGCACGCTGCGGCCGGTCTTCTCGATGTGCTTCAGGCTCTCCCGGCGGGCCGACACCGCGATCCACTGGGAGAGCTTCTCCGGGTCGCGCAGCTTCCCCAGATGCTGGATCACCCGCATCCAGGTGGTCTGGCTGACGTCCTCGCAGTCGGCCGCGCTGAGCCGGTGTCCCCGGGCGATGGCCCAGATCAACGGTGTGTACCGCTCGACAATTCGGTTCCAGCTGTCCTGATTTCCCGCTATGCAGTCGTCTACTAGCTCGTTCAAGGTAGGCGTACGCATATGTCCCCCGGTTTGTCTTCTTCCCCCATCACCGTTGGTCGAATGTTAATGGGTGACCGTGGGTAATGAGCCATGGTACCCCTGAGTAGCTTTTCTCCCGTTTATACGGGAGGCTCCGGGGTCGATTTTTGGAAGAATTTAGACATGTAGCCTGATGCCTCGTCACCTCGGTGACCTGCGGGGGCTCTTGAGTCCTTCGGACGTCGTCCGGAAAGTGACTGTCTCCCCCCTGTGGCTGTTTACTATACGGGGCCGCCGGAGCGGAGTGTCAATCGATCAACTCGCCGCTCAAGCAGTTGAATTGCGTACCGAAAGGGGCGGGAAGTCGTACCGGAACAAAGGATTCAGTGGCCGTCGCCGAGCGCGTTGCGCGACCGCCCGGCCGGCGCCGCGTCCCGCGTGGCCCGGGGTCATGACCTGCGGTACGACGCGGCGTCCCGCCGCGGCCGGACGGTGCGGACCGGCATCGCGGAACGCCGCGCGCCACCGCGGACGAAAGGCTTCCGAAATGCCGTCCGGGGTGCTCGCCGATCCCCGGGGCCGCGTCGCGAGCGGTGTGACGTCGGACACACTCGCGGGAATGTGCGGCCCCGGGCGTATCCGGACCGGCGGCCACCGGATCTGCGGTGATGACAGAGGGCTCTCGGGACAGCCCCAAGGGAACAGTCGGCTCACGAGGGAGACATGTGATGAAGCACGGGTCGCAAGCGCTGGGGGAAGGACGTCGTGACCGCTGAACGCAGCCCGTGGCCGGCGCTGGGCGCGCTGATCGCAGGGTTCTCCCTCATCGTGCTGGACATGAGCGTGGTGGCCGTGGCCAACCCCGCGATCATGGAGTCGCTGGACGCCGGCGTCTCCGAGGTCATCTGGGTGACCAGCGCCTACCTGCTCACCTACGCGGCGCCCCTGCTGTTCACCGGACGCCTCGGTGACCGCTTCGGCCCCAAGAACGTCTACCTGACCGGCCTGGTGGTCTTCACTCTCGCCTCGCTGTGGTGCGGCGTGGCGGGTGACATCGACTCGCTCATCGCCGCCCGCGCCGTGCAGGGCCTCGGCGCCGCCCTGATGACGCCTCAGACCATGACCGTCATCACCAAGATCTTCCCCGCCGACAAGCGCGGTGCCGCGATGGGGGCCTGGGGCGGCGCCGCGGGCGTCTCCCTGCTCCTCGGCCCGGTCATCGGCGGACTGCTCGTCGACTCCGCGGGCTGGGAGTGGATCTTCCTGATCAACGTGCCCATCGGCATCCTCGCCTTCGCCCTGGCCTGGCGCCTGGTGCCCGCCCTGGAGACCAGGAAGCACTCCTTCGACCCGCTCGGCATCCTGCTCTCCTGCGGTGGCATGTTCCTGCTGGTCTACGCCCTCCAGGAAGGCAACAACGAGGACTGGTCCGCGGGCATCTGGCTGATGATCGGCGCCGGGGTCGCGATCCTCGCCCTCTTCGTCTGGACCCAGTCCCGCAACAAGGACGAGCCGCTGCTGCTGCTCAGCCTGTTCCGCGACCGCAACTTCGCCCTGGCCAACGTGGGCATCGCCGCGATCGGCGCCGCGGTGACCGCGATGACGGTCCCCTCCTACTTCTACCTCCAGGGCGTGCGGGGCCTCTCCTCCATGGAGTCGGCCCTGATCTTCGCGCCGCTGGCGATCCTCACCGGGGTCGCCTCCCCGATCGTCGGCAAGCTGTCGGACAAGGCGCACCCCCGCACCTTCACCACCATCGGCTTCGTCCTCTTCGCCGTGTCGATCGTCGGCTACAGCGTGCTGATGGAGCCCGGCTCCGAGCTGTGGATGTTCTCGGCCACCGCCGCCGTGACCGGCATCGCCAACGGCATGGCCTGGGGCCCCCTCGGCGCCATCGCCACCCGCAACCTCCCCGTGCACCAGGCCGGTGCCGGCTCGGGCATCTACAACACCAACCGGCAGATGGGCGCCGTGCTCGGCAGCGCCGTCGTGGGCGCCCTCTTCGTCGACCGGATCGCCGCCCACCTGCCGGGCGTCGGCACCGGCGGGGGACCTGTCGAGGGCAGCGCCGTCGACATCCCGGCCGCGGTGCACGAGCCGTACAGCAAAGCCCTCAGCGAGACCGGCCTGCTGCCGGTCGCCTTCCTGCTCCTCGGAGCCCTCGCCTGCGCCCTGTTCGTGCGCTTCCCCGAACGGGAGACCGACGGCGACGGCGACGGCGACGGGGAGCGGGCCGCCGGGGACGGCACACCGGGCCCGGTGCTCCAGAAGGCCGACGGCACCGGCTGAGCCCACCGGCCGGTGTCCGTTCCCTGCCGGTGCCACCGGCCCGCACCACCGGCCGGGAACGCCCGCCGCGGAGGCGGCCCGCACCAACCCGCCCGCACCACCGGCCGGGCGCCCGTCGAGAGGGCGGCCCGGCACCACACCGACACCACCGGCCCGCGGCGCCGGTCACGTCCGCCGCGGCGGACGTGACCGGCGCCGCGGGCACGAGGACCGCAGGAACAACGGGGAGGACCACGCATGACCACCACCACCGACGACGCCGGGCTCTGGCTGCGACGGCTGAGCACCACCGACACGCCCAGGGCCCGCCTGGTCTGCTTCCCGCACGCGGGCGGCTCGGCCAACTTCTACTTCCGGTTCGCCCGCCGCTTCACCGACCTGGAGGTGCGCGGCGTCCAGTACCCGGGCCGCCAGGACCGCCGGCACGAACGCGCCCGGGACAGCATCCAGGAACTCGCCGGCGAGATCGCCGCCCTGATGGGCGAGCAGGACGACCTGCCCGTCGTGCTGCTCGGCAACAGCATGGGCGCCCTGGTCGCCTTCGAGGTCGCCCTGCGTCTCGAAGCCCTCGGCAACCCGCCCCGCTCCCTGTTCGCCTGCGGCCGCGTCGGACCCATGCTCCGCAAGGACGAGCAGACCCATCTCAAAGGCAGGGACGCCTTCCTGCGGGAGATGGAACTCCTCGGCGGCATGGGCCACGAACTGCTCCGGGACGAGGAGATGCTCGACCTCGTGCTGCCGCCCATGCAGGCGGACTACCGGATGGCCGAGACCTACCGGGCCACACCGGGGGCACAGGTCTCCGTCCCCCTCCATGTGCACATCGGGCGGTCCGACCCGAAGGTCTCCGAGCCCGACGCGGCCGAGTGGCGGCACAGCACCACCGGCGCCTTCACCCTGGACGTCCACGACGGCGGCCACTTCTTCTTCACCGACAACGGGGACGCGCTGATCGACGCCGTCCACCGGTCCCTGGACGAAGTACCGGCCGCACACGCCTGAACCACCGCGCCACCGCGCCACCGAGGCCCGCCACCGCACCACCGAGCACGACCAGGGCCCGCACCGCACCACCGAGGCCCGCGCGCCCCGTCACCACGGGGCGCGCGGGCCTCGTCGTGCGCCCGGTCCGCGCCGCCGCGGGGAACAGCGGCTACCCGGTCGCACGACGGCCTACACATCGCCCGCGGAAAAGGCGGCGGGAATGGCTGTATCCAGAGGGGTCCCCACCGGATCTAGCAAGGCGACCACATGGTTCCAGGCAAGAGCCCGAAGGTGGGGGAGACCAGCATGGCCCTCGAGAAGCCCGACATCGTCGGAGCCCTGCGCAAGTCGCTGAAGGAGACGGAACGCCTCCGGCGCGAGAACCGGCAACTGCTCGACCGGGCGGCGGAGCCCCTGGCCATCGTCGGTATGGCCTGCCGCTTCCCCGGAGGCGTGGCCTCGCCCGAGGACCTGTGGTCGCTCGTCGCCGAAGGGCGGATGGGATTCTCCGAGTTCCCCGCCGACCGCGGCTGGGACCTGGAGAACCTCTACGACCCGGACCCGGACCACCCCGGCACCGCGTACACCCGCCACGGCGGATTCCTCGACGACATGGCCGAGTTCGATGCCGAGTTCTTCGGCATCAGCCCCCGTGAGGCGCTCGCCATGGACCCGCAGCAGCGGCTGCTCCTCGAAGGCGCGTGGGAGGCCTTCGAGGACGCGGGCATCGACCCGACCACGCTCAAGGGCAGCGACACCGGGGTCTTCTGCGGACTCATGTTCTCCGACTACCAGTTCGTCGCCGGGCAGAGCGACCGGAGGCCGGAGATCGAGGGCTACCTCTCCATCGCCTCCTCGCCCAGCGTCGCCTCCGGACGCATCAGCTACACCTTCGGCTTCGAGGGCCCCGCGGTCACCGTCGACACGGTCTGCTCCTCCTCGCTGGTGGCCATCGACGTCGCCGCCAAGTCCCTGCGCTCCAAGGAGTGCTCGCTCGCCGTCGTCGGCGGCGCGACCACGCTCGCCCGCCCCAGCGCCTTCGTCGAGTTCAGCCGCCAGCGCGCCCTCTCTCCCGACGGCCGCTGCAAGGCCTACGCCCAGGCCGCCGACGGCGTCGGCTGGGCCGAGGGCATGGGCCTGCTCGTCCTCGAACGGCTCTCCGACGCACGGCGCAACGGCCGCCGCATCCTCGCCGTCGTCCGCGGCAGCGCCGTCAACCAGGACGGCGCGAGCAACGGCCTCACCGCCCCCAACGGCCCCTCCCAGGAACGGGTGATCCGCCAGGCGCTGGCCGCCGCCGGCCTCGCCCCGTCCGATGTGGACGCCGTCGAGGGCCACGGCACCGGCACCCCGCTCGGCGACCCGATCGAGGCCGAGGCGCTGCTCGCCACCTACGGACAGGGCCGCACCGACGGCCCGCTCTGGCTCGGCTCGGTCAAGTCGAACTTCGGGCACACCCAGGCCGCCGCCGGTGTCGCCGGTGTCATCAAGATGGTCATGGCGATGCGCCACGAGACGCTTCCGCCCACCCTCGGCGTGGACGCCCCCTCCCCGCACGTGGACTGGTCCTCGGGGGAGGTCGCCCTGCTCACCGAGGCGCGCCCCTGGCCCGCCGGCGAGCGGACCCGGCGCGCCGGGGTCTCCTCGTTCGGCGTCAGCGGCACCAACGCCCACGTCGTCCTGGAGGAGGCCCCGCCGGCCGAAGCCCCCGAGCCGGCGCACACCCCGGCAGCCGGCGAGGACGGCACCCGCGCCCCGCGGCCCGTGCTCGTGCCGCTCTCCGCACGCGGCGACGCCGCCCTGCGCGAAGCCGCCGACCGGCTGCGCGCCCACCTGATCGCCCACCCCGAACTCGACCATGTGGACGTCGGGTTCGCCCAGGCGACCACCCGCGCCCACCTGGAGCACCGTGCCGTCGTCGTCGCCACCGACCGGGGCGCCCTGCTCGCCGGTCTCGGCGACCTGAGCGCGGGTGAGCCGTCCGCCCATGTGGCGGAGGGGCAGATCATCGGTTCCGGTGTGAAGCCGGTGTTCGTGTTCCCGGGGCAGGGGGCGCAGTGGGAGGGCATGGCGGTCGAGCTGCTGGATTCTTCGCCGGTGTTCGCGGCGGAGGTCGCGGCGTGCGGTGAGGCGCTGGCGGAGTTCGTGGAGTGGCGGCTGGAGGATGTGCTGCGGGGTGTGCCGGGGGCGCCGTCGCTGGAGCGTGTCGACGTGGTGCAGCCGGCGCTGTTCGCCGTCATGGTGTCGCTGGCGGCGTTGTGGCGTTCGTACGGTGTGGAGCCGGCGGCCGTCGTCGGGCATTCGCAGGGGGAGATCGCGGCCGCGTACGTGGCGGGTGGTCTGTCGCTGAAGGATGCGGCGCGGATCGTGGCGGTGCGCAGCCAGTTGGTGCGCGACCGGCTGGCGGGGCGTGGCGGGATGATGTCGGTGGCCCTGCCGGTGGCGGCTGCGGAGGAGCTGATCGCCCCCTGCGCGGGTGCGGTGTCGGTGGCGGCTGTGAACGGCCCCTCGTCCGTCGTGGTGGCGGGTGACCCGGCGGCGCTGGACGAGATCGCGGCCCGCTGCGAGAGCGACGGTGTGCGCGCCCGCCGCGTCAACGTCGACTACGCCTCCCACACCCACCACGTCGAAGCACTGGAGGACGACCTCCTCACCGCCCTCGCCCCCGTCGAACCCACCAGCGGCCGGGTGCCCTTCCACTCCACCGTCACCGGCGGCTTCATCGACACCGCGACGATGGACGCCGGCTACTGGTACCGCAACCTGCGCGCCCGGGTCGGCTTCGCACCCGCCGTCGCCGCCCTCGTCGACAAGGGCATGGGCTGCTTCGTCGAGGCGTCCCCCCACCCCGTCCTCACCATGGCGGTCGAAGGCACCGTCGAGAGCAAGGACGCCGCCGCACGCGTCGCCGTCGTCGGCTCCCTGCGCCGCGACGAGGGCGGACTGCACCGCTTCCTGCTCTCCGTCGGCCGGGCCCACACCGCCGGCGTACGCGTCGACTGGGACGCCGTCTACGCGGACACCGGCGCACACCGCGTCGACCTGCCCACCTACCCCTTCCAGCGCGAGACGTACTGGCTCACCCCCGCCGCCCGGGGCGGCGACGTCGCCGCCGCCGGGCTCGACCGGATGAAGCACCCCGTCCTCGCCGCCGCCGTCCAGGTCGCCGACCGCGACGAGTGGGTCTTCACCGGCCGCCTCGCCACCGACTCCCAGCCCTGGACCCGCGACCACCTCGTCCTCGGCACCGTGATCGTCCCCGGCACCGCCGTCGTCGAACTCGTCCTCGCCGCGGGCCGACGCCTCGGCTGCGAACTCCTCGACGAACTCGTCCTCGAAGCGCCGCTCACCCTCGACGAGACCACCGCACGGCACCTGCGCGTCACCGTGGGCCGCCCCGACGACGAAGGCCGCCGGGACGTCGCCGTCCACTCCTACACCGAGACGGGCACCGGCCCCGACGCCACCCGCGAAGCCGTCCGCCACGCCCGGGGCCGGCTCGCCGCCGACACGGATGCCCAGGCACCGGCCTTCCCCACGGCCTGGCCCCCCGCCGGCGCCACCGAGTCCTCGGCCGACGCCCTCTACGAGAACCTCGCCGACGCCGGACTCGACTACGGCCCCCTCTTCCAGGGCGTCCAGGCCGTGTGGCGCGCCGGAGCCGAGATCTACGCCGAGGTGTCCCTCCCGGACGGCACGGCCACCGACGGATACACCGTCCACCCGGCCCTCTTCGACGCCGCACTCCACCCCAGCATGATCGACAAGGACCCGGCGTCCGCCCTGGACCTGCCGTTCTCCTGGACCCGCGTCCACTGCGCCCGCCCCGCCCCGGACCGGGTCCGCGTCCGTGTCGCCCCCGCCGGCGACCACGCCTTCCGCATCGACATCGCCGACGAGAACGGCGACACCGTCGTCAGCGCCGAAAGCCTCGCCGTCCGCCCCGTCGACCCCGCACAGCTCACCCGCACGGGCGGTGAGCAGAACACCCTGTTCCAGCTGGAGTGGACCCCCGTCACCACCACCCCGTCCACGGCCCGCGTCGCCGTCCTCGGCGACCTGGGCGCCCCCGGCGCCCGCTTCGCCGACCTGAACGCCCTGGAGGCCGCCCTCGCCGCCGGCACCGCGGGCGCCGACCTGGTCCTCGCCGGGATCGAGACCCCCGCAGGCGACGACCCGGCCCACGCCGCGGGCGTCGTCGCCGAACGCACCCTCGCCCTCGCCCAGCGCTGGCTCGCCAGCGAATGGGTGGGCGAGGCCACCCTCGTCGCCGTCACCCGCGGCGCCGTCGCCGTCGGCGACGCACCCGTGGACCTCGCCCAGGCACCCGCCTGGGGCCTGCTGCGCAGCGCCCAGACCGAGCACCCCGGCCGCTTCGTCCTCCTCGACACCGACGGCGGCACCCCGCCGGACTTCAGCGCCCTCGCCGAGCTGGACGAACCGCAGCTCGCCGCACGCGGCGGCGCCCTGCTCGCGCCCCGACTCGCCCGGCCCGCCGCCGGACCCGCCGGCAGCGCCGCACCCGCCGGTCACGCCTGGCGGCTCGGCAGCACCCGCAAGGGCTCCCTGGACAACCTCACGATCCTGCCCTCCGACGGCGAACGCCCCCTCGGCGTGGGCGAGGTCCGCATCGCCGTCCGCGCCGCCGGCGTCAACTTCCGCGACGTCCTCATCGCCCTCGGCATGTACCCGGGCGACGCGCCCCTCGGCAGCGAGGCGGCGGGCGTCGTCCTCGAAACCGGCTCCGCCGTCACCGACCTCGCCCCCGGCGACCGCGTGTTCGGCCTGGTGCCGGACGCCTTCGGCCCCGTCGCCGTCGCCGACCGCAGGACCATCGCCCCCATCCCCGAGGGCCTCACCTTCACCGAGGCCGCCGCCGTCCCCGTCGTCTACCTCACCGCCTACTACGGACTCGTCGACCTGGCGGGCCTGAAGCCGGGCGAGAAGCTGCTCGTGCACGCCGCGGCCGGCGGCGTCGGCATGGCCGCCGTCCAGCTCGCCCACCACTTCGGCGCCGAGGTCTACGCCACCGCCGGCCGCCCCAAGTGGTCCGCCGTACGCGACCTCGGCGTCCTCCCCGAGCGCATCGCGGGCTCCCGCGACCTGGACTTCCGCGAAGCCCTCCTGGAAGCCACCGGCGGCACCGGCGTGGACATCGTCCTCAACTCCCTGGCAGGGGAGTTCGTCGACGCCACCTTCGACCTGCTGCCCCGCGGCGGCCGGTTCGTCGAGATGGGCAAGACCGACATCCGCGACCCGGAAGCCGTCGCCCGCACCCGCCCCGGCATCGCCTACCGCTCCTACGACCTGATGGAGGCGGGCCCGGACCGCATCCAGCGGATGCTCACCGACATCGCCGACCTGTTCGCCCGGGGCAAGGTCCTGCCCTCCCCGATCCGCGCCTGGGACGCCCGCCGCGGCCGGGAAGCCTTCCGCCACCTGCGCGAGGGCCGCAACATCGGCAAGGTCGTCCTCACCGTCCCCGCACCCCTCGACCCCGAGGGCACCGTCCTGATCACCGGTGGCACCGGCGGCCTCGGCGCCCTCTTCGCCCGCCACCTCGTCACCGCCCACGGCGCCCGCCACCTGCTCCTGGTCAGCCGCCGCGGACCGGCCGCCGAAGGCGCCGCCGCACTCGTCGCCGACCTGGAGACCCTCGGCGCCCGCGTCCGCGTCGCCGCCTGCGACGTCTCCGACCGCACACGGACCGCCGCCCTGCTCGACTCCCTCGACCGACCGCTCACCGCCGTCGTCCACACCGCCGGAGTCCTCGCCGACGGAGTCATCGAGTCGCTCACCCCCGAACAGATCCGGCACGTCATGCGGCCCAAGTCCGACGCCGCGTGGTACCTCCACGAGCTGACCGCCCGCATGGACCTGTCGGCGTTCGTCCTCTTCTCCTCGGCAGCCGGTCTCCTCGGCAACGCCGGCCAGGCCAACTACGCGGCCGCCAACGCCACCGTCGACGCGCTCGCCGCACACCGGCAGGCGGCCGGACTGCCCACCCTCTCCCTCGCCTGGGGCCTGTGGTCCGACTCCACCGGCATGACCGGCGAACTCGACGCCGACGACCTGGCCCGCATGGAACGCACCGGCATCGGCGCCATCGCCGGCGAGCAGGGCCTCCAGCTCTTCGACCAGGCCCTCGCGTCGGACGCGGCCCTGCTCGCCCCCGTCCGCCTGGACCTCGCCACCCTGCGCACGCAGGCCCGGACCGGCACCCTGCCCGCCCTGCTCCGCGGCCTCGTCCGCGCACCCGCCCGCCGCGCCGACACCTCGCGCTCCCTGCAACGCCGGCTCGCCGGCGTCCCGGAGGCCGAGCGCGAGCAGCTCGTCCTGGACCTGGTGCGCACCCAGGTCGCCTCCGTCCTCGGCCACGCGTCCGCCGCCGCCGTCGAACCGGACCGCGCCTTCAAGGATCTCGGCTTCGACTCCCTCGCCGCGGTCGAACTCCGCAACCGGCTCGCCCAGGTCGCCGGTGTACGGCTGCCCGCCACCCTCGTCTTCGACCATCCGACCCCCGTCGAGGCCGCCCGGCGCATCCTCGCCGAAGTCGGGGGCGCCGTCACCGGCCCACCCCCCTCGCCGCTCGACGAGGAACTCCAGCGGCTCGAAGCACTCCTGATCGCCGTGGCCGGCCACGAGCAGCAGCTCGCCGGCGCCGAGCCCCGCCTGCGCTCGCTCAGCAACCGGCTGCGGACCCTGCTCAGCGCCACGGGCACCACCGACGACACCGACGACGGCCTCGAGGCCGACCTCGAGGCCGACCTCGACTTCGTCTCCGACAGCGAAATGTTCGACCTGATCGACAAGGAGCTCGGTTCCGCATGACGGGGAACACGCAAGTCCGTACGACCGGGAACCCGGACGACGGCCGGAGCGGACCGGCGGGCGACGGCCCGGGCACCGCCACGGCCCGCGACGGGGCGACGACCGACGAGCAGAAGCTCCGCACCTACCTGCGCCGCGTCACCACCGAACTGCGCACCGCCAACCGGCGCGTACGCGAACTGGAGCAGCGCGACGTCGAACCGGTCGCCATCGTCGGCATCGGCTGCCGCTTCCCGGGCGGGGTCACCTCGCCCGAGGAACTGTGGGAGCTGGTCGCGTCGGGCCGTGACGCGATGGGCCCCTTCCCCGCCGACCGCGGCTGGGACCTGGAGCGACTCTACGACCCGGACCCGGACCGGCCGGGCAGCGCCTACGCCCGCGAGGGCGGCTTCGTCCCCACCGCGACCGCCTTCGACGCAGGCTTCTTCGGCATCAGCCCCCGTGAGGCGCTGGCCATGGACCCCACCCAGCGGCTGACGCTGGAGACGTCCTGGGAGGCGCTGGAGCACGCGGGCATCGACCCCACCACCCTGCGGGGCAGCGACACCGGCGTGTTCGCCGGCACCGTCTCCTCCGACTACGGCCCCGCCACGCTGCCCGAACTCGAAGGGTTCCGCGTCACCGGCACCCAGAGCAGCGTCATGTCCGGCCGCGTCGCCTACAGCCTCGGCCTCGAGGGCCCCGCCGTCACCATCGACACCGCCTGCTCCGCCTCCCTCGTCGCCCTCCACATCGCCGCGAACGCCCTGCGGGCCGGCGAGTGCTCCCTCGCCCTCGCCGGCGGCGTCACCGTGCTCGCCGGCCCCTTCCTCTTCGTCGAGTTCAGCCGCCAGCGCGGCCTCGCCCTCGACGGCCGCTGCAAGGCGTATGCGGCTGCTGCGGACGGGACGGGGTTCTCGGACGGTGCGGGTGTGCTGGTGGTGGAGCGTCTGTCGGACGCGCGGCGCAACGGTCGCCGGATTCTGGGTGTGGTGCGGGGCAGCGCGGTGAACCAGGACGGTGCGAGCAATGGTCTGACGGCTCCGAACGGTCCGTCGCAGGAGCGGGTGATCCGTGCGGCGTTGGCGTCGGCCGGTCTGTCGGCGTCCGAGGTGGACGCGGTGGAGGGGCACGGTACGGGGACGAAGCTGGGTGACCCGATCGAGGCGCAGGCGCTGCTGGCGACGTATGGCCGGGAGCGGGCGGGCGAGCCGTTGTGGCTCGGCTCCATCAAGTCGAACATCGGTCACACCTCGGCTGCCGCGGGTGTGGCGGGTGTGATCAAGATGGTGATGGCGATGCGGCACGGGATGCTGCCGCCGACGCTGCACGCGGACGAGCCGTCGCCTCATGTGGACTGGGAGTCGGGCGAGGTCCGGCTGCTGACCGAGGCCCGGGAGTGGACCGTCGAGGGCGGCCGTCCGCGTCGCGCGGGGGTGTCCTCGTTCGGTGTGAGCGGGACCAACGCGCACCTGATCCTGGAGGAGGCCCCGGCCGCGGAGGAGCCCGCCGAGCGGGCGGCTGTCGGTGCGCCGGTGCCGGTCGTGGTCTCGGCGCGTACGGATGCGGCGCTCACGGCGCAGGCGGCGCGGCTGCGGGAGCAGGTGGCTGCTGACGCCGATGTGTCGGTGGCGGATGTGGCCTTCTCGTCGGTGACGTCGCGTGCGCTGCTGGAGCGGCGTGCGGTGGTGGTGGCCTCGGACCGTGAGGAGCTGCTGGCGCGGCTGGCCGATGTCGCGGCCTCGGAGTCGGGTGTCGGTGGCAAGTCGGCGTTCCTGTTCACGGGGCAGGGGTCGCAGCGTCGGGGGATGGGGCTGGAACTGGCGTCGCGGTTCCCGGTGTTCGAGCGTGCTCTGGATGCGGTGTGTGCGGAGCTGGATCCGCGGTTGGGGCGTTCGCTGCGGGAGTTGCTGGCCGCGGACGGCGAGGTTCTGAACGCGACGGAGTTCACGCAGGCGGCGCTGTTCGCGGTCGAGGTGGCGTTGTTCCGTCTGGCGGAGTCGCTGTCGCTCCGGCCTGACTTCCTGATCGGGCATTCGGTGGGTGAGATCGCTGCCGCGCATGTGGCGGGGGTGTTGTCGCTGGCGGATGCGGCTGAGCTGGTGGTGGCGCGTGGGCGGTTGATGGGTGGGCTGCCTGCGGGTGGGGCGATGGTGGCGGTGCAGGCTGCTGAGGCCGAGGTGGCCGCTTCCCTGGCGGGCTTCGAGGGCCGGTTGGAGATCGCCGCCGTCAACGGGCCGTTGGCCGTTGTCGTCTCCGGTGACGCGGACGCGGTGGAGGAGTGGCTGCCGGCGTGGGAGGGGCGCAAGACGTCCCGCCTGCGGGTGTCGCACGCGTTCCACTCGCCGCGCATGGAGCCGATGCTGGAGGAGTTCCGCACGGTCGCGGAGGGCCTGTCCTACGCCACGCCCGCGGTTCCGGTGGTCTCGAACGTCACGGGCGAGGTCGTCACCGGCTTCGACGCGGACTACTGGGTGCGTCATGTCCGTCAGGCGGTGCGTTTCGCGGACGGTGTGGCGACCCTGTGGGACCTGGGTGTCCGCCGGTTCCTGGAGCTGGGTCCCGATGCGGTGCTGACCGCGATGGCCCGTCAGTGCGTCGAGGACGACGCCGAGGCCGTGTTCGTCCCGGCTCTGCGCGCCAAGCACCCGGAGGCGGAGACGTTCGCCGCGTTCCTGGGTCGGGCCCACACCTCGGGGGCGGGCGTGGACTGGGACGCGTACTACGCGGGTACGGGCGCGCGCCGCGTCGATCTCCCCACGTACGCGTTCCAGCGGGAGCGGTTCTGGCTGGCACCGGTCACGGGCGCGGGGGACGTGACCGCCGCCGGTCTGATCGCCGTCGACCACCCCCTCCTCGCCGCCACCGTGCAGGTCGGGGACCGCGACGAGTGGGTCTTCACCGGCAACATCTCGACCGAGAACCACCCCTGGGTCGCCGAACACCTGCTGCTCGGCACCATGGTGGTGCCCGGCACCGGGCTGGTCGAACTGGCGCTCGCCGCCGGCCGCCGGGTGGGCGTACCCGTGGTGGACGAGCTGGTGCTCGCATCGCCGCTCCTCATACAGGACGGCGTCACCCGGCAGCTCCAGATCACCGTCGGGGCCGCGGGTCCCGACGGCCGCCGCGACCTGGCGGTCTACTCCCGGCCGGAGCACGGCCCCGCCGACGCCGAGCCGACGTGCCACGCCCGCGGCACCCTCGCCACCGACACCGCGCCCGCGCCCGCCTGGAGCGAGCAGTGGCCGCCGCAGCACGCCGAACCGCTGTCCGCCGACGAGCTGTACCGCAGCCTCGGCGATCTCGGCTACGACTACGGACCCCTCTTCCACGGCGTGGAGGCCGCCTGGCGCGACGGTGACACCACCTATGCCGAGGTGTCCCTGCCCGAGGGCCACGAAGGTTTCGGCATTCACCCGGCACTCTTCGACTCGGCGCTCCAGAGCGGCGTCGTGCTGCTCACGGGCGACGCCACCGCAGCCCATCTGATGCCCTTCAGCTGGAGCGGTGTCCGGCTCGACCGGGCGGGCGCCACCCGCCTGCGGGTCCGCTCCACCCTGACCGGCGCCACTTCCCTGCGCCTCGACGCGGTCACCGAGGACGGCACCCCGGCGGTGTCCGTCCGCTCCCTCGTCGTCCGACCCGTCGAACAGGCACGCATCGACATCACGCACGGCGACGCGCGGCAGTCCCTCTACGCGGTGGACTGGACGCCCGTCGAACCGCTCCCGTCCGCCGCCGGTCCCTCTCCCGCCCGCATCGGGACGGGTGACGGCGACCACATCCACCCGGACGCGCTGGAAAGCGCTCTGGCCGACGGTTCCGAGGCCCCTGACCTGGTGCTCGCGGACGTCGGCTCCCCGGGAGCCACGGTGGCCTCGACCGCGGTCGAGGCGCTGGCGCTGGTGCAGGGGTGGCTGGCGAGCGAGAGGCCGGCCCACGTCCGTCTGGTCGTCGTCACCCGGGGCGCGGTCCCGGTCGACGGGGAGGCGCCGGACATGGCGCAGGCGGCGGTGTGGGGTCTGCTGCGGAGCGCCCAGTCCGAGCACCCGGACCGTTTCGTCCTGGTGGACGTCGCCGTGGACGGCGACGAGCCGGACTGGCGCACGCTGCCGGTCGCGGAGGAGCCGCAGCTCGCGGTGCGCGGGGGCCGGGTGTTCGCGCCGCGGCTGGTGCGTGCACCGGTGGGTGTCGGGGGCGTCGCGTTCGACGCGGAGGGCACGGTGGTGATCACGGGTGGTACGGGTGGTCTGGGTGCGCTGTGCGCCCGTCACCTCGCCACCGTCCACGGGGTGCGGCGTCTGCTGCTGCTGAGCCGTCGCGGCCCGGCGGCGGAGGGTGCGGCGGAGCTGGTCGCCGAGCTGGCCGGGGCGGGGTGTGAGGCCCGGGTCGTGGCGTGCGACGTGTCCGACCGGGCGCAGCTCGCCGCTGTCCTGGGCGGACTGGAGCGTCCGTTGACCGCCGTCGTGCACACGGCAGGTGTGCTGGACGACGGTGTGGTGGAGTCGCTTTCGGCCGGGCAGGTCGAGCGGGTGATGCGTCCGAAGGTGGACGCGGCGCTGCATCTGCACGAGCTGACGGCCGACGCGGAGCTGTCCGCGTTCGTGGTGTTCTCCTCGGTCGCCGCGCTGATCGGCAGCCCGGGGCAGGGCAACTACGCTGCTGCGAACGCGGCGTTGGACGCGCTGGCCGCGACGCGCAGGGCCGCCGGACTGCCCGCCACGTCCCTCGCCTGGGGCCTCTGGGGCGGCATCGGCGGCATGGCGGAGGCGCTTGACGCCGACGACCTGGCCCGCCTGGAGCGCACCGGTGTCGGCGCGCTCTCCCCGGAGCACGGTCTCGAACTCTTCGACCTCGCCCTCGGTACCGGCTCCGCGCTTCTCGCACCCGTGAGGCTCGACACGGCCGCGCTGCGCGCCCGGGCCAGGGCCGGAGCGCTCCCCGCGCTGCTGCGCGGGCTCGCCCCCGTGCCCGTACGGCGCCCCGACGCGGGCGGCACGCTCGCGCAGCGCCTGGCCGGCGTCGGCCGGACGGAACGCGAGCCGATCGTCCTCGACGCGGTGCGGGAGCAGGTCGCCTCGGTCCTCGGACACACCACCCCGGCGACCGTCGACACGGACCGCGCCTTCAAGGACCTCGGCTTCGACTCGCTGAGCGCGGTCGAGCTGCGCAACCGGCTCACCCAGGCCACCGGGGTCCGTCTGCCCGCCACGCTCGTCTTCGACCACCCCACACCGGCCGCCGTAGCCACGCTGCTCCTCGCCGAGATCGGCGGCGCTGCGGATGCGCCGACCGCCGCCCCCGTCCGCCCCAGGCGGGCCACGGCACCGGACGAGCCGCTGGCGATCGTCGGCATGGGCTGCCGCTTCCCGGGCGGGGTCACCTCGCCCGAGGAACTGTGGGAGCTGGTGTCCTCGGGGCGCGACGCCGTCGGCGGGCTGCCGACCGACCGTGGCTGGGACGCGGACATCTACGACCCCGACCCCGACCAGGTCGGCAAGATCAACACCCGCGGCGGCGCCTTCCTGGAGGGGATCGGCGAGTTCGACGCGGAGTTCTTCGGCATCAGCCCGCGCGAGGCGACCGCGATGGACCCCCAGCAGCGACTGCTGCTGGAATCGTCGTGGGAGGCGTTCGAGCACGCGGGCATCGACCCGACGACCCTGCGCGGCAGCGACACCGGTGTGTTCGCCGGTGTCGTGACCACCGACTACGGCGGCATGGCCTCGGGCGATCTGGAGGGCTACCGTCTCACCGGCACCACGACCAGCGTCGTGTCCGGCCGCATCGCCTACACCCTGGGCCTCGAAGGCCCCGCCATGTCGGTGGACACGGCGTGCTCGTCCTCGGCCGTCGCCCTGCACCTGGCGGGCCAGGCGCTGCGCAACGGCGAGTGCTCACTCGCCCTGGTGGGCGGCGTGACGCTGCTCGCCGGCCCCTACCTCCTCACCGAGTTCAGCCGCCAGCGCGCTGTGTCCCCCGACGGTCGCTGCAAGGCGTATGCGGCTGCTGCGGACGGGACGGGGTTCTCGGACGGTGCGGGTGTGCTGGTGGTGGAGCGTCTGTCGGACGCGCGGCGCAACGGTCGCCGGATTCTGGGTGTGGTGCGGGGTACCGCGGTGAACCAGGACGGTGCGAGCAATGGTCTGACGGCTCCGAACGGTCCGTCGCAGGAGCGGGTGATCCGTGCGGCGCTGGCGTCGGCCGGTCTGTCGGCGTCCGAGGTGGACGCGGTGGAGGGGCATGGTACGGGGACGAAGCTGGGTGACCCGATCGAGGCGCAGGCGCTGCTGGCGACGTATGGCCGGGAGCGGGCTGGGGAGCCGTTGTGGCTGGGGTCGATCAAGTCGAACATCGGTCACACGTCGGCTGCCGCGGGTGTGGCGGGTGTGATCAAGATGGTGATGGCGATGCGGCACGGGGTGCTGCCGCCGACGCTGCACGTGGACGAACCGTCGCCGCATGTGGAGTGGGAGTCGGGTGCGGTCCGGCTGTTGACGGAGGCCCGTAAGTGGGCTGCCGAGGGCGGGCGTCCGCGTCGTGCGGGGGTGTCCTCGTTCGGTGTGAGCGGGACCAACGCGCACATCATCGTGGAGGAGGCGCCGGCCGCCGAGGAGCCCGCCCCGGTGGAGCGGACGGTGTCCGGTGCGCCGGTGCCGGTCGTGGTCTCCGCCCGTACGGATGCGGCGCTCACGGCGCAGGTGGAGCGGCTGCGTGTCCAGGTGCTGGCGCGTCCGGAGCTGTCCCTGCTCGACACCGCGTACTCCCTGGTGACGTCGCGTGCGCTGCTGGAGCGGCGTGCGGTGGTGGTGGCCTCGGACCGTGAGGAGCTGCTGGCGCGGCTGGGGGACGTGGCTGCGGGTGAGCCGGGCGTCGGGGGCAAGTCGGCGTTCCTGTTCACGGGGCAGGGGTCCCAGCGTCGGGGGATGGGGCTTGAACTGGCTTCTCGGTTCCCGGTGTTCGAGCGTGCTCTGGATGCGGTGTGTGCGGAGCTTGATCCGCGGTTGGGGCGTTCGCTGCGGGAGTTGCTGGCCGCGGACGGCGAGGTGCTGAACGCGACGGAGTTCACGCAGGCTGCGCTGTTCGCGGTCGAGGTGGCGTTGTTCCGTCTGGCGGAGTCGTTGTCGATCCGGCCCGACTTCCTGATCGGGCATTCGGTGGGTGAGATCGCTGCCGCGCATGTGGCGGGGGTGTTGTCGCTGGCGGATGCGGCTGAGCTGGTGGTGGCGCGTGGGCGGTTGATGGGTGGGCTGCCTGCGGGTGGTGCGATGGTGGCGGTGCAGGCGGCCGAGGCCGAGGTGGCCGCTTCCCTGGCGGGGTTCGAGGGTCGGTTGGAGATCGCTGCGGTCAACGGGCCGCTCGCGGTCGTCGTCTCCGGCGACGCGGACGCGGTGGAGGAGTGGCTGCCTGCCTGGGAGGGGCGCAAGACGTCCCGGCTGCGGGTGTCGCACGCGTTCCACTCGCCGCGCATGGAGCCGATGCTGGAGGAGTTCCGCACCATCGCGGAGGGCCTGACGTACGACACGCCCACCATCCCCGTCGTCTCGAACGTCACGGGCGAGGTCGTCGCCGGCTTCGACGCCGAGTACTGGGTGCGGCATGTCCGCCAGGCCGTCCGTTTCGCCGACGGTGTGGCCACCCTGTGGGACCTCGGGGTCCGCCGGTTCCTGGAGCTCGGCCCGGACGCGGTGCTGACCGCGATGGCCCGCCAGTGCGTCGAGGACGACACGGAGGCCGCCTTCATCCCGGCTCTGCGCGCCAAGCACCCCGAGTCGGAGACGTTCGCCGCGTTCCTGGGCCGGGCCCACACCTCGGGCGCGGGCGTCGACTGGGACGCGTACTACACGGGTATCGGCGCGCGCCGCGTCGATCTGCCCACCTACGCCTTCCAGCGCCAGAACTACTGGCTGTCCCGCAAGGCCGGTGCCGGCGATGCCGCAGCCGCCGGGATGGACCGGATGCGGCACCCGGTCCTGGCCGCCGCCGTGCAGGTCGGCGACCGGGACGAGTGGGTCTTCACCGGCAGCATGTCGCAGGAGACCCAGCCCTGGACGCGCGACCATGCCGTCTTCGGCATCGTGCTGGTGCCCGGGACCGCCATGTGCGAGATGGCGCTCACCATCGGACGCCGTCTGGGCTGCGAGGTCGTCGACGAGATGGTGATCGCCGCGCCGCTGGTCCTGGAGGACGGCGTGACACGGCAGATCCGTGTCACGGCCGGCGCCCCCGGGGACGACGGCCGCCGCGAGATCGCGTTCTTCTCCCGGATCGACGCGGGGGAGGATGTCGTCACCGAGCTGACCTGCCACGCCCGCGGCTGGCTCTCCGGCGCGGCCGAGCCGCTGCGGCCGCTGCCGATGCCGTGGCCGCCGGCGGACGCCGCGTCCCTGCCGGTTTCCGAGCTGTACACGCTGCTCAACCGCAACGCCCACCTGACCGACGTCGGCTTCGACTACGGTCCCGCCTTCCGCGCCGTCACATCGGCCTGGCGCCGGGGCGAGGGGGAGGTGCTCGTCGAGCTGGAGCTGCCCGAGGCGGCCGGTCCGGCCGATGGGTTCGCCGTGCACCCCGCGATGTTCGACTCCGCACTGCACGGCGGGCTCGGCATGCTCGACATGGGGGAGGACAACCCGAGCGGGCTGCCCTTCTCGTGGTCCGGTGTGCAGCTGGAACGCTTCGGGCTGACCCGTCTGCGGGTGCGGATCACCCTGCCCGACCCGATGTCGCTCCAGCTCGACATCGCGGGCGAGGACGGCCTGCCGGTCGCCTGCCTGCGGCGCCTCGACGTCCGGCCGGTCGAGCAGGCGCACCTGGAGGCGGCCCGCGGCGACGCCGGGCAGGACCTCTACGCCCTGCACTGGGCGCCCGTCGCGGCCACCCCGGCACCGGGCACGGAACCGCTCCGGACGGCAGTCCTGGCGACCGCCGGCGACGGCACCCGGTCCGGCACCGCGACCGCCGGCGCCTTCGGCGGCACGGCGGAGCGGTTCGCCGACCCCGCCGCGCTGGAGAAGGCCCTCGCGGAGGGCAGGGACGTGCCCGCCGCCGTGCTCGCCGAGGTCGTCACCCCGGGCGGTCCCCTGGACACCGCGGCCCGGACCGTCGTCGGCGACGCACTGGACCTGGTGCAGCGGTGGCTGGCCGCCGGGCAGCCGGCCGACTGCCGCCTCGTGCTGGTCACCCGGCACGCGGTCGCGGTGGACGGCGAGGCGCCGGACGTGCCGCAGGCCGCCGTGTGGGGTCTGCTGCGCAGCGCCCAGTCCGAGCACCCCGGACGGTTCGTCCTGGTCGACACGGACGGCACCGAGCCCGACTGGACGGCGGTGCTCGCCACCGGCGAACCGCAGATCGCCGTGCGCGGAACGCGGTTGCTCACTCCGCGCCTGGTCCGCGCCGAGGCCCCCGTGCCCGGTCGCGAACCGGCGCTCGACCCGGACGGCACGGTGGTGATCACCGGCGGCACGGGCGGGCTGGGCGCGCTGTTCGCCCGCCACCTGGCCACCGTCCACGGGGTGCGGCACCTGCTGCTGCTCAGCCGCCGCGGCCCCGAGGCCGAAGGCGCGGCCGAACTGGTCGCCGAGCTCGCCGAGTCGGGCTGCGAGGCCCGCGTCGCCGCCTGCGACGTCGCGGACCGTGAGCAGCTCTCGGCGGCGCTGGACGCACTGCGTCACCCGCTCACCGGCGTCGTGCACACCGCGGGCGTCCTGGACGACGGGATCATCGACTCGCTGACTCCCGGACACGTCGAACGCGTCATGCGCCCGAAGGTCGACGCGGCACGCCACCTGCACGAACTGACCGGGGGAGCGGGCCTGGCGGCCTTCGTGGTCTTCTCGTCGGTCGCCGCGCTGATCGGCAGCCCGGGGCAGGGCAACTACGCGGCCGCCAACGCGGCTTTGGACGCGCTGGCCGCGTCGCGCAGGGCCGCCGGCCTGCCCGCCACCTCCCTCGCCTGGGGGCTGTGGTCGGACAGCGCGGGCATGGCCGCCCAGCTCGGCGCGGGCGAACTGGCCCGCCTGGAGCGCATGGGCGCCAAGGCGCTCACGGCCGAGACCGGCCTCGCCCTCTTCGACCGGGCCCTCGCGACGGACGCGGCCCTGCTGGCCCCCGTCCGCCTCGACACGGCCGTGCTGCGCGACCAGGCCCGCACAGGCGCCGTCCCCGCGGTGCTCCGCGGGCTGGCGCCGGCGGCCGCCCGGCGCACGGACGCCCCCAGCGTGTCCCTGCGCGACCAACTGGCGGGCGTCGAGGAGGCGGACCGGCCACAGCTCGTCCTCGACATGGTCCGCACCCAGGTGGCGGCCGTCCTCGGGCACACATCGGCCGCGGCCGTCGAACCCGACCGGGCGTTCCAGGAGATCGGCTTCGACTCGCTGGGCGCCGTCGACCTGCGCAACCGGCTCACCCGGGCCACCGGCCTGCGGCTGGCCGCGACGCTCGTCTTCGACCATCCGACGCCCGCCGCGATCGCGCGCCTGCTGCTGGCCGAGCTCGGCGGCATCGCCGCCGCCGAACCACCCATCGAGAAGGAACTGAACAAGCTGGAAGACATGCTCTCCACGGTCGCCGACACCGAGCGACGCCATGTGGCCGAACGCCTGCGCCGCCTGCTGTCCGTCGTCGCCGACGACGGCGAGGCGGAGAGCACGGCCGAGCGCATCGAAGCGGCCACGTCCATGGACGAGGTCTTCCAAATGATCGACGCCGAGTTCGGCGAAGCGTGACTGGGGGCGGGGAAATGGCAGAGAACACCGAACAGCAGGAGAAGATCGCCCGCTATCTGAAGAAGATGGCGAGCGATCTCAACCAGGCCCGCGCACGCCTTCGCGAGTACGAGTCACGGGACGGGGAACCGCTGGCGATCGTCGGCATGAGCTGCCGCTACCCGGGCGGGGTCACCTCGCCCGAGGAACTGTGGCAGCTCGTGGCCACCGGCGGCGACGGCATCGGCCCGTTCCCCGCCGACCGCGGCTGGGACCTCGACAACCTCTACGACCCCGACCCGGACCGCCTCGGCACCGTCTACGCCCGCGAAGGCGGATTCATCGACGGCGCCGCCGACTTCGACGCCGACTTCTTCGGCATCAGCCCGCGCGAGGCGACCGCGATGGACCCCCAGCAGCGACTGCTGCTGGAGGCGTCCTGGGAGGCGATCGAATCCGCTGGGATCGACCCCCACACCCTGCGCGGCAGCGACACCGGAGTCTTCGCCGGCGTCGGCCCCTCCGACTACGCGGCCATGCCCGCCGGCGCCCTGCCCCAGATCGAGGGCTTCCGCCTCACCGGCTCCACCACCAGCGTCGTCTCCGGCCGCGTCGCCTACAGCCTCGGTCTCGAAGGCCCGGCCGTCTCCGTCGACACCGCCTGCTCGGCCTCCGCCGTCGCCCTGCACCTGGCCGTCACCGCGCTGCGGGCCGGCGAGTGCTCCCTCGCCCTCGCCGGCGGCGTCACCGTGCTCTCCGGACCCTTCCTCCACATGGAGTTCAGCCGCCAGCGCGGCCTGGCCCGCGACGGCCGCTGCAAGGCGTACTCCGCCTCTGCCGACGGCACCGGATTCTCCGACGGCCTCGGCATGATCGTCCTGGAGCGCCTGTCCGACGCCCGCCGCAACGGCCGCCGCATCCTCGGGCTGATCCGGGGCACGGCCGTCAACCAGGACGGCGCCTCCAACGGCCTCACCGCCCCCAACGGGCCCTCGCAGGAACGCGTCATCCGTGCCGCGCTCGCCAACGCCGGCCTGCGCCCTGCCGATGTCGACGCCGTCGAGGGCCACGGCACCGGCACCGTCCTCGGCGACCCGATCGAGGCCAAGGCGCTGCTCGCCACCTACGGCCAGGAACGGGACGGCGAGCCGCTGTGGCTCGGCTCCATCAAGTCGAACATCGGCCACACCTCGACCGCCGCCGGTGTCGCGGGTGTGATCAAGATGGTGATGGCGATGCGGCACGGGGTGCTGCCGCCGACGCTGCACGCGGAGGAGGCGTCGCCGCATGTGGAGTGGGAGTCGGGTGCGGTCCGGCTGCTGACGGAGGCCCGGGAGTGGGCGGCTGAGGACGGCCGTCCGCGTCGTGCGGGCATCTCCTCGTTCGGTGTGAGCGGCACCAACGCGCACATCATCGTGGAGGAGGCCCCGGCCGACGAGCCGGAAGCCGATGCCCCCGCCGCCGACACCACTCCGCGGCCCGCCATCGCCCCCCGCACCACCGGCGCGGTGCCCGTCGTGATCTCGGGCCGCTCCGATGCCGCGCTGCGCGCCCAGGCGGAGCGACTGCATGCACACCTGGTGGCAGACCCGGAGCTGTCCGCTCTCGACACCGCGTTCTCGTCGGTGACGTCGCGTGCGCTGCTGGAGCGGCGTGCGGTGGTGGTGGCCTCGGGCCGTGAGGAGTTGCTGGCGCGGCTCGGTGACGTGGCTGCGGGTGAGCCGGGCGTCGGGGGCAAGTCGGCGTTTCTGTTCACGGGGCAGGGGTCGCAGCGCCGGGACATGGGTCTCGAACTGGCGGCACGGTACCCGGTGTTCGAGCAGGCGCTCAGCGAGGCGTGTGCGGAGCTTGACCCGCGGTTGGGGCGTTCGCTGCGGGAGTTGCTGGCCGCAGACGGTGAGGTGCTGAACGCGACGGAGTTCACGCAGGCTGCGCTGTTCGCGGTCGAGGTGGCGTTGTTCCGTCTGGCGGAGTCGCTGTCGCTCCGGCCTGACTTCCTGATCGGTCATTCGGTGGGTGAGATCGCTGCCGCGCATGTGGCCGGGGTTCTGTCCCTCGCGGACGCGGCTGAGCTGGTGGTGGCGCGTGGGCGGTTGATGGGTGGGCTGCCCGCGGGTGGTGCGATGGTGGCGGTGCAGGCCGCAGAGGACGAGGTGGCCGCTTCCCTGACGGGCTTCGAGGGCCGGTTGGAGATCGCCGCCGTCAACGGGCCGCTCGCGGTCGTCGTCTCCGGTGACGCGGACGCGGTGGACGAATGGCTGCCGGCCTGGGAGGGGCGCAAGACGTCCCGCCTGCGCGTCTCGCACGCGTTCCACTCGCCCCGCATGGAGCCGATGCTGGACGAGTTCCGCACGGTCGCGGAGGGTCTGTCCTACGCCACGCCCGCGATTCCGGTGGTCTCGAACGTCACGGGCGAGGTCGTCGCCGGCTTCGACGCGGACTACTGGGTGCGTCACGTCCGTCAGGCCGTCCGTTTCGCGGACGGTGTGGCGACCCTGTGGGACCTGGGTGTCCGCCGGTTCCTGGAGCTGGGACCCGATGCGGTGCTCACCGCGATGGCCCGGCAGTGCGTGGAGGACGACGCCGAGGCCGCGTTCATCCCTGCCCTGCGCGCCAAGCACGCGGAGGCGGAGACGTTCGTCGCGTTCCTGGGCCGGGCCCACACCTCGGGTGCGGGCGTGGACTGGGAGGCGTACTACGCGGGTACGGGTGCTCGGCGCGTGGATCTGCCCACGTACGCGTTCCAGCGGGAGCGGTTCTGGCTGGCACCGGTCACGGGCGCGGGGGACGTGTCCGCCGCCGGTCTGATCGCCGTCGACCACCCCCTCCTCGCCGGCCGGGCGCTGATCGGCGACCGGGGCGAGTGGCTGTTCACCGGCAGGATCTCCACCGACACCCAGCCCTGGACGCGCGACCACGTCGTCATGGGCGCGGTCGTGGTGCCCGGTGTGGCGCTGGTCGAGATGAGCCTGGCCGCCGGACGCGAGGTCGGCTGCCCGGTGCTCGACGAACTCGTCATCGAGGCGCCGCTGATCCTGGACGACGCGGCGGGGCGCAGGCTCCAGATCGTCGTCGGCCACCGGGACGACGACGCACGGCGCGAGTTCGTGGTCTTCTCCCACCCCGAGACCGACGACCCGGAGACCGCGGCGGAGGCCGTCTGCCACGGCCGCGGCTGGCTCGCCGCGGACTCGGCGCCGACGGCCGCGGCGTGGGACCTCGCCTGGCCGCCACAGGACGCCGCGCCGCTCACCGCTGAAGTTCTCTACTCGCGCATGGCCGACATCGGCTACGACTACGGCACCCTGTTCCAGGGCGTGGTCGGGGCATGGCAGGACGACGACGCCGTCCATGTCGACCTGGCGCTGCCGGGCGACACGACCGACGCCCATGCCTTTGGCCTGCACCCGGGTCTCTTCGACTCCGCCGTGCAGAGCTGCCTGTACGGGGAGAAGGCCGACGACTCGCTCGTCATGCCGTTCTCCTGGAACGGCGTCCAGCTCGGCCGGACCGGTGTCACCCGCGCACGGGCCCGTATCACCCCGGTCGGCGACGTGTCCTTCCGCATCGACATCGTGGACGAGGACGGCGGGCTCGTCCTCGGCATGGACAAGCTGGTCTTCCGCCCTGTCGACCGTGCCCAGCTCACCCGCGCCGGGCAGGCGGCCGGAGGCTCGCTCCACCGGGTGGAATGGAGCCCGGTCACGGTCGCCGCCACCGGAGGCACCGCCGATGTCGCCGTTCTCGGCGAACTCGCTGCCGAGGGAGCCGCGTTCGCGGATCTGGCGGCACTGGAGCAGGCGCTCGCGGACGGTTCCGCGACCGTGCCCTCCCTCGTCCTCACGGGCGTCGACGCGACCGCCGACACACCGACCGAAGCCGTCGTCCGGACGCTCGCCCTGGTGCGCGCCTGGCTCGCCGCCGACCGCCTGGCCGGCGCCCGGCTGGCCGTCGTCACCCGGCGCGCGGTCACCGTGGACGGCGAGGCACCCGATGTTGCACAGGCCGCCGTGTGGGGCCTGCTGCGCAGCGCCCAGTCCGAGCACCCCGGCCGGATTCTGCTCGTCGACCTCGACGCCGACACCACCACGGACGGGTTGGCCTGGGGCGGGCTCCCCGACCTCGACGAGCCGCAGCTCGCGGTGCGCGGCGGCCGGGTGTTCGCGCCGCGGCTGGTGCGTGCGGGGGCGGGTGTGGCGGTGACGGAGTTCGCCGCCGACGGCACAGTGGTGATCACCGGTGGCACGGGTGGTCTGGGCGCGCTGTTCGCCCGTCATCTGGCCACGACTCGTGGTGTGCGGCATCTGCTGCTGCTGAGCCGTCGTGGCCCCGAGGCCGAGAGGGCGGCGGAACTCGTCGCCGAGCTGGCCGGGTCGGGGTGTGAGGCCCGGGTCGTGGCGTGCGACGTGTCCGACCGCGACCAGCTCGCCGCAGCGCTGGACGCCGTCGAGCGCCCGCTGACGGCCGTCGTGCACACGGCAGGTGTGCTGGACGACGGCGTGGTCGAATCCCTGACGGCCGGGCAGGTCGAGCGGGTGATGCGTCCGAAGGTGGACGCGGCGCTGCATCTGCACGAGCTGACGGCAGACGCGGAGCTGTCCGCGTTCGTGGTGTTCTCCTCGGTCGCCGCGCTGATCGGCAGCCCGGGGCAGGGCAACTATGCCGCTGCGAACGCGGCGTTGGACGCGCTGGCTGCGACGCGCAGGGCTGCCGGACTGCCCGCCACGTCCCTCGCCTGGGGCCTCTGGGGCGGCATCGGCGGCATCGCCGGAGAGCTGAGCGACGCAGAACTCGCCCGCCTGGAACGCATGGGCTCCCAGCCGCTCCCGGCCGAGCAGGGCCTCGACCTCTTCGACCAGGCCCTCGCGACCGACGCGGCCCTGCTGGCCCCCGTCCGCCTCGACACAGCCGTGCTGCGCGACCAGGCCCGCACAGGCGCCGTCCCCGCGATCCTGCGCGGCCTGGCGCCGGCCCCCTCCCGCCGTGCCGACACCGGCGGCTCCCTCGGACGCCGCCTGGCCGGGGTCGCGGAGGCGGACCGCGAGCAGGTCGCCCTCGAGCTCGTGCTGGAACAGGTGGCCAGTGTCCTCGGCCATGCCTCGGCCGCCGCCGTCGATCCCGCCCGCGCCTTCAACGAGCTGGGCTTCGACTCGCTGAGCGCGGTCGAGCTGCGCAACCGGCTCACCCAGGCCACCGGCGTGCGGCTGCCCGCCACGCTCGTCTTCGACCACCCGTCCCCGGTCGCCGTCGCCCGGCTCCTGGTGGCCGAGGTCGTCATCGCCCCGACGCCCGCCCGAGCCCCGGTGCGCAAGCGCCGCTCGTCCACGGACGAGCCGCTGGCCATCGTCGGCATGAGCTGCCGCTTCCCGGGCGGGGTGACCTCGCCCGAGGAACTGTGGGAGCTGGTGTCCTCCGGCGGCGACGCGATGGGCCCGTTCCCCGCCGACCGGGGCTGGGACCTGGAGGGCCTGTACGACCCGGACCCGGACCGGCTCGGCACGGTGTACGCGCGGGCCGGCGGATTCGTCGACCGGATCGGTGAGTTCGACGCGGACTTCTTCGGCATCAGCCCGCGCGAGGCGCTGGCGATGGACCCGCAGCAGCGCATGCTGCTGGAGACCTCCTGGGAGGCGTTCGAGAACGCCGGGATCGACCTGACGACCCTGCGGGGCAGCGACACCGGCGTGTTCTGCGGCACCGTCTCCTCCGGCTACCACGCGACGATGGTCCCCGAACTGGAGGGCTACCACCTGACCGGCACCACCATGAGTGTGGTGTCCGGCCGGGTCGCGTACGCGCTCGGCTTCGAGGGCCCGGCCGTCTCCGTGGACACGGCATGCTCGTCCTCGGCCGTCGCCCTGCACCTGGCGGGCCAGGCGCTGCGCAACGGCGAGTGCTCACTCGCCCTCGTCGGCGGCATCTCGCTCATGGCCACCCCCGATCTGCTCATCGGCTTCAGCCGCCAGCGCGGCCTCGCCGAAGACGGTCGCTGCAAGGCGTATGCGGCTGCTGCGGACGGGACGGGGTTCTCGGACGGTGCGGGTGTGCTGGTGGTGGAGCGTCTGTCGGACGCGCGGCGCAACGGTCGCCGGATTCTGGGTGTGGTGCGGGGCAGCGCGGTGAACCAGGACGGTGCGAGCAATGGTCTGACGGCTCCGAACGGTCCGTCGCAGGAGCGGGTGATCCGTGCGGCGCTGGCGTCGGCCGGTCTGTCGGCGTCCGAGGTGGACGCGGTGGAGGGGCACGGTACGGGGACGAAGCTGGGTGACCCGATCGAGGCGCAGGCGCTGCTGGCGACGTATGGCCGGGAGCGGGCTGGGGAGCCGTTGTGGCTGGGGTCGATCAAGTCGAACATCGGTCACACGTCGGCTGCCGCGGGTGTGGCGGGTGTGATCAAGATGGTGATGGCGATGCGGTACGGGGTGCTGCCGCCGACGCTGCACGTGGATGAGCCGTCGCCGCATGTGGAGTGGGAGTCGGGCGAGGTTCGGCTGCTGACCGAGGCCCGGGAGTGGGCGGTCGAGGGCGGGCGTCCGCGTCGCGCGGGGATCTCCTCGTTCGGTGTGAGCGGGACCAACGCGCACCTGATCCTGGAGGAGGCGCCGGCCGCCGAGGTGCCGGCGGAGCGGGCAGCCTTCGGTGCGCCGGTGCCGGTGGTGCTGTCGGGCCGCTCCGATGCCGCGTTGCGCGCCCAGGCGGAGCGACTGCACGCACACCTGGTGGCACACCCGGAGCTGTCCGCTCTCGACACCGCGTTTTCGTCGGTGACGTCGCGTGCGCTGCTGGAGCGGCGTGCGGTGGTGGTGGCGTCGGGGCGTGAGGAGTTGCTGGCGCGGCTGGCCGATGTCGCGGCCTCGGATTCGGGTGTCGGGGGCAAGTCGGCGTTTCTGTTCACGGGGCAGGGGTCCCAGCGTCGGGGGATGGGGCTGGAACTGGCGTCGCGGTTTCCGGTGTTCGAGCAGGCGCTCAGCGAGGTGTGTGCGGAGCTGGATCCGCGGTTGGGGCGTTCGCTGCGGGAGTTGCTGGCCGCAGACGGTGAGGTGCTGAACGCGACGGAGTTCACGCAGGCGGCACTGTTCGCGGTCGAGGTGGCGTTGTTCCGTCTGGCGGAGTCGTTGTCGATCCGGCCCGACTTTCTGATCGGCCACTCGGTGGGTGAGATTGCTGCCGCGCACGTGGCCGGAGTGCTCTCCCTCGCGGACGCTGCCGAACTCGTTGTGGCACGTGGCCGGTTGATGGGTGGGCTGCCCGCGGGTGGTGCGATGGTGGCGGTTCAGGCCGCCGAGGCCGAGGTGGCCGCATCCCTGACGGGGTTCGAGGGCCGGTTGGAGATCGCCGCGGTCAACGGGCCGCTCGCGGTCGTCGTGTCCGGTGACGCGGACGCGGTGGAGGAGTGGCTGCCTGCCTGGGAGGGGCGCAAGACGTCCCGCCTGCGGGTGTCGCATGCCTTCCACTCGCCGCGCATGGAGCCGATGCTGGAGGAGTTCCGCGCGGTCGCGGAGGGCTTGTCCTACGGGGCTCCCGCGATTCCGGTGGTCTCCAACGTCACCGGCGAGGTCGTCGCCGGCTTCGACGCCGAGTACTGGGTGCGTCACGTCCGCCAGGCCGTCCGCTTCGCCGACGGCGTCGCCACCCTCTGGGGCCTGGGTGTTCGCCGGTTCCTGGAGCTGGGACCTGACGCGGTGCTGTCGGCGATGGCCCGCCAGTGTGTCGAGGACCGGGACGCCGAGGCGGTGTTCGTCCCGGCTCTGCGCTCCAAGCACCCGGAGGCGGACACCTTCGCCGCGTTCCTGGGCCGGGCCCACACCTCCGGTGCGGGCGTCGACTGGGACGCGTACTACACCGGCAGCGGCGCGCGCCGCGTCGACCTCCCCACCTACGCCTTCCAGCGGGAGAACTACTGGCTGATGCCCTCCGCCGGAACCGGTGATGTGTCCGCCGCGGGGCTGGACCGCGTCGAACACCCCGTCCTCGCCGCCGCCGTTCAGTTCGGTGATCGGGACGAGTGGGTGTTCACGGGGCGGATCTCGGGTGAGAGCCAGCCGTGGTTGCTTGACCATGTGGTGTTGGGGACGGTGATCGTTCCGGGGACTGCGTGGGTGGAGTTGGCGCTGGCTGCGGGTCGGCGTGTGGGTGTGCCGGTGGTGGATGAGCTGGTGATGGAGTCGCCGCTGCTGCTGGAGGAGGGCGCGGCCGCTCAACTGCGGCTCACGGTCGGGCCTGTGGGTGAGGACGGTCGTCGTGAGGTGACGGTGTTCGCTCGTCCGGAGGTCTCGGATGCCGATGAGCCGGCGGTGGCGATGGTTTGCCATGCGCGTGGCTGGCTGGCTCCGGAGGACACCGCTGCCGTGGCGCCGTGGGTGCCGGGTGTGTGGCCGCCGGTCGGTGGTGTGGAGATGTCGGGTGACGTTCTCTACGCGGGGATGGCGGAGCTCGGTTTCGATTACGGGCCGGTGTTCCAGGGTGTGCGCACCGCCTGGTCGATCGACGACCACGTCTTTGCCGAGGTGGGGCTGCCGGGTGATTCCGGTGGTGAGGGCTTCGGGATGCATCCGGCGTTGTTCGACGCGTCGTTGCACGGTGCGTTCGCGGACAGGGGTGGGGATGGCGGGTCGACGATTCTGCCGTTCTCGTGGTCCGGGGTGCGTGCGGGGCGTGCGGGTCTGTCGCGGGTGCGGGTGCGGATCGCTCCGGCTGGTGATGCGGCCCTGCGGGTGGATGTCGTCTCGGACGAGGGCGAGCATGTGCTGAGTCTGGAGCGGCTGGCGATGCGTCCGGTCGAGCCGGCGCAGTTGGAGGCGCTGCGTCGTGGTGCGGGGCAGCCGGTCTACGAGCTGGGCTGGGCACCCGCCCAGCCCGCCGCCACCACCACAACCGCCACCCGCACCGCCGTCCTCGGTGACCTCGCTCTGAGCGGTGCGCCGTTCGCCGACCTGGGCGCGCTCGAAAGTGCCCTGGCCGACGGTGCCGAGGCCCCTGAACTGGTGCTTGCGGCCGTCGGTTCCGCGGAATCCACGGTGTCCGGAACCGCTGCCGAGGCGCTGGCGCTGGTGCAGCGGTGGCTGGCGAGTGAGTGGCTGACCGAGGCACGGCTGGTCGTCGTCACGCGTGGCGCGGTGTCCGTGGCGGACGGCGAGCCGGCGGATGTCGCGCAGGCCGCCGTCTGGGGTCTGCTGCGCAGCGCCCAGTCCGAGCATCCGGGCCGCTTCGTCCTCGTCGATCTCGACGCGGACGGCGCTGCCGAACCCGACTGGGGCACCCTGCTCGGTGCGGACGAGCCGCAGCTCGCCGTGCGCGACGGCAAGCTCCTCGCGCCCCGGCTGGCGCGGACATCGACCGGGACCGGGGCCGCCCCGTTCGCCGCCGACGGCACAGTGGTGATCACCGGTGGCACGGGTGGTCTGGGCGCGCTGTTCGCCCGCCACCTCGCCACTGCCCACGGCGTGCGGCACCTGCTGCTCCTCAGCCGCCGTGGCCCGGCCGCCGAGGGCGCGGCGGAACTCGTCGCGGAGCTGGCGTCGCTCGGAGCCGAGGCCCGGATCGTGGCGTGCGACGTCTCCGACCGCGACCAGCTCGCCGCAGCGCTCGGTGCCGTCGAGCAGCCGCTGACCGCCGTGGTGCACACCGCCGGTGTGCTGGACGACGGCGTGGTCGAATCCCTGACGCCCGAGCGCGTCGAGGCCGTGCTGCGCCCCAAGGTGGACGCGGCGCTGCACCTCCACGAGCTGACGGCCGACGCGGACCTCACCACCTTCGTGGTCTTCTCCTCGATGGCCGCGCTCGTCGGCAACCCGGGGCAGGCCAACTACGCGGCCGCCAACGCCGCGTTGGACGCGCTGGCCGCGTCGCGCAGGGCCGCCGGCCTGCCCGCCACGTCCCTCGCCTGGGGCGTCTGGTCGCATGGTGCCGGCATGGGCGCCGCCCTGGAGGAGGCCGAACTGGCCCGCCTGGAGCGGATGGGCATGAAGGCCCTCACCGCCGAGACCGGCCTCGCCCTCTTCGACCAGGCGCTGGGCGCGGACGCCGCCGTGGTCGTCCCCACTCACCTCGACCAGGCCGTGCTGCGGGCCCAGGCGCGGGCCGGGATGCTCCCGCCACTGCTGCGCGGGCTCGTCACCCTGCCCGCGCGGCCCGCGGGCGGTGCCGGTGCGCTCGCCCAGCGGCTCGCGGCCGTGCCGGAGGCCGACCGGGACCGGGTCGTGCTCGACCTGGTGCAGGCGCAGGTCGCCTCCGTCCTCGGTCACGTCTCGGCGTCCGCCGTCGGTCCCGAGCGCGCGTTCAAGGACCTCGGCTTCGACTCGCTGAGCGCCGTCGAGCTGCGCAACCGGCTCACCCAGGCCACCGGGGCGCGGCTGCCCGCCACGCTCGTCTTCGACCACCCCACACCCGCCGCCGTCGCCCGGTTCCTGACGGCGCAGGTGACTCCGGCGAAGCAGGCCGCCGCCGGCCGCGCCGTGGTGCGCAGGCAGTCGGCGGACGCGGGCGAGCCGCTGGCGATCGTCGGCATGAGCTGCCGCTACCCGGGCGGGGTGACCTCGCCCGAGGAGCTGTGGGAGCTCGTCGCGCAGGGGCGTGACGCCATCGGCCCGTTCCCGACCGACCGGGGCTGGGACCTGGAGGGCCTGTACGACCCGGACCCGGACCGGCTCGGCACGGTGTACACGCGGGCCGGCGGCTTCGTCCACGGGGCGGGCCGGTTCGACGCGGACTTCTTCGGGATCAGCCCGCGTGAGGCGACGGCGATGGACCCGCAGCAGCGACTGCTGCTGGAGGCGTCCTGGGAGGCGTTCGAGCACGCCGGGATCGCGCCGACCTCGCTCAAGGGCGACAACATCGGCGTCTTCTGCGGCGTCAGCTCGTCCGACTACGGCGTCAGCGGGTCCGCCGCGCAGGTCGAGGGCTTCCGGCTGACCGGCTCCAGCACCAGTGTGGTGTCCGGCCGGATCGCCTACATCCTCGGCCTGGAGGGCCCGGCCGTGTCCGTGGACACGGCGTGCTCGTCCTCGGCCGTCGCCCTGCACTTCGCCTCCCAGGCGCTGCGGGCCGGCGAGTGCGAGATGGCGCTCATCGGCGGCGTCACCATCATGTCCGGGCCGTTCCTGCTGACCGAGTTCAGCCGCCAGCGCGGTCTGTCCACGGACGGCCGGTGCCGCGCCTACGCGGCGGGCGCCGACGGCACCGGGTTCTCCGACGGTGTCGGTGTCCTCGTCGTCGAACGGCTCTCCGACGCGCGGCGCAAGGGCCACAAGGTGCTGGCCGTGCTGCGGGGCAGCGCGATCAACCAGGACGGTGCGAGCAACGGCATCACCGCCCCCAACGGCCCCTCGCAGGAGCGGGTGATCCGCGCTGCGCTCGCCAGTGCCGGTCTGTCGCCGTCCGAGGTGGACGCGGTGGAGGGCCATGGCACGGGCACGAAGCTGGGTGACCCGATCGAGGCGCAGGCCCTCCTCGCGACCTACGGCAGCGACCGTGCGAACGAGCCGCTGTGGCTCGGCTCGATCAAGTCCAACATCGGTCACACCTCGGCCGCCGCCGGTGTCGCCGGTGTCATCAAGATGGTCATGGCGATGCGCAACGGTGTGCTGCCGCGCACCCTGCACGTGGACGAGCCGTCGCCGCACGTGGAGTGGGAGTCGGGCGAGGTCCGGCTGCTGACCGAGGCCCGCACGTGGGCGGCCGAGGACGGCCGTCCGCGCCGGGCGGGCATCTCCTCGTTCGGTGTGAGCGGCACCAACGCCCACATCATCGTCGAGGAGGCCCCGGCGGAGGAGCCGGTCGCCGAGGCGCCCGACGCCGCACCGGACGCGCCGCACACCGCCGTCCCGGTCGTAGTGTCGGCCCGCAGCTCCGCCGCCCTGCGGGCGCAGGCCGAGCGGCTGCACGCGCATCTGACCGCGCACCCCGAGCTGACGCCGGCCGACGTCGCCCACTCCGCCGCGACCACCCGGGCGCTGCTGGAGCGCCGGGCGACCGTGGCCGCGACGGACCGGGACACCCTGCTCGCCGGTCTCGCCTCCCTCGCCGCCGGCGAGCCGTCCGCCCATGTGGCGGAGGGGCAGATCATCGGTTCCGGTGTGAAGCCGGTGTTCGTGTTCCCGGGGCAGGGGGCGCAGTGGGAGGGCATGGCGGTCGAACTGCTCAACTCCTCACCGGTGTTCGCGGCGGAGGTCGCGGCGTGCGGGGAGGCGTTGGCGGAGTTCGTGGACTGGCGTCTGGAGGATGTGCTGCGAGGGGTGCCCGGGGCGCCGTCGCTGGAGCGTGTGGATGTGGTGCAGCCGGCGCTCTTCGCGGTGATGGTGTCGCTGGCGGCGTTGTGGCGTTCGTACGGTGTGGAGCCGGCGGCCGTCGTCGGGCATTCGCAGGGGGAGATCGCGGCCGCGTATGTGGCGGGTGGTCTGTCGCTCAGGGACGCGGCGCGGATCGTGGCGGTGCGTTCGCAGCTGGTGCGTGACCGGCTGGCGGGGCGTGGCGGGATGATGTCGGTGGCGCTGGGTGCGGAGCGGGCGGAGGAGCTGATCGCTCCGTTCGCCGGTGCGGTGTCGGTGGCGGCCGTGAACGGTCCGTCGTCGGTCGTCGTCGCGGGTGACCCGGCGGCGCTGGACGAGATCGCGGCCCGCTGCGAGAGCGACGGTGTGCGCGCCCGCCGCGTCAACGTCGACTACGCCTCCCACACCGACCACGTCGAGGCATTGGAGGCGGAGCTGCACGAGGCCCTGGCCGCCGTCGCGCCGACGGCCGGCACGGTCCCGCTGTACTCCACCGCCGTCGGCGCGTTCGTCGACACCGCGACGATGGACGCCGCCTACTGGTACGGCAATCTGCGTGCCCGGGTCGGTTTCGAGCCCGCCATCCGCGCGCTCGTCGAGGACGGCGCGGGCTGCTTCCTGGAGATGTCGCCCCACCCCGTCCTCACCATGGCCGTGGAGGAGACCGTCGAGGCGAGCGGCGCGGCGGACCGTGTGTCCGTCACCGGCTCGCTGCGCCGCGACGAGGGCGGCCTCGCCCGCTTCTGGCTGTCGCTCGGGCAGGCCGACATCGCCGGTGTGACCGTCGACTGGCCGTCCGTCTTCGCCGGTACCGGCGCGCGGCGCGTGGATCTGCCGACGTACGCCTTCCAGCGGGAGAACTACTGGCTGATGCCGTCCGCGGGTGCCGGTGATGTGGCGGCTGCGGGGCTGGACCGGGTGGAGCACCCCGTGCTCGCCGCCGCCGTTCAGTTGGGTGATCGGGACGAGTGGGTGTTCACGGGGCGGATCTCGGGTGAGAGCCAGCCGTGGTTGCTTGACCATGTGGTGTTGGGGACGGTGATTGTTCCGGGGACTGCGTGGGTGGAGTTGGCGCTGGCTGCGGGTCGGCGTGTGGGTGTGCCGGTGGTGGATGAGCTGGTGATGGAGTCGCCGCTGCTGCTGGAGGAGGGTGCGGCTGCTCAACTGCGGGTGTCGGTGGGTGCGGCGGGTGAGGACGGTCGTCGTGAGGTGACGGTGTTCGCTCGTCCGGAGGTCTCGGATGCCGATGAGTCGGCGGTGATGGTCTGTCATGCGCGGGGCTGGCTGGCTCCGGAGGACACCGCTGCTGTGGCGTCGTGGGTGCCGGGTGTGTGGCCGCCGGTGGGTGGTGTGGAGATGTCGGGTGACGTTCTCTACGCGGGGATGGCGGAGCTCGGTTTCGATTACGGGCCGGTGTTCCAGGGTGTGCGTAGCGCCTGGTCGATCGACGATCACGTGTATGCGGAGGTGGGGCTGCCGGGTGATTCCGGTGGTGAGGGCTTCGGGATGCATCCGGCGTTGTTCGATGCGTCGTTGCATGGTGCGTTCGTGGAGAAGGGTGGGGATGGCGGGTCGACGATTCTGCCGTTCTCGTGGTCCGGGGTGCGTGCGGGGCGTGTGGGTCTGTCGCGGGTGCGGGTGCGGATCGCTCCGGCTGGTGATGCGGCGTTGCGGGTGGATGTCGTCTCGGACGAGGGCGAGCATGTGCTGGGTCTGGAGCGGCTGGCGATGCGTCCGGTCGAGCCGGCGCAGTTGGAGGCGCTGCGTCGTGGTGCGGGGCAGCCGGTCTACGAACTCGGCTGGGCACCCGTCCAGCCTGCCACCGCTACCACCACCGCAGCCGCCACCCGCACCGCCGTCCTCGGTGACGACCTCGGCGAGCTGGAGGGCGTGGTCGCCGACGGCGGCCAGGCACCCGACGCCGTCCTCGCGCACATCGTCACGCCCGACGGGTCTCCGGCCGACGCCGCGCGGACCGCGACCGATGAGGCGCTGGCGCTGGTGCAGCGGTGGCTGGCGAGTGAGTGGCTGACCGAGGCCCGGCTGGTCGTCGTCACCCGTGGCGCGGTCTCCGTCGACGGCGAGTCGCCCGATGTCGCGCAGGCCGCCGTCTGGGGTCTGCTGCGCAGCGCCCAGTCCGAGCACCCGGGCCGTTTCGTCCTCGTCGATCTCGACGCGGACGGCGCTGCCGAACCCGACTGGGGGACCCTGCTCGGTGCGGACGAGCCGCAGCTCGCCGTGCGCGACGGCAAGCTCCTCGCGCCCCGGCTGGCGCGGGCATCGACCGGCACCGGGGCCGCCGCGTTCGATCCGGACGGCACGGTGGTGATCACCGGTGGCACGGGTGGTCTGGGCGCGCTGTTCGCCCGCCACCTCGCCACCGCCCACGGAGTGCGGCATCTGCTGCTCCTCAGCCGCCGCGGCCCGGCCGCCGAGGGCGCGGCCGAACTCGTCGCCGAACTGGCCGAGTCGGGCTGCGAGGCCCGGATCGTGGCGTGCGACGTCTCCGACCGCGATCAGCTCGCCGCAGCGCTCGGCGCCGTCGAGCAGCCGCTGACCGCCGTCGTGCACACCGCCGGTGTGCTGGACGACGGCGTGGTCGAGTCCCTGACGCCCGAGCAGATCGAGCGCGTCATGCGTCCGAAGGTGGACGCGGCGCTGCACCTGCACGAGCTGACGGCGGGCGCCGACCTCTCCGCGTTCGTCGTCTTCTCCTCGGTCGCCGCCCTCATGGGCAGCCCGGGCCAGGGCAACTACGCGGCCGCCAACGCCGCGTTGGACGCCCTGGCCGCGTCCCGCAGGGCCGCCGGTCTGCCCGCCACGTCCCTCGCCTGGGGCGTCTGGTCGGAGGCCACGGGCATGGCGGCCCAGCTCGGGCAGGCCGAACTGGCCCGCCTGGAGCGGATGGGCATGAAGGCCCTCACCGCCGAGACCGGTCTTGGGCTGTTCGACCAGGCCCTCGACGTGGACGCGGCGGTCATGGCCCCCGTGCTGCTGGAGACGACCGCGCTGCGCTCCCAGGCGCGGGCCGGGATGCTCCCGCCGCTGCTGCGGGGCCTGGTGCGGCTGCCGGCCGCCCGGGTGTCCGGCGACGGCACGGGCGCTCTGGTGCAGCAACTGGCCGGGGTGCCGGAGGCGGACCGCGGCTCGATCGTGCTCGAACTGGTCCTGGCGCAGGTGGCGGCCGTGCTCGGCCATGCCTCCGCCGCCGCGATCGAACCCGAGCGCGCGTTCAAGGACCTCGGCTTCGACTCGCTGAGCGCGGTCGAACTGCGCAACCGGCTCACCCAGGCCACCGGGGTGCGGCTGCCCGCCACGCTCGTCTTCGACCACCCCACACCGGCGGCCGTCGGCGAGCTGCTGCTCGCGGGGATCGGCGGCGGGGAGCCGGCCGAGCCTCTGATCGACCAGGAGGTGCGCAAGCTCGAGGACATGCTCGCCGCGAGCGGCGCGGAGGAGCAGCAGCGAGTGGCGAAGCGGCTGCGGGCACTGCTGTCCGGCCTCAGTGCCGGGGCGGGGGAGAGCGCCCAGGCCGACAGGAAGCAGAACGCCAGGGAACGGATCGAGGCCGCCACCACGGCGGAGGAGATCTTCCAGATGATCGATGTGGAGTGGGGCGAAGCGTGACGGGGGACTCGGAAATGACGGAGAGTATCGATCAGCAGGAGAAGCTCGTCCGCTACCTGAAGAAGGTCGCGGTCGAACTGAACGACACCAGGGCACAGCTCGAAGAGGTCGAGTCCCGTGCCACCGAACCGCTGGCGATCGTCGGCATGAGCTGCCGCTACCCGGGCGGGGTGACCTCGGCGGAGGACCTGTGGGAGCTGGTCGCCTCCGGTCGTGACGCCATCACCGGACTGCCCACCGACCGGGGCTGGGACCTGGAGCGTCTCTACGACCCGGACCCCGACCGCAGCGGGACGGTCTACGCCCAGGGCGGTGGCTTCCTGGAGGGCATCGGCGAGTTCGACGCCGACTTCTTCGGGATCAGCCCGCGCGAGGCGCTGGCCATGGACCCGCAGCAGCGGCTGCTGCTGGAGGCGACCTGGGAGGCGTTCGAGGACGCGGGCATCGACTCGGCCTCGCTGCGCGGCAGCGACACCGGCGTCTACTGCGGCCTGGGCGTGACCGACTACAGCGTGGCACCCGAGGGCAGCCTCGCGCAGGTCGAGGGCTTCCAGCTCACCGGCGGCTCGGCCAGCGTCTCCTCCGGACGCATCTCCTACCTGTTCGGCCTGGAGGGCCCGGCGGTCTCCGTCGACACGGCGTGCTCCTCGTCGGCCGTCGCCCTGCACATGGCCGCGCAGGCCCTGCGGGCCGGCGAGTGCTCCCTCGCCCTCGCGGGCGGTGTGGCGCTGATGCCGGGGCCGTTCATGCTGCGCGAGTTCAGCCGTCAGCGCGGCCTCGCCGTCGACGGCCGGTGCAAGGCGTACGCGGAGTCCGCCGACGGCACGGGCTTCTCCGACGGTCTCGGTCTGGTCGTCCTGGAGCGCCTGTCCGACGCCCGCCGCAACGGCCGGCGCATCCTCGGCCTGATCCGTGGCACCGCGATCAACCAGGACGGCGCCTCCAACGGCCTCACCGCCCCCAACGGCCCCTCGCAGGAACGGGTCATCCGCCGGGCCCTGGAGAACGGCGGGCTGCGCCTCTCCGACGTGGACGCCGTCGAGGGCCACGGCACGGGCACCAAGCTCGGCGACCCGATCGAGGCGCAGGCGCTGCTCGCCACCTACGGCCGCGACCGTGCGGGCGAGCCGCTGTGGCTCGGCTCCATCAAGTCGAACATCGGCCACACCTCTGCGGCCGCCGGAGTCGCCGGTGTGATCAAGATGGTGATGGCGATGCGGCACGGGATGCTGCCGCAGACCCTGCACGTCGATACACCCTCCTCGCACGTGGACTGGGAGTCGGGCGAGGTCCGGCTGCTGACCGAGACCCGCAAGTGGGCCGCCGAGGACGGCCGTCCGCGGCGTGCGGGCATCTCCTCGTTCGGTGTGAGCGGCACCAACGCGCACATCATCGTGGAGGAGGCGCCGGCCGCCGAGGAGCCCGCCCCGGTGGAGCGGACGGTGTCCGGTGCGCCGGTGCCGGTCGTGGTCTCCGCCCGTACGGATGCGGCGCTCACGGCGCAGGTGGAGCGGCTGCGTGTCCAGGTGCTGGCGCGTCCGGAGCTGTCCCTGCTCGACACCGCGTACTCCCTGGTGACGTCGCGTGCGCTGCTGGAGCGGCGTGCCGTGGTGGTCGCCTCGGACCGTGAGGAGCTGCTGGCGCGGCTCGGTGACGTGGCTGCGGGTGAGCCGGGCGTCGGGGGCAAGTCGGCGTTCCTGTTCACAGGGCAGGGGTCCCAGCGTCGGGGGATGGGGCTTGAACTGGCCTCTCGGTTCCCGGTGTTCGAGCAGGCGCTCAGCGAGGCGTGTGCGGAGCTTGACCCGCGGTTGGGGCGTTCGCTCCGGGAGTTGCTGGCCGCAGACGGTGAGGTGCTGAACGCGACGGAGATCACGCAGGCGGCGCTGTTCGCGGTCGAGGTGGCGCTGTTCCGTCTGGCGGAGTCGTTGTCGATCCGGCCCGACTTCCTGATCGGTCATTCGGTGGGTGAGATCGCTGCCGCGCACGTGGCCGGAGTGCTCTCCCTCGCGGACGCCGCCGAACTGGTCGTGGCACGTGGCCGGTTGATGGGTGGGCTGCCTGCGGGTGGTGCGATGGTGGCGGTGCAGGCCGCCGAGGCCGAGGTGGCCGCTTCCCTGACGGGCTTCGAGGGCCGGTTGGAGATCGCGGCGGTCAACGGGCCGCTCGCGGTCGTCGTCTCCGGCGACGCGGACGCTGCCGACGAATGGCTGCCCGCCTGGGAGGGACGCAAGACGTCCCGGCTGCGCGTCTCGCACGCGTTCCACTCGCCCCGCATGGAGCCGATGCTGGACGAGTTCCGCACCATCGCGGAGGGCCTGACGTACGACATGCCCACCATCCCCGTCGTCTCCAACGTCACGGGCGAGGTCGTCGCCGGCTTCGACGCCGAGTACTGGGTGCGGCATGTCCGCCAGGCCGTCCGCTTCGCCGACGGTGTCGCCACCCTCTGGGACCTGGGTGTCCGCCGGTTCCTGGAGCTGGGACCTGACGCGGTGCTCACCGCGATGGCCCGCCAGTGCGTCGAGGACCAGGACGCCGAGGCCGCCTTCATCCCCGCCCTGCGCGCCAAGCACCCCGAGTCGGAGACGTTCGCCGCGTTCCTGGGCCGGGCCCACACCTCCGGTGCGGGCGTCGACTGGGACGCGTACTACACGGGTACCGGCGCCCGTCGCGTCGACCTGCCCACCTACGCCTTCCAGCGGGAGAACTACTGGCTGATGCCGTCCGCCGGAGCCGGTGACGTGGCCGCCGCGGGGCTGGACCGGGTCGAACACCCCGTCCTCGCCGCCGCCGTGCAGTTCGGCGACCGGGACGAGTGGGTGTTCACGGGGCGGATCTCCGGCGAGAGCCAGCCGTGGGTGCTCGACCACGTCGTCCTCGGTGCGGTGATCGTGCCGGGCACCGCCTGGGTGGAGCTGGCGTCCGTCGTCGGCCGGCGGGTCGGCGCGCCCGTCGTGGACGAGCTGGTGATGGAGGCGCCGCTGCTGCTGGAGGAGGGTGCCGCCGCCCAACTGCGGGTCACGGTCGGCCCCGCGGGTGACGACGGCAGCCGCGAGGTGGCGGTCTTCGCCCGCCCCGAGAACAGCGAGACCACCGACGGCACCGGGAGTAACGGCGCCGACGAGCGGGCCGAGCCGGTCTGCCACGCCCGCGGCCGGCTGGCCGCGGAGGACACCGCGGCCGCGCCGTGGGTGCCGTCCGAGTGGCCGCCCACCGGCGGTGCCGTGATGACCGCCGACGCGCTCTACGCGGGCATGGCGGAGCTCGGCTTCGACTACGGGCCCCTCTTCCAGGGGGTGCGGACGGCGTGGAAGGTGGCCGGGGACTCCTACGCGGAGGTCGCCCTGCCCGGTGACACCGGGGGCGAGGACTTCGGGATCCACCCCGCCCTGTTCGATGCCTCCCTGCACGCAGGTCTGCCGCAGGACGGGCCCCGGGACACGGCGGTTCTGCCGTTCTCCTGGTCCGGGGTGCGCACCGGGCGGCGCGGTCTGTCCCGGGTGCGGGTGCGGATGCGCCGCGTCGACGAGACGGCCTTCGGCCTCGACGTGGTCTCCGAGTCGGGCGAGCCGGTGCTGAGCCTGGAGCGGCTGGACCTGCGTCCGGTCGACCCGGCGCAGCTGGAACGGCTGCGGCACGGCGGCCGGCAGACCGTGCACCGGCTGGACTGGGTTCCCGTCGCGACGGGCGAGGCACGGTCCGCGCGGGTCGCGGTGCTCGGCGGGGCGGCCGCGACGGGTGAGCGGTTCACCGACCTGGCCGCGCTGGAACGGACCCTCGCCGGCGGGGGCCGGGCGCCCGAACTGGTGGTGACCGCGATCGACACCCCCGAGGACGCCGACCCGACCGCCACCGCCGCCCGCACGGCCGCCGCCGCGGCGCTGACCGCCGTGCAGGAGTGGCTGGCGAGCGAGTGGCTGGGCGACGCCCGGCTGGTCGTCCTCACCCGCGGCGCGGTCGCCGTCCGCGACGGCGAGTCGCCCGGCATCGCGCAGGCCGCCGTGTGGGGGCTGCTGCGCAGCGCCCAGTCCGAGCACCCGGACCGGATCCTGCTGGTCGACCTCGCCCCCGACGCCCCCTTCCCCGGCCGCGGCCTGCTCCCCGAGGCCGACCCCGCCCCCGCCCCCGACGGCGACGGGCCGGACTGGGGCGCGCTCCTGGAGACGGGCGAACCGCAGCTCGCCGTGCGGGACGGCGAGGTGTTCGCGCCGCGCCTGGGCACCGCTCCGTCCGTCGCCGACGACGCGTGGCGGCTGGCGGTCACCCGCAAGGGCTCCCTGGACGGCGTGGAGATCACGCCGGGTGACGCCCGCCGTCCGCTCGCCGCCGGCGAGGTGCGGCTCTCGGTCCGCGCCGCGGGCGTCAACTTCCGTGACGTGCTGATCGCGCTCGGCCTGTACCCGCAGGACGCGCCCCTGGGCGCGGAGGCGGCCGGTGTGGTGCTGGAGACCGGGGCGGACGTCACCGGTCTCGCGCCCGGCGACCGGGTCTTCGGCATCGTGACGGACTCCTTCGGCCCGGTGGCCGTCGCCCACGCGGGGCTGCTCGCCCGGATGCCCGAGGCGTGGACGTTCACCGAGGCGGCGTCGGTGCCGGTGGCGTACGCGACCGCCCTGTACGGGCTGGTGGACCGGGGCGGACTGCGCGCCGGCGAGCGGGTGCTGGTGCACGCCGCGGCCGGCGGGGTGGGCACGGCGGCCGTGCAGATCGCCCGGCACCTCGGCGCCGAGGTGTTCGCGACGGCCGGCCCGTCCAAATGGGACGCCGTCCGCGGTGCCGGTGTCGCCGCAGACCACCTCGCGTCCTCCCGGGAACCCGGCTTCGCCGACGCCTTCCTGGACGTCACCGGCGGCGCCGGTGTCGATGTGGTGCTGAACTCCCTCGCGGGCGACTTCACCGACGCCTCGCTGTCCCTGCTGCCGCGCGGCGGCCGGTTCGTCGAGATGGGCAAGACCGACATCCGCGACGCGGACGAGGTCGCGGCCCGGTGGCCCGGCGTCGCGTACGGGGCGTTCGACCTGTGGGAGGCCGGTCCGGAGCGCCTCGGCGAGCTGCTGCGGGAGATCGTCTCGCTGTTCCGGGACGGCGTCCTCGCCCTCGCCCCGATCCGGACGTGGGACGTGCGGCAGGGCCGGGAGGCGCTGCGGTACCTGCGGGAGGGCCGGAACACCGGCAAGCTCGTGCTCACCGTGCCCGCGCCGCTCGGCTCGCACGGCACCGTGGTCGTCACCGGCGGTACCGGCGGCCTGGGCGCGCTGTTCGCCCGCCACCTGGCCACCGCGTACGGCGCACGGCGTCTGCTGCTGCTCAGCCGCAGCGGCCCGGCCGCCGAGGGCGCGGCCGGACTCGTCGCCGAACTGGCCGAGTCCGGCTGCGAGGCCCGAGTCGTGGCGTGCGACGTCTCCGACCGTGACCAGCTCGCCGCAGCGCTCGGCGCCCTGGAGCATCCCGTGACGGCCGTGGTCCACACGGCCGGTGTGCTGGACGACGGTGTCGTCGAGTCCCTGACACCGGAGCGCGTCGCGTCCGTCATGCGGCCGAAGCTGGACGCGGCGTGGCATCTGCACGAGCTGACCGCCGGGGCGGACCTGTCCGCGTTCGTGGTCTTCTCGTCGGTGGCGTCGCTGATGGGCAGCCCCGGGCAGGCGAACTACGCGGCGGCCAACGCCTCGCTGGACGCCCTGGCCGCGGTCCGCAGGGCCGCCGGCCTGCCCGCCGTCTCCCTCGCCTGGGGCCTGTGGTCCGAGGCCGCGGGCATGGCCGCCTCCCTCGACGAGGCCGAGCTGGCCCGTCTGGAGCGGATGGGCATGAAGGCGCTCACCGCCGAGTCCGGCCTCGCGCTGTTCGACCAGGCGCTCGGCGCGGACGCCCCGGTGGTCGTCCCGGTACTGCTGGAGACGGCGGCGCTGCGCTCCCAGGCACGGGCCGGGATGCTCCCGCCGCTGCTGCGGGGCCTGGTGCGGCTGCCGGCCGCCCGGGGCGACGACGCCGGTTCCGCGGCGCTCGCCCGGCGGCTGGCCGAGGCGCCGGAGGCGGACCGGGAACGGATCGTCCTCGAACTGGTGCAGGCGCAGGTCGCGTCGGTGCTCGGCCACGCGTCCGCCGCCTCGGTCGACCCGGAACGGGCGTTCAAGGACCTCGGCTTCGACTCGCTGAGCGCGGTCGAGCTCCGCAACCGGCTCACCCGCGCCACGGGGGTGCGGCTGCCGGCCACCGTGGTGTTCGACCACCCCAGCCCCGCGGCCGTCGCCCGTCACCTGCTGCCGGAACTCGCACCGGACGGCGCCGCGGTGCCGCGGTCCGAGGACGAGGAGATCCGCGCACTGCTCGCGTCGATCCCCGTCGACCGGCTGCGCAAGGCAGGGCTGCTCACCACGCTCCGTGATCTGGCCGACGGCGATCCGCCCGCCCCGGGCGCCGAGGAGGCGGAGGCCACCTCCTTCGACGACATGGACGCGGAGGCCCTGATCCGGATGGCGCAGGAGGACCTCGCATGACACCGGCCGAGAACGCCGCCGCCGCAATCGGCTCGGAAACGAAGGAATAGACATGGCCACCGACCAGAATCAGCTCGTCGAGGCGCTCCGCACGTCCCTCAAGGAGACCGACCGGCTCCGTCAGCTCAACAAGCGGCTGCTCGCCCAGGCCGGTGAGCCGCTGGCCATCGTCGGCATGAGCTGCCGCTACCCCGGCGGCATCGCCTCGCCCGAGGAGCTGTGGGAACTCGTGGCGGCCGGACGCGACGCCGTCTCCGGCCTGCCCGACGACCGGGGCTGGGACCCGGCACGCATCTACGACCCGAGCATGACCCGCCCGGGCTCCGTCTCCACCAGCGGCGGCGGATTCCTCGACGGCATAGCCGAGTTCGACGCCGAGTTCTTCGGCATCAGCCCCCGCGAGGCGCTCGCCATGGACCCGCAGCAGCGGCTGCTGCTGGAGGCGTCCTGGGAGGCGTTCGAGCACGCGGGCATCGACCCCACCTCGCTGCGCGGCAGCGACACCGGCGTCTTCTGCGGCGTCGGCACCAGCGACTACTGCACGGTGCCCGCGGGCAGCCTGCCCCACATCGAGGGCTTCCAGCTCACCGGTGGCGCCGCCAGCGTCTCCTCCGGACGCATCAGCTACGTGTTCGGCCTGGAGGGCCCGGCGGTCTCCGTCGACACGGCGTGCTCCTCGTCGGCCGTCGCCCTGCACATGGCCGCGCAGGCCCTGCGCAACGGTGAGTGCTCCATGGCGCTCGTCGGCGGTGTGACGGTGATGTCCGGGCCGTTCCTCCTCGCCGAGTTCAGCCGCCAGCAGGCGGTGTCCCCGGACGGCCGCTGCCGCGCCTACGCGGCCTCCGCCAACGGCACCGGATTCTCCGACGGCCTCGGCCTGGTGGTCCTGGAGCGCCTGTCGGACGCCCAGCGCAACGGCCGCCGCATCCTCGGCCTGATCCGTGGCACCGCGATCAACCAGGACGGCGCGTCCAACGGCCTCACCGCCCCCAACGGCCCCTCCCAGGAACGGGTGATCCGCCAGGCGCTCGCCAACGCCGGGCTGCGCCCCGCTGACGTGGACGCCGTCGAGGGCCACGGCACCGGCACCGTCCTGGGCGACCCGATCGAGGCGCACGCCCTGCTGGCGACCTACGGCCGCGAGCGGGACAACGGCCCGCTGTGGCTGGGCTCGATCAAGTCCAACATCGGGCACACCTCGCTGGCCGCGGGCGTCGCCGGTGTCATCAAGATGGTCATGGCGATGCGCAACGGCGTGCTGCCGCGCACCCTGCACGTCGACGAGCCCTCCCCGCACATCGACTGGGAGGCCGGCGACATCGAGCTGCTGACCGAGGCACGACCGTGGCCCGCGGGGGAGCGCCCCCGCCGTGCCGCCGTGTCGTCGTTCGGCGTCTCCGGCACCAACGCGCACATCGTCCTGGAGGAGGCGCCCGCCGGGACGCCCGCCGGGACGCCCGCCGAGGACGCCGCTCCGGCGCGGCCGATGCCCGCCGTGCCCGTGACCGTGTCCGGCCGCACCGCCGCCGCGATGCGCGCCCAGGCCGACCGGCTCCGGGCCCATGCCCTGGCCCGGCCCGAACTGTCCCTCACCGACCTCGGCTTCTCCACCGCCACCACCCGGGCCCACCTGGAGCACCGCGGCGTCGTGGCGGCGGCGGGCCGCGAGGACCTGCTGGCGGGCCTCGCGGCCCTCGCCGCCGGCGAGCCGTCCCCGCTGACCGTCGAGGGCCGTGCCCTGCCCGGCGCCAAGCCGGTGTTCGTGTTCCCGGGGCAGGGGGCGCAGTGGGAGGGCATGGCAGTCGAACTGCTCGACACCGCGCCGGTGTTCGCGGCGGAGGTCGCGGCCTGCGGGGAGGCGCTGGCGGAGTTCGTGGACTGGCGTCTGGAGGATGTGCTGCGGGGTGTGCCCGGGGCGCCGTCGCTGGAGCGCGTGGATGTGGTGCAGCCGGCGCTGTTCGCGGTGATGGTGTCGCTGGCGGCGTTGTGGCGTTCGTACGGCGTCGAGCCGTCCGCCGTCGTCGGCCACTCGCAGGGGGAGATCGCGGCCGCGTACGTGGCGGGCGGTCTGTCGCTCAGGGACGCGGCGCGGATCGTGGCGGTGCGTTCGCAGCTGGTGCGTGACCGGCTGGCGGGTCTGGGCGGCATGATGTCGGTGGCCCTGCCGGTGGCGGCCGCGGAGGAGCTGATCGCCCCCTACTCGGGTGCGGTGTCGGTGGCGGCCGTGAACGGCCCCTCGTCCGTCGTGGTGGCGGGTGACCCGGCGGCGCTGGACGAGATCGCCGCCCGCTGCGAGAGCGACGGGGTCCGCGCCCGCCGCGTCAACGTCGACTACGCCTCCCACTCGGCCCAGGTGGAGACCATCCGGGCCGAACTGCTGGCCGCGCTGGCCCCCGTCGAGCCCACCAGCGGCCGGGTGCCCTTCCACTCCACCGTCACCGGCGGCTTCATCGACACCGCGACGACGGACGCCGGCTACTGGTACCGCAACCTGCGCGCCCAGGTCGGCTTCGAACCCGCCGTCCGCGCGCTCGTCGACCACGGCACCGGCTGCTTCCTGGAGATGTCCCCCCACCCCGTGCTCGCCATGGCCGTGGAGGGGACGATCGCCGACCACGGCACCGACCGGCACGTCGGAGTCGTCGGCTCCCTGCGGCGCGGCGAGGGCGGTCTGCCGCGCTTCCTGCTGTCCCTGGGCGAGGCGCACACCGCCGGCGTGCGCACCGACTGGGCCACAGCGTTCGCCGGAGCCGGCGCACGGCAGGTCCCGCTGCCCGTCTACGCCTTCCAGCACAAGCGGTACTGGCTCGACGCCACCGGACTCGCCGACGCCTCCGCCGTCGGCCTCGGCCCCGTGGAACACCCCGTGCTCGCCGCCGCCGTCGAGGTCGGCGACCGCGACGAATGGATCCTCACCGGCCGCGTCTCCCCCCAGGGGCAGCCCTGGACCCGGGACCACGCCCTCTTCGGCACCACCGTCCTCCCGGGCGCGGCCCTGCTGGAACTGGTGCTCTCCGCGGGCCGGCACCTGGGCTGCGACCTGGTCGAGGAACTGGGCCTCGACGCCCCGCTGGTCCTCGGCGACGACAGTGTCCGCGTCCAGGTCACCGTCGGCGCAGCCGACGCCGAAGGCCGCCGCGAGGTGGCCGTCTGGTCCGGCACGGACACCGTCGGCGTGGCGGACGGCGACACCGTCCGCCACGCCCGCGGCCGGATCGCCCCCGGCGGCGAGCCGCCGGCCGCCCATCACTCCGCATGGCCGCCCGCCGGAGCCGAACCCGTCCCGGTGGACGCCCTGTACACGGCCCTGGCCGAGGCCGGACTCGACAGCGGCCCGCTGTTCCAGAGCATCCGGACGGCGTGGACCCTCGGCGACGGCGACGGAGTCTGCGCCGAACTCGCCCTGCCCGAGGGCACGGACTCCGGCGGCTACACCGTCCACCCGGCCCTGCTGGAGTCCGTGGTCCACCTCGCCCACCGGCCCGGCGCCGCCGCGCCGTCCGCCGCCTCCTGGTCCGGCCTGCGGCTGGCCGGCGAGGGGACCGGAACGCTGCGGGTGCGCCTGACGCCGGCCGGTGAGGGGGCGCTGCGGCTCGATCTCCTCGACACCGAGGGCGCACCCGTCGCGCACGCCGAGCGGATCGCGCTGCGCCCCGCCGAGCCGCCCCGCGAGGGGCAGCGGCGCCGCGCCCAGGACGCGCTGCTCCGCCTCGACTGGACACCGCTGACGCCCACCGCCGCCGACCCGGTGCCCGTCGCCGCACTCGGCACCGCGGAGGGAACGGAACGCGGAATCGCACGCGGAGCCGCCGACGGAGCCGCACGCGGAACCGCTGACGGAGCCGCACGCGGGAGCGCCGAAGGCACCGTGCAGGGAGTCGCCGAGGGAACCGCCGGCGGAACGGCCGAGGGCGCCGGCGAGCGCCACGCCGGTATCGCCGCGCTCGAACAGGCCGTGGCCGACGGCGCGACGGCGCCCCGGCTGGTCGTCGCCTCCGTCGCCACCCCCGCCGGCCCCGTGCCCGCAGCGGTGCGCGAGGCCGCGGCGCGGGCCGTGTCGCTGGTCCGGCAGTGGCCGGCCGGCGGCCCCCTGGGCGAGACCACGCTCGTGGTGCTCACCCGTGGTGCGGTCGCCACCGGCGACGAGACCCCCGACGCCGCGCAGGCCGCGGTGTGGGGCGTCGTCCGGGCCGCGCAGTCCGAACACCCCGGCCGCTTCCTGCTGGTGGACACGGACCCGGGCCCGGAAGCCGCCCCGGCCCCGGAGCTCGGCACGCCCCGGGAAGCCGCCGAAGCCGCCGACGCGCCCCAAGCCACCGAAGCCACCGAAGCTCCCGCCGCCGACGGCACCGGCACCGCCGCCGGCCTCCCGTGGGCCGCGCTGCACGCCCTGGACGAGCCGCAGCTCGCCCTGCGCGGCGGCCGTGTCCTGGCGCCCCGGCTGACGAAGACGGGGTCCACCGCCACCGCACCGGCGCCGGTGGACCCGGACGGCACCGTGCTGATCACCGGAGCCCCGGGCGCACGGTTCGCCGAACACCTCGTCACCCGGCACGGCGCCCGCCGGCTCGTGCTGGCCGTCCCCGAGAACCCGAGCGGCACCGCCGACGCGCTCCCGGCGGAGCTGCCGGCCGCGCTGGAAGCCCTCGGCGCCGATGTGCGCGTCGTCGCCTGCGACCTCACCGACCGGGACCGGCTCGCCCTGCTGCTGGGCTCCCTGGAGCACCCGCTCACCGCGGTCGTGCACTCCGCGGGCGACCCCGCCTCCGGCCTGATCGCCACCCTCGACGAGCAGGGCGTCGACGAGGCGCTGCGCGCCGCCGTCGACACGGCCTGGCACCTGCACGAGCTGACCGCGGACGCGGACCTCGCCGCGTTCGTGCTCTTCTCCTCCTTCGAAGGTCTGGCCGGCACACCCGGCCGGGCGGCGGCCTCCGCGGCCGGCGCCTCGCTCGCCGCCCTCGCCGGGAGCCGCCGCGCCGCCGGGCTCCCCGCCACCGCGCTCGCCTGGGGCCACCGGGCCGACCGTGACGACGAGGGGGACCTCGGCGAGGCCCGCCGCGCCCTCGCGGCGCAGGCGGGGATCCTGCCACTGCCCGCCGCCCTGGCCCACGAGCTGTTCGACCGCGCCGTCGCGGGCGGGGAGGCGCTGCTCGCACCGGTCGACCTCGACCCCGCGGTGCTGCGCGAGCAGGCCCGGGCCGGACTGCTGCCCGCCCTGCTGCGCGGCGTCGTCCGGGTGCCCGCCCGGCGCGCCGCCACCGGCGGCACCCTGGCGCGCCGGCTCGCCGAGGTGCCCGAGGCCGAGCGGGAAGGCGTCGTGCTGGAACTGGTCCGGTCGCAGGCCGCGTCCGTACTCGGCCACGACTCCGCGGACGGGGTGGACGGCGAGCGCGCCTTCAAGGACCTCGGGCTCGACTCCGTCGGCGCGGTCGAACTGCGCAACCGCCTGTCGCGGAGCACGGGCGTTCCGCTGGCCGCCACCCTCGTCTTCGACCACCCGACACCGCTGGCCGTCGCCCGGCTGCTGCTGGCGCAGGCCGGGACCGACCGGGACTCCGCCCAGCCCGCCGCGCGGCGGCGGGGCGCCGCAGCCGACGAGCCGCTGGCGATCATCGGCATCGGCTGCCGCTTCCCCGGCGGGGTGACCTCCGCCGAGGACCTGTGGCAGCTCGTCGCCGAGGGCCGCGACGTGATCGGGCCGCTGCCCGGCGACCGCGGCTGGGACCTGGAACGGCTCTACAGCCCCGACCGCGAGCAGAAGGGCACCACCTACGCGCGCGGCGGCGGCTTCCTGTCCGGCATGGGCGACTTCGACGCCGAGTTCTTCGGCATCAGCCCCCGCGAGGCCATGGCCATGGACCCGCAGCAGCGCCTGCTGCTGGAGACCTCGTGGGAGACCCTGGAGCACGCGGGCATCGACCCGACCAGCCTGCGGGGCACCGACACCGGGGTCTTCGCCGGCATCACCGGATCCGACTACGGCATCCTCGTGCCCGACGACTACGAGGGCTACCGCGTCACCGGCACCATGACGAGCGTCGCCTCCGGCCGCATCGCCTACACCCTGGGCCTGGAGGGGCCCGCCGTGTCCGTGGAGACGGCCTGCTCCTCCTCCGGAGTCGCCCTGCACATGGCCGCCCAGGCCCTGCGGGACGGCGAGTGCTCGCTCGCCCTCGCGGGCGGCGTCACCTTCATGACGACGCCGATCACCATGACCGAGTTCAGCCGCCAGGGCGCCAACTCGCCGGACGGACGCTGCCGCGCCTACGCGGCCTCGGCCGACGGCACCGGGTTCTCCGACGGGCTGGGCCTCGTGCTGCTGGAGCGCCTGTCGGACGCCCGGCGCAACGGCCGCCGCGTCCTGGGCCTGATCCGCGGCACCGCGATCAACCAGGACGGCGCCTCCAACGGCCTGACCGCGCCCAGCGGCCCGGCGCAGGAGCGGGTGATCCGCCAGGCGCTCGCCAACGCCGGTCTCACGGCGTCGGAGGTCGACGCGGTCGAGGGACACGGCACCGGCACGGTGCTCGGCGACCCGATCGAGGCCAACGCCCTGCTGGCGACCTACGGACGCGAGCGCGACGGCGACCCGCTGTGGCTCGGGTCGATCAAGTCGAACATCGGCCACACGTCGGGGGCGGCGGGTGTCGCCGGCGTCATCAAGATGGTGATGGCCATGCGACACGGTGTGCTGCCGCGGACCCTGCACGCGGACGAGCCCTCGCCGCACATCGACTGGCGGTCGGGCGGGGTCGAACTGCTCACCGAGGCCCGGGAGTGGACGGCCGGCGGCCGTCCCCGCCGCGCGGGCGTCTCGTCGTTCGGCGTCAGCGGCACGAACGCGCACATCATCGTGGAGGAGGCCCCGCCCACCGGGCTCCCCGCCGCGGCCGTCCCCGACGCGACACCGTCCCCTGCGGCCACACCGTCCCCGGCCGTGACGGCGCCCGCGCCCGGTGCGCCCGCCGCCCCCTCGCCCCACGCGGTGTCCCCGGCGGCCGCCGTGTCCCCGCCGGCCGCCGTCCCGGTGCTGCTGTCCGCCCGCACCGCGGCCGCCCTCCGCGCCCAGGCCGAGCGTCTGCGGCGCCACCTGCTGGAGAACCCCGACGTCACCGTGCGGGACCTGGCGTACGCGCAGCTGACGACCCGCGCCCGCCTGGAGCACCAGGCCGTGCTGGTGGCCGGTGACCGGGACGGGCTCGTCGCCGAACTGGCCGCGTTCGCCGTCGGCGACGTCGCCGAGCACACCGTGTCCGGCCGCCCCGCCGGCACCGCGAAGCCGGTGTTCGTCTTCCCCGGCCAGGGTGCGCAGTGGGAGGGCATGGCGGTCGAACTGCTGGACTCCTCACCGGTGTTCGCCGCCGAGATGGCCACCTGTGCCGCCGCGCTGGCCGAGTTCACCGACTGGCGGCTGGAGGACGTGCTCCGCGGTGCGCCCGGGGCCCCGTCGCTGGACCGGGTCGACGTGGTGCAGCCCGCCCTGTTCGCGGTGATGGTGTCGCTGGCCGCGCTCTGGCGGTCCCACGGCGTCGAACCGTCCGCCGTCGTCGGCCACTCCCAGGGCGAGGTCGCCGCCGCCTACGTGGCCGGCGGGCTGTCGCTGCGCGACGCAGCCCGGATCATCGCGCTGCGCAGCCGTATCGCCGGCGACCGGCTCATGGGGGCGGGCTGCCTGGCCTCGCTCGCCCTGTCCGCCGACCGGGTCGCGGAGATCGTCGCCCCCTACGGGGAACGGGTCACCGTGGCCGCCGTCAACGGCCCCGCCGCCGTGATCGTCGCCGGTGACCTCGACGTCGTGGACGACCTGGTCGCCCGGTGCGAACGCGAGGAGATCCGGGCGAAGCGCATCCCGGCGACCTTCGCGTCCCACTCCCCGCACGTCGAACCGGCGCGGGAGGAGATGCTGGAGGCGTTCGCCCCGGTCGAGCCGAGGAGCGGGACCGTCCCGCTCTACTCCACGGCCCTCGGCGGGTTCGTCGACACGGCGGCCATGGACGCCGCGTACTGGTACGCCAACCTCCGCAACCCGGTCGGCTTCGAGCCTGCGATCCGGGCCCTCGCCGAGGACGGCGCCGGCTGCTTCCTGGAGATGTCCCCGCACCCGGTGCTGGGCGTCGCGACGGAGGACACCCTCGCCGCCGTGGCCGCCGGGGGCGCCGCACGGGCCGGCGTCGTCGGCTCGCTGCGCCGGGGGCAGGGCGGCCCGCGCCGCTTCCTGCTCTCCGTCGCCGAGGCCCACCTGGCCGGGGTGCGGACCGACTGGAACGCCGCCTTCGACGGTCCGGCGCCCCGGCGCGTGGCGCTGCCCACCTACGCGTTCCAGCGCAAGCGGTACTGGCCGCAGGCCCGCCCGGCGGCCGGGGACCCGGCGGTGTCGGGACTCGGACGGGTCGGGCACCCGGTGCTCACCGCCGGGATGCGGCTCCCCGACCGGGACGAGTGGGTGCTCACCGGACGGCTGTCCCACGATTCCCAGCCCTGGCTGCGCGACCACGCCGCCTTCGGGCTGCCCGTCGCCCCGAACACCACCCTGGTCGAACTGGCGCTGGCGGCCGGGCGCGACACCGGCACACCGCTCCTCGACGTACTGCACTTCGAGGCACCGCTGCTGCTGCCGGACGGGGCGGCACTGCAGATCCAGGCGATCGTCGGCGTCCCGGACGCGGCGGGACGCCGACCGGTCTCCGTCCACTCGCGGCCCGACGGCGACCAGTCGGCCGACGCGACACGGCACTGCACCGGATGGCTGGCCCCGCACACCGCCCCGCACACCGGTCCGGACACCGCCCCGGACACCGCCCCGCTCACCGGTCCGCACACCGGCCCGGCCGCCGGTCCCCTCGGCGCCTGGCCGCCCGCCCACGCCGAACCGGCGCCCGTGGACGAGCTGTACGCGTCCCTCGCAGCCCTCGGTCTCGACTGCGGCCCCGCGCTCCAGGGCGTGCGGGCGACCTGGCGCTCCGGCTCCGAGGTGTACGCCGAACTCGCCCTGCCCGACGGCACCGGGACCGCCGGATTCGGTGTCCACCCGGCCCTGTTCGAGTCCGCCCTCCACTGCGGGCAGCCCGCCCTCGCCGAGCAGGACGTGCCCGCATTGCCGGTCTCCTGGGCGGGCGTGCGCCTGACCGCCCCCGGCGCCGCCGCGGCCCGGGCCCGGGTCACCGCCGACGGCGACGCCCTGCGGCTGGAGCTCTTCGCCGAGGACGGCTCGCCCGTCCTCGCCGTCGACCGCGTGGCGTTCCACCCGGTCGACCCGGCCCACCTCGAGGAACTGCGCCGCGCGCAGAGCTCGCTGTACCGGGTGGACTGGGTCCCGGTGACGGCCGCCGCGGCCGTGCCGGTGCGCCTGGCGGTCCTGGGCGACGCGGCGGCCGGGCAGCCGGCCGACCGGTACGCCGCTCTCGCGGACCTGGCGGACGCCGTCGCGGGCGGGACGCCCGCCCCGGGCGCCGTGCTGGCCCGGGTCGTCACGTCCGGCGCGGAGGGCCCCGGTGCGGTGCGCGCCGCGGCCGCCGGAGCGGCGGAGCTGGTCCGCCGCTGGACGGACCGCGACCGGCCGGCCGGCGGTGTGCTGGCCGTGACCACACGGCAGGCGGTCGCCGCCCGGGACGGGGAGGTCCCCGACCCGGAGCAGGCCGCGGTGTGGGGCGTGCTGCGGGCCGCGCAGGCCGCCCACCCGGGCCGGTTCCTGGTGGTGGACACCGACGAGGACACCGACGGCGCCGCCCTGCCCGAGTGGGGCGCGCTGCTCGGCACCGGCGAGCCGCTCCTGGCCGTCCGGGCCGGACGGCTCGTGGCGCCCCGGCTGGCGGCGGCGCCCGCCGGCGCCGCCGGAGCGGTCCTGCCGGGCGCCGGCGGCACCGTGCTCCTCACCGGCGGCGACACCGTGCAGGGTGCCGCGCTGGCCCGGCACCTGACCGGCCGTCACGGTGTCCGGGACGTGCTGCTGCTCGGCACGCCCGGGGCCGCGCTCGACACCCTGGCGGCGGAACTGGCCGGGGACGGGGCGCGGGTGCGTGCCGGGACGCCGGACGCCGAGGGTCTGGCGGCAGTGCTCGGCACGCGGGAGACAACGGTCACCGCGGTCGTCCACACCGCCGGCGCGTCCGGCGGCCTCGAACTGACCGCCGCACTGGACGCCCTGACCGGCCGGTCGCCGGTGGCCGCGTTCGTGGTCCTCTCCTCGTTCGCCTCCCTCGGCGGGGGCGGGCGCGACGGCGACCCGGCGGCGCACACCGCCGCCGAGGCCCTGGTGCGGCGGCGCCGCGCGGCCGGCCTGCCCGGCACCGTGCTCGCCTTCGGCCCGTGGTCCGCGGAGGACGCCGCCCCCGGTGTCGCGGTGACCGCCGCGGACCGGGCGACCGCCCTGTTCGACCAGGCCCTGACGGCGGACGCCGCGCTGCTGGCGCCGGTGCACCTGGACACGGCGGCCCTGCGGTCCCTGGCCCGCGCGGGCGACCTGCCCGCGCTGCTGCGCGGACTGGTCCGCACGCCCGTACGGCGCGCGGCCGGCGGCGGCTCGCTCGCCCAGCGGCTGGCCGGCGTCCCCGACGCCGACCGCGAGAGGGTCGTGCTCGACCTCGTCGCTTCCCATGTCGCCGCGGTCCTCGGCCACCAGGGCGAGGACGCGGTGGACGCGGAGCGTCGGCTCAAGGACCTCGGCATGGACTCCATGAGCGCGGTCGGGCTGCGCAACCGGCTCGCACAGGCCACGGGTCTGAGCCTGCCCGTCTCCTTCGTCTTCGAGCACCCGACGCCGGGGGAGATCGTCCGGCAGCTGCTGAAGCGGGCGGGATCGGCGGTGCCGGACGAGACGCCGGCGGAGTCCGGGGAGACGATCGGCGCCCGGCTCCGCGCCGCCGCCGCCGACGGCACGCTGCCAGCGGCGCTGCGCACACTCGTCGACGAGGCGGGCGCCCTGCCGGTCTTCGCGTCGGCCGCCGAACTGCCCGACGCCGAGGGCCACATCGCCCGGCTGGCGTCTGGCCCGGGCCGGGTGAAGATCGTCTGCGTGCCGTCGTTCGTGTACGTGGTCGGCTCCGGGCAGGAGCAGTTCGTCCGCCTGGCGGACCACTTCGACGGCGAGCGGGACGTGCACGTGTGCGCCCTGCCGGGCTTCGGCACCGGGCTCTCCCCGCGGTCGCGGGAGGCGGTCCTCACGGTGCTCGCCGACGAGATCCGCAGGGCCGTGGGCGACGCCCCGTTCGTGCTGGCCGGGTTCTCCATGGGCGGTGTCGTGGCACGCGCGCTCGCCGCGCACCTGGAGGCACGCGGCGCCGGACCCGCGGGCCTCGTCATGATCGACACCCTGGCACTCGACCGAGACGGCGACCGTGACGGCGACCGAGACGGAGACGGAGTCGGAGCCGGAGAAGGAGGCGCCGGCGGCGACGGCGCGAGCCGCGCCGAAGACGCGGTCGGCCACGCGGACCACGCCCGTCACGCGGACCACGCCCGTCCCGCGGACGGCCACGCGGTCGGCGCCGCCGGCCGCGAGTTCGCGGCCCTGCTGGCCGGCATCCTCACCGCCGAGCGGCGCGACATCCGCGTCGACGACGCGTCCTGGCTGTCCACGGCCGCCTATCTGCGCCTGTTCACCGGCGCCCGGCCGGAGCCCGTCTCCGCCAGGTCGCTGATGATCCGGGCGGCCGAGCCGCTCGCCGGCACGGCGGCCCCGGACGCCCTCGGGTGGGAGGGCGCCGACGAGCACATCGAGGTGGCGGCCGGCCACTTCGCCCTCATGGAGTCCTCCGCCGGCGCGACGGCCGGCGCGATCGAAGGGTGGATCGAGGGATGAGCGGCGTACGGGGGAGCGGCGGCCGGGGCCGGCACCGCCGCACAGGGAAACCGGAGCGGGGCACGGGCGGCGGGGCACTGCGCAGAGGACTGTCGATCGCGGTCGTCCTCATCGGGGTGTTCATCTCCGCGGTGGACATGCTGATCGTGAACATCGCCTTCCCCAGCATGCAGGAGTCGTTCCCCTCGGCCACCCTCACCGGCCTGTCCTGGGTGATGAGCGCCTACGCGATCACGTTCGCCGCGCTGCTGCTGCCGAGCGGCCGCTGGGCGGACCGCTCCGGACGCAAGCAGGTCTTCCTGCTCGGGCTCGGGCTGTTCACGGGCGTGTCGGCGGTGTGCGCGGCGGCGCCCTCGCTGGAGGTGCTCGTCGCCGCCCGCGCCGTCCAGGGCGTCGGCGCCGCCATGATGGCGCCCAGCTCGCTCGGCCTGCTGCTGGGCCTGTTCGCCCCGGAGAAGCGCGGCATCGCGATCGGGCTGTGGACGGCCGTCGGCGGCGTCGGCTCGGCCGCCGCGCTGCCGCTCGGCGGACTCCTCGCCGAGATCGACTGGCGCTGGGTCTTCGTGGTGAACCTGCCGCTGGGGACGCTGGCCGTGCTGATCGGCGCCTGGTCGCTGCGCCGCTCCGTCAAGGAGGAGGGCCCGGTGCCCGACCTCCTCGGCAGCGCGGTGCTCGCCGTCTCCGTCGCCGCGGTCGTCGCCACCATCGCCCAGGGCCAGGCCTGGGGGTGGACGAGCGGCGAGGTCGCCGGCCTCTCGGTGGCCGGCGCGCTGGGCCTGTTCTGGACGGTGCGCCGCTCGCTGGGGCATCCGGCGCCGGTCTTCGAACCGGAGCTGCTGAAGGTCAGGTCCGTCGCCCTCGGCAACGTCGCGACCGGCTTCTTCTTCATGGGCGTCGGCGCGATGGCCCTGTCCACGATCATGTTCCTCACCCAGGTCTGGCAGCACTCGACCCTGCGCGGCGCGATGGAGATCGCGCCCGGTCCGGTGTGCGCCGCCCTGTGCGCCGTGCCCAGCGGCATCCTCGCCGTCCGCCACGGCGTCCACCTGGTCGGACCCGTCGGGGCCGCCGCCTTCGGAGGCGGCGGACTGTGGTGGGCGTACGCCCTCGACGGCACCCCCGACTTCACCGGGCACTTCCTGCCGGGGTCGATCGTCGGCGGCATCGGGTTCGGCCTGATCCTGCCCGCCCTCGCCGCGTCGGCGACGCTCTCCCTGCCGCCGGAGCGGGTGGCCACCGGCACCGGCATGTCCTCGATGTCCCGTCAGATCGGCATGGCCGTCGGCGTCTCGGTCGTCGCCGCCGTGCTCGTCGGACGGCCCGGCCTCACCTCCTTCCGCGCCGCGTTCCTGATCATGGCCGGCGCCGCCTTCGTCAGCGGGCTCGCCCTGTACGCGATCGGCCCGGTGCGGCGCCCCGCGCCCACCGGCACCGCCGCCGTGCCGCAGCCCGCGCCCCTGACCCGAGCGACCACGAGATAAGGAACCACGAACCATGGACCACACCAGCAACGCCCGTGACACGACTCTCGCCTCCGCGGGCGGGTGCCCGGTCGACCACTCCGCGCCCGCCGCGAGCACGACCGTCCCGTCGTCCTCGCTGCCCTTGGTGGAGTCGTCCCGGCTGCGCCAGGTGCTCGGCATCTGGGCCCGCCCCGAGCCGTTCCTCAAGCAGTGCCGCGCCGCGTACGGCAGCCGGTTCCGCGTCAAGATCATTCCCGGTATCCGCATCCACGTCATCTCGGCGCCCGAGGACGTGAAGCGGATGTTCCTCGCCCCCCGCGACGTGCTGCACACCGGTTCCAGCAACGGCCCCATCGAGAAGTGGACCGGCCAGAACGGGCTCGCCTGGCTCGACGAGGACGCCCACACCGCGAGGCGGCGCGCCGTGATGCCGAGCTTCCGCGGCGACGCGCTCAAGCGCGTCGAGCGGGCCGTCTACCAGCTCGCGAAGGAGACCGTCGCCTCCTGGCCGCGGGACCGGGCCGTCTCCGTGCACCCGTACGCCCACCGCTACACCACCCAGGTCATCATGGAGGTCCTCTTCGGCGAGCACCGCCCCTCCTGCGAGGACGAGATGTTCCGGGAGGTGATGAAGATGCTGGAGTTCAACTCCCGGCCCGCCTCCATGACGATGTTCCACCGGATGCCGGCCTGGCGGGTCACGATGCTGCGCCTGCTGCGCCCCAACGGCGTCAACGAGTTCCTGACCCGCCGCGACCGGGTCCACCGCATGGTCGACGCGGCCATCGACGAGCGGGTGCGCTCCGGCGCCGAGGGCGACGACCTGCTCGGCGTCATGCTCGGCATCACCCATGCCGACGGCTCCAGGCCCAGCCGCGTCGAGATGCGCGACGAGATCATGACCCAGTTCCTGGCCGGCACCGAGACCACCGCCGCCGCGATCTGCTGGTCCATGGAGTTCCTCACCCGCCACCCGGAGGTCGTCGAGCGCCTGCGCGCCGAGATCGAGGCCGGCGAGAGCGACGAGTACCTGACCGCCGTCGTCCACGAGGTGCTGCGGCTCGGGCCGCCGATCCAGCAGATCGTGCCCCGCGAGGTCGTCCGGCAGGTCGACATCGGCGGCGTCCGCTACGAGCCCGGCGACCGTCTGTGGGCCAGCGCCTACCTGCTCAACCGGGACGAGCACAACTACCCCGACCCGGACGCGTTCAAGCCGGAGCGCTTCCTCGGGGTCAAGCCCGGCTCGCACACCTGGATACCGTTCGGCGGCGGGCACACCCGCTGCCTCGGCGACCGCATCGCGTTCGTCGAACTGAAGGCGACCCTCACCGAGATCCTCACCACCCTCGACGTGGAACGCGCCGAGGCCGCACCGGAACCCGCCCACAGCCGCACGGTCGTCAACATCCCGAAGAAGGGCGCCCGGATGATCTTCCGGCCGCGCGCGGTCCGGTCCTCGGCCGGCGCGCGCTGACGGCCCCGTGCCGGGGAGCCGGACGGCTGCCGCGGGGGTTCGCATCACGGCCCCGGCAGCCCCGGCCGGCCCGGTAGGTTGGTCCCGCGGAACGCCGCCGGCACACCCCGGCGGCGTTCGAGGGCCATCCGCTGCGACCTGCCCGCGCGCTCCGGCGCGCGGGTGTTCCACACGAGACGGAGGATTGCATGAGGCTCCCCGACACCGCGTTCACCGAGCGGCCGTGGAGGGTCCACGAGTTCATCGAGGACTTCGAGATCGAGGACGTCTGGCGCCTGGACACCCCCGGGGGTCCGGACGGCCTGGCGCGTCTCGTCAGCCAGTTCGACAGCGACGGGGCCGACTTCAAGCCCTCGCCGATGTACAAGCTGCTGTTCGCGATCCGCTGGCGGCTCGGAGCGATCCTCAAGTGGGACGGCAAGGAGCACGGCCTCGGGCCGCGGAACCCCTCCCTGCGCGACCGGCTGCCGGACGACCTGCGGGACGGCCCGCGCGGCCCGGACATGAAGGTCGTGCCGCTGAAGTCGGTCTACCAGTCGAAGGACGAGTGGGTGACCGAGGTCGTCAACAAGACCGTCCACGCCGCGATGCACATCGGCTGGGTCGACGACGGCCGGGGCGGCCACCACGCGGTGATGGCGATCCTGGTCAAGAAGAAGGGCACCCTGGGGAAGATCTACATGCCGCTGATCCTGCCGTTCCGGCGGGTCTTCGTCACCCCCTCCCTGGTCAAGGCCATCGGCCGCTCCTGGCACACCCGCACCGCGAGCTGATGCTCAGTCACCTGTAGTCGACGGGCCGGGTCATGGGCCGCTGCCGCGTCACCCGGGCAACCTCGTACGTGACCTGACGTAGCGTCACGCAGGGTCACCCCGCAGCCGCGCGATGCCCTCTCGTTCCTCCGTACGGCCTGCCCCTCGCCGCACACCGGTCCGGCCCTCCGGGACCGCCCCCGCGGCCTGCCGCTGCCGTGGCCTCCCGGCGTCCCGGCACCCGGCTGCCGGCTCCCGGCGCTTCGGCCTGAAGGCCCCTTGTCCCTCCGCCCTCCGGGCGCGGGACGAGGGGCGTTTCGCGGTCCCGCCGCCGCCCGTCCCGCGTCCGCGGCCGGAATTCGCCGGACCGGCACTCCTGGAGATGTATCTGCGGACGCCCGCCGCGGATCGTGCAGGCAAAGGGGTAGAAAGGGCTGGAGCTCTATGGGCGGGAACGAGTACGGGCGGGGGCTCACCGGGCTGGACCGGGGTGCCGTCGCCGTCGTCGGAATGTCGTGCAGGGTGCCGGGCGCCGAGGACGTGGGGGCGTTCTGGCGGATGCTGACGGAGGGCCGGCACGCCATCACCGCCGCGCCGCCCGGACGCTGGCCCACGGACATCGAGGAACTGGCGCGTCATCCGCACGCCGGGTTCGTCGACGGGGTCGCCGACTTCGACGCGGAGTTCTTCGGCATCTCGCCGCGCGAGGCCCAGGTGATGGACCCGCGCCAGCGGATGGTGCTCGAACTGAGCTGGGTGGCGCTGGAGGACGCCTGCCTGCCGCCGGAGAGCCTGCGTTCCAGCGCCACCGCCGTCTTCCTCGGCGCCACCGGGGACGACTACGCCTCCCTCGTGCACCGGCAGGGTGCCGACGCGCTCTCGCACCACGCCGTCGCCGGCCTCAGCCGCGGTCTGATCGCCAACCGGGTCTCGCACCAGCTCGGCCTGCACGGACCGAGCCTCACGGTCGACACCGCGCAGTCCTCCTCCCTCGTCGCCGTCCACATGGCCTGCGAGAGCCTGCGCTCCGGTGCCGCGCGCCTGGCCCTCGCCGGCGGCGTGCACCTCAACCTGGCGCCCGAGTCCACGATCGCCTTCGCCCGCGCCGGGGCGCTCTCGCCCGACTGCCGCAGCCACACCTTCGACGCCCGCGCCAACGGCTTCGTCCGCGGCGAGGGCGCGGGCGTGGTCGTCCTCAAGCGGCTGGCCGACGCGGTCGCCGACGGCGACGACGTCCACTGCGTGCTCCTCGGCGGGGCCGTCAACCACGACGGTCCCGGCGCGCTGACCGTGCCCAGCGCCGAGGCGCAGACGGCGCTGCTCCGCGCGGCGTGCCGCGACGCGGGCGTCGACCCCGCCGAGGTCCGGTACGTCGAACTGCACGGCACCGGCACCCGGGCGGGCGACCCCGTCGAGGCGAGCGCCCTGGCCGCCGTCCACGGCGAGCACCGCGAAGCCGGACGGCCGCTGCTGGTCGGCTCGGTGAAGACCAACATCGGCCACCTCGACGCGGCCGCCGGGGTCCTGGGCCTCATCAAGGCCGCTCTGGCGGTGCGGCACGGAGTGCTGCCCGCCAGCCTCAACCACACGACGCCGAACCCGGACATCCCGCTGGAGCGGTGGAAGCTGCGCGTCACCACCGAGGCCGGACCGTGGCCCGAGGGGCCGAGGCTGGCGGGTGTCAGCTCGTTCGGCATCGGCGGCGCCAACTGCCACCTCGTCGTCGCCGCCCCCGGCGACCGGTCCCCGGCGTCCGCCGGGGCAGCCCCCCTCGTCGCGCCCGCCGCGCGGCCCGCCCCGGGGGACGCCGTCCCCCGGGAGCAGGCCGCCACCGGGGCGCCGGGCCCGGCGCCGGGCACACCCGCCGGAGCAGGGGACCCGCGGGAGCAGCCCCCCGCCCCGGCTCCCGCTCCCGCCCCCGCCTCCGCCGGGGACCTGCCGGGCCTCGTCCCCGTGCCCCTCTCCGCACGCGGCCCGCGGGCCCTGCGCGCCCAGGCCCGGCAGCTCCGCGCCCGCGTCCTCGACGACGAGGCGCTGCGCCCCGTGGACGTCGGCCACTCCGCGGCGACCACCCGGTCGCACCTGAGGAACCGCGGTGTGGTCCTCGCCGCCGACCGGCACGAACTGCTCGACGGTCTCGCCGCCCTGGCCGACGGCACACCCTCGGCGCGCGTCGTCACCGGCACCGCGGCCGGGGGCGGCCGCGTGGCCTGGGTGTTCTCCGGCCAGGGCGCGCACTGGGTCGGCATGGCACGGGGCCTGTGGGAGACGAACGACGTGTTCGCCGCCCGCATGGACGAGTGCGAGCACCTGCTCCGCGAGCACGGCGGCTACGCGCTGCGCGAGGTGCTCGGCGACGAGGACGCCCTGCTGCGCATGGACGTCGTGCAGCCCGCCCTGTTCGCGGTCATGGTCTCGCTGGCCGAGGTCTGGCGGGCGGCGGGCGTGGAACCGGACGCCGTCATCGGCCACTCGCAGGGCGAGATCGCGGCCGCGACGGCGGCGGGCATCCTCTCCCTCGCCGACGGCGTGCGGCTGATCGTCGCCCGCGCCCGCGTCATCACCGAGAAGCTGTCGGGCCGCGGCCTGATGGCCGTCCTCGACCTCCCGGCCGACCGGATCGACCGGCCGGGTGTCGCCGTCGCCGCCGTCAACTCGCCCGGCACCGTGGTGATATCCGGCGACCCCGACGGTGTCCGCGCCGCGGTCGAGGAGTGCCGCGCGAGGGACGTCCGCGCCCGGATCGTCCCCGTCGACTACGCCTCCCACTGCGAACACGTCGAGTCGGTCCGCGACGAGGTGCTGGCGGGTGTCGCGGGCGCCGCGACCCGTGACAGCGGTGTGGCGTTCTACTCCACCGTGGTCGCCGGACGGATCGACGCCCATGACCTCGACGCCGAGTACTGGTACCGCAACCTGCGCGAGCCGGTGCGGTTCGCCGACACCGTCGAGGCGCTGACCGCCGACGGGTACGGCGTGTTCGTCGAGGTCAGCCCGCACCCGGTGCTGACCGTGCACATCGCCGCCACGGCCGGGTCGGCGATCGTGCAGCCCACCCTGCGCCGGGACGAGGACGAGCCCCGGCGGCTGCTGCTGTCGATGGCCGAACTCCACTGCCGGGGCGTCGCCGTGGACTTCGGCGGACACTTCCCGGGCGGCCGGCGCGTGCCGCTGCCCGCCTACGCCTTCCAGCGCGAGACCCACTGGATCGGCGTGTCCCCGGCCGTCGCCGACCGGCTCCCCGCCCCGGCCGTCGCCGTCCCGGCCACCGGATCGCGGGAGTCCGGCGCCGCCGCGGGCACGACCGAACGCGAGCTGTGGAAGCTGGTCCGCGGCGAGGCGGCGGTGGTGCTCGGGCACGCCGACGCCGAACGCATCGCCGGCGACAGCACCTTCAAGGACCTGGGATTCGACTCGGTGAGCGTGGTCCAGCTCCGCGACCGGATCAACGCCGCGACCGGCCTCGAACTGCCGGCCTCCCTCGCGTACGACCACCCCACCCCCGCCGCCGTGGTCCGGCACCTGGGCGAGCGCCTGCTCGGCCCCGCCGGTGCCCCGGCCGGACGGACACCGGACACCCTCGCCCCGGCGGGCGACGAGCCGATCGCGATCGTGGGCATGAGCTGCCGGCTGCCCGGCGGCGTGACCACACCCGAGGAGCTCTGGCGGCTCGTCGCGGACGGCGTCGACGCGATCACCGGCTTCCCCGGGGACCGGGGCTGGCCGGCCGCCGCGGACGCGGACTTCCTCCCCGCGGGCGGATTCCTCGACGGCGCGGCGGAGTTCGACGCGGGCTTCTTCCGCATCAGCCCGCGCGAGGCCCTCGCCATGGACCCGCAGCAGCGGCTCGCGCTGGAGGCCGTCTGGGAGGCGCTGGAGAACGCGGGCCAGGACCCGGCCGGGCTCCGCACCACCCCCACCGCCGTGTTCATGGGCGCCATGGCCCAGGACTACCTGCCGCGTCTCCAGGACGTCCCGGCCGACCTCGCGGGGCACGCGCTGACCGGCGGCTCCACCAGCGTGGTCTCCGGACGCATCGCCTACACCCTCGGCCTGGAAGGGCCCGCGGTGACCGTCGACACCGCCTGCTCCTCCTCACTGGTCGCCGTCCACCTGGCCGCCCAGTCGCTGCGGTCGGGGGACAGCTCCCTCGCGCTGGCGGGCGGCGTCACCGTGATGTCCACCCCGGGCATGTTCACCGAGTTCGCCCGGCAGGGGGGCCTCGCGGCCGACGGCCGCTGCAAGGCGTTCTCCGACGCGGCCGACGGCACCGGCTGGTCCGAGGGCGTCGGCGTGCTCGTACTGGAGCGGCTGTCCGACGCGCGCCGGGCCGGCCGCCGCGTCCTCGCCGTGCTGCGCGGCAGCGCGATCAACCAGGACGGCGGCAGCAACGGCCTGACGGCGCCCAACGGGCCCTCCCAGGAACGGGTGATCCGCCAGGCCCTCGACTCGGCCGGCCTGGCCCCGGAAGCGGTGGACGCGGTCGAGGCCCACGGCACCGGCACCGGTCTCGGCGACCCGATCGAGGCGCAGGCGCTGCTGTCGGTCTACGGACAGGGCCGCGAGGAACCGCTGTGGCTGGGCTCGCTCAAGTCCAACATCGGCCACACGCAGGCCGCCGCGGGCGTTGCCGGCGTGATCAAAATGATCATGGCGATGCGCGAGAACGCGCTCCCGAGGACCCTCCACGCGGAGCTCCCCTCGCGACGCGTCGACTGGTCATCGGGCGCTGTGCGGCTGCTCGACGAGCCGCGCGACTGGCCGTCCCGCCCGGACCGGCCCCGCCGCGCGGGCGTCTCCTCCTTCGGCATCAGCGGCACCAACGCCCATGTGATCATCGAACAGGGAGACACCCCCGCGCCGCCCCCGGCCGCCCCGGCCCCGCTCCGGGGCCCCCTGGTGTGGCCGGTCTCGGCGCACAGCGCCCGGGCGCTGTCCGCCCAGGCCCGCAAACTGGCGGCCGCCCTGACGGCTCCCGGGGAGGCGTCCGCGCCTGCCGCGGCGCCCGCGCCCGGTGCGCCCGTCCCCGCGGCGGCCGGTTCATCCGTGGCCGCCGCCCGGGGAGCCGTGCCCGGCGCGGTGACCGCCGCCGCGGCACCCGGGCCGGTGGCTGTGCCCGGCGCCGGGGCGTCGACTGCCGTGGCCGCCGTCGGGCTCCCGGCACCCGCTTCCGCTGGGGGATCGTTCACGACCGCCGTGGCCGTCGCCCCTGGTGCCGCCGCGCCCGACGCGCTGCCCGCGCCCGACGGCGCGCCTCAGGCATCCGCCCCCGGTGAATCCGGTGAGCCCGGTGAGCAGGCCCGCGTGATCGTGGCCGACGCCGAGGCGCCCGGCACGGCGACCGGCACCCCCACCCCCGCGTCCCCTGCCCCCGCGGCAGCGCTCACCGCGGGCGTCTCCGTGGCACTCGCCACGCGGCGCACCGCCTTCGACCACCGTGCCGTGGTCGTCGGACACGACCACGCGGACCTGCTCGCCGGACTGGAGGCGCTCGCCGACGGCCGCCGGGACGCCTCCGTGGTGTCCGGCCACGCCCCGTCCGCGCCCGGCGTCGGCGTGCTCTTCTCCGGGCAGGGCAGCCAGCGCCTGGGCATGAGCCGTGAACTGATCGACGCCTTCCCGGTGTTCGCCGCCGCCTGGCGCGAGGTCTGCGACGCGCTCGACCCCCTGCTGGAGCACCGCGTCGACGACGTGGTCCGCGCCGAGCCCGGTTCCGCCGGCGCCGCGCTGCTCGACGCCACCGCCATGACACAGCCCGCGCTCTTCGCCTTCGAGGTCGCCGCCTACCGGCTGCTCACCTCGTTCGGAGTCGAACCCGTGGTGCTGGTCGGCCACTCCATCGGCGAACTCGCCGCCGCCCACGTGGCCGGTGTGTTCTCCCTGGCCGACGCCGCCCGCCTGGTGGCCGCCCGCGGCCGTCTCATGGGCGCGCTGCCGCCCGGCGGGGCCATGGTGGCCGTCCGGGCGGGCGAGGACGAGGTGCGCGCCGCCCTCGCGGGCCACGAGCACTCCGTCTCCGTCGCCGCCGTCAACGGCCCGGCCGCCGTGGTGCTCTCCGGTGCCGGGGACGTCGTCGGCGAGGTCGCGTCCCTCCTCGCCGCCGAGGGGCACCGCACGACCCGGCTGCGGGTCTCGCACGCCTTCCACTCACCGCTGATGGACCCGATGCTGGACGCGTTCCGCGAGGTCGCCGAGTCCGTCGCCTACGCGCCCGCGCGCATCCCGGTCGTGTCCGACGTGACCGGCTGCGTCGCGGAGCCCGGGCAGCTGGAGGACCCCGGCTACTGGGTGCGGCACGTCCGCGAGTCCGTGCGGTTCGCGGACGCCGTCGCCGCCGCGGTCGAGGCCGGTGCCGGGACCCTCGTCGAGGTCGGACCGGACGGTGTGCTCTCCGCGATGGCCGGCGACACCCTCGCCGACACCGGGACGACGGCGATTCCCCTGGTCCGCAAGGACCGTCCGGAGCCCCGTGCGGCCGCCGAGGCCCTGGCCCGTCTGCACGTCGCCGGCGTCCCTGTCGACTGGAGCGGCTACCTGGAGGCCGTCGGCGTGACCGCGGCCCCCGCCGACCTGCCCACGTACGCCTTCGACCACCAGCGCTACTGGGCGCGGCAGCCCGAGCCCGTGAGCGATGTCGCGGGCGCCGGGCTGGACCCGGTCACCCACCCGTTCCTGGCCGCCGTGACCGAACTCGCGGCAGGCGACCGGCGGGTGTTCAGCGGCCGGATCGACCCGGCCGCGGACTCCTGGCTGGCCGACCACGCGGTCTTCGGCGCCACCGTCTTCCCCGGCGCCGCCCTGGTGGAGTCCGCGCTGCACGCCGTCGGCGCCGCCGGCTGCCGGGCGGTGGGGGAACTGACCCTGCACGCCCCGCTCACCTTCGCCGACGGCGCCGTACGGTTCCAGGTCGCGGTCGGCGCCGCCGGACAGGACGGCAGCCGTCCCGTGGAGGTGTACTCCCGGCCGGAGTCCGCCCCCGGCGCCCCGTGGACCCGGCACGCCTCCGGCCACGGCGTCCCGCTGCCGCCCGCGCCCCCGGCCGCCGCCGGCCAGTGGCCGCCGCGCGACGCCGTCCCCGTCGACCTCCCCGGCCTCTACCCGGAACTCGCCGGCCGCGGCTACGGATACGGCCCCGCCTTCCAGGGCCTGCGCTCGCTGTGGCGCCTCGGGGAGGACGAGATGTACGCCGAGGTGCTGCTGCCCGAGCACGTCCCGCACGCCGCCACCGACGGCTTCGCCGTCCACCCGGCCCTGCTGGACGCCGCGCTGCACCCCGTTCTCACGCTGGTGACCTCGGACGACGCGGACACGGCGATGCTGCCGTACGCCTGGTCGGGCGTCGCCCGCCACGCGCCCGGCAGGGGACTCCTGCGGGTGCGCGTCGTCCGGCTCGGCGCCGCCGAGGTCTCGGTGGCGGTCACCGGCTCCGACGGCGCCCCGGTGCTGACGGTCGAGTCGCTGGCGATGATGCCCGCCCCGGCCGGCGGTTCCGTCGCAGGCTCCCTGTTCACCGTGGGCTGGGAGCCTGCGGACGCCGCGGCGCACCCGGCCGTCGCCGAGCACCCGGCCGCCGGGGGCGGCGGGCCCGCCGACATCGTGCACCTCACCGCCGCCTCCGCCGCCTCCGCCGCTTCCGGCGACGCCCCCGGCGCCGCCCGGGCGAGCGCCCGCGAGGCGCTGGACCTGGTGCGGCGGCGCCTGGCGGAACCCCACGACCGCCCGCTGGTCGTGGTGACCCGGGGCGCCGTCGCCGCCCTGCCGGGCGAGGTGCCCGACCTCGCGCTCGCGGCCGTGTGGGGGCTGGTGCGCTCCGCCCAGGGCGAGCACGGCGGCCGGTTCGTCCTCGTCGACACCGACGGCACCGACGCGTCGCTGCGCGCCCTGGAGACGCTGGAGACCCTGGACGTCCGCATCCCCGAACGCGCCGTCCGCGAGGGCCGGACCTACACCCCGGCGCTGGTCCCGGTCTCCGCCCCGGCCGCACCCCGGCCGTCCTTCGACCCGGACGGCACCGTGCTGCTGACCGGCGCGACCGGGGGACTGGGCACCCTGCTCGCCCGGCACCTGGTCACCGCGCACGGCGTGCGCAACCTGCTGCTGCTCAGCCGCTCCGGCGCGGCCGGCCCCGCCGCCGCACTCACCGCGCTCGGCGCGCACGTCACGCACGCCGCCTGCGACGTCTCCGACCGGGAGGCGCTCGCCGGGCAGCTGGCGCGGATCCCCGCGGACGCGCCGCTCACCGCGGTCGTGCACATGGCGGGCGTACTCGACGACACCGTCGTGGAGTCGCTCACCCCGGAGCGCGTCGACCGGGTGTTCGCGCCCAAGGCCGACGCGGCCTGGCATCTGCACGAACTCACCGCGCACATGGACCTGTCGGCCTTCGTGCTCTACTCGTCCGTCGTCGGTGTGATCGGCAACCCCGGCCAGGCCAACTACGCGGCCGCCAACGCCTTCCTGGACGCCCTCGCCGCACACCGCGCGGCCGCCGGCCTGCCCGCGACCGCCCTGGCCTGGGGCCCGTGGGAGATCGGGATGGCCGGCACGCTCGGCCCGGCCGAGCTGGCGCGCTTCCGCCGCCACGGCATGGCGCCGCTCTCCGCGGAGAAGGGCACCGCGCTCTTCGACGCCGCCCTCGCGGGCCGCGACACGCTCCAGCTGCCGCTGGAGATCGACCGGCCGGCCCTGCGGCAGGACACCGTGCCCGCACTGCTGCGCACCCTGGTCCGGCGGACCCCGGCCGCCGCACCCGCAGCCGCCGTCGCCGCGGCGGCCCCGGCCGCCGGCGCGGCGGGGGAGGAGGACGGCCTCTCCCCGACCGCCCGCCGGCTGGCCGCCCTCGCCCCCGAGGAGCAGCGCGAGGAACTGGTGGCCCTGCTGCTGGAGACCGCGGCCGCGGTGCTGGGCTATCCGTCCGCCGACGACATCGACGCCGGCATGTCCTTCCAGGAGATCGGGTTCGACTCCCTCAGCGGTGTCGAGTTCCGCAACCAGGTGAAGCAGGACACCGGTGTGCACGTCCCGGCGACGGTGATCTACAACTATCCGACCCCGGCCGCCCTCGCCGATCGCCTGCGGGAACTGCTGTTCCCCGAGACCGGGCCCGGGGCCGGGGCCGCGCCCGAGACGCGGACCGGGACGGGGCCCGTCCCCGGGGCCCCGGACGGGCCGGACGGGGCCGGCGCGATGGAGGCGACCGACGCCATCGACGACCTCGACGGCCTCGGCGGCCTCGACGACATCGACGATCTCGACATCGAAGCCCTCGTGCAGCGGGCGAACTCCGAATGAGCAGCCCGTGCACCCGGGTGACCGACGTGGAAATGGTGAGGCGATGAGACCGGAAGACCTGAAGGCCGTGCGCGCGTTCGTCAAGGAACACCTCGACGGCCGGCACGCCGAGCTGGACGCGCTCGACGACAAGCCGTCGGACGTCTACGAGCGCTTCCGCGAGACCGGGCTGGCCAACTGGTGGCTGCCCGAGGAGTTCGGCGGCCGGGGGCTCACCCTGGAGGACGGCGTCGAGATCGTGAACGAGATCGCCTACGGCGACGCGGGCGCGGCCTTCACCCTGTTCATCTCGGTCCTCGGCACCAGCATGGTGCAGCTCTACGGCTCCGACGAGCTGAAGGCCCGCCACCTCGGACCGATGGCCGCACGCGGCTCGTTCTGCGCCACCCTCGGCAGCGAGCGGAACGCGGGCAGCGAACTCGCCCGGATCGAGACGACGGTCGCCGCCGACGGCGGCGAACTCGTGCTCACCGGGGAGAAGTTCTTCTCCACCAACACCGACTTCGCCGACTTCCTGATCGTCGTCGCCCGCTCGGCCGAGGACCCCGAGGCGTACCACGCGGTGCTCGTCCCGCGCGACACGCCCGGCGTCGAGATCGTGCGCCGCTGGGACGTGATCGGCCTGCGCGCCTCGCACACGTACCAGGTCGCGCTGAAGGACTGCCGGGTCCCGGCCGGGAACCGCCTCGGCGGGTCGGGGCTGCGCCTTCTGGAGATCGGCCTCAACGCGAGCCGCATCCTGATCGCCGCCACGGCCATCGGCATCGCCCGCCGCGTCCGGGACCACTGCATGACCTACGCCCGGACCAAGCCCCTGCGCGACGGCGTCCTCATGGAGAACCCGGTCTTCGCGCAGCGCCTCGGGCAGATGGAGATGCAGATCGACGTCATGAAGAGCCACTGCCTGCGCGCCGCCCGCGACTACGACGCGATCATGGCGGACCCGGACGCGCCGGCCCTCTTCCACCGGCAGGGCACCCTGAAGTCCGCGCTGACCGCGAAGATGTTCTGCGGCCAGGCGGGCTGGGACGTCGCGAGCGTGGGCTCGGAGATGTTCGGCGGCCTCGGCTACACCGAGGACCTGCCGATCGGGAAGCTGCTGCGGGACGTGCGCTACGTCTCCGTCGTCGAGGGCGGCGACGACGTCCTGCGCGACCTCCTCTACAGCCGCTACGTGATCCCGGTGCCCCGGCGCACGTAGGGCGGGTGGCGGAAGCTCCGCAACCCGCCCCGGGGTCCGTCGTCCGGATCGCGGCGGGCGCGCGGCCCTGATCCGGACGAACGGCCCTCGCGGCCGGTCCGTGCTCCGGCGGCCGGGGGCCCTCCGCGGGCCCGGCCGCCGGCCGCGCTCACCCGCCTGCCGGGACCGCGGGTCCGCCGGTCACGGCACCTCGGCCTCGAAGAGCGCCGTGCTCCCGTGCACGGTGAGCGTGTGGGAGGGGAAGCGGGCGGCCAGCTCCGCGCGCAGGTCGTCGAGGCTGTCCTCGGCGTTGTGCATCACGCCGCGCCGGTTCCAGAACGGCACCACGGCCCGCGCGGCCGGCCCCACCGGGACGCCCTTGCCGAGCACGGTGGCGCCGAAGATCCGGCCGCCGGGGCGGACGCAGGCCGCGACGTTGTCCAGGACCACGGCCTTGTCCCGGATCGTGCCGGGCACGCAGTGCAGCAGGAAGTTCAGCGACGCCGAGCCGAACGACCGCTCCGGCAGCGGCAGGGGCTCCAGCGCGTTGGCCCGCACGGTCGAGACGTCGAAACGGGCCAGCCGGCGTGCCGCGTGCCGCAGCGAGTGCTCGTTGAGGTCCGCCAGGGTGATGGACCGGTCCGGGGCGGCGCGGCAGGTGTCCAGGAAGTAGCCGGTGCCCACGCCGACGTCCAGGTGCCGGTCGGAGACGTTCCGGTCGAACATCGCGACCACCTCGGGCACCGGGACCCCGAACAGGAACCGGCAGTTGATCTTGAAGGCCACCAGGTCGTAGAGCGGCAGTGTCCACGGCCGGTAGATGGCCTGGCCTGCGCGTACCTGGTCCGGGTGGGGCGAGGTGGTCACGTGGAACCTCCGCCAGAGGGGGCGAAACCGTCTGGCTCCGACTATACGCGGCGCAAGTGGGCCTTCTCGCGGCGCACTTGACCCCCGCACACCGTCCCGCGCCCGCCGGTGCGCCGGGCGCGCACAGGGTCCCGGAACGCGCCCCCGCCCCCCGCCGCACCCCCCGCCCCCGACGCAAGCCGCCGGCCGGCCCGGGCGGATGCCCGGACCGGCCGGCGGGGGTGCGCGGTGTGCCGCTGCCGACCGCGTCGGCCGCGTGGACCGCGTCGGGTCAGGCGGCGGCGCAGGCGGCGCCGCCCAGCGTGAACGCGGCCGGGGCCGGGTTCGTCGCGCCCTTGGTGCCGATGAAGCCGACGGTGACCGAGCCGTTCGGCGCGATCGTCGACGTGTACGAGGCGGGGGAGACGGTCACCGAGCCGCCGGACTGCGCGGCGGTGCCGCCCCACATGTTGGCGACGGTCTGCCCGGCGCCGAAGGCGAAGCCCAGCCGCCAGTCGCTGAGGGCGGCGGTGCCGGTGTTGCGGATGACGATCTCGCCCTGGAAGCCGCCCTGCCACTCGCCGACCACCCGGTAGCCGACCGCGCAGGAGCCGCCGGGCGTGCCGCCCTGGTCGGTGGTGACCGCCACCGTCGCGGAGCGCGCCGAGCGGTTGCCCGCCGCGTCACGGGCGTAGACCGCGAAGGTGTACGAGGTGCCCGCGGTCAGGCCGGTGACCGTGACCCGGGGCGAGAGGGCCGAGGCGGCCGGCGTCTCGGCGCCACCGCTGATGCGGACCACGTCGTAGCCGGTGACACCGACGTTGTCGGTGGCCGCCGCCCAGGTCAGCGTCGCGGAGTCGGCGGTGACGGCCGAGGCGGCCGGGGCGCCGGGCGCCGTCGGGGCCTCGTCGTCCCCGGTGGCGCCGCCGAAGACGGTCGCCTCCACCGACGTCTGGGCGATGCCGTTCACACCGTTGAAGATGCGCTCGCCCCAGGAGCTGAGCCGGCTCGGGTCGAAGTCGAGGACCAGGTCGAGGATCGGGTCGGTGTTGCCGCTCCAGGACCAGGCGAGGTAGCCGAGGTCGAGCCGCTCGGCCGCGGCCATCATGGTGTCCTCGTCGGGGTCGCCCCACTGGTCGCCGGGGCCGCCGAACTCGCCGATCAGGATGGGCAGCCCGCTGGCGACGAAGCCGTCCAGGTAGTCGTTGATCTCCTGCGCGGTGTCGAAGACGCTGTACATGTGGATGGAGAAGATCAGGTTGCCGGTCGTGTCGGCGTCGTACACGGCCTGGGCGTTGGCCTTCATCACGCCCTGCCAGTCCTGGCCCCAGTTGGGGGCGTCCACCATGATCGTGTGCTGGAAGCCGGCCGTGCGCAGCTTCTTCACGGCGGCGATCGTCGGCTCGGTCCAGCCGGCCGGGTTCGTGTTGCCCCAGGGCTCGTTGCCGATGTTGACGATGACGTAGTCCTCCTCGCCGTCGAGGACGTCCTTGAGGCCGATCCAGTAGTCGGCGGCGTGGTCGAGCGTGCCGGCCGCCGCGTCCTCGCCGTAGCCCGTGGTGTCGTGCACCTCCAGGACGCAGATCAGCCGGTTCTCCTTGCAGTCCGCGACGACCGCGGCCACGTCGGCGGGGCTGTTCTCGGACCAGCGGTGGCCGTCGGACAGGACGACCCGGACGCTGTTGGCGCCCTTGGCCTTGATGTCGGCGAGCGACTGCGTCTCGCCCGGGTACCAGGTGTGCGCGTGGTTGACGCCGCGCATCACGAAGTCGTTGCCGTTCGCCTCCAGCAGGCGCCCGTCGCTGATGTGCAGGCCCGTCGCGAGCGCCCCCGCCGTCCGGGCATGGGCGGCGCCGGCGCCGAAGGCGCCGAGGAGGACGAACCCGACGAGGGTGGTGAGCCCCGTCAGCAGGGATACGGCGGTGCGGGACCGTGTGGTGCGCGTACGCGTCGTGCTTCTCGTTCTCACGGAGACTCCAGTAGATGGGCGCCGGGACAGCATCGGAACGGACATGAGAGCGCTCCCATGGTTTGAGCCAGGTGCGTGGGAGCGCTCCCATGAAGTCACCACGCCGGGAACACGTCAAGACTTTGGACAGCCCGTTCCGTGGTCGGACCGCTCGGGCCCGCTCCAGGCTCTGGCCGGAACTCGTCCCTCGCGCCGCCTCCTCGTCCGGGCCGCGCCCGCACCGGGCACCCGGCCCGCACCGCGGCCCCCGCGGCACGCCCCGCCGGATCGTTCGCGGGGCGGTACGGCGTGGCGCGGCGAGCGGACGGACAGGTGCCCGCTACGTGTCGGGAACAATGCGGAGGGTCCATGCGTTGACGGGATTCAGCCACCTCGAAGGAGTTGCCTTGTCCGCCAGACCGACGGACCCCCCGGGACACAGTCCCGGACCACTTCGCCATGAGCGCGGCGCGCGGCGAGGTGGTGTTCGATGAGTGCCGCGCTCGGCCTGCTGGCCGTCTTCGTCCTCACCCTCGGCACGGGTTACTTCGTCGCCCAGGAGTTCGCCTACGTCGCCGCCGACCGCCTGGCCCTGGCCAGGGAGGCCGAGGCCGGTGACAAGCGCGCCGCCCGCGCCCTGAAGGTGCTGGAACGCCTCTCGTTCATGCTCTCCGGCGCGCAGCTGGGCATCACCGTGACCGGACTGGTGGTCGGCTTCCTCGCCGAGCCCTCCGTCTCGGCGCTGCTGCGGCCCGCTCTGGAGGGGATCGGGCTCTCCGGCGCGGCGGTCTCCGCCGTCTCCGTGGTCCTCGCCTTCGTCCTCGCCACCGTGCTCCAGATGGTGATCGGCGAGCTCGCGCCGAAGAACCTGGCGCTCGCCGTCCCGGAGCGCCTGGCGAAGTCGCTGGCGCCCTCCACCCTGCTGTACCTGAAGGTGGTCGGCCCCGTCGTGCACGTCTTCGACGGCGCCGCGAACCGCCTGCTGCGCAAGATCGGCATCGAGCCGGTCGAGGAGCTGCACCACGGGGCCACGCTGGAGGAGCTCAGCCATCTGATCGGCGAGTCCCACGAGCAGGGCCACCTGCCGGCCGCCACCGCCGAGCTGGTCGACCACGCCGTGGAGTTCTCCGAACGCACCCTCGGCCAGGTCATGGTCCCGCGCGCCGATGCCGTCTTCGTGCACCAGGACGCCACGGCCACCGAGGCCGTCGGCCTGATCGCGCGGCACGGGCACTCCAACTACCCCGTCTTCGGCAACCACCCGGACGACATCGCCGGCGTCATCGGCGTGCGCGAACTGATGCGCCTGCCGGAGTCGCGGATGGCGGGCACCACCTCCGGCGCGGTCGCCCGCACCCCGCTGCTGCTGCCCGACACCCTGCCGCTGCCCGACGCGGTCGCGCAGATGCGGGACCGCGACGACGAGTTCGCGGTGGTCCTGGACGAGCACGGCGGTGTCGCCGGCATCGTCACCTACGAGGACATCGCGGAGGAGCTCGTCGGCGACATCGCCGACGAGAGCGACATCGTCGTCCACCTCGCCGTCGCCGACGGCGACGGCTGGCTCGTCGACGCCGGTCGCCGGCTGGACGAGATCGAGGACGCGACCGGGGTCGCCCTGCCCGGGGAGGACGACTACGACACCGTGGCCGGCCTGATCATCGACCGGCTGGGACGATTCCCGGCCATCGGCGACCGCCTCACCGTCGACGGCGTGCGCCTCGACGTCCTCACGCTGGACCGGCACGTGCCCGAGCGGGTGCGCATGACCCCGGTCGAGCAGCCCGCGGCCGAGGAGGCGCAGGCATGAGTTTCCCGATGGCACTCTTCGTCACCGTCCTGCTGCTGATCGGCAGCGGGTTCTTCGTCGCCGCCGAGTTCGCGCTCGTCGCCGCCAAGCGCCACCGTGTGGAGAAGGCGGTCGCCGAGGGCCGGCGCGGCGCGAAGGCCGCACTGGCGGGCATGAAGGAGCTCTCCCTCATGCTGGCCGGCGCCCAGCTCGGCATCACCATCTGCACCCTGGGGCTGGGATCGATCTCCAAGCCCGCGATCTCGCACCAGCTGGACCCGCTCCTGCACGACCTGGGCCTGCCCAGCGGGCTGAGCTACGGCATCGCCTTCGCCGTCGCGATGATCGTCGTCGTCTTCCTCCACATGGTGGTCGGCGAGATGGCGCCCAAGTCCTGGGCGATCGCGCATCCCGAGCGGTCCGCGATGCTGCTGACCCCGGCGTTCCGCGCCGTGGTCAAGGTGGTCCGCCCGCTGATCTGGGTCCTCAACCGGGTCAGCAACGCGCTGGTGCGCCTGTGCCGGGTGGAGCCCCGGGACGAGCTGGCGGCGGTCCACAACCGCGAGCAGCTCACGCACCTGGTGCGGGAGTCGGAGCGGCTGGGCCTGATCAACCACACGGACTCCGAGCTGATCACCCGCTCGCTGACCGAACCGCAGACCCCGGTCGCGGAGCTGGTCACACCGGCCGCGGACATCGTGCGTGTCCCGGCGGGCGCCGGACTGGACGAGATCCTGGCGACGGCCGCCGGCGCCGACCGCTCCCGGCTGGTCGTCGTGGACGGCGACACCGTCCTCGGCTCGGTCCACGCCCGTGACGCGCTCGTCGTGCGTACCAGGGGACGCGCCGTCACGGCGCGCGAGCTGGCCCGCCCGGTCCCCGAGCTGCGCTCGGGGGACAGCGTGTCGCACGCGGTCGAGCAGCTCCGCCGCAACCGCGCCTCGCTGGCCCTGGTCCGGGACGAGGACGGTGTGCTCACGGGGCTGATCAGCCTCGACGACCTGCTCGTCCGGCTGATGGGGGCGCCCGCCGCCCACTGACCCCCGGGTCCGTGCCCCTGCGGCCTCCCCTCGCGCCCCGGCGCGGGCGGGAGGCCGCGGCCGTCGGCGGGGCGTGCGCGGCGCGTGCCGGCCTGCTGCTCCACTGCCTCGTTCGAGCCAGGAGCTCACCCGCAGAAGAGCGAACGCAGCCGGCGAAGCATCGGCCCGGGCATCAGGGCCTCAGCAGTCCGCCCACCCACCAGTCGTGCGGCTTGCCGTCGTTGGCGATGCTGCGATTGCACAGTGTCCCTTCGACGGTGAAGCCGAGTTTCTCGGCGACGGCACGCGAGCCGGTGTTCCCGGCCATGGCCCACCACTCGATGCGGTGGACGTCGAGGGTGGCCCAGCCCCAGTCGCACAGGGCCCGGGCGGCCTCCGCCGAGTACCCGCGTCCGCGCTGTTCCCTGACCGCCCAGTAACCGAGCTCCCAGACGCCGCGGCTGATGAGGGTCAGACAGTACGAGCCGACCAGGGCACCGGTGTCCTTGCGGAACGCGCCGAGGGTGTAGTCCCTGTCCTCGGCCCACTGAGCGGGCAGCTTCTCGCCGACCAGCTTCTCCGCGTCCGCACGCCGGTACGGCACCGGGGTGTAGAACTGGATGTCCTCGTCCTGGCAGGCTTCGTACACCGCATCCACGTCGGCAGGTGTGAAGCCCCGCAGCACCAGGCGGTCGGTCTCGAGAGTCACTGGATCCACCGCGGCAGTATCGACGCCGTCAACAAGTGGCGACCAGCGAATATCCCGACCGGGCACCGCCCGTCACAGTGCCCCGGGCTGATCGACGGTCGTCGCAGCACCCCGGATCAGCTGCCCCGGGACGGAGCCGCACCCGTCATCAGTCGCGGACCGAGCCCCTAGGATGGGCGGCTCCGAGTCGGCGGATCGCCGATCGTGCCGGAGGAGGAGATCGGTTCGATGAACCTGCCCACGGGTCCCGCGACGCGATCCACGGTGACGGGTGCCGGCGAGGTCCGGGTCTCCTGTGCCGTCATGGCGCACCCCCGGCGCGCCGCCGCGGCCACCGCCCTCGCGGCGAGCCTGCCCGAGCTGGATGCCACGGTGGTTCTCGACCCCGATCCGGACGGTCCCCCGGCGACGCTGCGCACGGCGGCCGAGGCGTGGGCCGCGGTGCCCGACGGGGCCACGCACCATGTGGTCCTCCAGGACGACGCCACGCCCTGCGCCGGCTTCGCCGAGGCGCTTCAGGGGCTGCTCGGGCTCCGCCCCGACCTGCCGATATCCCTCCACACCGAGTGGGGGTCGGGCTCGGCGACCATGGTGCGGTGGGCCGCGCTCTCGGGCGGCGGGCTGGTGCGGTGCGTCGACGAGTACGTGCCCACCGTCGGCCTGGTCCTGCCCGCTCGGCTCGCCCGTGAACTGGGCGAGTTCGCCCGGACGTGGCCGGACCGGGAGCTGCCGGACGATGTGGCGGTGGCCCGGTTCCTGGCGGAGAAGGGCGTTCCGCCCTATGTGGCCTCTCCCAACCTGGTCGAGCACGACGGCGATCTGAGCCTGGTCGGCAACGGGGGCCCCATGGGCATCCGGCGCTCTCCCTGCCTGCGGCTCCCCGGCGACGGGCCGCAGCGTGCGGACCTCCTGGAGGCGCCCGGTCTGGTGCCGATCATCAGCGCGCCGAAGGCGCGTGCGGTGGTGATGTGCTGGGACACGGCCGGGCAGCGGCATGCCGGGTACACGACGCTGCGCCCGGAGCTGGAGCGGGCGGGGGTCGCCCACCAGGACGTCGTGGCGGCGCTGGACAAGTGGCTGGCCTCCGCGGCGGGAGACCGCCTGGAGGCCGCCCTCGGTTACGGCTTCCTGCACGAGACCTGGGTCGCCGCCGTCGCGCTGGCGGTCTTCGCCCCCGGGCGGGCCGGGGCGGACCCCGTCGCGGGCCTCGGGCTGCGGGCGCTGGAGACGGTGGCCCCCGGCGGCCTGCGGACGCTGGTGCCCGCCACCGTCTCCGGCACGTCCCTGCGCGCCGACCTGGCGGCCCTGGTCCGGGACGGGTTCGCCCTGCGGGGCGCCTGACGCACGCGGTGCGGCACGCGCCCGGCGGGTCAGGCGGGCGGCAGGGCGGGCACCCGCAGGTTCCCGGCACCCCAGACCATGCCGGCCGACACGATCGACACGAGGTCGTCCCGGTGCCGCAGGAGCGCGTCGACGTCGGCGAAGACCCGGAGCGCGCCGGGGATCAGCGTGGCGAGCGCGGCCGCCGCCGGACCGTCGGGAGCCTTGAGGGCCACGGCGAGGTCCGCGACCGACTCGGGCCACTGGCTGCGCTGAACGGCCCCCATGGCCACGGCCGTCAGCCAGGCGGCGTGGAACTGCTCCTCCGGGACGATGCCGAAGAGGTCCCGGCCCGCGGAGGTGGCCTCCACGGCCCCGGTGAAGACGCGGCGGAGCCGTTCCTCGTCGGCGCCCCACTCCACCAGGCACTCCAGTGCGGGGCGCTGGGTCGCCGGCACGTCGTCGGCGGTGTCGAGGACCAGCGCGGTCCCGGTGTTCCAGGCGAAGAACGGCATGAGCCGGGGGACCTCCAGGACCGTGGCGTCGAACCCGGGCGGGAGGGTGGCGCCCCATCCGGCCGAACGCCGGGCGCCGTGACCGGAGTTGCCGGTGATGCTCGGCAGGTCGAGGTGTTCCACCAGGTTGGGGACGGTCACCAGCGCCCGGGTCCCGGTCGTCCGGACGAAGCGCAGCACTGCCTGGTCGTCGGCCTCCCCGTCGCGGGCCTCCTCGTCGAGGAAGCGGCCCAGCCGGACGGCGAGTCCGGTCGGCAGGCTGAGGGCGACGGTCGGCACGTACGGGTTGATGACCGGCACCGCGCTCGCCCCCGTCAGCGCGGCCCAGCGGGCCAGCACCGCCGTCCGTGAGCCCCATTCGACGAAGTGGCTGAGCACGGCGTCGGGGTGGGTCCCGATGGCCTGCAGGACGGAGTCGACGAGTCCGTCGGGGACCTCCACGTCGTCCTGGAGCACCAGGTGGTGGGTGGCGTTCCGGCCGGACGCCTGGGCGAAGGCCAGCCGTGCGCTGCGCAGAGCCGTACGCGGCCCGTCGGGGACCGGGTCGACCGCGAGCCGCACGTCCGCGTGCGGACCCAGCGCGCGCTGCACGCGCGCCGCGTCGGCCAGCCGGTCCGGATGCGTCATGACGGAGACCGACAGGCGGGTGTCCGAAGAACGAGAGAGCGCCATCCCGTATCCCTTTCGCTTGATGTGGCCGCGATATTAGCAAGCAATTTTGAAGGAAAGTTTCGATTCCCGGCGAGGGGCGGAATTGGTTTTCACTCCTCATGACCAAACGGCTGGAAGCCGCCCAAATGGTCCCGCTCGAGAATTGCTATAGCCCGCGGTCCGGCCCGTTGACCGGGATACGGGCGGCTGGTTAGCCTGCGGATTCCGCGATCTGAGAAGTCGAATTCCGCGTGGATTATCCGGCCCGATGAATGCGCGGCAGCATGCGAGGGGTGAGGACGTGCCGAACGATTCCGAAGAACTGCCGCCATCCATTGAAGTGCGCAATCTGACGAAGGAATTCAGGCGCCCTCGTCGCAGGAGCGGAAGATTTGCGGCCGTCCGCACGCTGCTGGCCACGGACCACGAGGTGGTCCGCGCGGTCGACGACATCAGCTTCACCGTCCGGGCGGGCGAGGCGGTGGGCTGCATCGGCTCCAACGGCGCCGGGAAGTCCACCACGATCAAGATGCTCACCGGAGTGCTCGCCCCCACCTCGGGGACGGTGCGCCTCGACGGACGCGACCCGGCCGGAGCCCGCAAGGAGACCGCCCGCCGCATCGGCGTCGTCTTCGGGCAGCGCAGCCAGCTGTGGTGGGACCTCCCGCTGGTGGAGTCCCTCGAACTCGTCGCCGACATCCACGGCGTCGAGCCGGCGCGCTACCGCCGCAACCTGGCCCGTGCCGAGGCGGTGCTCGGACTCTCGGACTTCCTCACCACCCCCGTCCGGCAGCTCAGCCTCGGCCGCAGGGTGCGGGGCGACCTGGCGGCCGCGGTCCTCCACGACCCCGCCGTCCTGTTCCTCGACGAACCGACGATCGGGCTGGACGTCCACACCCGGGACCGGGTGATCGACTTCGTGCGGAGCCTGAACGGGGAACAGGGCACCACGGTCGTCCTGACCACCCACGACCTCGCCGACATCGAGCGCCTGTGCCGCCGGGTCATCCTCATCGACGCGGGCTCGATCGCCTACGACGGCACCGTCACCAGGCTGAAGGCCGCCTACCGCGCCCGGCGCACCCTGACGGTGACGTACGACGCCGTGGAAGCGGGGGACGCAGGCTCCGCGGTGTTCGCCGCCGGCCGGACGCTCGGCGAGGGGACGGTGGTCGAGGCGTCCCCGGGCCGCGTCCGCGTCGCCCTGCCCGCCTCCGCCTCCGCCGTGCCCGCGATCCTCGCCGAGGTGGGGCAGCGGTGCGCCGTCACCGACCTCTCCATCGACGAGAACAGCCTGGAGAACGTGGTCAAGGAGCTGTACGCGACCGAGGGCGGCTTCGAGGCCCTGGCGGCGGCAGAGGGCGCGGACCGGTGACGCCGCCGCCCGTCCTGCGCGCCGTGGGCGCCGTCGCCGCGGCCCGCACCCGCGTCGTCTTCACCCACCGCGCGAACGCCCTGTGCGTCGCGGCGGCGGCCCTGGTGCAGATCGCCCTGGTGAACGCCGTGTGGCGGGCGGCGTACGCCTCCGCCCCGACCCCGCCGAGCCGGCCGCTCGACTCGCTCCTCCTCTACGTCACGATCGCCGGTCTGCACGCCTGGCTCACCTCGGAGTCGGTGGTGATGTACATGCAGGTGCGCGTCGCCCAGGGCACGTTCGTCTTCGACCTGCTGCGGCCCGTGGGCTACCTGCCCCAGATGGCGGCCCAGCAGGCGGGGTTCATGGGCGCCGCGCTCGTCCTGCTGCTCCCCGCCCTGCCGCTGGCCTTCCTGCTCGGAACCCTGCGGCCGCCACCGGACGCGGCGGCCGCCGTCCTGTACGGCGCCAGCCTGCTGCTGGGGCTCACCGTCCACACCCTGCTCGCCCTGCTGATCGGCCTGAGCGGGTTCTGGACCATCCAGATGGACAGCGCGAACCTCCTCTACCGGGTGATCAGCCAGTTCCTGGCCGGCTCGTTCGCGCCGCTGTCGATGTTCCCCGACGCGCTGCGGACCGTGGCCGGCCTGCTCCCCTTCCAGGCCATCACCTACCTGCCCGTCGAGGTGTACACGGGCGGCGTCACCGGCCCCGCGCGGACGCGGGCACTGGGCCTGCAGCTCCTGTGGGTGCTCCTGCTGTCCGCGGTCGTCCTCCTGGTCTGGCGCCGCGCGGCCCGGAAGGTCGTGGTCCAGGGTGGCTGACGGATTCCTGCGGACGGTCCGGCTCGCCTGGCGCATGGAGCGCGCGGCGTGGCGCGGACAGATGCAGTACCGGTCGAACTTCCTGGCCATGGTCGCCCTCGGCGTCGTCTACCAGGGAGCGGGCTTCGGCATCGTCCTCGTTGTCATGCACACGGTCGACGCCATCGGCGGCTGGTCCCTGGAGGAGATCGCGTTCCTCTACGGGCTGCGCATGCTGGCGCACGCCGCCTGGGTCGTGCCCCTCGGCCACCTCTGGTCCCTGGACCAGGCGGTGCGCGAGGCGCAGTTCGACCGCTACCTGCTCCGGCCGATGAACCCGTTCGTGCAGTTCCTGACCAGCCGCGTCGAGCTGAACGCCTTCGGCGACCTCCTGGTCGCCCTGACGGTGTTCGGCTACTCCTGCACGCTCGTCGGCATCGACTTCACCCTGCCGGTCGTCCTGCTCCTCGCGGCCGCCGTGTGCGGCGGCGCCCTGATCGAGGTGTCGGTGCAGCTGGTGCTGGCCTGCGCGGTGTTCCGCACCCTCAACACCTCCGCACTGCGCAATCTCGCCGACGCGGTCTTCGGGACGCTCGGGAGTTATCCGCTGACGATTTTCCCGGCCTTCTCCCAGCATGTGCTCGCCGCCACGCCCATCGCCTTCGTCGCCTATTTTCCCGCCTCTCTCGCACTCGGAAAGGAGGAAGGACTTCCCGTACCCCACTGGTACGCGCTGCTCTCGCTGCCGGTGGGAATCCTCATGGCCTGCGCGGCGGCCCTGGTCTGGAAATCCCAGATGCGCCATTACCAGAGCGCGGGCCACTGACCGAACCGTCAAGAAATGCGAAGCAACAGGGGGTAACCGTGCACGATGTCCTTCAGACGTCTCCGTATCTCACGCATCTGTCCGTCGGCGCGGAGACTCCGCTCCGCTATCTGACGGACACGTTCGGCCCCAGCGAACCGCTCGGGTACCCGGCGCCCGGCGACGCGCGCTACGGAATCGTGGGCCTGGACCGCACCGTCGTATGGGAGTCGGACGACAGAGTCCTGGAGGTGCTGCGGCACTGCGCCGACCGCCCGGTGCCCGCCGGGGAGATCTCCGGCCGCTGGACCGGCGCGCTCACCGAGGACCTGGTCGCCCGGGGATGGCTCCAGCACCCGTCCCGGCTCTGCCGGGAGTTCCACCTGCGCAGCGGCGAGATCGAGGTCACCGCGCACTGCAACTGGGGGTGCCGGTTCTGTCCCGTCGCCACCGACCCCAAGCCGCGCCGCACCATGGAGATGGACCTCTTCGAGGAGATCGCGGCCAAGCTGGCCGACCTCGGAACCATCGAGTACGTCACCTTCCACTTCTTCAACGAGCCCACGCTCGACAAGCACTTCACCGATCGGCTGGAGGTGCTGCGCCGGTACGGTCTCGAACTCGCCCTCTACACCAACGCCAGCGGCCTGACGCAGGAGAAGATCGACGCCCTGGCGGACGGCGAGGTGCTGCGGCACCTCATCGTCAACATGCCGAGCGCCGAACCGGCCGACTTCGCCGCGCTGACCTCGTCACGGCTCTACGAGCGGACGATGAAGAACGTCGACGCCGCACTCTCCGCGGGCTTCCGCACCCAGATCGTCGTCAACGGCGTCGGCGAGGACCAGCAGCGCAACCTCCTGCAGATCACGGACCGCTACGGCTCGCGCGGGGCCGAGGTCGTCCCCACGATGACCTGCGACCGCGCCGGTGACGTCGGCGATCCGGCCTACGCCCAGGACGTGCGCGCGGACGGCAGGCTCAGCGGCTGCGGATGGCCCGTCGCCCACGGGAACTTCAGCGTCACCGGCGACCTGTTCCTGTGCTGCAACGACTACTACCAGCGCGAGACCTTCGGCAACATCCGCGACGGCTCCCTCACGAGCCTGATGACCGGCGAGAAGGCGGTGCGGCTGCGGCAGCAGGTCTTCGGCGTCGCCCCCGCGGCCGACGACTTCATCTGCCGGCGCTGCCACAACCAGCGGCCCGACTTCCCGGGCCGCGAGTTCCGACCGATCGCCACCTTCGGATGAGGAGTTCCGTGATGAACCCGTCCTCTGGCAGCCGGCGGCTGCTTCGCGTCTGGTACGTGTCGGCACAGCGGCTGTGCAACTTCGACTGCTCCTACTGCGTCTCCACGGGAACCTGGTCCAAGAGCCGCAAGCACAACTGGCAGGACCCCGGCGACCTGGACCGGTTCAAGGCCGTCGTCCGCTGGATCGGCACCCGGCCCCAGCCCGTCGCCGTCCGCCTCGGCAGCCTCGGCGAACCGTTCGCGTCGAACGAGTTCCTGACCGAGGCGGGGTGGCTCACCCGGCAGAGCGGCGTGCGCTACGTCGAACTCGTCTCCAACGGCTCGCTCCTGGAACGGCGCCTGCCGCGCCTGGACAAGGACGCCAACCTGGCCAAGCTGTCGCTCTGGCTGACCTACCACGACGGGCAGATACCCCTCGAACGCTTCATCAGGAACGCCCGGTTCGCCCAGGAGGAGTTCGGCTGCTTCGTCGTCGTCAACGCCCTCCTCTTCCCCGGCAACGCGCAGATGGTCCGGGAGGTCGGCGACGCCGCACGGGAGGCGGGGCTTCGCTTCAACCTCGACCTCGGGTACGACCCCCAGGCCCCTTCCGACGACTTCGACTACAGCACCGCGGGCCCCGACCGCGCGGTGCCCGTGCTCAGGGACCCCGACGTCCTCGACGAGGTCGCCCGGCTCGGCGGGGAGACCGATCTGACCCGCACGGCGCTCCTCGCCCTGCGCAACCCCCTCGGCGAGATGTGCAGCGCCGGCCACGACAGCATCTTCATCGGGATCGACGGCGAGGTGTACCCCTGTTCGCGGTACCACGTACTGGAACAGGGCCGGCTCGGCAACATCCTGGACCCGGACTTCCGGCTCGACCTGAGAACCGAGCAGTGGTCCGGCTGCCGGGCCGAGAACGGGTGCTGCAACAAGGAGGACTTCCTCAACCTGCGGCAGGCCGGCGGGCTGCGGCCCGAGATCGTCCCCAGCCTGGGGTGGGTCGATGCCTGAGCCGCGCCCCGGTCCCCGGCACCACGCGGACTCCATGAGCTGGCGCGACTTCCGGGACGGGGCCGCGGCCGGCCGGCTGTGCGTCCTGCCGGTGGGAGCCGTCGAACCGCACGGGCCGCACCTCCCGCTGACCTCCGACACCCTGCTCAGCGAGTACTTCGCGGCACGGCTCTGCGAGCAGCTGCCCGCGTTCGTCATGCCCGCGATCGGCTACGGGGTCGCCACCCCGCCCTTCCGGCTGGGCGGGGACTTCCCGGGAGTCGTCTCCGTCAGCGGCACCGCCTTCACCCACCTCGTCACCGACGTCCTCCTCTCCCTGGCCGGGAACGGCGTCCGCGACGTCGTCGTGGTCAACTCCGCCATCGACAACCTGAGTTTCCTCTGCGAGGCCGCACGGCAGGCCCGTGAACACCACCCGCACCTGCGCATCATGGTCGTCCACTGGTGGGACGTCGTCGGCGAGGAGTTCCGCGACGCCCTCGCGGCCGAGACGGCGGTCTCGCGCGCCGACGACCACCACGCGGGGATGGTGGAGTCCAGTCTCGTCATGCACGTGGCCCCCGACGGGGTGCGTCCGGAACTGGCCCACGCCGACGGGGAGGACCTCGACGCGGGAGCCACGGTACGGCGCACCGCGTACCACATGTTCCCGCTCCCCTCCGATTCCGCGACCCGCTCCGGCATCGTCTACCGCGCCGACCGGGCCGACGCGGAGATCGGCGGCCGGGTGGCCGCCCGGGTCGTCCGCGCCATGGCCGAGGCGGTCCGCCTCGAGTTCGGCCCCGCCGCCGCAGGCGGCACCGTCCGCTCCCCGCTCCAGGAGGACGACCGATGAACGCGCCCACCGACGACGTCCACTACCTCTTCTCGCCCTCGTCCACCTACCCGCACCCCTTCGCCTACCTGGTCGACCGCCGGGCCCGCATCGTCCACGCCTGGAGCACACCGGTGGACCAGGCGGACCCCGCCACCGAGCCGCCCTCGTACCTCAAGGGCTGGAACCACGTCGAAGTGGGCCCGGACGGCAGCCTGTACGCCCTCGTCCCGCTCCATTCGGTGCTCCGCCTCGACCCCTCCTCACGGGTCGTCTGGAGGTCGGACACCGCGGCCCACCACGATCTGCACGTGGGCGCGGACGGGACGGTGCACGTCCTCGGCGAGGAGGTGCGCCGGGTGGACTGGCGAGGGCGTCCGGTGACGGTCCTCGACAACACCGTTGTGGTGCTGGGACCGGACGGCGTCACCCGGGCCACCCACTCGCTCCACGACATCCTCGCGTCCGACCCCCGCACCGGACCTCTGGTGGCGGCCGCGCTCGACCGCCGCTTCCTGCGCGCGGACCCCGCCGACGGCGAGAAGGCGCTCGCCGCCCTGGCGCCCGGCACCCCGGGGCGCCTGAGACTGGCCGCGCTGCGCGACCTCCCCGGAGCCCCGGGCGACCTGCTGCACGCCAACACCGTGGACGTCCTGGCCGCGCACCCCGCGGGGCTCTGGCCCCGGGGCGCGGTCCTCGTCTCCCTGCGCAATCTCGACCTGGTGGCGGTCCTCGACCTGTCCCGGCGGGAGGTGCTGTGGTCCTGGGGGCCCGGCGTGCTGTCGGGGCAGCACCAGCCGTCCGTGCTGCCGAACGGCAACGTGCTCGTCTTCGACAACGGCAAGGAGGTCGGACGCTCGCGCGCGATCGAGTGCGATCCGACCTCGGGCGCCGTGGTGTGGGAGTACCTCGCCACCCCCGCCGAAGCCCTGTTCTCGCAGGTCGCCGGAGGGTGCGAGCGCACCGCCGGGGACCGGGTCCTGATCAGTGACGCGCAGGCCGGCCGGGCACTGGAGGTGACCCGGGACGGGACCACCGCCTGGGGCTTCGAGGTGGAACGCCTGGACGGGCGGGGATCGCGGTCGCGCGCGGCGTTCTACCGCGTCGCGGGGGTGCCGGGGGACGTCGCCCGCCGGGTGGTCGGCGGCCGCGACGCGGCCTACGAACAGGTCGCCCGCAAGGAGCCCGGCCTCTCCCTCAGGCTCGTCCGCGACGACCCGGCGGCCCCGGACACGGGCCCCGGCACCGGCCCGGACACGGGCCGCGGCACCCGCCCCGACACTCCACTCCTCCCGGAAGGCCAGTCGTGATCAGCGTCGTCATCCCCACCCTGGACCGGCTCGGTCCGCTGCGCCGGGCCCTGAGAAGCGTCGGCCGCCAGACCCACCGCGACTTCGAGGTGATCGTCGTCAACGACGGCGGCGCCTCACCGCGGCACGTGGTCGGCGAGTGGCACGGCGAGATGGACGTCCAGCTGCTGGACCTCGACTCCACGCACGGCGTCTCGCACGCGCGCAACGAGGGGGTGCGGGTCGCGCGGGGGGAGTACATCGCCTTTCTCGACGACGACGACGTCTTCCTGCCCACGCACCTGGAGCACGCCCACCGCGAGCTGTCGTCGCACGGCGCGGACGCCGTCTACGCGGGAGCGCTGGTCGGCAGCAGCTGGATGGAGGCCCTGCCCCGCCGCGCGGACCACGCGCCGCTCAAGGACTTCGCGTTCGACGCGCGGTACCTCCTGGTCGCGAACTTCATCCACACCGGGTCCTTCGTCGTGCGGAACTTCGCCGAGACGCCTGCCCGGTTCACCGAGAAGCTCGCCCACTGCGAGGACTGGGACATGTGGATGACCCTGCAGGAGGAGCTGGGCTACCGGTTCCGGTTCGCGGGGGACTGCACGACGATCTACCACCAGGTCACCCGCGGCCGCAGCACCGTCCAGGAGGCGTACCAGCAGAGCCCGACGGAGTTCACCAGGGCACGGGAGTGGCTGTACACGAAGTGGGCCACCGACGACCCCCTCGTCCTGGCCTACCGCCGCTGGTTCCGGGAGTTCGACCGCCGGCTCGACGAGCGGATAGCCGCGCGGGCGCCGCTGCCGCAGCACGCGTTCGACCGTGCGCTGCGGGCCACCCACGGGCCGTTCCTCGACGGGGAGGAGCCGGACACCGCCTGGCTCGACGCGGTCTTCGCGCGGTAGCCGCCGGGCAGGCCGGTCCCGACCTGCGCCGGTCCCGACCCGACCTGCCCCGGCCCCGGCCGGTCCGGGCGGGCCCGCCCGGACCGGCGCCACGCGCCCCTCAGCCGTCGTCCCGGACGGCAAGACGGAAAGCGATGAATCCCGGCTCGCGCGAGAGCTTCTCGTATTCCTCCGGGTGGCTTTCCGCCATTCCTTCCGCAGGGCGCATCTCGCGCAGTCGCTCGACGAGGAATCCGGCTTCCCAGAATTCCGTGAACCATGATTCGAGGGGCTGCCGCCAGAACCTGCTCAGCATTCCGCAGGACCACTGGTCCTCGACGAACTTCTCCGCGAAGTAGCTTCCGCCGTCCATCGCCCAGTCCGCCGTCGGATGGCTGGTGGAGACGATGAGCCTGCCCTCGGGCCGCAGCACCCGGCGCAACTCGCGCAGGCAGGCGACGCGGTCCGGGACGTAGTGGACGACGAGGGTCATGATGGCCGCGTCGTAGGTCCCGGAGGCTATCCAGTCCAGCGGACGCGCCAGGTCGTGCTGGACCAGGGTGGCGCGCGGGCCCAGACGCCGCCGGGCCAGGGCCACCATGTCCCCGCTCTGGTCGAAACCGGTCACCTCGGCTCCGCGCGCCACCAGCTCCCGGGCGTACAGCCCCGGACCGCAGCCGGCGTCCAGCACCGAGAGGCCCTTCACGTCGCCCAGCAGGCCGAGGACCGCGGGACGGTCGTAAAGGGCGTTGTAGGCATTGTCGGACGCGGCTTCCTCGAAATCCTCCGCATATCCGTCGTACGGTATGCAATTCTCGGTCGTCATGGACCGAATGATAGAGGCGATCGCCTCCGTCGAGTAGGCTTTCGAAGTATTTCCGGGATTCGGCGCACGAAGTCGAACGAATACATTGAGGTGCTGTCGCATGCCGCACTCCGCCCCCTCCGCAGACTCCGGCCGCTCCGCCCGTCCGGCCCCGCTGCCCGCGCTGGTCGTGGTGAGCGGGCCGCCGGGATCGGGCAAGACGACGCTGGCCCGGGAGCTCGCGGAGCGGCTGGGCTGTCCCGCGGTCATCCGGGACGAGATCAAGCAGGGGATGGTGCTGAACACCCCCGGGCACCGCAGCGGCGGCCACGACCCCCTCGACCACCGGACGCTGGACGTCTTCTTCGAGGTGCTGACCGCCCTGCTGGCGGCGGGGACGACCGTGGTCGCCGAGGCCGCCTTCCAGGACGGGCTCTGGCGGCGCGGGCTGGAGCCCCTGTCGGCGCTGTCGCGGATCAGGGTGGTGCGCTGCGCCACGCCGTCGGGGGTGGCCCGCGACCGCGTCGCCCGCCGCGCCGACGGATCGCCCCACCGGGCCGCCCACGCCGACCGGGAACTGCTGGACGCCATCGCGTCCGGACGCTTCTCCCACGAGGGGTTCCGGCACATCTCGCTGGACGTGCCGACGCTGACGGTGGACACCTCGGACGGCTACCGGCCCGGTCTGGACGACGTCGAAGCGTTTCTCAGGCGCCCCGGGGCCGCCTGAGAAGACCGGCCCGGCGGCGCCGCCGGGCGGCGGAGCGCCCCGGTCCCGGGGCAGCACCGACGGCAAGGTGTTGCACGGTCTGCACTAGCCTTGCGCGGGTGACGCGACGACTTGCTCAGGTGGCGAAGAAGGTTGGGGTCTCGGAGGCCACGGTGTCCCGGGTGCTCAATGGGAAGCCGGGGGTGTCGGAGGCGACGCGGCAGTCGGTGCTGACGGCGCTGGATGTGCTGGGTTATGAGCGTCCGACGCAGTTGCGGGGTGAGCGTGCGCGGTTGGTGGGGTTGGTGCTGCCGGAGTTGCAGAATCCGATCTTTCCGGCGTTTGCCGAGGTGATCGGTGGTGCGTTGGCGCAGCAGGGGTTGACGCCGGTGTTGTGCACGCAGACGAAGGGGGGTGTGTCGGAGGCGGATTACGTGGAGTTGTTGTTGCAGCAGCAGGTGTCGGGTGTGGTGTTCGCGGGTGGGTTGTTCGCGCAGGCCGATGCGCCTCATGAGCATTACCGGCTGCTTGCGGAGCGTCGTATTCCGGTGGTGTTGGTGAACGCGGCGATCGAGGGGCTCGATTTTCCGTGTGTGGCGTGTGACGACGCGGTGGCGGTGGAGCAGTCGTGGCGGCATCTGGTGTCGCTGGGGCACGAGCGGATCGGGCTGGTCCTCGGCCCGGCCGACCACATCCCCTCCCGGCGCAAGCTCGCCTCCGCCGAGCGCACGGCGAAGGCCCTCGGCTCCGCGCTCCGTCCCGAGTTCGTGGAGCGGTCGATGTTCTCGCTGGAGGGCGGTCAGGCGGCGGCGTCGCGGCTGCTGGAGCGGGGGGTGACGGGGATCGTGTGCGCGTCCGATCCGCTGGCGCTGGGGGCGGTGCGTGCGGCGCGCAGGCGGGGTCTGTCGGTGCCGGGGGACGTGTCGGTGGTGGGATACGACGATTCGGCGTTCATGACGTGCACGGAGCCGCCGCTGACCACGGTGCGGCAGCCGATCGAGGCGATGGGGCGGGCGGCTGTGGAGCTGCTGGCGACCCAGATCGAGGGCAGCGAGGTGCCGCACAGCGAGCTTCTCTTCGAGCCGGAGCTCGTCGTCCGCGGCTCCACCGCCCAGGCCGCCGCCGGGTCGTAGCCCTCCCTTCGCGCGCGGGCGGCGGGCCCGCCGTCAGCGATCCGCGGTGCCCGGCGGGACCACCCACTGCGCGGGCTGTCCGGTGAGAGACGCGATCATGTCGACGTCGCCGTCGTAGTGGAGCACCGTCAGCCGGTTCGTCTCCGCGATGGCCGAGATCAGCAGGTAGGGCAGCGGCAGCGCGCGGTGGAAGCCGGCGTTCAGCGCATGGCGCTGGATGTCCAGGGCTCGCGCGAAGGTGCCGTCGTCCGCCCGCACGTAGTCGAACGCGTGCAGCCAGGTCCTGATGCGCAACGCCTCGGCGCCGTCCCGTGCGGAGTGCACCATCTCGTACTCGGTGGGCCGGCACACGGCGAGCAGGCAGCGCTCGTGCAGGGGTCTCAGCACGGTCTTCACCGCGGGCTTCGTCCAGCGTGCCAGGGCTGACTTGTCGATCAGGTACCGGTCCTGCATCAGGCGGCGTCGCCCTCGCCCCGGGGCGCACCTCGCTTGAGGGAGCCGTCGGCGTTCCGCCGCGAGCGCATCGAATACTGAGCGGGGAACCACGCCATGTCGAACACCCGGACGATCGACGGCGTCGCCAAGGACGCCGTCCCCGGCCCGCGCGACGCGAAGAACGGCGCCCGGTGAAGTGACCCGGTGAGGCGGCCCGCCGAGTGGCCCCCGACAGCCCCCTGCCCTGCGGCAGGGGGCTGCTTCCTGCGTGCGCCCAACCCCTCCTGCGTACCGAACCGTTGACAAAGTCGATACCTGGTAGAAACCTGTCACCTCAGCGCTGCAAAAGATTGACTGAATCACTCAACTTTTTGATTCACGGCGTTTCAGGGTTCACCAGGGCATCGCCGACGCCTGGTGAGCCCGCCACCGTCCACCAGGCGCACCCGTGCCCCGTACACCCCGCGTCCCACCCGTCCCGACGCCTGTGCGCCGGAGGGGGAGGGGCCGGGGCCGCACGGCCGGGCGCGCCCAGGGAAAGGGAACGAGAGGGCCTCATGAGAGGGACACATCACGGCCGGCGACTCTTCGCCGGCCTGGTGACGACCGGTCTGGTCGCGGTAGGGCTGCTGCCGGTCGCAGCCCACGCCGCCGACGGACAGAACCTTGCGCTCGGCAGACCGGCCACGGCCGGCGGATCGCATTCCGGCTACCCGGCGGGCAATGTCACCGACGGAAGCCAGGCGTCCTACTGGGAGGGGCCGCTCGGCTCCTTCCCCCAGTGGGTGCAGATCGACCTCGGCACCACGGTCGACGTCGACGAGGTGGTGCTGAAGCTCCCCTCGTCGTGGGAGGCGCGCACCGAGACCCTCAGCGTCCAGGGCAGCACCGACGGCAGCGGGTTCAGCACGCTCTCCGCCACGGCGGGCCGGGCCTTCTCCCCGGCGTCCGGCAACGCGGTCAGCCTCGACGTGGACGCCGCGGCGCGCTTCATACGGGTGCAGGTCACCGGCAACACCGGCTGGAACGCCGCCCAGTTGTCGGAGGTGGAGATCTACGGCGAGGGCGGCGGCACCGACCCGGGCGACCCGGGGGACCCGCCCCCGGCCGGGACCAACCTCGCCCTGCGCAAGCCGATCGAGGCGTCGTCGCACACGCAGACCTACGTCGCGGCCAACGCCAACGACGACAGCACCAGCAGCTACTGGGAGGCGAGCGGCCAGCCGTCGACGCTGACCGTGAAGCTGGGCGCCGACGCGGACCTGTCCGGTGTCGTCCTCAAGCTCAACCCCGACGCCGCCTGGGGCACCCGTACGCAGAGCATCCAGGTCCTCGGCCGCAAGGCCGGCGAGACGGCGTTCACGTCGCTCAAGAACCGCGCCGACTACGTCTTCAACCCGGCGTCCAACCAGAACACCGTCAACATCGCGGTGTCCGGACGCTACGCCGACGTGCGCCTCCAGTTCTTCGGCAACACCGGCGGGGGCGGCGGCCAGATCGCCGAGTTCCAGGTCGTCGGCGCGGCCGCGCCCGCTCCCGACCTGACCGTCACCGATCTGACGTGGTCCCCCTCCGCCCCGTCGGAGACGGACACGGTCACCGTCGACGCCACCGTGCGCAACACCGGCACCGCCGCCTCGCCGGCGACCACGGTGAACGTCAGCCTCGAGGGCGCCGCCGCGGGCAGCGCGGCCGTCGGCGCCCTGGCGGCCGGCGCCTCGGTGAAGGTCCCCGTCCAGGTGGGCAAGCGGCCCATGGGCAGCTACACCGTCTCCGCGGTCGTCGACCCCACGGACACGGTCGCCGAACTGGACAACACCAACAACAGCCGCACCGCCGCCGCCAAGCTGGTGGTCGGCCAGGCACCCGGACCGGACCTCCAGGTCACGGGCATCACCACCAACCCGTCGAGCCCGGCCGTCGGCGCCACCGTCGGCTTCACCGTCGCCGTCCAGAACCGCGGCACCACGTCGGTGCCGGCCGGCTCCGTCACCCGGCTGACCGTCGGCTCCACCACGCTGAACGGCACCACCGGCGCCATCGCCGCGGGCGCCACGGCGAACGTCGCCATCAGCGGGAGCTGGACCGCGACCAGCGGCGGAGCCACGCTCACCGCCACCGCCGACGCCACCGGCACGGTCACGGAGACCAACGAGGGCAACAACACCTTCGCCCGCTCCCTGGTCGTCGGACGCGGCGCGGCCGTGCCGTACACGGAGTACGAGGCGGAGGACGGACGCCACAACGGCACCCTGCTCCAGGCCGACGCCAAGCGCACCTTCGGCCACACCAACTTCGCCACCGAGTCCTCGGGCCGCGAGTCGGTCCGCCTGAACTCCACGGGCCAGTACGTGGAGTTCACCTCCACCAGCGCCGCGAACTCGATCGTCGTGCGCAACTCGATCCCCGACGCGGCGGCCGGCGGCGGCCAGGAGGCGACCATCAGCCTCTACGCCAACGGGCAGTTCGTCCGCAAGCTCAACCTGTCGTCGAAGCACAGCTGGCTCTACGGCAGCACCGACGACCCGGAGGGCCTCACCAACCGTCCCGGCGGCGACGCCCGCCGGCTGTTCGACGAGTCGCACGCCCTGCTGACCCAGACCTACCCGCAGGGCACGGTGTTCCGCCTCCAGCGCGACGCCGGCGACAGCGCCGCCTTCTACATCATCGACCTGATCGACCTGGAGCAGGTCGCGGCACCGGCCGCCAAGCCGGCCGAGTGCGTCTCGATCACCGACTACGGCGCGGTGCCGAACGACGGCATCGACGACGCGGACGCCCTCCAGCGCGCCGTCACGGCGGACCAGAAGGGCGAGATCCCCTGCGTGTGGATCCCGGCGGGCCAGTGGCGCCAGGAGAAGAAGATCCTCACCGACGACCCGCTGAACCGCGGCCAGTTCAACCAGGTGGGCATCCGTGACGTCACCGTCCGCGGCGCCGGCATGTGGCACTCGCAGCTGTACTCGCTGACCCCGCCGCACCAGGCGGGCGGCATCAACCACCCGCACGAGGGCAACTTCGGCTTCGACATCGACCACAACACCAAGATCTCCGACATCGCGATCTTCGGCTCCGGCACCATCCGCGGCGGCGACGGCAACGCGGAGGGCGGTGTCGCCCTCAACGGCCGCTTCGGCAAGGACACGAAGATCAGCAACGTCTGGATCGAGCACGCCAACGTGGGCGCCTGGGTCGGACGCGACTACTCGAACATCCCCGAGCTGTGGGGACCGGGCGACGGCGTCGAGTTCAGCGGCGTCCGCATCCGCAACACCTACGCCGACGGCGTCAACTTCGCCAACGGCACCCGCAACTCGACCGTCTACAACTCCTCCTTCCGCAACACCGGTGACGACGCGCTCGCCGTGTGGGCCAGCAAGTACGTCAAGGACACCTCCGTCGACGTCGGCCACGACAACCACTTCCGCAACAACACCATCCAGCTGCCCTGGCGGGCCAACGGCATCGCCGTCTACGGCGGCTACGGCAACACCATCGAGAACAACCTGATCTCCGACACCATGAACTACCCGGGGATCATGCTGGCCACCGACCACGACCCGATCCCGTTCTCCGGCCAGACCCTGATCGCCAACAACGGTCTGTACCGCACCGGCGGGGCGTTCTGGAACGAGGACCAGGAGTTCGGCGCGATCACCCTGTTCGCCCAGGGCCCCGACATCCCGGGGGTCACCATCCGCGACACGGACATCCACGACTCGACCTACGACGGCATCCAGTTCAAGACCGGCGGCGGCGCCATGCCGAACGTCCGGATCAGCAACGTGACCATCGACAAGTCCAACAACGGGTCCGGAATCCTCGCCATGGGCGGCGCCCGCGGCAGCGCGACCCTGTCGGACGTCACCATCACCGGCTCGGCCGAGGGCGATGTCCTCGTCGAACCCGGCTCGCAGTTCGTGATCAACGGCTCGGCCGGGGCGGCATCCGTGCCGGCACACCACCGGCAGGCGCTGCGCGGCTGACCGCACGCCCGCCCGTGACGCCCGGCCCCCGCCGGGCGCCACGGGCGGTACGCCGGACCGCCGCGCCGCCCGTCCACCCTGCGCGGCCCGGCCGTCCGGCCCCCGTTCCACCCCCACCGGTGCGCGTGCCGGACGTGCGCGCACCGCATCCACCCGTCGGCACCAGACCGCCCCGCCCGACCGCGGCGGGGCCGAGATCGGGGACGTATGAGAACCCGCAAGGCCACGTCACGCGCCATGTGCGCCGTGCTGGCCACCAGCCTCCTGTCACTGGGAGGCCCGCTGCTGACCGCCGCCTCGGCGGCAGGCGGCCCCAACATCGCGGTGGGGGACCCGGCCGCCGCGAGCAGCTCCCACAACGAGTACGGCGCCGCCAACATCACCGACGGCAACCAGGGCACCTACTGGCAGAGCGCCGGCAACGGCCTGCCCCAGTGGGTCCAGACCGACCTGGGGGCCACCGCGCGCATCGACGAGGTCGTCCTCAAGCTGCCCGCCGGATGGGAGAGCCGCACCCAGACCCTCGCGGTGCAGGGCAGCGCCGACGGCACCTCCTTCGCCACGCTCAAGGCGTCGGCGGCGTACTCCTTCACCCCCGGCACGGGCAACACCGTCACCATCGCCTTCCCCGCGACCCAGACCCGCTTCGTGCGGGTGGCGGTCACCGCCAACACCGGCTGGGCGGCGGCGCAGCTCTCCGAGCTGGAGGTGCACGCGGCGGGGGAGTCCTCGGCCAACCTGGCGCGCGGCCGGGCCTTCACCGCCAGCAGCCACACCGAGGTCTACACGGCGGGCAACGCGGGCGACGGCAACAAGGCCACCTACTGGGAGAGCCGCAACAACGAGCTCCCGCAGTGGCTCCAGACCGACCTCGGGTCCGCGGTGCGGGTGAACAAGGCCGTGATCAAGCTCCCCGACGGCTGGGGCGCGCGCAGCCAGACGCTGAAGATCCAGGGCAGCACCGACGGCTCGTCCTTCACCGACCTCACCGCCGCGAAGGCGTACACCTTCGACGCGGCGGGCGCGAACACCGCCACGGTCTCCTTCGACGCGGCGACCACCCGCTACCTGCGGGTCCTCGTCAGCGCCAACAGCGTCCAGCCGGGCGCCCAGATCTCCGAGCTGGAGGTGTACGGCCCCGCGACCGGCGACACCCAGGCGCCGACCGCGCCCGCGAACCTGGCGTTCACCGAGCCGGCCACCGGTCAGGTCCGCCTCACCTGGGACGCCGCCACCGACGACACCGCCGTCACCGGCTACGACGTCTACGCCGACGGCAGCCTGCTCACCTCGGTCGCCGGCAACGTCACCACCTTCACCGACAACCGTCCCGCCGGCACCCGTGTCAGCTACTACGTGCGGGCCAAGGACGCGGCGGGCAACCAGTCCGCGAACAGCAACACCGTCACCCGCGCCGGGGACACCGGCGACACGGTCGCGCCGACCGCCCCGGCGAACCTGGCCCTCACCGAGCCGGCGGCCGGGCAGATCCGGCTGACCTGGGGGGCGTCCAGCGACAACACGGGCGTCACCGCCTACGACATCTACGCGAACAACACCCGCAGGGCCACCGTCGCGGGCAACGTGACCACCTTCACGGAGAGCCGGGCGGCGTCGGAGACCGTCACCTACTCCGTGCGCGCGAAGGACGCGGCGGGCAACGAGTCGCCGCACAGCAACTCCGTCACCCGCAACGGCAGCGGCGGCACCGGCTCCGACCTCGCGGTCTCCAAGCCGATCAGCGCCTCCTCCGTGATCCACACCTTCGTCGCGGAGAACGCCAACGACAACAACCGCGCCACCTACTGGGAGGGCGGAGCCGGGGCCTACCCGAACACCCTCACCGTCAAGCTCGGCGCCAACGCGGACGTCTCCCGCCTGGTGCTGCGGCTCAGCCCCGACTGGGGCCGCCGCACCCAGACCATCCAGGTCCTCGGCCGCGAGCAGAGCGCGTCCGGCTTCACCAGCCTCGTCGCCGCCAAGGAGTACGTCTTCGACCCGGCGGACGGGAACACGGTCACCGTGCCCGTCGACGCACGGACGGCCGACGTGCAGCTCCGCATCACCGCCAACAGCGGGTCGAGCGCCGGGCAGATCGCCGACTTCCAGGTGATCGGCACCCCCGCGCCCAATCCCGACCTGGAGGTCACCGGTCTGACCGCCTCGCCGGCCTCGCCGGTCGAGTCGGACGAGATCACGGTCTCGGCCACCGTCCGCAACAGCGGCGCGGCCGCCGCCCCGGCGAGCAGGCTGGCCGTGCGGCTCGGCGGCACCACCGTCGCCACCGCGCAGGTGGGGGCCCTCGCGGCCGGTGCGCAGGCCACCGTCCAGGCGTCGATCGGCGCGCGTGACGCGGGCTCGTACCAGCTCGGCGCCGTCGCCGACGAGTCGGGCGCGGTCATCGAGCAGAACGAGACCAACAACGCCTTCACCAGCCCCTCCGCGCTGGTCGTCAGGCCGGTCGCCAGCTCCGACCTGGTCGCCGCGCAGGTCACCACCACCCCGTCCTCCCCGGCCGCCGGTGACTCCGTGACCTTCAAGGTGGCCCTGAAGAACCAGGGCACCGTCGCCTCGGCGAGCGGCGGCCACGGGGTGAGCCTGGCCCTGGTCGACTCCCGCGGCACCACCGTCCGCACCTTCACCGGCAGCCATGACGGCGTCATCGCGGCCGGCGCCACCACCGCCCCGGTGAACCTCGGGACCTGGACGGCCGCGAACGGCTCCTACACCCTGAAGGTCACCGTCGCCCCGGACAGCGCCGAGCTGCCGGTCAAGCGGGAGAACAACTCCTCGTCCCAGCCGCTCTTCGTGGGACGCGGCGCGAACATGCCGTACGACATGTACGAGGCGGAGGACGGCACCGCAGGCGGCGGCGCGCAGGTCGTCGGCCCCAACCGGACCATCGGCGACATCGCCGGCGAGGCGTCCGGCCGCAAGGCCGTCAGCCTGGACGCCACCGGTGAGTACGTCGAGTTCACCACCCGGGCCAGCACCAACACCCTGGTGACCCGCTTCTCGATCCCGGACGCCCCGGGCGGCGGCGGCATCGACTCCACGATCAACGTGTACGTCAACGGCGTCATGAAGAAGGCGCTGCCGCTCACCTCGAAGTACGCCTGGCTGTACGGCGCCGAGGCGTCGCCCGGCAACTCGCCCGGCTCGGGGGCGCCGCGTCACATCTACGACGAGGCGCACATCATGCTCGGCGAGACGGTCCCGGCGGGGTCGAAGATCCGGCTCCAGAAGGACGCGGCCAACACCAGCACCTACGCGATCGACTTCGTCAACCTGGAGCAGGTCGCCCCGGTCGCGAACCCGGACCCGGCCGCCTACACGGTGCCGGCCGGCTTCTCCCACCAGGACGTCCAGAACGCCCTCGACAAGGTGCGGATGGACACCACGGGCACGCTCACGGGCGTCTACCTGCCGCCGGGCGACTACCAGACGGCGAGCAAGTTCCAGGTGTACGGCAAGGCCGTGAAGGTGGTCGGCGCCGGGCCGTGGTACACGAAGTTCCACGCCCCGTCGACGCAGGACAACACCGACATCGGCTTCCGGGCCGACAACACCGCCAAGGGGTCGCTGTTCAAGGGCTTCGCCTACTTCGGCAACTACACCTCGCGCATCGACGGTCCCGGCAAGGTGTTCGACTTCGCCAACGTGTCGGACATGGTGATCGACGACATCTGGAACGAGCACATGGTGTGCCTCTACTGGGGCGCCAACACCGACCGGGTCACGATCAAGAACTCCCGGATCCGGAACATGTTCGCCGACGGCATCAACATGACCAACGGCTCGACGGACAACCTGGTGTCCAACAACGACGCACGGGCGACCGGTGACGACAGCTTCGCGCTGTTCTCGGCGATCGACGCCGGCGGCGCGGACATGAAGAACAACCTCTACGAGAACCTGACCACCACGCTGACCTGGCGTGCGGCCGGTGTCGCCGTCTACGGCGGCTACAGCAACACCTTCCGCAACATCCACATCGCGGACACCCTGGTCTACTCCGGGATCACCATCTCGTCCCTGGACTTCGGCTACCCGATGAACGGCTTCGGGACCGAGCCGACGACGTTCGAGAACATCTCGATCGTCCGGGCGGGCGGGCACTTCTGGGGCGGGCAGACCTTCCCCGGCATCTGGGTCTTCTCGGCCTCCAAGGTCTTCCAGGGCATCCGGGTCAACAACGTGGACATCGTCGACCCCACCTACAGCGGGGTGATGTTCCAGACGAACTACGTGGGCGGTCAGCCGCAGTTCCCGATCAAGGACACGGTCTTCACGGACGTGACGATCACGGGCGCGCGCAAGAGCGGTGACGCGTACGACGCCAAGTCCGGCTTCGGGCTGTGGGCGAACGAGATGCCCGAGTCGGGCCAGGGCCCGGCCGTCGGAGAGGTCGTCTTCAACGGTCTCCAGATGAGCGGCAACGCGGTGGACATCCGCAACACCACGTCCACCTTCAAGATCGTCCGCAACCCGTAGCGGGGGGCGGGCTCCGGTCCCCGGGCCGGAGCCCGCCGATCGTTTCGAAGCACGTCGGAGGCAGGAAGAGCGCAAGCGCCTTGCGGTGCTTGCGCTATTCTTGCGTTCATGACGCGACGACTTGCTCAGGTGGCGAAGAAGGTTGGGGTCTCGGAGGCCACGGTGTCCCGGGTGCTCAATGGGAAGCCGGGGGTGTCGGAGGCGACGCGGCAGTCGGTGCTGACGGCGCTGGATGTGCTGGGTTATGAGCGTCCGACGCAGTTGCGGGGTGAGCGTGCGCGGTTGGTGGGGTTGGTGCTGCCGGAGTTGCAGAATCCGATCTTTCCGGCGTTTGCCGAGGTGATCGGTGGTGCGTTGGCGCAGCAGGGGTTGACGCCGGTGTTGTGCACGCAGACGAAGGGGGGTGTGTCGGAGGCGGATTACGTGGAGTTGCTGTTGCAGCAGCAGGTGTCGGGTGTGGTGTTCGCGGGTGGGTTGTTCGCGCAGGCCGATGCGCCTCATGAGCATTACCGGCTGCTTGCGGAGCGTCGTATTCCGGTGGTGTTGGTGAACGCGGCGATCGAGGGGCTCGATTTTCCGTGTGTGGCGTGTGACGACGCGGTGGCGGTGGAGCAGTCGTGGCGGCATCTGGTGTCGCTGGGGCACGAGCGGATCGGGCTGGTCCTCGGCCCGGCCGACCACATCCCCTCCCGGCGCAAGCTCGCCTCCGCCGAGCGCACGGCGAAGGCCCTCGGCTCCGCGCTCCGTCCCGAGTTCGTGGAGCGGTCGATGTTCTCGCTGGAGGGCGGTCAGGCGGCGGCGTCGCGGCTGCTGGAGCGGGGGGTGACGGGGATCGTGTGCGCGTCCGATCCGCTGGCGCTGGGGGCGGTGCGTGCGGCGCGCAGGCGGGGTCTGTCGGTGCCGGGGGACGTGTCGGTGGTGGGGTACGACGATTCGGCGTTCATGACGTGCACGGAGCCGCCGCTGACCACGGTGCGGCAGCCGATCGAGGCGATGGGGCGGGCGGCTGTGGAGCTGCTGGCGACCCAGATCGAGGGCAGCGAGGTGCCTCACAGCGAGCTCCTGTTCGAGCCGGAACTCGTCGTCCGCGGCTCCACCGCCCAGGCCGCGGGCGACCGGCCCGCGGCCGCCGGCGCCCTGCCGGGGTGGGTCGCCACGGCGTGACCGGCCGCGTCGCCACGGCGTGGCCGCTGCCATCCGAAACGGCAGCTTCCGCATCGAGACGACATCCTAATGTCAAACAATTACGAAATCAGCGCGAGATATTGCGTTCACTTGTTCATGGTGGTTGAGTGTGCGGCGCCCCACAACGCATCGGCGGTGGGGCGCCTTCCTCGTTCATGCTCGAAGGGGATCCACCCATGAGAAGTGCTCGGTTCCGCCGTGTCCGCCGTGCCGGCGTCATGACCCTCGTCTCCGCCGTCTCGCTCACCGCGCTGGCCGCCTGCGGCACCAGCAGCAGCAGCGACGACGACTCGGGGACCGGCAGCAGCGGGTCCTCCGACCCCGCCGCCCCGCTGGACCCGAAGACCAAGGTCACGATCACCATCGACTGCATGCCGCCGACGGCGAAGCAGGCCGAGCTGAAGGAGTGGAAGGAGGACGTCGAGGAGTTCAACAAGACGTACCCCAACGTCACCATCGAGGGCCGCTCCACCCCCGGCCAGTGTCTGGAGCCGCCGCGCTTCACCGCGATGCTCAAGGCCAAGTCGCAGCCCGACGTCTTCTACACCTACTTCACCGACCTGCCGCAGGTGCTCGACAACGCCGGTGCCGAGGACATCACCGCGTACGTCACCGACAAGTCCGTGCCCCTGCTGAAGGACATCGACCCCAATGTGATGGCCTCCCTCAAGCAGGACGGCAAGCTCTACGGCCTGCCCACCAGCAACTACACCATGGGCCTGCTGGTCAACCGGAAGCTGTTCAAGGACGCCGGACTCGACCCGGACGCGCCGCCGCGCACCTGGGAGGAGGTCCGCACCGCCGCCAAGAAGATCGCCGGACTCGGCAAGGGCATCGCCGGCTTCGGCGAGTACAGCGCGGGCAACACCGGCGGCTGGCACTTCACCGCGCAGATGTACAGCGTCGGCGGCGAGGTCGTGGACGCCAGCGGCAAGAAGGCCGCCTTCAACGGCACCCTCGGCAAGCAGGTCGCCGAGAACCTCCACGCCATGCGCTGGGAGGACGACAGCATGGGCAAGACCCAGCTGCTCAAGTGGGGCGACCTCCAGAAGCAGATCGCCACCGACAAGCTGGGCATGTTCCTCGCCGCGCCCGACGACATCGCGTACATGGTCCAGCAGCTCGGCGCCAAGTACGAGAACTTCGGCATGGGCCCCATCCCCGGCGAGCGCAACACCCTCGCCGGCGGCAACGCCTACATGATCAAGAAGGGGATATCCCCCGACAAGGTCAAGGCCGCCATCGCCTGGCTGAACTTCAAGAACCTCAGCGTCGGCAAGGGCCAGTTCGACTGGGCCCGCACCAAGGCGGACGGGCTGCCCGTCGGCGTCCCGCAGCCCAACTTCTGGCTGAACGCGTCCAAGACCGCCGACGACGAGGCGCGCATCGAGCACGCCACCATGCCGGTCGAGAACTTCCGCTCCTTCATGGACAACCCCGTCGCCGGCAAGGCAGAGCCGCCGAAGGCGCAGGAGGTCTACAAGGTCCTCGACAACGTGATGTCCGGCATCCTCACCAACAAGGACGCCGACATCGACAAGCTGCTCGCCACCGCCGAGCAGCAGGTCAACCAGGTCCTCGCCAACCAGTGACCGCGTCCCGGCGGGGCGGGCGACGCGCCCGCCCCGCCGGGAGCACCCGGTGCCCGCCCGGCACACGCCCCGCCCCGTGCCGGGCACCCGCCCGCCGAGGGCCCCTTCCGTGCTGGACCACTACCAGGCAGACCCGTACCAAGGAGCAACGATGTCGGCCCCCAGCCTGACCCCGAGCAAGGCGGCCCCGCCCCGCCGCAACCCGCCTCGCGCGGCCGGCCCCGCGCCGTCCACGGGACGCTTCGCCAAGAGCCTGAAGCGCAACCTCACGGCCCACGGCTTCCTCATCGGCGCGGTCCTCTGCTTCGCGGTGTTCTCCTGGTACCCGATGGTCCGGGAGTTCTTCCTCGCCTTCCAGAAGACCGACGGCGGCACGACGACCTGGGTGGGCCTGGACAACCTGACCACGGTCGTCAACGATCCGGCGTTCTGGCAGGCATGGCGCAACACGGCGCTCTTCACCGTGCTCGCGCTGGTGCTCGGCTTCGCCGTCCCGTTCGTCGCGGCCGTCGTCATCAACGAGTTCCACCACGGGCAGGGCTACCTCCGGCTGCTGGTCTACCTGCCGGTGATGCTCCCGCCGGTCGCCGCGGTGCTGCTCTTCAAGTACCTGTACGACCCGGGCTACGGCCTCCTCAACGAACTCTTCGGAGCCGTCGGACTGCCCGAACAGCAGTGGCTCCAGGACCCGGACATCTCGATGCTCGCCGTCGTCGTCGCCTCGACCTGGATGAACATGGGCGGCGCCACCCTGATCTACCTCGCCGCGCTCCAGGGCATCCCCGGCGAACTGTACGAGGCGGCGGAACTGGACGGCGCCGGCATCCTGCGCAAGATCTGGCACGTCACCATCCCGCAGACCCGGCTGATCCTCTCGCTGATGCTGCTGATGCAGGTCATCGCCACCATGCAGGTGTTCGTCGAACCGTTCCTGCTGACCGGCGGCGCCGGTCCCGAGGGCTCGACCACCACCGTCGTCTACCTGATCTACCAGTACGCCTTCAACTTCAACAACTACGGTGCCGCGGCGGCGCTCGGCCTGCTCCTGCTCGTACTCCTCGCCGGATTCTCGGCGGCGTACGTCAAGCTCAGCCGCGCCGAGGACGAGTAGGACCGGGGAGAACAGCCATGTCCACACGCACGCTCATCTCGCCGGCCCAGCTCGCCAGGCCCCGCGGCAGGAAGCTCTACTGGGTGACCTTCGCCGTCGTCGTCGGCATCTTCACCATCGCCTTCCTCGGCCCCTTGTACTGGCTCGTCTCCAGCGGCTTCAAGGACGCCCAGGAAGTCATCCAGACCCCGCCGACGCTCGTCCCCGGCTCCTTCGAGCCGGAGAACTACAGCAGGGCCTGGGAGGTCATGGACCTCGCCAGCCTGCTCTTCAACACCCTCTACTACGCCTTCGGCGCGCTCGCCTTCCAGCTCGTCTTCGACGTCGCCGCCGCCTACTCGCTCTCCAAGCTCCGCCCGGTCCTCGGCAAGGCCATCCTCGGCATGATGCTGGCCACGCTGATGATCCCCGCCACCGTGCTGGTGGTGCCGCAGTACCTCACCGTGCTCGACGTGCCCCTCATCGAGCGCAACCTGCTGAACTCGCCCTGGGCGATCTGGCTCCCGTCGGTGACCAACGCCTTCAACATCTTCCTGCTGAAGCGCTTCTTCGACTCGATCCCCAAGGAACTGCTGGACGCCGCCTCCATGGACGGCGCACGGCCCATGCGCATCCTGTGGTCGATCGTGCTGCCCATCTCCCGGCCCATCCTCGGAGTCGTGTCCATCTTCGCCGTCGTCGGCGTGTGGAAGGACTTCCTCTGGCCGATGCTCACCCTGCCCGACCCGACGAAGCAGACCCTCAACGTCGGCATCTACTCCCTCTCCAACGGCGTCCCGGTGAACGTGCTCATCGCCGCGCTCACCATCGCCTCGATACCGACGCTGCTCATCTTCCTGGTCTTCCAGCGGAACATCATGAGCGGCCTCACCGCGGGCGGACTCAAGGGCTGAAGGCCCGCGTCCCGCCCGTCACCTCCCAAGCCTTCGCCGCCGGCCCGTCCGATGCCCCGCTTCCGGGCCGGCGGCGGAGATCCACTCTGCCCGAAAGGACCGTCACGTGGCAGCCCCCGACCCGCAGCGCACCGACGACTGGTGGCGCGACGCCGTCATCTACCAGGTGTACCCACGCAGTTTCGCCGACGGCGACGGCGACGGCACCGGGGACCTCGCGGGAGTCCGGGCCGGACTGCCGTACCTCGCCGACCTGGGCGTCGACGCCGTCTGGTTCACGCCCTGGTACCTCTCCCCGCTGGTCGACGGCGGCTACGACGTCGCCGACTACCGCACCATCGACCCCGCCTTCGGCACCCTCGCCGAGGCCGAGAAGCTGATCGCCGAGGCCCGCCAGCTCGGCATCCGCACCATCGTCGACATCGTGCCCAACCACATCTCCGACCAGCACGCCTGGTTCCGGGCCGCCCTCGCCGCCGGACCCGGCAGTCCCGAACGGGAGCTCTTCCACTTCCGGCCCGGCCGCGGCGAGAACGGCGAACTCCCGCCCAACGACTGGCCCTCCCAGTTCGCCGGCCCGACCTGGACCCGGGTCCCCGACGGCGAGTGGTACCTCCACCTCTTCACCCCCGAGCAGCCCGACCTCAACTGGGCCCACCCCGCGGTCCGCCAGGAACACGAGGACGTGCTCCGCTTCTGGTTCGAACGCGGTGTCGCCGGCGTCCGCATCGACTCCGCCGCCCTCCTCGCCAAGGACCCGGCGCTGCCCGACTTCACCGAGGGCGTCGACCCCCACCCGTACATCGACCAGGACGAACTCCACGACATCTACCGCTCGTGGCGTGCCATCGCCGACGAGTACGGCGGTGTGTTCGTCGGCGAGGTGTGGCTGCCCGACGCCGAGCGGTTCGCCCGCTACCTGCGCCCCGACGAACTGCACACCGCGTTCAACTTCAGCTTCCTCGCCTGCCCGTGGGACCCGGAGCGGCTGCGCCGCTCCATCGACGACACCCTCGCCGAGCACGCGCCGGTCGGCGCCCCGGCGACCTGGGTGCTGTGCAATCACGACGTGACCCGCACCGCCACCCGCTACGGGCGCGCCGACACCGCGTTCGACTTCGCCACCAAGGAGTTCGGCACCCCGACCGACCTCGCGCTCGGCACCCGCCGCGCCCGCGCCGCCGCCCTGCTGAGCCTCGCCCTGCCCGGTTCCGTCTACGTGTACCAGGGCGAAGAGCTCGGCCTGCCCGAGGCCGACATCCCGCTCGACCGCATCGAGGACCCGATGCACTTCCGTTCCGAGGGCCGCGACCCGGGCCGCGACGGCTGCCGGGTGCCACTGCCCTGGGAGGCGGACGCCCCCTGGTGCGGCTTCGGCTCACAGACCGAGCCGTGGCTCCCGCAGCCCGAGGGGTGGGCCCGCTACGCGGCCGACCGGCAGTCGGCGGACCCCGATTCGATGCTGGCGCTCTACCGCGAGGCGCTGCGGCTGCGCCGCAGCGAGGCGGGCTTCGGCGACGGGCCCCTGAGCTGGCTCCCCGCACCCGACGGCGTCCTCGCCTTCGCACGGGCCGACGGGCTGCTGTGCCTGGTCAACCTGTCGCCGGAGCCCGTGGAGCTGCCCGCCCACAGCACCCGGCTGCTGACCAGCGGGCCGCTCGACGAGCAGGGCCGGCTGCCGTCCGACACGGCGGTCTGGCTGCGCGCCTGACCGGGCACCCGGCAGGGCGCTCCGGCCGTGTACCGGCCCGCCCTGCCGGGGCAGACCCCTTGGCGAGCCGGTCCGGTCCGGTCCGACGGCAGCCCGCGGGCCCGTCCGGCCCGCCCCGGCCGTGGAGCGGGCTTCCCGCCGCCTCCGTCCCCTGACCGGCGGAGCGGCTCCCCCCGTCTCCGCCCGACGCCCTGCCGCCGCCCCGCCCGGGGCGCCGGCAGGGCGTCCGTGCGCCACCGGCCCGGGCCGAGGACCCGGGCCGTCCGGCTCCCTGCCCTCGTGCAGCCGTCGGTGTCCGCGACGGAAGGCAACGGCTCACCGCCGGCCGCGCGACCGCATTTCCCGCCCAGCCGCGCTTCCCACGCCGCCGCGCTTCCCGCCGGCCGGTGCGCGGCGTCCCGTCGGTGTCCCGCTCAGTACGATGGGCGGGCTCCGGCGCCCCCGTGCCGGAGGGACACCGGCGGGAGGGACGAGGGATGGCGGACCGCGACGAGGACGGTACGGCCGCGGGCCCCCGGCGCCGCCGGCAGGGCGAGCTGGAGGGCCAGGTGCTCGCCGCCCTGCGGCAGGCCCCGGGCCCGGTCAACACGGCCTGGGTGCAGGACCGGCTCGGCGGCACCCTCGCCTACACCACCGTGATCACCATCCTCACCCGCCTCCAGGCCAAGGGCGCCGTCACCCGGGAACGGGAGGGCCGGTCCTTCGCCTGGACCGCCACCGCCGACGAGGCGGGCCTCGCGGCCCTGCGGATGCGCAAGGTGCTCGACGCGGAGGCCGACCGGGAGGCCGTGCTCGCCAGCTTCGTCACCGGCCTCGCGCCCGGCGACGAGGAACTGCTGCGCGGCCTGCTCACCCGCACCGGCGACGAGGACGAAGAGGAGCGCTGACCGCATGGGGGTCTTCGTCTTCCTGCCACTGGTCCTGCCCCTGACCGCCTGGCCCATCGCCCGCCTCGCGGAACAGCACCTCCACCCCCGCGCGGCCACCCGCCTGCTCACGGCGGTCGCAGCCGTCCTCGCGGTGTGCAGCACCCTGTGCCTCGCCCTCCTCATGGTGGTGGGCACGGCCCAACTGCCGGGCAACCCGCTCCCCGACGCCTGGTCCGACCCTCAGGTGCGCGCCGCGCTCCCGTACGACGAGATCGCCGGCCCCGCCGCCATTCCGGCCCTCCTCGCGGTGCTCGTCTCCTGCGGCCGCACGGCGCTGCGCCACCGCCGGGTGCGCCGCCGCTCCGCACACGCGCTCCGGGCGCTGCGGGGGCGGACGGTCGCCGTGCTCCCCGACCCCACCCCCTACGCCTACGCCCTGCCCGGCTCCGGCCGCCGCCGCGGCCGGGTGGTCGTCACCACGGGCATGCTCACCGCCCTCGAACCCGCAGAGCGCCGGGCCCTCTTCGCCCACGAACGCGCCCACCTGACGGGACGCCACCACCGGATGCTGCTCGCCGTGCAACTCGCCGCCCGGGCCAACCCGTTCCTGCGTCCGCTGCGCACCGCCGTGACCTACACCGCGGAGCGCTGGGCGGACGAGGAGGCCGCGGCGGCCGTCGGCAGCCGCCGCGTCGTGGCACGGGCGGTCGGGAAGGCGGCCCTGTTCACCCCCCGGGCGCCCGGCCCGGCGTTCGCCGGCTTCGCGGCGGGCCCGGTCCCGCGCCGGGTGGCCGCCCTGCTGGCCCCGGCGCCGTCCGCCCGGATCTGGCCACCGGTCTCCACGACCGCGGGCCTGGCGGCCTGGGGCGCCGCGGTCGGCACCACGGCCTCGGCGCTGTCCTCGGCGAACTCGGCCGTGACGCTGTTCTTCGTCCTGAAGGCCGCGACGCCCATGTGACGTCGCCGGATCGCGTACCGCGAGTCCGGTGTGACGCTGCAACGCGTGCGGCTCCGGTGGCCCCTGCGGCTGCCGGTGAGGAGTCGTCCCGCGGGGGCGGCAGCTCCGGCACAGCTGCCCCCGTGATGTTCGTGTCCCGATGCCGTGATTCGGTCGTCCGCCACAACCGACCGTTGTCCAAAGTCGGCCGTAGGAAGCCTGGTTGACGCGTGTTAGGTTCCGATTCATGGAGGGGACCATCCGCAGGGATCTGGCCTCGCGCCTGAGCGCGGCGCGACGCAGGACGTTCGTCGGCCGTGGCCAGGAGCTGGAGAAGTTCAAGGCCGCTCTCGCGGGCGGGCCGGACTCTCCGGTGCTGCTCTTCGTGCACGGCCCCGGCGGGGTGGGCAAGTCGGCGCTGCTGCGTCAGTTCGCCCATGAGGCCGAGCAGGCCGGCCGGTTGGTGGTGCAGGTCGACGGGCGGCAGATCGACCCCTCCCCGACGGGGTTCGAGACGGAGGCCGCGAAGACGGTGTCGGGGCCGCCCGCGGTACTGCTGGTCGATTCGTTCGAGCACTGCCAGGGCCTGGAGGGCTGGCTGCGCGAGCGGTTCCTGCCCGGGCTTCCCGAGCGGACGGTCGTCGTCGTGGCGGGCCGTGTTCCCCCCGGGACGGACTGGAGGTTCGACCTGGCCTGGAGCGATGCTCTGGAGGTCGTCGCGCTGGGGCCCCTGGAGCCCGAGGCCGCCGCGGCGCTGGTCGAGCGGCACGGCGTGGCACCGATGGTCCGGGACGCGGTCCTGGAGTTCGCGGGAGGCTATCCGCTCGCACTGAGCCTGGCCGCGAGTGTGGCCGTCGACAAGGCGGCCTCCCAGCCGGACTGGTCTCCGACACCGGACGTCGTCTCCGCGCTGCTCACCACTCTCATCGGTGAACTCCCCTCGCAGAAGGAGCGGCTGGCGCTGGAGACCGCCGCGCACACCCTCACGACCACGGAGGGCCTGCTCGGTGCGGTGGTCGGGGAGGAGCACGCCGCCGAGATGTTCACCTGGCTGCGCGGCCTTCCCTACGCCGAGCACGGCCGCCACGGCCTGTTCCTGCACGAGCTGGTCGCGGAAACCGTCGACCGGGACCTGCGATGGCGGGACATGCGGGGCTACGAGCAGATGCACCGCAGTGCCGGCCACTACCTGTTGCAGCGCGCCCGCACCGCCCCCGAGGACGAGGCGATGACGGCCATCCGCGCGCTGACCTATCTCAAGCGCTACGGCCCCATGGAGCCCTACTTCGCGCGCGTCGAACGGGAAGGGGACACCCACGAGGGCCGGCTCGAACCGCACGAACACGAGCTGGCCGTGCGGATGACCGAGGAGGTGGAGGGGGAGCGTTCGGCGGAGATCGTACGTTTCTGGCTGGAGCACCAGCCGGAGGCCTTCTGGGCCTACCGCAGTTCGCGGACCGGCAGGCTGACCGCATTCATGACATGGCTGCGTCTCGGGGAACCCGGGCCGGAGACCGCGGTCGACCCGGTCGCGGCGGCGGCCTGGGAGCACGTGGAACGCACGGCGCCGATGCGTCCCGGCGAGCACCTCCTCATGTCGCGTTTCATGATCGACCCGGTGTCGTACGGCGAGGTGTCCACGGTGGGGCACCTCATGCAGTTGCGGATCTGCCGGGACTGGATCCGCTCCCGCGGGCTGGCCTGGTCCTTCATCATCTCGCCGGACGCCGCGCTGTGGCGCGGCCTGATGCACCACCTCGGGCACCGGGAGTTCTGGGAGACGGCCTGGGACCGTGGGCTCACCTTCACGGGCTTCGGGTGCGACTGGCGCACCACCCCGCTGGAGATCTGGTTCGACCGCACCCAGCCCGGGGCTCTGCACGCGCCGGTCCCCGAGAGGGCCGGCACCTGCGGCACCGCACGGACGCTGCCGAGGGAGGCCTTCGACGGAGCGGTGCGGGACGCGCTGAAGAACATGCAGCAGCCCTCCGCCCTCGAACACAATCCCCTGCTGAACAGTCATCTCGTGGCGGACTGGGCCAGGGAGGGTGACAACGACCCGGTGGACCTGCTGCGCACCGTGCTCGCCGAGGCGGTCGAGGCGTTGAAGGAGGACTCACGGCAGCTGAAGTTCCACGCGGCTCTGGTGACGACCTACCTGGAGCGGGCGCGGACGCAGGAGACGGCGGCGCACCGGCTGGGGCTTCCGTTCAGCACGTACCGGCGGCACCTCGTGCAGGGGACGGGTCTGGTGTGTGCGCGCTTGTGGGCCGCGGAGTCGGCGTCCGCCGTGACGGACTGGCCCGACCCGTCCGCCGTCCGCACCGTCTGACGACGGCGGGCCGGGCAGGCGGCCGGCCGCACCCGTGGGCGACCGGCAGGACCGTGGAATCCGCCCTGCCCGCTGCCCGTGAGCACATGTGAGCAGTGGTGAGCAGCGAAACGGACTCCCGGGTGAACCCCTGACAGCGGAAACATCGTGCACACCGGGACGAGCACTCGCCCCGGTGGTGCCGGGAGGACCCTCCGGGCATCAGTGAGAGGTGCGAGCGGGTCCGGGCGTCCGGGCCGGCCACGGCCTCTCTCCGGAAGCCACCGAGAAGGAGACCACCATGCGTGGCCGTCACCTTGTGAAACGTCTGTCAGCGACGGGAGCGGCCACTCTGGCCGCCGTCGCCATCGGTGCGCTCGGAGCCCAGCCGGCCGCTGCCGACAGCAGCGAGTGCCAGCCCAACTGGTTCTGCCTGTGGCAGGACTCCAGCTACCAGGGCCGGATGCTGTCCAGTCCGGCACAGAACATCTCGAACATCGGTGACTACATGAACGACCGTACGACGTCGTACTGGAACCGCACCGACCAGTGGATCACGGTCTACTACGACTCGGGTTACCGCGGCTGCCTGTTCGCGATCCCGCCGGGTGGATCGGACGCCGCCGTCGACCCGCATCTCAACGACCGGGTGACCTCGTTCGCCGTCGGCCAGTGGTGCTGAAGGGAACGGTGACAACGATGAGGAAGAAGATGACGGTGCGCCTGAGGCCCCTGGCCGCGGCGGCACTCACCCTGGGGGCGGCCTTCGCCATGACCGGCCTGGGCGGCGGAGCGGCCGTGGCCGCCGACACCGACTGCCCGGCCCAGGAGTTCTGCCTGTGGGCGGATCCCGGCTTCACCGGGCGCTTCGCCTACTCCAGCGAGCCCCAGGCCAACGTCGGCGACTACATGAACGACCGCATGACGTCCTACTGGAACCGTACCGACAACTGGATCTCCCTCTACATGGACGACAACTTCGAGGTGTGCCTGTACTCCGTCGCGCCGGGCGACAAGGTCTCCGACATGCCCTCCTGGGCCAACGACGCGACCACCAGCTTCCGCCCCGGTAGGTTCTGCAGGTGGACGGGATGAGCGGCCGGTCCCGTACGGCCGGCCGTGTCCGGCTCGGCGCCCTGGCCACGGCCGCCGCCTGCCTGATCGTGGGGCTCGCGCCGCAGGCCGCGACCGCCGCGGACGACGGCGCCTGGGTCAACCTCCGGAACCCGTACACCCAGGCCTGTCTCGGCATCAACACCGCGATCGCCGGAACCATGCCGGTCACACAGGTGACCTGCAAGGTCACCAACTTCAACTCCTGGAACCTGAGTGACGAGGGCTGGCTGCGGAACGGCTACCAGAGCGGATCGTGCCTCGACACCAACGGCACCAACCTGTACCTCTCGACATGCAACACCACCGACCCCGGCCAGCTGTGGGAACGGCTTCCGGGCACCAAGGTCGGAATCGTCCCCAAGGCCTTTCCCGGGAAGACACTCGTGGGCTGGGCGGACGGAACCGTGAGTGTGGCGGCACCCGGCTCCGTCGACCAGGCCGGCAAGTACCAGTGGCAGTGGAACTGGTGGTGAGTGCGTCGGAGCACGCCGTCGCCGGAAGGGCGCCCGCCGCACGCCCCGTCCGCCGGGCGGGGAGCCCGGCTGTTGGGGGGCGGCAGGACCCACTGCCGTAGGGGTGGTCCACGCGAGGTGCCCGGCCGGAGTGTTCCGGCCGGGCACCTCGCGTGGCGCCTGGGGCGCCGCGGTCGGCACCACGGCCTCGGCCCGTCGCCGCCGCGCCGCGCGTCGGTGCGTTGCCCCCGGGCCCGCTCACCCCACCGCTCTTTTCGGCCATGCTGCGTGCCGCGCCCACAGGGCGGATCCATCGACACGGCCCGCCCCCGCAGCGTGCCGTGACCGCCGCGCGGCACGCCGAACTCGGCCGATTGTCGTCCGTGTGTTCGACATGATCGCGGGCAGGTCCCGGGACCCGTGAAGGAGTTGTGGCAGCGTGTGCGGCTCCGGTGGTCACTGTGGCTGCCGTGAGAAGTCTTCTCGTGGGGGGAAGCGTATGCATCCGCGTGCTTCGGGCACGTCTCTTCGACGTGCCCGCATGTCCGCAAGAACCTCGTTCACCGCGGTGGTCGCCGCGCTCGCGCTGGGCGCGGGCACGCTGCCCGCGCTGGCCGCGAACTCCGTCGGCTCCGCCGATCCGGCGCCGGGTTCGGTGTGGGGCCGGGCGGCCGAGGCGCTGGCCGTCCCGCCGGTGAAGGTGGGCGTCACCGAGCCCGTCGCCAACGAAAGGGACGCGGCTCCGTCCGCGGCCGAGGAAGCCTGGCGCGCGCAGCAGGAGAAGCGCGGCACGGGCGGTGCCGACACGGCGGCGCGCTCCGCCGCCGGCGTCCTGTCCTGGGTGCCGGAGGGCCAAGGGGCCGTGCCCTGGCACCAGTTGTCCGATGTGCGGATCACCGACAGCCTGGTCGCCCGGATCAACCTCTCCAACGGCAACCTGATGCTCGCCGCGACCGACTTCGAGATCGCCGGTGTGGGGAAGTCGCTGCGCCTGGCGCGTACCTACAACTCACTGACCGGGCCGTTCGGCAAGGTGTCCGACCCGTGGTGGCAGGAGTACGAGCGCTATCTGAGCACCTTTTACACGACCGAGGTCGTGCTCTACGACGCCACGGGCGCGTCCGTCCGCTTCACGAAGAACGCCGACGGCTCGTTCACCACGCCCAAGGGCTACGCCAAGGACCTCAAGAAGAACGCGGACGGCACCTACACGCTGACCGACCGCAAGTCCGGCCTCAAGGACACCTACGACGCCAACGGCACCCTGACGAAGGTCACCGACCGCAACAAGGGCACGATCACGGTCGACCAGCACGACGAGAGCGGTGAGCACAAGGGGTTCAAGGTCACAGAGACCCGCTCGGGCCGATGGGTCGACCTGGTCAAGACGTACCCGAACCAGTGGCAGGCGAAGGACCACACCGGCCGGACCGCGGTGTTCGACCTGGACTCCGACGGCAACCTGACACGTACGGCGGACACCGAGGGCAAGGCCACCCAGTACGGGTACGACGCCGACGGCCGGGTCACCAAGGTCACCACGCCCGAGGGCCGCGTCACCGTCTTCACCTACGACGACCAGGGCCGCGTCACCTCGATGCTGCGGGCCACGTCCCTGGGCGGTTCCGGGCACACCGGCCCGACGTTCACCTACGCCCACTCCGGCTCCTCGCCCTCCGCCGCCGGTACGACCACGGTGACGAACCCCGAGGGCCACGCCACGAAGCACGAGCACGACGCCGACGGCCGGATCACCAAGGTGACCGACGCGTTCGGGCATGTGCGGTCCAAGTCCTACGACGCGAACAACAACGTGGAGACCGCCACCGACGCCATGGGCACCGGTGGGGTCGGTGGCAACGTCACCGCCTACGGCTGGGACGCCCGCTCCAACCCGACGTCGGCGAAGCTCCCGACCGGTGCGACCGCCTCCCTGACGGGCTACCAGACCCTGGCCGGGGCCGATCTGCCCGGCTCCATGACGTCCATGGACGGAGAGAAGACCGACTACACCTACGACGCGGCCGGCAACACCACCTCGGTCGCCGTCACCGGCACCGGCGGCGGCACGCAGACCTTCGACCACAACCCCGCCACGGCGACCTGCGGCGGCTTCGAGGGCCAGCGCTGCAAGGCGACGACGAAGATGACCTCGTCGAAGTCGGTCTCCACCGCCTTCACCTACGACGCGAAGGGCAACCTGACCAAGGTCACCCCGCCCGCCCCGCTCGGCGTCACCACCTACACCTACGACGGCCTCGGCCGCCCGGCCACCGTCAAGGACGGCCGGGGCGTGACCACGCTCTACGAGTACGACGAGCGCGACCGCGTGGTGAAGGTCGACACCTCCGGCTACGCCACCGTCACGTACTCCTACGACGGGGACGGCAACCTCGTCCAGCGCTCCGACGGCACGGGTGTCATCGGCTACGCCTTCGACCCGCTGTCCCGCGAGACCGTGCGCACCCTCCAGAACGGCTCGCAGACCCGGCTGACGTACACCCCGGCGGGCAACGTCGACACCTACGAGGACCCGGCGGGCGTCACCGACTACACCTGGGACAAGGTCAACAACCTCACCCACCTGAAGGACCCGACGGGGAGGACCACGACCTACGCGTACGACAACAACGACGCGCGCACCACGACCACCTACCCCGGCGGCACGGTCCAGAAGATCACCCTGGACGAGTCCAGCCGGCCGGAGCAGATCAAGGCCACCTCGCCCAAGGGCACCCTGGTCGACCTCGCCTACACCTACAGCAACGCGGGCAAGGACGGCGCCAAGATCCGCACCCGCACCGACGCGGTCGCGGGGCTGAAGACCAGCTACACCTACGACGGCGCCGGGCGCTTCTCCTACGCCAAGGAGGAGAAGGGCACCACCCTCACCTCGTCGTGGCAGTACTGCTACGACCTCGCCGGCAACCTCACCTCGCAGGGCGTCGACCCGGGCTGCCCGCGCGGCACCACCTACACCGTCAACGACGCCCAGCAGATCACGGCGAAGAACGGCGCCACGACGGGCTGGTCCTACGACAAGCTGGGCAACGAGACCGCCGGCGCCTCCACCCCGGAGGGAGCCCGGACGGCCGCGAAGTGGTCCGACCACTCGCAGATGACCTCGGTCACCGTGGGAGGCAAGACCTATGCGGGGCAGTACGGTTCGACCGACCAGAGCGAGCGGATCAAGCTCGGCGACACCTTCTTCCACAACGGCCCGCTCGGCCTCTCCGCGCAGAGCACCGGCGGCGTGGACACGGGATTCAACCGTGAGCCCGGGGGCACCCTCAACTCCATGACCACCGGGGGCATGTCCTACTACTACCTGACCGACGCGCTCGGTTCGGTCGTCGCGCTCGCCGACGAGTCCGGTGCCAAGGTCAACAGCTACTCGTACAGCCCCCGCGGTGTGCAGCGCTCGTTCACGGAACAGGTCTCCCAGCCCTACCGGTTCGCCGGCGGCCTCCAGGACCCGACCGGGCTCTACCACTTCGCGGCCCGCTACTACGACCCCAACATCGGCCGCTTCACCAGCCCCGACCCCTCCGGCCAGGAGAAGAACCCCTACCTCTACGCCGAGGGCGACCCGGTCAACCGCATCGACCCCCAGGGGACCCTGAGCTTTGACGGCATCGGCAATGCCCTCGGGATAGGGAACATCATTTACGCGGGCATCACCGGCGACGGGGACGCTGTCGAGGCCGCCACCGCAGCCATGATCGCCGAAGTCGGGATCACCGGACTGTGCACGGCGGGCGCAGCAGCCTTCACCGCCGTCGGTGCCGCAGCGGCTCTGCCGTACTGCATGGCCATCGGGGCCGCCGCAGGCACCTATGTGGGAGCCACCTACCAGAACGACTTGAACTGACGGATCAGTGAGGGGCCGGGGACAGAGCTCCCCGGCCCCTCATCGAAGGGAGTGACCGGCTTGCTCTATCCAGGACGTCAACGCACCCTCGCGCCCCTCGGACTCCTGCAAATCGTCTGCGGGCTGCTCCTGGCCGTCGTGCTCGATCGTACGGCCGTGACATCGGTCGGCGGCATCGTCCTCACCGTGAGCGGAGGCGCCACCCTTGCTCTGGCCTACCTGAGTATGAAGAAGGGGCAGCGATGATCCTGAGCGCTCCCTTTCCGCTGGAGTCGACGGAATCCGGCTTCTTGTTCGTGGCCTTGTTCGTCGTCGTGGTCGTTCCGTTGATCGCATGGTTCCTGTATCGCCGGTAGCCGCTGCCCCGTCATGGGAGGGACGCGAAGATGACATCCAGTCCGGACGGCGGCGAGATGCTGGGTCAGGACGCGGTGGGGTCGGCGGTCACCTCCGTCGGCTTGTGGATCGCCGTCGCAGGCAGTGCCGCACTCGTCCTGATCGGCCTTGTGGCACTGCTGGCCGGGATGGGCGCGGGGATCTGGATCGCGGCCATGGGCGGTGTGCTCACGGCAGGCTCGGTGGCAGCACTGCGGTTCCGGCCGCGTTCCTAGACCATCACTCTTACGCCACTCAGCACAGGACCCGCGCGCAGGGGCGGTCCGCCCAGTCGGCAAGGAGGTATCCGGAGCATGGATGACTGAGGCGCACGGTCGCGGGACCGCAACCCGTGGGTCCCGTTCGTCGGAGGGTTCGTCTTCCTCCGTCTCGTGATCGCGGTCGTACTCATGCTCGGCGGAGCCGGTGCGGGGCAGGCCTGGGGCACAGCGGCCGCCGTCCTGATCGGGCCGGCCCTGGGCATGGGAGTGGTCCCGCCACCGCAAGTCGCGGTGACGACGAGAAGCGAACCAGTCCGACGCCGAGCCGCAAGAGGCTCCGCAAGCCGCCGACAGCCGTCGACGGCCGTGCGGGGCGCCGCCCTGGGAGGTGCGGAATGGTCGAACAGTCCCGTCCGGCACGGAAGGAGGTGACCCTCCATGGACCTGGCAGTCCTGACCGGCCCGTCCATCGCTTCCGGTGGACCGGTGTGGCTGATCGTCCTCGTCTTTCTCCTCGCGGTGGCCGTCGTGACGTACGTGGCCGTGCGCCGAGGGAGGTAGCGGCCCGTGGACAGCGGATTCCCCTTCCGCTGAACCAGTGGGAGTGCCATAGGCATCAGCCGCCCTTCCCGGGGCACCCGCAAGAACATGAGAACCGGGGGGACACCCACCACAGCTCTGGCCGGCGACGCGGGCGCCGGCGGCGACAGACGCTTCGACGGGCCCGGCGGCTCCGTGCGAGGGGCCGCTCTGCACCACGAGGCGCGGCCGCGCCCGGCTGACGGGCGGGCCGCCGCCTCGCAAGAGGTCGCGATCGCCCCGCTCGGCGTCCTGTACACCGTGTGCGGTCTGCTGCTCGTCGTCCTCTTCGGCGAAGCGCCCGTCACCCTGCTGTGCGGGCTGCTCCTCGTGATCCCGGGGGGAGTCTCGCTCGTCCGCTCGTATCTGCGCGCGAGGAGCGCCCGGGGGTGAGCGCGAGCGTCCCTACAGGTCGAACTCGTGCGGCGCGAGCCCCAGCGTGAAGCACGCCTCGCGCACGACGGCCTGCTCGTCCTTGTCGAAGTCCCCGTCCGCACCGCCGATGACGATGCCGATCTGGATCACGGCACGCGCCTCGGCGGGCTTCTTCTTCGCCTTGGCGACCTCCTGCAACACGCTGACCTTGCCGAAGGCGAAATCGGCCGTCAGCTTGTCCAGGTTCTCCTCGAACCGGCGGCGCAGGTCGTCGGCGGGGAAGTTCTGGAGCACCTCGTTGCTGCCGATCAGCTGCGCGACGCGCTGCCGCTCCGACGGGTCCACCGTCCCGTCGGCGGCCGCGACCAGCGCGCACATCGCCATCGACGCGTCGCGGAAGGCGCCGCTCTTGAGATCGTTCCTCTTCGCCACGAGCTGCGTCTGCATCGTCGACGCGGACTCCTTGAGGCGGTCCCACAGGGCCATGAGCGCTCCCTCGGCAGGTGCCGGGCCACAGGAGGGTGCGGCCCGGCACGATGAATTCTACAGACATGTAGAAGCTAGCAGGAGGGGGAGCCGGGCAACTCGCGGGGATCGGGCCGCCGGCGCCACCGCGTCAACGATCGCGGCGGGTGTCACCCTCCGGGGTGACTCCGGTTCGCGTCACCCTGCGGCGGGTGGCGCGCGGTGTCGCCGCAGGTCGCACCGGGTGGCGCCGCACACAAACACGACGTGCCGGACAAGTCCGTGAGGGGGAGTGGAAATCCGTTCAGACGACGAATCGTTCCGCTGCGGGACCGTTGCCGCGCAGCACTCTCCCCAGCGGAAGGAAACGGCACCATGGCTGACTGGAAGAAGATCCCCGGTGGTCTCGCCCGTATCTCGGCGGGTTCGCGGACGAACGTGTGGGGCGTGAACGCGGGTGGGAACATCTACCGTTACACGAACGACGACGCGAATCCGTGGGTGCAGATCCCGGGTGCGCTGACGGACATCGGTGCGGCGGCCGACGGCACGGTGTGGGGTGTGAACTCGGCGGGGAACATCTACCGCTACACCGGTGACCAGGGCAGCGGTCACTGGAAGCAGATCCCGGGTGGTCTCGCGCGCATCTCGGCGGGTTCGCGGACGAACGTGTGGGGCGTGAACGCGGGTGGGAACATCTACCGTTACACGAACGACGACGCGAATCCGTGGGTGCAGATCCCGGGTGCGCTGACGGACATCGGTGCGGCGGCCGACGGCACGGTGTGGGGTGTGAACTCTGCGGGGAACATCTACCGCTACACCGGTGACCAGGGCAGCGGCCACTGGAAGCAGATCCCCGGCGGCCTGACGGCGATCTCCGCCGGCTCCCGCACCTCCGTGTGGGGCGTCAACGCGAACGCCAACATCTACCGTTTCACCAACGACGACGCGAATCCGTGGGTGCAGATCGCCGGCGGTCTGACGGACATCGGCGCGGGCGCCGACGGCACGGTGTGGGGCGTCAACTCGGCCGGGAACATCTACCGCTACGCGGGCGACCTGCCCGGCTGATCCCCCGCGCACCACGGTTCCGTGCGCGCCGCCTGCACGCCTCGGGCGGCCCGCTCGGCACGACGCGGCTCCGTCCCGCCGCCCCGTGTCCCGCCCTCGGCCGGCGGGCCGGGGAGCGGGCGCGTCGTGACGGCGCGCAGGGGGTGGGCGCTTCTCTCCCCGGGACGGCCGACCCGGCCGGGACGCCTCCGTCCCGGCCGGTCAGGGCGTCGTGAGCCGGGCTTGCGCCGAGGTTCCGGCATCCGGAGAATGCGGTCTTGATCAAGCACGTTTGTTCGACAGGCGGGGCCGGAAGGCCGTGCCTCACGGATCAGCCGAAGAGGGGACCCTGCTTCCGGCTGTGCTTGTCGGCGAGAACTCATCACCCGGAGCACAGTGGAGGTCATCGTGTCGTACCAGCGGGCGGGGCGAGGGCGCGCAACGCGGAGCACGAGGAGGCCGGGCGTCGTGCGACGAGGCGTCGGAGCTGCCCTCGGCCTGGCACTGGCGTGGGGGGCGGTCGCCTGTACCGCATCCGAGCCGCGCCCGGACGACAAGCCTGCGGCCGCCGCCACGGCGTCTTCGCCGCCCGCGGACGACGGGGTCTGGCCGCACGTCACTCACGACGCGAAGTACCGGGATGCGGAGAAGGGCGTGGAAGCGGCCCTGGCGGAGAAGTACGGCTCCGGATGGCGCGAGGACTTCGTCGAGGTCATGGTCCACGACGGCATGGTCTCGGTGTTCACGTCATGGGCTCCCGGCGAGGGTGCGCGCCATCGTGGAGTGGCTGTGTGCGGCACCGTCGCGGCTCACGTCCAGGAGCGGGAGAGCCAGGGGGGTTTCCCTGCGGATACGCAGATCGTCATCCACACGGAGGAGAGCGACTCCAGCGACAGGATGGCCTACTTCGACATCGCCGAGAAGAAGTGCAGGGCGACAGGCATCTTCCCGGGCTGAGCGGACGTCGGGTCCGGTCCTCCCCGGTTCGTGATCGCTCGATCGCGGTTCCGATCGCCGCACCGGGGCCTGTCGGCACGGTGGCAGGTGCAGGGCGTGCCCATGCCGCTCCTGCCCGGCTGATGCCGTCGGGGTCGCCGGCCTGCGCCCCTCGCGCACAGGGCGTCCCCTCCGCCGGACGCACCCGCCCCTGCCCGGCCCCGCCCCGGGCCTACGCGGCCGGTGCGCCGCCCGCGTGTCCGGGGCGGCGCGCACGGCCGTCGACGCCGTCCTCAGACGGACGCCGCCCCGGCGGCGAAGCCGACGAACGCGGCCCAGGGGCCGGGGGAGAGGTCCAGCCGGGGCCCCTCGGTGACCTTGGAGTCCCGGACGTGCACGGTATCGGGGGTCGTCGCCACCTCGACGCACGAGTCGCCGTCGCCGCTGCTGTAGCTGCTCTTGTGCCAGGACAGGGCGACCTCCACGCAGGAGTCGCCGGAGCCGCTGCTGTAGCTGCTCTTGAACCAGGCCAGTTCGGTGGACGTGGTCATGCCGCTCCTCGCATCCGCTTCAGCAGGCCCAGGGAGTCCTCGGGAGTGAGGGCCTGTGAACGCATCCTGGCATACCGCATCTTGAGCTCACTGACCACTTTCGGGTCCGAGAAGAACTGGCCGCTCTTCTGGCCCTCGCAGTAGGCCAGCCACCGGTTGTCCGGCGTCTCCACCACCTGCATCGGTCCGGCCAGCCCGGCGTGGCTCCACCGCACCAGGGGCATCACCTGGATCTCGATGTTCCGCCGCTCGGCGACGCGCAGCACATGGTCGACCAGCCCCGCCGTCACCTCCGGCCCGCCCGTCTCCCGCAGGAACAGATGCTCCTCAAGGATGAAGCTGTACGCGGTGTTCGGGCGCTCGGTCAGCAGCCGCTGCCGCTCCAGCCGGGCCGCCATCTGCGCCTCGATCTGCTCGTCGCCGAGCGGCGGCAGCTGGTTCACGAACAGCGTCCTCGCGTACGCCTCGGTCTGGAGCAGCCCCGGCACCAGGCGGCACTCGTAGGTGTCCAGCGACACCGCCTCCGCCTCCAGCCGGGCCCACTGCCGGAACCAACGCGCCAGCCCCGGGCGGCGCGACAGATGCCGGGACGCGCCCCGCAGCGCGCCGAACGCCTCCAGCACCTCCTCTGCCCGGTCCACGAAGTCCGCCGGCGGGAACCGCCGTCCCTGCTCGATCGAGGCGACGGTCGGCACCGAGTACCGCACGGCCGGGGCGAACTGCTCCTGCGTCAGCCCGGCCCGTCTGCGGAACGCCTTGACGACCTCGCCGAAGGCCTTCAGGCTGTCGGAGCCCTCCGGTTCACCCCCGCCGGCCCCGCCCGCCCCACCGGTCCCGCCGCCCTCGCCGGCTCCGATGCACCCGCCGCCGCCCGTGACGTCGTCCGTCATCCCGGCCCCTTCCACCCGCTCGCGACTCGCAAGACCCCCATCGTCACAGCGGGTTACCCGATCAGTCCACTCTGCGCACTCGTACGCTGACGCAGCGTACGGGTCCCTGAGCTGGTGGGGCGCCGGACGGGCAGGTCGGATGGGCTGTCATGAGCAACCACGCGCCACCCGCCACCGACGGCGGGACCGTCACCGAACGTGTGTTCCGCCAGCGCTTCAGTCCGACACCGCGCGGCGCGCGCCTCGCGCGCCGGCTCGCGGTGATCCAGTGCGAGCGCTGGGGGTTCGGCCACGACAGCGAACTCGCGCGGTCGGTGGCGCTGATCGTCGGCGAACTGGCCGCCAACGCCGTCACCCACGGGCGCGTCCCCGGCCGGGACGTCGAACTCGTCCTGGCCCGCGACCCCGGAGCAGCCGTCCTGCGCATCGAGATGTCGGACGCCAGAGGCGAGTCGCGTCCCCCCGAACGGCCGCCCGTCCCCGGCCCCTTGGCGGAGTCGGGACGCGGACTGCTGCTCGTCGACGCGCTGGCCGACCGCTGGGAGGTCGTCGACCGTGTGCCCGTCGGCAAGACGGTCCGCGCCGAACTCGACCTGCCCGGCGGCCCGGAACGCGACAGCGCGCGCGGGCCCGCCGACTGACGGCACAGGGACGACGCGCCGGGCGGCGCCGCCCCGGGGTGACTCCGCACCCGGCATCCGCCGCCCGTCAGCCCACCAGCCGCCGCCGCCACTCCAGCGGGGTCACGGAGATCACCGCGCGCGGGTCCCCGTCCCACTCGGTGCGCAGGCCCACGGCGTCCAGCGCGGCCACCACCTCGCGGCCGACGGCGGCCGTGGCCCCCTCCGCGTCGCCGAAGGCGCCGTACAGCAGCGCCAGCCCCCGGCCCGCCGCGGCGGACTCGGTGGACTGGGTGTGGAAGTAGACGAAGCCCCGGCTGCCGGGAGCCGTCTCCTCGCCGATCTCGGCGTCGCCGCAGGTCCGGCAGCAGGTGAAGTGCTCGCGGGCGGTGATCCCCGCCGCCTCCAGCGCGGTGAACGCGCGGGTGATCCGCTCGGGGTCCGTCTCGCCGTGCCACGCCTCCTGCTCGGCGACCCGCTCCAGCCACAGCCGGTCGGCGAAGGCCTCGGCCTGGAGCCGCGTCAGGGGCCGCCGGTCGGCGGTCACCAGATAGTCCTCGGCGGTCTCCGCCAGCTGGGCCCGGTCCGCGTACCCGGCCGTCAGCACCTCGCGGACACGCTTCTCCAGCACCTCGCGGTCCTCGTCGCGGAGGTCGAGCGGCGGCACGACGGGAGCGGGTCCCAGGTCCAGCAGCGACCAGTCCAGCCCGTCCTGCCAGCCGTCGTCCCCGCGCGCCCAGCCGGTCAGGGCGGCCGCCGCCTCGTCCGGGGAGTCGGCCAGTGCCTGGAAGTGGCGGTCGGCCGCGCCGTCGCGGTATTCGACCGTCCACTCCTCCTCACCCTCCTTGTGCCACACCTGAGCAAAGACGTCCGGCAGGTCGGGTATCCGCTGGATCACCAGAAAGAGGTCGTCCCAGCCGCCGATCCTCCGCACCAGAGCGGTGAGTTCCTCCGCGGACACACCCAGGTGCCGCGTGCCGTCCTCTGTCCTCACATTGATGTCGAGCATGCGCCGACTCTGACACATGCCACCGACAGCGCGCGGTGGCGAACGGATGACTGGTGATTTCACGGATGGCCGGTGCGGCCCGGCTCACGATTCTTGGTCGGGCCGACACCGCACACCCTCGTTGGGAGGGCTCCATGAGCCGCCGTACCGCCCGCCGTCTGACGACCGCCGTCGCCGCCGTCACCGCCGCGTTCGCCCTGTTCGCCTCGGCGACCCCGGCCGGCGCGGCCGCCTCCGCCGGCTCCGCGCAGCCGGCCGCCGCCGGGGCGCTGTCGACCGGCACACCGGTCGTCTTCGTGCACGGCTACACCGGAAGCGCGTCCAACTGGACCACCGCCAGGAGCGTCTTCCAGAGCAACGGCTGGTCGAGCTCGAACCTGTTCGCCTACGAGTACAACTCCTACGGCAACAACATCACCAACGCCCAGGGCCTGGCGAGCTTCGTCAGCAACGTGAAGTCCCGTACCGGCGCGAGCAAGGTCGCCATCGTCAACCACTCGATGGGCGGACTGGTCAGCCAGTACTACCTGAAGGTCCTGGGCGGCCACGCGAACGTCAGCCACCTCGCCTCGATCGCCGGGGCGAACCACGGGACGACCGCCGCGGGAGCCTGCCTGATCTACGCGACGTGTCAGCAGATGTATCCCGGTTCCGCGTTCATCACCCAGATCTCGTCGGGCGACGAGACGCCGGGGAGCACCGAGTACGGCACCTGGTACTCGCCGTGCGACGGGGTCATCCTCCCGTACACCAGCACCCGGCTGACCGGCGCGGACAACAACTACGTCGCGTGCGAGACCCACCTCGGGTTCCTCACCAGCACCTCGGTGCTCGGCGACATCGCCGACTTCGTCGCCTCCTGACCCCGTCGTGCGCCCGGCCCGCCGGCACCCGCCTCACCGGCGGGCGCCGGCGGGCCGCCACGCCGGACGGGCACCTCGCCCGTCCCCTCTCCCGGAAGGAGCCGGAAGGGATCATGCCGCAGTTCCACGCCGACGACGGGACGGTCATCGCCTACAAGGTCTGGGAGGGCGAACCGGGCCTGCCGCTGGTCCTGTTGCACCACGGGTTCATCGCCTCGGGACTGACGAACTGGGAGCTGCCGGGGGTGGTGTCGGCGCTGACGGCCGCCGGCCGCCGGGTCGCGACCGTCGACGCGCGCGGACACGGAGCGTCGGGCAAGCCCCACGACCCCGCCCGCTACGGGGAGACGCGGATGGCCCGGGACGTGACGGCGCTGATCGACGTCCTGGGCGAGCCGCGGTTCGACCTCGTCGGCTACTCGATGGGCGCGGTCGTCGCCCTCATCACTGCGACCCGTGATCCACGGGTACGGCGCCTCGTCGTCGGCGGCGTCGGAGCCGGAGTGGTGGAGTGCGGGGGAGTGGACACGCGCGTCATGGACGGGGCGGTGCTCAGGCACGCCCTGCTGACCGATGACCCGGGATCGATCACCGACGGGGCCGCGGTCGCGTTCCGTGCCTTCGCCGACGCCTCGGGCGGTGACCGCAGGGCCCTCGCGGCGCAGGCGGCGGCCGTGCACGCGGAGCCGATCGCGCTGTCCGGGATCGCAGCCGAGACCCTGGTGGTGGCGGGGCGCGACGACCACCTCGCGGCCCGGCCCGAGGTGCTCGCGGCGGCCCTCCCGAGGGCCGTGCTCCGCCGGGTGCACGGCGACCACCTCGGGGCCCTGCGCGACCCCGCCTTCGCCCCGGCGCTGGTGGAGTTCCTCGCCGTCCCCGAGGGGGCCGCCGCCGGGGCGTAGCGCGGGGGCGTACGCCGGTCTCTCCCCCGCGACCGGGCCTCACCCGACCGGGAGGAGCGGAACCGGCGGCTGCCTCAGACGTCCGCCCGTGCGCCGGTCCGGCGTGCCGCGGCCGGCCGCAGGACGGCGGCCGCGGCGGTGGCGGCCAGCGCCGCGCTCACCCACGCGGCGTCGCGGGCGTCGCCCGTCGCGCCGGCGACCGCGCCTGCCAGCAGCGGACCGGCCACCGCACCGGCGTTCAGCGCCACGGTGGCGAACGCGCCGCTCAGCGCGGGGGCCTCGGGCGATGCCGTCCGCATGACACGGCCCACCAGAGCGGACCCGGCGCCGAACGACAGGCCGCCCAGGACGGTGGCGAGGAGGAACAGCGGCACCGGGCGGTGCCCGGCCAGGGCCACGGCCGCCCAGCCCGCGGGCAGGGCGCACAGGGTGAGCCGCAGACCGGGGCCGAGCCGCCCGTCGCCCGTCCGGCCCGTGGTCACCACCCCGGCGAACGCCCCGGCGCCGAAGGCGGCGAGCAGCGCGGGCACCGCTCCGCCGGGCAGACCGGCGGGCCCGGTGGCGATCACCGCGAGATAGGCGAAGACGGCGAAGGTGGCACCGTTGACGGCGGCCGCGAGCAGCAGTGCCTCCCGCACCTGCCGCGACGCCAGTGCGCGCAGCTCGCCGGCGACGGGCACCTCCCGCCCGCCGCCCGTGCCGGCGGGCGCGGCACGCACGACGAGCGCCAGCGCGGGCAGGCAGAGCAGCGCCACCGCCCAGAACACCGCGCGCCAGCCCGCCCACGCGCCGAGCAGGGCGCCCCCGGGGACCCCGGCGACGATCGACAGTGTCACCCCGGACAGCAGCACGGCCGTCGCCCGGGTCTGCCGCTCCGGTGCGGCCAGGGCCGTCGCCACGGACATGGCGACGGCGAGGAACCCCGCGTTCGCCACCGCCGCGACGACCCGGGTGGCGAACAGCAGCGGGAAACTGTGCGTGAGAGCCCCCACCGCATGGACGGCGACGAACACCGCCAGGAAGACGGTCAGGGCCAGGCGGCGCGGCCACCGCGCGCTCAGCGCGGCCATCGGCGGGGCGCCCAGCACCATGCCGATCGCGTAGGCGGACGTCAGGCTCGCGGCGGACCCGGTCGACACGGACAGGTCGTCGGCGATCGAGGGCACCAGGCCCGAGAGCATGAACTCGGACGTGCCCTGCGCGAAGACGGCGAGGGCGAGGACGGGAAGAAGGACAGGCAAGGGAACGGCTCCGGCATCGGCAGGCGCGGTCGGGGGACGTCCGCGTGCTGACGGCCATGCCCGTCACCCCGGAACCACCGGTGGGACGGAGCCGTCGCGGACACGCGGAGGGCGCGTCCGGTCGCTGGAAGCGGGATCGACTGACCACCGGTCCGCGGGGGACCGGTCAGACGTCACGCCGCCGGGCGACCGGCGGCTCGGCTCTGTCCGATTCGGGGCTGTTCACGGCATGCACCGTACGGGGCACGGCCCCGGGTCTCAACCGGGATTCCGGCCACCGGGACCGGGGGCCGCCCCGGCCCCCGGTCCCGGCACGCGACCGGCCGGCGCACCGGGCCCGCTCCACGGAGGAGAAGGACCCGGCACGCCGTGGTTGCCGCCGTCAGCCGTCAGCCGTCAGCCGTCAGCGGTCGGCGGCGCTGCCGCGGACGACGCAGGAGCGGCTGTTCTCCCAGCCCCAGCCGTCGCCGTCCGGGTCGGTGGCGCTGCCGTTCGCGCAGTACGGGTAGCCGTTGGGCGCGGTGCCGCCTCCGGTGCCGCCGTCGGCGGCGCTGCCGCGGACGACGCAGGAGCGGCTGTTCTCCCAGCCCCAGCCGTCGCCGTCCGGGTCGGTGACGCCGCCGTTCGTGCAGTACGGGTAGCCGTTGGGCGCGGTGCCGCCTCCGGTGCCGCCGCCACCGCCGTAGACCGTGGCCGGCCTGGACGTGGCGGCGATGCCGTCGGCACCGTGGAAGAGGCGCCGGCCCCAGGCGGTCAGCGAGCCCGCGTCGAAGCCGTTCACCATGTCCAGGTACTCGACGCCGCTGCCGTTGCCGCTCCAGGACCAGCCGAGGTAGCCGACCCGGAGGGACCGGGCGGTCGCCATGATGGCGTCCTCGTCGGGGTTCCCGTCGCTGTGGTTGTCACCGAACTCGCCCACCACGATGGGCAGTCCGGCATCGACGAAGTGCCCGAGGTAGGCCTGCACCTCGGCGGCGGTGTCGTACACGCCGTACATGTGGATCGAGAAGACGGTGTTGCGGTCCGGATCGGCGGCGAAGACCGACGCGGCGTTGTTCCGCATGGTGTGCGACCAGTCCTGGCCCCAGTTCGGGGCGTCGACCATCAGCGCGTGGTCGAGGCCCGCGTTGCGGAGCTTGACGACCGCGTTCTTCGTCGCGTCCGTCCAGGCCGCGTAGCCGGTGTTGCCGAAGGGCTCGTTGCCGATGTTGACGACGACGTAGGACTCCTGGCCCTGCAGCGCGCTCTTGACACCGATCCAGTAGTCCGCCGCCCGGTCGAGGGAGGCGGCGGCTCCGTCCTCCCCGTAGCCGGTGGTGTCGTGGACCTCCAGCACGCAGATGACCTTGCTCGCCTTGCACTGGGCGATCAGGGAGGACACCTCGGAGGCGCTGGTCCTCGTCCAGCGGTCTCCGCTGGAGAGCACGACCCGGACGGTGTTGGCGCCCTTCGCCGCGATGTCGGCGATCGAGCCCGTGCGGTCCGGGTACCAGGTGTGGGCGTGGTTGACGCCGCGCATGACGAACTCGTTGCCGTTCGCCTCGTACACCCGCCCGTTGCCGACCTTGATGCCGGCGGCGGTGGCAGCGGTGGCGGTATCGGCGGCGGCGGTGGGGGGTGCGGTGGGAGCGGCGGAGGCGGCTTCACCGGCGCCGAGCAGCGGCAGCAGGAGGCCGGCCAGGGAGGCGATCACGGTACCGGCGGCAGCGGAACGGCTGCGGCGCCTGGGTGGTCTGCTCATCGTTCTCCTCGGAGGAGTGGAGGATGGACAACGTTGTCAGCCCCTCGCCGGGCGGCGTTCGGCCGCCGGGAGCGGAGTCGTGGAAGTGCTCGGTGCAGGACGGGGGCCGGCTCTCGGCGGGAGCCGGAACGCCCCGCCGACGCACCGTCATGAACACCGCCGGCAGCGGTCGTTGCCCTCATATGAGGCACCCGTCGCGACCGGTGTGTCAAGAGTCGTGCCGCCTTCGCTCCGCCGCCCTTACCGGTTTCGTGGAAACGGGTCGACGGGCCGGACGGGCATGCCCTTTCTTTCGCCGTGCGCGTGAAGGCGGAATCGGTGACTGTCCCGTTCCCGGCGGGTGCCGGGGATCGCGTTGGCCGGCGCTCGGCGTGGTGATCAAGCCTCCATCTGCGGGAAAGCCGCTCTCCTGGCTGCCATGGCGGCGTGGCGTCCCGCGACGGCGCGTCCGCGGCGGCCGCGGGATCGTGCGCGAACCGTTGACAGTCCCTGTCCCTGCCCCTACGTTTCCCGTTGATTAACCGGTTCAGCAAACAAGGGTCCGATGCGCAGGGGAATCGCTGCCGCCGGGCGTTCCCCGAATGCGCGCACACCGGTCCGGGGACGCGCACCCGGACGGGACGCGCGGCCCGGGGAGGGGGCCCCGCACCCGGACCGCTGTCCCGCCGCGTCACGCCAACTGCGCGCGCTGCAGGCGCGCGTAGGCTCCCGCCCGGGCCAGCAGCTCCTCGTGCGTGCCCGACTCCACGATGCGGCCCTGGTCCATGACCACGATCCGGTCGGCGCCGCGGACCGTGGAGAGCCGGTGGGCCACGATGAACACCGTGCGTCCGGCGACCAGCCGTGTCAGCGCCTGCTGGATCAGTGCCTCCGAGCGGGCGTCGAGCGCCGAGGTCGCCTCGTCGAGGACCAGCACCCGCGGGTCGCGTATCAGCGCGCGGGCGATGGCGAGGCGCTGGCGCTGCCCGCCCGACAGCCGGGCGCCGCGCTCGCCGACGACGGTGTCGAGACCGTCGGGGAGCCGGTCCGTGAACTCGGTGGCGTTGGCGTCCGTCAGGGCCTGCCGGATCGCGGCTTCGGAGACGTCGGCCATGCCATAGGCGACGTTCTCGCGGATGCTGCCCTCGAAGAGGATCGACTCCTGGGGCACCACCGACACGAAGCGGCGGTACGTCCTCAGGTCCAGCCCCTCCAGGTCCCGGCCGTCGAGCAGGATGCGTCCGCCGGTCGCCCGGTGGAAGCCGAGGACGAGGCCGAGCACCGACGACTTGCCCGCTCCGGAGCCGCCCACCAGGGCCACCGTCTGGCCGGCGGGCACCGTCAGGTCGAGGCCGTCCAGCGCCGGGCGCTCCCCGTCCTCGTACGTGAGGCCCACCGACTCGAAGCGGAACTCGCCGGCCACCCGTGCCACCTCGTCCTTGCCGTCGTTCTCCTCCAGGTCCGGCGCCTGGAGCACCTCGCCGACGGAGCGGACGGACTCCAGCGCCTTGCCGATCACGGGCGCCAGGGTCAGCAGCGTCGTCACCGAGCCGGTGAGGCTGGAGAAGTAGGCGCTGAGCATGACCACGGCGCCCGGGGTGACGTCCAGCCAGCCGTAGTAGGCGACGAGCGCGGCGCCCGCGAGGCAGGCCATGCCGAGCGCGTTGAGCACCATCCAGGAGAGCGACCCGAACCGCCCGTTGAGCAGATCCAGCCGCGAGCCCTCGCGCACCACGGTGTCGAGATCCCGGTCGACCCGGCGCAGCGCGGTGCGCTCCAGGCCGTGGGCGCGGGTGATGGGGATCAGCGTGGTCATCTCGCTGACGCTGGAGGACAGTCGCTCGACCGAGTGCCGGAAGCTGGCGTTGCGGTCCCGCAGCCGCGACCGCAGGGCCACCACCAGCAGCGCGGAGGCGGGGACCAGCACCAGGAACACGGGCAGGAAGGCCGGGGTGACGATCGCGATCACCGCGAGGCCGCCGGTCAGCGTCGCCGCGGCGGTCAGGCCGTTGTCGGCGGTCTGCTGCACACCGGTCTCCAGCGTCTCCACGTCCCGGATGACCTTGGTGTGGAGCACGGAGGAACTGATGCGGTTGTGGTAGCCGATCGACAGCTGCTGCATCCGCTGCACGAGAGCGGCCCGCAGATCGCGTCCGGTCCGGCGGATGGAGCCGTGCATCCAGTGCACGTAGAGCAGGTGCAGCGGCAGATTGAGCGCGAGGACGGCGAGCATCACGGCGCAGTTCCACCACAGCTCCGCTATCGGGCGGTGCTGGACGACGACGTCGATGATGTTCGCCGTCACCGGTGGCAGCAGCCACACCGGGGCGTGCTTGCCGAAGAAGGCGGCGACCGCGCCGGCGATCCGGGCGCGGTCGGGACGGAACAGGTAGCGCAGTGTGCGCACGGGGTGCTCACCGAGGTACCGGTGGTCGAGCGGACTGACGGGCTGGGCCACGGGGGACTCCTTCGCAGGAGGCGGAAGCGGTCGGGACGGGGACATGCCGCGGCCGCGTCGCCCGGCGGGGTGCGCGGGGCGTCGCGGCCGTGAACCGGGGGCCGGGGAGGGCTACTTGGTGGCCCCCTGGGCGAAGCCGTTGTAGATGTAGCGCTGGAGGAAGAGGAAGACGATCAGAGTCGGGACGATGACGAGGATCGCACCCGCGGAGATGTTCTCCCAGTGGGCGCCGAAAGGTCCCTTGAAGCGGAACAGCGCGGTGGAGATGGTGCCGAGGTCCTGGGAGGGCATGTAGAGGAAGGGGATGTAGAAGTCGTTGTAGACGGTGATCCCCTTGATGATGACCACGGTCGCGATCGCGGGCTTCAGCATCGGCAGGATGATCCGGCGGTAGACCGTGAAGGAGTTGGCGCCGTCCAGCCGGGCCGCTTCGTCCAGCGAGACGGGGATGGACCGGATGAACTGGAGGAAGATGTAGATCGACACGATGTCCGTGCCCATGTACAGCAGGATGGGCGCCCACCGGGTGTCGAACAGGCCGAAACTGTTGACCACCTGGAAGGTGGCCACCTGTGTCGTGACGGCCGGCACCAGGGTGGCCACGAGGAAGAGGGCCATCACCAGTTTCTTCGCCCGGAAGCGGAACCGGTCGATGGCGTAGGCCGTCATCGAGCCGATGATCACGGTGCCGGTGATGGAGAAGAGCAGGATGAACGCGGTGTTCCCGAACGCGGTCAGCATCCGGCCGTCGGAGAACGCGGTGGCGTAGTTGGAGAAGTTGAGCCAGTCGCCGGGCAGGGACATCGCACCGCCGCCGGCGACCTCCTCGGAGGTCTTCAGCGAGGTCAGGAAGACGACGGCGAGGGGCAGCAGCACGACGAGCGAGGCGGCGACCAGGGAGAGGTGGACCAGGATGCCGCCCAGCCGGGGCCGGCGGCGTGCGGTCGGCGGGGGCGGGGGCGGGGGTTGCGAGGTCATACGAGGTCCACCTTCTCGTCGGGCACGAGGCGGCGCTGGATCCAGGTGATCAGCAGGATGATCAGCAGCAGCACGACCGCCGCGGCCGATGCCAGGCCCGTCTTGTTGAACTGGAAGGCCAGCTTCACCGTCTGGATCACGAAGGTCGAGGTACCGGTCGCGCCACCGGTCATGATGTAGGGGATCTCGAACACCGACAGGGAGCCGGAGATCGCCAGGATGATGCTGAGGCTCAGCACGGGTTTGATGCTCGGGGCGATGATGTGGCGGAACTGCTGCCACCGGGAGGCGCCGTCCAGTTGGGCCGCCTCGTAGAGCTCGCCGGGGATGGACTGGATCGCGCCCAGGAAGAGGACGAAGTTCAGTCCGGTGAACCGCCACACGGACACGCCCGCGAGAGAGGTGTTGGCGGAGGTGGGATCGCCGAGCCAGGCGTGGTCGGTCTCCGCGCCGAACCAGGAGAGCACGGAGTCGAGGGTGCCGCCGTCCTGGAAGAAGTAGAGGAACACGAAGCCGATGGCGACGCCGTTGATCAGGTAGGGGAAGAAGAGGATCCCCTTGAACAGGTTGCGGAACCGCAGGTCGAAGCTGAGCACGGTCGCGAAGTACAGCGCCACGGCGATCTGGAACGCGGACGCGGCGAGGTAGTAGAAGCTCACGAAGAACACCCGGAACAGTTCCGGCCGGGTGAAGATCTGCGTGTAGTTGTCCACGCCGGTGAAGTTCCGGTCGGGGCTCACCCCGTCCCAGTCGGTGAAGCTGTAGTAGACCATGTTCGCCACCGGCACATAGGTGAACGTCACCAGCAGTGCCAGCGGAGCCAGCAGGAACAGCCACGGGGTGATCCGCTGCAGCGCCGGGCGCCGGGCGGAGCGCTGCTGCGGGCGGTTCGCGGGGCCGCGGGCGGCCCGGCGGCCGGCGGCGGGAGTCTTGGCGGTCACTGCGTCGGTCGTCTCGGTCATTCTCGGGGCCTTTCGTCGTCCGCTCGCGCGGCGGCGGGGGCCCCGGCCGGTGTCGGTGCGGCCGGGGCCCGCCTCTGCCGGCTGTCAGGAACCGGCGGTCTTCGCGGCTTCGTCCCACTTCTTGTCGAGCTCGGCGAAGTAGTCCTGGAGACTGCCCTGCTGAGCCCCGCGTGCGATGTCGACCAGCTTCTGCCGGTAGTCCTGCTTGGCGAGGCCGATCTCCGCGGCGTTGTCGATGGCGTTCACCGTGCCGGTCTTCGCCTCGGAGCGCTCGACGAAGGTGACATCGTTGTCAACAAAGGCCTTCAGCGTGTCCGGCATGGGATCGGCCTTCAGGGCTGGCACGGCGCCCTCCTCGGCGGCGTATCCCGACTTCGCCGTGAACCAGTCGATCCAGGCGCGGGCGGCCTCCTTGTGCTCGGAGTGGATGTTCACGGCCTGCTGGTAGTCCGAGGTGAGGGTGGCGCAGAACTTTCCGTCCTTCTGGACGGGGAACGGCATGAAGCCGATGTCGTCGGCGCTGCCGCCCGCCGTCTCGGCCGCCGCCTGCATCTGGGTGATCGACCAGGAGCCCAGCATCATGGTGCCGATGGTGCCCTTGGCGAGCAGGTTCTTGGACTCCTCCCAGTTGGTCGTGGAGGGGTCCTTCTCGATGAGGCCGCCCTTGACGGTGTCGTGCAGCAGGGTGTCGATGACGTTGAGCTCGCTGCCCTGCTTCCACGGCGAGACCGCGCCGGCGAGGCTGTTGTTCGCCTCGGTGTCACAGGTCACCGAGCCGATGTTGGCGCTCCACTGCGTCAGCGGCCAGCCGTCCTTGAAGTTGGTGTAGTAGGGCGTGGCACCGGTCCGTTCCTTGATCGCCCCCAGCGCGGCGAGGAACTCCTGCGGCGTCGTCGGCCACTCGGTGACGCCGGCCTCCTCCCAGACCGCCTTGTTGTAGATGAAGCCGTTGGCGGTGCCGAACTGGGCGATGCCGTAGACCTTGCCGTTCACATCGGTCTTGTCGCTGAAGCGGTAGGTGCCGCTCAGCTCGTCCGTCGCGCCCAGCGGGGCGAAGAACTTCGGGTAGTCGTTCTTGGCGACGGCCCCCGGGATCATCAGGACGTCACCGTAGTTCTCGGTGTTCATCCGGATCTTGACCTCGCCCTCGTAGTCGGTGAGGCCCTCGAACTTCACCTTCACCTTGGGGTAGGTCTTCGCGAACTCGGCCGCATAGGCCTCCATCGACCCGTCCTTGACCAGGTCCGTGCGGTGGGTCAGGACGGTGATGGTGCCGGAGACCTTCGCGGGATCGGTGGGCGCCGACGCCGTCTCCGTGGATGCGGTGCCTCCGCCACCGCACCCCGCGACGGTCATCGCGGTGACGACGGCCAGTGCGCCGACAAGGGTCTTCTTCTTCCCCATGTGCCCTACTCCTCAAGGATGGCGGCTCAGCTCTACGGGTGGGATGTCGGCACTATGGCAGGCCGGTGTGAACCGGTAAAGCTCTGATTTCCACCGCGATGCGCAATCGTTACCGGTGGTGCCGACGGATCCTCGACGTCAGGGCAGGTCAGCGGCGCACACCGTGTGAGCCCCGGTGCTTGACCGGTTTATGGACAGGAGCCGATCACCGCGTTACGTTGAGCGCCGTTGTCCGCAATCCGGCCTGCGTCACGGCGATTGGAGCCGCACCATGAAGGACGTCACCCAGCTCACCGACGGCTGGCACCTGCTTCACGACGGGGAGTCGCTGCCGGCGGCGGTCCCCGGCTGCGTCCACACCGATCTGCTCGCGGCCGGCCTGATCGAGGACCCGTACATCGGCGAGCGCGAGAAGGAGGTGGCGTGGATCGGCCGCCGCGACTGGACCTACCGCACCGATGTCGCGCACGGCAGCACCCACGAGCGCACCGACCTCGTCTTCGAAGGGCTGGACACCGCCGCGCGGATCACCTTCGGCGGCCGGGAGCTCGGCACCACCCGCAACATGCACCGCGCCTACCGCTTCGACGTCACGGGGCTGACGGGCGGGCTGGAGGTGCACTTCACCTCCGCCTACGACGAGGCCGAAGCCGTACGGCAGGTGACCGGAAGCCGGCCCAACGTCTATCCGGAGCCCTCCCAGTACATCCGCAAGATGGCCTGCAACTTCGGCTGGGACTGGGGGCCGACGCTGGTCACGGCGGGCATCTGGCGGCCGGCCCGCCTGGAGCACTGGTCCGTGGCGCGCGTCGCCTCCGTCCGGCCGCTGGTCACCGTCGAGGACGGCACGGGCCGTGTCGAGGTCCGCCTGGCCGTCGAGCGCACCGCCACCGGCGCCGGCCGCGCGCTGACCGCCCGCGCCGCCGTGGACGGCCGCACGGCGGAGGTCTCCTTCGACGGCGACGAGGCGGTGATCCTGCTCGACGTCCCCGGCGCCCGCCTCTGGTGGCCCCGCGGCTACGGCGACCAGGCCCTCCACGACCTCGACGTCACGCTCTCGGCAGGCGACGGCACGGTGCTCGACACCTGGCACCGCAGGATCGGCTTCCGCACGGTCGCACTGGACAGGTCCGCCGACGAGCACGGCACCGGCTTCACCCTCGTCGTCAACGGTGAGCGGATCTTCGCGCGCGGCGTCAACTGGATCCCCGACGACGCCTTCCCCTCCCGCATCACCCCGGAGCGCTACCGCACCCGCCTCCGGCAGGCGGTGGACGCCAACATCGACCTCGTCAGGATCTGGGGCGGCGGCATCTACGAGGACGAGGCCTTCTACGACGCCTGCGACGAACTGGGCCTCATGGTCTGGCAGGACTTCCTCTTCGCCTGCTCCGCCTACCCCGAGGAGCAGCCGCTGCGCGGAGAGATCGAGGCCGAGGCGCGCGACAACGTTGTCCGGCTCATGCCGCACGCCTCCCTCGTGCTGTGGAACGGCAACAACGAGAACCTCTGGGGCTTCCGCGACTGGGAGTGGGAGCCCGAGCTCGCCGGCGACTCCTGGGGCGAGGGCTACTACCTCGGCCTGCTGCCCCGTGTCGTCGCCGAACTCGACCCCACCCGCCCCTACACGGCCGGCAGCCCGTGGTCCGGTTCCTGGGACCACCACCCGAACGACCCCGCGCACGGCACCCACCACTCGTGGGAGGTGTGGAACCGGCAGGACTATGCGGAGTACCGGGCGAGCGTGCCCCGCTTCGTCGCCGAGTTCGGCTGGCAGGCGCCGCCCGCGATGGCCACCCTCCGGCGCTCGCTGCCCGGCGAGGACCTCGCTCCCGACTCCCCGGGCATGCTGCACCACCAGAAGGCCGAGGACGGCAACGGCAAGCTGAACCGCGGCGTGGCCCGCCACTTCGCCCTCCCCGAGGACGACTTCGACCGCTGGCACCACCTGACACAGGTCGTCCAGGCGCGTGCGGTCGCCGCCGGGATCGAGCACTGGCGCTCCCACTGGCCGGTGTGCGCGGGCACGGTGGTGTGGCAGCTCAACGACTGCTGGCCGGTCAGCTCCTGGGCCGCGATCGACGGCGACGGGCGCCTCAAGCCCCTCCACCACGAACTGCGCCGGGTCTACGCCGACCGCCTGCTCACCCTGCTGCCGGGCCACGGCGACGGTGACGCGGCCGGCGACGGCGGCGGGCTGACGCTCGCCGTGGTCAACCAGTCGGCCGCCGAGTGGCACACGTCGGTCTCGCTGCGGCTGATGGAGTCCGACGGCAGCACCCTGCACCGGGCCGTGCTCGACGTCACGGCCGGACCCCGCTCGGTGGTACGGCTGCCGGTCCCCGCGGATCTCGTGCCGGCCGGCCGGTCCGCCGAGGAGTTCCTCACCGCTGACGCCGACGGCCTGCGCGCCCTGCACTTCGCCGTGCCGGACAAGGACTTCGCCTACCCGCGTCCGTCGTACGACGTCGGCGTGGAACGGGTCCGGGGCGAGGAGGATAGGGTCGATGTCGTGGTGAGCGCGCACACCCTCCTCAGGGATCTCCTCCTCCAGGCCGACCGGCTCGACCCCTCGGCCGCGGCCGACACGGGCCTCGTCACCCTGCTCCCCGGTGAGCAGGTCCGCATCCGCGTCACCGGCTGCCCGCCGGTGACGGAGGCGGACGTGCGGGCGGCCCTCTTCTGCGTGGACACGGCGTGAACAGCCCCGCACGCGTCACCATCAAGGACGTCGCGGCCCGCGCCGGAGTCTCCAAGGGCGCGGTGTCGCTGGCGTTCAACCAGAAACCGGGCGTGTCGCAGGCGACCCGGGAACGCATCTTCGCGGCGGCACAGGAACTCGGCTGGGCTCCCAACGTGACCGCGCGCAGCCTCTCCAGCCAGCGGGTGGACATCGTCGGGCTCGCCCTGTGCCGGCCCGCGAGGCTCCTCGGGCTCGAACCGTTCTACATGGACTTCATCTCCGGCATCGAGAGCGTCCTGGCCGAACGCTCCTGCTCGCTGCTGCTGCGCCTGGTGCGCGATCTCGACGAGGAGATCGAGCTCTACACCACCTGGTGGCGCAGCCAGACGATCGCCGGCGCCGTCCTCGTCGACTTCCACGAGAACGATCCGCGGGTCCCCTCCCTCCAGGCGATCGGGCTGCCGGCCGTCGCGGTCGGCCACCCGTCGCTGACCGGGGCGTTCCCTGCGGTGTGGACGGACGACGCCACCGCCGCCGCGGAGGCCGTCCGCTATCTGGCCGCCCTCGGGCACCGGCGCATCGCCAGGGTCGGCGGCCCGGCCGGGCTCGGTCACAGTGCGATCCGCGCCGCGGCGTTCGCCGCGACCATGCGGGAGCTGGGGCTGGAGGAGGGACGGCAGATCGCGACGGGGTTCGACGGCAAGGAGGGCGCCAGGGCCACCCGCTCCCTGCTGCTCGCCGCGCAGCGGCCCACGGCGATCGTGTACGACAACGACATCATGGCCGTCGCCGGTGCGGGGGTCGCGGCCGAGATGGGCTTCGTCGTGCCCGACGACGTGTCGCTGCTCGCCTGGGACGACTCGCAGTTGTGCCGCATCACCCATCCCACGCTGTCGGCCATGAGCCACGATGTGCACCACTTCGGCGCCGAGGTGGCACGCACGCTGTTCGGCGTGATCGAGGGCACGCACACGGGGGCGCTCCAGGTCCCCACTCCGTCCCTCACCCCCCGCGGCTCGACGGCGCCCGCCCCCCACCACTGATCGTTCCGGAATGAGGTTCGACGTCGTCTCGGGCAGACGATGCTGCGGGCCCGAGCCTGCTCAGGGGCAGGAGAAGTGCACCCCGGTCAGCCTGTCGTTGGCGAACTGGCCGGCCCAGTCGCCCGTGGCGCCGTACTGATGGCTCGGAGTGAAGTCCAGGTCCGAGTGGTTGTACGGGTCGTCGACGAACCTCACCTGGCAGGTGGAGTTGTTCAGCCAGGAGGACGCCTGATTGTTGGCAAGGTCCCCGTTCAGGAAGTGGACGCTGTAGAGGGTGACCATGCCGGCGGTCGGGGTGATGATCGCCTTGGAGCCCGTGCCCCCGCCGTGCTGGTAGAGGCACAGGGCCCAGCTCGGGCAGCCGGAATACGGCGGGTTGGCCGCGGAGGCCGGGGCCGCGGCGGACAGCAGGGCCGCACCGGCGACCACGCCCGTCGCGAGAGCCGCCTTGAGCGATCTCGTTCCCGATGAACTCGTTCCCATGGCCTACCACCTTCTGAACCGCCGGTGCGGCTCGGTCCGGACCGCACGGAGCGACGCTCCGCGATCTTCACGGCAAAGCCCCATCGTGTGCGTCAGGTGCAGGTCCGGGATAGTCAACAACAGGCCATAGATGGGGTGTTGAGCCCACACACCTGATCGGATTTGTAGTCTCTCGCTGCTGCCCGACGCCCCCCACGGGCAGAAAGCCGCATCCCGCGGCTGAGGAGACGCCGCACCCAGCGGCCCCAGAAGAGAGACCACCGTGTCCCTGCACTTCCTTCACATTCCAGGCCGTGCCACCCGGCACAGACCCGGCCCCGGACCCCGGCGCACACTCGTGCAGGTGCTCTGCACCGCGCTGCTCGCCTCCCTCGTCACCCTGGTCGCACCCGCGCCGGCGCAGGCCGCCGAAGACGTCACCGAGTCGTCCATCACGTTCAACACCCAGGGCGGCACCCGCTGGGACCTCGTCAGGTCGTCCCTGCTCAAGGCCGCCGACGTGATCGCCCTCCAGGAGACCGTGAAGCCGCCGAGCGACTTCACGGGGGAGCAGGTGCTCCTCGACAACAGCACCGACACCACGCAGACCCCGACCGGGCTGCCCAGCCTCAAATACCGTGTGAGCGCTGCTCGTTGGGGCAAGCCCGGCACGCGTGCGGCCCCCGGCGTCCTGATCTACCTGAAGATCCTGGACAAGACGGCCTGGGGTCAGAACACCGGCACGGACGACCCCGACGCCGGCACCGAGGGCAACACCCAGAAGTCCATGGCCATCTGGCTGAAGGACGCCCCCGAGGACCTCGGCACACTCGCCCCGCGCGTCCGCGTGCTGCCCGCCGCCGACCCGGCCAACAAGTGGATCAGGACCCGCCCCGCGTTCGGCGTACAACTGGGCGACACCTGGTACTTCAACATCCACGCCGCGTCGATCCGCTCCGGGGAGACCCCCAACCCGCACGCCGTCGCCCTGATCGACACCATCTCCCAGACCATGGCCGGGCAGAGCTGGCGTGCCCTGGGCGACTTCAACTCCTCCGCCGCCCCCACCCGCGGCCGGTTCCCGAACACCTTCTACGCCACCGGCAACGGCCGCCCCGACGGCCCTCCCGCGACCACCCAGCTCTCCGGCTACGCACTGGACTACATGATCGCCAGTGACCAGCTGGAGAACCTCTCGGTGTCCATCAACAGCCGCAACGGCACCTCCGACCACTGGCCGGTGCGGTTCGCCCCCGCGGGCGGCCCCACGTGCGGCGACAGCTGGGGCAGCATCACCGTCTACAACCCGGCATCCCGTGCCGCCCGCGCCGCCGACGACGGCTCCTGCGGCCTGCCTCCCGCCGTGGTCTCCATGGGCGACAGCTACATCTCCGGCGAGGGCGGACGCTGGGCGGGCAACGCGGCCGCCTCGGCGACCGGCTCGGCCTGGGGCACCGACCGGGCCGCCGTGAACTGCAACGCCGACGAGAGCACGTGCGACCACGACGTGTCGCGGATCTACGGCGACACCGGGTACGACCGGGGCGCCGACGCCTGCGACAGGTCCGACTCCGCCGAGATCCGGGGCCTCGCACTGGAGGGCGTACCGCTGGAGCGGCGCTTCAACATCGCCTGCTCGGGAGCCACCACCGACAACGTGACCACGACCGGGTTCAAGGGGCAGCGGCCCCAGGTCGAGGACCTCCGCGACATCGCGCAGAACAACGACGTGCGCATGGTGGTGGTCTCCGTCGGCGGCAACGACCTGAAGTTCTCCGAGATCCTCCAGGACTGCGTCAAGGCGTACTTCTACCCGTCGCTGTTCAACAAGGGCTGCCGGGGGGCCAAGGAGGAGGAGTTCGCCGAGAGCCTCGGCCCCGTGCGGGCCAAGGTCGTGGGTGCGGTCGAGACGATTCGGACGGTGCTGCGCGAGGCGGGGCAGGAGGACGGCACGTACCAGATCGTCCTCCAGTCCTACGCCAACCCGCTGCCGAGGGGCCACAACTACCGCGACGCGGAGAACGCTCCCGTGCCGCCCGCCAACTACGGCCGCTACATCAACGGCGGCTGCCCCTTCCTCGACGCCGACAGCGACTGGGCGCACACCTCCGTGGTGCCCCGGATCAGTGACATGCTGCGGGGCGCGGCCAACGAGGCGGGTGTCTCCTTCCTGGACCTGCAGAGCGCCTTCGCCGGGCACGAGCTGTGCAGCACGACGACGAGGCAGGCGGACTCGAGCCACCGGCTGACGGCTCCGCTGAGCGCCCACCACGCCGAGTGGGTGCGCTGGGTCCCGTACCTGTTCGAGGGGTCGAAGGACCTGCCGTGGCAGGCCCAGGGGCATCAGCAGGAGGCGATCCACCCGAACCGCTACGGCCAGCAGGCGCTCGCCGCCTGCCTGACGAAGATCGCCGCCCAGCTCGGTGACCACCCGGTGGCCTCCTCCTGCGTGGGCACCCCGAACTCCCTGCCCGGCGCCGTGGACGGCTCGGTCAACTCGGACCAGGACCTCGGGCGCGGCAATCGCCGCGGCCCCGTGGCCGGGCTGCCCGACTGGAGCCGGGCCGGGTACCGCGGCGGCGAACTGCTGCCGTCCGCCGCCGCCCGCACCTCCGACTCCGCCTGCCACTTCGGCCCCTCCGCACTGGAGTCGCAGTTCCAGGTGAAGGCCGATGACGGGCAGGACGACACGGCGGGCCTCCAGAAGGCCATCGACCGGATCCGTGATCACTGCACTCCGCACGCGAGTGCCGGCCGGCTGTCGGTGATCGAGCTGCCCAAGGGGGTGCTCAACGTCAGCAAGCAGCTCTCCGTGGACGCTTCCTATCTGCTCGTACGGGGTCAGGGATCGGACCCGGAGAACGGCTCACGGATCGTCTTCCGCCCCGACGAGAACACGCGGTACGACGTCCTCACCGCCAGGGGCGAGCGCTGGGACCAGGCCGGCATGCAGCACAAGTGCCAGTTCACCACCGGCAACAACGTCGGCACCGGCGGCTGGATCTGGCCGGGCCGCGGCCTGTTCCGGGTCCAGACCAGGGAGGCCGCCGAGAAGTACGCCAGCATCTGCGGCTTTCCTTCCAAGATCCCGGAGAACCGGCGGGACCTCTTCGAGGGGTCGATCAACCAGCACTGGGAGTCGGGGGTCGCCGTCGGCGGGTCCCCCGGCGACGCCGACTACGCCGCGCGCCAGGGCGACCGGGTCGTCCAGCTGAACGCCAACGCGAAGATGGACGCCTTCAAGCCGGGCGGTGACCTGTGGGTGGGCGCCGCCAACAGCCTGAAGTTCTACCAGTCGCAGGAGATCGCGGACGCCGAGAACGACGGCCGGCTGGAGAACCTGCACATGCGCCAGCAGGTGTTCACCATCACCGCCGTGGACACCGCGAAGCGCACCGTCACCCTCGACAAGCCGCTGGAGTACGACCTCCCGGTGGACTCCACCTCCGACGGCTCGCCGCCCCTGGGGGTGAGCGGCAAGGCGTACGCCAGCAAGGTCACCGCGCTGAAGATGATCACCGATGTGGGCTTCGAGGACTTCTCCTTCACCGAGGACCTGAACGGCCTGCCGAAGCTCGGCGGCGGCACCTACCAGCTCGACCCGGCCCAGGCGGTCCACAACTACGGCAACCTGGCCCCCGAGTACGCCATGCACGGCATCGTCTTCAAGTGGGCCCGCGACTCCTGGGTGCGCGGCGTGCACGCCGACATGGTCGGCTCGCACCCCGTCGTCACCGAAGTGGCCCGGAACATCCAGATCGAGCGCAACGTCTTCGACGGCTCCTGGAACAAGGGCAAGGGCGGCAACGGCTACCTGCGGGGATCACGGGTCTGGGACTCGCTGTACGCCTCCAACACCAGCCGGAACCTCCGCCACTTCACCTTCCAGTGGTCGGCGTCGGGCAACGTCGCGATCGGCAACGACTTCGACTCCGACCTCAATCTGCACGGCGGCTGGGAACGCAGGAACCTGTTCGAGAACAACACCGTCCGCGTGCCGTACAACCACTCCTCGGGCGAGTGCGACACCAACTGCGGCGGCGAGGGCGGCGCCGGCGACGACGGCACCTGGTGGCCGATCTACTGGGCCGCCGGCAGCAAGGGCATCGGCTGGTCGGGTTCCACCGGCCCGCAGAACGTCTTCTTCCACAACACCCTGGCCAAACAGCGCACCCCCGGAGGCCCGTACGAGCCCTACCATCCCTACGGCGACACCTCCCGGCTGTACCAGTTCGGCTCCGCCGCGGGTGACGCGAGCACCTTCCAGCACCTGAGAAGCGCGGCCGGCCCGATCCAGGACTGGGCCGCCAACGAGGGCGTGGACTACTCCCGCGGAGACGGCGTCAACGCCTCCCGTACGGACTCCAGCCCCTCGCTGTTCCTGCGCGACTACCGCTCCTGAACCGTGGCGCCCCGGACCTCCGCCCCGACCCCGCATCCGCGCGGTCCGCCGGGCCGGGTCCGGGGCGCCTCGCGGTCACGGTCACAGACGACCGATGAGTGCGGGCCCGGGCATACAAGGCCCGCACCCATGGCGCGCCGTCGATGGGGGCGGGTGCCGTCGTGCACGTGCCGGTGCCTCCACCCAGTGGGGCCCGTGCGGCATGCGGGCGTCGGGGACTTCGCTCCGGCCCCCCGCCCGGCTCCGGACGCGCTCATGCGGCCGTCCGCCCCGCCCGGCGCCGCGCCTGCTCGCGGCGCCACGGCCCGGAGCCCGCCCGGTGGCGAGCGCCCGGACTCCTCTCCGCCCGCCGACGGCGGCTCATGCCGGGGGAAGGCGGGTTCAGGCGCCCGTACCCAGGACTGCCCCCGCGCCGGTCCTGAGTGCCGGTGCCGGTGCCGTCGGGACCGCCCCCGTCCGCGCCCCGGCCGGGGGACGGGAGACCACGGCCGCGGCCACCGCCGCCGCGCCCACCAGCCCCGCGTCCAGGGCGAGTCCGGCCGGGACGACGGGCAGGCCGCGGGTGAAGTCGAGCACCGCGTACTCCGCCAGTCGCCGTCGCAGCGGTGCGAACAGGACCTCGCCCGCCTGCGCCACGCCCCCGCCGATCACCACCAGGTCGAGTTCGACCAGCGCCGCGGTCGCGGCGATCGCCGCCGCCAGGGCCTGCGCGGCCCGCTCGTAGGCCGCCAGGGCCCGCGGATCGCCCGCACGGGCCGATGCCGCGACGGCCGCCGCGTCCGCGGCGGTGCCCGGCGGCGGGGCCCAGCCCGCCTGCCGGGCATGGGCGAGGATCGCCGTCCCGCTGGCCAGGCCCTCCACGCAGCCGGGGGCCCCGCACGGGCACACCGCCCCGTCCAGGTCGACGGAGATGTGGCCGATGTGGCCGGCGTTCCCGGTGCGCCCGAAGTGGACCGACCCGCCGAGGACCAGCCCGCCGCCCACACCCGTGGAGACCACCATGCACAGTGCGTTGGCCACTCCCCGGGCGGCGCCGCGCCAGTGCTCCGCCGCGGTCATCGCCACCGCGTCGCCCGCGAGGACGGGCCGCGCGCAGCGTGCCAGACGCGGGTGGGCGGCCACCCGGTCGACGAGCGGGAAGCGGCGCCAGCCGGGGATGTTGACGGGACTCACCGTGCCCGCGGAGGTGTCGACGGGACCGGCGCTCGCGATGCCCAGCGCGGACACGGCGTCCCACCGGGGATCCTCGGCGAGTTCGCCCAGGACCTCGTCCACGGCTGCCATGAGAGCCGGGGCCGGCTCCCGTGCGGGGGTGGGGCGCTGCGCGCGCACCACGACCGTCCCCGCCGAGTCGACGAGCGCCCCCGCGATCTTCGTGCCTCCGATGTCCAGTGCGCCGTACACCGTCGTCACCTCACCCACCTCTTTCGTGAAGGGAGCGATTCCCCCGTTCCGCCCACTCTGACGGCATGTGACAACGTTGTCTAGTAAACCGTTTAGTTAAGGTAATGGTTTAGTAAAATCCCAGCAACCCCCGGGGACGGCCGTGCGGCCGGAGGCCGGCTGCGCGGGGGAGGGGGCAGGCCCCGTCGGGCGCGGTGACGGGGGCGTTCCGTGCGGTGGCGGAGACGTCCTGTGCGCCGATCCGCGCTTCCCGCCCCGGCGCGCGCCTCGCTCAGCAGGCGGGCAGCCGTGCCGGGCCGTCGTACGCCGTGTGCGCGGAGATCCGGACGGCGGGCAGCGCCACCGCCGTCAGCAACAGCCCCCGCCGGGCCGTCCAGCGGCCCGTGAAGAGGTCCGCGCGCCGCCCGCCCACCACGGGGCCCGGCACCAGCAGCCGGGCGGTGAAGGAGCCGGACACCGCCGTCTCGCAGGTGAAGGTGATCGACGCCTCCTCGGTGCCCAGTTCCCGCCCGGTCAGCGGGTACCAGGTCTTGAAGACGGACTCCTTCGCGCTGAACAGCAGCCGGTCCGCGCTGACCCCGGCGCCCCGCGCGGGCCAGGCGGCCAGGTGTTCCAGCTCCTCGGGGCGGGCCACGACGTCCAGCACGCCCTCGGGGAGCGCCTCGTGCGGCTCGGCGTCGATGCCGACCGAGACGAACTCGGTGCCCCGCGTCGCCACCGCTCCCCGGTACCCGGCGCAGTGGGTCATGCTGCCGACGATCCCGGCGGGCCACTGCGGCGCCCCCCGCCTCCCGGGCAGCAGCGGCATCCGCGGCACGCCGAGTTCCCCGAGCGCCGTCCGGGCGAGGCGGCGCACGGTCGCGAACTCGCCGCGGCGCTTCGCCACCGCCCGCGCGACCGCCGCCTCCTCCTCGGGGAACCAGTCGGGTGCCCCGGCATCGTCGAACGCCTCGGCGAACCGTATGCCCGGGGGCAGGATGTCCTCGATCACGGCTTCTCCACCTCGGGGAAGATCTGGCGGCACGGGTTGGTCCCCAGCGCCATGCCGCGGGCGCGCCACTCCCGCGGGTAGCCGAGCGACACCTCCTCGAAGCGGACGCCGTCGTACCAGGTGGTGCGCGGGATGTGGAGGTGCCCGTAGACGACGGCGGCCGTGCGGAACCGCACGTGCCAGTCCGCGGTCAGCTCGGTGCCGCACCACTGGGCGAACTCCGGGTGCCGCAGGACCCTGGTGGGTTCCCGCACCAGCGGATAGTGGTTGACCAGGACCAGCGGGACGGACGGGTCGACCGCCGCGAGCCGTTCCTCGGTCTCCATCACCCTGGCCCGGCACCAGGCGTCACGGCCGGCGTAGGGCGCCGGGTCGAGCATGAACTCGTCGGTGCACAGCACGCCCGCCTCCTCGGCCTGCGCCAGGGCCTCCTCCTTGGACGACGCCGTCGGCGTGCGGAAGGTGTAGTCGTAGAGCACGAACAGCGGTGCCACGGTGAGCGGTCCGCCGGGTCCCTGCCAGACCGGATACGGGTCCTCGGGCGTCACCACGCCCAACTCCCGGCACATCTCCACGAGATGGCGGTAGCGCTTCTCGCCGCGCAGCCGCAGCGGATCCGAGGGCACGGTCCACAGCTCGTGGTTGCCCGGCGCCCAGACGACCTTCGCGAAGCGGCCCGCCAGGATGCGCAGGGTGGACTCGATGTCCGTGCTCGTCTCGGCCACGTCGCCCGCGACCAGGAGCCAGTCGGCGTCCGAGTGGGGCCGCACCGCGTCGACGTGCCGCCGGTTGTCGCCGATGGCCGCGTGGAGGTCGCTGACCGCGAGCAGCCGGCCCGTCCCGTCACCGCCCTGCACGGCCACCCCCGTATCGTGCTCGATCCCGGCCACCCGATCCGGCGCCCGGCACACCTCACCGCCAGAGTAGTGCCGCGACGGGCCCCGGGGCACCCCCCGGGGCGGAGCGCGTGTGCCGCTCCCCGCAGTACAGGGGACCCGGCGGGGGCGGACGCGGGGCGGGGCACGACCCGGACTCCGTGCGGACGGGCGGGCAACTGCCCGGCGGGCGTGTCCCGTACCGGGCGGTCGCATTGGCCTCTGACAGGTTCGTCGTCCATACTGCCCGCCGTGGAGCAGCGCATAGACCCGAACACCAAGCCCGAGTTCGCCGCGAGTACGAACCCGTCCTTCGTGCCCGGCCTGACCGGTGTGTCTCCGTCCGGGGCGGCCCCTGCCGGGGCGCCGGGGAAGGAGGAGCCCGAGGACTCCGCCCCCGCCGCGGCCGACGGCACCCGCGCCGACGACGACACCGCCGCCGACAGCGACACCGGCACCGGCGCCGCTGACGGCCCGGCGGCAAAGACCGGTGCCGACGCGGACGCCCGCGATGAGGCGGCCGAGGACGTGGACGGCGACGTGGCCGACGCGGTGCCGTCCGCTTCCGGTACCGCCGGTGACGACGACGGCCCCGCCTTCGAGGCGAGCGACCGCCGCGGTTCGATCACCGCCGGCCGCGACGGCATCGTCTTCCGCCTCGACGACCAGGAGGCCGACTTCCGCTGGGACGAGATCGGCGCCGTCGAGATCACCCCGGCCCGCTTCGGCCGGCGGTTCACCGTCACCGTGCACACCGCGGCCAACCGCTGGTTCAACGCCGACGTGGAGGCGGACAGCCGCGCCCGGCTGAAGGAGTGGACGGCCGGGCTCGACGCCGTGCTCGACGCCTACTTCGAGGAGTGAGGGCCGTGCGGCCCCCGGACGCCCTCGTCGCGTGACGGAGGCCGCTCGCGGAGGAGTCGCCCCCCCCCGTGAGCGGCCTCGGTCGCGCGGGCCCGCTCCGGCGCGGTCGGTCGTCCCCGGCCGGCCGGTCGGCCCCTCCGATCGCTCCGGCCGGTCCGGTGCGGCCGGCCGGTCAGTGCGGGATGGAGTCGATCAGTTCCCGCGCGCCCTGGCGCAGCAGCGCCACGGCGACCGAGGTGCCCAGGGTCGCCGGGTCCAGCGGACCGGCCCATTCGTGCGCGTTGAGCACCGTCTTGCCGTCGGGGGTGAAGACCTTCGCCCGCAGCGACAGGTCGCCGTTGCGCTCCGCCCGCGCGTATCCCGCGATCGGGCTGTTGCAGTGCCCCTGGAGGACGTGCAGCAGCATCCGTTCGGCGGTGGTCTCGCGATGGGCGTCCGGGTCGCCGAGGCCGCTCACCGCGTCGATGACCTCCGTGTCGTCCTCGCGGCACTGGAGGGCGAGGACGCCGGCGCCGATCGGCGGGCACATGGTCTCCGCCGACAGCACCTGGGTGACGACATCGGCGCGGCCGATGCGCTCGAGGCCCGACACGGCCAGCAGCAGCGCGTCGGCCTCGCCCGCGTGCAGCTTCTCCAGCCGCCGGTTCGCGTTGCCCCGCATCGGCACGCACTCCAGGTGCGGGTGGGAGGCGGCGAGCTGCGCGGCGCGCCGCACCGAGGAGGTGCCGATGCGGGTCCCGGCTGGCAGCTCGTCGAGGGTCAGCCCGCCGGGGTGCACCAGGGCGTCGCGGATGTCGTCGCGCTCCAGGAAGGCGGCGAACACCGTCCCGGCGGGCAGCGGCCGGTCGGCGGGGATGTCCTTGACGCAGTGCACGGCGAGATCGGCCTCGCCCGCCAGCAGCGCGGCGTCCACCTCCTTGGTGAACGCACCCTTTCCGTCGACCTGCGAGAGATCACCCATCCAGCGGTCACCGGTGGTCACCACCGGGACGACCTCGGTGCGCAGGCCCGGGTGAAGCGCCGTCAGTTCGGCGCGGACGCGTTCCACCTGGGCCAGGGCCATGGGGGAGGAACGGGAGACGATGCGGATCAGCTCGGGCACGGTCATGCGCTCCACGATAGGGCGTCCGGGGCGCCCTCCTGAACCGTGCGGACGGACCCGGCCGGCGGCAGGGGACCCGCCGGCCGTTGCGCTGCCCAGCGGACACGCCACGCCGCGACACGGCGGAGTTCGGCCTGGTTCGTCAGGAATCACCCGGCATGCCGCATAGCTTCGGACTATGACAAAACGACAATTCGCCCTCGCCGGCTGCGCGGTCCTCCTCACCGCCACCGGCATCGGCGCAGCCGCCCCGGCCGCCTCCCACCACACGGCCGTGTACGTCGTCCCCGGCCAGTCGATCCAGGCCGCGGTCGACGCGGCCCGGCCCGGCGACACCATTCACCTCGCCCCCGGCACCTTCCGCCAGAGCGTGCGCATCACCACCGACAACGTGACCCTGAGCGGCACCGGGAACCTGACCCTGCTCAAGCCTGCCGAGGGCACCCCGGCCAAGGGCTCCTGCGCCGCCGCCGGCAACGGCGTCTGCGTCGAGGGCGAGCGCGGGGCCCCCGTCACGGGCGTGCGCGTCCAGTCCCTGCGCCTGGAGGGCTTCACCCGGGCCGGCGTGTGGGCGAACTGGACCGACCGTCTGACGGTGCGCCGGGTCACCTCCTCGGACAACGGCACCTGGGGCATCGCCCAGGAGCGCTCCACCCGTTCGGCCCTGGTCCGCAACACCGTGCGCGGCAACGGCGACGCGGGACTCTTCGTCGCCAACACGGTCTCCGAGGAGGCCGGCGCCACCGACACCCTCGGGACCCGGATCAGCGGCAACGACATGACGGACAACCGGATCGGCGCCACCGTCCGGCGGGTGCGCAACCTGGTCGTCGAGCACAACGCGGTCACCGGCAACTGCGCCGGCCTCTTCCTGGTCGGCGACGAGTCCAAGCCCCGCGCAGGGGCCCTGACGGTCCGCCACAACCGGATCACCGCCAACAACAAGTCCTGCCCCGCCTCCGCGCGGCTGCCGCGCATCCAGGGCGCGGGCGTCGTGCTCACCGGCACGGAGGACGTCCTGGTGGAGCGGAACACGGTCTCCGACAACGTCGGAGACTCCCCGTTCTCCGGCGGCATCGTCCTCTTCAAGAGCGTCGTCGGCGTCCCGGGAAGCGGCAACGTCGTCCGCGACAACGTCGTGCTCCGCAACGGCAAGGCGGACCTGGCCAACCGTGACACGGCCGGCACGGGCAACCGCTTCGACGCCAACACGTGCGGCGTCTCCGAGCCCGCCGGACTGTGCTGACCCGGTCCCGGGACAGGCATCTCACGAGAATCGAGACGGCATGACCACCGCACCCACCACCCAGCCCCAGGACGCCATGCGCCTGCGGGAGCTCGTCTTCGGGGCGGCCTGCGCCGCCGCCGTGCGGGCCACCGCCCGCCTCGGCGTCGCCGACGCCCTCGACGACACGCCGCTGTCCGCCGAGGACCTGGCCGCGGCCGTCAAGACCGACGCACGGGCGCTGCGGCGCCTGCTGCGGGCGCTCACCTGCTACGGAGTCTTCAGCGAGGAGCCGGACGGCCGCTTCGCCCACACCGACATGTCCCGCCAGCTCCGCGAGGACGACCCCCGGAGCCTGCGCTGGATCGCCCTGTGGTGCACCGAGCCGTGGACCTGGGCCGCCTGGCCCAAGCTCGACGAGGCGGTGCGCACCGGCGACAGCGTCTTCGAGGGCCTGTTCGGCAAGGAGTTCTTCCCGTACCTCCACGAGGACGCCCAGGAGTCCGCCCACGTCTTCAACCGGGCCATGACCACCTCCAGCGTCCAGTCCGCGCGGGACGTCGCCGAACTCCTCGACCTCACCGGGGCGTCGAGCGTCGCCGACATCGGCGGCGGCCAGGGCCATGTGCTCGCCAGCCTGCTGGAGAAGCACCCCGGGATGCGCGGCACCCTGCTCGACCTGCCGGGCGTCGTCGAGCGCGCCGACCCCCGGCTGCGCGACGGCGGGGCGCTCGCCGGACGGGTGGACGTCGTCCCGGGCGACTGCCGCGAGGCCGTCCCCGTGGAGGCCGACGTCTACGTCATCAAGAACATCCTCGAATGGGACGACGAGAGCACCCGCCGCACCCTGGGCAACGTCATCGCCGCGGCCCGCCCCGGGGCGAGGGTCGTCGTCATCGAGAACCTGGTCGACGACTCGCCCTCCATGCGCTTCACGACCGCCATGGACCTGATGCTGCTGCTCAACGTCGGGGGCGCCAAGCACACCCGGGCGAGCATGGAGAGCCGGATGAGGGAGGCCGGTCTCGTCCTGGGCGAGGTGCGCCCCGTCAACGCCTACCTCCACGCCTTCGAGAGCGTCGTCCCCGGCTGACGCCTCCCCACCGACGGCAGGACGGCCCCGCGGTGTCCCGCGGGGCCGTCCTGCCGTGCGCTCGCGCGTCAGCCGCGCGGCTCGCGCTGCCAGCTGTAGAACTGCGTGGCCATCGCGTCCTTCGGGCTCCGCCAGGTCTGCGGGTCGTACGGACTGACGAAGGCCGCCAGCTGCTCGCTGACGTCGCGGAAGGCGGTGTGCTCGGTCACCTTCGCGATGGCGGGGCCCGGCGGGCGGTCCGACTCGATCAGGTGCAGGTACACGTCGCCGAACTGGAACAGGCTGCGCCGGTTGACGCCGACGAGGTGCGGCAGCTCACCGCCGTCGGAGGCCGCGAACACCTCCGCGATGTCCGGAGCCGAACCGGGCGCCATACGGGCGACGATCAGTGCGTGGTGCATCAGGGGCGTCCCTTCGGATGCCGTCGGAGTGGGGGAGCGCGGTCAGCGCCCGGTGACCGGAGCCGTCTCGCGGACCCGGGCGCGCTGCTCGATGCGGTCCTTGATCAGACCCATCTGGACGCGCGAGTTGCGGTTGATGTTCTCGGTCATCCACTCGTCGTCCACGGGCGCGTCCGGCTTCATCGCGAAGTCCTGCGTCCAGTGCATCCGCACGCCCTGCGGGGTCTCCTCGTAGGTCCAGCGGATGTTCATGTACTGGAAGGGACCGGTCTCGACGCGCTTGGCGCGGACGCTCAGCGAGGCGCGGTCGGCCTCCCGCTCGGAGACCCAGCTCCAGACCTTGCCGTTGTCGTCCGGGTACATGGTGAGCCGGAACACCGTCCGGTCGCCGTCCCGTTCGAGCACCTCGACCGAGGCGTACTCGGTGAACAGCTGCGGCCAGTGGTCGACGTCGTTGGTCACGTCCCACACGAGGTCGAGCGGGGCGTCGATGAGGATGTCGTTCTCGGTGTGCCCGGACATGTCAGGCTCCTGCCATCAGAGAGTCGTTCACGAGATCGAGGAACTCGCGCGGGGTCCTGCAGCGGTCGGCGTCGGGCGGCAGCGCCCGGCCGTACCGGTTCTCCAGCTCGCCGACGATGCCCAGCAGGCCCAGCGAGTCGAGGCCGTAGGCCTCGAACGGGGTGTCGGGGTCGCGGTCCATCGCTGCGGCGTCGACGGTGATGCCGGCGCCCTTCTTCATCAGGGCCGTCAGCTCCGTGACGGTCAGCTGTGCGGGCTGTGCGTGCTGTGCGGTCATGGGGTTTGCTCCCTCGTTTCCGGGCCGGGGCGGGCCCCGGCCGTCCTGTCCTGCTCAGTCGGCGCGCCGCAGCACCAGAGCCGCGTTGGAGCCCATCAGCCCCCGGCTCAGCACGAGCGCCGTGCGCAGCTCGGCCGGCCGGGCGGTCCCGGTCACCAGCGCGATGTCGTGGCAGACGTCGTCGTGCACGTGCGGCGTCGGGGGCACGACACCGTGCTCCATCGCCAGCACCGCGGCCGCCACGTCCAGCACCGGCGCCCCGCAGTAGGAGCGGCCGATGCCGCTCTTGGGCGCCGTCACCGGCACCCGGGTGCCGTGCGGACCGAGCGCGTCGGCCAGCGCCAGCGCCTCCGCCCGGTCGGCCTCCACCAGCCCGAGCGCGTCGGCGAACACGACGTCGATCTCGTCGGGCGCGCAGTCCGCCTGACGGAGCGCCCCGCGGATCGCGTGCGCGAGCCCCTCGCGCGACTCCTCCCACCGGGAAGCCCCGGTGAACGTCGCCGCGTGACCCGCCACGACCGCGCGCACCGGCGCCCCGCGGTCCCGGGCGGCCGACTCGTCCTCGACGACGACCATCGCGCCGCCCTCGGCCGGCACGAAGCCGCAGGCGCCCGCGGTGAACGGCCGGTAGGCACGCTCCGGGTCCTCGGCGGTGCTCAGCTCGCGGTAGCCGAGCTGGCAGACGACCGAGTAGGGCGCCAGCGGGGCCTCGGCGGAGCCGGCCACCACGGTGTCCGTGCCGCGCCGCACCGCCGCCGCGGCGTGCGCGATCGCGTCGAGGCCGCCGGCCTCGTCGCTGCACACCACACCGCACGGGCCCTTGAAGCCGCCCCGGATCGATATCTGTCCGGTGCTCGCCGCGTAGAACCAGGCGATCGACTGGTACGGCCCCACGTAGGTGGAGCCCTTGCCCCACAGCCGCTGGAGCTCGCGCTGGCCGAACTCGCCGCCTCCGGAACCCGCGGCGGTGACCACGCCGACGGAGTACGGATCCCCGTCGTGCGCGCCCGCGGGGACCCGGGCGTCGGCCAGCGCCAGATCGGCCGCGGCCATGCCGAAGTGGCTGAACCGGTCCGTCTGCACCAGGAAGCGTTCCTCGACCAGCGACTCGGCGTCGAAGCCCCGGACCTCGCCCGCGATCCGCAGCGGCAGGTGGCCGCAGCCCTCACGGGTGACCCGGTCGAGGGCGCTGACCCCCTCCAGGGTGGCCTTCCAGAAGGCGTCCGTGCCCACTCCGTTGGGGGCGACGACACCCATGCCCGTCACGACGGGACGGCGGCGTTCATCGGGACTCATCGTGTCCTCCCACCTGGCCGCGTCAGCACCACCGCGGACTGGAACCCGCCGAACCCGCTGCCCACGGACAGCACGGTCCGCAGCTTCGCCGCCCGGGCGGTGCGCGGCACGTAGTCGAGATCGCACTCGGGGTCGGGCGTCTCGTAGTTCGCCGTCGGCGGGACCACCTGCCGGTCCATCGCCAGCACGCAGGCGACGACCTCGATGGCGCCGATCGCGCCCAGCGAGTGCCCCACCATCGACTTGATGGAACTCATCGGCACCTCGTACGCGTGCGCCCCGAGGGAGCGCTTCACGGCGGCCGTCTCGTGCCGGTCGTTCTGCTGGGTGCCGGAACCGTGGGCGTTGACGTAGTCGACGTCCGACCCGTCGAGACGGGCCTGGTCCAGCGCGCTGTCGATGGCCCGGGCCATCTCCAGGCCCTCACGGGTCAGCCCGGTCATGTGGTGCGCGTTGCCGAAGGTGGCGTAGCCGCCGACCTCGCAGTACACCGTCGCACCGCGCGCCCTGGCGTGCTCCAGCTCCTCCAGGACCAGCACCGCGCCGCCCTCGCCCATCACGAACCCGTCGCGGTGCGCGTCGAAGGGACGCGAGGCGTGCTCCGGGTCGTCGTTGTTGGCCGAGGTCGCCCGGATCGCGTCGAAGCAGGCCACGGTGATCGGGGAGATCGGCGAGTCGGAAGCGCCGGCGACACAGACGTCCACCCGGCCCTCCGCGATGGCCTGGAAGGCGTAGCCGATCGCGTCCAGGCCCGAGGTGCAGCCCGTGGAGACGGTCTGCACCGGGCCGTGGGCACCGGTCTGCTCGGCCACCTCGGAGGCCAGCGCACTGGGCGAGAAGGCCCGGTGCAGATGCGGCCCCGCCTCGCTGTGGTCCACGTCCCAGCGACGGCCCGAACTGCTCACCGCCACGTAGTCGTGCTCCAGCCGGGTCGTGCCGCCGACCGCGGTGCCCATCGACACCCCGACCCGCCACGGGTCCTGCTTCGCCATGTCCAGACCGGCGTCGGTGAGCGCCTCACGGGCCGCGACCATGGCGAACTGCACGTACCGGTCGGCCCGTCGGACCTGCTGGGCGTCGAGGCCGTGGACCGCGGGGTCGAAGTCCACCTCGGCCGCGATCCGCGAGCGGAAGCCGGCCGGGTCGAAGAGGGTGATCCCCCGCGTCGCGGTCCGGCCGTCCGCCAGCAGGTTCCAGAACGCCGGGGCACCCACGCCACCGGGTGCGACGATGCCGACGCCGGTCACCGCCACACGTCGGTTCACGAAACCGCCCCCGTGGGCTGTGCGGCGTCCCGCGCCTGCGGCGTCTCCTCCGTGTCGACGTGCCCGAGCTCCGGACGCGGCGCCAGCGGACCGAGATGGAAGACCATCCGGGCCTCCGCCGAGCCCACGTTGCGGAACCGGTGACGGACGTACGGCGGGATCATGAGCCCCTGGTCCGTGCGGATCGGGAACGTCTCGCCGTCCAGGTCGACTTCCAGCTCGCCGGCGACGACGTAGACGAACTCCTCGGAGTACGGGTGGTAGTGCTCCCCGATCCGGTCGCCGGGCTCCACGATCGCCAGGCCCATGAAGCCGCTCGTGGCGCCCACCTCGGTGGGGGTGAGCATGGCGCGCAGGTCGCCTCCGCGCCGGCGGTTGGGCTGGGTCTCGCCGAGGTCGACGATGCGATGCGTTGTGGTCATGACTGATTCCTTCGCTGAGGCGGTAGGGCCACGGGCGGGCGACAGCCGGCCGTGCGGTGCGCCGGAGCGCGGCGCCGGGGACGGGCGCGCGGCGTCAGCCGGCGCGGCGGTCCGTGATCAGGCGCATGTCGGCGCCGCGCAGCAGCCGCGCCGCGAGCTCGGCACCGGTGGGCGAGCCGCCCAGGCCGAGGGCTTCGAGGTCGAGCAGGCGGGCCAGCACGGCCGCCTTCCGGGGGCCGCGGACGCCGAGCGCGAGCAGCGGGTCGGCGTCGAGCGGGCCGCGCGTGTCGACGAGGCGCACGACGACGTCGTCGCGCTGGAAGACGGTGCTCGAGTCCACGAGCCCCGCGGGCTCGCCCGCGGCCGCCTCGTCCTGCCGGGCCAGCAGCCTGGCCAGCGCCATGCCGCAGCCCTGCTTGGCCGGGTAGTACAGAGCGTGGCGCTCCACGTCCGTCCGCCCGCCGCCGGCGGTCGCCAGATGATGGACCGCGGGCAGCGCGGCACGGGTGAAGAACGTCCTGGCCGACTGCGGGTCGTCCAGATCGCGGTCCTGCTCCAGGTACGGGTTGATGGCCTCCTCGACGGCCCTGACCTCGGGCTGCCGGGCCACGTGCCGCAGCGCCGCCATCAGGTCGCCCTGCACCTCGATCGCCCGCACCACACGGTTGCCGTGCATGAAGAGCGAGGTCCGGGCCAGCCGGGTCGTGTCGTCGACCCGCGCCGTGGGGGACGCGTACTCCGCGAGGATCGCGGCGACCTTCTCCTCCGTACCGGGCTTCACGGTGAAGGTGAGGGCGTGCCGCACGACGCCGTCGCCGACGCGGGGCGCGGCCTGGAGGGGGGTCCTGCGCGTGTCGTTCCCGGTGGCGTGCGTCCCGCCGGTCTCCCGCAGGACGCTGTAGCGGAACGAGCGGGTGTCGCGCACGCAGTCGTGCAGAGGCTTGACCGTGTCGAGGTGGTCCTCGCTGTTCACCCAGGCGAGGAACGGCGGCGCGCTCTCCCACTCACTGGTGATCAGCCACTGCGAGGGGTTCTCGATCGACTGGCAGAGCTGGTCGCTGATGTGACCCGGCACCGAGGCCACCTGGTGGCGCATGTGCTCGTAGGCGGTCAGGAACTGCTGCTGGGCGCCGTCGTGGAGATCCAGCAGCAGCACCACGCGCAGCCGGGAGCCGTCGAAGGCCGACTGGGATATACGTTCGGACAGCGTCGTCATGGTCACGCCTCTCCTCGGACAGTGATGTCGCCACGCCGGTTCCTCGGGGACTACGGGGCCCTGACTCGGCCGCGTACGAATGGGTCGCCGGTACGCGGTGTGGCGGTCCGTTCCTGATCCTGTGCCGCTACCACGAGTGGCGCGAGATGTGTGAACCACCCGGGTGAAGCGGCGAGGGAACGCAGCGGCCGGGGGCATGGAACAGGCGTCCCTTCCCCCGGAAAGCCGCGGCAGGAGCCACCGATGCAACACCGACCCGAAGTACGCGTCCCGGTCCTCGTCGTGGGCGGCTCCCTGGTGGGCCTGTCCATGTCCCTCTTCCTCGGTCGCCTCGGAATCGACCACATGCTCGTCGAACGCCACGCGGGCACCTCGCACCACCCGCGGGGCCGCGGCAACAACGTCCGCACCATGGAGGTCTTCCGCTCCGCGGGTGTCGCCGACGGCATCCGCGACGCCGCCCGGGTCCTCGCCGGCAACCAGGGCATCCTCCAGGTCCGCACCCTCACCGACAGTGAGGGGGAGTGGCTCGTCAAGGAGGTGCAGCCCGGCAGCACGGCCGCCGCCTACAGTCCCTCCGCCTGGTGCGTCTGCAGCCAGAACGACCTGGAGCCGGTGTTGCTGGAACACGCGCGCAAGCAGGGCGGCGACATCCGCTTCTCCACCGAACTGCGCTCCTTCGAACAGGACGCCGCGGGCGTCACCGCCGTCGTCGAGGACCGGGACACCGGCCGGCTCCAGACCGTGCGCGCCGACTACCTCGTCGCCGCGGACGGCCCGCGCAGCCCCGTGCGCGAGGCCCTCGGCATCGGGCACTCCGGTCCGGGCGACCTCTTCCACAACGTCAGCGTCACCTTCCGCTCCCGCGGGCTGCCCGCCGTCGTCGGCGACCGCAGGTTCATCGTCTGCTACCTCACCGAACCCGGCGCGGACGGAGCCCTGTTGCCGGTGGACAACGACGAGCAGTGGGTGTTCCACGCGCCCTGGCAGCCCGAACAGGGCGAGACGCTCGACGACTTCACCGACGAGCGTCTCGTCGAGCACATCCGCCGCGCCGCGGGCATGCCCGGTCTCGACGTCGAGATCACCGGCAAGTCGCCCTGGCACGCCGCGGAACGCGTCGCGGACCGCTACGCCGACGGCCGGGTCTTCCTCGCCGGGGACAGCGCCCACGAGATGTCGCCGACCGGCGCGTTCGGTTCCAACACCGGTATCCAGGACGCCCACAACCTGGCCTGGAAGCTCGCCGCCGTGCTGCGCGGCACCGCCGGCGAGGGCCTGCTCGGCACCTACGAGACCGAGCGCCGCCCCGTCGCCGTGGCCACCAGCGCCCGCGCCTCGTCCCGGTCCCGCGAGCACAGCCACCCCGGGTACCGTCCGGCCCCGGGCGGCGGCGGCAAGCAGAGCGCCATGCTCGCGGTCGCCGTCGGCTACCGCTACCGCGAGGGCGCCGTCGTCGGCGCGGACGCCGGTCTGCCGACCGTTCCCGAGGAGCTGGAGCTCACCGGCGAGCCCGGCAGCAGGGCTCCGCACCTGTGGCTGCGCCGTCCCGGCGGACACCCCTCGCTCTCCACCCTCGACCTCTACGAGCGCGATCTCGTCCTGCTGACCGGCACCGGCCCGGCGGCCGGCGCCTGGCGGGCCGCGGCCGTCCGGGCGGCCGGGGAGCTCGGCGTGCCGCTCCGCGTCCACGCGGTCGGCGACGGTCCGGACGCCGACCTCCAGCCGGAGACCGGCGCGGACTGGGCGTCCGCGCACGGCACCACCGCCGACGGGGCGGTGCTGGTGCGTCCCGACGGGTTCGTCGCCTGGCGCTCGCCGGGCCCGGCGGACGACCCCGGGCGGGCCCTCACCGAGGTGCTGCGGGGCGTGCTGTACCGCGGGGTGGACGCCCGGGCCTGAGCCGGGACCCGGCTGGTAGCGTCGCGAGGGAGGCGGCCGGACGACGGCCGCCTCCCTCTCTGGTGCCGTGAACGCGGCCGCCGGGGCGGCCGTACTCCACGTCGGCGACCGCTTCCGGACCGTCGCCCGGTCCGGCGGCGGCAGACCGGCCGGGCAGAAAGGGACACGCCGTGACCGCTTCGGACCCGAAGGGCCGCCAGGCCGCGCTCCAAGCCGAGCTCGAACGCCGCAACCCCGGCGAACCCGAGTTCCACCAGGCGGCCCGTGAGGTCCTGGAGAGTCTCGCGCCCGTCTTCGGGGCCCGCCCCGACTACGCCGAGCCGGGGCTCGTCGAACGCCTCCTGGAGCCCGAGCGGCAGATCCTCTTCCGGGTGCCGTGGCAGGACGACCGGGGCGCCGTGCACGTCAACCGGGGCTTCAGGGTGGAGTTCAACAGCGCCCTCGGCCCCTACAAGGGCGGTCTGCGCTTCCACCCGTCGGTGAACCTCGGGGTGGTCAAGTTCCTCGGCTTCGAGCAGATCTTCAAGAACGCCCTCACCGGGCTCGCCATCGGCGGCGGCAAGGGCGGCAGCGACTTCGACCCGCGCGGCCGTTCGGACGCCGAGGTGATGCGCTTCTGCCAGTCCTTCATGACCGAACTCCACCGCCACATCGGCGAGTACACCGACGTCCCCGCCGGTGACATCGGCGTCGGGGGCCGGGAGATCGGCTACCTCTTCGGCCAGTACCGCCGGATCACCAACCGCTGGGAGGCGGGCGTCCTCACCGGCAAGGGGACCGCCTGGGGCGGCTCGGCCGGCCGGCCCGAGGCCACGGGATACGGCAGCGTCCTGTTCGCCGCCGAGATGCTGAAGGAGCGCGGCGAGGACCTGGCGGGGCTGACGGCCGTCGTCTCCGGCTCCGGGAACGTCGCGATCCACACCGTCGAGAAGCTGATCGCCCTCGGCGCCCACCCCGTCACCTGCTCCGACTCCCAGGGCGTGATCGTCGACGAGAAGGGCGTCGACGTCGGCCTGCTGCGGCAGATCAAGGAGGTCGAACGCGGGCGCCTCGACGAGTACGCCCGGCGGCGCGGCGGCTCCGCGCGCCATCTGCCCGGCGGCACCGTGTGGGACGTCCCCGCCGATCTCGCCTTCCCCTCCGCCACACAGAACGAACTGGACGCCGCGCACGCCCGCACCCTGGTCGCGGGCGGTGTCCGCGCCGTCTCGGAGGGCGCCAACATGCCGTGCACCCCGGAAGCCGTGCGCATCTTCCAGGAGGCGGGCGTCGCCTTCGGCCCGGGCAAGGCGGCCAACGCGGGCGGCGTCGCGGTCAGCGCCCTGGAGATGCGGCAGAACGCCGCCCGGGAGAGCTGGCCCCAGGAGCGGGTGGAGGACGAACTCGCCCTGATCATGGCCGGCATCCACCGCACCTGCCGTGAGACGGCCGAGCGCTACGGCAGCCCCGGCGACTACGTGGCGGGCGCCAACATCGCCGGCTTCGAGCGGGTCGCGGACGCCATGCTCGCGCAGGGCGTGATCTGACGGTCCGCCCGTACGGCGCGCCCGCACCGCGCGGGCCGCGCCCGCAGGCCGGCAGCACCCCCCAGGCGCACCGCCCGTACGGCGCGCCCGCACGCCGCAGGGCCCGCCGCCCCGAGGGGGCGGCGGGCCCGTCGTGCCTGAGCGTCCCGCTACTTCAGGTACGGGCCGTCGGCGCCGATCTTCCCGGTGCCGTTCAGCACGTAGACGCGCAGGTTGCCCTTGCCCGGGGCGGCCACGCTCAGGGTGCCGCCGGTGACCGTCTTCGTGTCACCCGTGACGGCGTCCCGGTAGGTGCCGTTCGGGATCCCGGTGTACGTCGCCGAGCCGCTGACGGTGACCAGCGCGAAGCTGTCCGTCGAGCCGCTGGTCCAGCGGCGCTTGAAGGCCATCTGTCCGGTGATGCCCTCCGTCGAGTACTGGCCCGTCTGGAGGGCGGGGACCGCACGGCGGATCTGGTTCAGCCGCTGGAGGTGCTTGACCAGCGGCTGCTGGAGGGTCGTCGCGACCGCCCCGCTCGCGGACTCCACCGTGGAGAAGCCGGACGCCTTCACGTCGCCGGCGATCCGGTCGCCGAAGTACGCGCGGCCGGTGCTCGCCAGCGGGCAGGTCGGTCCGCAGTCGATCTTCTTGCCGGCCTGGAACTCGACCTCCGAGCCGTAGTAGAGGGTGGGAATGCCGCGGAACGTCCACATCAGCGACATGTTCTCGGCCCACGCGTCCGTGCCGCCCGCGTAGCGCTCGCTGCTCTTGTTGGGACCGTAGTCGTGGCTGTCGACGTAGACGACGTTGTAGGTGGCGTCGTTGTAGCTGTCGTCCGAGTCCTTGCCGTTGTGGAAGGCGTTCGGGGCGTCACCGAAGTTCATGTGCATGCGCATGTCGATGACGTTCATGCCGGAGAAGCGGCTGTGGTCCGGCGCGTGGTACGTGTTGCCCCGCAGGAAGGCGTTGTCGGACGTCGGCTGGTCGGCGGTGCCCCGCTGCTGCTCGTCGGCGTACATCTCCAGCGCGGCCTTCTCGTCGTCCGCGCTGTACTCCTTCCGCTCCTTCCAGGTGAAGAACTGCGCGGAGTGGTTGACCGAGCCGCGGTTCCACTTGTCGTTGACGAAGGCCGCGACCTCGCCGAAGACGAAGAAGTTCTTCGCCGCCTCGGCCCCGTGCTGCTGGGTGACCCGCTCGGCGATGGCCGGCAGGAAGCGGCGGTTCCAGGTGGTCCGGGGGATGTGCACGGCCGTGTCGACGCGGAAGCCGTCCACGCCCATGTCGATGTACTTGTTGTACGCGCCGATCAGGTAGTTCTGCACGGTCGCGTTCTCGGTGTTGAAGTCGGCCAGGTCGTCGTGCAGCCAGCAGGAACGCGAGTCCTCGCCCTCCCAGTTGCCGATCCAGCAGTTGTGGTACAGCGCCTTCGGGAACATGCCCGAGGTGGGGCTCGGCCACTGGCAGTTGTAGATGCGGTAGCCCTCCGGCGAGGTGTGCTGCGTCGGCGTGCCCCAGTTCACACAGGTGTTGCCGGTGGGCGCGGCCGTCGACCACAGGTCGCCGTTGTAGTACGACTTCCCGGACTTCGGCTCGACGGTGAGCCCGTCGTACTCGAAGGAGGCGTTGGGCTCGTCGTAGTACCAGCTCCACTGGGCGTCCCGGACGCCGTACACCTTCGGTGTGAACAGGCCCTTGGCGCCCCAGCGGGAGGAGTGGTTGTAGACCACGTCCTGGTAGATCTTCATGCCCTTGGCGTGTGCGGCGTCGATCAGGTCCTGGTACGAGGCGCCGGCCGACTCCAGCCGGCGGTCCACCTTGTAGAAGTCGTAGCCGTGGTAGCCGTGGTAGTCGTAGTCCGAGCGGTTCAGCACCACCGGCGTGATCCACACGGCGGAGAAGCCGAGCGCCTTGATGTAGTCCAGCTTCTGGACGAGCCCCTTGAAGTCGCCCCGGAACATCGGGTCGGCGTTCGCGGCGTTGCCCGACTTCTCGTGCTGGTTGCCGCCCCGGTTGTTCGACGCGTCGCCGTCGTTGAAGCGGGCGGTGAGGACGAAGTAGATCGGGTCCTTGCGCGGGTCCGTGCCCAGCGGCTTGCCGGCGGCGGGCGTGGCGGGCTTCGTGCCGGTCGTCGCCGTCGCGGACGCGGACGCAACCGAGACGTTCCCGGCCGCGTCGACGGCCCGCACGGTGTAGGTGTACGCGGTCCGCTCGGCGAGGTTCGTGTCGGTGAAGACGGTGGAGCCGACGTCGGTCACCACGGTGCCGCCGGTGCCGCCGGTACGCGTGACCTGGTACGACGTGACGGCCTTGTTGTCGCTCGACGGCTCCCACGTCAGCACGATCGACACGCCGTCCGCGCTCGCGGCGACCTTCGCGGGCACGGTCGGCGCCTCGGTGTCCGGGGGCTCCGCGACACAGGGGTCGGCCGCGTTCGCCTTCACCGTGCGGTCCCTGACCGTCGACACGCCCTTGGCGAGGAGATAGTCCTGGCCGTTGTTGTTGTCCCAGACGCCGTTGCCGTTGTTGAACGCCGCGCGCAGGGTGGCGGCGGAGCCCAGCGACACCGTCCTCTTCACCCAGCCCGTGCAGGCCGGGGTCATGCCGACGCCGGGCACCGCCGTCCAGGCGCCCCCGGCCGGCTGGTAGTGCAGGTTGGTCGTCGGCCAGCCGACCGTCGCCGTCGAGTAGTAGACGGTGGCCTCGTTGCCCGGGCCCTCGGTGCCGGCGCACGGGTCCGAGTGCGCGACCACGCCGTCCCGGACGGTGATCGTCCCGGTGCCCAGGTCGTAGTTCGCGCCGCCGTTGTTGTCCCAGACGCCCGAGCCGTTGTTGAACGTCGCCTTCAGGCCGGCGGCCGAGCCGAGATCGACGGTCTTCTTGACCCAGTCGGTGCAGGCGGCCTCCATCGTGACGCCCGGGACGGTCGTCCACGAACCGCCGTCGGGGCTGTAGTGGAGCCTGTACTGCGACCAGTTCTTCGTCTTCGTGTAGTAGAAGACGGTGGCGGTGTTCGCCGCCGCGGTCGTCCCGGTCGCGGCGGACGCGGGGGCCGCGCCGTGCGGCACGGCCGTCAGCAGCCCGACCAGGCCCGCGGTCGCGACGGCCGCCGCCAGGGGGCGTCTCGGCAGCCGTCGGTCGATGCGTTTCATGGTGTCTCCAGGGGGAGGGCCGCGGCTGGGTGGGCCGCGGCAGCGGCGGAGCGGGACGGCAGCGGACCGTCCTGCCCGGACTCCGCCCGGAGCCCTGACGCGCCTCGGGGCTCGAGCGAACACGGATGGAAATCCGGTCGGAAAATTGCAGCAACATATTGCGGCGGGAAGGAAGTTACCGCCGCGCGACGAGCGCGTAAAGCCCCTGGGAGGCCGCGACTTCAGGGCGTGCCGGTCCGGGGCGCCGCCGCGCGGCTGTGTACCGCGCGGCGGCGGGCGGGTGGCGCGGGCGGGTGTGTTCCGCGCGGCGGCGGGATGCCGGAGCGGGTCGCCTCCGGCGCGCACGGCCGCGCCGCGGGTCGCCTCCGGCTGTGCGGGCCCGGACCGTTTCCGGTCAGCAGACCCGGTGGACGTACCCCGGCTCCCCGGCGGGGAGGACGTCGAGGTCGCGCAGGGTCATGGACACCCGGGCGCCCCATGTCCGGCAGCCCGCCGCGAAGTCGCGCTCCCGGTACTCGACGTCGAACACCCTGCCGTCGTACGCGTCCGCGAACTCCCCGCACTCCTCGTAGCGCGCGCACTCCTCCGCCACGGCGAAGTCGAAGCCGGTCCTGGCGCGGGCGGGCAGCAGTTCCGCGGTGTTCTTCTGGGCGACGGCCAGGCCCTTCGCGTGGGCGCGGTCGGTCAGCAGCCGGGCGAAGGCGACGGCGTGGTCCGCCGTGAGCAGGCCCTCGGAGCGGGTGAAGGAGTCGAGGTTGTCGGGCTCGACCGCGTCGTAGCCGTCCTCGGCGCAGGCGTCGATCCAGGGACCGACGATGCCGAGCAGCGCGGTGCGCTTGCTCTGCGAGGAGATGTCGAGCAGCGGCTCGTCCCAGTCCTCGTCGACCACCGGCTCGCCGTCGGCGTCGCGGAGCAGCAGCTCGGGGTGGTTCTCGTGCCACCAGTCCACGGCCTCGTCGGGCTGGGTCTGGAAGGCGTTGACGTAGCAGACGTTGTACAGCCCGGCGGCGGGTTCGGCGGTCCGGTCGCGGGCCACGGCCCGCACGCCCTCGGGCGGCGGGTAGGCGCCGCCGAGCTGGTAGTCGAAGGCGGTGCCGGGGGCCGGCGGCCGCACCTCGGCGCGGGCGGCGCCGCGTCCGTCCCCCTCGTCGCCGGGGCCGGGGTCCGGAGCGCAGGCGGCGGTCAGCAGCAGGAGGACGCCGAGCAGGGCCGCACGGGCGTCCCGGGACGAGATGCGCATGACGGACATCGTCCCACGCGCGGGCGCGTGCCCGGTCCGCCGCCGGCCGGCTCCGCGTGCCCCGCCCCGTGGCCGGGGCACGCGGAGCGGCGGGTCACTCCGGCAGGCGGTTGTTCAGGGCGACGCCGCCGTACCAGAGGGCGCTCTGCTTGGGGGTGCGCACCTGGGTGTCGAAGTCCACGCGCACGATCCCGAAGCGCATGCCGTACCCCTCGGCCCACTCGAAGTTGTCCAGCAGGGACCAGAGGAAGTAGCCGGCGACGTCGGCGCCCTCCTCGATCGCCTGGCGGGTGGCGCGCAGGTGCCCCTCGATGTAGGCGAGGCGGTCCGTGTCGTGGATCTCGCCCTCGGGGGTGGGCGCGTCGTCGAACGCCGCGCCGTTCTCGGTGATGTACATCTTCAGGCCCGGGTGGTCGCGTTCGATGCGGACCAGCTGCCTGCGCAGCCCGTCCGCGTCGATCTCCCAGCCGATCCCGGTGCGGGGCAGACCGCGGTCGATGAAGCGGACGTCCTCGGCGCCCGGCCACTCGGTGGGACCGGTCGCCGCTCCGCCGCCGGCGACGCGGTACGAGGAGTAGTAGTTGACCCCGAGGAAGTCGACGGGGGCGCCGATGGCCTTCTCGTCCTCGGGGTGGATGTGCGCGGTGCCGCTGACGCGTTCCACGTGCGCCCGGATGTCGGCCGGGTAGGCGCCGTCGGTCACCGGGTCGAGGAACAGCCGGTTCTGGAGGAGGTCGATGCGGTGTGCCGCGTCCTGGTCGGCCGCGCTGTCCGAATCCGGCTCCACCGGGTAGAAGTTGAGCGTGATGCCGACCTCCGCCGCCGGTGCCGCCGCGCGGATCGCCGGTACGGAGAGGCCGTGACCGAGGAGCAGGTGGTGCGCGGCGCGCAGCGAGCCGGCGGGGTCGGTCAGGCCGGGGGCGTGGATGCCCTTGCTGTAGCCGAGGAACGCCGCGCACCAGGGCTCGTTGAGCGTCCCCCAGATCCGCACCCGGTCGCCCAGGGCTTCGGCGACCAGGTGCGCGTACTCGGCGAAGCGGTAGGAGGTCTCGCGGTTGAGCCAGCCGCCCCCGTCCTCCAGCGCCTGGGGGAGGTCCCAGTGGTAGAGGGTGAGCGCGGGCTCGATGCCGTTCTCCATCAGGCTGTCGACGAGGCGCCGGTAGAAGTCGAGTCCGCGCCGGTCGGCCGGTCCGCGTCCGTCCGGCTGGATGCGCGGCCAGGCCACCGAGAAGCGGTAACCCCCCACCCCGAGCTCGGACATGAGGGCGACGTCCTGCTCGTAGCGCGCGTAGTGGTCGGCGGCCACGTCACCGGTGTGGCCGTTCACCACCTTGCCGGGCGTGCGCGAGAACGTGTCCCAGATCGACGTACCCCTGCCGTCCCGGTCCGCGGCGCCCTCGATCTGGTACGCCGACGTGGCGACGCCCCACAGGAAGCCGGGAGGGAAGGCGGAGGCGTCCTGCGGCTGCGAGAGGGCGGTGGGAACCGGGCCGTTCTCTGCGGTCATCGTCATCCTCTGGTTGTTTTCCGGAACTGAGAGCGCTCCCGCTCCGGCGACCTTGCGTCTCTGCGCGGGGCAGGCTGGATACCAGAGACGCGTCCACCAGATTGGGAGCGCTCCCAAGAGCGTCGCGGGAGAGGTCCTCGGTTGTCAAGGCCGATGGGCTTCTGTCCCGCCCATTGACAGGCGGCTCCGCAGCCGCTTCATTGGTCGCGGCGCCGAAACCGTGGTGTCAGAACCTCCGTGTCGCCCCGGACGTGCACCAGGTCCGGGTACCCGTGGCCCGCACGTTCGGGCCCATGCTGACTGGGAGCGCTCCCGCACCGTCCCTGTCCCATGCCGCACCGTGACCGGCATCGGGGCGGGAGGGCCGAGCCGAGTGGGAGCGCTCCCGTAACCCGCAGGCAAGGGGAAGGGAGAGTTCCATGAGGTGGCACAGCACCCGCGGACGGGGCCCGGGGCGGGCGGCGTCCGTCGCCCTGACCGCGGCCGCCGCCCTCGTCGCGCTGTCGGTGGCGTCCCCCTCGGACGCGACCGGGACACCCGCGCCCCGGGCGGCCGGCGCCGGCACGGACTGGCTGCACACCGACGGCAACAGGATCGTGGACGCCCAGGGGAACGAGGTCTGGCTGACCGGAGCCAACTGGTTCGGCTTCAACGCCGGCGAGCGGGTCTTCCACGGCCTGTGGTCGGCCAACCTGGAGACGATCACCCGCTCCATGGCCGAACGCGGCATCAACATCGTCCGGGTGCCGATCTCCACCCAGCTCCTGCTGGAGTGGCGCGACGGGCGGGCCGCCGTCCCCGGCGCCGTCAACACCTGGGCCAACCCCGAACTGAAGGACAGGACCACCCTCCAGGTCTTCGACGCCTTCCTCGCCCTGGCCGAGAAGTACGGCATGAAGGTGATGCTCGACGTCCACAGCGCGGAGGCCGACAACTCGGGCCACGTGCACCCCGTGTGGTGGAAGGGAACCGTCACCACGGAGGACTTCTACGCCGCCTGGGAGTGGGTCACCGCCCGCTACCGGACCAACGACACCCTCGTCGCGATGGACGTCAAGAACGAACCGCACGGCACCCAGTCGGCCAGCCCGCGCGCCAAGTGGGACGGCAGCACCGACCAGGACAACTTCAAGCACGTCTGCGAGACCGCGGGCAAGCGCATCCTGGCGATCAATCCGCAGGTGCTCGTGCTCTGCGAGGGCACCGAGATCTACCCGAAGAACGGCACCGGCTGGAACTCCACCGCAGCCGCCGACTACCACTTCACCTGGTGGGGCGGGAACCTGCGCGGTGCGCGGGACCACCCCGTCGACCTCGGCGAGCACCAGGACCAGCTCGTCTACTCGCCGCACGACTACGGGCCCCTCGTCCACCAGCAGCCCTGGTTCCAGGGCGACTGGAACCGCACCACCCTCGAACGCGACGTCTGGGACCCCAACTGGCTCTACCTGCACAAGGAGGACACCGCGCCGCTGCTCATCGGCGAGTGGGGCGGCCACCTCGACAACGGGCCCAACCAGAAGTGGATGACGGCCCTGCGGGACCTCATCGCGGAGAACCGCATCCACCAGACCTTCTGGTGTCTCAACCCCAACTCCGGAGACACCGGCGGCCTGCTCGGCCACGACTGGGCCACCTGGGACGAGGCCAAGTACGCGCTCCTGAAGCCCGCGTTGTGGCAGTCCGGGAACAGGTTCGTCGGGCTCGACCACGAGGTGCCGCTCGGCGGTGTGAACAGCACCACCGGCATCAGCCTCGGCGACCACTACCCGACCGCGGCCACCGCACACTGACCACGCGCCGCGAGCTCCCGCTTCCCCCCTCTCCCCCCACCCCGGAGGCCCGACCATGCCCCCCACCCCCGCCGGCGGCCCGCCCCGCCCGCGCCGTGCCGCACGCCGCACGGCCGCACTGCTCGCCGGCGCGCTGAGCGCCGCCCTGCTCAGCCCCGTCGCCGGAGCGTCCCCCGCGTCGGCCGCCGCCGACCCCAGCGCCGTCAGGGTCAACCAGATCGGCTATCTCACCGGCGCGGACAAGATCGCCACCGTGGTCACCGGCGCGTCGTCCCCGCTCGCCTGGGAACTGCGCTCCACCGCGGACGGCGCACTCGCCGCCTCGGGCACGACCAGGGTCCACGGCTGGGACCGCGCCTCGGGCGACCAGGTGCACCAGGCCGACTTCTCCGCCGTGACCCGCCCCGGCGAGTACCGCCTCACCGTCGCGTCGGCGGGCACCAGCGTGCCGTTCACCGTCGGCGCCGCATCGCTCTACCCCCGGCTCGGCCGGGAGGGCATGCAGTACTTCTACTTCCACCGCATGGGCACACCGGTGGAGGCCAGGTACCTCCAGAACGGCGCCCACGCCCACGCCGCCCTCCACCCCGGCGACACCTCCGTCGCCTGCTGGAACAACTGGTGCGGCGGCGCCCGCCTGGACGTCGCCGGATCCTGGGCGGACGCGGGCGACTTCGGGATCTACCCGGTCAACCACGCCGTCTCCGCCTGGACGCTGCTCAACCTCTTCGAGCGGGACCCGGCCGCCTACGGGGACGGCAGCCTGGCCGTCCCCGAGAACGCCAACGGGCGGCCCGACATCGTCGACGAGGTCGCCTACGGCTCCCGCTTCATGTCCGGCATGCTGCCGCCCGCCGGACTCGCCTCCCACAAGGTGCACAACCACGCCTGGAGCGCGTTCCCCGTCACCGACGTCGGCGCCGAGAACGCGATGGCCCGCTCCGCGATGCCGCCCTCCACCAACGCCACTTACGCGGTGGCCCGCACCAACGCCCAGCTCTCCCGCGTACTGCGGCCCTACGACCCTTCCCGGGCCGACCAGTTGTGGCAGAGCGCCCGCACGGCGTGGCAGCGCGCCGAGGCGCAGCCGGACGTCGACTACGCGACCGCGAACGACGCGGAGGGCGGCGGGGACTACCCCGACACGAAGAACAGCGACGACCGCTACGCGGCGGCCGTCGAGCTCTTCCTCACGGCGGGCAAGCGCGCGGACGGCAGCGCGGACACCTGGCGCCAGGCGGTCACCTCCTCGCCGCACTACGGCGAGGTCGGCCAGTTCGACTGGCAGGAGGTCGCCGCGGCGGGCACGCTGTCGCTGCTCACCGTGGGCTCCGACCTGCCGGCCGCGGACCTCGCACGGATGCGCGGGGCCCTGACCTCGTTCGCCGACTCCGTCGTCGCCGGGCTCGGCGCCGAGGGCTACCCGGCGCTCCTCCCCGGCGGCTCCCCGTACCCCTGGGGGTCGAACTCCTTCATCGCCAACCGGATGCTGCTGCTGGGCACCGCGCACCACGTCACCGGCGACCTTCGCTACCTCCGGGCGGCCCACCGCGGCATGGACTACCTGATGGGCACCAACGCGATGCGCCTGTCCTACGTGACCGGCTACGGCGAGTACGCCGAGTCCGACCTCCACGACCGCCTCGCCTGGGGCCGCTATCCCGGGACCGCCTATCCCAAGGGCTGGCTCTCCGGAGGTCCCAACAACCAGGACATCAACGATCCGGCGACGCCGAAGGGGCGCCCGGCCGCGAAGTCCTACGCGGGACCGGGGACGGCGCCGGACGCGTGGTGCTCCAAGGAGAACACCATCAACTGGAACGCCCCGCTCGTGTGGGCCGCGACCTATCTCGACCGGACCGCTCCGCTGCTCGGGGCGCCCGCCGGGCGAGGGGGCCGCTGAGGGGGCGTACGACCCCGCCCGGGTCGGTGCCGCCAGTGGGGGCGGCACCGGCCCGGCGCGGCAGGCGGCCGGTCCGCGGCGGGACCGGCCGCACACACTTCCTGCCGGCCCGGGGCCCCGGGCCGGCAGGGGGCGTGGGCGTGGTGGACGCCCACACGGCCGGGCTGCGCCCGGCCCGCGGCGCCTGCGGGATTCGCCCCCTCGCAGGCGCCGCGCGGCGTTCCGCGGGGAGCTTCGCGGGGCGGGCGGCTCCGGGGTGCGGGGCCTCGGGGGCGGGCGGCTCGGGGCGTTCCGCGGGGCCCGGTGTCTTGGGGCGTCGGGGGCGCGGGGGCGGTCGGCCCCGTGCGGGGCGGCGGGCGGTGCACCCGGGCTGTGCGCGGGTGTCTCGGGCGCCGGGCGGGCCGGGGTGCACGCGTGTCGCCCGGGGGCCGGTAGGTGCGCTGTCGCCGGGCGGTCGGCCCCGTGCGGCGTTCCGCGGGGCGGGCGGCCCCGTGCGGGCGGCGGGCGGTGCACCCGGGCTGCGCGCGGGTGTCCGCGGGCGCCGGGCGGGCCGGGGTGTGCGGGGCCGGGCCGGGGCGTGGCGGTGGCGTCCGGGGCGCGCGGCCCGGGGCCCGGGTCAGGCCGTGCCGCGGCGGACGAGCTCGGTGCGGAGGACGACGTTGCGCCAGGCGGCGCCCGGGTCGGACATCTGGTCGATGAGGACGCCCGCCATGGTGCGGCCCATCTCCTCGACCGGCTGGCGGACCGTGGTCAGCTGGGGGTCGGTGTGCTGGGCCAGCGGGGAGTCGTCGAAGCCGATGACCGCCACGTCCTCGGGGACCCGGCGCCCCGCCGCGCGCAGCGCGTGCAGCGCGCCCGCCGCCATCACGTCGGAGGCCGCGAAGACCGCGTCCAGGTCCGGGTGGCGGCGCAGCAGCTCGGTCATGGCGTGCCGGCCGCTCTCCTCGGTGAAGTCGCCGTCCGCCGCCCACGACGGCTCGTACCCCTCGCAGGCTCCGCGCACGGCCTCCTCGTAGCCGCGCAGACGGCACTGGGCCACGTACATGTCGGAGGGGCCGGTGATGGTGACGATCTTCCGGCGGCCGGTGGCGGCGAGATGGCGCACGGCGAGGCGGGCGCCGCCGGCGTTGTCCGAGTCGACGTAGGAGACCGTCTCGTCGGCGGTGCGGCGGCCGCCGAGCACGGTGGGCATGTCCATCTCGGAGAGCAGGTCGGGGAGCGGGTCGCTGCGGTGGACGGAGACCAGGAACACCCCGTCGACCCGCCGGGCCTTCGCGTACTGGAGGAACCGGGCGCGCTCCCGCTCGGTGCGGACCAGGGTGAGCAGGAGCTGGAGCTCGGTGTCGGCGAGGCCGATCCCGACGCCGTGGATGATCTCGGAGAAGTAGGGCTCGGTGAAGAATCGCTTCTCCGTCTCGGGCACCACGAGCGCCACGGCGTCCGTACGGCTGCCGGCGAGCGCGCGGGCCGCGTGGTTGGGGATGTAGCCGAGCCGGGCGATGGCCTCCTCGACCGCCAGGCGGGTGGAGTCCCGTACGCCGGGCGACTTGTTGATCACCCGCGACACCGTGCCCCGCCCCACTCCCGCCAGCTCGGCGACCTGCTCGAGGGTGGGCTGGCCGTGTCGGCCCCGTACTGCCATGTGCGTGACCTCCGGTGCGGGATGGTGCGGTGGTGCCGATTCTCCCTGGAGACCGCGGTGGCGGGAGGTTCGGGAGCGCTCCCATTATTGATCGAGGTCCGAAGGCTTGTCGAGAACGGTGCCCCGCATGCGTTCGACCAGTGACGGCGAAAGGGTCCGAAGGGTGTCGTGCGCCCGGATCGTTCCGTTACGTCCTGAAGGAAAGCTCGCGGAAAAGGGAGATTCTCACGCCGGTGACATCTCGGAGCAATAAAGCTCTGTTGCGCGACCTTGACAGCGGGTGTCGCCGCCGGGAAGCTTTCGATCCAAGCAGAAGTGGGAGCGCTCCCACTGTGGATCCACGGATCCGCTGTCCAACGCTTGCTCACTTCCCTACCCGTGACCGGTCCTGCTCGCCGTCAGCCCCACCCTGTCGCCTGGGCCCGCCACCAGCCACCACAGTCGTAGGAGCCTCGAATGCGCATATCCACCGGTGTCGCCAGGCGCAGAAGCCGCGCGGTCACCCTCTCCACCTCGGGCCTGCTCGCCCTCGGACTCGTCCTGACGGGCTGCGGTTCGGACGGCGACAGCGGCAGCGACGACGCCGCGGGCGGCGACAAGCAGATCACTCTGCGCGTCGGCACGTTCGGCTCGTTCGGCTTCGACAACAAGACGGGCGCCAAGCTCTACGCCGAGTACGAGAAGCTGAACCCCAACATCAAGATCGAAGAGACCAACGTCGCCGACGGCCAGAAGTACTGGGACGCGCTCAAGCTGCGCCTCTCGCAGGGCAGCGGGCTCGCGGACGTCCAGGCCATCGAGGTCGGCTACATCGCCGAGGCCACCGGTGACGCCATGGCGAGCAAGTGGGTCGACCTGGGCAAGGCGGAAGGCGCCGACACCTCCGCGTTCCTGGACTGGAAGGTCAAGCAGGCCACCACCCGCAACGACCAGGTCATCGCCCTCGGCACCGACATCGGCCCGATGGGCATCTGTTACCGCAAGGACCTCTTCGAGAAGGCCGGTCTGCCGACCGACCGCGAGCAGGTCGGCCAGCTGTGGGCGGGCGACTGGAACAAGTTCCTGGAGCAGGGCGAGAAGTACAAGGCCAAGGCGCCCGCGGACACGGCCTTCCACGACTCCGCGAGCGGCCTGTTCAACGCCGTGATCTCCAGCGAGCCGGACCAGTACTCCGACGAGTCGGGCAAGCTCCACTGGGAGGGCAGCCCGGGTGTCGCCAAGGCCTGGGACGTCGCCGTGAAGGCGGCGCAGGGCGGCCTGACCGGCAAGCTGCGCCAGTTCGACGAGAAGGGCACCTGGAACGCGGCCTTCAAGAACTCCAAGTTCGCCACCGTCGCCTGCCCGAGCTGGATGACCGGCATCATCAAGGACCAGGCCGGCCCCGCCAACAAGGGCAAGTGGGACATCGCCCAGGCGCCCGTCCCGGCGAACTGGGGCGGCTCGTTCCTCGGCGTGCCGAAGGCCGGCAAGAACACCGCCGAGGCCGCCAAGCTGGTCGCCTGGCTGACCGCGCCCGAGCAGCAGGCCAAGGTCTTCGCCGTCAACGGCAACATCCCCTCCACCACCGCCGGCCTCGCCTCCGAGTCGGTGCAGAACGCGCAGCCCGAGTACTTCCCCGGCGTCCCCGTCGGCAAGATCTACTCCGACGCCGCGCAGAAGATCACCCCGGCGCCCATCGGCCGCTACGACGGCCAGGTCAAGACCTTCCTGACCGACAACGGGATCCTCGACATCGAGACCCGCGGGACCTCGCCCGACAAGGCGTGGAACAACGTCAAGAAGCTGATCGAGGACAAGATCGACCAGTAGTCGCCCCGGCGCCGGCCGCCCGTCCCGCACGGGCGGCCGGCGCCTTCCGTGCCCGTCCATGTACTCCGTGACTCACCAGGGAAAGGGCGCCTGATGGCCACCTCCCTCCAGCCCGACCAGGACGCCTCGCCCCCCGTCGTCCTGTCGGGCAGCCCCAAGGAACCGAAGAAGCACCGCGACCCCGACAGCTGGCGCAGCCGCCTGTACCGGATCGACCTCAAGGCGACGCCGTACGTCTACGTCGCCCCCTTCTTCCTCGTCTTCGCCGCCTTCGGCCTGTTCCCGCTGGTGTACACCGGCTGGCTGTCGCTCCAGAAGGTCGAACTCGGCGGTGAGGCCGAGTGGCGCGGCCTGGACAACTACATCCGGCTCTGGGACAGCGACTTCTTCTGGAACGCGCTGGCCAACACCTTCACCATCGGCCTCATCTCCACCGTGCCGCAGCTGCTGATGGCCCTCGGCCTCGCACACCTGCTCAACTACCGCATCCGCGGCCGCGGTTTCTACCGCGTCGCCGTCCTCGCCCCGTACGCGACCTCCATCGCCGCCGCGGCGCTCGTCTTCGCCCAGCTGTTCAACACCGACTACGGTCTGATCAACCAGCTGCTCGGCTACGTCGGCATCGACGCGGTCAACTGGGAGACGGAGAAGTGGCCCGCCCAGATCGCGATCTCCACGATCGTCACCTGGCGCTGGACCGGCTACAACGCGCTGATCTACCTGGCCGCCATGCAGGCCGTGCCGAACGACCTCTACGAAGCCGCAGCGCTGGACGGCGCCTCCCGCTTCCGGCAGTTCATCAGCATCACCATCCCCTCGATCAAGCCGACGATCCTGTTCACCATCGTCGTCTCCACCATCGGCGCCACCCAGCTCTTCGGCGAACCGCTGATCTTCGGCGGCAGCCTCGGCATCGGCGGCGGCAGCGGCAACCAGTACCAGACGCTGAGCCTGCTGATGTACGAGAAGGGCTGGATCACCGGCGCCCTCGGCCAGGCGTCCGCCATCGCCTGGGTGATGCTGCTCCTGCTGCTGCTCATCGGACTCGTGCAGTACCTGCTCGGCCGGTCCGGCCGGGGGAAGAAGAAGGACGGAGCGGCCCGCTCATGACGCAGGTTCTCAACAGGCCCGCCCCGGCACACGGGCGGCCGCCGGCACCGCGCAAGCGGTTCGGCACCAAGGCCGGACGCCAGCACCACGCCGGGCCGTTCACCTACATCCTGCTGGGCTTCGCGGCGCTGATCTCGCTCTTCCCGCTGTACTGGAACCTGGTCGCCGCCTCGCACACCGGCGAGCGCGTCGTGCAGGCGCCGAGCCCGCTGCTGCCGGGCAAGGAGCTGTTCAACAACCTCTCCATCGCCTGGAACCAGGTCGACATGGGCGAGGCGCTGATCAACACGACGATCGTCGCCGGAGCCGTGGCGTGCAGCACGGTGCTCTTCGCCACGCTGGCCGGGTTCGCCTTCGCCAAGCTGGAGTTCAAGGGCCGCAACGTGCTGCTCACGATCGTGGTCGCGACCATGACCGTCCCGCCGCAGCTGAGCGTGATCCCGCTGTACCAGCTGATCACCGACTTCGGCTGGGTCAACCAGCTCCAGTCGGTCATCCTCCCGAGCCTGGTCGCCGCGTTCGGTGTGTTCTTCATGCGGCAGTACCTGCTGGAGGCGCTGCCCGTCGAGCTCATCGAGGCGGCGCGGGTGGACGGCGCGCACAGCCTGCGCATCATCTGGCACGTGGTCTTCCCGGTGGCACGGCCCGCCATGGCGGTGCTCGGGATGCTCATCTTCGTGCAGGCGTGGAACGACTTCTTCTGGCCGTTCATCGCGCTGACACCGGACGGATCGCCCACCCTCCAGGTGGCACTGGCCGGACTCGGGTCCGGGAACCACACCATCAACCACGCCATCGTGCTCACCGGCGCCCTGATCGCGACCCTGCCGCTGCTGGTCGTCTTCGCGGTGCTCGGCAAGCACATCGTGGGCGGCATCACCTCCGGAGCGGTCAAGAGCTGACACGCAGGGGAGCCGGGGCCCGGGACGCGCGTGGGGCGCGTCCCGGGCCCCGGCGTCGTGTGCGGGGACGCCGTCCCGGCCCCGGGACCAGGGGGCCCTGCGCCGTCCGCGGCGGCGTTGTCAGTGGGCACGGATAGGTTCGTCTCGTTCCGCCGCAGTGGTGCGAACACCTCCCGTGTGCATTGGAGATGGTCCGTTGTCGGATGGGGAGAAGTCGAGCACGGTCCGGGTGACACCGCCCGCCCGGGCGCGCAAGCTCGCCAAGGTGCCGTTCGTCGAGCTGGCGGAGGGCCGCGTGCAGGGAGTGGTGTCCAGCGGCTCGGACATCGGCCGGGTCTACGTGTCCTCCGTCGCGGCCGGCACGTACGCCTTCGCGTGCAGCACCAACAACAACCGGCCCTGCGGCGGCGCGCGGGGCTCGTACTGCAACCACATCCGCGCCCTCGTCGGCGAGGCCGTGCTCCAGTACGGCGCCGAGCGGGTCGCCCGCTATCTGAAGGCCGACACCGGCGACACGGCCCCCGACCCGGCCGCCATCGTCGCCGCCATGACCGCCACCCGCCCCGCGCAGGGCGACACCGCGGCCGCCGCGCCCGTGTTCAGCCGCTTCCTGCGCCACCTCGCCTATCTCGAACTGGCGCCGAGCACCGCCCCGCTGCCCGAGATGCAGTGGTTCCCGCCCACCAGGGCGGTGGCCTGATGCGCGCCGATCTGCTGACCGACCCCGTCGAGGGGCTCGACGAAGCCCTCGCGGCCGTCGACGCCTTCGACCGGGTGCTCGTGCAGGGCCTGCTGCGTCCCCAGCCGGCGCAGGCCGAAGGGCTCGCCGCGCTCGCCGGCGCCGTCGCGGGGACACCGCTCGCCGACCGGGTCGCCGAGGCCGCCGGGAAGGCCGCGGCCGGAGCCGCCGGCGAGGACCACCTCACGGCGCTCGCTGCCGCCCGCGCCGCCCTGCTCGGCGCGGTGCACGACGCGCTGCTCGCCCGGGCCGACGAGGCCACCGGACGGACCCGCGCCGGCGAGGTCCCCACCACCGCGGACGGCGGCGACGGGGCCAACCTGCGGGCCGCCGCCCGCACCTGGCTCTGCGACCTCGCCCGTGCCGGCTGGCGCGGCATCGACCACGACCTCGTGTCGCAGGCGGCCGGCGTCGTCTCCGCGATGCTGCCCGACCCCGCGCTGCGCCGCCTGGCCGCCCTCCTCGACGGCTTCGCCGCGGAACTGGCCGCCTCCTGCCCGGGCGCCGCCCTGGAGCACGTCCCCGTGCGCCGCTGGGCCGACCTGTGGACCCGGGCGCTCCTGCTGACCCGGCAGGGCGCGGCCGTACCCGCGGCGACCGGCACCGCCACCGGCCGCCTGCTGCCGCTCGGCATCGACCTGCACGAGCACCCGACCGCCGTGCAGGCGCAGGTGCACGCGGTGTTCGAACCGTCCGACGGCACCGCGCCCCGCCTGGTCCGCGCCTCGGTGTCGGCGCCCAAGCCCGACACCGTGGTGGGCGCCGGACTCTGGCAGCTGCTCCGCCCGCACAGCGCGCTCCTCGCGGCCTTCGGCGAGGGCCGGGCGATGGAACTCGACCGGATGCCCGTCACCGACGGCGGTGACCTGCTCTGGGACGACGCCCACGCGAAGGCGGGGGAGAGCGCCGACCCGTTCGCGACCGCCCGGGTGGCGCTGGCAGGCGCCACCGGACCGGCGACCGCGCCCCTGGACCGCCACCCCGCCGTCGTCGCCGAGCCCGTGCTGCTGGAGGGATACGCGGCCCACCGGGAGGACGACGCCCTCGTGTTCGACCTGGCGGGCCACCGGCTGGCCGTCGACACCGACCGCATCCCGGTCGCCGGGCCGCTCACCCCGGAGGCCGTCGCCGGCTCCGGAGCCTGCATCGGGCTGCTCCGCTGGGACGCGGGAGCGTTCCGCGTGCAGCCCCTCGCGGTGGAGGCCACCGTGCGCCGCAAGGCGGTCGCGCTCCACTCCGGGGCGTGGGCCGCCGGTACCGACGACAAGGCCGGGGCGAAGGCCGAGAAGGCCGCCACCGACGCCGTCTCCGTGCTGCGCGAACGCGCGGGAAGGCTGCTGCGCGCATGAGCGACACCACACCGCCGCGCGGTGCCGCCGGGCATCCGGCCGCCGCGACCGGGGGCGCCACCGACGCCGCCGGCGGGGACGCGGGACCGGCCAGGTCCGGGCGGACTCCGCAGCCGGGCCCTCCGCAGCCGGGTCCTCCGGCGCCCGGGGCCCCGGCCCCCGGCGGGCAGGCTCCGGACCCGGCCGCGCCCGGCGGCACCGTGCCGCCGGCGCCCGTGCCGGACCCGGCCGTGCCTCAGACGCCCGGACCCGATCCGGCCGTCCCACAGGCGCCACTGCCGGACCCTAACGACAACCGCCGCCAGGTGCTCTACTGGCGGCTGCTCGCCCGCCTCTTCGACCACGAGGAGCAGCCGGCGCTCGAATCGGCGAGCCTCGCCGTCGTCGAGGACATCGGCCTGCCGCCGGCCCTCCTGGACCCCGGCGCGTCCGTCGACTCCGTGGTGCAGCGGCACCCCTCCCTCGCCGCGGAACTGGAGGGCCTGATGGCCCCCGGGCCCGACGGCGACGGGGGACGCGACCGCGCCGCCGAGGTGCGCAGGGCCGCCCTCGCCTCCAAGGTGCTGCTCAACGTCTTCAGCACCGGCTCCGGGACGGTCACCGCGGGGCAGCTCGCCCGCTGGCAGTCGGACGCCGGCTGGCTGGAGCGCGCCCTCGGCTGCCCGCCCGGCGGTCTGCGCGGCGGACGTACGGAGGCCGGCGGCGCCGCCGGCCTCGGCCCCGAACTCGGCTCGATCGAAGCCGGTCTGGTCGCCCGGATGCAGCTGCGCGAAGTCCTGGCCGACCCCGCGCTGGCCGCACAGCTCACGCCCAGCATGTCCCTCATCGAGCAGCTGCTGCGCGACAAGGACAACCTCTCCGGCGTCGCCCTCGCCAACGCGAAGTCGCTGATCCGCCGGTATGTGGACGAGGTCGCCGAGGTGCTGCGCACCCAGGTGGAGAAGGCCACGGCCGGTGAACTGGACCGGTCCGTCCCGCCGAAGCGGGTCTACCGCAACCTCGACCTCGACCGCACCGTCTGGAAGAACCTCACCAACTGGAGCCCGGAGGAGGAGCGGCTCTACGTCGACCGCCTCTACTACCGGCACACGGTCCGCCGCACGACACCGCAGCGGCTGATCGTCGTGGTGGACCAGTCGGGCTCCATGGTCGACTCGATGGTCAACTGCACCATCCTCGCCTCCATCTTCGCGGGACTGCCCAAGGTGGACGTCCACCTGATCGCGTACGACACGCGGGCCCTCGACCTCACGCCCTGGGTGCACGACCCCTTCGACGTCCTCCTGCGCACCAACCTCGGCGGCGGCAACGACGGTCCCGTGGCGATGGCCATGGCCCGTCCGAAGATCGCCGAACCGCGCTCCACCGCGATGGTGTGGATCTCCGACTTCTACGAGTTCAGCCGCTCCCAGCCGCTCTTCGAGGGCATCGAGGCCGTGTACCGCTCCGGGGTGAAGTTCATCCCCGTCGGATCGGTGACCAGCTCCGGACGGCAGGAGGTCAACCCCTGGTTCCGGGAGCGGTTCAAGACCCTCGGCACACCGGTGATCTCCGGACACATCGACAAGCTCGTCCACGAGCTCAAGACCTTCCTCACCTGAGACGTATCAGAAAGGCCCTCACATGTCCGACCTGTTGCGCGCCCCCGCCGAGATCAAGTACGCCGAGGAGCTGGACTGGCTGGAGTCGGTGGACGACGGCCCCAAGCCCTTCTCCTGGCGCCTGTCGCCGAAGATGGTCCGCCTGTTCGTCCTCGGGTCCGAGCGCTCCGACGGCCTGGACCGGGAGATCTCGCAGAAGTGGTTCGGCGACCGCAGCTTCGTCGAGCGGTCCATCGTCACCCTCGCCTCCGACCGCGGCCTGCTGCTCATCGGCGACCCCGGCACCGGCAAGAGCTGGCTCGCGGAACTGCTCTCCGCGGCCATCAGCCGCAACTCCACGCTGGTGGTGCAGGGGACGGCCGGCACCACCGAGGACCACATCAAGTACTCCTGGAACGTCTCCATGGTCATCGCCAAGGGGCAGTCGCGGGAGTCGATGATCCCCTCGCCGATCATGACGGCGATGGAGACCGGAGCGATCGGCCGCTTCGAGGAGCTCACCCGCTCCACCAGCGATGTCCAGGACGCCCTGATCTCGATCCTGTCCGAGAAGTACATCTCGGTCCCCGAACTCGGCGGCGACGCCGGCGACAACATCGTCTTCGCCAAGCCCGGCTTCTCGGTCATCGCCACCGCCAACAGCCGCGACCGCGGTGTCAACGACCTGTCGTCGGCCCTCAAGCGGCGCTTCAACTTCGTGCGCATCCCGCAGGTCACCAACAAGAGGAGCGAGGCGGAGATCGTCCGCTTCCGCACCGAGGAACTGCTCCGCCGCCACGCCATCGACCTGGACGTGCCGCCGACCCTGCTGGACGTGCTGCTGCAGAGCTTCACCGACCTGCGGGCCGCCGCGGCGGCGGCCGGCAGCGACGACGAGAAGCTGGAGTCGGCGCTCTCCACGGCCGAGCAGATCGGTGTGCTGGAGGACGCCGTGCTGCACAGCAACTTCTTCGGCGAGCGCGCCCTCACCGCACGGACCCTCGCCTCCTCGCTGGTCGGCTCCCTGGCCCGCCGCGAGCCGGAGGACCTGGCCATCCTCAACAAGTACCTGCACGGGGTCGTCGAGCCGCGCAGCACCTCCGAGGGCGGCTCCTGGCCCGAGTTCCTGGAGGGCGGCCGCGACGCGATCGCCACCCTGTCATGAGCGGAGCCTCCGCCGGCACCCCGCCGGCCACCGCGTCCGCCTCCGCCCCCGACTCTGCGTCCGTCGCCGGCGGCGGCACCTTCGAAGCGCTGCGCGGACAGCTCCACGAGGCCGCCGCCGCGTTCGCCGACGGGCCGGGCGCCCTGGAGGGCATCCTCCTCGGCATGGTCGACGACGTGGACCGCGCCGTGCGCGAGCCGCTGGAGATCTTCCCGGTCTGCCACCACTCGCCCGCCTCGGCGATCGCCATGGCCCGCAGGCTGCGCGAGAAGCAGCCGAAGGTCGTCTACCTGGAGCTGTGCGAGGACATGGCGCCGCTCCTCACCGAACTGCGCAACTGCCGCCTGCCGGTGGCGGTCCAGGCCTTCGCCAGCGAGGTCCGCGGATTCCCCGCCGAGTGGGCGCCGCTGTCGGTGGTCGCCCCGCTCACCGAGGCGTCGGCCGAGTACCAGGCCATCGCCTACGCGCTGGACACCCCGGGCGTCGAACTGGTCCTCGTCGACCGCTCGTCGGACCACGTCTTCCAGTGGGACCGGCGCGCCGGCGACCCCGGTGCGCCCGCCGCCCCCCAGGGGGCGCCCGCCCCGGCCGAGGAGGAGGCCGCACTGCACGGCGAGGCGGTCGGCGTGGAGATCGGCGACCTCCGGCCGCGCTTCGCCGAACTGGAGGAGCACCTGCTCCGCCACGGCCGGGTGCGCCACTGGTCGGAGTGGTGGCACCAGTACGTGGAGCTCCCGCTCGGCGACACCGACCACGACACCTACCGGCAGGTCATGCTGCTCGTCGGGAGCCTCTTCCGCCGCCTCGCCCCGGGCGATCCGCACCGGGTGCGGGTGGACGAGGACCGCGAGCGGTACATGTGGACGCGGATGCGCGAGCACCTGTCCGCCACCGGCACCGACCCCGCCGACTGCCTCTACGTCTGCGGCGCCTTCCACGCGGCCAGCAGGGTCGCCGAGTTCGGCGTCGACGGCACCGGCGGCTTCGAGATCTCCCCGCGCACCGCCACCACCTGGCAGCACGGCCTGATCCCGTCGAGCCACGCGGCGATCGAGGCCCAGTTCGGGCTGGCCGCGGGATCGGTGTCGATCGCCGCCACGACCTGGGCCAAGAACCTCCGGCGCACCCGGGTCGAGCCGTACCGGCTCGCCGGGCAGGCGGGCGCGCCGAAGACGAGGACGAAGGCGAGGAAGACCGCCGCCGCGGCCGCCGCGGCCGCCGCGGTCCCGCGGGCCGGGGCGCCGGCCGAGGACCGGCTGACCGGCTTCCTGCGGCAGCCGCCCGTCCTCGACGCCCTGGACGAGGCCGAACTGCTCGGCTGGTCGGTCGACATCGTGCGCGCGGCCCGCCGCAACGGCTACCTCGCCTCGACCGCCGACGCCATCGCCGTCTTCGAGACGTCCATCCTGCTGGCGGGCATGCGCGACCGGGCCAGGCCCACCCCGTACGACTTCCAGGACGCGGCGGTCACCTGCATCGAGAAGGACTCGGTGCCCGGCCGGCGCGATGTGCGCCGGCTCGTCGAGATCATGATGGGCGGCGACCGGATCGGGCAGGTCGGCTACGACGCGCTGCCCCCGCTCGCCCGCGACGTGCACGACCGGCTGGCGCCGCTCGGGCTCGCGCTGGAGAAGCGCGGTGTGCAGCGGGCGCTGCTCGACCTGGCCTCCCGGCCGGAGCTCGCGGCCTGCTCGGACGTGCTGTGGATGCTGCGGCGCCTGATGCCGCACGGCGCGGCACGGCCGATCATGGGGGAGCGGCGGCTCGGCGGGACGTCGGTCCAGGAGTCCTGGGACCTGGCACTCGGCACGCACCAGCGGGCGCTGATCGAGCTCGGCTACGAGGGCGTCAGCATCGAGCAGGTCCTGGAGCAGCGGCTGCGCCGGGCCGCCTGGGACGCGCAGGCCCGCGCCGCGACGGTGCTGGCCGCGGTGGAGGACGCCACGCTGTACCTGCGCAGCCGCCGCTTTGCCGACGACCTGGGCACCCGGGCCCTGGAGGTGCTGTCGGGCGAACGCAGCGTCGACGGCGCCCCCGAGGTGCTGCGCCGGGTGCGCGGACTCCTCGCGTACTACCGCACCTGCGAGCCCGTGCTGCCGCCGTGGATCGAGTCCTTCGTGAAGACGGGCTACGCGCACTACTGCACGCAGCTGCCGACGGCGTTCGCCGACGAGGACGCGACCGCGGGCCAGGTGGCGGCCATGCTGGGCTTCCTGTTCAGCATGGAGGGCCTGGCCCTGTCGCTGGGGTGCGACCGGGCGCAGCTGGAGCTCGCGGTGGCGCAGTGCCGTCCGCGCGACCCCTCGAAGACGGCGCTGCTGTGGGCGGCGCAGGTGCAGCTCGGCACGCTGTCCCGGCAGGAACTGCGGGAGCGCTGCGACGGACTGCTCGCCAACCCGATGGTGGTGCCCGCCTACCCGCGGTACCTCAGCGGGTTCGTGCACGCCCTGGAGCCGGTTCCCGGGCTGGCGGACGTCGTGGTGGAGGCGGTGTCCAACGCGTTCGCCCGGCTGCCCGACCCGGTGCTGCTGCCCTGGCTGCCGTCGCTGATCACCACGCTGCGCTCCGGCGCGGCGGACCTCGCGCCGCTGCTGATCCGCGAGGCGGGGCGGATCTTCCCCGGCCGGCTGGAGGCCCTGGACGCCTGGGTGCCGCCGTGGCGGCAGCCGCCCGCCGCGGCGGCCCCGGCCGTGGCGCGGGCCCCGCGCGGCGCCGCCCTGCTCCGCACCCACCGGTCGACCGGCGACGCGGTGGCCCGGCTGCTGGGGTGGGAGGGCTCCTGGGAGCCGGCGGCCGCCGCACCGCCGGGCGCGGCGCTCCTCACCCGTCACCCGGCGACGGCGGACGCCCTGGAGACGCTGCTGACGGGGGCATGAGGGCCGGGGCCCCGGGGGACACCGCCGGGGCCCGCCGGTGAGGGCCCTCGCGGGTGCACGGGCACGGGGCGCGTCGCGCACGGCCCTCCCGGCCCGCGGCGCCCGGCGCCGCTCGCCGGGCCACCGCCGGGTCCGGGTGCTGTCGCGGGGCGCCGGCCCCGGGCACGCCGTCACGGCGGAGGACCGGGCATCGCACGCGTCCCCGCGCCCCGCCGTGCGCCGGGCCAGGCGCCGGGTCAGGCGTCGGCGTTGCGGGTCGGGGAGGAGGCGGTCGAGCCGCGCACCACGAGCTCGGGCATGAAGACGAACTCGCTGTGCGGGGCCGGGGTGCCCCCTATCTCCTCCAGCAGGGCGCGCACGGCGGCCTGCCCCATCGCCTGGACGGGCTGGCGGATCGTGGTCAGCGGCGGGTCGGTGAACGCTATGAGCGGCGAGTCGTCGAAACCGACCACCGAGATGTCCTTCGGCACGTGCAGCCCCTGCTGCCGGGCGGCCCGGATGGCGCCGAGCGCCATCATGTCGCTGGCGCAGACGACGGCGGTGCAGCCGCGGGCGATCAGTCCGGCGGCGGCCGCCTGGCCGCCCTCCAGCGTGTAGAGCGAGTGCTGGATCAGCGTCTCGGACTCCGCGGGCCCGATACCCAGCCGTTCGTCCATGGCGTGCTGGAAGCCCTCGATCTTGCGCAGCACCGGCACGAAGCGGCGGGGCCCGAGGGCCAGCCCGATGCGGGTGTGGCCGAGGGCGGCGAGGTGGGTCACCGCGAGGTGCATCGCGGCCCGGTCGTCGGGCGACACGAAGGGTGCCTGCACCTTGGGGGAGAAGCCGTTGACCAGAACGTAGGGCACGCCCTGGGCGCGCAGCCGGTCGTAGCGCTGCATGTCGGCCGTGGTGTCGGCGTGGAGACCGGAGACGAAGATGATCCCGGAGACGCCCCGGTCCACCAGCATCTCGGTGAGCTCGTCCTCGGTGGAGCCGCCCGGTGTCTGGGTGGCCAGCACGGGCGTGTAGCCCTGGCGGGTCAGTGCCTGGCCGATCACCTGCGCGAGGGCGGGGAAGATCGGGTTGTCCAGCTCGGGGGTTATCAGTCCGACCAGGCCGGCGCTGCGCTGGCGCAGGCGTACGGGACGTTCGTAGCCGAGCACGTCGAGTGCGGCGAGAACGGATTCGCGGGTGGCCGCGGCCACGCCGGGCTTGCCGTTGAGCACGCGGCTGACTGTGGCTTCACTGACCCCCGCCTGGGCTGCGATGTCGGCGAGCCGCGCGGTCATGGAAGTGGACTGTACCGGTCGGGCGCACGATTGCCCACCAGCCGCGGGATTCAGCGGTTTCGGGCCCTCGCCGTGGAGAGTCGCGTCACATCGCTGCAAAGCCTTGCGAGGCTCTTGCCGGTGCCTTGCAGCAGGCGGCACTCTGGTTCCCGGCGGTGTCAAGGGATCTGTCGGCAACTCTCAGGACACGCGAATGTAACGATCCCCCGGCCTTGCAGAAATTTGCCGCAAGGTCTTTCCGATGGTTTTCAGCCCTGTTACGTTCCTGGCAACCCGGCACCGCGAGGGAGCGGACGGCGGGGAGGCAGGTCTGCGCCTCCACCCTTGCCGGGCACATCGAAGGAGTTCACATGCGGCGTGGCATAGCGGCCACCGCTCTGGTCGCGGCACTGGCCGTGTCGGCGACGGCGTGCGGTGGGGACGACGGCGGCGACACCGGCAGCAAGAGCTCGGGCGAGCTCAGCGGCACCGTCACCTGGTGGGACACCTCGACGGTCGGCAGCGAGGACAAGGTCTTCAAGAAGATCGCCGAGGACTTCACCAAGCTGCACCCCAAGGTGAAGGTGAAGTACGTCAACGTCCCGTTCGGCGAGGCGCAGAACAAGTTCAAGAACGCCGCGCAGTCCGGCTCGGGCGCCCCCGACGTCATCCGCTCCGAGGTCGCCTGGACCCCCGAGTTCGCGGACCTCGGCTACCTCGCGCCGCTGGAGGGCACCGCCGCCCTGAAGGAGGAGGACGACTTCCTCAAGCAGGCCGCCGCCTCCACCAAGTACGACGGCAAGACCTACGCCGTGCCGCAGGTCATCGACTCCATGGGCATCTTCTACAACAAGAAGATCTTCAAGGAGGCCGGTGTCGAGGTCCCCAAGACCATCGACGAGCTGAAGACCGTCTCCGCCGCCATCAAGGACAAGACCGGCAAGACCGGCCTCTACCTCCGCGGTGACGACGCCTACTGGTTCCTCTCCTTCCTCTACGGCGAGGGCGGCGACCTCGTCGACGCCAAGGCGAAGTCGGTCACCATCGACAGCCCCGCCGGCACCAAGGCCATGACGGTCGTCAAGGACCTCGTCGACTCGGGCGCGGCCAAGACCGACGCGACCGACGGCTGGAACAACATGCAGACCGCCTTCAAGGAAGGCGAGGTCGCGATGATGATCAACGGCCCGTGGGCCGTCGCCGACACCTACGCGGGCGCGCAGTTCACCGACAAGGCGAACCTGGGCATCGCCCCGGTCCCCGCGGGCTCCGCCGGCCAGGGCGCCCCGCAGGGCGGCCACAACCTCGCCGTCTACGCCGGCTCGAAGAACCTCGACGCCTCCTACGCGTTCGTCGACTACATGACCAACGCCGACAACCAGGCCAAGGTCGCCCAGGAGCTCAGCCTCCTCCCGACCCGCAACTCCGTCTACCAGCAGCCCGGTGTCGCGAGCAACGAGATCGTCGGCTTCTTCCGCCCGGTCGTCGACAAGGCGGTCGAGCGCCCCTGGATCCCGGAGACCGGCAGCCTCTTCGCCCCGCTGGTGACCGAGTACACCAAGGTCCTCACCGGCCAGACCACCCCCGAGAAGGGCGTCAAGGCCACCGCGGAGGAGTACCGCAAGCTCCTCAAGGACTGGAAGTAACCAAGGAAGGTTGACCGGCTGATGGCTGTGGACACCAGCAGCCAGTCGGTGGCGAAGGCCGCGGGCGACAGCGCCCGCGGCCGGAGCCGCCGTCCTGGCAAGCCCGAGGGAAAGGTCCGCCGTTCCCTCTCCACGCACTGGTACGCGTGGGCGATGGTCGCTCCGGTGACGATCGTGATCGCCGTGATCATCGGATACCCGCTCCTGCGCGGTATCTACCTGTCGCTCACCGACGCCAACGAGCGCAACGTCGCGCGGTCCATCGGCGTCAACGAGATCCCCGCGACCTACGAGTTCGTGGGCCTCGACAACTACAAGGAAGCGCTCAGCGGCTCGCAGTTCTTCGAGACCCTGGGCTGGACGCTGGTGTGGACGGTCTCCTGCGTCGCCGTCACCTTCGTGCTGGGCCTCGCCCTGGCCAACATGCTCAACCGCCGGATAGCCGGCCGCTCCTTCTACCGGATGTTCCTCATCCTGCCGTGGGCCGTGCCGGGCTTCGTCTCCGTCTTCGCCTGGCGGTTCCTCTACAACGAGAACAACGGCCTGCTCAACCAGATGCTCGGCGGCGTCGGCATCGACGCGGTGCCCTGGCTCAACGACCCCACCTGGGCCAAGTTCTCGGTCATCGCCGTCAACGTCTGGCTCGGCATCCCGTTCATGATGGTCGCCCTCCTCGGCGGGCTGCAGTCCATCCCCGGTGAGCTCTACGAGGCCGCCGAGATGGACGGCGCGGGCCCCTGGCAGCGCTTCCGCAACATCACCATGCCCGGCCTGCGCTCGGTGAGCACCACGGTGATCCTGCTCAGCACCATCTGGACCTTCAACATGTTCCCGGTGATCTTCCTGCTCACCCGGGGCGGGCCCGGCGAGGCCACGCAGATCCTCGTCACCCAGGCCTACAAGTTCTCGTTCGAGATCAGCCCGCGCGACTTCGCGCAGTCCTCCACATGGGGTGTGCTGATCCTGGTCCTCCTGATGCTCTTCGCCGCGGTCTACCGGCGAGTCCTCCGCAAGCAGGGAGAAGTCTGGTGACCACCGCACTCCAGTCCCCGCGCCGCGGCCGCGGCCGGAACCACCGCTCGCCGCTGGCCTCCTTCGGTCTGCACGCCACCCTGCTCGTGGCGTCCGTGATCGCCGTCTTCCCCGTGCTGTGGGTCCTGCTGACCTCGCTCAAGCCGGCGAAGTACGCGACCACCACGGACTTCGTCCGGGAGACGACGCTCGAGAACTACACCGGACTGCTGGAGGACACCCCGTTCCTCACCTGGTTCGGCAACTCGCTGCTCGTCGCCGGACTGACCACCGTGCTCGGTGTGTTCGTCGCCGCCACCACCGGCTACGCCGTCAGCCGCTTCCGGTTCCCCGGCAAGCGCGGCCTGATGTGGACGCTGCTGATCACGCAGATGTTCCCGGTCGCCGTCCTGATCGTGCCGATCTACAACATCATGGCGTCGATGGGCCTGCTCAACGAGCCCGCCGGCCTGGTCATCACGTACCTGACGATCGCGGTGCCGTTCTGCGCCTGGATGATGAAGGGCTTCTTCGACACCATCCCGATGGAGATCGACGAGTCCGGCCAGGTCGACGGCCTCACACCGTTCGGCACCTTCTGGCGGCTGATCCTGCCGCTCGCCAAGCCCGGCATCGCGGTGACCGCGTTCTACTCCTTCATCACCGCCTGGGGAGAGGTCGCGTACGCGTCCGCCTTCATGGTCGGCGACGAGAACATGACGCTCGCCGGCGGTCTCCAGAAGTTCGTCAACCAGTACGGCGCCCAGTGGGGCCCGATGACCGCCGCCTCGGTGCTCATCGCGATCCCCGCGGCGATCGTCTTCCTCTTCGCCCAGCGCCACCTGGTGACCGGCATGTCCGCCGGCGCCGTCAAGGGCTGAGCGGCACCCGCGCGCATGAAGCCGCGGCGCCGGTCCGTGCCTGAACCCGGACCGGCGCCGCACCCGACCCCTATGACTTCCAGGGATGACATGACCCAGCACCTTGCTGCCCCCGCCGCCCCCACCTCCGGCACGGACACGGGCTGGTGGCGCGACGCGGTGATCTACCAGGTCTACCCGCGCAGCTTCGCCGACGGAAACGGCGACGGCATGGGCGATCTGGAGGGCATCCGCAGCCGGCTGCCGTACCTGCGCGACCTCGGTGTCGACGCCGTCTGGCTCAGCCCCTTCTACGCGTCCCCGCAGGCCGACGCCGGCTACGACGTCGCCGACTACCGCGCCATCGACCCGATGTTCGGGAGCCTGCTCGACGCCGACGCCCTCATCCGCGAGGCGCACGGCCTGGGCCTGCGCATCATCGTCGACCTGGTGCCCAACCACTCCTCCGACCGGCACGAGTGGTTCCAGCGCGCGCTGGCCGAGGGCCCGGGGTCCCCGCTGCGCGAGCGGTACCACTTCCGCCCCGGCAAGGGGAAGAACGGCGAGCTGCCGCCCAACGACTGGGAGTCCATCTTCGGCGGCCCGGCCTGGACCCGCACCGACGACGGCGAGTGGTACCTCCACCTCTTCGCGCCCGAGCAGCCCGACTTCAACTGGGAGCACCCGGCCGTCCGCGACGAGTTCCGCTCCATCCTGCGCTTCTGGCTGGACATGGGCGTCGACGGCTTCCGGGTGGACGTCGCCCACGGCCTGATCAAGGCCGACGGCCTGCCCGACATCGGCGGGCACGACCAGCTCAAGCTGCTCGGAAACGATGTCATGCCCTTCTTCGACCAGGACGGCGTGCACGAGGTCTACCGCAGCTGGCGCCAGGTCCTCGCCGAGTACGACGACAACCGCGTCCTCGTCGCCGAGGCGTGGACCCCCACCGTCGAGCGCACCGCCAACTACGTGCGCCCCGACGAGATGCACCAGGCCTTCAACTTCCAGTACCTCGGCACCCACTGGGACGCCGCCGAGCTGCGCAAGGTCATCGACGCCTCGCTGGAGGCGATGCGCCCGGTCGGCGCCCCCACCACCTGGGTCCTCTCGAACCACGACGTGACCCGCCACGCCACCCGGTTCGCCAACCCCGCGGGGCTCGGCACCCAGCTGCGTGAGGCCGGCGACCGCGAGCTCGGCCTGCGCCGCGCCCGCGCGGCGACCCTCCTGATGCTGGCGCTGCCCGGCTCCGCGTACATCTACCAGGGCGAGGAGCTCGGCCTGCCCGACGTCACCGACCTGCCCGACGAGGTGCGCCAGGACCCGTCGTTCTGGCGGGCCAGCGGCCAGGACGGGTTCCGCGACGGCTGCCGGGTGCCGATCCCGTGGACCGCCGAGGGCTCCTCGTACGGCTTCGGCGGCGGCGGCAGCTGGCTGCCGCAGCCCGCCGAGTGGGGCTCCCTCAGCGTCGAGGCGCAGACCGGCGACCCCGGCTCCACGCTGGAGCTGTACCGCAGCGCGCTCGCGGTGCGCCGGGTCCAGCAGGGCATGGGCGCCGGGGACGGGGTCGAGTGGCTGGACGCCCCCGAGGGCGTCCTGTCGTTCGCCCGCGACGGCTTCGTGTGCACCGCCAACACCACCGGCGAGCCGGTGCGGGTGCCCGCCCGCGGACGGGTGCTGCTCTCCAACGGCACCGTGACCGTCACCGGCGCCGAGGCGGAGCTGCCGGCCGACACCACCGTCTGGTGGGCGGTGTGACGCTTCCCCTGCCTCGGGACGGCGCCTGCGCCGTCCCGAGGCTCGCCGACCTCGCCCTCCAGGCCGGGGTCAGCGAGGCCACGGTCAGCCGGGTGCTCAACGGCAAGGCCGGTGTCGCGGCACCGACGCGGCACCGGGTGCTCGCGGCGCTCGACGTCCTCGGCTACGAACGGCCCGTCCGGCTGCGGCAGCGCAGCGCCGGTCTGGTCGGCCTGGTCATCCCCGAGCTGACGAACCCGATCTTCCCCGCGTTCGCCCAGGTCATCGAACAGGTCCTGGCCGGCCACGGATACACGCCGGTGCTCTGCACCCAGATGCCCGGCGGCGCCACCGAGGACGAGCTCGTCGAGCAGCTGGAGCAGCGCGGTGTCACCGGCATCATCTTCATGTCCGGGCTGCACGCGGACACCGCGGAGGACCCGGGGCGCTATGCCCAACTGGCCTCCCGTGGCGTGCCGTTCGTACTGATCAACGGGTTCAACGAGCGGATCGACGCGCATTTCGTGTCGCCGGACGACCGCAGCGCGGCCCGGATGGCGGTCCGTCATCTCGTGGACCTCGGCCATGAACGGGTGGGCCTCGCCGTCGGCCCGACCCGCTACGTCCCCTCCCGCCGCAAGGCGGAGGGGTTCACCGCCGCCGTGCAGTCGATGCTGGGGCTGACCCAGGAGCAGGCGTCGGAGCTGGTCACCTCCACGCTGTTCACCGTGGAGGGCGGGCAGGTGGCCGCCGGCGCGCTGCTGGACGCGGGCTGCACCGGCATCGTGTGCGCCAGCGACCTGATGGCGCTCGGCGCGATCCGCGCGGTGCGCGGCAGGGGACTGGACGTCCCGGGTGACGTCTCGGTGGTCGGTTTCGACGACTCGCCGCTGATCGCGTTCACGGATCCGCCGCTGACGACGGTGCGCCAGCCCGTCCAGGCGATGGCCACGGCCGCCGTCGACGCGCTCATCGAGGAGATCGGCGGAAACCCGGTGCAGCGCACGGAGTTCGTGTTCCAGCCGGAACTGGTGGTGCGCGGTTCGACGGGCGCCCCGGGGGTGCGGGTGCCCTGACGGGGCCGTACCGCGGTGCGGTGTGGGGGAGGAGCCCGGGGCCGGGCCGGTCCGCGTGTCGTCGCGGCCGGTACCGGCCCTTCGGCGTACCCCCGTCGGGAGTGCCCGGCGGGGGAACGGCTCGGTGACCGGCCCGGCCGGCCGGGCGCGTGAGGCGCCGGTACGGACCGGCGCCCCCGGCCGGCCGGACCGGAGTCGTCGTCGAACGTAACACCGCTGCAACACCTTGCGAAAGAGTTTGCGGACACGGAACGGACACGTTTCCCGGCCGTCATACAGGTATTGACGAAGGTCTGTGCGAAGGGTTGACCGGGTGTCGGCCGGGCCGTACGGTCTCGACCGCAACAAGTTTCAGACTTCTTGCGTAAGAAATCTCAAAACGCCTTGCGGGCATGGCGCGTTGCCGTTCGAGGCCCCCCTCCCATCCCCACCTCCCTCTCGCAGGAGGACAGAATGGCCAGAAGAACCGTGGCCGCGGCACTCGCCGTCGTGGCAGGAGCCGCTGTCGCCGTCACGGCACCCACCACCGTCGCGCAGGCCTCGCCGCCCGGCGACAAGGACGTCACCGCGGTGATGTTCGAGTGGAAATTCGACTCGGTCGCCAAGGCGTGCACCGACAGTCTGGGCCCGGCCGGTTACGGCTTCGTCCAGGTCTCCCCGCCCCAGGAGCACATCCAGGGCGCCCAGTGGTGGACCTCGTACCAGCCCGTGAGCTACCGGATCGCCGGACGCCTCGGCGACCGCACGCAGTTCAGGAACATGGTCGACACCTGCCACGCGGCGGGCGTGAAGGTCGTCGCCGACTCCGTCATCAACCACATGTCCGCGGGCAGCGGCACCGGCACCGGCGGCTCGTCGTACACCAAGTACAACTACCCCGGCATCTACTCGGCGCCCGACTTCGACAACTGCACCACGCAGATCGGCAACAACTACGGCGACCGCGGCAACGTGCAGAACTGCGAGCTCGTCGGGCTCGCGGACCTGGACACCGGCGAGGACTACGTCCGGGGGAAGATCGCCGGATACCTCAACGACCTGCTCTCGCTGGGTGTCGACGGCTTCCGCATCGACGCCGCCAAGCACATGGCGGCCGCCGACCTGTCGAACATCAAGTCCCGGCTGACCAACCCGAACGTCTACTGGAAGCACGAAGCCATCTACGGCGCCGGCGAGGCGGTCTCCCCCTCCGAGTACCTCGGCAGCGGCGACGTCCAGGAGTTCCGCTACGGACGGAGCCTCAAGCAGGTCTTCCAGAACGAGAACCTCGCCCACCTGAAGAACTTCGGCGAGGGCTGGGGCTTCATGCCCTCGGGCCAGTCGAACGTGTTCGTCGCCAACCACGACACCGAGCGCGGCGGCGACACGATGACCTACAAGAACGGCTCGGCCTACACGCTCGCGCACGTCTTCATGCTGGCCTGGCCGTACGGCAACCCGGACGTCCACTCCGGCTACGAGTTCTCCGACCACGACGCCGGCCCGCCGAACGGCGGCCAGGTGAACGCCTGTTACAGCGACGGCTGGAAGTGCCAGCACGCCTGGCGCGAGATCTCCTCCATGGTCGCCTTCCGCAACACCGCCCGCGGCCAGTCCGTCACGAACTGGTGGGACAACGGCGGCGACCAGATCGCCTTCGGACGCGGTGACAAGGCCTACGTGGCGATCAACCACGAGGGCTCGGCGCTGTCCCGCACCTTCCAGACGTCGCTGCCGTCCGGCACCTACTGCGACGTCCAGAGCGGCAACGCGGTCACGGTGAACGGATCCGGCCAGTTCACCGCGACGGTCGCCGCGGGCACCGCCGTGGCCCTGCACGCCGGCGCCCGCACGTGCTCCGGAGGCGGCACGAACCCCGACCCCGACCCGGTGACCTCCGGGGCGTCGTTCGCGGTCAACGCCACCACCGTCATGGGCCAGAACATCTACGTCACCGGCAACCGCGCCGAACTCGGCAACTGGAACCCGGCGAGCGCCCGCAAGCTCGACCCGGCGACCTACCCGGTCTGGAAGCTGGACGTGGACCTGCCCGCCGGCACGGCCTTCGAGTACAAGTACATCCGCAAGGACGCCGCCGGAAACGTCACCTGGGAGAGCGGTGCCAACCGCACCGCCACCGTCGGCACGAGCCGTATCGCGCTGAACGACACCTGGCGCAACTAGCCGTACCCCTCCGCACCGCACTCACCCTCAGGAGAGAACCGCCTTGACACGCCCTCGCATCCCGCTGCGCCCCGCAGCCGCCGCCGCACTGGCGACGGCGACGGTCGCGGCGCTGGTCTCCGCCCTGCCGGCGGCTGCCGCGCCACCGCCGCCCAAGCCGCCGTCGGACAGATCGCTGGCCGCCGAGCCGGCCCGCCACGACCTGACCCGCGAGCAGTTCTACTTCGTCCTGCCGGATCGTTTTGCCAACGGTGACACGCGCAACGACCGCGGCGGCCTCACCGGTTCCCGTCTGGCCACCGGCTACGACCCCACCGACAAGGGCTTCTACCAGGGCGGCGACCTCAAGGGCCTCACCGACAAGCTGGACTACATCAAGGGGCTCGGCACCACCGCCATCTGGATGGCGCCGATCTTCAAGAACCAGCCGGTGCAGGGCGAGGGCAAGGACGCGTCGGCCGGCTACCACGGCTACTGGATCACCGACTTCACCCAGGTCGACCCCCACTTCGGCACCAACGCCGACCTGGAGCGGCTGATCGACAAGGCCCACGCCAAGGGCATGAAGGTCTTCTTCGACGTCATCACCAACCACACCGCCGACGTCGTCGACTACGAGGAGAAGTCCTACGGCTACCTCTCCAAGGGCGCCTTCCCGTACCTGACCAAGGACGGCGTCCCCTTCGACGACACCGACTACGCCGACGGCGAGCGCCGCTTCCCGCCGGTCGACCGGGACTCCTTCCCGCGCACGCCCGTCGTCGCCGCGGACAAGAAGAACGTGAAGGTCCCGTCCTGGCTCAACGACCCGACGATGTACCACAACCGGGGCGACTCCACCTTCGCCGGCGAATCCTCCGAGTACGGCGACTTCGTCGGCCTGGACGACCTGTGGACCGAGCGCCCCGAGGTCGTCGAGGGGATGGAGAAGATCTACCAGCGCTGGGTGCGCGACTTCGACATCGACGGCTTCCGCATCGACACGGTCAAGCACGTCAACACCGAGTTCTGGACCCAGTGGGCCACCTCGCTCGACGAGTACGCGGCGAAGCGCGGCCGGGACGACTTCTTCATGTTCGGCGAGGTCTACTCCGCCGACCCGGCGATCACCTCGAAGTACGTCACCGAGGGCAGGCTCGACGCCACGCTCGACTTCCCCTTCCAGGACGCCGCGCGCGCCTTCGCCTCGCAGGGCGCCGGCGCGGACAAGCTGGCGAACCTCTTCGGCCAGGACTACCGCTACACCACGGACAAGGCCAACGCCTACGAGTCGGTGCCCTTCCTCGGCAACCACGACATGGGCCGCTTCGGCACGTTCCTGAAGCAGGACAACCCCGAGGCCGGCGACGCCGAGCTGCTGAAGCGCGCCGGACTCGCCAACGAGCTGATGTTCCTCACCCGCGGCAACCCCGTCGTCTACTACGGCGACGAGCAGGGCTTCACCGGCCCCGGCGGGGACAAGGACTCCCGGCAGACCCTCTTCGCCTCGAAGACCGCCGACTACCTGGACGACGACCAGATCGGCACCGACCGCACCCACGCGAAGGACGCCTACGACCCCTCGCACCCGCTGTACCGGCAGATCGCCGCACTAGCGAAGCTCACCCGTGAGCACCCGGCGCTGCGCGACGGCGTCCAGCAGCAGCGGTACGCCGAGGGCCCGGTCTACGCGTTCTCCCGTACCGACGCCCGGGCGAAGCAGGAATACCTCGTCGCCGTGAACAGCTCCGCCGAGGCGAAGACGGTCGAGATCCCGACCGCCTCGGCCGGCATGGCCTTCTCCGCCGTCCACGGCGGTGACACCCGGGTCACCAGCGGCGCCGACACCACGGTGAAGGTGACCGTCCCGGCGCTCGGCTCCCTGGTGCTCAAGGCGGCGAAGCCGCTCGGCGCCCCGGCCGCCAAGCCGTCGCTCACGCTGAAGGCCCCCGCGGACGGCGCCACCGGCACCGTCGAGATCTCCGCCGACACCGACGGCGGACAGCTCAACCGGGTCGTCTTCGCCGCCCAGACCGGCAACGGCAGGTGGCAGGTCCTCGGCTCCGCCGACCACGCCCCCTACAAGGTGACCCACAAGGTCACCGCACCCGAGGGAACGCCCCTGCGCTACAAGGCCGTCGTCGTCGACAGCGCGGGCCGCACCGCGAGCGCCACCGCCGCCTCCACCAGCGGCGCCCCGGCCGTCGAGCAGCCGCCGACCGCCACCCAGCGCGACTACGCGATCGTCCACTACAAGCGCGCCGACGGCGACTACGACGACTGGGGCCTCTACACCTGGGGCGACATCGCCGACGGCGAGGGCACCACCTGGCCGGCCGGCAAGCCGTTCACCGGCCGCGACGCGTACGGCGCCTTCGCCCACGTCAAGCTGAAGCCCGGCGCCTCCTCGGTCGGCTTCATCGCCGTGAACAAGGACGGCGTCAAGGACACCGACGCCGACCGCGCCATCGACCTGTCCAAGACCGGCGAGGTCTGGATCGAGGAGGGCGAGCCGGAGCTCTCCACCACCGCCCCCGAGGGCGCCTACCCGCCCCAGGACACCTCGAAGGCGGTGCTGCACTACCAGCGCGCCGACGGCGACTACACGGGCTGGGGCCTGCACACCTGGACCGGCGCCGCCGAGCCCACCGACTGGAGCAAGCCGCTGGAGCCCGTCCGCACGGACGCCTACGGCGCGGTCTACGAGGTGCCGCTGGCCGCCGGAGCGACCTCGCTCAGCTACATCCTCCACAAGGGCGACGAGAAGGACCTCCCCTCCGACCAGTCGCTCGACCTCAAGGCCAACGGCCACGAGGTCTGGCTCCTCGGCGGACAGCAGAAGTACCTGCTGCCCCAGCCCAAGGGCAGCAGCGCCGCCTTCGACCTGACCAAGGCACAGGCGGTGTGGATCGACCGGAACACCGTCGCCTGGAACGGCAGCCCCGCCGCGGCCTCCAGCGCACTCCTCTACTCCCGTGACGGCTCCCTCGCGGTGAAGGACGGCGCCCTGACCGGCGACCGCAGGACGCTGCGCCTGAACGCCACCGAGCTGACGGCCGCGCAGAAGGAGAAGTTCCCGCACCTGGCGTCCTCGGCCGCCTGGTCCGTCGACCCGCGCGACCGCGACCGCGTCCGGGAGGCGCTCCGCGGCCAGGTCGTCGCCGCGCAGTACGCCGCCAACGGCGCCGCGCTCGCCGCCACCGGCGTCCAGATCGCCGGGGTCCTCGACGACCTTTACGCGGCCGAGGCCACCCGCGCCGACCTGGGCGCCGTCTTCGACGGCAAGGGCGTGCCCACGCTGCGCGTCTGGGCCCCCACCGCCCAGCAGGTCTCCCTGGAGATCGACGGCCGCGGCGTCGCGATGCGCCGTGACGACGAGAGCGGTGTCTGGTCCGTCCGCGGCGCCAAGAGCTGGAAGGGCGACACCTACCGGTACCACGTGAAGGTCTGGGCCCCCAGCGTCCAGAAGGTCGTCACCAACAAGGTCACCGACCCCTACTCGCTCGCCCTCACGGCCGACTCCGAGAAGAGCGTCGTCGTCGACCTCACGGACAAGTCCCTGGAGCCGAAGGGCTGGTCCGGTCTGAAGAAGCCCGCCGCCGTGCCGCTGCGGGACGCCCAGATCCAGGAGCTGCACATCCGCGACTTCTCGATCGCCGACCCCACCGCGAAGGACAAGGGCACCTACCTCGCCTTCGCCGACAAGGACAGCAAGGGCTCGCGCCATCTGCGCGACCTGGCACGCGCCGGCACCTCGTACGTCCACCTGCTGCCCGCCTTCGACATCGGCACCATCCCCGAGAAGAAGTCCGACCAGCAGCAGCCCGCCTGCGACCTGCTCGTCTACGCGCCCGACTCCGAGGAGCAGCAGGCGTGCGTCGCGAAGGCCGCGGCGAAGGACGCCTACAACTGGGGCTACGACCCGCTGCACTACACGGTGCCCGAGGGCTCCTACGCCACCGACCCGGACGGCACGAAGCGCACCGTCGAGTTCCGCCAGATGGTGAAGTCGCTCAACGAGGACGGGCTGCGCACCGTCATGGACGTGGTCTACAACCACACCGTGGCCGCCGGCCAGTCGGACAAGTCGGTGCTCGACCGCATCGTCCCCGGCTACTACCAGCGGCTCCTCGCCGACGGCTCCGTCGCCACCTCCACCTGCTGTGCCAACACCGCGCCCGAGAACGCCATGATGGGCAAGCTCGTCGTGGACTCGGTCGTCACCTGGGCCCGTGACTACAAGGTCGACGGCTTCCGCTTCGACCTGATGGGACACCACCCGAAGGAGAACATCCTCGCCGTCCGCAAGGCGCTCGACGGGCTCACCCCCGCCCGCGACGGCGTCGACGGGAAGAAGATCGTGCTCTACGGCGAGGGCTGGAACTTCGGCGAGATCGCCGACGACGCCCGCTTCGTCCAGGCCACCCAGAAGAACATGGCCGGGACCGGGATCGCGACCTTCTCCGACCGGGCCCGTGACGCCGTGCGCGGCGGCGGCCCGTTCGACGAGGACCCGGGCGTCCAGGGCTTCGCCTCCGGCCTCTTCACCGACCCCAACACCTCGAAGGACAACGGCACCGAGGCCGAGCAGCGCGCCCGCCTCCTCCACTACCAGGACCTGATCAAGGTCGGCCTCTCCGGCAACCTCGCGTCCTACTCGTTCACCGACACCGCGGGCCGCACGGTCAAGGGCTCCGAGGTCGACTACAACGGCGCCCCGGCCGGCTACGCCGCGGCACCCGGTGACGCGCTCGCCTACGCGGACGCCCACGACAACGAGACGCTGTACGACGCGCTCGCCTTCAAGCTCCCCGCCGGCACCTCCGCGGCGGACCGGGCCAGGATGCAGGTGCTCGCCATGGCCACCTCGGCGCTGTCGCAGGGGCCCGCGCTCTCCCAGGCGGGCACCGACCTGCTGCGCTCCAAGTCGCTGGACCGCAACTCGTACGACAGCGGGGACTGGTACAACGCCATCCACTGGGACTGCCGCGCCGGCAACGGCTTCGGCCGCGGCCTCCCGCCGGCGGCCGACAACGAGCCCAAGTGGGGCTTCGCCAAGCCGCTGCTGACGGCGCCGTCGCTCACGGTGGGCTGCGCGCAGATCGACGGGGCCTCGGCCTCGTACCGCGACCTGCTGCGCATCCGCACCACCGAGAAGGCGTTCTCCCAGGTCACCGCCGCGGACGTGCAGAAGGCGCTGTCCTTCCCGCTCTCGGGCACCGAGGAGACCCCGGGCGTGATCACCATGCGTCTGGGCGACCTGGTCGTGGTCTTCAACGCCACTCCCGAGCAGCAGACCCAGCAGGTCCCGGCCCTGGCCGGCAGCGGATACGGACTCCACCCGGTGCAGCGCGCGGGCGCCGATCCGGTGGTGAAGTCCGCCTCCTACGCGAAGGGTTCCGGGACCTTCACCGTTCCGGCCCGTACGGTCGCCGTATTCGAGCGGGGCTGACCGTTTCGTGATCCTCGTGCCTCTCACCCGTGTCGCTGTTGGGCCGAACGGGTGAGAGGCGCGAGGATGGACCCATGAGCAGGTACGAGAGGTACGACGTCACCGACGAGCAGTGGGAGGGCCTGGCCCAGGTGGTGCCGCTGCGCGGCCGTGACGCGTGGCCGTCGCGCGTGGACCACCGCACGGTCCCCGAGCACTACGCACCCGCCGACAACCGCCGCTTCGTGGTGCTGCGCGTGCAGGTCTTCGCGGACGCCCGCGAGGTCGCCGACCACCTCGTCGACCGGACCCCGGTGCTGCTCGACCTCAGCAGCGCGGACACCGATGTCGCCAAGCGCATCCTCGACTTCAGCAGCGGTGTCGTCTTCGGGCTCGGCAGCGGCATGCACCGCGTCGACCGCAACGTCTTCCTGCTGACACCGGCCGGCACCGAGGTGGAGGGCACGGAGGCCGAGGACGCCGGGGACGAGGCCCTGCCCCGGGCGTAGGCGCTGCTCCGGGGGCAGGCCGCTGCCTTGGGGGGCGCGGACTCTCGCCGTACGTCGTGCGCCGTGCGCCGTGCGCCGTGCGCCGTCGGCCCGAGGGCCGGACGGGGGCGGGGGGCTGGGGCCGCCGGACCGTGCGGTTCGTGCGGGCGGGTCGGCCGAGCGCCCGCGGGGGCTTTCCGCCGGTACCGGCCGGCCGCACCCCGTGCGGATCGCGTCGCCCCGTGCGGGGCCGCGCCTGCCGGACGCCGTGCCGGCCGCCGGAGTGGCCGTACCGCCCTGTCGCCGGCCGCGTCGTCCGGACCGGCCGGCCGTACCTCGTGCGAGGTCGTCCGCCGCGGGCCCGGTACCCCGTTCGTAGGAAGGCACGCGGGCTGTAACGGTTCCGCGTGGATCTTGGTGCGTACGGTCCCGGCCATGGATCCCCACGCTTCTCCGGCACCGGGTGCCGTGCTTCCCGCCCCCCTTCCCCCGCACGGCGGCGGCCCGGCCCCCGCGGTGCGCCCCGCCGTGACCGAACTGCGCCTGTCCGCCTTCAAATCGCATCGCGCGGCGGTTCTCCCCATCGCCCCGCTCACCCTCTTCGCCGGGGCGAGCGGCAGCGGCAAGTCGAGTGCCCTCCACGCCTACGAGGCCCTGGCCCGGCTCGCCGCCGGGCAGGGCCTCGACCGCGCCTTTCCCGAGTCCGACGCCTGCGTCCCCGAGTGGGCGAAGCCCGACCGGCAGGGCCGGCGCGGCTTCCGGATCGGCTGCACCGTACGCGGCGCCGCCGGCGAGGTCCGGCTCGATCTCGCGGTGCAGGCCGAGCCCGATCTGCGGATCGTCGGCGAGCGGCTGACCTGCGACGGCGACGTCGTCCTCGCCACGGCCCTGCGCGAACCGCGCCGCCGCACGGTCGAGGCCGCCTGGCACACCTCCGGCACCGCCGGGGTCACCCGCGCCGCGCTCCCCGACGACCGGCTCGGCACCCCGCTCCTCCCGCTGCACGTCGCCGGACGGACGGCCGCGCAGTTACGCGTCCTCGCGGCGGCCGAACAGGTGGTGATGGCGCTGCGGTCGGCGTTCGCCTGCGACCCCCGGCCCGAGCGGATGCGCGCGCCGGTGCCCGCCGGAAGCGGCCGGCTGCGGCGCGGCTGCGACAACCTGGCCGAGGTGCTGCACCGCACCCGCAGGGAGTGCGCCCGGCGGCACGCGAGGCTCACGGCGGCGGCGCGGTCCGGCTGCGCCGGCGACATCGCGGACGTCCGCGTGGAGCAGACGCCCGACGGGGCGGTCCGCGCGCTGTTCGGCCGGGGCGCCGCGGCCCCCGCGACTCCCGTCGGACGCCTCGGCGAAGGCGAACTGCGCTATCTGGCGCTCGCGCTGGTGCTGCTCACCGGACCCGGGGTGCTCGCCGTCGACCAGGTCGCGGAGGTGCCGGAGGCGTACCAGTCGCTCACCGTCGTCGCGGACGGCCTCGACCGCTGCCTGCATCCGGCGCAGACCCGCGAACTGGCGCTGCTGGCCGTGGAGATGTGTGCCCGCGGACACATCCGGCTGATCGGCTCCGTCTCCGACGCCGGCCCGGTACGGGCGATGGCCGGGGTGTCGGTGGTGGACCTGGTGCGGTGACAGCCGCCGTTCTCCCCGGGCGAGGCTCCCGCTCGGACCGCCGGGGCCCCGGCCACCGGCCCCCGGCCTCGGGCCCCCTGCGCCGGGGCGCTCAGGGCGCGTGCCGCCGGGGGACGAGGCCGTACGCCGCGAACGGTGCCACCAGAAGGCCGAACTGTTCGGCAGTCAGCCTGTGCCGTGTCAGGACCGCCCGCGCCGCGACGGATATCGCGACGCGGGCGTCGGAGTGGAGCCCGGCACGGTGGGCGTCGAGCTCCTCGGCGCGGGGGAGGAGACCGGCCCGGATGCGGCGGTCGAGTGCCGAGTTCCGCGCGGCGGACGGGACCGCCGCGTCGCTCGCCTCCCGGCCGCCCTCGTCGGCGAGGTCGAGCATCCGCTCGAACGCCGAGTGCAGAGCGGGGGCCGGCAGGCCGACGGCCGCATCGACGAACCGCTCGGTCACGATGTCCGGCATGGTCACTCCGTCGTGTCGGGATCACGGTCCGCGGCTGCCGCGGCCGCCTCATGATGCCCGAAGGCGTGCGGTCCGGGCGCCGTCGGCCTGGGATCATGGGACGGATCCGAGGCCCCGCCTCCCGGAGGCCGGGGCGTCCAGGAAGGAGACAGGTGACGCGGGACGACGGACTCGACGTGGCGGGACTCCAGCGCAGGCTCGCCGGCTTCGCGGCGGCGCGAGGCTGGGAGCCGTACCACACGCCCAAGAACCTGGCCGCGGCGCTCAGCGTGGAGGCCGCCGAGCTGGTCGAGATCTTCCAGTGGCTGACTCCCGAGGAGTCGGCCGCCGTGATGGAGGACCCCGAGAGCGCTCACCGGGTCAGGGACGAGGCGGCGGACGTGCTCGCCTATCTCCTCCAGTTCTGCGAGGTGCTCGGGGTCGACGTGCTGGAGGCCCTGCGGGACAAGATCGACCGCAACGAGCGGCGCTTCCCGGCCCCTTGACCCAGGGGGACCGGGCCCCGGGCCCCTGACCCACCGGGGCCGGGGCCCGGTGGCGCGCCCGTCCCGGGCGCCGTGTCCGCGGCCGTCCCACGCGCCCGGGGACGAGGGGCACGCCGTGCCGTCGGTGGTGCCGCGTACACCCCTTTGTCACTCTTCGGAGTCATCGAGTTATCCACAATCGCCTTGGTGTCCACAGATTTCCGAATTCCCCTGGCTTTTCTGGTCGATGACCTTCACTCTGGGTAATGAACAGTGTGGGCGGTACATCGTATGAACGGGGGCTCGGCATGGACGCGTTACGGCTCATCGAGATCAGCGGACGGGCGCTGCGGGAGAGCGAGCAGGGGGCGGAGGCCGCACAGGTGGTGGCCGAGGCCTGGCAGATCCAGGCGCTCGCCCAGGCCATCGGCGGCAGGATCGCCCTCGGCGGTCATCCCGATCTGAGGGGCGAGGCCACGGCGCTCAGCGAGACCGGCGGCGCCGGCGCCCCCGACCACCCCGCCGTGCGCGGCGGCGGCCCGCGGGCCGTGCAGCTCACCGAAGTGGCCCGTCCCGAAGCGGTGTTGACCGCACTGCTGGGGCTGCTGGGGGACGTCGGCATCGCCCTGGTCGCCGTCGCCTGCGCCACCGACGACGAAGGTCTCTACTGGCAGTGCATCGAGACCATAGACGCGGCCGACGAGTCCAGCGACCGTGTCCGCGCGATGCTGCGGCGTCTCGCCGAACGGGAGCGCGAGAGGCCGCCCGAGACCGTCAGGGGGCGCGCGGGCCCGCAATGACCCGCGAGGTGTCCGGCCGCCGGTGCAGGATGGAAGCATGGATCTTCGCATCTTCACCGAGCCCCAGCAGGGCGCCGACTACGACACCCTCCTCGCCGTCGCCAAGGCCTCCGAGGACCTCGGCTTCGACGCCTTCTTCCGTTCCGACCACTACCTGAGCATGGGCCCGGTCGACGGCCTTCCCGGACCCACCGACGCATGGATCACGCTTGCGGGGCTGGCCCGCGAGACCCGCACGATCCGTCTCGGCACCCTCATGACCGCCGGCACGTTCCGGCTGCCCGGTGTCCTCGCCATCCAGGTCGCCCAGGTCGACCAGATGTCCGGCGGCCGCATCGAACTCGGCCTGGGAGCGGGCTGGTTCGAGGAGGAGCACCGCGCGTACGGCATCCCCTTCCCCAAGGAGCGGATCGCCAGGCTGGAGGAGCAGCTGGCGATCGTCACCGGCCTGTGGTCCACCGGTGAGGGCGAGCGGTTCAGCTACGAGGGCACCCACTACCAGCTCACCGACTCGCCGGCCCTGCCGAAGCCCGTGCAGCCGAGGATTCCGGTGCTCATCGGCGGCCACGGTGCCGTCCGCACGCCGCGTCTGGCCGCCCGGTACGCGGACGAGTTCAACCTGCCCTTCGCCTCCCTCGAGGACACCGAGCGCCAGTTCGGACGGGTCCGGGACGCCGCCCGGGAGGCCGGCCGCGACCCGGGCGACATCGTCTACTCCAACGCCCTGGTGGTCTGCGTAGGCAAGGACGAGGCCGAGGTCGCCCGGCGTGCGGCGGCGATCGGCCGCGGGGCGGACGAGCTCCGGGCGGACGGCCTCGCCGGCTCCCCGGCCGAGGTCGTCGACAAGATCGGCCGCTACGCGGAGAAGGGGGCCTCCCGGATCTATCTCCAGGTGCTCGACCTCGACGACCTCGACCACCTGGAACTGATCTCCTCCCAGGTCCAGTCCCAGCTCTCCTGACCCAGTCGCCGCCCGGGGCGCGGACCCGCCCGTCCGCGCCCCGGCGGCCCGGCCCCCGGAGGCAGCCGTGCGCCCCTCCCGTCCCCTCGCCGCCGCGCTGGCCGAGCGTGCGCTGGTCCTCGACGGCGGCCTCGCCTGCCGGCTGGAGGCGCAGGGCTGCGATCTGGCGGACGACCTCTGGTCGGCCCGCCTCCTCGCCGAGGATCCCGCACAGATCGAATCCGCCCACACCGCCTACGTCCGGGCCGGCGCGGAGGTGCTGATCACCGCGAGCTACCAGGCCACCTTCGAGGGCTTCGCCCGCCGGGGCGCCGGGCCCGCGGAGGCAGCGGAGCTGCTCGCCCTCAGCGTGGACCTGGCGCGCCGGGCCGGGGACGCGGCGCCCCGGGAGGTGTGGGTGGCGGCATCCGTCGGTCCGTACGGCGCCCATCTCGCCGACGGCAGCGAATACCGCGGCGCCTACGGACTGACCGTGGGCGAGCTGGAGCGCTTCCACCGCCCCCGCGTCGAAGCGCTCGTGGCGGCCCGGCCCGACGTGCTGGCGCTGGAGACCGTCCCCGACACGGACGAGGCCCGCGCGCTGCTCGCGGCCACCGAGGGGTGCGGGGTGCCCCTCTGGCTGTCGTACACCGTCGCCGGCGGGCGGACCCGTGCCGGGCAGGACCTCGCGCAGGCGTTCGCTCTCGCCGCCGGCCGGGACGACGTCATCGCGGTCGGCGTCAACTGCTGCGACCCGGACGAGGCTGCGAGCGCGGCCGCTCTCGCCGTCCGCACGACCGGCAGACCTGCCGTCGTCTACCCGAACAGCGGCGAGCGCTGGGACGGCGTCGCGGGGCGGTGGGCGGGAGCCGCGGCCTTCGACCCGCACGAGGCGCCCCGGTGGGCGGCCGCGGGCGCCCGGCTGATCGGCGGCTGCTGCCGCGTCGGCCCGCGGGGCGTCGCGGGGCTGGCGGCGGCACTCGGAGGCGACCGGCCGTGACGGGCCGGGGACGGGACGGGTACGGGTGCGCCGCCGGCGGGGACTCCGCCTCCGGTGCCACGGGCGCCCGGTGGGCGCGCCGCTTCCCGGTGTGACGGGCGCCCGGCGCCGGGCCGGCAGGGTGAGAGGGGGGACACCCTGTGACACGAGCGCCGGAGTCCGTCGAAAACCGCTGTCCAGGGCTGACGCGGCCGACGATACTCGGACGGGTGTTCCTGACGATCAGTACCTCCGGTACCCCCGAACGCCCCGCCACCGACCTCGGCTTCCTGCTGCACAAGCATCCCGACAAGGCGCAGGCGTTCTCCACCGCGCACGGCACGGCCCACGTCTTCTACCCCGAGGCGTCCGCCGAGCGGTGCACCGCCGCGCTGCTGCTGGAGGTCGATCCGGTGGCGCTGGTGCGCCGCGGCAAGGGCAAGGGCCGGGGGCAGGCCCCCGACGCCGCCCTCGCGCAGTACGTCAACGACCGCCCGTACGCGGCGTCCTCGCTGCTCTCGGTCGCCATGAGCACGGTCTTCAAGAGCGCCCTGCGCGGCGTGTGCGCCGCTCTGCCCGAGCGCGCCGCCACGCCCCTGCCGCTGCGCGTCGAGGTGCCGGCCGTCGCCGCCCGCGGCGGCGTCGAGCTGGTCCGCCGGCTCTTCGCGCCACTGGGCTGGACCTCGGTCGAGGCCGAACCGATCCCGCTGGACGAGGAGTTCCCCGGCTGGGGCGACTCCCGCTACGTACGGCTCGCCCTGGAGGGCGAGCTCCGGCTCGCGGACGCCCTGCGCCAGCTCTACGTCCTGCTCCCTGTCATGGACGACGCGAAGCACTACTGGGTCGCCACCGACGAGGTCGACAAGCTGCTGCGGGCCGGTGAGGGCTGGCTCGCCGACCACCCCGAGCAGCAGCTGATCACCAGCCGCTACCTCTCCCGGCGGTGGGGCCTGACCCGTCAGGCCATGGAGCGCCTCGAACTCGTCCGCCTCGCCGAGACCGACGACCTCGCCGTCGAGGACGTCGACAACGCCGTCGACGAGACCACGGACACCGACGAGCGGCCCGTACCGCTCGCGGAGCAGCGCCGGCAGGCGATCCTCGCCGCGCTGCGCGCCCGCGGGGTGCAGCGCGTGGTCGACCTGGGCTGCGGACAGGGCCAGTTGGTGCAGGCGCTGCTGAAGGACACGCGCTTCACCGAGATCACCGGCGTCGACGTGTCGGTGCGCGCGCTCACCGTCGCCGGGCGGCGGCTGAAGCTGGACCGGCTGGGGGAGCGGCAGGCGTCCCGGGTCACCCTGATGCAGGGGTCGCTCACGTACACCGACAAGCGGCTGGCCGGCTACGACGCGGCCGTCCTCAGCGAGGTGATCGAGCACCTCGACCTGCCGAGGCTGCCGGCGCTGGAGTACGCCGTCTTCGGCGCGGCACGGCCCGGCACGGTGCTGGTGACCACCCCGAACGTCGAGTACAACGTGCGCTGGGAGAGCCTGCCCGCGGGCCACGCCCGGCACAGCGACCACCGCTTCGAGTGGACCCGTGCCCAGTTCCGGGCCTGGGCCGCGGGGGTGGCCGGACGCCACGGCTACACGGTGAGCTTCGCCCCGGTGGGGCCGGACGACCCGGAGGTCGGCCCGCCCACGCAGATGGCGGTCTTCGAGGCCGCCGTGTCCGGCGGCGCCACCCCGACGGCCACCCCGACGACCGCGACGGCCGGCGCGTCCGGCGGCGCCGTCCCGACCACCGTCCCGACCGCCGCATCCGCGACGACGGCCGCGTCCGCGACGACGACCCCGACGGCCACCGCGGCCGGCACGACCACCACCGAGCACGAGTCCGAGAAGGAGGCGACGGCGGCATGACCACCACGAGCACCGAAGAAGCGGCCACCGTCCCCGGCCGGCGGCTGCCGGTCACCGACCTGTCCCTCGTCGTCCTCGTCGGAGCCACCGGCTCCGGCAAGTCGACCTTCGCCCGCAGGCACTTCAAGCCCACCGAGGTCGTCTCCTCCGACTTCTGCCGGGGGCTCGTCGCCGACGACGAGAACGACCAGAGCGCCAGCGGCGACGCCTTCGACGTCCTCCACTACATCGTCGGCAAGCGCCTCGCCGCGGGCCGGCTGACCGTGGTCGACGCCACCAACGTGCAGACCGAGAGCCGACGGCAGCTCGTGAAGATCGCCCGCGAGCACGACGTGCTGCCCATCGCGATCGTGCTCGACCTGCCCGAGGACGTCTGCGCGCGCCGCAACGCGGCGCGCCCCGACCGGGCCGGCATGCCGCGCCACGTCATCTCGCGGCACCGCCGCGAACTGCGCCGCTCGCTGCGCGGACTGGAACGCGAGGGCTTCCGCAAGGTCCACGTGCTGCGCAGCGCCGAGGAGGCCGAGGGCGCCGAGATCGTCCTGGAGCGGCGCTACAACGACCTCCGCCACCTCACCGGCCCGTTCGACATCGTCGGCGACATCCACGGATGCAGCTCCGAGCTGGAGACCCTGCTGCGCGAACTCGGGTACCAGGACGGCGTCCACCCCGACGGCCGGACCGCCGTCTTCGTCGGCGACCTCGTCGACCGCGGCCCCGACAGCCCCGGCGTGCTCCGCCGCGTCATGGGCATGGTCGCCGCGGGAAGCGCCCTGTGCGTGCCGGGCAACCACGAGAACAAGCTGTCCCGCTGGCTGAAGGGGCGCAACGTCCAGCACACCCACGGCCTCGCCGAGACGATCGCGCAGCTCGAGAAGGAGGACGACGCGTTCCGCGAGCAGGTGCGCGAGTTCATCGACGGACTCGTCAGCCACTACGTCCTCGACGAGGGCCGGCTGGTGGTCTGCCACGCCGGGCTGCCGGAGAAGTACCACGGCCGCACCTCGGGCCGTGTCCGCTCGCACGCCCTGTACGGGGAGACCACGGGGGAGACCGACGAGTTCGGGCTGCCCGTGCGCTACCCGTGGGCGGAGGACTACCGGGGGCGGGCCGCGGTCGTCTACGGGCACACCCCCGTCCCCAGCACCTCCTGGATCAACAACACCATCTGTCTCGACACCGGGGCCGTCTTCGGCGGCCGGATGACCGCCCTGCGCTGGCCGGAGCGCGAACTCGTCGACGTGCCCGCCGAGAGGGTCTGGTACGAGCCGGTCAAGCCGCTGCTCACCGAGACCCCAGGCAGCCGCGAGGGCCGCCCGCTCGACCTCGCCGACGTGCAGGGCCGCCGGGTCGTCGAGACGCGGCACATGGCGCGCGTCGGCGTGCGCGAGGAGAACGCGGCGGCGGCGCTGGAGGTGATGAGCCGCTTCGCCGTCGACCCCCGGCTGCTCGCGTACCTCCCGCCGACGATGGCGCCGACCGCGACCTCGCGCCAGGACGGCTACCTGGAGCACCCGGCGGAGGCCTTCGCCCAGTACGCGGCGGACGGCGTCGCCCGGGTGGTGTGCGAGGAGAAGCACATGGGGTCGCGTGCGGTGGCCCTGGTCTGCCGCGACGCCGCTGCCGCCGTGCGCCGCTTCGGCGTCGACGGCCCCACCGGCGCCGTCCACACCCGCACCGGACGCCCCTTCTTCGACGACCCGACGGTCACCGAGGCGGTGCTGGAGCGGCTGCGGGCCGCTGCGGGCGCCGCCGGGCTCTGGGACGAGCTGGATACGGACTGGCTGCTGCTGGACGCGGAGCTGATGCCCTGGTCCCTCAAGGCCTCCGGCCTGCTGAGGACCCAGTACGCCGCGGTCGGGGCCGCGGCGGGCGCGGTGCTGCCCGGGGCGACCGCGGCGCTGGCGGCCGCGGCGGCGCGCGGTGTCCCGGTGACGGGACTGCTCGCCCGTCACCGCGAACGCGGCGAGGACGCCCGGGCGTTCACGGACGCCTACCGCCGCTACTGCTGGACGACCGACGGTCTGGACGGGGTCCGCCTCGCCCCGTTCCAGCTCCTCGCCGTCGAGGGACGCTCGCTCGCCGGTGTCCCGCACGACCGGCAACTCGCCTGGCTGGACCGGCTGGTGGAACACGACCCGACCGGCCTGCTCCAGGTGACGCGCCGGCTGGTCGTCGACACCGGGGACGAGACGTCGGTGGCGGCCGGCGTCGACTGGTGGCTGGAGATGACCGGCCGGGGCGGCGAGGGCATGGTCGTCAAACCTCTCCAGGCGCTGGCCCGTGACGCCGGCGGACGGCTCGTCCAGCCCGGTGTGAAGGTACGCGGCCGCGAGTACCTGCGGATCGTCTACGGCCCCGAGTACACCCGGCCGGCGAACCTGGAGAGGCTGCGCGACCGCCACCTCGGCCACAAGCGCTCGCTGGCCCTGCGCGAGTACGCGCTCGGGCTGGAGGCGCTGGAGCGGCTGGCCGCCGGCGAGCCGCTGTGGCGGGTGCACGAGGCCGTGTTCGCCGTCCTCGCGCTGGAGTCGGAGCCGGTCGACCCCCGGCTCTGACGGCCCGGCCGGCCGCGGGGACGTCCCCCGCGCGTGCGCCCGCTCCCGCCCCTCGGGACGAGCACCGTCCGGTGGCCGCCGGTCGCCCTCTGCGACCGGCGGCCACCCGGCCCGCCGCCACTTTTCCCCCGAGGCCCGCTCCGGGGCCGGGCTCCGGCGCTCCGGAATACGGACTCCGGCGTTCGCCGGGTGAACGGGCCCCTGTCCGGCAAGGATGGAGACATGGCATTCCACGTCGACTCCGAGACCGGCCGGCTGCGCCAGGTCATCCTCCACAGGCCGGATCTCGAACTGAAGCGGCTCACACCGAGCAACAAGGACGCACTGCTCTTCGACGACGTGCTCTGGGTGCGCCGCGCCCGCCAGGAGCACGACGGCTTCGCGGACGTGCTGCGCGACCGGGGGGTGCAGGTGCACCTCTTCGGGGACCTGCTGCGCGAGTCCCTGGCGGTCGGGGAGGCCCGCAAGCTCGTCCTGGACCGCGTCTTCGACGAGAAGGAGTACGGCCCCCTCGCCACGGACCACCTGAGGGCCGCGTTCGACGAGATGCCCACGGCCGCCCTCGTCGAGGCGCTGGTGGGAGGGATGACCAAGCGGGAGTTCCTGGCCGGGCACACCGAGCCGACCTCGGTCCGGTTCCACACCATGGACCTGGACGACTTCCTGCTGCAGCCGCTGCCCAACCACCTGTTCACCCGCGACACTTCGGCCTGGATATACGACGGGGTGTCGATCAACGCGATGCGCTGGCCGGCCCGGCGGCGCGAGACGGTGCACTTCGAGGCGATCTACAAGTACCACCCGCACTTCGTCGGCGAGCAGGCCTCGCACTTCCACCACTGGTCGGAGGGTCAGGACGACTACCCGTCCACGATCGAGGGCGGAGACGTCCTGGTCATCGGCAACGGGGCCGTGCTGATCGGGATGAGCGAGCGGACCACGCCGCAGGCGGTGGAGATGCTGGCGCGCGGTCTCTTCGCCGCCGGTTCGGCCCGCACCATCGTGGCGCTGGACATGCCGAAGCGCCGGGCGTTCATGCACCTGGACACGGTGATGACCATGGTCGACGCGGACACCTTCACGCAGTACGCAGGGCTCGGCATGCTCCGCTCCTACACGATCGAGCCGGGTGACACGCCCCGGGGCATCAAGGTCAGCGACCATCCCCCGGAGCGGATGCACGACGCGATCGCGGCGGCCCTCGGACTGAAGGACATCCGGGTGCTGACCGCGACGCAGGACGTGCACGCGGCCGAGCGCGAGCAGTGGGACGACGGCTGCAACGTGCTCGCGGTCGAGCCGGGTGTGGTGGTGGCCTACGAGCGGAACGCGACGACCAACACCTACCTGCGCAAGCAGGGCATCGAGGTGGTCGAGATCCCCGGCAGCGAACTGGGCAGGGGCCGGGGCGGCCCCCGGTGCATGAGCTGTCCCGTCGAGCGGGAGGCCGTGCGGTGAACACTCCGACGTAAGGGTGTATAGCGATGCATGGGCTCGTATAGACTTCCATGCGTTCATCGCTTTTCCGCCACCCAGGAGCGCCCATCATGGCGATACATCTCGAAGGCCGCCACTTTCTGAAGGAGCTGGACTTCACGGCAGAGGAGTTCCGCGGCCTGCTCGACCTGGCCGCGGAGCTCAAGGCCGCGAAGCGGTCCGGCACCGAGGTCCGGCGGCTGCTGGGCAGGAACATCGCCCTGATCTTCGAGAAGTCGTCCACGCGCACCCGCTGCGCGTTCGAGGTGGCGGCGGCCGACCAGGGCGCGTCGACGACGTACATCGATCCGGCCGGGTCCCACATCGGCAAGAAGGAGTCGGCGAAGGACACCGCCCGGGTCCTCGGCCGGATGTTCGACGCGATCGAGTTCCGGGGCGACGCCCAGCACACGGTGGAGGAGCTGGCCGCCCACGCGGGGGTGCCGGTCTACAACGGGCTGACGGACGACTGGCACCCCACCCAGATGCTCGCCGACATGCTCACCATGACCGAGCACTGCGACAAGCCCCTGGAGCGGATCGCCTTCGCCTACCTCGGCGACGCCCGGTTCAACATGGGCAACAGCTACCTCGTGACGGCGGCGCTGCTCGGCATGGACGTGCGGATCGTCGCGCCCGAGGCCTACCGGCCGGCCGTGGAGGTCGTCGCGGCCGCGCAGGAGCTCGCGGCGGCGAGCGGCGCGCGGATCACGCTGACCGAGGACGTCGGCGAGGGCGTCCGGGGCGCGGACTTCGTCGTCACCGACGTGTGGGTGTCGATGGGCGAGCCCGAGGAGGTCTGGGACGAGCGGATCAAGGCGCTCTCCCCGTACGCGGTGACGATGGACGTCCTGCGGGCCACCGGCAACCCGGACGTGAAGTTCCTGCACTGCCTGCCCGCCTTCCACGACCTGGGCACCAAGGTCGCCCGGCAGATCCACGAGCGCCACGGGCTCTCCTCGCTGGAGGTCACCGACGAGGTCTTCGAGTCGCCCCACTCCGTCGTCTTCGACGAGGCCGAGAACCGGATGCACACCATCAAGGCGGTCCTGGTCGCCACGCTGGCCGGCGACCGCGGCTGAGCACCGGCGGCCCTGCCCGGTCCGTCCCCGCCGGCGGCACGCGGGCGCGACCTGCCGGGGGCGGCGACGGGGGCGGGGGCTCACGGGTGAAGCCCGCCGGGGGGCGGTGCGGCGGGGCCGGGCGGAAGGCGCTCAGTCGCGCACGGCGAGCGAGAACCAGACCGCCTTGCCCCAGGCGGTGAGGTGGTGGCCGCACTCGGAGCTCAGGGCGCGGATCAGCAGCAGGCCCCTGCCGTGCTCCTGCCAGGGGCCGGGCTCCGGCTCCGGCGCGTGCGGCGCGAGGGCCCCCGGCGGCTCGGGGTCGGCGTCGTGCACCTCGACCTGGCAGCGCTTGGGCAGCAGCTGGACGACCAGCTCGATCCGGGAGCCGCCCGGCGTGTGGCGGACCGCGTTGGCGACCAGTTCCGCGGTGAGCAGCTCGGCGGTGTCCCTGCCCGCCGGGTCGTCGGTGTCCGCGAGCGCCGCCCGTATCGCCGCGCGGGCCATGGGCACGGCGGCCGCGGTGTGCGGGAGCGGCACGTGCCAGGAGGCGGGAGCGGGGGAGTCGGGCACAGTGATGTCCGTTTCGGGCGGGCGGTCGTGGCCCCAGCGTACGGAGCCGGCGCGCGCCCCTCACCGGCCATGACGTGTTCGGCGGGGACCTGTGCCGGAACCATGACGAGACCTTCGCACTGTCACGGACCGCCGCACCGCTGCGCGTCCGCGGCGCTGCGCACGGTCACCGCGGAACGTGTCGCGCACTCATGACGACAGTCACAAACGAGTGATAACTTCGAGGGGCAGGCCGCAGCAGTCCGCCCGCCGAAGGAGCACAGGTGAGCCCCTTTACCGGATCAGCCCCGCCGACCGACGCATGGCACCATCTGCGGCTGACCAGGGACGACGGCGTCGCGACCGTCACCCTCGCCCGCCCCGACAAGCTCAACGCGCTCACCTTCGGCGCCTACGCCGACCTGCGCGATCTGCTGGCCGAGCTCTCCCGCGACCGGTCCGTGCGGGCGCTCGTGCTCGGCGGCGAGGGCCGCGGCTTCTGCTCCGGAGGCGACGTCGACGAGATCATCGGCGCCACCCTGTCCATGGACACCGCCCAGCTCCTCGACTTCAACCGGATGACCGGCCAGGTGGTCCGGGCGATCCGGGAGTGCCCGTTCCCGGTGATCGCCGCCGTGCACGGAGTGGCCGCCGGAGCCGGTGCCGTACTGGCCCTCGCGGCGGACTTCCGGATCGCCGACCCCACGGCACGCTTCGCCTTCCTCTTCACCCGGGTCGGGCTCTCGGGCGGCGACATGGGCGCCGCGTACCTGCTGCCGCGCGTCGTCGGACTCGGGCACGCCACCCGGCTGCTGATGCTCGGCGAGCCGGTGCGTGCCCCGGAGGCGGAGCGGATCGGCCTGCTCAGCGAACTCGTCGAGGAGGGCGGTGCGGCCGCCCGCGCCGCCGAGCTCGCCCGGCGCCTCGCCGACGGCCCCGCGCTCGCCCACGCCCAGACCAAGGCGCTGCTCACGGCCGAGCTGGACATGCCGCTCGCGGCCGCCGTGGAGATGGACGCCGCCACCCAGGCCCTGCTGATGAACGGCGAGGACTACGCGGAGTTCCACGCCGCCTTCACCGAGAAGCGGCCCCCGAAGTGGCGGGGCCGCTGATGGACCCCCGGCCCCCCGCCTCGGCATCCGCCCCCGCCACCGTTGCCGCACCTGCCCGGGCACCCGCCCCCGCACCGGCACTCGCACCCGAGGCCTCCCTTGCCCCCGCACCCGAGGCCCGCCCGGCGTCCGGCGCCCGGCCCCTGCGCGTCGCCGTCGTCGGCGGCGGTCCCGGCGGCCTCTACGCCGCAGCCCTGCTCAAGCGTCTCGACCCGGCCCGGGACGTCACCGTGTGGGAACGCAACGCGCCCGACGACACCTTCGGGTTCGGCGTCGTCCTCTCCGACGAGACCCTGGGCGGCATCGCGCACGCCGATCCCGTCGTCCACGCCGCGCTCCAGGAGGAGTTCGTCCGCTGGGACGGCATCGACATCGTGCACCGCGGGCACCACCAGCGCTCCGGCGGCCACGGCTTCGCCGCCCTCGGGCGCCGCAGGCTCCTGGAGATCCTGCACCGCCGGTGCGCCGGCCTCGGCGTGCGGCTGCGCTTTCGCACCGAGGCCCCACCGGCCGCCGAACTCGCCGCCGGCCACGACCTGGTGATCGCCGCCGACGGCGTGCACAGCGCCACCCGGGAGCGGCACGCCGACGTCTTCGGGCCGCGGATCACCTCCCACCGCTGCCGCTACATCTGGCTCGCCGCCGACTTCGCCTTCTCCGCCTTCCGGTTCGAGATCGCGGAGACCGAACACGGCGTCATGCAGCTCCACGGCTACCCGTACGCCGCCGACGCCTCCACCGTCATCGTCGAGATGCGCGAGGAGGTCTGGCGGGCCGCCGGATTCGGCGGACTCGACGAGCAGGAGTCCGCCGCGCGCTGCGCCAGGATCTTCGCCGGGGCGCTCGACGGCCGCCCGCTGCGCGGGAACTCCTCCGCCTGGACGGCGTTCCGCACCGTCGTCAACGACCGCTGGTCGCACGGCCGGATCGTGCTGCTCGGCGACGCCGCCCACACCGCGCACTTCTCCATCGGCTCCGGCACCAAGCTGGCCGTCGAGGACGCGCTCGCGCTGGCCGCGTGCGTCGAGGAGCAGCCGGACCTGCCCGCCGCGCTGGCCGCGTACGAGAGCGAGCGCAGGCCGGTCGTGGAGTCCACCCAGCGCGCGGCCGCCGCGAGCCTGCGCTGGTTCGAGGAGCTCGGCCGCCATGTCGGGCGCCCGCCGCGGCAGTTCGCGTTCGACCTGCTCACCCGGAGCCGCCGGGTCACCCACGCCAACCTGCGGATGCGCGACGCGGCGTTCACGGAGCGGGTCGAGCGCGAGTTCGGCTGCCCGCCCGGCACGCCGCCCATGTTCACCCCCTTCCGGCTGCGCGGCCTCACCCTGCGCAACCGGGTCGTCGTCTCTCCCATGGACGTGTACGCGGCCGAGGACGGGCTCCCCGGCGACTTCCACCTCGTCCACCTCGGCGCCCGCGCGCTCGGCGGCGCGGGGCTCGTGATGACGGAGATGGTGTGCGTCAGCCCGGAGGGCCGCATCACCCCGGGCTGCACCGGTCTCTACACCTCCGCTCACACGGCCGCCTGGCGCCGGGTGACGGACTTCGTCCACCGGCAGGCGCCGGGCACCGCCATCGGCGTCCAGCTCGGCCACTCCGGCCGCAAGGGGTCCACCCGCCTCATGTGGGAAGGGATGGACCAACCGCTGGAACAGGGCAACTGGCCGCTGGCCGCCGCCTCCCCGCTGCCCTACCTCCCGGGCGTCAGCCAGACGCCCCGGGCCCTCGACCGTGCCGGACTCGACGCAGTCCGCGGGCAGTTCGAGGCCGCCACCCGGCGCGCCGCGGAGAGCGGGTTCGACCTCCTCGAACTGCACTGCGCACACGGCTACCTGCTCTCCGGGTTCCTCTCCCCGCTCACCAACCGGCGCACCGACGCCTACGGCGGTTCGCTCACGGACCGGCTGCGCTTCCCGCTCGAGGTCTTCGACGCCATGCGGGAGATCTGGCCCGAGGACCGCCCGATGACGGTCCGCCTCTCCGCGACCGACTGGTCCGACGGCGGCACCACGGCCGGCGACGCCGTCGCGATCGCACGCGCCTTCGCCGCCCACGGGGCGGACGCCGTCGACGTCTCCACCGGCCAGGTCGTCCCGGACGAGCGGCCCGAGTACGGGCGTTCGTACCAGACCCCGTTCGCCGACCGCATCCGGAGCGAGGCGGGCGTCCCCGTGGTGGCGGTGGGCGCGATCTCGTCCTGGGACGACGTCAACTCCCTCCTCCTCGCGGGCCGTGCCGACCTCTGCGCGGTGGGCCGGCCGCATCTGTACGACCCCCAGTGGACGCTGCACGCGGCGGCCGAACAGGGCTACCGCGGCGACGGCGCCGTGTGGCCGCCGCCCTACCGCGCGGGCAGCCGCACCCCGCCGACGGGCCGCACCGACGCACCGCGCCCCCGCCTCACGCTGACCGCCCCCGCCGCCGCACCGGCCCCTGCCGCCGCTCCGCCCGCCGCACCGTCCGGCCGCACCCCGCCCCCGCCGCCCGCGCCCGGCCCGGCGCCCCCGCGCTGACCGGGGCGTCGCACCGCCCGCGTTGCGCACCCCCGACCCGCTCGCACCCCCGGCCCGCTCGCCCGCGGCCGCCCCGCCCCCGCCGCCCGCGTACCGGCGCGGGCGACGGCGGGACCGCCGCCCGGACGAGGACCGGGCGGTTCCCGTCTCAGGCGCCGACGAACTCCGCGCCCGCGTCGCGCAGCCGGGCGTGGAGGCGTGCGAAGACGTCCGCCGAGCGGCCGCCCGGCCAGCCCTGCGGCAGCAGCTCCGCCGGCAGGCCCGGGTCGGCGTACGGCAGCCGGCGCCAGGAGTCGAGCGCGGTCAGGTAGTCGCGGTAGGCGTCCGGCGCCGGGGTGTCCGCGCGCCGCTCCCAGGACCGGAGCACGGGCTCGTGCCGGTCGAGGAACTCCTCGTGCTCCTTGGCGATCGCCGCCAGGTCCCACCAGCGGGCGGCCGCCTCGGCCGTCGCCGCGAATCCCAGGTGCTCGCCGCGGAACAGGTCGGCGTACGGGTCCAGCCGCAGGCGGCGCAGTGTGTGCCGGGTCTCGTCGAACAGGCGGGCCGGGGCGATCCACACCCCCGGGGCGGCCGCCCCGAAGCCGAGCCGCACCAGCCGGGAGCGGAGCAGGTGGCGTTTGGCGCGCTCGGCCTCCGGCACCGAGAAGACGACCAGCACCCAGCCGTCGGCGAGCCGGGCCGGGGAGCCGGCGAAGATGCGCCGGTCGCCGTCGTCGAGGAGCTGCCGCGCGTCGTCGGACAGCGCGTACCCGGCGGCACCGCCCGCGGTCCGTTCGGGCACGAGCAGCCCGCGGCGCTTGAGCCGGGACACGGACGAGCGCACGGACGGCGCGTCGACGCCGAGCGCCCCGAGCAGCCGGATCAGCTCGGCCACGGCGAAGGGCCCCGGGCGCGTCCGTCCGTAGGCGCCGTAGAGGGTGACGATCAGGGATCGGGGGGTGTGCAGCTCGGCCACGCGATCACTCTAGGGCTCGCAGCCGGAAGCGCTGCAGTTTGCCGGTGGGCGTGCGCGGCAGGGCGTCCAGGAAGACGATGCGGCGGGGGCACTTGTACGGGGCGAGCCGTTCCCTGACCGCCTCGGTCAGCGCGTCGGCCGTCTCCTCGCCGCCCGCCGCCCCGTCCCGCAGCACGACGTAGGCGGCGACGATCTGACCGCGCAGCGCGTCGTCGTGGCCGACCACCGCGGCCTCCGCCACGTCGGGGTGCTGGAGCAGGGCGTCCTCCACCTCGGGGCCGGCGATGTTGTAGCCGGCCGAGATGATCATGTCGTCGGCGCGGGCGACGTAGCGGAAGCGGCCGTCCGGCTCGCGTACGTAGGTGTCGCCGGTGAGGTTCCACCCCCCGCGCACGTACTCGCGCTGGCGGGGGTCGGCCAGGTAGCGGCAGCCGACCGGACCGCGGACCGCGAGCAGGCCCGGTTCGCCGTCGGGCACCGGCAGACCGTCCGGTCCGACCACCCGCGCCTGCCAGCCGGGGACGGGCAGTCCGGTGGTGCCGGGCCGGATCTCCTCGTCCGCCGCGGAGATGAAGATGTGCAGCAGCTCGGTCGCGCCGATGCCGTTGATGATCCGCTGCCCGGTCCGCTCGTGCCACTGCCGCCAGGTGGCCGCGGGCAGGTTCTCGCCCGCCGACACGCACCGCCGCAGCGAACCGAGGTCGTGGCCGTCGAGGTGGTCGAGCATCACCCGGTAGGCGGTCGGGGCGGTGAAGAGCACCGACACCCGGTGCTCGGCGACGGCGGGCAGCAGCTGGTGCGGCCCGGCCTGCTCCAGCAGCAGGGCGGCGGCCCCCGCCCGCAGCGGGAACAGGACCAGGCCGCCGAGGCCGAAGGTGAAGCCCAGCGGCGGGCTCCCGGCGAACAGGTCGTCCGGGCGGGGACGCAGCACCTGGGCCGAGAAGGTGTCGGCGACGGCCAGCACATCGCGGTGGAAGTGCATGCACCCCTTCGGCCGGCCCGTCGTCCCCGAGGTGAACGCGATCAGCGCGACGTCGTCGGCGGCCGTGGCGACCGCCTCGTACGGCTCCGCGGACGCCCCCGCGGCGAGCGCCAGCAGGTCGTCGGGGCCCGGCCCGCCGAACTCCGTGATCCGCAGTCCCGGCACGCCCGCCTTGACCAGCTCGTCCACGGAACGGACGTCGCACAGGGCGTGGCGGACCTCGGCGATCGCGCAGATCGTGGCGAGCTCCGCGGCCCGCTGCTGGGCCAGCACGGTGACCGCGACCGCGCCGGCCTTGAGCACGGCGAGCCAGCAGGCCACCAGGTGCGGTGTCGTGGGGCCCCGCAGCAGGACCCGGTTGCCCGGGACCACCCCGAGCCCGTCGGTGAGCACATGGGCGATGCGGTCCGCCCGTTCCCTCAGCTCCCCGTAGCTCCAGCACGCGCCGCCGCCGGTGCGCAGGGCGGGCCGGTCGGGGCCGAGGCGGGCGGCCGTGGCGTCCAGCAGCTCGGCGGCGCAGTTGAGCCGCTCGGGATAGCGGAGCTCCGGCAGGTCGAGGAGGAGGTCCGGCCATGCGCCGGGGGGCGGCAGGTGGTCGCGCGGAAACGTGTCGAGGTGGGCCGAGGGTGTCAGCTCCATGGTTCGCCCCCTGGCTGTGGTGGGGTTGCGAAGGGTCCCTCGTCGCGATGGGGGACGCCGGACGAGCGTATCGTGATGGTGACGACAGTCAACAGTGCGCGATACGCTCCGTGCGGGCACGGCACCGCCGCCGTCCCCGGGACCCGCCGTACGGACACCTGCCCGCGTCGGCCCGCCGCACCGCCTCGGAGACCGGCCCCCGACCGTCGGAAGCGAGGGCGTGAATGCCCGCATTCTCACTCGATACGGTACAGACCGCCTGGTGCGGCGAACTGCGCGACCTGGCCCGTGACCGGCTGCGCCCGGTCGCCGAGGGGGGTGCGCCGGGGCGTCTCAACCGCCCGCTGATCGCCGCGCTCGGCGAACTCGGCCTGCTGAAACGCCTCTTCGCCTCCGGATCGCTCGAACTCTGCCTGCTGCGCGAATCCCTGGCATACGGCTGCACCGAGGCCGAGACCGCCCTCGCGCTCCAGGGCCTCGGCGCCTCGCCCGTGCTCCGTGCGGGTACCGCGGCCCAGCGGGCACGCTGGCTGCCCGAGGTCGTCGCGGGACGCGCGGTCGCCGCCTTCGCGCTCAGCGAGCCCGGTGCCGGGTCCGACGCCGCGGCGCTCGCCCTCGAAGCGGTGCCCGAGGGCCGGGGCTGGCGGCTGAACGGGGAGAAGTGCTGGATCTCCAACGCCCCCGAGGCGGACTTCTACTCCGTCTTCGCGCGCACGACCGCCGGGGCGGGCGCCCGCGGCGTGACCGCCTTCCTCGTCCCCGCCGACCGGCCGGGACTCACCGGCACACCGCTCGACATGCTGTCCCCGCACCCGATCGGCGCGCTCGCCTTCGACGGTGTCCCGGTCACCGAGGACGACATGCTCGGCGAACGGGACCGCGGCTTCGGGGTCGCGATGGACACCCTCAACCGCTTCCGCCCCAGCGTCGGCGCCTTCGCCGTGGGCATGGCCCAGGCCGCCCTCGACGCGGCCCTGGAGCACACCGCGTCCCGCACGGCCTTCGGCGGGCCGCTGAAGGACCTCCAGTCGGTCGCCCACACCGTGGCGGAGATGGCCACCCGCACCGAGGCCGCCCGGTTGATGGTGTACGCGGCGGCCTGCGCGCACGACGAGGGACAGGACGGCGTGCCCCGGCGTGCGGCGATGGCGAAACTGCTGGCCACCGAGACCGCCCAGTACGTGGTGGACGCCGCCGTCCAGCTGCACGGCGCCCGCGCGCTGCAACGCGGCCACCTGCTCGAACACCTCTACCGCGAGGTGCGCGCCCCCCGCATCTACGAGGGCGCCAGCGAGGTCCAGCGCACCATCGTCGCCAAGGAGCTGTACGCGCGGCACGCGCGTGCCGAGGAGGGCACCGGATGAGTCTGCACCGGCACAATCCCGTGGAGCTGTCGCCGCCCGCGGGGTTCTCGCACGCGGTCACCGCCACCGGCTCCCGCCTGGTGTTCCTCGCCGGTCAGACGTCCCTCGACGGGGAGGGCAAGGTCGCCGGGAGCACGCTGCCCGAGCAGTTCGAGCTGGCCCTCGGCAACCTCCTCACCGCCCTGGCCGCGGCCGGCGGCACGCCCCACGACCTGGCGCGGGTCACGGTCTACGCCACCGACGTCGCCGACTACCGGGTGCACGCGCCGGAACTCGGGCGCATCTGGCGCCGGCTCGCGGGCCGCGACTACCCGGCGATGGCGGTGATCGGCGTGGTGCGGCTGTGGGACGAGGAGTGCCTCGTCGAGGTGGACGGGACGGCGGTCCTGCCGTGACGGAGGCGGGCCCGCGGGACACCGGCCGGACCCGCCCCGGCCGCTCGCGGGACCGCCCCGGCCGAGTGGTGACGCCCCGGGGGCGGGCTTAACGTCGTTCTGTGGACGGTCCCGTCCGCAAACCTGCCGTTCGGGTGAACCCCCGGCAGGGGATGTCCGGCCAGCTAGGCACGGTGTTCCATGACGACTCCGCAGCCCGCGACAACCGCTCAGGACAGCGCCCCCGGCAAGGGCGGCGGACACGGGATGGCGCTTCTGGTCCTCGCCTCCTGCCAGCTGATGGTGGTCCTCGACATCACCATCGTGAACATCGCCCTGCCCCACATCCAGAGCGATCTGGGCTTCTCCACGACGACCCTGTCATGGGTGGTCAGCGCCTACACCCTGACCTTCGGAGGGCTGCTCCTCCTCGGCGGACGGGCGGGCGACATCCTGGGGCGGCGGAGGGTCTTCATCTTCGGCGTCCTGCTGTTCGTGCTCGCCTCGCTGCTCGGCGGCCTCGCGCAGAACGGCGGCCAGCTGCTCGCGGCGCGCGCCCTCCAGGGCGTCGGCGGCGCCATCGCCTCGCCGACCTCGCTCGCGCTGATCACCACCACCTTCAAGGAAGGCCCGGAGCGCAACCGGGCCTTCGGCGTCTTCGCGGCCGTGTCGGCAGGCGGCGGCGCCATCGGCCTGCTGGCGGGCGGCATGCTCGTCGAGTGGCTGGACTGGCGGTGGGTCCTCTTCGTCAACGTGCCCATCGGCCTGCTGATCGCCTTCGCCACGCCGCGCTACATCAAGGAGTCGGAACGCCACCAGGGCAACTTCGACATCGTCGGCGCGCTGACCTCGACCCTGGGCATGGCGGCGCTGGTCTACGGGTTCATCCGGGCCGGCCAGGACGGCTGGCGGGACCCGCTCACCCTCGGTTCGTTCGCCGCCGCCGTGGTGCTGCTCACCGCGTTCGTCGCCGTCGAACGCCGCTCGAAACAGCCCATCACACCGCTGCACATGTTCGCCGACCGCAACCGGGCGGGCACCTACGGCATCATGCTCTGCCTCGCCGCGGCGATGTTCGGCATGTTCTTCTTCCTCACCCTCTTCGTGCAGAACGTCCTCGGCTTCAGTCCGCTCATGGCGGGCCTCGCCTTCCTGCCGGTCAGCGCGGTCATCGCGATCGGTGCGGGCCTCGCCTCGCAACTGCTGCCCCGGTACGGGCCCAAGCCCTTCATGGTGACGGGCGCGCTGCTCGCCGCCGCCGGTCTCGGCTGGCTGACGATGACGGACGTCGACTCCACCTACGCGGGTAGCATCCTCGGTCCGATGCTCGTCTTCAGCCTCGGTATGGGCATGCTCTTCGTCTCGCTGACGCTGATGGCGCTGTCCCGGGTGCCGGTGCACGAGTCGGGCGCCGCGTCCGGACTGCTCAACGCCACCCAGCAGGTCGGCGGCTCGCTCGGGCTGTCGATCCTGGTCACCGTGTCCGGCACGGCCAGCAGGAACGAGGCCGACCAGCAGATCCCGGCCTTCCTCGCACAGGCGAGTCCGGCGGAAGCCCTCCAGTTCAGGCGCACCGGGCAGCTGCCCCCGCCCTGGTCGGACCAGGTCCTGGCCGCGGGTGTGTCGGCGGCCTTCGTGGCGGCGGCGATCTTCGCCGTGATCGCCGCGGTGATCGCCCTGTTCGCCATCAAGGTCCGTGCGGACGACCTGGAACGCCTCAAGGGCGGTGGCGCGATGCCCGGCGCCTGAGCCGCCGGCGGTTCGTCGTGTGCGTGGGGCCCCGGCCGCGGCCGGGGCCCCACGCACTGCCGGGTGGATCAGCTCATGGACGAGGGGCCGATGGTGGGCTTGCGGCCGCCGCGGCCGCCGGCCGCCATGGCGAGACCGCAGAGCAGCGCGACCGCTCCGACGATCACGTTGTTCACGACGGTGCGCGTGGTGGACACGTCACCCGAGACGATCCACGGGGCGAGGATCGTGAACGCGCCGATCGCGCAGGCGGCCCAGGCCATGGCATGGGTGCGCTCGTACGCCGACGCGAAGCCGCTCATGCAGACGCAGTAGGCGATGCCGAGGATCAGGTTGGTCACGGCGAGCGCGGTCAGACCGCTGAAGCCCGCTATCCAGGGCGATGCCGCGAGGTAGACGCCGGTGAGCAGGGCCAGGGCCTCGACGCCCTGGGCCGTGGGGTTGGATGTCGCACGTTCGAAGCGGGAGCGCATCTCGGCGACGTCCGGGTGCTGGGAGATGTCTGAACGGGTGGTCATGGTGGGCCGCCTCCTGCCGCAGCCTTATCTGTCCTTTATGTCCATGGAACGCCCGTCCTGGCGGCAGGTCAATGGGCTGTTTGCTTCGATTTGACCGAATTTTCGAGCAGGGATGCGGAGCGGGGCGCGCTATGAGGGCGACGCGGGGCGGGCGACGCCGGGCCGGCCGGGCCGCCGTCCGCGGGACGGCTGCGCTGGGCCCTGTCCGGCGGATCATTGCCTGCGGCGGCGAGCCTCGGGCAGTGATCCGCAGTACGCGACTGGGGGTGGCGTGTCAGGCCGGGGAGAACTTGGCGACGTACTAGTCGAAGGGCTCGATCCCGACTTCTGCACGGAGTTCGTTCATGCGCTCGGGCTCTTCACAGGGCTACGGAATCGGCGCCCCATCCTTCACGCCGGCGATTTGAGTGCCGTAGATCTGCTGGCGTCCCTCGTCGACCAGCGTGCGGTCGCACAGAAAGGCCAGCTCGCGCGGGCTGGCCGAGCCTGCCGTGCGCCACTCTCAACTACCAGGATAGATCGCTGCGTTGTTCTTGTTGCCCGCAAGCCTAAAGGTGCAAATCAGGCGTAAAGATCATTCCGGGGAACGGCGACAGGCGCCTCGCCACATGGGGATAATGGATCTACCCCCGAAGCCGGAGCCGGATCGCTACGACTGCCGCGACGCTTTCGGTCGGCCAGCTGGCTGCCCGGTTCGGGGATGGTGTGCTTGATCTGCATCGGCGCAGGTAGCGGGGGTTACGGCGTGAGGAGTACGCCTTGTCGCCACCGAAATGATCCGGGCAGGTGCGGGGACGCCCGCCGTCGAGGCGGACAACACGGAACCGGAACCGTATGCCGTCGATCAGTTGCCGCCGGGTCCATTTCGGCGGCCTGCCAGGCTTCGTGCCCGTGGGCAACAGCGGTTTCAGCCCTGCCCACTGTGCGTCGGTCAGATCTCCACGCGCCACAAGCCGAGACCATTCCACGTCCATGATCCACTTTCGCCACACGCCCTGGAACCGAGGTGTTGGGCTCTGTACGATGGGCGCATGGAGTGGGGGACTCTCGCGGTTGCGGCCATCGGTGCGCTGTTCGGCATCGGCGCCACGGTCATCACCGACGCCATGCGTTCGCGGCGGGAGCGGGACCAGAGATGGTCCGAGGCTAAGCAACTCGTGTACGTGCGCTTTCTTACGGCGTTGGCGCAGGCTCACAGCCGCATGGTCATCGTGGTCTCGCGCGGTGACGCAGGAGAGACGCGACGTCATGCTGTTCATGACGCCTTTCACAATGATCCACAGCACGCCGGGGCCAAGTCCGTTCTCCGAGAGTTGGCCTTGGTCGCCCCCGACCACGTCCATCAAGTGGCGCTACCTCTGTATGAGCAATTGCGGATCATTCGGAACGCGCTCGGCTCAGAGAACATCGCCGTCGAGACGCCCGAGTATTGGAACGTCGTGCGGCCGTTCTTCCAGAAGATGGAGGCTCTGCAGCGTGTCATGCGTGACGACCTGCAACCCCCGTCGGGTCGACGCCAGAGGCTTGCGTCGAGTGCGAGCCCGACACCACCTCCCCTGACCTAGTACTCCAGTGTGGTTTCGTGCTGCCCCCGCTGGCTGCGTGCGTGAGCCATCGTCGGCATAGGCCGGCCCGCGGTGGGCTTCGGTACGACGGCAAGGGCTGCGACGGCCCCGAAGAGTACAGTGGCCGCTGGTTCCGATGTGCACCCGGCGTTCTTCGCCGCCCACGGCATCACTGTTGAGCGGGCCTGACCGACAACGGCTTCTGCTACAAGTCCAAGCTGTCAGCCAAGCCCTGGCCGCGGCCGACATCACCCACAAGAAGATCAGGCCTTACCGGCCGCAGACCAACGGCAAGGGCGAGCTCTTCAACCGCACCCTGCTCGACGAGTGGGCCTACCTGCGGCCCTACGCCTCGAACGACGAGCGGACAGCGGCCCTGGCAGACTTCCTCCGCACCTCCAACCACCACCGCTGCCACACCGCACTGGGTGGACACCCGCCCATCAGTCGCGTCAACAACCCTGCGGGTCGATACACCTAGCCGGCGGGGTGGACGAGGCGCCGGCGCTCACCGGTCGCCGCGGACTCCTTGATCGCGTCGATGACGCGGTGCATCCGCGCCGCGGTCCCGAAGTCGGGTCCGGACGGTTCACCGGTGCGGATCGACCGGGCCAGGTCGGTGTACACCCGGTGCACGTTGCGCACCGGCACGGGGGCGTCCGGCAGCAGCGGCCGGTATCGTTCGGGCACGTCGACGGTGACGGGCGGGCGCCCGGCGGCGGTGTGCGTCAGGACGAACTCGGGGCCGACGAGGGAGTCGTCGGTGGACCGCAGCACCAGCCGTCCCTCCGACCCGTGCACCTCGATCCGGAACCCGTCGCCGTGCACTCCGCCGGTCATGAAGTGGACCGACGACGCCGCTCCGGACTCCAGCAGGCCGCCCACCACGATCTGGTCGGGCGACGTCACCTCGAGCTTCTCGCCCGTCTCCTCCATCGTCACCGTGGTGACACGGGTCGCGAGGGTGGCCGACAGTTCGGTGAAGTCCCCCACGGCGTACCGGTACATGTCCATCGAGTGGCCCGCCACGACGGCGAGGTGACCGACGTCCTTGGTGCGGTCGAACAGCGCCGCGTACCGCGTCGACCAGACGGTCGGGGTGGCCAGCGAGTACGTCAGCGACGTGGAGAGCACCTCGCCGGCGGCCCCGTCCGCCACCAGGTCGCGCAGCAGCCGCACCGCCGGGTGGTGACGGCTCTGGAGGCCCACCGCGTGCCGGACGCCCGCCGCGTCCGCCGCGCGCCGGAAGCGCTCCGCGGTGGGCGCGTCCGGCGCCAGCGGCCACTCGCTGTACACGTGCTTGCCCGCGGCCGTCGCGGCCTCCACCAGGCCGTCCCGCCGCGGGAGTTGAACGGCGAGGACGACGAGGTCCACCTCCGGGTGCTCCATCAGCGCCCGTGCGTCGTCGAAGGCGTGCCGCGCACCCCAGGCGGCGGCCGCCGCGCCGGCCGACTCCCGGCTCGTCCCGGCGACGGCGGTGATCTCGTAGTCGTCCGCGAGAGCCGCCAGCGCCGGCAGATGGACGTTCCGCCCCCAGCCGCGCTCCGCGTGCGCTCCCACGACTCCCACTCGGATCCTGCCCGTCATGTCGAACACCTCTCGTCCGTGTCTCTCCGGCGTTGTCGCCGCTGTCGGTATCCGCGCCGTGCAGTCATGGCGCGGCCGTGCCGCCGTCCCGTTCAGTGCATGACCAGGGGCGCCGGCGCGGTGTCGTGCACCGGGTCCTCACGTCCGTCCACGGCGTCCCGGGCGCCCGGGGTACCGGTGTTCCCGTCGTCCGCCCCGGTGTTCCCGTCCGCGCCGGAGCCCGCCGCCGGGGCGGTGTCCCGCAGGACGAAGAAGACGACGAGCCACGCCAGGAAGACGAACCCGGCCGCGACGACGAAGGCCAGGCCGTACCCGTCCCGCAGCGCCCGGACCTGCTCGGCGCCCTCGGCGGCCAGGGTGTTGCCGCGTGACGTGGCGACGGTGGCGAGCACCGCCAGTCCGACTGCCGCACCGGCTTGCTGGGCCGTGTTGTTCAGCCCGGAGGCGAGTCCCGCGTCGGCCGGGGCGGCGCCGGACATGGCCCGCATGATGACCGCGGGCACCGCCAGGCCCATGCCGAAGCCCTGGATGACGAGCGTCGGCGCCACGTCCACCCAGTAGTCGCCGCCGACGGGGGCGCGGCTGAGGAGGAGCAGGCCGCTGCCGAGGAACAGCAGCCCGGTCAGCAGCACCCGCCGGGTGCCGAAGCGCGCGGTGAGCCTCGCCGTGAAGAACAGGGACATGACCGCGATGACGAGCGGGGCCGGGAGGAAGGCGAGGCCGGTCTGCAGCGAGTCGAAGCCCAGCACCCGCTGGAGGTAGAGGGCGCCCAGGAACTGGAAGCCGAAGCCGGCCGAGAAGACGAGCACCACGGCGATGTTGGCGCCGCTGATCTCGCGGTTGCGGAAGATGCGCAGGGCCAGCAGCGGGCGGGCCGCCTTCGCCTGGCGGACCAGGAACGCGGCGAGCAAGGCCACCGAGACGGCGCCGTAGGCGCCCAGTTCGGCGGCACCGTAGTGGCCCTCGGAGACCTGGGAGATGGTGAAGACGCCCAGCGACAGGCCCGCCGTCACCAGCACCGCGCCGACCGCGTCGGCGCCGGCCCGCAGCCCCAGACCCGGGCGGGCGTCGAGCAGCCTGACACCGGCGACGAGTGCCAGGACCCCGATCGGCAGGTTGATGAGGAACACCCAGTGCCAGCCGAGCGCGTCCGTGATCACACCGCCCGCGATGAGGCCGGTGGAGGCGCCGCCCGCCGAGACGAAGCTGTACACGCCCATGGCCTTGGCCTGTTCGGCGGGGTCCGGGTAGAGGCGCACGATCATGCCGAGCACCACCGCGGACGCGAGCGCCGCCCCCACGCCCTGGAGGAAACGGCCGCCGATCAGCATCCCCTGGTTCGTGGCGACGCCGCACAGGAGGGAGGCGGCGGTGAACGTCACCAGGCCCGCGAGGAACACCTTCTTGCTGCCGATCAGGTCGCCGAGGCGTCCGGCCAGGAGCAGCAGGCCCGCGAAGGCGATGAGGTACGAGTTGACCACCCAGGACAGGCCGCCCTGCGAGAAGCCGAGGTCGCTCTGGACGGTGGGCAGCGCGACCGTGACGATCGTGCCGTCGAGGATGATCATCAACTGCATGGTGCAGAGGACGGCGAGTGCCGTTCCGCGTGAACCGGTGGTGCCGGTCGGTGACGTCACGAGAGTGGTCCTTCCTGGGAGTTCGGGGAGTCCGGGGGAGTGCCGGCGGGTGACCGGCGTGCGCGAACACGCGAACACGCGGCAGACGGTCTGACACACGGTGCACGTCTTGTTACGGGGACCATGCTCTGGGACCATGAGGCGCCGCGGAAGGAGGCACTTTCATGTCCCAGGGGAACACCGGTGTGACCATCGAGGCCGGGGCGGTGCAGCAGTGCGAAACTCCTGCCGCGCAGGCCGCGTGCTCGGTGCTGGAGGTCCTCGGCCGGGTGAGCGGCAAGTGGAGCATCGGCATTCTGCTGGTCACCACGCAGGGCCCCGCGCGCTTCACCGAACTGGAGCGCCAGGTGAAGGGGATCAGCCGCCGGATGCTCACCCTCACCCTGCGGAACCTGGAGCGGGACGGCCTGCTCACCCGCACCGTCTATCCCACGGTGCCGCCGAAGGTCGAGTACACCGCGACGCCGATGGCCCGGGAGCTCTACGACTCCCTGCTCTCGCTGACGGGTTGGGCGGAGCGGCACCTCCACGAGATCGACCGCGCCCGCGCCGACTACGACGCGGAAGCCGCCGTCGCGGCGGACGGTGCGCGCACCCCGGCCCTGACCGGCTGACGGCCGCGGCGACCGGCTGACCAGCCGGGCCGGCACGGACCGGCCGCGCACGCCGGCCCGGAAATCGCTGGACTTGCCGCGATGTTCACGCCAGGGTGATCCGATGCCATCGGTCAAGCAGGTCCAGATCACCTTCGACTGCGCCGACCCCGAGCGCGTCGCCCGCTTCTGGTGCGAGGTGCTGGGGTACGTCGCCCCGCAGCCCCCGGAGGGCTTCGCCACCTGGGACGCGTACAACCTCACGCTGCCGCCCGGGGAGCGGGGCGCCTGGTTCGCCGCCTCCGACCCCACGGGCGCGGGCCCGCGCTTCTACTTCCAGCGCGTGCCCGAGGGCAAGACCGCCAAGAACCGGGTCCATGTCGACGTGCGCGCGGGCACCGGGCTCGTCGGGGCGGAGCGGCTGGCCGTCCTGGAGGCGGAGTGCGAGCGCCTGGTCGCGCTCGGCGCCGTGCACCAGAAGACCCTCTACGCCGACGAGCAGAACGAGTCCTGCATCAACATGCAGGACATCGAGGGCAACGAGTTCTGCCTCGACTGAGGACCCACCCGGCGCCCCGGGTTCCCCCGGGACCGCCGCCCGCCGCGGGACGTCCCGCGGTCCGTCGCCGGCCCCGAGGAGGGCTGTGGAACAGCAGACGCCGCGGCCTTCGGACGACGTGTGGCGGTGGCAGGCCGAGAGCGCCCGCTCCGCCGACGCCTCGGCGCGGGCCGCTTGCTCGTGGGTTCCGCCCGTCGAGGAGGAGTTGGTGCGGGCCGCCGAGGCGAGCGCACTGCGCCGGTGGTACCCGAGCGTCAGCCACACCTGCCTCCGGTTCGCCGACGGCCCCGCGCCCTGGCAGGCCGGCGGGCAGGGCGATGTGCGGGAACTCCCAGGGTGGATCTCCTTCGCGCGGGAGGACCCGGCCGGTGCGGCCGTGTTCCGTGTGTGGAGCGGCCGCCCGTTCGGGGCCGCCGGGCCGGAACTCGTGCTGACGACACCGCGGGCCGCGGCCGCCGTCGAGGCTCTGGTGCGGCTTCTGGCCGCCGAGGGCTGAGCGCCGGCCCGCTCGGGGACGGTGTGCTGCGAACCGCTGGGAGTGGGCATGGGGTTGACGTACGGATACGACATCCATCTGCGTCCCGGGAACGTCTCCCGGGTGCTCGCCGGTCTGGGCGCGCTGGCGCCGCCGGACGCGCGGGTGCCCCCGCTCGACGTCACGCTGCCGGACGGTGAGCGGATCGTCCTCCCGTTCACCTCCGGCTTCGGGAGCGAGCCGGTCGACCGCTCCGCGGGCGGCACCTTCGAACTGGAGACGTCCCTCATGTTCGACGCCGACGACGCACTGCGCGCGTACGCGGCGACGGGCGGCCCCGCGCCCGGGGCGGACGGGCGCGTCCGGGTCGGGTACGTCTACGCGACGGTCCGGTTCGTGTCCTTCCTGCACCCCGGTTACGCGTCGGTGGAACTGTGGGCGGCGACGTCGGGGATGAGCCGCCTGTTCGCCCGGTCGCCCAGCGTGAGGAGGACGTTCACGGACCTCACCGCGGCCTGCGGTGGAGTGTGCTGCCTCTTCGACACCGGCGACGGCGGCCCCGAGGAAGTGTGCTGGCTGGGCGGTGCGGCGACCCGGACGACGGTCCCCGGCCCCCGCTTTCCCGATCGGCGCGCACTCGTGGCGACATGGCCGGACCCCGGGAGGTGAGCACCGGCTCCGCCCCGGCGCGGGCGGACGGGGGAGCCGAGCGGGCCGCCGTGCTGCCGCTCACAGCTGGCGGAGATGGTCGCGCAGGGTACGGGCCGCCTGGCCCATGAGGGCGTCCGCGCCCGGCTGGGCGGCGGCGGGGACCAGGGACTCGGTGAGGACGGCGACGGCGAACGCCCCCCCGTCCGCGTGCTCGACGACCCCGATCTCGTGCCGGAGGTTCAGCAGGGTCCCCGTCTTGGACCACCAGCGGGTCGCGTCGGAGGCGAAGTCCGGTGTGAGCCGCTGCCGCAGCACGTTGTGCAGCATCAGCCCGCGCACGGACGCGGCCGTCTCCGCCGGGATCGACGTCGGCTCCCACAGGCCCGCGAGCAGATCCACCCAGGCCCGCGCGCTCCCCGTGTTCGCCCGGGTCGTGTCGAGTTGGGGGACGCGGTGCCCGCGGCCGCTGGTGCCCGCGTCGATCGCCAGGGCGTGCGCGAGGTGGGCCTGGCCGGTGCCGAAGCGCTCCACCGGGGTGTCGGACAGCTCGTCCGCGGTGTGCCGCACCGAGATGCCGCGGACACCGAGCTCCTGGAGGAGGGCGGTGACGTGCGCGGGCGGCGTGAGGCCGAACAGGGCGTCGGCGGCCGTCTCGTCGCTCAGGCACGTGCTCAGGTAGAGCAGGTCGTCGACCGCGATCCGCACGGGGTGCCGGAAGCGGGTCAGCCCGGTGGGGCCGAGGGCGGTGCTGCGCCCCGGCCGCACGTCGAGGCGGGCCGCGCCGTCGAGTTCCCCGCGCCGGACGCGTTCCGCCGTCGCGAGGGCGAGCGGCACCTTGACCAGCGAGGCCGACGGCAGCGCGGTGTCGGGCTCGATGCCCGCCTCGTCACCCGTGTGCAGGTCCCGTACCAGCAGGCAGCCCCGCAGCCCGCCTTCCTGCAACTGCCGCCGCACCCGGCCGATGACCGCTTCCGTGTTCACCGCGTACCGCCCTCTCCGTTCAGCCCGCGCCGGTGCCGGTGCCCGAGACCGTGCTCGCGTCTTTGCCTGTGCCCGAGACCGCGCCGGTGCCGGTGCCCGAGACCGTGCTCGCGCCTCTGCCCGCGCCTTTGCCTGTGCCCGAGACCGTGCGCGTGCCGGCAACCGCACCCGCGCCTGTGCCCGCGGTGCCGGTGACGGCACCCGTGCCGGTGTCCGCCGGCGGGTGCGGCTCCCCGGGGCGGACCGCCCCGGCCGCGCCTGCCGCACCGCTGCCCGGGGCGCCCAGGCAGCGGGCGAGCGCGGCACCCAGACGCCGCCCGACGAGCTGCGGATCGCCCCCGCCCGCGACGGCGAGGGCGAAGCCGCGGGTGAGCGGCAGCTCTCCCACCGGCCGCCAGTGCAGGCCCAGTTCGACGGCCTGCGCGGGGGAGCAGAGCAGCAGGTCGTCGCCGCACAGCACCTCCGCCGCCGCACCCGTCAGATCCGTCGCCGCGGCGAGCTGGGCCGGGCGCAGCCCCACCGCGTCCCGCAGCCGTGCCAGGGGGTCCCGGATGTGCGGCACGTCGTCCTCGGGCTGGATCCACACGCGCCGCGCCGGTCCCGGCGATGCCCGTCCGACGCGCAGCGTCTCCAGGTAGACCCGGTTCACCCCCGGGTCCCGCGCGCCCGCGAGTCCGAGCGGTATCGACCACACCGCCTCGTCGGACGGCACGGCCAGCACGGCCGCGCGCACCTGCTGCGCGTGGACGAGGTCTCCGCGCTGTGCGGGCGGCGCGACCCGCAGGTCGAGGGCGATGCCGTGCGCACGGGCGTCGGCGACCAGCCGGGCCAGCGCCGCGGTGGTGCAGATGCCGGGCACCGCCAGGCGCCACGGCTTGCGCCTGGCCGCCTCGGCCTCGTGCAGCAGCACGTCGGCCGCCTGCACCAGTGCCCTGGCCGCGGGGAGCAGGTCGCGTCCGAACGGTGTCAGCACGGCCCGGCGCGAGGTGCGTTCGAAGAGCTGCTCACCGACGTGCTCCTCGAGCGCGGCGACCCGGCGGCTCGCCACCGGCTGCGACATCCGGGCGGCCGCGGCGCCGACGGTGAAACTGCCGTGCTCGCTGACACTGACGAAGGCGCGACTCGCTGCCACCAGATCCACGTCCCGCACCCTATGCCGGTTCCGCATGGAACCGTGCACGCGGGCATTGGACCGTATGGCCGGGGCGGGCGAGGGTGGCCGGGTACTCATGACCACGCACCGGGACGGGGCCGCTGCCCCGTCCCCTACGCGCCCCTGCCCAGGGGCGTTCGGAGGTTCGGACCATGCAGCACACCACCCGTGCCCGGCACGCCGTCGCCGGTGTCCTCGCCGCCCTCGTCCTCGCGCCCCTGACGGGGTGCGCGGACGCCGGGGCCCGTGCGTCGCAGACGCCTGCCGCGCAGACGGCCGGGCGGCCCGCCGCCCAGGTGTCCACCGCGAGCGCGACCGCCGCATCGCACACGCGCGAGTTCAGGGCCCTGGAGCGCGCCTTCGACGCGCGGCTGGGCGTCTACGCGATCGACACCGGCACCGGGAAGGAGGTCGCCTACAACGACCGGCAGCGCTTCCCCTACGCGTCCACCTTCAAGGCGCTGGCCGCCGGGGCCGTCCTGGACGAGTACGGCCCGGAGGGCATGGACAGGCTGATCCGCTACACCGAGGCCGACCTGGTGGAGCCGTCCCCGGTCACCGAGGACCACGTCGGCACCGGGATGACGCTGGCCGAACTGTGCGACGCGGCCGTCCGGTACAGCGACAACACCGCCGGCAACCTCCTCCTCGCCGAACTCGGCGGCCCCGCGGGCCTGGACGCCAGGCTGGAGGACCTGGGGGACCACGTGACGCAGATGGACCGCGTCGAGCCGGAGCTCGGCGAATGGACGCCCGGCGACAACCGTGACACCAGCACACCGCGTGCCCTCGCCCACGACCTCCGCGCCTTCGTGCTCGGGAACGTCCTGACGAAGGGTGAGCGGGACCGTCTCACCACCTGGCTGCGGACCAACGTCACCGGCGACGAGACCATCAAGGCCGGTGTGCCGCCGACCTGGGTGGTCGGTGACAAGACCGGGACGGCCGTCACCTACGGCGGTCGCAACGACATCGCCGTGGTGTGGCGCCCGGACGGCGCTCCGATCGTGATGGCGGTGCTGACGAACCGTCCGGGGAAGGACGACGAGCACGACAACGACCTGCTGGCGCGCGCCGCTTCCGTGGTCGCCGGGGCGCTCTCGTAGCGGTCGCCGCCGTACGGCGGTTCCGCCGTGACGTCCGTGACGTCGGTGACAGCGCCGGGCCCGGGTGGGGAATCCCCACCCGGGCCCGGCGCCTTTTCCGCTGCCGCGGTTTCCCCCGCCGCTGTTCCCGAAAGAGCGTTCAGCTTCAATTCATTGCAACAAGCAATGGCTGACGTTGCGTTAAGTATCAAAATGGTTGCAACGAATTAGAGGCTCTGAACTGCATAAACGTCCTTTGTCTGCAACGAATGCGTTGCCAGAATCTCGAACGCAACGTAGCTTTCTCTCATCGGAAACGAAATGACGAAGGAGAACACCATGCAGACGTTCACCACCCCCGCCCCTGTCACCGCCGTCCTCGACCTCCCCGCCGCGACCGTCCGGCTCGTCACCGCCGACGGTGCCGGCACCACGGTCGAGGTCCTGCCCGCCGACGCGTCGAAGGGCAGGGACGTCAAGGCGGCGGAGCGGGTCGCCGTCACCTTCGAGGACGGGGTCCTGCGGATCGCGACCCCGGCACCGAAGAACCCGGTGCTCGGCAACGCCGGCACCGCCGCCGTGACGGTCCACCTCCCGGCCGGCTCCCGCGTCGAGGTCAAGGCGGCCGCCGCCGAACTCCGGGGCGTGGGACGCCTCGGCGAGGTCGACATCGAGGCCGCGCAGGGCTCGGTCCGGCTCGACGAGGCGGCGGGCGCCCGCATCGCCCTCCTCGCGGGGGACGTCGTGGTCGGCCGGCTGGGCGGCCCCGGTGAGATCAGCACCCGGAAGGGCGACATCGGGATAGCCGAGGCGGTGCGCGGCACCGTGACGCTCCGCACCGAGCTGGGCGACATCACGGTCGGCGCCGCCGCGGAGACCTCCGCGATCCTCGACGCCGGCACCGCACACGGCCGGGTCCGCAACGCCCTGAAGAACACCGACGGCGCCGCCGCCGGTCTGACCGTCCACGCGACCACGGCCTACGGCGACATCACCGCCCGCAGCCTCTGATCCGCACACACGACGTTCGCTCAGACGACGTCCGCACACACGACGAAGGAGTTGCTTTCCATGACCGGCTTGGCCGTCGAGGCGATCGGGTTGCGCAAGGCGTACGGGGAGAAGGTGGTGCTGGACGGGGTGGATCTGCGGGTGCCGGCGGGGTCGGTGTTCGCGTTGCTGGGTCCGAACGGGGCGGGGAAGACGACGGCGGTGAAGATCCTGTCGACGCTGGTGGGTGCGGACGCGGGGTCGGTGCGGGTCGGGGGGCGCGATGTGGCGTCCGCTGCGCAGGCGGTGCGGGCGGGGATCGGGGTCACCGGGCAGTTCTCGGCGGTGGACGGTCTGATCACGGGGTGGGAGAACATGCTCCTGATGGCGGATCTTCAGCATCTGCCGCGTGCGCAGGGCCGGCGGGTGGCGGGGGAGCTGCTGGAGCGGTTCGGTCTGACGGAGGCGGCGGGCCGGCCGGCCGCTTCGTACTCGGGGGGTATGAAGCGGCGGCTGGACATCGCGATGACGCTGGTCGGGGATCCGCGGATCATCTTCCTGGACGAGCCGACGACGGGGCTGGACCCGCGCTCGCGGCACACGATGTGGAAGATCGTGCGGGAACTCGTCGCGGGTGGGGTGACGGTGTTCCTGACCACCCAGTACCTGGAGGAGGCGGACCAGCTCGCGGACCGGATCGCGGTGCTGCACGACGGGCGGATCGCCGCCCAGGGCACCGCGGAGGAACTCAAGCGCCTGGTGCCCGGCGGGCACGTGCGGCTGCGGTTCACCGACCCGGGCGCCTACCGGTCCGCGGCCGCCGCGCTCACCGCCGGCGGCGCGGCCGCCGACGACGAAGCCCTCACCCTCCAGATCCCCAGCGACGGCACCCAGCGCGAACTGCGCTCCCTGCTCGACCGGCTCGACTCCGCGGGTGTCGAGGCCGACGAGCTCACCGTCCACACCCCCGACCTCGACGACGTCTTCTTCGCCCTCACCACCAGCACCACCAGCACCACCGCCGGCACTGTGCCCGCGCAGACCGACCACCCGACCAGCGAGGAGACCGTCCGATGAGCACCCTGTCCCTGGCCGTACGCGACTCGTCCACCATGCTGCGCCGCAACCTGCTGCACGCGCGCCGCTACCCGTCGCTCACACTGAACCTGCTGCTGACACCGGTGATGCTGCTCCTGCTGTTCGTCTACGTCTTCGGTGACGCGATGAGCGCCGGTCTGGCGGGCGGCGGGGGTCGGGCGGCCTACATCGCCTACATCGTGCCGGGCATCGTGATGATGACGATCGGCTCGACCGTGGTGGGGACCGCGGTCTCGGTGGCCAATGACATGAACGAGGGCGTCATCGCCCGTTTCCGGACCATGGCCATCCACCGCGGATCGGTCCTCTTCGGCCACGTCGCGGGCAGTGTCATGCAGTCGGTCGCCAGCGTGCTGCTGGTCGGCGCGGTCGGCGTCGCGATCGGGTTCCGGCCCGACGGCGCGACTCCCCTGGAATGGCTGGCCGCCCTCGGCCTGCTGGCCCTGGTCGCCCTCGCCTTCACCTGGATCGCCGTCGGCATGGGCCTGGTCAGCCCCAACGTCGAAGCCGCCAGCAACAACGCCCTCCCCATGGTCGTCCTCCCCCTCATCTCCAGCGCCTTCGTCCCCCTCGACTCCATGCCCGGCTGGTTCCGCCCCATCGCCGAGTACCAGCCCTTCACCCCCGCCATCGAAACCCTCCGCGGCCTGCTCCTGGGCACCGAGATCGGCAACAGCGGCTGGATCGCCGTCGCCTGGTGCCTCGGCCTCACCCTCCTCGGCAACCGCTGGGCCACCGCCCGCTACAACCGCGACCCGAGGTGACGCGCCGGCGGACCGGAGCCCAGGCGGGGCGGCCCACTCCGAGGGGAGTGCGCCGCCCCGCCGCGCGTCCACCGGGAGCGTCGGGACCGCCGCGGACCGGAGGTTGAGCAGCGCGGCAACCGGCGCGGAGGGCAACAGGCTTGGCAGAACCTTGGAGAAAAAAATACCAGTGAGTTGGTTCGTTTCGCGGGGGGCGTGAGCAATATTGGCTCCACGGAACGATCACGGTGTCGTGCGGGGCGGGCAGGGGCAGCACCGACGGTCCGTGGGTACGGGAGGTTGAACATGGCCAGGCAGGAACGGGCGGAGGTCACCCGCAGCGCGATCATCGACGGAGCGGCACGGGCCTTCGACGGAACGGGCTTCTTCGGCACGAGTCTCAGCGACATCGTGCGGGAGGCGGGCGTCACCAAGGGCGCCCTCTACTTCCACTTCGCCTCGAAGGAGGACCTGGCGCAGGCCGTGGTGGGCGAGCAGTTCTCGGCCTGGGAGACCGCGACCGGCCTCGAACGCCCCGGCGTCCAGACCGTGATCGACCTGGTGCACACGCTGACCCGGCGGCTCCAGGAGAGCGTCCGCGTGCGGGCCGGCATCCGGCTGGTCATCGAGCAGTCCACGGCCTCCGGCGCCCATGCCGGGCCCTACGAGCGGTGGATCGACGTGATCCGCAACTGCCTGGCCCAGGCCCAGGGGAGGGGTGACGTCAGGCCCGAGATCGACGTCGCGGACGCCGCCCAGGTCGTCGTCGGCTGCTGGATCGGGCTGCAGCTCTCGTCGCAGGTCCTCACCGGCCGACGCGACCTGGCCGAACGCACCACGCAGATGTGGCAGATGATGCTGCCGGGGATCGTGCCCGTGCGCCGGCTCGCCCGCTTCCATCCGGCCGGCACCCCCGGCCTGCACCACCACGCACCCGCAGCCCCCCTGGCCCGGGAGGAGGTCGTCGAGGTCGGCTGACCCCGGGCGTCCGTGCTGCGGCCCCCCATGCCCTCGCAGCCCGGACGCAACCCCTGCCGGCCGTCTCCGCACCCCGCGGCGGAGCAGTGCCGCCGGGAGTCCGGCGTGACGGTCCGCCACTTCCGGCTCGCGACTCCGGACTCCCGGCGCGACCGTCCGCCGTCCCGGTCGCGCCCGCCGGGGTCCCGCCGCGCCGAGCCGTCCCCGCCGCGCGCCCCGGACCCCCCGAGGCCCTGCCGACTCGTCCCGCCGGTACGTCCCGCCGGTACGCCCCGTCAGTACGTGGCGAGGAAGCGGGAGAGCACCCGGGTGCCGAAGGCGAGGGAGTCCACGGCCACGCGCTCGTCGGTGCCGTGGAACATGGAGACGAAGTCGCCGCCGGGCGGCAGCCGCAGCGGGACGAAGCCGAAGCAGCGGATGCCGAGCCGGGAGAAGTGGCGGGCGTCGGTCGCGGAGGACATGCAGAACGGGACGAGGCGGGCGGTGGGGTCCTCGGCGAGCAGGGCTGCCGAGATGGTGGCGGCGAGGCCGTCGTCGAGTCCGTTCTCGTGGCCGCCTCCCCGTGGCACGACGCTGGAGGTGACCTCCGGCGGGATGAGGCGGCGCAGTTCGTCCAGGAACTCCTCCTCGTGCCCGGGCACGCTCCGGCAGTCGATGCGGGCGTGGGCCTGCGACGGGACCACGTTGGGCGCGCCGCCCGCGCACAGGGCGACCGGGGTGGCGGTGTGGCGCAGGGTCGCCCCGACGATTCTGCCGACCTCCCCGATGGCGTCCAGCGCCCGCTCCGGGTCGTCCGCCGTGCCGCTCAGGCCGAACGCCTCCCCGAGCTGGTCGAGGAACTCCTGCGTGGTGGGCGTCAGCCGCAGCGGGAAAGGGTGTTCCGCGATGGCCGACACCGTGCGGGCGAGGGCCTTGACCGCGTTGCGCTCGTTGAGCATCGACCCGTGGCCGGCCAGGCCGTTCGCCGTCAGCTCCAGGGTGAACGCGCCCTTCTGGGCGGTCTCCAGCAGATAGAGGGAGCCGGTCGGCGTCGCGACGCTGAACCCGCCGACCTCGCCGATCGCCACGTCGCAGTCGGCGAACAGGTCCCGGTGGTGCTCGATCAGCCACCCCGCGCCGTGGGTGCCGCCGTCCTCCTCGTCGGCGACGAAGGCGAGCACCACGTCCCGGCGGGGGGCGCGGCCCGCGGCGTGCATCGTGGTCACGACGTCGAGGATCATCGCGACCATGTCCTTCATGTCCACCGCGCCGCGCCCCCACACGTAGCCGTCGGCGACCTCGCCGGAGAAGGGGTGCACCGTCCAGCCCGCCGGATCGGCCGGTACGACGTCGAGGTGGGCGTGGACGAGCAGCGGCGGCAGCTGCGGCTCGCGGCCCGCCATCCGGGCCACCACGTTGGTGCGGCCCGGGGCGCCCTCCAGCATCAGCGGCTCCATGCCCGCCGCGGCGAGCCGTTCGGCGACGTACTCGGCCGCCGCCCGCTCGGGCCGCCGGCCGACGGTCGTGTCGAGACGTATCAGTTCGGAGCAGTACCGCACCACGTGAGAGGTGGGGAGGGTCTTCTGGCGGGTGGTCATGTCCGTTCTCCTTCGGGGGATTCGGGGGAAGGGGTCGGGAGCCGGATGGCGGGCGCGGCCCGGGCGCGGGGACGGAGCCCCGCCCGAAAGCCGGTACGGAGTGCGGAGGCCGGTGCGTGCGGAGGGCGGCCGGGGCCGCGAGGGGTGGCCCGGCGGGGGAGCGGCGCACGGATGAGGGGGCCGTGCGCCGGTGCCGCCCGGCCCCGCCGTCACAGCGTGGCGGTGAGGCCGCCGCGCTTGAAGACCTCCAGCAGGACCGTCACGTCGATCTCCCCGACGCCGTCCAGCGGCCCCACCACCCCGGTGAGGAACTCCTGGAGCTGGTAGGCGTCGTGGACCGCGACATGGGCGCACACCTGGTAGTCGCCGGCGATCGAGACGAGCGTCAGCACCTCCGGCCGCCGGGAGAGGGCGCGGCCGACGGCGTCGAGCCTGTCGTAGCAGACCTTCAGCCACAGCAGCGCCTCCGTGGTGTAGCCGAAGAGGGCGGGGGCGGCGTCCGCGCGGATGCGGATGACGTCCTGTTCGAGGAGGGAGGCGAGCCGCCGGGAGGCGGTGGCCTGGCTGACTCCGAGCTCCGCGGCCAGCCGGGTGGTCGGCATCCGGCCGTCCTGTGCGAGCAGACAGGCCATTCGCTGCTCGTCCGGATGCAGGTCCGCCTCCCCCCGCCGGCTCCCGAACGGGGCCCGGGACGGCTGGCGCAGAACCGCCTCCTCCTCGGGGGTGAGCGCGCCGCCGTTCCACTCGTGGCTGCCCGTGTAGAAGCGCAGCACCGGGTGCGAGGAGGAGCTGCGGACCTGGTGCGGCATACCGTCGAACAGCAGCGTGCGCAGCGATTCGTGGCTCTCGGGGATGACTTCCACGAAGTGGTCGGAGGAGCCCAGCAGGGCCATCACCGTCCGGGTCTCGTACAGCTTGGAGAAGCGGTCCGCGACCTCCCGCGCATGGCCGGTTTCCACCCGCAGCCGGAGCAGTACCGGAGCGGGTCGTCCCACCAGCTGGGTGTCGAGCAGACCGACCACACGGATCAAGCCTTCTTCCAGCAGTCGCTGCCCGCGCCGAGCGACGGTGCGCTCGGATAGCCCGAGGGGTTTGGCGATCTGCTCCCACGGGGCACGGCCGTGCAGTTGCAGGGCGGAGGCGATCCTCCGGTCTGTCTCGTCTGCGATGTCGTTGCTACTCATGACTGCACCCATCATGTCGTATCCATGCACCGAATAGTAATTGCTTGACGGTTCGATTCATCCAGTGCCAGAGTGGCCGACGCATCGCACACCGTGATGAGGAGGGTACGGGTGGAACGCGCGGCAGGGGTGGGAGCCGGGTTATCCGCAGGCACGGGCGCCGTGGGGACGGGGCGTACGGGCTGCACGACGGGGGCCGAGGTCCATGACCGGGACAACGGCTCGCCTGGCACCGACACGGAAACAGACACAGACACAGGCACCGGCACCGAGACAGGCGCCGAGGCGGACGCCGGCACGGACACAGGCGCGGGCGTCCCGGGCTCCCCGGCGACGGCCGGCGCCCCCGGGGACACGGCGGCGCCGGCCGGCCGGCGCAACCTCGCGGCCGCCACCGCGGGCAACGCCCTCGAGTGGTACGACTGGAACGTCTACGCGCTGATGGCCCCCTTCTTCGCGACGAAGTTCTTCGTCACGGGAGGCGTCGGCACCGCGCTGATGTCCTCGCTCGCCGTGTTCGCGGTGGGCTTCGTGGCCCGCCCGCTCGGCGGACTGCTGATGGGCGTGATCAGCGACCGCCGCGGCCGCCGCACGGCGATGCTGCTCTCCATCGCGCTGATGGCGGCGGGCAGTCTCGTCATCGGACTGACCCCCGACTACGCGACGGCCGGCGTCCTCGCCCCCGTCCTGCTGGTGACGGCGCGGCTGGTCCAGGGACTCTCCGCCGGCGGCGAGTTCGCGGCGGCGGCCGCCTACCTGGTGGAGTCGGCGCCCTCCGGGCGCAGAGGGCTCTACTCCAGCTTCCTCTACATCGGCAACCTGACCGGCACACTCCTCGCCTCCGGTCTCGGCGCCCTGCTCGCCCTCCTGCTCAGCGCCGACGCCATGGCGTCCTGGGGCTGGCGCGTCCCGTTCCTCGTCGGCGGCGTCGCCGCCCTGGCGCTCGGCGTGCTCCGGCGCGGGATGGCCGAGACGCTCGACGGCGACACCCGGCGCGCGGCCTCGGGCGAGGGCCTGTTCACGCCGCTGCGGCGCAACGCGCGGGCCGTCCTGACCCTGTGCGGCCTCACCGCGGGCGCCACCGTCGTCTACTACACCTGGATCGTCGGGCTGCCCGCCCACGCCGCGGCGGAGGCGGGCGTCAGCCGCGGAAACGCGCTGCTCGCCACCACGCTCGCCCAGATCGTCCTCCTCGCGGCCCTGCCGGCCGCCGGCATGCTGGCGGACCGGATCGGCCCGCGCCGCATGGTGATGGTCTTCGCCGGCGGGTTCGCCGTCGCGGGCGTCCCCCTGCACGCCCTCGCCGGCCACTCCTTCGGCGGCCTGCTCACCGCCGAGGTCACCGGGCTGCTCCTGTTCAGCGGCTACGGGGCCACCGCCGCCCTCGTGATGGCGGAGCTCTTCCCGAGGGGCGCCCGCGGCACCGGCATCGGCCTGCCCTACGCGGCGACCGTCGCGGCCTTCGGCGGCACCGCGCCGTACGTCGGGCTGTGGGCGGCCGACCACGCTCCGAGCGCCGCCTTCCCGGCGTACGTGTCCGTGCTGTGCGCCGTCACCTTCCTCTTCGCGTGCTTCCGCCTCGCGCCGGACGGGCCCGCCCCGTCCCGGCCGCGCGGCCGGCCGCTCGGCTGAGCCCCGTCCGGCCCCGCCGGACCGAACGGCCGCTCCCGGCCCGGCGCGTACGACCACTTCGGGCCCGGCCCGAACCGTCGTGTGCCGCCGGCCGACCGCACCGGCATTCCCGACCGCCCGCATCCGCCCTGGAGACACCATGCCTCTCGACCGCACCCTTGACGCGCAGCCCGACATCACCGACCTCCGCTCGCGCATCGACTCGATCGACACCGAGATCAGCCGCCTGGTGGCCGAGCGGCGCGGCCACTCGCACCGCATACAGCGGATCCGTCTCGACGGCGGCGGCCCGCGCACCCAGCTCGGCCGGGAGAACGAGGTCATCGCCCGCTACACGGACAGTCTCGGCAGCGCCGGCACCGCCCTCGCCCACCTGCTGCTCACCACCTGCCGGGGCCCGCTCGCCACCGCCCCGGCCGGCACCGACGACGGAGACCCGGAGCACCGCGCATGATGATCGGCTTGGAAGCGGTGGCGGCATACGCCGTCGTGGCACTGCTCGGCGCGATGTCGCCCGGCCCCGACTTCGCCCTGGTCAGCCGCTATGCGGCGCTCCGGGGACGGCTCGCGGGCCTGGGTGCGGCAGCGGGCGTCGCCGCGGGCATGGCGGTCAACACCGTCGCCGCCGTGGTGGGCGTCGGCGCCGCGCTCGCCGCCTCGCCGGCCGTCTTCCGGGCCATCACCCTGACCGGCGCCGCCTACCTCTGCTACCTCGGCGTCCGGGCCCTGCTCGCGGCCCGGGCGGCCGACGGCGGCGGCCTCGGGGAGTCCGCCGGCGGGCAGCGGGACGGCAGCGTCCGGTGGGTCGCCTTCCGGCAGGGGCTCGTCACCAACGTGCTCAACCCGAAGTCGATCGTCTTCCTCGTGGCGCTGCTGCCGCAGTTCCTGACGGACCGTTCGACATGGGCCGACAGGTCGGTACTCGGCCTGGTCACGGTCCTGATGGTCTTCCTCTGGTTCTGCGCGGTCTCCCTCGCGGTGGGCGCCTTCCAGTCGGTCTTCCGGCGCCCCGGCGCCCGGCGGGTCCTGAACGCCGCGACCGGCGTGGTCCTCATCGTCCTCGCGGCCGTGATCGTCCTGAACGCCTGAATGCCTGAATGTCCTGAACGCATGAACGCCTGACCGCTCTCACGCCCGGCCTTCGCCACGCCTGTACCCCGCCACGCCCGAACTCTCCATGCCCGAAAGCCCGAAAGCCCGAACACGCCCGCACACGCCCGAACATCTCCACGCCCGACCGCCGAACCCCGCACCGCCCGGCCGTCCCACCGGACACCGGCCACCGGACACGGGACCGGGGGCACCCGCCCCCGGGACTTCCCGGCCGCGAGGTTCCGCCGAACGGCGACGCACCACCCGTGAACAGTCCGTCACACCGTCGTGCCGAGACATCCGCCAGCGCATCAACGGACCGGAGGGGACAGTGCCCGCGCACCCCCTGTACGACGCCGTAGCAGTCGGCTGCGGCCCTTCCAACCTCAGTTTCGCCGCCCTCGCCACCGAGGTGCCCGGCCTCCGCATCGCCGTCCTGGAAAGCGACACGGCGATGCGCTGGCACCCCGGGCTCATGCTCCCGGGCGCGAAACTCCAGGTCTCGCCCTGGAAGGACCTGGTCAGCCTCGCTTCGCCGACCAATCCGCACTCCTTCCTCAACTACCTGGTGTCCAGCGGCCGCATACACCGGTTCCTGGTCAGCTCCCGCAGCGCCGTCAGCCGCAGGGAGTTCGAGCAGTACTACGCCTGGGCCGCCGACCGGGTCGGCACCGTCCGCTTCGGCCAGACGGTCCGGTCCGTCGAACGCGCCCCGGAGGGGTTCCGCGTCCACACCGACCGCGCGACCTGGCGGGCCCGCAACCTGGTGCTCGGCGCCGGGCGGCCCCCGCGGGTGCCCGCGCAGACCCGGCCGTTCCTCGGCGACGGCGTCTTCCACGCCCACGACTACCTCAGGGCGCCGCGCCGCACCGGCGGAGCCCGGGTGCTGGTGGTCGGCGGCGGCCAGAGTGCCGCGGAGATCGTCAACCACCTGCTCTCCGGCCCCGGCGCGCTCCCCTCCGAACTGGTGTGGGCCACCGGCCGGATCGGCCTCCCGCCGCTCGACGACTCCCCGTTCAGCAACGACTGGTACACCCCCGGCGCGGTCCGCCACTTCCACCGCGCCGGCCCCAAGGTCCGTGCCCGGCTGCTGGAAGCCCTCACCTACACCAGCGACGGTGTGAGCGAGGACCTGCTGGCCGACATCTACCGCCGGCTGTACGAGCTGGACTACGTGGACGACACCGCCTTCCGCCACGCCGTGCTCCCCGGCTACCGGCTGGACCAGCTCGGCCGCGCGGAGCGGGGCTACGAGGCCGTGCTCTCGGGCACCGGGCCCGGCGACGAACGCCTCGCCGCCGTGGACACCGTGATCCTCGCGACCGGCTACGCGAGCGGACCCCCGGCGTTCCTCGCCCCGCTGCTGGACGAACTGCCCCGCCACGACGACGGCAACTTCCGGACCCGCGCCGACTTCCGGCTCGACACGGAGACCGCCCCGGCCCCGCCCGGGGAGCTCACCGGCACCGGCGGCATCTGGGTGCAGAACGCCGCCCGCCACAGCCACGGCGTCGCGGACCCCAATCTCAGCCTCTCCGCCTGGCGCAGCGCGGTCATCCTCAACTCCCTCACCGGACGGCAGGTGTTCAGGACCGACGGGTTCGACACCACCTTCGACTTCGAGCCGGCCGGCGGCCCCGCGCCCGCTCTCCGTGCCCATGCCGTGCCCGCCCTGGATGAAGGGACGTTTCTCCCGTGATCGCCGTACCCCACGTCCCCAGCGCGCGGACCGCCGAGGACATCGCCCACCTGCCCCGCACCGGCGTGCTCGGCGGCGAGCTGCAACTCCACTCGGAGGGCACCACCCTGGTGGAGTTCGTCCTGCCCGACCGCTTCCCCGGCGGCCCCGACGTGCCCGTCAAGGTGAACTGGTGGAGCCTCGCCCCCGGTGAGAGCACCCCGCCCGAGAGCCACCGCGTGCACGAGATGTGGCTGATCTCGGCCGGCGAGGCCGACCTGGAGCTCGGCGACGAGACCATCCGGGTCCGGGCCGGGCAGAGCGTCTTCATCCCGTCCCAGGTGCCCCACCACGCCGTCAGCCGCGGTCCCGGACCGCTCGTCGGCTTCGCCGTCTGGTGGGAACCCCGGTGACCGCGGACCGTGCCGACCTGCTGATCGTCGGCGGCGGGATCATCGGGGCCACCGCCGCCTGGGCGGCCGCCCGCCACGCGCCCGGCTCCCGCGTCGTGCTCGCCGACCGCGGTGAGCCCGGCGGCGGAGCCAGCGCGCTGTCGGCCGCGCTGATCGTCCCGTACGCCCCCGACGACGAGCACCGCGCCCTCATGACGGAGGCGGTCCGGCTGCTCGCCACCGGCCCGCTCGCGGACTTCCAGCGGACCGTGCCCATGGCCTTCGTGGTGCCCGGGGACTCCGCCCCGACCGTGTCCGGCCACTTCCTGGGCGGCCCCCTGCCGGTGGCCGGCGAGGACCGGCTCGCCGGGCTGGCCGCCGCCTACCCCGGTCTGTCGCCGCTCCCCGGCGAGACCGTGCTGGACGCGGGCGACCGGTGCACGGTCCTCGACGTACCGGGCTGGATCACCGCCGTCACCGGCGGCGCGCTGCCCGGGGTCCCCGCGCCCGAGGTGCTGACCGGAACCACCGTCACCCGGCTGGTCCGCGACGGCGACGGCTGGGCGGCCGCCACCGCGGAGGGCCCGGTCCTGCGGGCCCGCCGCGTCCTGCTCGCCACCGGACCGTGGGCCGCGCCCGGGACCGTCACCGCGCCCGGGGCGCACCCGGCGCCGCCCCACACCACCGGCGCCAAGCTCGTCGCCGCTCTCCACCTGGCTCCCGGCTCGGTGCCCGACGGGCCCGGCGTCCCGGGGGTGGTGTTCCTGGAGGACGACCTCTTCGTCCTCCCCGGGCGCACCCCGCTGGTGAGCTTTGCCGCGCGCGGACGGCTGCCCCACGGAAGCACCCCCGCCGCCGGACTGCCCGCCGGCGAGCGGGCGGAGGGCGTCCGGGCGCTCGCCCGCAGGCTGCCCGCGCTCGCCGGGCAGGTCACCGGCGGCCGCTGCTTCCCGGACGCCTACACCCCCGGCCGGCTGCCCCGGGTCGGGCGGACCGACGGCGCCCCGGGCCTCGCCTGGATCACCGGCGGCTCCGGCTCGGGCGTCCGCTTCGCCCCCGCCCTTGCCGCACGCGCCCTGCGCGCCCTCGCCCTGCCCGTACCGCCCGCCCGCGGGACCGGCCCCGGCCCGGCCCGGCCCCGGCCGTCCGCCCGCGGCACCACCGCGGCCCCGCCCGTCCCGCCGGCCGCCGGGACCGGCACCGCCCTGTCCACCGCACTTCCCGGAGCCACCTCGTGACCGAACACCTTCCCGGGCCCCCGGGCGCCCCCGCCCTCCTGCTCGTCGGCGGGGCCGCTGCCGGCGGCCACGGCCTCGACTCGACGCGGCGCACCATCCGCGCCGCCCGCGCCCTCGGCCTCGCCGTCCACCTCACCGACCTGCCCGAGGCGCTCGCCGCCGCGACCGCCGTCACCGCCCTCGCGGACCACGTGAGCGCGCTCGACCACGAGCAGCCCGCGGCGTGCGCGCGCTGGGCCCGCTCCGGCGCCGCCGGGAACGTGGCCGCGGTCTTCAGCTCCCGCGAGTACGCCCAGGAGGGGGCCGCCGCGATCGCCGCCGCTCTCGGGCTGCCCGGCAACGCCCCGGCGCTGGTCGCCACCGTCCGCCGCAAGGACCAGTGCCGCGCCGCCCTCGCCCGCGCCGGGTTCCGGCAGCCCGCCGTGCGCCTGTGCCACGGCGTCGAGCAGGCCCGGGAGTTCGCGAAGGAGCGCCCCGGTCCGTGGATCGTCAAGCCGCGCGACGCCATGGGCAGCCTCGGCGTGGCGCTCGTGGAGGCCCCCGGGGAGCTCGACGCCGCCGTCGCCGCGCTGCCGGGCGGTGGGCCGTTCCTGGTCGAGGAGTACGTCACCGGGCCCGAGTTCAGCGTCGAGGGCGTCCTGACCGGGGGCAGGCCCCATGTGCTCGCGATCACCGCCAAGCACGTCACCCCGCCCCCGCTCTTCGTGGAGCTGGCCCACGCCCTGCCCGCGCCGGCCGGCCGTGAGGTCCACGACGGGCTGGCCCGGGAGGCGGCCGCCGCGGTCACCGTGCTCGGCCTGCGCCACGGCGTCTTCCACGTCGAGGCGTGGTGGACGCCGGAGGGCCCCGTCCTCGGCGAGGTGCACACCCGCTTTGGCGGCGACTGGATCCACCTGATGCTCGAACACGTCCTGGACGCGGACGTCAGCGACGCGGTCCTGCGCGACCTCCTCGGCCTGCCCGTCCCGGACCTCACCCCGGCCGACCCCGCCCGTCCCGGGCGCGGCGCGGCCGTCCTCTTCCCGACACCCGGACCCGGCACGGTCACCGCCCTGCACGGCTGGGACCGGCTCGCCGGACAGCCGGGGGTGCTGCACGCCGAACCGCAGCTCGCCCCCGGCGACACCGTGCCGCCCCTCACCGACTCCGCGGCCCGGCGCGGCGTCCTCGTCACCGCAGCCGAGGACGCCCGGACCGCCCTGGACCTGGCCCGCCGTCTCGCCGCCGGCCTCGGGACGACCACCGTCCCCGCGGCCGGCGCGACGACCGCGCCCGGTCCCTCCGCCCCCGCGCCCTCGGGCGCCGGCCACTCACAGGAGCACTGATGAGCAACACGCTGCACGACGCGACCCTCGTCGCCGAGAACACCGAGGTCATCCAGCAGATCGACCCGCTCTTCGACGTGCTGTCGAAGGACGCGCCCGAGCGGTCCGACCTGGTCCGTCTCGCCGCGGGCACCCTGGCCGCGGTGCGCATACCCCACCACCTGCCGGCCGACCGCTGCGCCGAGCTGATGACGGCGCTGGACGCGGCCGAGTTCGACACCTACGACGAGCGCCGGATCTTCCCCCCGGTGACCAAGTTCGGCCCGGCCGTCTTCGACTACTACCTCGACGACACGATCCGCCCCGAGTACTGGGACCACGCGGCGCAGTCCCGCGCCACCTGGAAGAAGATCGTCGGCGACCACGACCCGCTGGACGCCCTCGTCGGGGAACTCCGCCGCATCTGGCAGGGCCCCGTGGAGCCCGCGACCGTCGGCGGGCGGGAGCTGTTCGTCGGCATGGTCAGGGAGCTGACCGGCGGCGCCCGGATGCACTTCGACGAGCTGATGCGCGAGTTCCCGGGCGTCATGGACCAGGAGCTCGTCGCGCAGTTCGGCTTCAACTGCTATGTGAGCGTGCCCGAGGAGGGCGGCGAACTCGTCGTCTACCGCCGCCGCTGGAAGCCCAGCGACGAGCAGGCGCGGATCGGCTACGGCTGGTCCGAGAAGGTTGCCGACGGCGAGCCCCGCGTCCTGGTGAAGCCGTCGGTCGGCGACTCCGTCTGGTTCGACTCGCGCAACTACCACGCCATCAACCCCAACACGGCCGGGCGGCGCCTCTCCCTGGCGTTCTTCTGCGGTGTCACCACCGAGAACAAGCTCGTCCTGTGGTCCTGAACCGGAACTCCGGAGCGGGCCGCGCGCCCGCTCCGGACGGTCCGGCCGCCCCACCCGATCCGAAGGAAGAACGACACGTGCGCACCCACCTGCTCCACCGCGAAGACCCCTACCTGCGCGAATTCGAGACGACCGTGGTCGCCGTCGGCGAGGAGACCCTGGAACTCGACGCGACCGCCTTCTACGCCCGCGGCGGCGGCCAGCTCGGCGACCAGGGCGTGCTCGGCGGTCACCGCGTGCTCGACACCGTGAAGGCCCCCGACGGGCTGAGCGTCGTGCACCGGATGGAGTGGAACGGCGCCCCGCCCTCGCCGGGCGACCGGCTCACCGGCAGCGTGGACTGGGAACGCCGCTACCCGATGATGCGGCTGCACAGCGCCCAGCACCTGCTGTGGATCGCCCTCGCCGCCGAGTACGGGCCCGAACAGCAGGACCGCGGCGGCGAGATCGCCCCCGAGAAGGCGCGGCTCGACGTCGCCTGGGAGGCCCCCGAACGCCCCGACCCGGCGGCCCTCACCGCCCGGCTCGCCGCGCTCGTCTCCGCCGACCTGCCCATCGAGCGCTACGCCACCGACCCGGAGGGCGAGCGCTGGGAGTGGGCCATCGCCGAGCACCCGCCGATCCCGTGCGGCGGCACCCACGTCCGCTCGACGGGGGAGACCGGCCCGCTCGCCGTCACCGTCAAGGGCAAGGGGCGCGGCACCGTGCGCCTGACCGTCAGCCCGGCCGGCTGAGCCCCCCGGCCGGGCCCCGCGGCCCGGCCGGCGTCCCGCCCGCCCCGACGGCCCGTCCCGTCCCCCACCGCGACCGCCCGGAGCCCCATGCGCCGCACACTGGCCCTCACCACGGCCTACCTCCTCACACACCTCGGTTACTTCTCGCTGCTCCCCGTGCTGCCGCTGCTGCTGGAGCGGGGCGCCGGAGCGGCCGGGGCGGGCGCCGCGCTGCTCTGCTTCACCGTGTCGGCCCGTGCGGCCTCCGTGCTGATCAGCGGGCGGCTCGAACGCTTCCCCGCCCGCGGCTGCATGACCGGCGGGCTGCTGCTGGCGGCGGCGGCGTTCACGGCCCTCGCCGCGGGCCCGCCGTTCCCCGTCCTGATCGTCCTCCTGTTCGCCGCCGGCTGCGGGATCAGCGTCAACGGGCTGACGGTGCGGGCCTATGTCGCCCAGGCGGTCCCGGGGAGCGACGACCGGCACAAGCTCTTCACCGCGGTCAACCTCGCCGTCAACGTGGCCGCCTCGCTCGGCCCGGTGGCCGGCACCTTCCTGGTGTGGGCGGGCCGCGGCGACGGGCTGTGGCTCGCGGTCGGCGGCTGCTACCTGCTCGCCGCCGCCACCACCCGCCTGATGATGCCGGCGGTGCCCGCCGCCCGCGTCGAGGCGAGCACACTGCGGCGACGGCTCTCCGTCGTGCGGGGCATCCTCCGGTCGCCGTACGCCCGGCGGCTCGCGGCCGTCACCGCCCTGGGGTGGTTCGTCTACGCCCAGCTCTTCTCCGCGCTGCCCCTCTTCCTCGCCGACATCACCGACCGCAGGGCCATCGCCGCGTACTTCACGGCGAACGCCGTCGCCGTCATCCTCCTCCAGGCGCCGGTCTCGGCGCTGGTCGCGCGACGCCTCAAGGCGGGTTCCTCGCCGCTGGTGATGCTGCGTCACGGCTGCCTCCTGCTGACCCTCGCGTTCCCGCTGATGGCGGTCGTGGCCGACCTGCCGTGGCTGGTCTTCCTCGGCGTCGTGGTCTTCTCCCTCGGCGAGGCGCTCTACGTCCCGCTCGTGGACACCGCGTTCGCCGACCTGGCACCCGAGTCCGCCTACGAGTCCTTCAACGCCCGCCAGATCGTCACGGCCGCGGGGGAGTCCCTCGGCTCCTTCGCGGGCGCCACCGGATACCTCCTCCTCGGCGACCGCCTGGGCCACGGCGCCTGGTTCCTCGCCGTCGGCGCCGCGGGGACGGCCCTCCTCGGGCTGCTCGCCCTCCGGGGCACCGCCCTGCCCCCGTCCGCATCACACGCTCCCGCACCGAAGGTGGCTCCGTGACCCAGCCGCTCGCACCCCAGCTCGTCATGGTCGGCTTCTTCCCGGCCTTCATCCGCTCCCTGGAACGGCACCTGCCGCCCCGCTCCCTGACCGTCGTCGAGGACCCCGGCGTCTACGCGAAGAAGCCCATCGCCGCCATGGAGGGCTCCTTCCGCTGCCTCACCGAGGTCCGCCTCGCCGCCTACCAGCAGTCCGGCGACGCGGTCGACGAGATCGTGCGCCTGCACCGCGAGACCGGTGTGACCGGGGTGCTCCCCGGACTCGAGTACGCCGTCGAGGCCGCCGCCGAGGCCGCCGCAGCCCTCGGACTGCCCGGCCTCGGCACCGGCGCCGCCCGCACACTGCGCGACAAGATCCTGCTGCGCGAGACGACCACCGCCGCCGGGATGGCGGCGCCGGACTTCGCCGAACTGACCTCCGCCGACGACCTCGCCGCCTTCCTCGCACGCGACCCCGGCCGCTCCACCGTGCTGAAGCCGGCCAACCGGCAGGCCAGCCTCGGCGTCCGCTTCCTGCCCCCGGGAGCCTCCCGGGACGAGGCGGCGACGGCGTGGCGGGCCACGACCGGCGCCGACGAGGGCGCCCAGATCGCGGACCGCCCGATGACCTGGCGCTACCTCGCGGAGGAGCGCCTTCAGGGCCCCGAGGTCAGCGTCGAGGCGCTCGTCGCCGGCGGACGCCTGCTGTTCCTCAACGTCACCGCCAAGACCACCGCCGACGGCCCCCACCCCGTCGAGCTCGGCCACGTCCTGCCCGCCGCCCTGCCCGCCGCCACGGACACCGCCCTGCGCACGGGCATGGAGGCGCTGGTCGGCGCCGTGGGCATCGGCTCCGGCATCCTGTGCGCCGAGTGGATCCTCACCGACGGCGGCCCCGTCCTGGTGGAGTGCGCGGGGCGCTGCCCCGGCGACAGCCTCATGGAGCTGATCGCCCTCGCCTGGGGCGACGACTTCCACCACCGTCTCGCCGACCTGCTGCGCGGCGAGACGCCCGTGCTGCCGGACACCGCCGAGCGCTGCGCGGCCATCCGCTTCCTGCACGCCCCGCCCGGCACGGTGACGGACGTCGACGGCGCCGAGGAGGCGCGCCGACTGCCCGGCGTCAGCGAACTCGCCGTCACCGCCGTCCCCGGCCAGGCCGTCGGCGGCCTGCACAGCAGCTGGGACCGGCTCGGCCACGTCATCGCCGTGGGCGCCACCCCCGAGGAGGCGCTCGCCGCCGCCGCGACGGCGGCCGCGCGCGTCCGCATCACCGTGACCCCCGAACCCGCCGCCGCGCAGCCCGCCCACGCCGTCTGAGCCCCCGCGGAACACCAGCCCCCTCCGAGACCCCACCACCCGACCCGACCACCCGGCCCGCCGCTCCCGGCGCACCGACCACCGAGGACACCCGTGACCGACGCCGTCATCATGTGCAATCTCCGCCCCAACCAGCTCGAGCACCACGCGGCCCTGCGCGCCGCCCACCGCCTCGGGCTGAAGGTCCTGCTGATCACCGACCAGAAGGCCGAGGTCGCCCCCTCCCTGCTGGCCGAGCAGATCCGCGTCCCCACCTACGACATCCCGCAACTCGTCGCGGCGGGCCGCGAACTCGCCGCCCGGCACCGGGTCGCCGCCGTGGTCACCTGGAGCGACCGTGACGTCCTCGGCACCGCGGAACTGGCCCGCGCCCTCGGCCTGCCCGGGCTCGACCCCGGGGCCGCGCCCGCCTTCCGCAACAAGCACCTCATGCGTACCGCGCTCGCCGAACTCCCCGAGTACCTGCCGCGCTTCGCCCGGGTGACCGGCGTGGCGGAACTGGAGAGCGCCGCCGAGTACGTCGGCACCCCCGCCGTGCTCAAGCCCACCGGAGCCGCCGGAAGCATCGGCATCTTCGAGATCCACCGGCACGCCGACCTGCGCCCCGCCTTCGACCGGCTCACCGCCTACACCCGCCCCGAAGTGCACCCCATCTTCGCGACGAGCACCGGCGAACTGATCCTGGAGGAGTTCCTGACCGGCTCCGAGCACAGCGTCGAGGGATACGTCCACCAGGGCCGCGTCACCCTCGCCGGCGTCACCGACAAGACGACCCTCGCCCCCTTCCACACCGAGACCCGCCACGTCTTCCCGTCCGCGCTGCCCGCCGGGGCGACCGCCGCGATCGCCCGGATGACGGAGGCGGTAGTCGGCCGGCTCGGTCTCGACGACGGCGTGTTCCACCTCGAGTGCAAGTGGGACGGCGAACGGCCCCGGCTCGTCGAGGTCGCCGCCCGGGTCGGCGGCGACCACATCACCTCCCACCTCGTCCCCCTGGCCACCGGCACCTCGTTCTACGAGAACACCCTCCGCGTCGCCACGGGCGCAGCCCCGCTCGCCCCCACCGCACCCCCGCTCGCCGCCGGCGTGCAGAAGTTCCTCGCCCCCCACGCGGGCATTTTCCGGGGCCTCGACGGGCTGGTCGAGGCCACCGCCGTCCCCGGCCTGGAACACCTCGTCGTGGACACCAGGCCCGGCGCCACCGTCCGCGTCCCGCCCGAGCACTACATGGAGTACGCCCTCGGCGCCGCCGTCGTCCGCGCGGGCACGCCCGCGGAGGTCACCGCCGCCCTGGACACCGTGCAGTCCCTCGTCCGTCCCGTCGTCGACCACTGAAGGCCGCCCGCACATGAACCTCCTCGACCTCGTACGGCGCGGCCCGGCCCGCCCCCACCTCGTCACCGCCGCCTACCACACGCCCAACGGACCGCTCCACCTCGGCCACATCGGCGGCCCGTTCCTCTCCGCCGACGTCGTCGCCCGCCATCTGGAGACCCTCGGCCACCCGGTGGCCCGGATCTCGGCGACCGACTCGCACGAGTCGTACATCCTCATGACCGCCCGCCGCGCCTCCCTCGCGCCGGAGACCGTCGCCACCCGCTACCACGACTCGGCCCTCGACGCCCTCACCGGCCTCGGCATGCGCCAGGACGCCTGGCCCGACATGCACCGGGACCCGTACCGGGCGGTCTACCACGAGCGCAGCCACGCCGCGGTCGCGGACCTGGAGCGGCGCGGCCGGCTCGTCCGGGAGTCCGAGAAACTGCTCCACGCCACCGCCACCGGGCGCGGGCTCGTCGGCGCCTTCGTCCACGGCCGCTGCCCGGCGTGCGGCAGCGGCGCCGCGGGAAGCTCCTGCGAGTCGTGCGGCCTGTGGTTCGGCCCCGCCGACCTCCTCGACGCCCGGCCCGTCCTGGCGGAGGACGGACCGGCCGAACTCCGCACGGTGCACAGCGTCTTCCTCCCCGGCGACCCGCGGTATTTCTCCGGCGAGGAGGCGGCCCGCCGCTTCCCGCCGGGATACGCGGACCTCCTGGAGGAGTACGTGGCCCACAACGGGCGCCGCATCCGCCTCAACCACCCGCTGGGCTGGGGCGTGCCGTGGCGCGGCGGCGCGGCGAACGACGTCCACCTCAGCTACGGCACCGGCACCTACGCCGCGTTCAGCGTGCTGCGCGACCTCTACCGCGAGGCCGACCCCGCCGGACGCGACGCCTTCGCCCGCGACACCGACGTCGTCACCGTCGCCACCGGCGGCTACGACGCGACGCTGCCGTGGATGTTCGTGCTCGCCTTCATGGACGACGACACCGACTGGCAGCCCCACCAGCACCACATCATGAACCGCTTCCTGCTCCTGAACGGGGCCAAGTTCTCCACCAGCAGGGGCCACGTCATCTGGGCGCACGACTACCTGGCCGCCGGGCTGCCCGTCGACCCGCTGCGCGGCTACCTCGCCTCCCTCTCCGACGCCGGCCGGGAGAGCGACTTCCGCACCGCCGAGTTCGCCGACTGGACCAGCCGCGTCCTGGCCGGCCGCTGGGACCCGGCGGTCCGCCGGGCGCTGCGCGACGGCACGGGGGACACCGCACCGGTGCCGCACTCCTTCACGGCGGAGGCGGTCGCGGCCCTCACGGCCACGGCCGACGCCCTGCGCCCGCCGACCACCAGCCCGCGCGCCGCCCTCGCCGTCCTGGACGACTGGGTCGCGCGCGCCGACCGGGGCCTCGCACCGGGCGAACACGCCACCTGGCTGGCGGTCCTCGCCGTCCTCGCGCAGCCGCTGATGCCGTCCTTCGCCGGCGCGCTCTGGAAGGCCCTGGGCGCCGAGGGCTCCCCGACCCTCGCCGGTCCGCTCCCCGGCCGCGTCACCGCCCCGGGCGCCTACGAGGGCCTGCCGGCGGTCTCCCGCGCGGCGGTGGAGGCCCTCCTGCCGCGGCAGGAGGCCACCGGCTGACGTTGCCGGGGTCCCGGCCGGCGGCACGGGCCGGCCGGGACCCCGCGGCACGGCCGGCAGCCCGTCACCGCGACCATGGGGGGAGCCGCCTGCGGGCGGTTCCTCCCCCCACCAGGAGCGGCCGGCCCACCGCCCGGACGCACCACCTCTCGCAGGAGCGGCCCATGCACCAGCTCACGTACGGCGACGTCAAGACCGCCGCCGACCGGATCGCCGGCGACATCCGGCCCGTCACGATCGCGCCGGTCGATCCCGGCGCGATCCGCACCGCGCCCCGCGACCCCCTGGACGACCGGCCCGCCGAGCCCTGCGAGGTCCACCTCGCGCTGGAGTTCATGCAGCACACCGGGTCCTTCAAGGCACGCGGCGCCCAGAACTTCATCCGGGCCCACCGGGAGGCCGGCACCCTGCCGCCGGCCGGGGTGACCATCGCCTCCGGCGGGAACGCGGGGCTGGCGTGCGCCTGGGCCGCCGGGCGGCAGAACGTGCCCGCCACGGTCTTCCTCCCCGCGACCGCGCCCGGGGTGAAGGTCGACCGGCTCCGCGGCTACGGTGCCGACGTGCGCCTCGTCGGCACCGAGTACGCGGACGCGCTCGCCGCCTGCGAGACCTTCGCCGCCGAAACGGGCGCGCTCGCCTCGCACGCCTACGACCACCCCCTGATCGCCGCCGGGGCCGGCACGCTGATGGAGGAGATCCAGCAGCGGATACCTGGCCTGGACACGATCGTCGTCGCGGTCGGCGGAGGCGGTCTGTTCGCCGGTGTCGCGACCGCCGCCCGGCACCACGGCATCCGCACCGTCGCGGTCGAGCCGGAGAACTGCCGCGCGCTCCACGCCGCCCTGGAGGCCGGCCGCCCGGTCGACGTCGCCGTGGACTCCGTCGCCGCCGACTCCCTCGGCGCCCGCCGCGCGTCGGAGACGGCCCTGCACGCCGCCCGGCAGGACGGTGTGATCTCCGTGATCGTGCCGGACGCCGAGATCGTCCGCGCACGCCGGGCACTGTGGGACCACCGCCGCATCGCCGTCGAACACGCGGCCGCCACCGCGCTCGCGGCCCTCACCGCACCCCCGCACCACACCCCCGACCGCGACCTCCCGCCCGGCCGCCGCGCCCCCTTCCGCAGCTACCGCCCCGCCCCCGGCGAGCGCGTCGCGGTCGTGCTCTGCGGCGCGAACACCGACCCGGGCGATCTGCTGAATCCGGTTGCGCCGGAACGGACATGACGGGTCGTCGGGCCGACCGGCCTACGGGGGAGGCACCGTCGTGTCCGGCTTCGTTGCTTCACAGGGCTCCGGCTCAGGTTCTGTGACGGATGACGCTCTGCCATTGCTCGATCTCGAACAGCGGGATGGACAGTGATGGCGGAGCGAGGACTGTGCGAAGGCGGTTGAGGCCGGCTCGCCACTGCTTCCAGGCTTCCGGACAGTCCCAGTTGGAGGCCGGCCCGGCCTCGTCGCTCATGACGCGAGCGAGGGCCTCGTCCGCGAGCGTCCGGAGATCGTCGGAGAAGGCGGGCATGGGCGAGTCGGGGCCGTAGGGTGAGTCGACCGGGTCGCCGCCAGGGCATTGCGCCGCAATCAGGGCGGCTGCCGCCACCGCTTCTTCTCCCTCGGCGAGCCAGCCGGTGGCGTCGGCAGTGCGCGTGAGGGCGCCACGGATCAGCGCCTCGCGCTCCTCGGATGTGGCGTCGTCGAGAGCATCGGCGAAGTCCGCGGCAGTGTCGTTGTCGAAGGGGCCGATGTCCCAGGTGCCCATGTTGACTCCTCGTGCAGCTGCGCCAGGATCCTTTCATCGGCCGCCGACATCGAGATGTGCCAGCGGCGAGGGTGGGGAGACCGGACAGGTCAACCCCATCAAGGGCCCCTGCTGCGGGTGAAATTCCGCCGTTCACGCAATGGGCCTCCTCGGGCCGCTTACCCTGCGGAGGGCGCGATGCGCCTACAGGGGGCGGCGGTAGGCAGTGTGTCGGTGCCTGTAGGCGGCGCGGAGCGTGACGGCCGACGCGGAGCGGCGTTGGCCGGTGGAGGTGATGGCGGGCATGGACGATTCCACAAGGCAACGGGACGACGACCCGGGCGGCGCCCCCGCCCCTGATCCGGGCTCGGGCATCCTGCGGGTCTTCGGCCGTCAGCTGAAGCGCTTCCGGCTGCGGGCGGGGGTGGAGCGGTCGGAATTCGCGGGGAGGTTGGGTTACTCGGTCTCGACGATCGCCGCGTACGAACAGGGGCGCCGGGTGCCACCGCCTCGCTTCATCGATCAGGCGGACGAACTGCTCGATGCGGGCGACGTTCTGAAAGAGATGAAGGAGGAGGTGGCACGGGCGCAGTTTCCGGCGTTCTTCCGGGATGCGGCGAAGCTGGAGGCGGAGGCGGTGGAGCTGCACGCCTACGACACGAACCTGGTCAAGGGCCTGATGCAGACGGAGGACTACGCTCGCGCCGTGTTCAGGATGTGGCGGCCTCTCTTGGACGAGGAGACCATCGAGCAGCGGATCGCGGCCCGGTTGGCTCGCCAGGCGATCTTCACCAGGCGTCCGCGCCCCCATATGAGCTTCGTGATCGAGGAAGCCGCACTCCACAAGCGCCTCGGCGGGCGGGAGGTCTGGCGGAGCCAGCTGGAACAGATCCTGCTGATCTGCCAGGCGCGCAACGTCGACGTGCAGGTGATGCCACTCGACCGGGAGGAGCACGCCGGGCTTGCCGGACCGTTCACCTTGATGGAGCTGCGGGACGGACGGAGGATCGGATATACGGAGGTCCAGAGCGACAGCCGGCTGCACACCGAGCGGGGCAGGGTGCGTGGGCTGGAAGCCACGTATGGGACCCTGCGTGCTCAGGCTCTCAGTCCAAGGGAGTCGCAAGCTCTGATCGAGAAGTTGCTGGGAGACCGATGACCGTGAAGCGACCGGAGCAGCACGACCATGAGGGACTCGCCTGGGTCAAGAGCAGTCACAGCGCTGGGGACGGCGGTGACTGTGTCGACGTAGCCGCGTGCCTCAGCGGTGTCCACGTGCGTGACTCCAAGGACACGAACCGTCCCGGGCTCGTCGTCGGTGGACCGGCGTGGACCGCCTTCGTCGGTTTCGCGAGGCGGTAGGGGAAGAAACCCTCCCGGCCCGCGTGCTCGCGCGCGGGCCGGGAGGGGTGGGCGGAGCGGCTCCGGGAAGCCGTCGGAGGCCGTCCGCCGGACTGGTGTGGCGGGCCCGGTCAGGGCGCCTGCCAGCTGTGGGGGGCGTGGAATCCGTCGGGGCGCCAGGCGGTGGCGGGGGCCGGGTGGCCGGTTCCGGCCTCGGCGGCCGCCCCGGAGGACCGGGAGAGGAAGAGGACGGTGAGGGCGGCGAGCTCCTCGGGGGTCACCGCACCCTTCTCGATGCGGATGCAGGCCGCGGACGGGACGGCCGTGATGGGGACGGTCATGGCAGGGGCTCTCCTCACTGAGGGGGGTTGCCGTGCTTGCGGGCGGGACGGTCGACGTGCTTGGTCCGCAGCATCGCCAGCGAGCCGATCAGCACCTCGCGGGTCCGCGCGGGGTCGATGACGTCGTCCACCAGACCGCGTTCGGCCGCGTAGTAGGGATGCATCAGCTCCGCCTTGTACGCCTTGACCAGCGCGTCGCGTTCGGCCTCGGGATCCTCCGCCTCGGCGATCCGGCGACGGAAGATCACGTTGGCCGCACCCTCCGCGCCCATCACCGCGATCTCGTTCGTCGGCCACGCGTAGGTGAGGTCGGCGCCGATGGACTGGCTGTCCATGACGATGTACGCGCCGCCGTACGCCTTGCGGAGGATCAGCGAGATGCGCGGCACGGTCGCGTCGCAGTACGCGTACAGCAGCTTGGCGCCGTGCCGGATGATGCCGCCGTGCTCCTGGCCGACACCCGGCAGGAACCCGGGGACGTCGAGCAGGGTGACGAGCGGGATGCTGAAGGCGTCGCACATCTGCACGAAGCGCGCCGCCTTCTCGCTCGCCTCGACGTCCAGGACGCCGGCGAGGACCCGGGGCTGGTTGGCGACGATGCCCACCACCTGTCCGCCGAGCCTGGTCAGTGTGCAGATGATGTTGGGGGCCCAGCGTTCGTGGACCTCCAGGAATTCGCCGTCGTCGACGATCTCCTCGATCACGTGCCGCATGTCGTACGGGCGGTTGCCGTCGACCGGGACCAGGTCGGCGAGCGAGTCGCAGCTCCTGTCCGGCGGGTCCTCGACCGGCGACGAAGGGGGTGTCTCCCGGTTGTTGCCCGGCAGCAGGGAGAGCAGGTAGCGCACCTCCTCCAGGCAGGTCTCCTCGTCGTCGTAGGCGAAGTGGCACACCCCGGACGTCTCGGCGTGCACGTCCGCGCCGCCGAGGCCGTTCTGGCTGATCTCCTCGCCCGTCACCGCCTTGACCACGTCGGGCCCGGTGATGAACATCTGCGAGGTCTCGCGGACCATGAACACGAAGTCCGTCAGGGCCGGCGAGTAGGCCGCACCGCCCGCGCACGGGCCGAGCATCACACTGATCTGGGGGATGACCCCGGACGCCTTGGTGTTGCGGCGGAAGATCCCGCCGTAGCCCGCCAGGGCGGTGACGCCCTCCTGGATCCGGGCGCCCGCGCCGTCGTTGAGCGAGACGAGCGGGGCGCCCGCCGACAGGGCCAGGTCCATGATCTTGTGGATCTTGGCGGCGTGGGCCTCGCCCAGTGCTCCGCCGAAGATACGGAAGTCGTGCGCGTAGACGAAGACGGTGCGGCCCATCACGGAGCCCCAGCCGGTGACGACTCCGTCGGTGTACGGCCGCTTGGCCTCCAGTCCGAAGCCGGTCGCCCGGTGCCGGCGCAGCGGCTCCACCTCGTGGAACGAGCCCTCGTCGAGGAGCAGGCCGATCCGCTCCCGGGCGGTGAGTTTGCCCTTGGCCTTCTGTGCGGCGGTGGCCTTCTCGCTCGGGCCCGCGTGCACCCGCTCGCGGATCTTGGCCAGCTCGGCGACGTGGAACCGCATGTCTCCCCCTACCGTTGGTCGGCAGCCCCGGAGGCATCGTCCGGTGGCGAGGCGATCGAAGAGTCGTGACGGAGGCTCAGCTGCCGAATCGGCGCAGGCCGTTGATCTGCAGGACGGCGAAGGCGCCGACGACGGCCGCCTGCATCAGGATCCACACCGTGCCCACGGTGCTCGGGCCGAACCAGCCGAACGCGGCGGTCGCCACGCTCGCGACCGTCCACAGCAGGTTGGCCTCGATGACCAGCTTGGTGGGGCCGGACGCGGGTACCTTGCGGCCGGCCAGCACGCCGACCAGGACGCCGTACACGGTGAGGAAGGCACCGATGCCGCGCAGCAGCCCGGTGTCGAGGCCGAGCAGATCGCCCACGGGGCCGGCGGCGATCAGGTAGATCAGGCCGTTGCCCGCGGTCACGGCCGCGTCGAGCCCGAGGAACATGCGCAGAGGGCGCGCGGCCGTCTCGCGCGCGGTGGTGTCCGCGGGGTGGACGGAGGTCTGGGATGTCGTCATGGGGGGTCTCCGAATGTCTTGGGGGGACTGCCCGGTCGCGTTGTCCCGCCGGTCCCGGAAATCCTCGCAACACCGGCTGACCCGGCGCTGACGGCGGGCTTACCCGGCCGCGGAACGGGACGGGACGGGGCGGGACGGATCGGATCGGATCGAGGACGGGCCGGGCCGGGAGCGGCCTCACGCCGGCTGGAGCACCACCGGTGCGGGGGAGTTGCACGCGAGGGAGGGGTCGTGGGAGAGGATCGCGTTCTCCACGCGGCGGAGCGAGGGCGAGGGTTCGATGCCGAGCTCGTCCGAGAGGTGCTGCCACATCCGGCGGTAGACGTTCAGTGCGTCCGCCTGGCGGCCCGAGCGGTACAGGGCGATCATCAGCTGCTCGCAGAAGCGCTCCCGCAGCGGATGGTTGGTGTGGGCGTCGTGCAGCTCGGCCAGTACGGCGGCGTGGTTGCGAAGGCTCAGTTCGGCGTCGAAGCGGAGCTCCATGGCCCGCATGCGGTGCTCCTCGTAGCGGCCGCAGGCCAGCTGGCAGAGCGTGCCCCCGGCGAAGTCGCCGAAGACGGGGCCGCGCCACATCGCGAGTGCGTCCGCGAGCAGGCGGGCGGTGCCGGCCGGGTCGCTCGCGGCGGCCACCTCCGCCTGCCGGACGGTCTTGGTGAACTCGATGGCGTCCAGCTCGCCCTGGCCGACGGTGAGCCGGTAGCCGGAGGGGTGGATGGTGACCCGGGAGGTGACCCGGTCGGGTTCCAGGCTCTTCAGCTTCCGGCGCAGGCGGCTGATGTGGGCCTGCAGGGCGTTCGCCTGGTTGTCCGGGACCGAATCACCCCACATCTCCTCGATCAGGCTCTCGCCGGAGATGGACTGTCCCTCGTTCACGAGAAGCGTCTGGATGAGGGTCCGTTGGAGATCACCGGAGATCTCCGCGGGACCTAACGCGGTGCGGATCTGGAGGGCGCCGAGAATCGAGAAGCTCAGCATGACGGTTTCCCCCTTGGCGTTCGGGCGGCGAAGACGGCTGAACACGTGCGGGGGACCGTTGCGGCCGTTGAAGCCGACAGCCAGGGCCCCGGAGGCGGCGCGTGGCGACCTCCGGGGTCTGCGGTACCGGCCCCGGAGCTTCCTCCCGCATGCATCCTGCCACAGAATAATTCCTTTGAGAAGGTATTTTTCTGTGGGCCTGTTGCCGGCGGGGAAGGGGTGGTGTCGTGGGAGGCGGCGAGCGCGGACGGCCCGGAAGGGGGGCGTGCGCCAACACCTCGACGGGCCGCACGCGATGGTGGCGGCCCGTCGAGGTGGGTGCTCCGCCGGGACGGGGGGTGCCCGGCGGATCCATCGGCGTCCGGGGCCGCGCTGCCGTGGGGACGGACACGCGGGTGGGTGGATCGCCGTGACTGCGAGTCCCGTGCGGGCCCGGCCGGACATCGAAACGGAAGCGATGTCCGGCGGCCGCTGACGGCGGGTCTCGACATGGCGGAGAGGGCAGGATTCGAACCTGCGTGGGCTTTATGGGCCCGACCTGAAAGGGTCTTTCTGGTCCCCGATGAGCCGCTCCGGGCACCTCTCCTGGTGGTGACGTTGGCTGGTGGTGTGCCGGCCGTGTCGCGGAGAGGGCAGGATTCGAACCTGCGTGGGCTTTATGGGCCCGACCTGAAAGGGTCTTTCTGGTCCCCGATGAGCCGCTCCGGGCACCTCTCCTGGTGGTGACGTTGGCTGGTGGTGTGCCGGCCGTGTCGCGGAGAGGGCAGGATTCGAACCTGCGTGGGCTTTATGGGCCCGACCTGAAAGGGTCTTTCTGGTCCCCGATGAGCCGCTCCGGGCACCTCTCCTGGTGGTGACGTTGGCTGGTGGTGTGCCGGCCGTGTCGCGGAGAGGGCAGGATTCGAACCTGCGTGGGCTTTATGGGCCCGACCTGAAAGGGTCTTTCTGGTCCCCGATGAGCCGCTCCGGGCACCTCTCCTGGTGGTGACGTTGGCTGGTGGTGTGCCGGCCGTGTCGCGGAGAGGGCAGGATTCGAACCTGCGTGGGCTTTATGGGCCCGACCTGAAAGGGTTTTCCTGGTCCCCGATGAGCCGCTCCGGGCACCTCTCCTGGTGGTGACGTTGGCTGGTGGTGTGCCGGCCGTGTCGCGGAGAGGGCAGGATTCGAACCTGCGTGGGCTTTATGGGCCCGACCTGAAAGGGTCTTTCTGGTCCCCGATGAGCCGCTCCGGGCACCTCTCCTCGTTCCCGGCTTCCGGTTTCCCGTGCCGTTCACGAGAAGAACATTGGCAGGGGGCTCTGATAGGACGCTGACATCTCTCTGACGTGGTCGGAGAATTCCATTCCGGTCTTCCCCTCGACGCGGCGTCGGTGCTCTACTCGCACCAAAGAGAATCCTTCGAAAGGAGTACGGGCATGCCCGCGACCACTGCGGACACCTCGGTTCTCGAGGCGATCCGGTCACACACCCGGAGCGAGAACGCCAGCGCGTTCCTCGCGCTCAACAGCGGCAACAGCACCTTCACCGTCCCCGGCGCCGACGGTGTCGTCGTCTACCGCCGTACCGGCGGCTTCGCGGTTCAGTTCGGGGGGCCGTTCGCCGCCCCCGACGCCTACGACACCCTCCTCGACGGCTTCCGCCAGTACGTGAAGGACGAGGGGCTGGAGCTCGTCGGCGTCCAGCTCCAGCGCGCCGATGCCGAGCGCTACGCCGCGCGCGGCTTCACCGTCAACCAGGTGGGGGCCTCCTGGGCCGTGCGGCTGCCGGAGTTCTCCCTGCGGGGCACCCGCTTCATGCAGCTGCGCAACAAGATCTCCCGCGCGCACCGCAACGGCCTCGTGATCAAGGAGGTCACCGCGGAGGACTGGCAGGGTGCGATAGCGGCCATCGACGAGGCGTGGCTCGGCTCCAAGGGCGGCGCCCACCAGCTCGAGTTCCTCGTGGGGCAGATCGGCGGCGAGCCGCAGGCGCACCGCCGGCTGTTCGCGGGCACCATCGACGACGTCCCGGTGGCGTACATCTCGTACTCGCCGGTGTACGGCGAGCGGGCCGGCTGGATGCACGACCTCAGCCGCCGTGTGCCCGAGGGGTCCCCGGGGCTGATGGAGGCCATCAACGCCCACGCCATCGAGGTCTTCCGCGCCGAGGGCGTCGAGTGGCTGCACTTCGGCTTCACCCCGTTCACCGGACTCGACGCCGGCCACGAACTCGGCGGGCACAGCCCGGCGTTCCAGTGGCTGATGCACGCGCTCTGGGCCGAGGGCGCCGCGCTGTACCCCGCGCAGACCCAGCTGTCGTACAAGCAGAAGTGGGCCCCCGACGAGCTCATCCCGGAGTACGTCGCCTTCGACCGGCCCACCGCCTCGCTGGCCGGCTTCGCGCACGTCTTCCGCGCCTGCAAGGCCTTCTGACACACCTTCAGCACATGACCGGCACGACCGGCACCACACGACGAGGAGAGAAGCAGTGAGCGACACCAACGGGGCCACGGCCACCGGCACCACCACAGAGACCACCGCCGTCGAAGCCCTCCAGCAGGCCATGGTCGGTCAGCTCATGGCCGTCATCGGAGCCCCCGACGACAAGGACGTCGCCCGTGCCGGGGACGACATCGTCCAGCAGCTCGACGCCCGGCTCCGCGAGGCGGGGTCCGCCGCGGCCTGAGCGGAGGCGACGAGGCCCGCGGCGCCCGGAGGAAGCAAGGCACGCGGCGCCCGGAGGGATGAGCCCTCCCGCGGCCGGGCCGATCAGCCCGGTATCAGTGTCACATCAGCGGGGCACGGAACGCTGGACACGCGTTCGCCCGGCGGCCCGGGTCCGGAGTGCCCCCACCGCTCCGGCGTCCCCGGCCGGCGGGTGGGCGGCGCCCACCTTCCGTCACCGTCCACGGAAGCACCGTCGAACCCCCGGCGCAGCCATGTCCCCCAGGGCAGCGGCGCCGCCGCCCGCTTCGGGCACATCTCCCAAGGAGCGCAACGCATGCAGCGTCCGCACGTCCAAGAAGCCCAGGCCGCCACCGCTCCCCAGCAGCGCGGCGGTGCTTCGGCCACGTTCTCCGAACTCCTCAAGCGCGTGAAGGCGGAAGGTCTCCTCGACCTCGATCCGCGGTACTACATATTCCGCCTGGCGCTGAACACCTCGCTCATCGTCCTCGGGTTCGCCGCGTTCTTCGCGCTCGGCGACTCGTGGTGGCAGCTGGCGGTGGCGATGTGGATGGGGCTCTGCGGCGGCCAGTCCGCCTTCATGTGGCACGACGCCGGCCACAAGGCCATGTTCCGCAGCAAGAAGGCCGCCTCCGCCGTCGGCTACATCCACGCCAACCTGGTCAACGGGGTCAGCTTCGGCTGGTGGGTCAACCACCACAACCGCCACCACAGCAACCCCAACCACCTGGACATGGACCCGGACATCGGCCGGCGCACCGCCATCTTCGACATCAAGCAGTACCCCACCCGGCACGGCACGCAGAAGTTCGTGGTGCGCTACCAGAGCGTGCTGTTCTTCGTGCTGCTGGTCCTGGAGTCCTTCAAGATGCTGAAGACGGCCGTGCTGTCCATCGCCCAGGGCAAGACCAAGCGCCCCGTGCTGGAGACGTTCCTGCTCGTCGCCCGGGCGGCGATCTACCTGGCCCTGGTGTTCACCGTCCTCTCGCCCGTGCTCGCGGTCGCCTTCATCCTGGTCCAGCAGGCGGTCCTGGGCGTGTACTTCGGCATGATCTTCGCCCCCAACCACAAGGGCATGGCGATCCGTGACGGTGAGGAGGAGACCCTGGACTGGCTGGAGCGCCAGGTCCTCACCTCCCGCAACATCCGCCCGTCCCTGCTGATCGACTTCCTCTACGGCGGGCTCAACTACCAGGTCGAGCACCACCTGTTCCCGGCGATGCCGCAGAAGAACCTGGCCCGCGCACGCGAGCTGACCCGGGAGTACTGCGCCGAGCGCGGCGTGCCGTACCACGAGGTGGGCTTCTGGGCCTCGTACCGCGAGGTCGCGTCGTTCCTGCACGAGGTCAGCGCACCGGTGCGGCGCGGTGACGTCGAGGAGCAGATCCGGCTGAACGCGGACCGGGCCGCCTGACGGTCCCCGGGCGTCACCGCCGCCGCTGACGCCGCCCCGTTCCCCCTCCTGTCCACATCCCCTGGGGCCGGAAGGCCCCGCTCCCAGGGTCTCCCGGTCGATCGAGACGGGCCCGTGCGGGGCGGGGCCCGACCTCGCCGGTGCACCGTCACCGCCGTGCCCGGCCACCTCCGCCCCGCGTTCCGCGGGCACCGGGCCGCGCTGTCCGCCCCCGGCCCGAACGCACCCTAGGAGCCACGCGCATGACCCAGACCACCACGGCGGTGAAGCAGCCGGTCACCCCCGCCTCGATCGGAGCCCGGCTGGACCGGATGCCGATCACCCCCATGCACCGCAGCCTGACCGCGGTCATCGGGATCGGCCTGCTCTTCGACACGTTCGAGAACAGCCTCTCGGGCACCATCGCCAAGGTGCTCCAGGACGACTTCGCCTTCGGGGCGACGTCGCTCAAGCTGGTCCTCGCCTCCGTCTTCATCGGCCAGTTCATCGGCGCGCTGGTGCTCGGCAGGGTCGCCGACCGGCTCGGGCGGCGCCGGGCCTTCCTGATCAACCTCGCGATCTACTCGGGCTTCTCCCTCCTCGGCGCGTTCTCGCCGAACGCGGAGTGGCTGATCGTGACCCGCTTCCTGGCCGGCATCGGCATCGGTGCCGAGCAGTCGCTGTCCGACTGCTACCTGGCGGACGTCCTGCCCGCGGCCAAGCGCGGCCGGTTCATCGCCTGGGCGTACACCATCGCCTTCTGCGGAGTGCCCGCGGTCGGCTTCGCGGCCCTGTGGCTGGTGCCGCTGACCCCGTTGGGTGTGGACGGCTGGCGCTGGCTGTTCGTGATCGGGGCGCTCGGCTCGGCCGTGGTCTGGGTGCTGCGCCGGCGTCTGATCGAGTCGCCGCGCTGGCTGGCGGCGAACGGCCGCACCGAGGAGGCCGATGTGCTGGTCTCCCGGATGGAGGCCCAGATCCCGGCCGGCCAGGCCGTCGAGGAGCTCCCGGCCGGGCACGAGACGGCCGTCGCCGGGCGGACCAGGCTCCGGGACATCTTCGCCCGAGGGCTGAGGCGCCGCACGGTGATGCTGTGGATCTTCTGCTCGCTCTCCGTGGTCGGCTACTACGGCTTCGGCACCCTGGCCCCGCAGATCCTCGCGGCGAAGGGCTACGACATCGTGGCGGGTCTCGGCTTCACCGCCCTGTCCTTCCTGGGCTACCCCGTCGGATCGGCGCTGTCGCTGCCGATCATCGACCGCATCGAACGCAAGACACTCGTCGCGCTGTCCGCCGGGGCGATGGTGGTGGCCGGAATGGGCTTCGCCTTCACCGACTCGGCCGTCCTGATCGTCACGTTCGGCTTCGTCTACACGCTGTGCAGCAACGTCTTCTCCAGCGTGTCGCACGTGTACCTCTCCGAGCAGTATCCGACGGCGATCCGGGCGACCGCGTCCGGCATGGCGTACTCGCTGTCCAAACTCAGCGCCGCCGCCCTGCCGTTCGTCCTGCTGCCCGTGCTCGACTCGTACGGACCGGGCGCGCTGTTCGGGGTCATCGCCGCCTCGATGGTCGCGCTGGCCGTCACCGTCCTCACGCTGGGCGAGCGCACCACGGGAGTCCCCGTGGACCAGGTCAGCGTCTCGCCCGACGCCCCCAACACGAAGTGGAGTTGATGATGTCGTACGTCATCGCCCTGCCCTGTGTCGATGTGAAGGACCGTTCCTGCATCGACGAATGCCCCGTGGACTGCATCTACGAGGGCCGGCGCGCGCTCTACATCCAGCCCGACGAATGCGTCGACTGCGGTGCCTGCGAACCGGTGTGCCCCGTGGAGGCCATCTACTTCGAGGACGACGTCCCCGCGGAGTGGGGAGACCACCGGGGTTCCAACGCCGAGTTCTTCTCCGCCCTCGGGACGCCCGGCGGCGCGGGCGGTGTCGGAGCGCTCGACCACGACTCCCCCCTGGTCGAGGCCCTGGCCGCGAAGGCGGTGCGGTCATGAGCGGACTCCTCGCGGGCAAGCGCATCCTGGTGACGGGCGTCGTCACGGACGCGTCCATCGCCTTCCACGTCGCCCGGCTCGCCCAGCAGGAGGGCGCCGACGTGGTGCTGACCGGCTTCGGCCGGCTCTCCCTCATCGAGCGCATCGCGGCCGGGCTGCCCAAGCCGGTTCCGGTGGTCGAGCTGGACGTGACCGACCAGACCCATCTGGACACGCTCGCGGAGCGGATCGGCGCGTCCGCCGACGGGTGGGACCGCATCGACGGCGTCGTGCACTCGATCGCGTACGGGCCGCGGGGCGCCTTCTCCTTCCTCGACGGCGACTGGGCGGACGTCTCCACGGCCGTGCAGGTGTCCGCCTACTCGCTGAAGTCCCTGACCACCGCGTGCCTGCCGCTGATGGAGGACCGGGGCGGCTCGGTGGTCGGCCTCACCTTCGACGCGACGGTCGCCTGGCCGCGGTACGACTGGATGGGTGTGGCCAAGGCCGCCCTCGAGTCGACCAGCCGCTACCTCGCCCGCGACCTCGGCGGCCGGGGCATCCGCTGCAACCTGGTCGCGGCCGGCCCGCTGCGCTCCATGGCCGCCAAGTCGATCCCCGGCTTCGGCGAACTCGCCGAGGTGTGGCAGCAGCGGGCCCCCATCGGCTGGGACCTCGTCGACCCGGACCCCGCGGCGCGCGGTGTGGTCGCCCTGCTGTCGGACTTCTTCCCGCGCACCACCGGTGAGATCGTCCACGTCGACGGCGGGGTGCACATGATGGGCGCGTGACACGCACGGAACAGAGAGGGCGGGCCGTCCGGAGTGATCCGGACGGCCCGCCCTCTCGGCGTGCCGGGTGCTACGCGGTCGCCCCGCCCGGCAGGATCCGGCGGAATCCGGTGTACGCGGCGAGCGCCTCGGGCAGCAGGACCGAACCGTCCTCCTGCACGCCCTGCTCCAGCAGCGCGGCGACCGTCCGCCCGACGGGCAGGGCCGAGCCGTTGAGCGTGGCGGCGGGCCCCTTGCGGCCGTCGGACCGCCGGTGGCGGATGCTCGCGCGGCGGGCCTGGAAGGTGCCGCAGTCGGAGACTGAGGAGATCTCGCGGTAGGCGCCGCTGCCCGGCAGCCACACCTCGATGTCGTACGTCATCCGGGCGGAGAAGCCGAGGTCGCCGGCGGGCAGCATGACCACGCGGTGGGAGAGTCCGAGGCGGCGCAGGCACTCCTCGGCGTGTCCCACCATCAGCTCCAGCTGTGCCGGGGCGTCCTCGGGGGCGCAGACGCGGACCAGCTCCACCTTCTCGAACTGGTGCAGGCGCAGGATCCCCCGGGTGTCCCGCCCGTACGCCCCGGCCTCGGCGCGGAAGCAGGGGGTGCGCGCGGTGAAGGCGTACGGCAGCTCGCGCGCGTCCAGGAGCTGCTGGGCCACCAGGTTGGTGAGCGGCACCTCGGCGGTGGGGATCAGGAACAGCTCGCGGTCGCCCACCTGGGTGCGGAAGAGATCGTCCTCGAACTTGGGGAGCTGGCCGGTGCCGGTCATGGTCTCGCGGTTCACCAGGAACGGGACGGAGTACTCGGTGTAGCCGTGCTCGCGCGTGTGGAGGTCGAGGAAGAAGTCGGTCAGCGCCCGCTCCAGACGGGCCCCGGCACCGCGGCCGACGCTGAAGCGGGAGCCGGAGAGCCTGGCCGCCGCCGGGTTGTCCAGGATGCCGAGGGACTCGCCGATGTCGGCGTGGTGCGGGGCGTCGTTCCGCTCCCGCACCGGGCCCCAGCGCCGGACCTCCACCGCCTCCTTGTCGGTGTCGCCGTCCGGCACCCGGTCGAGGGGGACGTTGGGGATGCCCAGCAGCAGCTCGGCCAGGTCGGCTTCCGCGGCCCGGGCCTCCGCCTCCGCCTGCTGCACGTCCGCGCGCAGGGCGCGGGCGGCCTCCTTCTCCTCCTCGGACGGCGGTCCCGAGCGCCCGCGCGAGCGCGAGACGCGGTTCGCCTCCGTACGCGAACGGGTCACACCGGCCTGGGCCTCCGCCCGCCGGCGCATCGCCTTCTCCAGAGCGGCCAGGTCGAGGTCGTAGCGGCGGCGGGCCAGCCGCCGCACGGCGACCGGCCCCTCGTCGAGCAGTTCACCGGGGTCGTGCATGACGGACTCCTAGGGTGGGAGGGGTCGCGGCCGGGTGCGTGCCGGCCGCGGCGGGACCAGTCGGCGCCGGCCGGGCGGAGCCCGGCCCGCGCCCGGTTGCGCGGAGCGGTGCGGGTGCCGGGTCCGGCCCTGCCGGAGCCGGGTGCGGACGTGCCGGAAGCGGGTGCGGTGCGGAGGGTGCCGGGTCCGACCTGCGCCGGAAGCGGGTCCGGAGGTTCCGGCAACGGGTCCGGAGTGGCGACGGGTCGTGCCCGAAGCGGGTGGCGCCGGAAGCGCGTGGCGCCGGACACGGGTCGTGCCGGAAACAGGCGGCGCGGGAAGCGGTTCGTGACGGATACCGGCGGCGCCGGAAACGGGTCGGGGCGGACGGCTCCGAGCCGTCCGCCCCTCCCGCGCCCCGGTGCCGGGGCTTTCACGCCGGCGCGATCGCCAGCGCCGTGTTCTGGCCGCCGAACCCGCACGAGTTGCTGAGTGCGAGGTCGATGGGCATGCACGTGGCCGACTGCGCGAGCTTGATGTCGATCCGTCCGTCGGGGATGCGCAGACCCGCGGTGGGCGGAACGATCTCGTGTTCGACGCTCAGCAGGGCGAAGGCGGCCTCGACCGCGCCCGCCGCGCCGAGCAGGTGTCCGGTGACTCCCTTCGTGGAGGTGACCAGCGGGTCGCCCTGCAGCGTCCGCTTGATCATGCGTGCCTCGGCCAGGTCGTTGAGCGGGGTCGACGTGCCGTGGGCGTTGACGTGCTGCACGTCGTCCGGATCCGCGCCGGCGTCGGCGAGAGCCGCGCGGACCGCGGCCTCGATGCCGGCGCCGTCCGGGTGCGGGGACGTCATGTGGTGGGCGTCCGCGGTGGCTCCGAAGCCGATGATCCGGCCGTGGATGTGCGCACCGCGGGCCCGTGCGTCCACGACCCGTTCCATGACGAGGATTCCGGCCCCTTCCCCGGCGACGAAGCCGTCCCGGTCGGCGTCGAAGGGACGCGAGGCCGAGGAGGGGTCGTCCTCGCGCCGCGACAGCGCGCCCATCTGCGCGAACCCGGCCATGACCAGCGGAGTGATCATCGCCTCGCTGCCGCCCGCCAGCACCACGTCGCAGCGGCCGAGGGCGAGCAGGTCCCGGGCCATGCCGATGGCGGTCGCGCCCGAGGCACAGGCCGTGGCCACCACCAGATTGGGCCCGGTGGCGCCGAACTCGATGGCCGTCTGACCGGCCAGCATGTTCGGCAGCTGCATGGGCAGCAGCAGCGGGGACACCTGGTCGGCGCCGCGCTCCCGCAGGACGTCGTGCTGGTCCTCGACGGTGCCGGGGCCGCCGTCCGCGCAGCCGAGCACCACACCGACCCGCGCCCCGTCCCAGGTGGTCGGGTCGAGACGGGCGTCGGCGACGGCCTCGTGGGCGGCGACGAGGGCGAACTGCACGAACCGGTCCAGACGGTGTGCCCGCCGCGCACTGAGCAGCGTGTCCGGATCGAAGCCGGGAACCCGGGAGGAGATGCGTACGGGGTTGTTCGCCAGTACCGGATCGAGGGCGGCGGTCGGCCTGCCGTCGCAGACCGCCGCCCAGCTGGGCCCGACCCCGATACCACCCGGGGTGACCAGGCCGAGTCCGGTGACGGCGATGTCCATGCCGGCCATCAGACCTTCGCGCTCCGCTCCTCCATGAGCCGGACCATGTCGGCCACGGTCTCGGTTTCGAGCAGGTCGTCGTCGCTGATGTCCAGGCCCAGTTCGGACTTGAGCAGCAGCGACAGCTCCACCACGGCCAGCGAGTCCAGCTCGATGTCCTCCCGGGTGGCCTCCGGGGTGATCGCCTCGGGCGACACCTTCAGCTTGTTGGACAGGATTTCCTGGAGCTGCTCCAGCATGTCGGATCCTTTCGGAGGCGTACGCGCCAGCGGCGTACGGGAGAGGTGTACGCGGACGCGTACGGAAGGACGTAACTCACGGAAGTCCGGTCGGCCGGGGTGACCGTCAGACCGGTTGGACCTCGGGCCACACCAGAGTCGTCGCACCCCAGGAGAGGCCGCCGCCGAACGCGGTCAGCAGCACCCGGTTCCCGGGGGAGAGCCGGCCGTCCGCGGCGGCGTGCGAGAGCAGCAGCGGGATGGAGGCGGCACCCGTGTTGCCGACCTGGGCGATGTTGGTCAACTGCCGTTCGGCCGGCACGCCGAGGCGTTCCGAGACCGCGCCGAGGATCCGGGCGTTGGCCTGGTGGGCCGCGAACCGGTCGACGTCCTCGATGTCCCAGCCGGCCAGCCGGGCCGCCTCCTGGGACGCTCCGGTCATCTTCTCCACCGCGTGCCGGTAGGTGTCCCGGCCGAGCATCCGGAAGTACTGGTCGTCCGGGTCGGTCACGGGACCGGACGAGCGCTGGCGCGAGCCGCCCGCCGGCACTTCGATGAGGTGGCTGAGCTCGCCGTCGCTGCCGAGGACCATCGGTCCGACGGCGCCCGGCTCACCGGCGGCGCCGGCGCGCAGCACCACCGCGCCGGCGCCGTCCGCGAAGATGACGGCCGTGGTGCGGTCCTCGGGGTTGACGATCGTGGTGAACGCGTCGGCGGCGATGAGCAGCACGCTGTCCGCGACGCCCGCCGCCAGCAGCCCGGAGGCGGTGGCGAGGCCGTACAGGAAGCCCGAGCAGACGGCCGCCACGTCGAAGGCCGGGACCTGCCCGAGTCCGAGCCGGGCGGCCACCTGCGGGGCGGTCGCCGGACACGGCTGGTCGGGTGTGGTGGTGGCCAGGACGACCGCCCCCACCTGCTCGTCCCCTGCGGACTTGAGGGCCCGCAGCCCCGCCTCGACGGCCAGGTCGGAGGTGGCGGTGCCCGGCGCGACCACGTACCGCTCGGCGATCCCCGTGCGTGAGCGGATCCACGCGTCGGAGGTGTCGAGCCGCTGTGCCAGGTCGTCGTTGGTGACCAGGTCGGGGGGCGTGTACGCCCCGATCCCCGACACCACCGCAGCGCGCCCCCCGCTCATGCGCCGGCCTGCTGGCTGGAGAGGGCCTCCAGGGGCAGCCCCATGTAGGCCATCCGCGACTCCGCCATCTCGTCGGTCCAGCGCTCGGCCATGTCGTAGCGCTGCTCCGGCGTGGTGTCGAGCATCCGGACGCCCGGCCAGATCTCGTAGTCGCCGATCTTGTCCGCGTGCTGGGCCATGCCCTTCTGGAAGAGCTCCTCGCGGTGGATGACGAACTCGCGGTCGGGGATCTCGTCCCAGAGCCGCACCCCGTCCCGCAGGATCTCCAGCAGGCGCGGGCGGTACTCGGGATGGGCGGCCACGTGGTCGCGCAGGATGGTGCTGGCCACCGTCAGGTGCCTGATCTCGTCGATGGCCGTGCCGCGCGAGATCTCGCCCGTGGCGGGGGACAGCGGGGTCCACTTGCGCTCGCTCAGCTCCGCAGCGGGGGCCAGCACGCCCTCGATGACGATGGCGAACACGGCGACGCCGCCGGCGAAGTCCGCCTGGTCGCGGACGATGTCGAGGGTGAAGTCCACGACCGGGTCGAGCACCCGCTTGCGGTAGTCCGCGGCCATCTCGTCGATGTCCTTCAGGAGCGTCTTCTGCGGGACGCCCAGCTCCACCAGGTGGTTGCGGAACACCCGGGCGTGCCGCGCCTCGTCCACCAACTGCGTGGTGTAGAACTCCAGTTCGGGGACGCCGGGGGCGATGGCGACGTAGTGGCCGAGCAGCCGGGTCGCGATCTCCTCCGACAGGCCGCGGAACCCGAACTCCAGCACCAGGGCGTCCCGCAGGGGCCCCGGCTCCTTCAGGAAGTCGGGCACGACGGCGTCCACGTGGTGCCCGGTCTCGCCCCGGTCGCGCAGGGTGCCCTGCGCCACCGAGGTGAACCAGTACGCGAGGTCGCACTCCTCGGGCCCGAGAGTCAGCTCCTTCGCTCCGTCGAGCAGACCGGGAGCCTTGTCCCAGTCCGCCTCGGGTGCCACAGAACCGGTCATGACGCGGACGCCTCCTTCGCGGGGTGCAGGGAGCCGGCGAACAGCTCTCCGGCGTAGCTGAACAGGGGTTGGTCGTCAGCGGCGTTGGCCCGGACGACATGGCCGAGCAGCAACTCGCTGTCGCCGGCCGTGTGGGCGGAGTGGAAGCGGCAGGTGTAGTGGGCCAGCGCACCCGCCAGCAGCGGCGCCTTCGCGTACGAGTCCGCCGTCCAGGCGAGCCCGGCGAACTGCGCGCTGCCGTCGGGTCGCTCGCTGTTCGCGAAGTGGCCGGCCACGCCGGCCTGCCCGCCGCTGAGCACGTTGATCGCGAACCGGCCCTCGGCGGCCGCGAGCCGTGCGAAGGACGAACCCGCCCGCAGCACGACCCCCACCAGCAGGGGCTCCCGCGACACCAGCGTGACGGTGCTCGCCGTGGTGCCGTGCAGCCGTTCCCCGGAGCCGACGGTCAGCACCGACACGGGGGAGGCGAGGTGGTACAGCGCCCGCCGCCGCTCCGCCGGGTCCTGGCGCACGGGGCGCCGCACGGTCCGCAGGTCGGTGGTGGCGGTCATCGCACGGCCTCCTGCGGTTCCCGGAGGACCGGCTGCGCCGGGACGTGGCCGACCGGGACGGGGTCCATGGCGTGGCCGACCGGCTTGGGGTGGGCCAGTCCGAGGTCGTCCAGGAGCCGCAGGTAGCCGGGCTGGCGCACCGGCTCGAAGGGCAGCGCGAACGACTTCATGAAGTTGCCGAACAGGCCGCGGTCGCCGAAGAGGTGGAACGGCAGCACCAGCAGCGCCCACTCGGGCTCCACCAGCCAGCACCACAGCGCCGCGACCGCGGCCTGGGTGATCAGGCTGTGCATGACGTTGTAGGCGACGTAGTAGCCCTTGTGGATCGGCCGTCCGCCGCTCCGTTTGAACGCGATGGCGCCCGGGATGTAGCCGATGAGGTCGATGTAGAGGAACAGGGCGATCGCGACCCACCAGCGGATCTCGCCGAAGTGGGCGATGATGAGGCCGGTCGTGACGGCGAGCCCCACCAGGTACTCGGCCCGGTGCAGCGAGTACGTTCTCGGTGTCTCGAAGGGATTTGCCTGGTCCATGGTCAGCTCCGTTGGGCGTGCTAGGCGCCGAGGGCGGCGGGCTCGGTGAGGTCGACCGCGCCGGAGATGCGGACGGCGGGGAACAGGCCGGTCAGGGCCCAGGCCACGGTCTCCTTGATGACCCGCTCGGCGATCGGGTCGAGGATGCCCTCCAGGCTGGGGATGCCGAAGTCGAAGTCGGCGTCGAAGCGGACCGCCACGTCGTCGCCGGCCTGCGTCACGGACCAGGTGCCCGTGAAGGAGTCGAAGTCGCCGTCGGACTGCTCGAAGCGGATCTCGCCCAGCTCCGGCAGGAACGTGTCGGCCTCGGTCCAGCGCAGCAGGCCGCTGCGGAAGTGCAGCTCCCAGCTGGAACTGGAGTTCTCGTCCGGGTAGGTGGCGTGCACGGTGGTCGCCTTCACATGGGGCGCCAGGTCGGGGTACTTCTCCCAGCGCAGGACGGAGTCGAAGACCGTCCGGGCCTGCTCCGAGGGGACCAGCGCTTCCAGCTCTACGTGACGCATGATCAGTTGCCGCCTTCCGGCATCGTGGCCGCGCCCCGTACGAGGTCGCGGGTGGCCAGGTCGAAGGAGTTCAGGAGGAACTCCACGTCCACGTCGCTCATCACGGCGGGCGGGGTGAAGCGCACCACCGAGCTGCCGTTCATGGAGTGGTTGGCGACGACGCCGTGGTTGAACAGCTCGATCAGCAGCTCGCCGGCGAGTCCGGCCTCGACGAGCTCGACACCGATGAGCAGTCCGCGGCCGCGCACGTCGACGACGAGTTCGGGGATGTTGCGGTAGGCGATCTCCGAGATCCTCGGCAGCAGCCGCGCACCCAGGTCCATGGCCCGGGTGACCAGGCGCTCCTCCTTGATGGCCCGGATCGCGCCCTGGACCGCGGCCATCAGGACCGGCTGGCCGGAGAAGGTCGCGGTGTGGACGTAGGGGTCCTTGTCGAAGGGGCGGAACGCCTTGCGGGTCGCCACGGCCGCCGAGACCGGCAGCACGCCGCCGCCGAGCGCCTTGCCGGTGAGGAGCACGTCGGGAATGACGCCCTCGATGTCCGCGCCCCACCACTCGCCGAGCCGCCCGAAGCCGGACTGCACCTCGTCGAGGATCAGGAACCCGTCGTACTCGCGGACCAGTTCCTCCACCCGCTTGAGGTAGCCCGCCGGCGGAATGATCACACCGCCCTCGCCCTGGACGGGTTCGAGGATGACGCAGACCTCGCCCGGATGGGCCTTCAGTTCCGCCTCGAGCGCGTCGGTGTCACCGAAGGGGATGTGCAGGAAGTCGGGGACCAGCGGACGGAAGGGCGCCTGGTAGACGTCCTTCGCGGTCGCGGACAGCGCGCCCAGCGTCTTGCCGTGGTAGCCGCCGCGCATCGAGACGGTCCGCTTGCGGCCGCCGGCCCGTGCGAGCTTCAGGCCCGTCTCCACCGCCTCCGCCCCCGACAGGGCGAAGTGCACGCGGTCCAGGCCCTCGGGCATGACGGACACGAGCGCCTCGGCGGCGCGGGCCACGGTCGGCTCCAGCAGGATGCGCGTCGCGGTGGGGTGGGTCCGGAGCTGGCGCTCCACCTCCTCCATCACGATCGGGTGGCGCGCGCCCATGATGAAGACGCCGTACCCGCCCGCGTTGAGGAAGCGCTCACCGTCGCTGGTGGTGAGCCAGGCGCCCTCGGACGCCGTTTCCATGTGGCTGCCGAACAGCTCGGCGAGTGTGGCCCTGCCCTTGCTGAGGTGGGCCCGGTAGAGGCCGAGGATCTCCGCCTCGGTCTCGGCGGATGTCTCCTGGATGACGGTCACGGAACTCTCACACTCCAAGTCGGTGGGGGCGCTGTCGGCGGTGCGGTGGCTCAGCTCAGGACCAGCGGACCGCCGTCGAAGTAGCGCAGCAGCGGTTCGGCGGCGGCGCCGCGGCCCGGCGGGTGGAAGGCGAGGGCGTGCACGGCGGCGGCGGTCCGGCCGTGGACGGAGTCGCGGATGAAGTCCAGCCCGCCCAGCAGCTCCAGCGCCTGCCCGGCGATCCTGGGCAGCGCCTTCTGGACGGTGTAGCGGGTGACGAGGACCCGGGCGACCGACTCCTCGTCGGTCTCGGGGCCGATCGTCCGCGCGACGCCCTCGAGGAGCTGCAGGACGGAGTCCATCTCGACGGCGAGGGCGGCCCGCTCCTGCGTGGTGCCGCGCTCGCGCTCCAGCACCTGCTCGACGAGGGCGGCGGTGCCGCCCGCGTACCCGGCGGAGATCAGCATCTCGAACCAGACGAAGCCGGCCGTCTGGAGGTCGTCGAGCCGGTGCGGGTCGTCCTCCCCGGCACGCACGACCATGTCCGCCGGCACGAACACGTCCACCAGCCGCACCTCGTCGCTCTCCGCGCCGGCGAGCAGCTCGTTGCCCCAGAAGGGGTGCACGGACAGACCCGGGGCGTCGGCGGGCACCAGGGCGAGGGCGAGCTCGGCGCTGCCGTCGTCGTGGTGGATGGCGATGCTCGCGGTGAGCAGGCGCATCGAACGGGAGAGGCTGCACGGCTTCTTGGCGCCCGAGAGCAGGTATCCGCCTTCGACGGGCCGGGCCGTGACGGCGGGGGTGAGGATGTTCTGCTCGGTGCGGCCCTCGGCCCAGCCGGAGGCCATCACCTGCTGGTCGGGCACGATCCGCCGCAGCAGTTCGGTCTGGGCGGCGGTGAGCCGTCCCTCCTTGCCGGCGAGGGAGAAGAGCATCGCCGCGGTGAAGTGGTGCATGGAGACGGCCGCGACGAGCGAGGGGGACACGGCGCCGAGCGCCAGCTGGACGCGCAGCGCGTCCAGCGGCGCGGCCCCGTGACCGCTGTACTCCTCGGGTATCAGCAGCCCGACCCCGCCGTGGATGCGGAACAGGTCGATGACGGGGCTGCCGGGCCTCTCCCGGTCGGCGTGGGGGATCTGCTCGATCTCCTTGAGCAGACCGGGGTGGAAGCGCTCGCAGACGGCCCGAGCAGTGTCGAGGGAACGCACGGGGAAACCTCCGGATGGCGAATGGTGGGGCGTTCAGGCGCCGAAGACCGCGTCGTAGGGGCTGACGTCGTGGGCGATGCTGACGCCCTGGACGTGCGAGGTCTTGAGCATCGGGTAGTTGGCCTCGCCGAAGGCTCCGCCGGTGCGGCCGGTGCCGCCGTGGCTGGGCAGGTAGGGCAGGAAGCCGATGTGGGAGTCGTTGACCTTCAGCAGGCCGCCGTTGACGACACGGCGGACGAAGGTCTCGATGACGTGGTCGGAGCGCGACCACAGGGAGTTCCGCAGCCCGTAGGAGTTGGCGTTGACGAAGCGGAGGAAGGACTCCAGCAGCGCGTCGTCGTTGTCGCGTTCCGCCACCACGATCGGGATGAGCGGGAAGAACGTCTCCTCGCGCACCACGTCGAAGGTGCGGGCCCGGTCCAGGCCGTCGACCCGGAGCACCGTGGGCTGCAGGAAGACGCCGGTCTCCGACGGCGTGCCGTCCACCTCGGTGCGGTGCCCGCCGGTGACCAGGGACGCGCCGTTGTCCAGCGCCTGCCGCAGCAGCCGGAAGAACCGCTCGCTGCGGCGGACCGGCGACAGGAGGACGTCCTCCTCCTCCGGCAGGCCCGGCCGGATGCCCTTGACCTGCTCGCGCACCTCGGCGATCAGCGCCTCGGCGATGTCGGGGTGCGCCAGCACGTAGTTGGGCACCATGCAGATCTGTCCGGAGCCGAAGAACGACTCGGTGATGGCCTCGGCGGCCCACTTGATGTCGGCGTCCTTCCACACCACGATGCCGTCGTTGCCGGCCAGTTCGAGGATCGGCTTCTTCCCGTGGGCCACGCACTGCTGCTCGAAGCGCAGGCCCTCCTGGCTGCCGCCGATGTAGAAGATGTCGTTGATCAGGGGATCGGCGATCCAGCGGTCCATCGTCTGCTTGGGGTTGCTGCAGACCGCGTTGAGCACGCCGGGGGGCGCGTCGAGCTCCTCCAGCAGCGGGGCCACGATGTCGCGCAGCAGCCACATGGTGCTCAGCGCGATGCTGCGCGGCGCCCTGACCACCACGCTGTTGCCGGCCATCAGGGCCAGGACGCACAGGGCGGCGCTCGGGAGCGGGGCGTTCTGCGGCGGGTTGAAGGCGACCACGCCGTCCGGCTGGCGCTGCAGGATCAGCTTGCGGCCCGCGTACTCCTTCTCGACCCGCATCTGCTTGTGGTACCAGCGCAGGCTGCCGGGGGAGTAGATCTGCAGGAGGCAGCTCAGCTCCCACCGGGCCAGCTTCACCGGGTGCGACTCGGCGACGAGCATCTCCAGGAACTCGTCCTCGTGCTTGATCAGTTCCTCGCGGAAGCGGGTGCCGAGCTGCATCCGCCGCTCCAGCGGGACGGCCGCCCAGTCGGCGGCCGCGGCCGCGGCGGCCTGCGTGGCGAGGTCGATGGAGTCGTCGTCGGCGATGGCGCAGCGGCCCACGACGTAGGGGTGCTGGGCCGCCTCGGACTCCGGGTCCTGCTCAAGGGAGCGCTTGAGGCTCACACTGGTGAAGACGTCCTCCAGCAGTGACCGCCCGCTGACGGTGTAGACCCAGCCGTCCCCGGCGACGTCCTTGCCGGCGATGTAGAGGTCGTAACTCTTCAATCCGGAAGGTGCCGGAGCACTCTCCTCCTGCGCAGCTTCGCGAAGCATCATCAGCCTTTCCGGAAAACGGAATGTGTCCTGTCGTCGGTCTGCCGGTGCGGGGCATTGCCTGTGTACGTGTGGGGGATTGCCTGTACGTGTGGGGGATTCGGGAATTGATGTTCGAAGCAGATCGATCGTGGCAGCCGTTTCTGACTCGTCGCTGACACCCGACTGATCCAGCCACGGGCCCGCGGGGCCGTCAGTGCGGTGTCAGCCGCCGCTGCTTGCATGACGGCCATGCCACCTGCCGAGATCACCCTCCCCCAGCGGCTGCGCGATCTGCCGCGGACCGAACTCGCCGACGAGATAGAGACACTTGTCGTCGGAAAGCTGAAGGACGTCCTCCTGATGGACGACTCCGAGGAATTGCCGGTCGACATCAGCTATTTCGATCTCGGTCTCACCTCGCTGCGACTGACCGAGATCCGGCAGAGCCTCGAGCAGCTGCTCGACCTCTCCATCAACGTGAACGTGCTGTTCAACGAGCCGACGGTCAGCCACCTCGTCGACCACCTGGTCGACGCCCTGTCCGCCCCGCCCACCCGCTGACCGACCAGGACCAGGACCCAAGGAGTCGTTCCATGCCGCGTACGGAAGCCGACACGGAAGAGACGAACCGGGCGCCGGCGCAGGCGCCCGAGCCGATCGCGATCGTCGGAATCGGGTTGCGATTCCCCGGCGGCAGCGGCTCACCCGACGAGTTCGACGCCTTCCTGCGGGAGGGGCGCAGCGGGATAGGTCCCATACCGGGCGACCGGTGGGACGTGTCCGCGTTCACCCCCGAGTCGCCGGAGGACAAGGGGAAGATCCACACCACGGCGGGCGGCTTCCTCGACCGGGTCGACCTGTTCGACGCCTCCTTCTTCAACATCTCGCCCAAGGAAGCCCAGTACATGGACCCCCAGCAGCGCATGCTGCTGGAGACGGCCTGGCAGGCCCTCGAGCACGCCAACATCGACCCGACGCCGCTGCGCCGCGGCAACGGCGGCGTCTACATAGGCGCCAGCTCCATCGACTACTCGATGGAGCTGGACTCCGTGCCGTTCGAGGAGCTGGAGGGCAACCTCGCCTCCGGCATCACGATGTTCCCGCTGTCGGGCCGGCTGTCGTACTTCCTGGGCTGGCGCGGCCCGAGCATGAGCATCGACACGGCGTGCTCCTCCTCGCTGGTCGCCCTCCACCTCGCCGTGCAGGGCCTGCGCGCCGGCGAGACCGACATCGCGCTGTGCGGCGGTGTCAACGCCCTGCACCACCCGCGCACCTCGGTGATGTTCTCCCACGCGCAGATGCTGGCCCCCGACGGTCAGTGCAAGACCTTCGACGAGGCCGCCGACGGCTACGCCCGCGCCGAGGGCTGCGGTGTGGTCGTGCTCAAGCGCCTCAGCGACGCGACCCGGGACGGCGACACCGTCCTCGCGCTGGTGCGGGGCACCGCCGTCGGCCAGGACGGCGACAGCGCGGGCCTGACCGTGCCCAACGGCCCGGCGCAGGAGAAGGTCATCCGCACCGCCCTCGCCGCCGGACACCTGACTCCCGCGGACATCCAGTACGTCGAGGCGCACGGCACCGGCACCCCGCTCGGCGACCCCATCGAGTTCGGCGCCATCGGCGACGTCTTCATCGACTCGCACACCAAGGACGAGCCCGTGCTCGTCGGCTCGGTGAAGACCAACCTGGGCCACATGGAGCCGGCGGCCGGCATCGTCGGCGTCATCAAGACGGTGCTCCAGATGCGGGCCGGGACCGTCTACCCCCACCTCAACTTCGACACCCCGTCCGGACGCATCCCCTGGGACCTCTACCCGGTGCGCGTGCCCACCGCGTGCGAGCCCTGGAAGGCCGGGGTCCGGCGCGCGGTCGTCAACAGCTTCGGCTTCGCCGGCGCCATCGGGGCGGCGGTCCTGGAAGAGGCGCCGGCCCCCGCCGGCCGGGCGCCCGCGGAGCAGCCCGCGCCGACGGTCCCCCTCTTCACCCTGTCCGCCAAGAGCGCCGCGGCCCTGAGCGCCCAGATCGCCGGCTACCGGCAGCTGCTGGACGAGCGGCCCGACGCGGACCTGGACGCGCTCTGCTACACCGCCAACGTCTCCCGCACCCACCACCCCCACCGCGTCGCGGGCCAGGTCGCCGACCGCGAGGCCCTGGTGGCCCTGCTGGACAAGGCCGCCGAGGAGAAGCACGAGGGGCCCACCGGCATCCGCAGAACGGCGTTCATGTTCAGCGGCCAGGGCTCGCAGTACGCGGGCATGGGAGCCGCGCTCTACGCACGCTTCCCGGTCTTCCGCGAGCACGTCGACCTGTGCGACGGCCTGTTCGCCCCCCACCTGGGCCGCTCCGTGGCCGAACTGGTGCTCGGCACCGCGGACGACCCGGCGGCGATCGACCGCACCGAGTACACCCAGCCGGCCCTGTTCACCCTGGAGTACGCGCTCGCCAAGCTGTGGATGTCGTGGGGCGTGCGGCCCAACGCGGTCATCGGCCACAGCATCGGGGAGGTCGTGGCCGCGGCCGTGGCCGGCCTGTTCGACCTGCCGGACGCCGTGGCCCTGGTCGCCTCCCGCGCGCGGCTGATGCAGGCGGTGAGCACCCCGGGCGGCATGGCCGCCGTCGCCGCGCCCGCGGAGGACGTCGAGCCCCTCCTCGCCGGCCACCCGGACCTGGCCCTCGCCGCGGTGAACGCCCCGGACCAGTGCGTGGTCTCCGGCGGCACCGCCGCCCTCGACGAGATCACCTCCCTGCTCCGGGCACAGGGCACCCGCGTCGACCGGCTGGCCGTCTCGCACGCCTTCCACTCGCCCCTGATGGCCGAGGTCTACGACGACTTCCGGGCCGCGCTCGACGGCATCACCTTCCACGAGCCGTCCATCACCCTGATCTCCAACGTCACCGGCCGCCCGGCCCGTCTCCGCGAGATCGGCACCGTCGACTACTGGGTGCGGCACATCGGCGAGCCCGTGCGCTTCCTGGACGGCATCCGGGCGGTCGCCCAGCGCGGCCGGCACGCCCTGATCGAGATCGGACCGCAGGCCGCCCTGACCGCCCTCGCCCGGCGCTGCCTCAACGCCGACGACCACGTGTGGCTCGCCAGCCTGCGCCGCCGCGACACCTCCGCCGGCACCACCCTGGACGCCCTCGCCGGGTACTACGCCGCGGGCCTGACGGTCTCCTGGGCCGACTACCACGCGGACCGCCCCGCCGCCGTGAAGACGTCCCTGCCGACCTACCCCTTCCAGCGCAAGCGGTACTGGCTCCCCTCCACCGGACCCCGGCGCACCGGCGCGTCCGGCGCGAGCGCCCGTCATCTGCTGCTGGGCACGGAGGAACGGTTCGCCAGCGGAGTGCGGGAGTTCACCGCCGAGTTCACCTCCGAGGACCTCGGCGCGCTGAGCGACCTCGGCGACGGCGAGCGCACGACCCTGCCCACCGGCGCGTACGTCGACCTCTTCCTGGCGCTCCAGGACGCGGTCGCGGGACACACCAGGGCCGCCGTCCGCGACCTGCGGTTCCTCGCGCCCCTGCACACGGACGCGGAGACCGCCACGGTCCTGACGTCCCGGTGGAGCCCGCGGGCCGGCGGCGGCGCCGACGTGGAGGTCTTCACCCTCGTCGGGGGCGAGCAGCACCTCCACGCCAGCGCCGTGATCGCTCCCGGACGCGAACCGGTCGTGCCGGTCTCCGAACTGGCCGAGCTGGACGCCGGGCTGACGCCCGCCGGCGCGCGCATCGACGACGAGGACATCTACACCGACCTCGCCTCCGTCGGCCGCCCGCACGGACCGCGCATGCGCCTGCTGCTCAGCGCCGCCCGGCACCGCGACGGCCTCGTCACCGGCGAGCTCACCGGCCGCGACGCCACCGCCGTCGAGCACGTGCCGGCCGAGCTCCTGGAGGCGGCGGTGCAGGCCGCCGTCGTCCTGGACCCCGAGGGCCCGGTGTTCGAGGCGCGCGAGATCGCCTCCGTACGGCACTTCCGCAAGCCCCGCGGGGAGCGGCTCCGCGTCCTCGCCCGCGTCCACGGCGACCAGGACCGCCGTGTCGCCGACATCCTCCTCCTGGAGAACGGCGAGCCGGTCACCGAACTCCTCGGAGTCCGCCTGGCCCGGCCCGAGGGCCGCGTGGGCCGCCGCCAGTTCCTGCACCGGCCCGAGTGGGTGCGCAGGGCCCTGACGGCACCGGCCGCCCCCGACGGCGACCGCCACCTGCTGCTGCTCGACCGGGCCTCCGGCCGCGCCGATGCGGCGGCCGGGCGGTCCGGCCTGCGGGTGACGACGCCGTCCGACACCACCGACCTCAAGGCGGCCCTCGCCGACGCGAGCGTCACCGACGTCTGCTGGGTCTGGCGGCAGCGGCCGGAAGCCATGTCCGCCGCGCGGCTGCGCGCCGAGTGCGAGGACAACTACCGCGAACTGCTCGCCCTGATCACCGCCATGGACGCCGCCGGGCAGCAACGGCCGCCCCGGCTCTGGCTGGTGACCGAGGCCGCCCAGGCGCTCCCCGGCGACCCGGCCGGCGACGGCGGGCACCTCGCCGCGGCGACCCTGTGGGGATTCGGACGTGTGCTGCTCACCGAGTACCCGCAGTACCGCGCCACCCTCGTCGACCTCGCCCCGGGCAGCGACCTCGAACCGCTGCTCACGGAGTGGACGGCCGGGGTCCCCGGCGAGTACCAGGTCGCCCACCGGCCCGGCCGGCGCTACGTCCGGCGCCTGCTCGCCGGGGACGCGACGCTCACCTGGAGCGGCGGCTACGAGCTGCGCGCCCCCGACTCCGGCGACCTCTCCGACCTGGCCCTGGCGCCCGCCGCGGACCGTGCGCCGGACGCCGACGAGGTGCAGATCGACGTCCGTGCCGTCGCCCTCACCGACCAGGACGCCCGGACCGCGCTGGACACCGGCCGCGCAGAACGCGAGGAGGAGGAGGCGCCGCCCGTGCTCGGCACCGGCGCCACCGGCGTCGTGCGCGCCGTGGGCGAGGGCGCCGGGTTCGCCGAGGGCGACGAGGTCCTCGTCCGCCACCAGGGGACCCTGCGCTCCACGCTCACCGTCCCGTCTGCGTCGGTCGTACTCGCGCCGGACTCCGGCCCGCACGACATGAGCCGGCGCTTCCGCCTGGACGAGACGGGCGAGGCCCTGCGCACCGCCCTCACCGACCCGGCCGCCGAGGTGTGGCTCGACCTGCCGGGCACGCAGGCCGAGGAGGCCGCGGCCCCGGCCGACGGCGAGGCGGCCACCGGCACCGCGGTCCGCCCCGACCGCACCTACGTCGTCACCGGCGGACTCGGCGGGCTGGGCCTCGTCACGGCCCGCAAGCTGGTGGCCCTGGGGGCACGCCACCTGACCCTGGTCAGCCGCGGCGGACGGCCCACCGAGGAGGCGGCGCCGGTACTCCAGGAGCTCGGCGAGAGCGCCGAACTCGTCCTCGTCCGGGCCGATGTGAGCCTCCCCGAGGGTGTGCGCACGCTGGTGGACGAGGTGGCGGCCGGCCCCTACCCGGTCGGCGGCCTGGTCCACGCGGCGGGGTCCTACGACAAGAAGCTGATCGCCGAACTGACCTGGGAGTCCATCGACGCCCAGCTCGCCGCGAAGGCGTACGGCGGCTGGCTGCTGCACGAGGCCGCCCGGGACTCCTTCCCGGAGCTGGAGTTCTTCGTCACGTACTCGTCCATCGCCTCCGTCCTCGGCGGCGCCACCCAGGGCCACTACGCGGCGGCCAGCGCCGGACTCGACAGCCTCGCCGAGTGGCGCACCCGCCAGGGCCTGCCCGGCCTCTCCGTCAACTGGGGCGCCTGGGCGAGGGTCGGCATGTCCGCCCGCCTTGAGGAGCACCTCAGCCGCGAGATCGAGCGCAGCGGCGTCCGCTTCTTCTCGCCGACCCGGGCCCTGGACACCCTGGCCCGGCTCTGGGGAGGCCGTCCGCGCACCCAGCGGGTGGTCGGCGAGTTCGACTGGGACCGCTACGTGGGCGGCAGCGCCACCGGCGACCAGTTCTACGACCGCCTCGCGCGGCAGGACACCGCCGCCGACGACGGCTTCGACGCCGCCTCGCTCGGCGCCCTCCCCGCGGAGGAGCGCAGGGCCCTGATCACCCAGGTGGTCCGGGACAGGGTCGTCGCGGTCCTGGAGATGACGGCCGACGACGAGCTGGACGAGTCGACCGAGTTCGTGTCGCTCGGCCTCGACTCGCTGATGGCGCAGAACCTCAAGGGCGGCCTCGAGAAGCTGTTCCGGCTGCCGCTGGCCGCCTCGGTCACCTTCGACCATCCGACGGTGCGACAGCTCGCCGCGTTCATCGACGGGCAGCTGTGCCCGGTCCCCACGGCATGACCCGCACGACCAGTCCCGGACGAAAGGGGAGGACTCCATGACCGCCATGACCGTCGCGGACAACGCCAGTTGGACGCTCACCCACACCTCCCGCGCCCACGCCGGCAGCCGGCCGCACCACGCGGCGATCGTCTGCGAGGGCCGGACCACCACCTACGGCAAGCTGCACCGCGAGAGCAACCGCGCGGCCCACGCCCTGCACGCCAGCGGCGTGCGGCGCGGCGACCGGGTCGCCTACCTCGGGCGCGAGTCGGAGAACTACTACCTGGTCATCCTCGCCTGCGCCAAGGTCGGCGCGGTCCTCGTCCCGGTCAACTGGCGGCTCACCCCGGACGAGGTCGACCACATCCTGCGCGACTCGGGCGCCGTCCTGCTCTTCGTCGACGACGAGTTCTGGGACACCGCCGCCAAGGTCCGCCCCCATCTGCCCGAGTTCCACACGGTGATCCGGGTCGACGGCACCGACGCCGAGGGGGAGCCGGCCCGCGGCGCCGGGCTGCCCGCCTGGTACGCGTGCCTGCCGGACACCGAGCTGGAGACCGGCGCCGGGCCCGACGACGCGGTCGTGCAGATCTACACCAGCGGCACCACCGGGCTGCCCAAGGGGGCCGTGCTCGCCCACCGCAGCTTCTTCACCCTGCCCCGCGCGATGCGCGAGCACGGCGCCGCCTGGATCGACTGGCTCCCCGAGGACGTCGCCCTGATCTCCCTGCCGGGCTTCGGCATCGCGGGCATCGGCTGGTTCATGCACACGTTCAACGCTGGCGGCACCAGCGTGATCATGCCCCAGTTCGACCCGCAGGAGGCCGTCCGCCTGATCCGCGCGCACCGGGTCACCACCACCTTCGCCGCGCCCGCCATGCTCCAGATGATGGCCGGCGAGCGGACGGCGGGCCCGGACGCGTTCGTCTCCCTGCGCAAGGTCTGCTACGGCGCCGCCCCGATGTCGGAGACGCTGCTGAAGCAGTGTCTGGAGACCTTCGACTGCGAGTTCGCCCAGATCTACGCCAGCACCGAGACCGGCAGCGTCGCGGTGTGCCTGCCTCCCGAGGACCACTACCCGGGCAGCCCGGTCCTGGAGTCCGTCGGCCGGCCCTGCCCCGGCAACGAGGTGAAGGTGATCGCCCCGGACGGCACGGTGCTGCCGGCCGGGTCCATCGGCCAGATCTGCGTCCGCGCCCCCTCCCGGATGCTCGGCTACTGGAACCTCCCGGAGGCCACCGGCCGGACGCTGGTGGGGGAGTGGCTGCACATGGGCGACGCCGGCTACCTCGACGAGGACGGCTACCTCTACCTCTGCGACCGCATGAACGACACCATCATCGTCGCCGGGCAGAACATCTACCCGGCCGAGGTCGAGAAGGCGCTCGCGGCGCACCCCGCCGTCCAGGACTCCGCCGTCGTCGGGCTCCCCGACGACCGCTGGGGCGAGGCGGTGCACGCCGCCGTGGTCCTGCGCCCCGGGGCCGCCGCCACCCCCCGTGAGCTCCTGCTGTTCCTGCGGGGCACCCTCGCCGACTACAAGATCCCCGGCGGTTACCACATCGTCGACGCCCTGCCCCGCAACCCGTCGGGCAAGATCCTGCGCCGCGCCGTGCGGGAACGGCTCGCGGCCCCGGCACGCGACCCGCTGGTCTGAACCGAAATGACGGCAGAACGAAGAGAGGAAGCGGCACCCATGGACGCCGAACGGCCCGGCCCCGCCCCGCAAGGGGCGCGGACACCCGCGGGACGAGCGACCGACGCGACGCTCGCCCACCACCGCCCGCAGTCCCCGGGCGGACCCCTGCGCATCGGAATCCTGCTCCCCACCAGGGAGCAGGCCATCAACGGCAGCTACGCGGCGGCCCCCCTCCTGGACTTCGCCCGCCGGGCGGAGAGCCTCGGCTTCGACTCCCTGTGGGCCGGCGACTCCCTGACGGCCCGCCCCCGGCTCGACCCCCTCGTCGTGCTCTCCGCCGCCGCGGCCGCCACCGAACGGATCACCGTCGGCACCGCCGCCCTCACCCCCGCCCTGCGGCACCCGCTGATCGGCGCCAACATGGTGGCCAGCCTCGGCCATGTCGCACGGGAGCGCCTGGTCCTCGGGCTCGGCTCCGGATTCCCGATGCCCGAGACGGAGGAGGAGTTCGCCTCCGTCGGAGCCTCCTTCACCGGCCGGGTCGGCCGCCTCGACGAGATCGCCGACCTCTGGCGCACCGCCTGGTCCGCGGGCGAACCGGGCCGCCCCACCGAATTCCAGGGCAAGTACTGGCAGGCCGACCGGCTGGACCGGCTGCCGAGCCCCGCCACCCCCGGCGGCCCGCCGCTGTGGCTGGCCGGCAGCGACACCCCGAAGGTGCTCGCCCGCGCGGCCACCCGCTACGACGGCTGGCTGCCCTTCCTGCCGGACGCCGACGCCTACGGCCGGGCCGCCCGGCGGATCGCCGAACTGGCCGCCGAAGCGGGCCGCGGACCCGGCGCCGTGACCCCCGCGCTGTACGCGACGATCACCGTCGACAGCGACGCCGGCGCCGCCAAGGCCGAACTGGAGCACTACATCAGCCACTACTACGGGCGCTCCCTCGAGCAGATGTCGGCCATCCAGGCCTACGGCTGGGGCAGCGCGGAGCAGTGTGCCGAATGGCTCGGCGGCTACGTCCGCGCCGGTGCCCGCCACCTCGTCCTGCGCGTCGGCTCGCTCGAACCGGACGCGCAGCTCAAGGAGATCGCCGAGGTGCTGCTCCCCGCAGTCCGCGAGATCGACCGGACCCTCACCCAAGGAGAGACCACACCGTGACCAGCGCCATAGGCATGGACATGTCCCGGACAGGCCAGTGGTTCCACCCCGTCGAGCCGTCGCCCGACGCCTCCGTACGGCTCTTCCTGCTGCCCCACGCGGGCAGCGGCGCCATCATCTACCGCGACTGGGAGAAGCTGCTCCCCGCCGACATCGCCGCCCAGGCGGTGACCCTGCCCGGCCGCCACAACCGCCGGACCGAGATCATGTACGAGGACTGGGACCCGCTGGTCGACGCCCTCCACGAGGCCGTGCTCGACGAGCTCGACGACCGGCCGTTCGCCTTCTTCGGGCACTGCCTCGGCGCCCAGCTCGCCTTCCGGCTGACCACCCGGATGGAGCAGGAGGGCGGACCGTCGCCCGTCATGATCGGCATGTCCGGCTGGTCGCCGGTGGGCTGGTACGCGCCCACCGAGGAGCAGAGCCGGATGCCGGAGCCCGAGCTGGTCGAGTGGATCAAGCGCCTGGGGTCCTTCCCCGCCGAGGTCTACGACAACCCGGCCATGCTCGCCCTCGTGGTCCCCGCGCTCCGGGCCGACCTCAGGGTCGCCGCGCAGTACGTGGACGACGCGGCGGGCGTCCGCTGCTCGCTGGCCTCCTACGGCGGCCGCTCCGACCCGCTCCAGGAGGACCCGGAGGCCATGAAGGAGTGGGCGGAGCGCAGCCCGGCCTACCTCGGCCACAGCGAGTACCCGGGCGGCCACTTCTACATCGACGCCCACGCGCAGGCCGTCACGATGCACTTCGCCCAGCGGCTGCAACGGGTCGTCGCCACGACCGCCCGCTGACCGTCCCCGCCGGCCCCCGGGGGGCGCCCCCGGTGGCCGGATCCGATCGTCAGCAGCACGTCAGAGACGTGTCAGCACCTTCCGGCACTGTGGTGGAAGCCGCGCCCGGCAACCGTCCGGGCCCGGCTCCGCCCCCCCACCGGTGCCACGATCCCGAGGAGCAAGCCCGATGGCAGACAACGCCACCGACCAGGGCCCGACCCGGGCCCTGGTCCTGGCCAACCCCGCCTCCGGCAGTCACAGTCCCGAACTGGTCCGTGACGTCGCCGGGTTGTGCGCCGACACACTGCGGCACGTCGGCATCCACCTGACCACGGCACCCGGCGACGCCACCGTCGCCGTGCGCCGCGCCCTGGAGGCGCCCGACACCGCGCCCGACCTGGTGGTCGTCATCGGAGGGGACGGCACCGTCCGCGAGGTCGTGCAGGCACTGGCCTCCGCGCCCGGCCGCGCCGCCCTCGCGGTGGTGCCCGGCGGGACCGGGAACTCCGGGTACAAGATGCTGTGGGGCGAGCGCCCCTGGACCGAGTCCCTCAAGGCGGTCCTCGCCGGCGCGGGCGACCCGGGCGGCGTGCGGCCGCGGCGTCTCGACCTGGCCCGCCTGGCCGAGACCGGGCAGTGCGTCTACCTGGGCGCCTGCTCCGGTGTGATCGCCGACGCCCTGATCAGGGCACGGGACATCCCCCTGACGGGCAGGGATCTGTACACCAGGGCCTTCGCCGACACCGCGGCCGGGTACGAACCGTACCCGGGCCGGGTGACCGTCGACGGCCGTGTCGTGCACGAGGGACCGACCGTCCTCGCCAACGTCGGCGGCGGCCGCTACCGGGGCGGGCGCTACCTCGTCCTGCCCGACTCGCTCCTCGACGACGGACTGCTCGACGTCTGCGTCATCGGGGGCGGTGTGCCCGCCGCCGACGTCCCCGAACTCACCAGGACGGCGTCCCACATGGGGCTGCCGGACACCGTCTACGCCCGCGGCCGCACCATCACCGTGGAACGCACCGACGGCCGGCGGCTGCCGCTGGAGCACGACGGCGAATACCAGCACGGCATCGGCCCGTCGGCGACCTTCGAGGTCATGCCCGGCGCCCTCGCCGTCTGGGCTCCCCCCTCCGGCAGGCCCTGACCGGCCTCCCCCCGCTTTCCTCCCGCCGGGCCGGCACATCCGACGGCCCGGCAGTCACCACCATCACGGAAATTAGGAGACCGCCATGAGCGACCTCACCCAGACCGTCACCCAGTACCTGGCGCTGTGGAACGAGACGGACGCGGAGAAGCGTGCGGCGGGCATCGCCGAGCTCTTCGCGCCGGACGCCCCGTACATCGACCCGCTCGCCGCCGTCGAGGGACACGACGGCTTCGCGGCCGTGGTCGCCGGCGCCCAGGAGCAGTTCAAGGGACTCTCCTTCGAACTGCACGGAGCGGTGGACACCCACCACAACATCGCCCGCTTCCAGTGGGGCCTGGTGACCGAGGCGGGCGCCGAGCCCGTCGCGATCGGCTTCGACGTCGTCGTCACCGGTGACGACGGCCGCATCAGCGGCGTCTACGGGTTCCTCGACAAGGTCCCCGGCGCCTGATCCCGCACGCGGGAAGGGCGGGGGCGCCGGTGCTCCGGCCGCCCCCGCCCGCCACGCGTGCCCCGAGTCCACCCGTAGAGAAGGTATGTCGCGCCATGACGGCTGCTGTACTCAGCGAAAGCGTGGCCAGGGCCCTGTGCGATCAGTGGGGGAACCCGGTGGGGTCCGCCGGCCGCTTCGGCCCGCCCGCGGACACACCACTGCGCGAACTGTCCCACTGGGCCGCGAACCTGCGTCCCGAACAGATCCCCTGCCGTGTCCTCAAACTCGCCGCCAGCCAGGTGCTCTCCCAGATCGCCTCGATCCGGGCGGGCCTCCACCATCCTCTGGGCCGGCGCCTGGTGGCCGCCTTCGGCCACCCCATGCAGCGCGACCCGCGCACCGCGGCGAGCGTCTTCGCCGCCCTCGGCTCCTGGCTGAACCTGGACGACACCGCCTACGCCGGCCACCTGTCCAACTCCACCGTCGCCGTGCCACTGGCCTTCGCGTACGCCCGCCAGCTCGACGGGCTGTCGCTGCTGACCGCGGTCGTCGCCGCCAACGAGTGCGCGGCCCGCATCACCGCCGCGGCCACCCTCGGCCCCCTGCGCGGACAGAGCGCCGTGCACACGCACCTGGCCGGTGCGGTGGCCGGCCGCCTGTACTGCGACAGGGCCCCGGCGGAACAGTGGGAGAACGCCTTCGGACTCGCCTTCGCCATGCCCAACTGGCCGCTGATGCGCGCCTTCCTGGCCAGCGACGCCCGCCTCTTCAACACGTTCACACCGGTCCGCACCGCGATGGACGCGTGCGACGCGGCCGCCGCCGGACTGCGCGGCGCCCCCGACATCATCGAACACCAGGACGGCTTCCTCGACCGGTTCGCGACGGTACCGCTGCCCCAGGCGGTGGCGAAGGGCCTCGGCAGCCGCTGGCACACCGAGACCCTCTCGTTCAAGATGCACCCCGGCGGACCCGGGATCGACGCGGCCGTGGACTGCGCCGCCGAGATCCACCGCGCCCTCGGTCCGCTGCGCCCGGAGGACGTGCGGGAGATCGTGGTGGAGGCCTCCCTGTACACGCTGTTCGCGGGTGAGCGGGCGGCCCGGTACGTCGACGGCCCCCGCTCCCCGCTGGGCGCCCTTGTCCTGGACGTCCCCTACCCGGTCGCGACCACCCTGCTGACGGGCGAGTTCTCCGTGGACGACTTCTCCGCACCGCACCTGGACGACCCCGTGCGCTGGGAGCTGGCGCGCCGGGTGCGGCTGGAGCACGACACGTCGATGACCCGCGAACTCTTCCTCTCCGACGCGCCGTTCGGCGAGGCGGTGCGCGAGGCGGGACCGCTGGCCGTCCCGTGGCTGCGCGGATTCGGCGGTCAGGAGCTCGTCGACCTCGTGGGCAGCCTGGAGGCCGACGGCCGGGACTTCTCCCGGTCCACCAAGGCCACCGGCGCCCGCGTCGTCGTACGGCTGGCGGACGGCCGGACCGTCTCCCGCTCCCGCCTCATCCCGCTCGGCGCCGCGGGCCCCGACACCCGCTCCCGGCACTCCGAGATGGTCCAGGAGAAGTTCCTCTCCGTGGGAGGGCCGCGCCGGGTGGCCGACACGGTGAGCCGTCTGCACCGCATGCGCAAGGCCGGCGTGCGGCGCTGGATCGAGGCCGCCTTCCTGGACTGACTCGAACCGAACGGACACGAGCACGCGCTCGACGGAGGCGGTGATCCCGCCCCCGGCACGGCACGTCATGAACGTGAAGAAGCACATCCGACACCCAGAGGGGTACTTCCATGTCGCTCGATGCTCAGACCCGCGTGCTGGACTGGCCGTTCGCCCGGACCGAGAACGGTGAGCCGTCGCCGGTCCTGGACGAGCTGCGCAAGGAGCCGCCCTGCGCGGTCCGCATTCCGGCGGGCGCGACCGAGTCGCGGCTGGCATGGCTGGTGACCCGATACGCCGACGTGCGCCAGGCCCTGGCCGACCCCCGGCTCAGCGCCGACGAGCGGCTCCCCGGTGCCCCGGTGCGCATCCAGCTGCCCCCGGGCAGCAACCCGAGCTCGTTCCTGCGCCTCGACGACCCCGAGCACGCCCGGCTGCGCGGTCTGATCCAGACCGAGTTCACCATGCGCCGGGTCCGCGGGCTCAAGGAGCCGGTGCAGCGGCTCGTCGACGACCTCCTCGACGGGTTCGCGGAGCTCGACAAGCCGGCGGACCTGCACGCGGCGTTCTCGCGGACCCTGCCGACACTGGTCATAGCCCGGCTGCTGGGCGTCCCGGACGAGGACTCCCCGTTCTTCATCGAGAAGACCCGGGTGACCATCTCCCAGGAGGACCCGGCCACGGCGTACGCCGCGTTCGTCGAGATGTCCGACTACCTCGCAGAGCTGGCCCGCCGCAAGACGCGCCGGCCCGAGGACGACCTGATCAGCCGCCTGGCCGTGCACCAGGTGAGCGGCGCGATCACCATGGACGAACTGGTCGGCATCGCCCGGCTGGTACTCGTGGCGGGACACGAGACGACCACGAACCAGATCGCCCTCAACATCCTGGGACTCCTGCAGGACGACAGCCTGTTCGCCAAGGTGGCCGCCGACGACGGCGCCCTCGTCCCGACGTACGTCGAGGAGTCGATGCGCTACTGGTCGATCTCGCAGGACGCGATGGTCCGCCAGGCGCTGGAGGACATGGATCTCGGCGGCGTCCCGATCTCCAAGGGCGACGCGGTGGTCATCTCCGTCCCCGCGGGCAACCACGACGAGTCGGTGTTCGCCTGCCCCCGCACCATCGATCTGGACCGGGACACCGGCGCCCACCTCCAGTGGGGCTACGGCCCGCACTACTGCCAGGGCGCTCCGCTGGCGCGGATGGAGATGGAACTCTCCCTGCGCACCCTGCTGCGGCGCTTCCCGGACCTCCGGCTGGCGGCCGAGCCGAGCACGGTCTTCCGCCGGGGCACCGTCTTCCACGGGGTGACGCATCTCCCCGTGACCTGGTGACCGAGCAGCACACGAATCACGGACGACAACACAGGAGAGCAGTCGGAATGACCTCTGAAGCAAGCCCGGACCTCGTCGTCGAGGAGGGGGGAGGGTCCGCCCCGGAACCGGGGGCGACCCCTTCCGCCGGCGCCCTCGTGGTGGTGCTGGTGGGCACCTTCATCACCGTTCTCGACTTCTTCATCGCCAATGTCGCGGTTCCCGCCATCCGGTCGGACCTCCAGGCCGGAGCCGCCCAGGCCCAGCTGATCGTCGTCGGCTACGGCGTCGCCTTCACGGCGGGCCTGATCACCGGCGGCCGTCTCGGTGACCTCTTCGGCCGCCGGAAGATGTTCTCGCTCGGCATGGCGCTCTTCATGGTCACCTCGGCGGTCTGCGCCTTCGCGCCGACGATCGACGTCCTGGTGGTCGCCCGCATCGCCCAGGGCGCGAGCGCCGCGCTGATGGTCCCGCAGGTCCTCGGCATCATCGGCACCGTCTACACCGGTGCGGCCCGCGGCCGTGCCTTCAACACCTACGGTCTGATCGTCGGACTGGCGGGCGTCTTCGGCCAGTTCATCGGCGGCGCCCTGATCAGCGTCGACGTGGCGGGCCTGAGCTGGCGGACCATCTTCCTCATCAACGTCCCGCTGTGCCTGGTCTCGCTCGCCTTCGTCAAGCGCGTGATCCCCGAGTCGCGCGGCGCCGGCGGGACCCGCCTCGACCTGCTGGGCGCCCTGCTGGTCACCGGATCCCTGGCGCTCATCGTGTTCGCGCTCCTGGAGGGTCAGGAGCGGGACTGGCCGGTGTGGGTCTGGGGCTGCCTGGCCGGGTCCGCCGTCCTGGTCGCGGTGACCGTGCTGCACCTGCGCCGGCGGGCCGCGGACGACGCGGGACCGCTGATCGAACCGGCGCTCTTCCGGGTCCGCCTCTTCACGGTGGGCCTGGCCGCCACGGTCGTCTACTTCCTGGCCATGGGGTCGTTCTTCTTCATCCTCGCCCTCTACCTCCAGCAGGGCATGGGCCTGTCGCCCCTGGAGTCCGGCCTCGTCTTCCTCGCGGTGGGCGCCGGCTACTTCGGCGCCTCGCTGGTGTCGGCGCGGTTCGCCGGCAAGCTGTCGGCCCGGACCGTGGCGTTCGGCCCGCTGACCCTCGCGGCCGGCTACACCGCCATCGCCTTCACGGCCGACGGGCTCGGCCCGGACGGCAGCGTGCTCTGGCTGCTGCCGATGCTGCTCGTCGCCGGACTGGGCATGGGCCTGACCACCGGCCCGCTGACCAACCTCGTGCTGGGGGCGGCCGTGCCCGAGCACGCCGGCTCCGCTTCGGGGCTGATGAACACCGCCCAGGAGGGCGGAGCCGCCCTCGGGGTGGCGGTCGCCGGATCGGTCTTCTTCCCCGCGCTCGCCGAGGCGGGCGGTTCGGCGAGTGCCTACCCGGACGCGTTCGCGCTCACGCTCGTACCGCTCGTCGCGCTCGGCCTCGCCGCCGCGCTCCTGGTGCTGATCGCACCCGGCCGCGCAGCCCGAAGCTGATGCGCTTCCACCCGCCGCAGGAGACCCGCCGGCGGCACTCCGCAGGAAGGACACGCTCGTGCCGTACGTCACGACCAGGGACGACATCCGTCTCCACTACAAGGACTGGGGTTCCGGACGCCCCGTCGTCCTGCTCGGCACCGCCATGATGGACTCCCGCATGTGGGAGTTCCAGGCGTCGTTCCTCGCCGAGCGGGGGCTGCGCTGCATCACCTACGACCGGCGCGGCTGCGGGCGTTCGGACGCCCCCTGGGACGGCTACGACTACGACACCCTCGCGGACGACCTCGCCGACGTCGTCGACCATCTCGACCTGCGGGACGCGGTGCTGGTGGGGTACGCGGTCGGGGGCGGCGAGGCCGTGCGCTACCTCACCCGGCACGGCACCGGCAGGGTGGCGAAGCTGGCCCTGGTCGCCTCCACGACCCCGTTCCTGCTGCGGTCGGAGGACAACCCGGACGGGCTCGACATCGCCCTCTTCGACGAGATGGCCGACGCCATCCGCAAGGACCGGGCGCAGTGGCTGAGCGACGCCACCGTGCCGTTCTTCGGCGGTCCGAACGCCGACCCGGACAGCCTGCCGGTCTCGCCCGAACTCGCGCGATGGCTGGTGAGCACGGGACTGGAGGCCTCGCCCCGGGCGGGGACGGAGATCTACCGCACCCTGTTCACCACCGACCAGCGCGCGGAGACCGCCGAGGTCACCGTGCCCACGCTCGTCATCCACGGCACCGAGGACCTCGCGGCGCCGTACCCCCTGTGCGGGCCGCGGACGGCGGAGCTCATCGGCGGCAGCCGGTTCGTCCCGTACGAGGGCGCTCCGCACGGGCTGTTCGCCACCCATGCCGAGCGGCTCAACGAGGACCTGCTGGCCTTCGTCAAGGAGTGACGCCGCAGCACGCCACGGCTGCCCGGACCCCCTGGGGTCCGGGCAGCCGTGCGTTCAGTGCAGCGGGATGAAGGCATCGATGATCTCCTCGACCCGTTCCACGAGGTCCTCGCGGTTGTTGGTCACCCAGGACATGTGCTGGGCGCCGAACATCGCGGCGCCCACCGTCCGGGCCAGGGCCCCGGGGTCGGCGTCCTCGGGCAGCTGCCCGGCCGTGCGGCACTTGTCCAGGATCTCGGTCATCGCGTCCAGCGTGCCCACGTACGGGGCGGGCAGCTCGGCCTTGATGTAGGGCCGCTCGATCTGCAGCCGGGCCCCGGCGTGGATGTAGACGTCCTCGCGGAAGACCCGGGCGATGCGCCGCAGGAGGTCCACGAAGGTCGCCAGCGAGCTCGGGTCGCCGTGTTCCAGAGCGCCGTCGACGGTCTGCTCCATGCGCCGGTAGAACTCCTCCAGCACCGCGACGGCGAGCGCCTCCTTGTTGGGGAAGTGGAAGTAGACGGCTCCCTTCGTCATCTGCGCGCCGTCGGCGATGTCCTTGATGGTGACCTGGGGAAAGCCGTCGGTGGCGAACGCCGCGGCGGCGGCGTCGAGGATCGTCGCGCGTGTGCGGACCGCGCGTTCCTGCTTGGGCTGCGAAGTGTCGCCGAAGGTGGTGGCCGCACGCTGGCGGGCCCTCCGATCATTGCGCTCGTTGCTCATGGCGTCCATATCGTGCGGCGTTGGTTAACCGGCCTCTGACCCGCCCCAACCCCCTTGTCGACGCGAGCAGTTGCCCCATGGAAGCGCACTGCGGTGAGCCTTGCAATATACCTTCGCGCAGGTATATTAATGATTCCGCAAAGAGCTTGGCACGTCTGTTCGCTCGCAGGGTCACCCAGCTGAGAGGCGAGGTATTCAGATGTCCGTCGTACTCGATGATCCTAGGACCACGCAGGCGCCCTCCCCGGGCGCGGGTAACGAAGTGCTCAGCTTTCTCCAGCCCGTCACACGCGAACTGGTGCACCGCACCGCCGTCGCCGAGGTCTTCGTCACCGACGGTGTCCGCACCGGTGCGAACACGTTCTCGGTCGCGGCCCAGTGGCCGCGGGACCACGCCCTGTACCACCCGGACGAAAACGGGCTGAACGACCCGCTGTTATGCGCGGAAACGCTTCGCCAGGCCTACTTCTTCGGGGCCCACACCTACTTCGGGGTGCCTCTCGGCTCCCGCTTCATCGGCCAGGACGTGAGCTTCGAGATCACCGACCCGGCCGCGCTCCGCGTCGGGGCCGTACCGGCGGCTGTCGTCCTGCACGGGACGTGGACCGAGGAGCACGACCGGCGGGGGCGGCGGGCCGGGGCGCGTCTGGACGTGACGTTCACGGTCGACGGCCGGCCCTGCGGGCGCGGTCACACCAGGGGGCTCATGGTGGACGACAGACGCTACGGGCTCTTACGGGGGCGTCCGGCCACAGCCGAAGGGGCGGTTTCGCCCCGTTCCGTGCCGGACGCCAGGACCGTGGGGCCGGGCCGGGTGGGCCGGCTGCGCTGGAAGGACTGTGTACTGCAAAGGGACCGCTTCGGCCGGCGGTGGGGCCTTCGGGTCGACCGCGACCACGCGGTCCTCTTCGACCACCCCACCGATCACGTACCGCTGATGGTCATGCTGGAGGGCTTCCGGCAGTTCGGCCATCTCACCGTTCACGAGGCGCCCCGCAACGCGGACGCCGGCCGGGCCTTCGCCCTGGCCGCCCTCTCCCTGGACTGCGCCGCCTTCGGCGAACTGGGGGAGGAGATCGTCCTGGAACTCGACGAACTCTCGCCCGACGGCTGCACACTGCTCGTCGCGGCCCGTCAGGGGGAGAAGCTGCTGGCCCGCGCCGGCATGACCTGGACGTGCGTGGGCAGCCGTGCCCCCCGGCTGGGGCTCGCTTCCTGGTGATCCGCCGCAGGCCCGGCCAGGACCCGCCTCAGTGCGCGGAGGTGGCGTCCAGCGCCTGCGACAGTGCCTCCCACATCGCGTGGACGGCATCGGCGGCCTCGGCGCCCGCCCGCCCGTGGTCGAAGTCGGGGCCGGTCTCCGTCAGGAACATGCCCAGGAGCGCGGCCATGATGAGGTCGGCCAGGGGAGCCGTGGGGACCGAGTCGCTCCAGTGGCCCGCTTTCTGAGTCTCTCCCACCAGATGCACGACGAGACCGTGCGCTTCCGCCAGCAGGGGAATCGGCCTGGCGCTGGAGCGGGCGGTCTCGGCGGACAGGCGCAGCGCGGCCAGGGCCCGTTCGTCCCTGCCGAAGAGCCGGCCGAGCCCGAGGACGAGCGACCGCAGGCGGATCGGCGGCGTATGGGGAAGGACCCTGGCCTCGGCGAGCAGCCCCTCCAGTGCGCCGGACAAGTGGTTGTCCAGCGCCACGGCCAGGTCCTCCTTGGTCGAGAAGTGACCGTACAGCGCGCCCTTCGTCAATCGGACCCGGTCCGCCATGTTCTGCAGGTTTGCGTTCGCGTAGCCGTACCGCGCGAACTCGTAGGCGGCCGCGTCGAGTACGCGGTCGTACGTCCGCAGGGCACGTGCCTGTTTCGGCATGACCCTCCCCTTCTGTGCCGGCTCGTCCCTGAGCCGAGGTGCAAAAGATACGTTCGTGAACGAATTCTATTCATCGAATGAGGTGCCCGCCAGATGATGCACCGTCACAATCCGGCTGAAGAATGCGCCGACGCGTTCTCGACCCTGCCGACGGCGTTCCTCGTCGCCGCCGCCGAGAGCGCGGCCGTCCACGCCGCGACCGCCGACGACGCCCGCAGGATCGCGGACGAGACCGTCGCCCTCCTCACCCGCGCCGGCTTCGCGCGCCATTTCGTGCCCCGCTCCCGCGGCGGTGCGGAGGGCACGTTCGAGAGCCTGGTCACCGCGGCCGCCGCAGTGGGCGAGGGCTGCGCCTCGGCGGCCTGGGTCGGGGTCCTGTGGGCCGCCCACGGCCGGTTCGCTGCCTACCTGCCGCCCGAGGGCCAGCGGGAACTGTGGGCCGCCGGCCCGGACGCCCGGATCTGCGCCGCGGTCAGACCGTCCGGCCTGGCGCGCCGGCTGCCGTCCGGCCGGCTGCTGAGCGGCGAGTGGGAGTGCGTGAGCGGGGTGGACTTCGCGGACTGGATCCTGGTCTGCGCGCCCGAACCCGGCGCGGGGCCGCGCATGTACGCGGTGCCGAAGGGCGACTTCCACGTGCGCGACTCCTGGAACAGCAGCGGGATGCGCGGGACCGGCAGCCACACCGCGGTGCTGGAGAACGCCTTCGTGCCCGACCACCGCGGCTTCGCCCTGTCCGACCTGCTGGCGGGGACACCCGGCCCGGGTCGCTCCCGGTGCCACACCGTCCCCGGCCACCTCGCGGGCGGCCTCCTCTTCTGCGCCCCGGCGCTCGGCGCGGCCCGCGGCGCGCTGTCCGCCTGGTCGGCCTGGGCCGCCGGGGCCCAGGCCAGGGAACTCCCGCACCTCGAAGGCAGCCGCCTGCACCACACCCTGGCCCGCGCGGCCGACGACATCGAGGCCGCGGAACTCCTCCTCCTCGCCGCCGCCAGAACCGCCGACGCGGGCGCCCGGGCCGAGGGCGACGTCCTCAGGAACCGCCGGAGATCCGCCGCCGCCGTCGATCTGCTCGTGCAGGGCGTCGAACGGCTCTTCCGGACCGCCGGCATGAGCGCCGGCGGCCGGCCGGGCCCCATCGAACGCAGCTGGCGGGACGTCCACACGGTCGCCGCCCACCAGATGCTCCGCAGGGAGGCGGCGGCGATGGCCTACTCCTCGTACGTCTTCTCCACGCTCGGCGACCACGAATCCATGACCGCCGTACCGCTCACCACACTGCCGGAGGTATCCGCATCATGACCATCGAACCGCTGTTCCCGCAGGACGGCACCGCCCCCGCCTACCTGGTGTTCTGCGACATCGACGACACCCTCATCCGATGCCGGAGCGGGGTGGAGTTCCTCCGCCACTGGGCCGGGTTACGGAACGGACCCGAGGGCGAGAGAGCCACCGACGAGTTCCTCGCGGGCCTCTACGCGCGGATGGCGAGCGGCATGTCCCGGGAGGACGCCAACCGGGAGTACCACCGGGCCTGGAGGGGCAGCCCGGTCGAGGAGGTCGAGGAACAGGCCGCCCGGTGGTACGAACAGCGCAGCGCGGCCGAGGACTTCTACATCGCCGATACGGTCGAGGCCCTGCGCCGGCACCGCGCGGCGGGTGCGGCCGTGGCGCTGGTGTCCGGGTCGTTCCCCCCGCTGATGCCGCACGTCGCCCGCGTGGTGGGCGCGCAGTACGTGCTCGGGGCCCGGCTGGAACGGTGCGGCCGCGTCCTGACCGGGGGGCTGCTCGGCCGCCCCGCCATCGGTGAGGGCAAGTGCGTCCTCGTCGGCGAACTGCTGGACCTCCACCCCCACATCGCCCCCGAGGACTGCCACGCCTACGGCGACCACGCCTCCGACCGGCCCATGCTGGACATGGTCGGACACCCCACGCTGGTGATCCCGGACGGCTCCCACACCCCCCTCCACCCGGCGGCGATGGTCTGACCCACCGCCATGCGGCGCCGCCCGCCCCCGCCCGAGAGGGGCGGGGGCGGGCGGCGGGGTCCGGAGGGGGCTCTGCTCGTCGCCCCGTCGGAATCGCGCGCACACGGTCACCTGCGTCACTGCGTCGCCGCCTTCACCGCGTCGGGATCCTTGTCCCGAACGCCGGGGCGGTACAGCAGGAACGTCACCACGAGGCCGACGGCCGCGAGGCCGGCCGCCCACCAGTACGCGGTGGAGTAGCTGTGCAGCGCCGCCTCGGCGATCACTGCGGGAGTCGGCTGCCGACTGCTGACATAGGCGCCGGCCGCGCTCGCCGCGAGCGTGTTGAGGACGGCGATCCCCAGCGAACCACCGATCTGCTGCGTCGTGTTGACCGCCGCGGAGGCCACGCCGGAGTCGTCCTGGTGCACCCGGTAGGTGGCCAGGTCGATCGCCGGCGCGTAGATCATGCCGATGCCGAGTCCCAGGACGATGAGCGGCGGCAGGATGCCTCCGGCGTAGGTGCTGTCCAGTTCCAGCCGGGTGAACCAGATCATGCCCGCACCCAGCAGCGCCATCCCGACGGGGATCACGGTCTTCGGTCCCAGTCGGGGCATCAGGATCCCCACGGCCAGGCCGGAGGAGACGACCAGGGCGACCGGGACGGGGAGGAAGGCGAGCCCCGCCTCGACCGGGGTGTACTGGAGCGTCTGCTGCATGTAGTAGGCGAGGAACAGCGCGACCGCGTACATGCCTCCGGTGGCGACCAGGATGGCGATCTGAGAGGCGCCCCGGTCCCTGTCGAGGAGGATGCGCAGGGGCAGCAGCGGCTGATCCGTCGTCGCCTGCCGGTAGGTGAACAGCGCGAGCAGGGTGGCGCCGCCCAGCAGGAGACCCCAGCTCGCGGGAGAACTCCACCCGTGCGACTCGGTGTTGGAGAACCCGTACACCAGGCCGAAGAGCCCCAGGGTGACCAGCACCGCTCCGGGGACGTCGAGCCCGGCGCGCCGGGTCGCCCTGGGCTGACGCTCGATCAGGAGCAGACCGCCCAGGAACGCCACTGCCGCGAAGGCCAGGTTGACGTAGAGGGTCCAGCGCCAGTCGAGGTACTCGGTCAGCACGCCGCCGAGCAGATTGCCGAGCGCGCCACCGGCACCGGCGATGGCGCCGAAGATCGCGAAGGCCCGGCCCCGTTCCTTGACGTCGGTGAAGAGGGTCGTCAACAGGGCGAGGGCCGCCGGCGCCAAGAGGGCGCCCGAGACGCCCTGGAGTGCCCGGGCCAGCACCAGGAGTTCGAAGGTGCCGGCGGCTCCGCCGAGCACCGAGGCGGCGGCGAATCCGATGACACCGGCAAGGAAGGTCTGCTTGCGGCCGAAGAGGTCGGCGATACGCCCGCCGATCAGCAGCAGGCTGCCGAAGGTGAGCGCGTAGGCGGTGACCATCCACTGCCTGTCGTTGCCGGAGAAGCCCAGATCGGCCTGGGCGGACGGCAGCGCGATGTTCACGATGGTGGCATCCAGCATGACCATCAGCTGGGCCAGTGCGATCACCGCCATCGCCCACCACCGCCGCGAGGGATGCGAGGGTCCTGACCCGGGCGGGATGCCGGTGAGTTCACTGGTGGGTAACGACATGGCCGTGACACTCCGTTCGGCAAAAGTAACTAACTAGATAGTTAATTCGGGGCACAGCGTGCCCGAGATCGGACGGCTCGTCAACAAGCGCCGGGCGGGATGCGGACGGCACTCGTCGAACTGGTATAACTGGTTAGTCAATTCACGGCCGCCGCGAGCGACCGGGGCGGCACCCCGACGACGAGGAGTGGTGCGTGCTGAAGTTCGCCTGGGCCGCGCTCGCCGGATTCGCCCTGGGTGCCCCTGCCGTCCCCTTCGGCCTCTCGATCTCCCTGGCCCCGCCCCTCGCCCTCACCGCCGTCCTCCTCGGCGCGGCCGGCTGCCTGCTGTCCGCCGTCTTCGCCGCCGGGTGGCTCCGTACCCGATGGCTGGAGCGGCGCGCGAAACGACGACCCGTCACCACTGGGCCGCCGCCCGGGAAGCGCCGGAACCGCCTCGACGGCCCCACCGGCCTGCGCGCCCGGCGCGTGGTGAACCGGTACGGCGTGATCGGCTTCGGCATCATCGGGCCCGCACTCTTCGGCACCTGGGGATCGGCGATGCTGGGCACGGCGCTGGGTCTGCCCCGGTGGCCGCTGATCGGCTGGCTCATGGCAGGCGTCACCCTGTGGTGCACCGTCATGCTGCTTGCCTCCGAGGCGCTGATCGACGCCTTCGGGCTGAGGTGACGCCCCATGCCGCGAGTGACACGGTGCGGTGACCGATTCGCCGCGACGCGCACCGGACCACCTCGTCCGGCCATCACGCATCACCCCGCACGTCACCGTCCTGACGCGACCTCACTCACCGCAGCCCGCGGGGCCCGCGGACGGCCCGGCGGATCGGTGCCCGCGCCACCGGAGGGGACACGGTCCGCCCCGGGAACCACCGTGCTCCCGGGGCTGCGACGAGCCTCCATGCCCAGGTCAAGCCTTGTGAGGCGCTGTTAACATGACCCCTATGTCCCGAGCCGAGGCCACGAAGGCGCGCATCCTCCACGCGGCGACCGAGGAGTTCGCGGCATACGGGATCGCGGGAGCACGCGTCGACCGGATCGCCAAGGCCGCCTCGGCGAACAAGAACCTCATCTACGTCTACTTCTGCAACAAGGACGGGCTCTTCGACGCCGTCTTCGACGCCCACGTCGGGCGGGGCCTCGACATGGTGCCCTTCACACCCGACGACCTGCCGGGCTACGCCGGGCGGCTTTTCGACTTCTACCAGAAGCACCCGGAGGTGCTCCGGCTGGCGACCTGGCACCGCCTGGAACGCGGCGCCGCCGTGGAACGGGACCCCGCGGTCGCCAAGCCTGCCCGCGACGACAAGCTCGCCGCGCTGGAAGCGGTCCGGAAGGACGGAGACGGCACACCGGGCTTCCCCCCGACCACGCTTCTCACCCTCGTTCTGGCCATCGCCTCGGCCTGGAGCCCGACGAACGCCGCAAGCATGCCGGCGACTGCCACCCCCGCCTCGGACGCGGCACAATGCCGGAACGCGATCACGGAGGCCGTGCGTCGCCTCCTGTGACGGGCAGGCCCTCCGCTCGCCGCCTCTGCCCCGCAGCGCCGGCCTCGGCCCGGCCCCACGACGCAGGCCCCGCCGCCGAAGCGGCGGGCCCCTGCCGGCCACGCACCAGCGGTCAGAGCGCTGCGCGCCAGCTGCCCCGCGCCAGCCGGGTACGACCGTCCGGCGTGATGAGGACGCGAGCCCCGCGGACCGGGAGCTCGCCATGGGCGAGCCAGTATCCGCGGATCCCGTTCAGGACCTCCCAGAGCCGGCGCGGGCCGCTCTGGTGGACGACGGTCGTCCCGGTGCCGCTCGATGACGCGCGCGCCCACGAGCCGTCCGGGTGCGCGAGCCACGTCACTCGGCAGCCGTCGGTCTCGTCGAACCCGTACACGGTCCCCGGCGCCTCGATCGACAGCATCGCGGCCACGTCCCATGCCTCCTGGATGTCGAGGACAGGGAAGTCGCTCCCGGTGATGGAGTCTCCGTCCCGGTGCCGGGCGGTGTCCCGGAGGCCATCCGGGAGGGTGTCCGGGTAATCGGAGCCGGCGCGGGCCTGCATGAAGCCGGCCCGGTCCCATTCCACCCGGCCCACGGCCGTCCCGTCCTCCCGCTTCTCCGCGGTGACGATCAGCGTGGTCTCGCTGATCGTCGTCACCAGACGGCCGCCCGGCCGAAGCGCGGCGAGCCACGACGGCGGGACCCGGCGCACGGCGACCGTGGCCACGATCCGGTCGTACTCGCCCAGCAGCGTCCCGGTGCCGTCCGTGGCCTCGAGCCGCGGACGCAGCCCGATCCGGTCCAGTCGGTGCCGAGCGGCGTTCACCAGGTACGCGTCGACGTCGATGCTGGTGACCCGGTGCTCCTCCAACCGCAGCGCCGCCAGGGCCGCCCCGTAGCCGGAGCCGGTTCCGACGTCCAGGAGCTCGCAGCCGTCCGTGATGCGGGCGTGCTGGAACATGCGGACGACGAGGCTGGGCAGGGTCGCGGACGAGGTGGGCAGCCCGGCCGGGGTGTCCCCGTACTCGGCCAGGTCCGCATGGTCAGGGCCGACGCGGGTGATCACGGACCGGTCCGCGTAGGCGTGCTGCGCCCAGGCGGCCTCGTCCGACGGGCCGTCGTGGAGCGCCCAGGCGTCGCCGCGGCGGTGCCACCAGCGGGGCATGAACCGGTGCCGGGGCACGGCGGCGACGAGGGGGCGCCACCGTGAACCGGAGTCCGTGGACGCGTCCGCCAGGGCGGCCGCGTGCTTCTCCCACTGCATTGTCGGCTCCTAGGTTCTGTCCGGCGGATCATGTGACTTTCCGACCGGTCGCTCGTTGGTTGGGGTATGGGTCGGGGGGATCTGACGAATCACGAGTGGTCGCTGCTGGAGCCGCATCTGCCTCCAAAGGGTCGCCGGGGTGGCCGGTGGAACGACCACCGCACCGTGATCAACGGGATCCTGTTCCGGGTTCGTACCGGTGTTCCGTGGCGCGATCTGCCGGAACGTTACGGGCCGTGGAAGACCGTCTATGAGCGGCATCGCCGCTGGTCGGCGGATGGCACCTGGGACCGGATCCTGCAGTCGGTCCAGGCCGACGCCGACCTCGCGGGCCGGATCGACTGGTCGATGGTCGGCGTCGACTCGACGTCCTGCCGGGCTCATCAGCACGCGGCCGGCGCCCGCAAAGCCAAGCCGCGGGTCCCGAAAAAAGGACGACGCCCCGGCACCACCGCCCCGACGAGGGACTCGGACGGTCCCGGGGCGGCCTGACTTGCAAGATCCACCTCGCGGGTGAAGGAGGCTGCCGCCCCATGGCCTTTCTGGTCACGCCTGGCCAGTGGGGCGATGCCCCCCAGATGGTTGAGGTCCTGGACCGGATCCGGGTCCCCAGACCGCTGGGTGGACGGCCCCGAACCCGGCCCGAGCACGTCAGCGGCGACAAGGCATACAGCTCCCGCCGAAACCGCCGCTACCTTCGAAGACGCCGCATCCGGCACACAATCCCGGAACCCAAGGACCAGCAGGCCAACCGTCGACGCAAAGGCAGAGAAGGCGGCAGGCCCACCGGCTTCCACCGCGACCACTACCGGCGCCGCAACGAGGTCGAGCGGACCATCAACCGGCTGAAGAACTCCCGCGCAGTCGCTACTCGTTACGACAAGCGGGCCTACGTCTTCCACGGGACCGTCACCGCCGCAGCGATCCGGCTCTGGCTTCGGCAGTGATCCGCCGGACAGAACCTAGTCGTCGTAGGCGGGGCCGCAGGCCTCGGTGTTGGCCGGGTTGCAGTCGCTCGAGTCGTCGGGCGGGCAGCCGTCCGTGGACATCGGGGGGATCGCGGCGCGGGCGGCCGCGTACTCGGGGCTGAGCATGATGTCGGCGAGACGGCGCTGCCTGACGTTACCGGTCGGCAGGAAGCGGCTGAGGATGCATCCGTAGAGGTCGCCGTCCGGGGAGATGGCGAGCCGGTGGTGGAAGCAGCGGCCGCACAGCTCGCTGACGCTCGGGATGCCGACCGTCTCGGCGGCCCGGCCCACGGCGCGGACGCGGTCGACGCGGATGTTCGTCACGCCGAGCTCCCGGAGCTCTGCCACCGCGGCGTCGACGCGCTGTGCGTCCTCGAGCTGGACGACGCCGGCGCGCAGCGGGATGCGGCGCTCGACGGCGCGGATGATGTTGGCTCGAGTGCGGGCGTGGCTGCCGGCGACGCCGGTGATCCGGTCGTGTTCCGCCGGGTCGTCGCTGTAGTAGCTGGTGGCCAGGCGGACGCCGTACTGCTCGAAGGCAGCCCACTGCGGGAGGCGGACGTGCGTGAGGTTGGAGTACACCTCGACCTTCAGCTCCCGGCACAGGGCGTGGGTGATGAGCGGCAGGAGGGTGAGCGAGCGGGTCGGTTCGCCGCCGATGAACTGCACGGCGGGGATGCCGAGCGCGGCGATGTCGTCGACGACCTGCTGCCAGTCGGTCAGGGTCATGGCCCCCTGGGTGACCTCGGGGCCCGAGAGGGTGCAGCAGTGAGAGCACTCGAGTTGGCAGTTGCCGGTGAGTTCGAGCTCGACGGAGAGGACGCCGCCGGCGGGAGAGTCCGCTGACGGGCGTGTGGGAACTGGGGTGGCCACGTTGCTCCTTCATGGTGCGCAGACGCGCGTGCGCCCGCCCGGTGATCGCACGGGTGCTGCGGTGGGTGACCCGCCCCGGGCACGGTCCTGCCGGGATTCGGCCCGGGGCGGGGGCGAGTGCTCCTGACGGCCGGGTCTTCCGGTACGCCGGCCGGGAGGAGCGGTTCAGGGGGTGCGACCCTTTCCCCGATTCGGTCGCCATGGGGTTGGTGCAGGTCAGACCGACGGGCTGGTCAGGTTCTCCCAGTGGTCGCAGAGCGACAGGGTGGACAGGGCCAGCTTGCGGGCCTGCCGGACCAGCGCGTCGGTGCCGAACGCCGTGGTGTTCACCCGGCGCCAGGCCTCGTCGATGCCGACCTGGGCGATGAGGGCGGTCTGGTCCCCGACCGGGGCCGTCTGGACGAGCGCCCGGATCTCCGGGACGAGCAGACGGACGTGGCCCTGGAGCAGCGCGATGAGCGTGTCCAGCTCCAGGCCGTCGCCCTGGAAGTTCATGGCGCGGCGGGCGGAGTCGCGCATCGTCTCGATGTCCGGCGGGGCCGGGGGCATCAGGTCACCTGCGGTCGGCTGTACCAGGGCGGTACGGTGCTGCATGTCGACGCTCCTTCATAGCGTTGGCCATCCCCGGGGCCGTTCGCGCGGCTGCCGGGGTCCATCTGTTCCGGGGTCATGCCATCCCTGACGTGGCCAACGGGCGGCCTGGCCGCTTTCGCTGACCTCTCATCAGTGGAGGACCAGCGTCCACCCTTAAGAGGACTCGCACGAGGAGTTCTAGCGGACTTCTTTGCGCGCCTATGAGGGCTTTGGTGGGTCGCACGAGTGAATGCTGGTCCGGGAACGGACTTTCTGGGAGTCTGGCTGTAGTCGTAGGAGCGAGGAGGATGACGTGGCAAGGTCAGCAGGAAACGTCCGGCTCAAGGCAGCGCGCCTGGCCGCGGGCTACCCGTCGCAGCAGGCTCTGGCCCAGGCCATGTCCAGGCACGGTCTGACCGTTGGCGTCCGCCAGGTCCGGCGCTGGGAGTCGGAAACTCCTCCCTGGCCCCACCCCGCGTGCCAGCGCGTGCTCACCGAACTCTTGGGGCAGGACATGGCCGACCTCGGATTCACCTCATCGACCGGCCGGGACTCCCAGACCCCCGGCCATCGTCACGAGACGCCGATGACAACCTCGGTGCGTCGCGCCGGCGGATCGGTGCACAGTCAGGCTTCGCGCGCTGTGCAGCCCGCAACGGCAGCCCACGACTACGCCGCCGTGACTCGGGCGCACAGGCATCTGTACTGGAGCGTGGCACCTGCCACGCTCCACCCGACCGCCAGCGCCCACGCAGTCCTAGGCTGTGCGCTCCTGCCCGAGACCGCCGGGGCACCTCGGCAACTCCTCGCCGCAGCCCTGTCGGAGACGTATCTCCTGTGTGGGCGAATGGAGTTCTTCGACCTGCGCCAGCCCGAGACGGCGCACGACACCTACCTGCGTGCTCTTCAGGCGGCCGGCGAAGCCGATGACCAGCTCCTGGGTGCGGCAGTGCTCGCCCACATGGCGTTCATCCCGGGCTGGTCCGGTCGGCGGGACGAGGCGGCCGAGCGCATGGTGGCGGCCCGCACGTACGCCCGACGGGGGCAACCGAGCGCGCTGTTCCTCGCCTGGCTCGACGCAGTGGAGGCCGAATGCGAGACGCGCTGCGGAAACGTGCGCACCGCCCTGCACCTGATCAACCACGCCGAGGACATCCTCGGCGGTGACTCCGAGAACGCCACGCCCGATTGGCTGGACTGGTTCACCCCCGTGCGGCTGGCTGCCTTCAAGGGCAACACTCAGCTCAAGGCAGGACACCTGCCGCAGGCCCGAACAACACTCACGGGCGTGCTGGAAGACCTTCCCTCAGAGGACGGCAAGCAGCGGTCCGTGATCCTCGGCGACCTGGCGGCCGTCGAGGCTGCCGCCGAGAACGCCCAAGAGGCGTGCGGCTACGCCCTGCGAGCGCTCGAGCAGCTCGAGACGAGCTGGTACGCCACCGGCATCGAGCGGGTCCGTGACGTGCGGCGCCAGCTCGTTCCCTGGCAACATGAAGTCTGCGTACGCGACCTGGACGAGAAGCTGTACGGCTGGGGAACGACCCTCAGCGCCCTGAGCGGTTGAACGCCTGGACGGCCGGCGCCAACTCTGTGAGGCTCTCGACCCGGAAGGTCGGGAGCTTCACTGCCTCCTCGTCGTTCCACTGGATCGTGGCCCAGGGCCCGCGGTGGACGAGCGCCGTCTCCATGCCCGCTTGGACAGCGGGGCGCAGGTCGTTGTCCAAGCGGTCCCCGACATAGAGGATCTCGTCGTTCGCGAAGGGGACCACTTCGGCCACCCGCCGGAAGAACTCGGGGTCCGGCTTGCTCGCGCCCCAGTCGTCTGACGTGCCGATCAGGTCGACATCGTTGGTGAACAGCTTGCCCAGGATCGTCCCCGCTCGCACGGTCTGGTTCCCGGCGATGCCGAGCCACAGCCCGTCGGCGCGCAGTGAGCGAAGGCATTCGCGGACGTCCGGGTAGAGGTCTTCCTCCCCGAACGTCTCCGGGCGGCCCGCCGCCGCACGCGCCTCTCGCTGTTCGTAGAGGTCGAATCCCGGCGAGAACTCCTGGAAGACGTCCCGGTAGTCCCGGCCCTGCGCGATCACCGCGCCGAACATGGCGGCGAATGTGTGCCGGGGAACTCCCAGCCAGTCTGCCCAGGTTCCGTACTCCCTGGTCTCGTCGACCAGGCACTCACCGACATCGAACACCACTGCGCGAATCATGGTCGCGATCGTAAAGGCCCTGTAGGACTTGGAGAAAGGCCCCTTGGTAAACGCAGAGAAGCCCCGCCCCGGTCGATGTCAGGGCGGGGCCTGTGCAGTGCGGTCAGCGTCTGTGCGGGCGGTTCGGTCTGGGTCGTGGAGGAAGTCTTCCAGGCTCTCGTCGGAGCGCCCCCCGCGACGGCGGGGAGGACGCTGCGGCTGGGGCCGGCGGCGGCAGGAGAGCGCGGAGCACGTCGGAGGATCAGGCTGCTAAAGCAGGAGAACGAGGTCCGGCGCCAGGCCGCGGTCTCTCTGTCGCAGGCGCATCTACCGGCACTGGGGGCAACCGCTGGTGGAGCGTGTTCGGCAGGAAACGCGGCCGGGGCAAGAAGGCCGGCTCGTAGCCCGCCGCAGGCCCAAAGTGCCGGAGAAGTCCCACAGATGTCTCCGCACCCCTCCCTGACCTGCTGAATGACAGGTCGGACGGGGTGCGGAGACCGTGTCGTATCAGATGTCGCGGAAAAGACTCGACGGCCCTGTGAGCTGCGCAGATTCACTGCGTGAGGCAGCTGACCTGGGAAAATGTCCTTTCCCTTCTTTCACCTTCGTGCCGCTTGATGCAGCTGAAAGTCCCAGAAAAGTCCCAGAGGCAGCCGGAGCCCTTCAGCCTGCTCGCCGGGTCAGGAATCGACCGGCGCCGGACCCGGCCTCCGTCTCATCCGCCCAGGGCGGGTTCGCACCGGCGACGGAGCAGGTCAGGGCGGCGACCTGGGCGGCGAACGAGCAGGCGTCGGTGACGTCGTCGAGGGTCAGCGCATCGAGCCGGCCGCCGAGGTGTCCGAGGGCGGCGAGGCGGTGGAGGAGGCCCGCGGTGAAGGAGTCCCCGGCTCCGACGGTGTCGACCACGGTGACAGGAGGGGCCGTGACGGTGACGCGCATGCCGTCGAGTGACGCGAGGGCACCGTTGCCGCCGAGGGTGATGACGACGAGGCGGACGCCGGCCGCGTGCCAGGTGTCGCACGCCTTGTCCAGCCCGGTGTCAGGGGCGAGGACGGCGCAGTCGTCCTCGCTGAGGCGGAGGATGTCGGCGAGGGCGCACCAATGGGGCAACCGTTCACGATAGGCGGAGGGGGCCACGAGCAGAGGGCGGACATTGGGGTCGACGGACACGGTGGCGTGCTCGCGGACCTGAGCGAGGTGTTCCTCGATGCGGTTGCCGGCGGGCCGGCGGATCAGCGCGAGGGAGCCGGTGTGCAGGCAGACCGCGTCGTCGTGCCGCGTCGCGGCGAGTTCGCTGCCGGTCCACTGCCAGTCGGCGGCGCCCTCGGCGTAGAAGGTGTACGCGGCCTGGCCGGTCGCGTCGAGGTCGGCGACGGCGAGTGTGCTGGGCTCGGAGGCGGTCACGCTGTCGCCCAGGTCGACGCCGGAGGCGCTGAGGCGGGCGCGGAAGAGCGTGCCGAAGGCGTCACGGGAGAAGCGTCCTAGGAATCGGGTTGGGGTGCCGAGCCGGGCGAGGGCGACAGCGGTGTTGGCCGGGCCTCCTCCGGCCAGCGCCCGCAGGGCCAGTCCGCCGGAATCGGACCGGTCGTGGTCCTCGAAGATGTCGGCGACGCACTCGCCGAGGACGTCGACACTGCCGGGGGACCCGGGTCGGTCCATGGTGACTTTCTGCCTTTCAGGTAGGGCGCGAGGCTGTCGCCCCGCGCCGCGGAACGCAGCCGAGAGCGCCGTAAGAGCGTGGGAGCTGCGGTGGACATGTCTGCCGCGCACGATGCGGAATGCGCGTGGCCTTGCCGTGTGACGGGCCGGCCTCCAGGGCTCGTGTGGCCCTGGAATCAAGCGCCCTGCGTTCCCCGGCCCGCCAGTTGGGCTTCTCGGGGGAGGTCTTCCGGGATCAGATTCCAGGCCGCGACGGCGAACTCACCGCGACCCGCCCCTGTCGTACGGGCCTGCAGCCGCCACGGCCCGTCGGTGGACGGGTAGAACCGCAGGGTGAGGACCTGCTCGTCGGCCAGGTAGACCTCGGCTATCGATCGGTCCACGATCACACGGAGCTCGACAGGAGTGTTGGGGCGTGCGGCGGCCGGGCACGGCGCGGTGTACACGCCTCCCCGTGCGCGGGCGTCCGTCGAGGCGTGGGTGCGGTCGACGACGAGGTGGCCTGCCGTGGGGTCGAGGCTGATGTCGAGGTGCTCGGAGCCGTCGGCGGAGGTGATCAGGCGCAGCCCGCTCGTGCCGGTGGGGTCCGGGACGAGGGCGGCGGTGAGGTCGAAGGTGTGGCCGATCTGGCCGAGTTCGGCCGGCTCGGTCTGGGTGGCGTACCCGGTGCCGTGCAGGACTCGTGGGCCGCGCAGGGCCAGTAGTTCGCGGGCGGGGCGCTGGGCGACCGTGCCGTCGGCGTTGAGGGTCACCTCTCGGGGGAGCGTGAGGACGCCTGCCCAGCCCGTTTCGTGTGCCCAGGCGTCGTCCCGGGCCTCCCAGGCCCAGCCCCACATCAGCCAGCGGTCTTCTCCGGGTGCCTTCAGCAGGGCGGGGGCGTAGAAGTCGGGACCGTGGTCCAGCGGCACGGGGGCCGTGGTCGCTTCGAAGCCCCCCTCGTCCTTCTCCCGGCCGGTGACGACGGTGGTGTGGCTGGGGCCGCCCTGGGGGGTCCAGTCGCTGAGGATCAGGGCGTTTCGGTTGCCGAAGGTGGCGTACTGGGGGCACTCCCAGCCGATAGGGCCCGCATCAGCGGTGGTGTCGCTGGTGTGGAAGGGACCGCGGTACGTCCAGTGCTCCAGGTCCTCGGACTCGTACAGCAGCGCCGCGGCGCGGCCGTCGTCGAGGGCGGAGCCGACCAGCATTCTCCAGCGTTCGTTCTGCCGCCAGACGTAGGGGTCGCGGTACATGGTGGTGCCGGCGGGTGGCTCGGGGATGAGCAGGTCGGGGCGCTTGGTCCAGGTGTGGCCGTTGTCGTGGGACTCGGCGGTGGTGACGGGCTGCCACCAGCGGTCGTTGCGGTGGGCGGAGTAGAAGGCCACCATGCGGTCGCCGGTGGAGATGGCGTTGCCGGAGAAACAGCCGTCCGCGTCGTATCCGCCGGGCGTGGGGGCGAGGGCGACGGGGAGGGGTTCCCAGGTGATCAGGTCGGGGCTGCGGTAGTGGCCCCAGTGCATGTTCGCGTGCTGGGGGCCGTGCGGGTTGTACTGGAAGAAGACGTGGTAGTAGCCGTCGTGGAAGACCAGGCCGTTGGGGTCGTTGATCCAGTTGCGGGGCGGTCGCAGATGGACGGCGGGCAGGTGGGGGTCGGCAGGCGACGTGGACACACGGGGCCTTTCTCAGGGCGTGCGAAGCACACGGAAGTCATGAGGACGGGGCGGATCCGACAGCGCGGGTGCGGGGTCAGCCCTTGACGCCGGTGGAGGCGATGCTGTTGACGAACGACCGCTGGAACGCCACGAACAGGGCGAGGATCGGCACGGTGATCATGGAGGAGTAGGCCATGATCTGGCCCCAGCCCACGTTGAGCTGGAAGAAGTAGGAGATGCCGACCATCACCGGGCGCAGTTCCTCGCTCTGGACGACCATCAGCGGCCACAGGTAGGAGTTCCAGGCGGGCAGGAAGGTGAGGATGGCGACGGTGGCGACGGCGGGGCCGGACAGCGGCATCACGATGCGGCGGTAGATGGTGAACCAGCCGGCGCCGTCCATGATCGCCGCTTCGTCGAGTTCCTTGGGGATGCTCTGGAAGAACTGGTGGAAGAAGAAGATCGAGAAGGCGTTGGCGACGAACGGCAGGATCTGCACCTGATAGGTGTCCATCCAGCCGGTGGTCCACTCCAGCTGGAAGCCGTTCACGCGCAGGAGCGGCAGCTGGTTGACCCACCACACCAGCGGCAGCGCGAACGTCTCGAACGGCACGATGAGGGTGGCGATGACCGTGGTCAGGACGACCTTGCGGCCTGACCACCGCATCCGGGCGAGCGCGAAGGCGGCCAGGCTGTTGACGATGATGCCGAGGACCACGGTGATCGATGAGATCAGCACGGAGTTCAGCAGGAACCGTGCCGCGGGGACCCGGTCGAACATGGCCGTGTAGTTGTCCAGCGACAGGGCGCCGACCGGGAGGAAGGCGCTCACCGAGCCCAGGTCGCCGAAGATCTGGTCGTCCGTCTTGAACGACGAGACCAGCATGAAGACGAGCGGGAGTGCGAAGACCAGGGCCAGGACGATGCGTCCGGCATGACCGCCGAGTCGCTTGAGGAGGGAGGTCATGTCAGTCCTTCTCCCGGGTCAGGAACCGCTGGACGAGCGACACGGTCAGGACGAGTACGAAGAAGATCAGCGAGATGGCCGCCGCGTAGGCGGTCTGCTGCTGGTCATAGCCGGTGCGCACCGCCTGGAAGACGACGGTGGTGGTGGAGTCGAGCGGGCCGCCCTGCGTCATCACCCTGATCTGGGTGAAGAGGCTGAACGCCGCGATCGTGATGGTGACGAGCACGAAGGTGCGCGTGGAGCGCAGCCCGGGCCAGGTGACGTGGCGGAAACGCTGCCAGGTGGTGGCTCCGTCGAGTTCGGCGGCCTCGTACAGTTCGGCGGGGATGGTCTGCAGACCGGCCAGCCAGATGATCATGTGGAAGCCGACGCCCTGCCACACCGACATCAGGATGATGGCGGGCATCGCGGTGGCCGGGTCGCCCAGCCAGTCCGGGCCCTGGAAGTGGCCGAGGGTCAGGGTCGAGATGATGTTGTTGACCAGGCCGTCCTGCCGGTAGAGGAAGGTCCACAGGAGGGACACCACGACCATCGAGGTGACGACGGGCAGGAAGTAGACGGTCCGGAAGAAGTTGATGCCCCGCACCTTGGCGTTGACCAGCAGTGCCAGGACGAGGGCGAGGCCGGCCTGGAGCGGGACGACGACCACGGCGAAGTAGATCGTGTTGCGCAGGGACTTGTAGAAGACCGGATCGGTGAAGAGCTGGGTGAAGTTCCTCAGGCCCACGAAGCGGGCCGGGGTGGGCGAGATGAGTCTCGCGTCGGTGAAGGCCAGGGCGAAGGCGAGGGCGACCGGTACGACGAGGAAGACGATCAGCAGCACGACGGCCGGGGTGGCCATGCCGAGGGCGGTGAGGCTCTCACGGCGACGGGCGTTGTTCGTGCGGGTTCGCCGGACCGGACGCAGCCGCTGGGGGGCTGCGGTCTTGGTGGTCACGGTATCTCCAGGGAGCCGGTCCGGTTCGGGCTGGGTGGTCGGGGGCCCGAACCGGACCGGGGCGGGTCAGCCTGAGTAGTTGTTGTTCGTCTTCAGGTTGTTGTCGATGTTCTTCGCGGCCTGGCCGAGGGCGTTCTTGGGGTCGGCGCCGGCCAGGATGTCCTGCGCCGCCTTCTGGAACTCGGTGGAGATGTAGGGGTAGGCCGGGGTGACCGGTCGCAGCGTCGCGTACTTCTGCGCGAACTGGACGAGCACCGCGAACCTGCCGCCGGGCTGGTAGTCCTCGACCTGTGTGGCGGCCTCGTTGGTGGCGGGGATGGTGCTGGTCGCCTTGGCGTAATCGACGAAGTACTTGGTCTGGCGGGAGAACTTCAGCCACTCCTGCGCGCCCTCCTTGTTGGAGCAGGTGGAGCTCATGGCCCACTGCCAGGAGGCGCCGCCGATCTTCGGGCCCTTGCCGAAGTCGACCGGCGGGATGATCGCCAGGTCGTCACCGAGCTTCTCGGCGTTCTTGGTGGCGTTCCAGCTGCCGTCCCACTGGATGGCGCTCTTGCCGGCGAGGAAGTCCTTGTTGGGGTCGGCGCCGGACTTCTTGGCCATGTAGCCCTTGGTCACCAGCGACTGGAACCAGTCGCCCCACTCCACGGACTCCTTGCCGTCGAGGGTGCCGGTGGCGGTCTTGTAGCCGTTGCGGTCGATCAGGTCGCCGCCGAAGCTCTGCAGCTGCGGGGAGTAGGCGTAGGGCCACCACTCGCCGCTGCCGCCGGTGCCCATCTCCAGCGGGTAGGTGAACTTGCCGCTCTTCTTCAGCTTGGCCAGGGCGGCGTCGAACTCGTCCTTGGTCCAGGGCTTGTCCATGGTGGGGATACGGATGCCGTGCTCGTCGAGGACGGACTTGCGGGCGAAGAAGGCCAGGGAGACGTCGTAGTGCCCGAAGGAGTACAGCTTGTCGTTGTAGGTTCCGACGGTGCTGTCGAGCTGGTCCTCGACCGGCACCTGGCTGCCGGTGACGTCGATGGGGGCCAGGTAGCCGCCCCAGGCCCAGTTCGCCACGTTGGGGCCGTCGACGTCGAGCAGGCAGGGCAGCTTGCGGGCCGAGGCGGCGGCGACGACGGAGTTGTTGTAGTCGGTCTGCGGGAACGACTGCAGCTCGACCTTGTACTTGCTCTGGGAGCCGTTGAAGTCCTTGATGATCTTCTTGACGACGTCGAGCTCGGCCGAGTTGCCGGCGTTGTGCGTCCACAGGGTCAGCGTGTCACCGCTGGCCCCGGACGAGCTCCCGCCACTGCCGGACGCGCATCCGGCGACGAGCGCGGTTGCCGCCGCGGCGGCTACACTCGCAGCAGCGAGGCGCCTTGTTCTGAACACCACGAGGTTCCTCCATCTCACGGAGGCGGCTCTTGCAGGACCCGCCCTTGGCGACCGGTTGCGTCGGTCGCTGTTCTTGGTGGCCGTCCCGCGCCCACTCCGGACTCTCGGAGCGGGTGGCGGGACGGCTGTCTTTTGTCGCCGGCCTAGTTCCCGGCTGGGGCACCGAGGGAGGAACGCTCCCGCAGCGGCATGGGGACCCGGTGGACGATCGGGTCGAGGGGCCCTCCGCGCAGGATGAGCTCCACGGCCAGGCGTCCGAGCTGGTAGTGCGGCAGCTTCAGCGTGGTGAGCGCGGGCCGCAGCACGGAGGCGATGTCCTGGTCGTCGAACGAGATCACAGACACGTCTCCGGGCACCGACAGCCCCGCCTCGGCGAGCGCCTGGTAGGCGCCGAAGGACACCCTGTCGGCCAGGCACACCAGCGCCCGGGGGCGGGTCCCGGCCGCCAGCAGGACGGACACCTCCCGGTAGCCGTCCAGCGTGTCCCAGTCGCATTCGATGACGCCGTCCAGGCGGGCGCCGCCCTCGCGCAGCACTTCCTCAAGGCCGCGCATGCGTTCGTTGCCGGCGATGATCCCCTCGGGCGTGGCCGGGACGGCCTGGTGGCCGCCGATCGCCCAGATGCCCTGGGTGTGGCCGGCCGCGAGCAGGGCGCGGGCCGCGTCCCGGCCGGCCTCCAGCTCGTCCGGGATGACGGAGGGGGCGTCGAAGCCGGGGGCCAGACAGTTCAGCAGCACCACGCGGCGGCCGAACAGCTCCTTGGGAGGAGTGACGTACCGGGTGAACATCGTCGCGTAGATCACCGCGTCCACCTGGCGGTCCAGCAGCGCGTGGACCAGCGAGGACTCGGCGGCGCGGTCGCCGCCCGCCTCGGTGATGAACAGCAGGTTGTCCCGCTCGCGGGCGGCCTCCATGGCGCCGCGGATGACGTCGCCGGCGAACGGGGTGGTGGTGATCCGGTCCGAGACGAACCCGATGGTCTGCGTGGACTTCGTCCGCAGGCTGCGCGCGGTGACGTTCGGGCGGTAGCCCAGCTGCCTGGCCGCTTCCAGGACCCGTTCCCGGGAGGCGTCGGAGATGCGCATGTCGGTACGGCCGGACAGGGCGAACGACGCGGTCGTCGGCGATACGCCCGCCTCGCGGGCGACGTCGGCCATGGTCACGCGGCGTTCGGACATCGGTGGATCAGCTCCGCTCGGCTAAATCGGATTAGCAAGATGCGATGAGATTGCTTCACTCGTCATGCGCTGTCAACACCCCGGACATCTCGTCTGCGTAACGGTGACTTTCTGTACCGATTTACAAACCTATGGGTAGCGCGAAGATGAGATTCGTATGCGTTAGCTCTTGCTTTAGCGGCGACGGCGCCCGAACCATGCCGACCCATCACCTAAATCGAATTGGCAGGCCGTCAGGTCGCCGTCTGTCACGCAGCCCAGGAGGCAGCATGAGGAGAAGAACCGCCCTCAGGGTCGTATCCGCCGCCGTCGGCGGTGCCGTCGTGCCGCTCTCGTTCGCACCCGCTTTCGCCGCCACCGGCGGCCAGCCCGAAGGCCCCCAAAAGCCCACCGCCCGCTGGGACTTCGACGAACGGTCCGGCGCGGTCGCCCGCGAGGCGGTCTCCGGATCGGCCGCCCCGGTGGACTACGTCTTCAACGACGCCCGGTACAAGCCCGACAGCGACCCCGTACGCCGTCGTGGCGTGCAAGGCCGGGCCCTGTACTTCGACGGCTACTCCACCTGCGTCACGGCAGAAGGACCCGGCAAGCTCGACCTCGCCGGAGGCATGACCGTCGACGTGTGGATCGCCCCCTACGCCTACGAGCACGGCATCGACGGCAAGCCCCAGGCGCTGGTCAACCAGCACGACCCGGGTGCGAGGACGGGCTTCCTGCTCGGCCTGCGCCGCTTCGGGCAGATCGTCTTCCAGCTGGGCTTCGGCACCGATCTGGTCGAGGTCAAGGGGGACCCGGACCGGCCGGCCGCCAAGGGCCGGTGGAGCCACGTCACGGCCACCTACGACCCGGCCGCCCACCAGCTGCGCCTCTACCTCGACGGCCGCCTGATCGGCACCACCGCCACCCCCGACAAGGCCCCCGAGCCCGCGCCGGGTGAGCCCTTGCTCATCGGGAAGCACAACCGCCCGACCCTGCTCAACGGCGAGTTCCACGCCAACATGTACATGGGCCTGATGGACAGCCTCGCCATCCGCCCCGGCGCCCTGGACGACGCGACGGCGCAGCGCGAGCACGCCGAGAAGATCGCCGCGCTGCCCGGTCACCGCGTGCCTCGCCCGGACCTGACCCACCACCGGTCCCGTTTCGACGGCGACCGGCACCGCCCCCAGTTCCACATGCTGCCGCCCTGGCACTGGATGAACGAGCCACACGCCCCGGTCTACTTCAAGGGCAAGTACCACATCTTCTACCAGCACGACCCGCTCGGACCGTTCTGGGGCCAGATCCACTGGGGCCACGCCGTCAGCACCGACATGGTCCACTGGCGCGACCTCCCCATCGCCCTGGCCCCCGCCGCGGACTCCGCCGGCCCTGACGGCATCTGGTCGGGATCCGCCTGCGTCGACGGCGACCGCGGCCCGGTCCTCTTCTTCACCGGCGGCGACGACCGGCTGCCCTACCGCCAGCGCACCGGACTCGCCGTGTCCACCTACCAGACGGACGGCGACACCGACCTGCCCACCTGGACGATGCGCTCCGAGCCGGTCACCGAAGCACCGGCGAACCTGCCGGCCGGTCCGGGAACCGCGTGGGCGGAGAACTTCCGCGACCCGTTCGTCTGGGAGGAGGACGGCGTCTGGTACCAGCTGGTGGGCAGCGGCATCGTCGACTACGACGGCGCGCAGGTCACCCGCAAGCACGGCGGAACCGCGCTCGTCTACACCGCACGCCGGCCCGAGGGGCCCTGGACCTACCAGGGGCCGCTGCACTGGAATGATCTCGCCACACTGCCCGAGCCCGGTGAGGTGTGGGAGCTGCCGGTGCTCCTCCCGCTCCCCGGTCCCCGCGGCCGGCGCACCGGTAAGCACATCCTGCTGATCTGTCCGTGGTGGGAGGGGTTCAACCCGAACGCCGTCAAGCACACGTACTACTGGATCGGCACCTTCGACAAGCGCGAGCACCGCTTCGTGCCCGACCACGAAAAGCCCCGCGAGTTCGACTTCGGCGAGCACTTCACCGGCCCGTCCGGCTTCGTCACCCCCGACGGCCGGTCCGTGGTCTTCAGCATCACCCAGGACCGCCGCACCGAGCAGCAGCACGCCCAGTCCGGCTGGGCGCACAACGCCGGCATGCCCGTGTCCGTCTCCCTGCGCCAGGACGGCACCCTCGGCGTCGAGCCGATCGCTGAGGCCGCCGGTCTGCGGGGGCCGCGACTGGCCCGCATCCGGCACGCCTCGGTGGCGGGAGCGAACCGGCGGCTCGCCGCTGTCTCCGGGGACCTGCTGGACATCCACGCCGTCATCGAGCCGCGTGGCGCGCGGACGATCACCCTGGCGGTCCGGGCCTGCGCCGACGGCACCGAAGAGACCCTGCTGACCTACGACACGGACGAGCGCCGCTTCCTGATCGACCGCGGCCGCTCCAGCCTCGACCCGGACGTCCGCAAGGGCATCCACGGCGGCAACGTGGAACTCGACGGCGGACGCCTCACCCTGAGGGTCCTGCTCGACCGCTCGATGCTGGAGGCGTACGTCAACGGCACCAACAGCATCACCAGCCGTATCTATCCCACCCGCGAGGACGCCACCGGCCTGCGGCTGGCTGCCGACGGCGGGTCGGCGCGCATCGTGTCCCTGGACGTCTGGCGCATGAACGGCGCCTACGACACCCCGACCACGCCCGCCGCGTACGACCCGCCGCGCCCGGCAGACGTCGACGCACTGCCCAACCACGACTTCGCCACCGGCGACCTCACCGGATGGACCGTCGTCTCCGGCACGACCTTCAGCGACGCCAACGTCACCACGCGCACCGACTGGGGCTGGGGCGGCCCCTTCTACCAGGCCGAGACCGAAGCCGACCCGACCGGCCACCACCTGTGGGGCTTCAACCCTGCCGGAGGCGGCGACGGTGCCACCGGTGTCCTGCGCTCCGCCACCGTGGTCCTCGGCGGAGACGGCGTGGTCGACCTGCTCGTGTCCGGCGGCAACGACCCCGACCGGCTCTACGCGGCCGCCGTCCGCGCCCGCGACGGAAAGGTGCTGGCCAAGGCCACCGGCCGGAGCACCGAGCAGTACCGCCGTGTCGTCTTCGACCTCTCCGCCCACATCGGCGACCGGATCTACATCGAGGTCGTCGACCAGGCCGACGGCGGCTGGGGTCACATCAACGTCGCCGACGTCAACGTCCCCGTCCGGCGCCCCTGACCCCCACCCCCTGCACGCGTCAGCCCCGGGCAGTGCCGCGCCCAGGGCCGGCGTTCACCCCGCCCGATCAACCCAACCCCACACCGACGGAGATTCGTATGCGAACCCGTGCTCCATCGAGAACGGCGACCAGCCGCAGTTTGCAGCGCCTGCTGCTCGCGCTCGCGATATGTCTGGGTCTGACATCGCCTGTGATGACCCAGACCGCCAGCGCCACCGAAACCAGCCTGTCGAACCCCGGCTTCGAGACCGGCGACCTCAGCGGCTGGACCACCACCGGCACCGCCTTCACCGGGGCGGTCACCGACGACCCGGGCTGGGGCTGGGGCTGCTGCTTCAACCAGCAAGGCTCCTACCACCTGTGGGGCTTCGGCGCGGGCGGTGACGCCGCCACCGGGACGGTGACGTCCGAGCCGTTCACGCTCACCGGCACCGGCATGGTCAGCGTCCTGGTCTCCGGCGGACGCAACGACAACGACCTCTACGCCGCCCTGACCACCCTCGACGGAACCGTCCTGCACAAGGCCACCGGCACCGACAACGAGTCGTACCGCCGCGTCACCTGGGACGCCCGCGAACACCTCGGCAAGCAACTGCGCATCACCCTCGTCGACAAGGCCACCGGCGGCTGGGGCCACATCAACCTCGACGACGTCCGCGTCGGCACCGACCCCGCACCCGCCGTGACCACCCTGTCGAACCCCGGCTTCGAGACCGGCGACCTCAAGGGCTGGACCACCACCGGCACCGCGTTCAACGCGGCCGTCACCGACAAGACCGGCTGGGGCTGGGGCTGCTGCTTCAACCACGCGGGCACCCGCCACCTGTGGGGATACGCCGGCGGCAGCGACGCCGCCACGGGGACGGTGACGTCGGAGCCGTTCACGCTCACCGGCACCGGCATGGTCAGCGTCCTGGTCTCCGGCGGACGCAACGACAACGACCTCTACGCCGCCCTGACCACCCTCGACGGAACCGTCCTGCACAAGGCCACCGGCACCGACAACGAGTCGTACCGCCGCGTCACCTGGGACGCCCGCGAACACCTCGGCAAGCAACTGCGCATCACCCTCGTCGACAAGGCCACCGGCGGCTGGGGCCACATCAACCTCGACGACGTCCGCGTCGGCACCGACCCCGCACCCAACCCGACCGTGAAGGGACTCGCCGCCCACTGGGACTTCACCGAAGGCCAGGGCACCACCACCCGGGAGAAGATCAGCCAGGCCGCCGACCCCATCAGCTACGTCTTCACCGACGCGCAGTACAAGCCGAACAGCGACCCGCTCTGGCGCCCGAAGAACGAAGCTGACGGTGTGCTCTCCGGCGCCCTGCTGTTCGACGGCTACTCCACCTGGGTCACCCGGGCCGCGGATCAGACGCAGCTGTCCACGGACGGCCTGACCCTTGAGGCATGGGTCGCGCCGCGTGCGTTCGAGTGGGGAGACGACGGCAAGCCGTCCGTCGTCGTCAACCAGCAGGACAAGGCGGCCAAGCGGGGCTTCTCCCTCGGTGTCGGCCGGCACGGCAGGTGGCAGTTCGGCATCGGAACCGGTGACGCCTGGTACGAGGTGACGGTCCCCAAGCCGGCGGCCCTGGCCGCGGGCAAGTGGGCGCACCTGTCCGCCGTCTTCGCTCCGAACGAGGGCGCGATCAGGCTCTTCCTCAACGGTGAGCAGGTCGCCCAGACCGCTGTCCCCACCACCGCTCGGCTGGCCAAGGCCGACGTTCCCCTGATCATCGGCCGTCACAACCAGCCGGCCATCATCAATGGCACGTTCGCTGTGAACATGTTCAACGGCCTCATCGACGAGGTGAAGGTCCACAACGGCGCCCTCACCCCGGCCTCGGTCACGGCCGGCCACCAGAAGGACGTGCAGTCCTTCGCGGGCGGTACCACTCCCAAGGCGCAGATGGAGATGGACCGCTCCCGGTACGACGGGGACCGCTACCGTCCCGGCTACCACTTCACCGCCCCGAACCACTGGATGAACGAACCCCACGCCCCCATCCAGTACAAAGGCAAGTACCACCTCTTCTACCAGTTCAACTCCCACGGCCCCTACTGGCACAACATCGCCTGGGGACACACCGTGAGCGAGGACCTGGTCCACTGGCGCGACCTGCCCGTCGCCCTCGCACCCACCGAGGACAGCGTGGCGCCCGACGGGGTCTGGTCCGGCGATGCCGCCTACGACGAAAACGGTGCGCCCGTCCTGCTGTTCACAGCCGGCAACGACGCGCAGCGCCCCAACCAGGCCACCGGTCTCGCCCGCCCCGTCGACCCGGCCGACACCGACCTGGTCGAGTGGAAGATGCACCCCACCCTCGTCACCAGCCAGACCGCCGACCTGAACGTCGGCGCCGGCCGCAAGGTCCGCTTCGGCGACTTCCGCGACCCCTTCGTCTGGCAGGAGGGAGACACCTGGTTCCAGCTTATGGGCTCGGGCGTCCAGAGCACCGACGGCAAGGACATCGGCGGAACCGCCCTCCTCTACACCTCCAAGAACCTCACCGACTGGACCTACTCCGGCCCCCTCATGGTCGGTGACGTGGCAGCCCACCCCAAGACCGGACAGGTCTGGGAGCTGCCCACCTTCCTGCCCATCGGCAAGGACGCCCAGGGCCGCGAGCGCCGGGCCCTGCTCATCAACCCGGCCTTCCCCGCCGGCCCCGGCGAGTACAGCAGCAAGTACGTCTACTACTGGGTCGGCACCTGGGACGCCGCGAACCGCCGCTGGACCCCCGACACCACCGAGCCCAAGCTCATGGACTACGGCGACCACTTCACCGGCCCCAGCGGAACGGTGGACGACAAGGGACGCTCCCTCGTCTTCAGCATCGCCCAGGACCGACGCACCGAACGCGCCCACTACGACGCCGGCTGGGCCCACAACGCCGGCCTGCCCATCGAGCTGTCCATGCGCCCCGACGGAGACCTCGGCTTCCGCCCCGTCGAGGAGGTCTCCCGCCTCCACACCGGAGCACCGCTCCTGGACATCACCACCCCCACCTCCCTCGCCGACGCCAACAACCGCCTGGCCGGCGTCAAGGGCGACATGCTCCACATCAAGCTGACCATGGAACGCGGCAGCGCCGGCACCTTCGGCCTCGACGTGCTCCGCAGCCCCGGCGACGAGGAACGGACCCGCCTGTTCTACGACGCCCCCGCAGGACAGCTGGGCGTCGACCGGACACGCTCCGGGAACAACTCCAGCGCCGAACCCGGCTTCGGCATCCACAAGGGCCCGCTGACCCTCACCGACAACACCCTGACCCTCGACGTCTTCCTCGACCGCTCGATGGTCGAGGCGTACGCGAACAACCACAAGTCCATCACCACCCGCGCCTACCCCTTCCGCCAGGACTCCCTCGGCCTGCGCCTCTTCGGCGACGGCAGCACCGTCAAGTCCATGACCGTCTGGAAGATGGGCAACATGACCGACTGACTTAGCCGCGCTGTCCGCCGGTCCCGGGCATCAACGCCCACGTCCATGCTGGCCCGGTCCGCGGTCTCGCCGCGGGCCGGGCCGGCGCATCGCCTGGTTACGCTGTTCGCGGGCGTGTACGGCGTGGGCGCAAAGTCCCAGAGGAATCCCACGAAGCGTCGCCACACCTCCTGTGGTGTGCATTGGCACAGGTCAGAGAGGTTTCGTCAGTTATTACCTGACGATCTTTCAAATGTCGCGGAAGATCTCGATCTGCGCCCCCACCGAGTTCAGCCGCTCCGCCAGATCCTCGTAACCCCGGTTGATGACGTACACGTTGCGCAGCACCGAGGTGCCCTCGGCCGCCATCATCGCGAGCAGGACGACCACCGCCGGGCGGAGTGCGGGCGGGCACATCATCTCGGCGGCGCGCCAGCGGGTGGGGCCCTCCACCAGGACCCGGTGGGGGTCGAGGAGCTGGAGGCGGCCGCCGAGGCGGTTGAGGTCGGTGAGGTAGATGGCGCGGTTGTCGTAGACCCAGTCGTGGATCAGGGTCTGGCCCTGTGCGACGGCCGCGATCGCCGCGAAGAACGGCACGTTGTCGATGTTCAGCCCGGGGAACGGCATCGGGTGGATCTTGTCGATCGGCGCCCGGAGCGTCGAGGGCCGCACGGTCAGGTCCAGCAGCCGGGTGCGCTTGTTGTCGGCCGCGTACTCGGCGGAGCGGTCGTGGTCGAGCCCCATCTCCTCCAGGACCGCGAGCTCGATCTCCAGGAACTCGATCGGCACCCGGCGGATCGTCAGCTCCGACTCGGTGACGACGGCGGCGGCGATCAGGCTCATCGCCTCCACCGGGTCCTCGGAGGGGGAGTAGTCCACGTCGACGTCGATGGTCGGCATGCCGTGCACGGTCAGCGTCGTCGTCCCGATGCCCTCGACCCTGACACCGAGCGCCTCCAGGAAGAAGCAGAGGTCCTGGACCATGTAGTTGGAGGAGGCGTTGCGGATGACGGTGACGCCGTCGTGGCGGGCGGCCGCCAGCAGCGCGTTCTCGGTCACGGTGTCGCCGCGCTCGGTCAGCACGATCGGGCGGCCGGGCGAGACCGAACGGTCCACCCGCGCGTGGTAGATGCCCTCGGTCGCGGTGATGTCCAGGCCGAAGCGGCGCAGGGCGATCATGTGCGGCTCGATGGTGCGGGTGCCGAGGTCGCAGCCGCCGGCGTAGGGCAGGCGGAAGGTGTCCATCCGGTGCAGCAGCGGGCCGAGGAACATGATGATCGAACGGGTGCGCCGCGCGGCGTCGGCGTCGATCGCGTGCATGTCGAGGTCGGCCGGCGGGACGATCTCCAGGTCCATGCCGTCGTTGATCCAGCGGGTGCGGACGCCGATGGAGCCGAGCACCTCCAGGAGGCGGTAGACCTCCTCGATCCGCGCCACCCGCCGCAGCACCGTGCGCCCCTTGTTGAGCAGGGCTCCGCACAGGAGCGCGACGCAGGCGTTCTTGCTCGTCTTGACGTCGATGGAACCGGAGAGCCGGCGTCCGCCGACGACCCGCAGATGCATCGGGCCCGCGTAGCCCAGGGAGACGATCTCGCTGTCCAGCGCCTCGCCGATGCGGGCGATCATCTCAAGGCTGATGTTCTGGTTGCCGCGTTCGATCCGGTTGACCGCGCTCTGGCTGGTGCCGAGCGCTTCGGCGAGCTGACTCTGTGTCCAGCCACGATGCTGGCGGGCGTCACGGATGAGCTTGCCGATGCGTACGAGGTAGTCGTCTGACATGCCAAGGAGGCTATCTCAGATATGAGATGAACCCGCGACGGGGGTGGGCCGTCCGGGTGAAGCGCTCCGGGGGAGCGTCCGGCGGGCATGCCTCGCCCCGATGCTCGCTCGCCCGTGGCCGCGCGGCAAACGGTGGCGGTGCGTCCGGGGGGGTCCCGGGCTCCGCGGGGAGAGCAGGCAGGGGGGAGTAGACAGTGTCTACGTCGGTTTGCTAGACACGGTGCATGCATGATCGGGAGGGGGGCCTGCGGGCCCGATTGGTCGCCGTCGGGGTCGAGTTGGTCGCGGAGGAGGGGGTGCGGGCGCTGACGCTGCGCGAGATCGCGCGCCGAGCCGGCGTGTCGCACGGTGCGCCGCGGAGGCACTTCCCGACACACCGGGAACTGCTGTCCGCGATCGCCCGCGAAGGCTTCGCCCTCGTGGCCGCCGAGGCCGCCTCCGCGGTGGCCGACGACGGGCGGACGCCGCGCGCGCGTGTCGCCGCGGTGTGCGGGTCGTACATCCGCTTCGCCCGGGAGAACCGCGGCATGTACGAGCTGATGTTGCGTCACGATCTACTCGAAAGCGGATATCTCGGACTCCGCTCGATCAGCCTGCCGCTCTTCGACCTCCTCACCGGCCTCATCACGGAAGCCGGGCCCCGGCCCGGGGCCGCCGCGCCCCGCGTGGTCGCGGGCGCGCTCTGGGCGAACCTCCACGGCATCGTCCAGCTCTGGGAGTGGGGGAGTCTGGAGCTCGCCACCGGGGAAGGCGACATCGACACGCTCCTGGCCGCCGCGCTCGACGCCCACCTCGGCCCCGAAGCCGCCGAAGCACCCGGGGCCCCCGAAGCCGAAGCACCCGGGGCCCCGGCCGGCGGGACGGACCGGGCCGCACCCGAGCAGGCGGGGCCGGCGGGACCCGGACGCGCGGCCTCCGAGCGGGAGGAGCGGTGAACGGCGGCTTTCACCGCGGCGTCGCCCTCGCGAGCAGCATCGTCGGCGCGTCGGCCGTCGCCCTCGACGGCACCGTGCTGACCGTGGTGCAGCCCGTCCTCCAGCGGGACCTCGACGCCACCGTGGCCCAGGTCCAGTGGGCCGGCACGGGTTACCTCGTCGCCGTCGCGAGCCTGCTCGTCCTCGCCGGCCGGCTCGGCGACCGCCACGGTCACGAACGCCTCTTCGCCCTCGGCATCCTCGGCTTCGGCGCCGCGTCGGCCGGCATCGCCGTGGCACCGGACATCGGCTGGGTCATCGGGCTGCGGGTCGTCCAGGGGGTGTTCGGCGCGCTGCTCCAGCCGGCGACCCTGGGCATGCTGCGGACCTCCTTCCCGCCGGACCGCCTGGCCGGTCCGATCGCCCTGCGCACCGTCGCCATCGGCCTCGCGGCCGCCGCCGGCCCGCTCGTCGGCGGCGTGCTGGTCGCGCACTTCGGCTGGCGCGCCGTGTTCGTGCTGAACATCGTGCCCGCGACGCTGACGGGCGTCCTCGTCCTCGCGCTGCGCACGCCGGAATCCGAGGGCGCGGGGGGAGCCAGGGCCGCGCGGTCCGGGCGGATCGACCCCGTCGGGGCGCTGCTCCTCGCCGTGACGCTGGTCTGCTCGGTGCACGCCCTCGTCGCCGTCCCCGCGGACGGGATCACCCGGGTGACGGCCGCCGTGGGCGCGGCGGCCGTGGTGAGCGGGGCGTGTCTCGTCCGGCACGAACGGTGTGCGCGCGACCCGCTGGTGCCGTCCGCCGTCCTGGGCTCACCGCCCGTCGCCGCGGCGCTCGCCGTCCTGGTGTGCGCGTCGGCGGCGATGCTCGGCGCCCTCTTCGCCGTCATGTACCTCCTCCAGGACGGGCTCGGCCAGGACCCGCTGCGCGGAAGCCTGACGGCGCTGCCCGGGGCCGCGGCCATGATCCTGGCCGCGCCGCTCGCCCCCGTCCTGACCCGGAGGCTGGGTCCGCGCCGCACGGTGACGCCGGCGGCCCTCGCGCTCGCCGCCGGCGCGGCGCTCCTCTCCGGGACGGGCCCGACCGCTGCCGCGCCGTGGTCGGCCTGCACCGGGTTCGTGCTGCTCGGCGCCGGATTCGGGACGGTGATGGTGGCCGCCACCGCGGTCGCGGTGCGGGAGGCCCCCGCCGAGCACGCGGGGGTCACGGGCGGACTCCAGCAGACGGCGATGAACATCGGGCCGGCCGTGGGGATCGCGGCGGCGACGGCCGTGATGTCCGGGGCCGCGGACATCGCCGACGGCACCGGCCGAGCGCTTCTGCTGCTCGCCTCGTTCGCCGTGCTCGGCGCGGTCCTCGCGCTCCGGCTGCCGTCCGGCGGCCCGTCCGGCTCCGCGCGCCGGCCGTCCGCGGACCTCCCGTCCCGCCCCGATCCGGTCGGGTCCGCGCCCTCGGCGGACCGATGACCTCCGGCGGCGCGGGCGCTCGGGTGAGGGGGACCCGCGTCCTCCCGAGCCGCGCGCCGCACGTCCGCGCGGACCCGCCCCCACGCGCGGACCGGCGCGATGCACGGCGCCGTCGCCTCAGGCGCGGCGGGCGGGGCCCCACGCCCCTGTCGCGCCCGGGGCGTGCGGGCGGGAGAGGGCAGTGCGCTCCCGGCCGCCGAAGCCATGGCCCCGTGCCGCCCGCGGCCCACGGCGGCGCGCACCCCTCGCGCAGGTGCCCCAGGCGCGCGCGGATGCCCTGCCACGCCGGACCCGACCCGCCCCGGTCCATCGAGGGCCCCGGCCGGAGCTGACCGCCCCCCTGCGAGGGCCTTGCCCGGAGCTGACCGCTCCCCGCGAGGGCCCGGCGCGCCGCAGCGGCCGTACCACCCGCACCACCCGCCGGCTCCGCGGGACACGGCGCGCGCCGTGTCCCGCGGAGCGCTGTCCGGCGGGCCGGGTGAGGGCGCTCACCTGTGTCCGGGCATGACCAGTCTGCGGTCATGTACTAGAGTTATCTCGACATCGAGATATCTACCGAAGGCGTACCGCAGGCGGCCTGTCGGTAAGGGTTACCTAACTAAGCCTTACCTTAGCGGATCGGCGAGCAGCCGTGGCGGCAGCATGGACGCAGTACGCGCACATTGATGAAGGAGACTGTCGTGTCGGCGAACAGCTTCGACGCCCGCAGCACGCTGCAGGTGGGCGACGAGTCCTACGAGATCTTCAGGCTGGACAAGGTGGAGGGTGCAGCCCGCCTGCCCTACAGCCTCAAGGTCCTCCTGGAGAACCTGCTCCGCACGGAGGACGGCGCGAACATCACCGCCGACCACATCCGGGCGCTCGGCGGCTGGGACTCCCAGGCCCAGCCCAGCCAGGAGATCCAGTTCACGCCGGCCCGCGTGATCATGCAGGACTTCACCGGTGTTCCCTGTGTCGTCGACCTCGCCACCATGCGCGAGGCCGTCGCCGCGCTCGGCGGCGACCCGGCGAAGATCAACCCGCTCTCCCCGGCCGAGATGGTCATCGACCACTCCGTCATCGCCGACAAGTTCGGCACCAACGACGCCTTCGCGCAGAACGTCGAGCTCGAGTACGGCCGCAACAAGGAGCGCTACCAGTTCCTGCGCTGGGGCCAGACCGCGTTCGACGACTTCAAGGTCGTCCCGCCCGGCACCGGCATCGTCCACCAGGTGAACATCGAGCACCTGGCCCGCACGGTCATGGTCCGCAACGGCCAGGCGTACCCCGACACCCTCGTCGGCACCGACTCGCACACCACCATGGTCAACGGCCTCGGTGTGCTCGGCTGGGGCGTCGGCGGCATCGAGGCCGAGGCCGCGATGCTCGGTCAGCCGGTCTCGATGCTCATCCCGCGCGTCGTCGGCTTCAAGCTGACCGGCGAGCTGCCGGCCGGCACCACCGCCACCGACCTGGTGCTCACGATCACCGAGATGCTGCGCAAGCACGGCGTCGTCGGCAAGTTCGTCGAGTTCTACGGTGAGGGCGTCGCCGCCACGAGCCTCGCCAACCGCGCCACCATCGGCAACATGTCGCCGGAGTTCGGCTCCACCGCCGCGGTCTTCCCGATCGACGGCGAGACCCTGAACTACCTGAAGCTGACCGGCCGCTCCGAGCAGCAGGTCGCGCTCGTCGAGGCGTACGCCAAGGAGCAGGGCCTCTGGCTCGACCCGGCCGCCGAGCCCGACTTCTCCGAGAAGCTGGAGCTCGACCTCTCCACGGTCGTCCCCTCCATCGCCGGCCCGAAGCGCCCGCAGGACCGCATCGTCCTGGCCAACGCCGCCCAGCAGTTCGCGCAGGACGTCCGCAACTACGTGGAATCCGTCGACGAGGCGGGCAAGGAGTCCTTCCCGGCCTCCGACGCCCCGGCCGTCACCGCGAGCGTGCCGTCCAACCCGGTCACCGTCACCGCCCCCGACGGCTCGACCTACGAGATCGACCACGGCGCCGTCACCGTCGCCGCGATCACCTCCTGCACCAACACCTCGAACCCGTACGTCATGGTCGCCGCGGCGCTCGTGGCCAAGAAGGCGGTCGAGCGCGGCCTGACCCGCAAGCCGTGGGTCAAGACCACCCTCGCCCCGGGCTCCAAGGTCGTCACCGACTACTTCGACAAGGCCGGGCTCACCCCGTACCTCGACAAGGTCGGCTTCAACCTGGTCGGCTACGGCTGCACCACCTGCATCGGCAACTCCGGCCCGCTGCCGGAGGAGGTCTCCAAGGCCGTCAACGACCACGACCTCGCGGTCACCTCGGTCCTCTCCGGCAACCGGAACTTCGAGGGCCGGATCAACCCCGACGTCAAGATGAACTACCTCGCCTCCCCGCCGCTGGTCGTCGCGTACGCCATCGCCGGTTCGATGAAGGTGGACATCACCAAGGACGCCCTCGGCACCGACACCGACGGCAAGCCGGTCTTCCTCCAGGACATCTGGCCGACCGAGGCCGAGGTCAACGACGTCGTCGCCAACGCCATCGGCGAGGACATGTTCAACAAGTCCTACCAGGACGTGTTCGCGGGCGACGCGCAGTGGCAGGCCCTGTCGATCCCGACCGGCAACACCTTCGAGTGGGACGCCGAGTCCACCTACGTGCGCAAGCCCCCCTACTTCGAGGGCATGACGATGGAGACGACCCCGGTCGCCGACATCACGGACGCGCGCGTCCTCGCCAAGCTGGGCGACTCGGTCACCACCGACCACATCTCCCCGGCCGGCGCCATCAAGGCCGACACCCCGGCCGGCAAGTACCTCACGGAGCACGGCGTCGAGCGCCGCGACTTCAACAGCTACGGCTCGCGCCGCGGCAACCACGAGGTCATGATCCGCGGCACGTTCGCCAACATCCGCCTGCGCAACCAGATCGCGCCGGGCACCGAGGGCGGCTTCACCCGCGACTTCACCCAGGCGGACGGCCCGGTGTCGTTCATCTACGACGCCTCGCAGAACTACCAGGCCGCCGGCACCCCGCTGGTCATCCTGGGCGGCAAGGAGTACGGCTCCGGCTCCTCCCGCGACTGGGCGGCCAAGGGCACCGCGCTCCTCGGCGTCAAGGCCGTCATCACCGAGTCGTACGAGCGCATCCACCGCTCGAACCTCATCGGCATGGGCGTCCTCCCGCTCCAGTTCCCGGCCGGCCAGTCGGCGGACTCGCTCGGCCTGACCGGTGAGGAGACCTTCTCCATCACCGGCATCACCGAGCTCAACGACGGCACGACCCCGAGCACCGTCAAGGTCACCACCGACTCCGGTGTGGAGTTCGACGCGGTCGTCCGCATCGACACCCCCGGTGAGGCGGACTACTACCGCAACGGCGGCATCATGCAGTACGTGCTGCGGAACCTCATCCGCGGCTGATCCCGCCCCGGACGAGGCGCCCCTCCGGGCGGCCGCCCCTCCGGACGAAGGGCCGTCACCCCGCTCCCCGCGGGTGTGGCGGCCCTTCGGCGCACCCCGCCCCGCGCCCCGACTCTCCTCGTGCGCAAGGCGTTTACAGCCCTCCGGGTCCGCGCTAGCTTCACCCGATGAAGCGTGGGAGCGCTCCCACGGTTCCCGCGCCCGCGCGAAGCACATCCTCCCCTCCCGCCCCCCACCCTCCGAAGGGACGACCGGATGATCCGGAGATCAAGAGCGCTGAGCCGACCACGCGCTCTGCTGCTGACCCTCCTCGCACTGGTCACCACCATTCCCGCCCTCGGTCTCGTCGTCTCCGCCGGTGGCGACGCCGAGGCCCACGGCACCCCGATGAAGCCCGCCAGCCGCACCTTCCTGTGCTGGCAGGACGGGCTGACCGACACCGGTGAGATCAAGCCGGTCAACCCGGCCTGCAAGGCGGCCGCCCAGCAGAGCGGCACCACGCCGTTCTACAACTGGTTCTCCGTGCTGCGCTCCGACGGCGCGGGCCGCACCCGCGGCTTCGTGCCCGACGGCGAGCTGTGCAGCGGCGGCAACACCAACTTCACCGGCTTCAACGCGGCGCGCGACGACTGGCCGCTGACCCACCTCACGTCCGGCGCGACCATCGACTTCTCCTACAACGCCTGGGCCGCGCACCCGGGATGGTTCAAGGTCTACGTGACCAAGGACGGCTTCGACCCGACCGCGCCCCTCACCTGGGACGACGTCGAGAACGCCCCGTTCCTGACCGTCGACCACCCGCAGCTCAACGGTTCGCCGGGCACGGTCGAGGCGAACTACTCGTGGACGGGCGCCCTGCCCGCGAACAAGTCCGGCCGCCACGTCATCTACATGGTGTGGCAGCGCTCCGACAGCCAGGAGACCTTCTACTCCTGCTCCGACGTCGTCTTCGACGGCGGCAACGGAGAGGTCACCGGCGTGAAGGACCCGGGCGAGGGCGGGGGAGACCCCGGTGGACCCGCGCCGGGCGCCGAGTGCACCGCCACCCGCACGACCGCCGGAAGCTGGGGCGGCGGCTACCAGTCCCAGGTGACGGTCACCAACACCGGCACGGTGCCGATGCTCGGCTGGATGGTCGACTGGACCCTCCCGGCGGGCCACCGGATCGACAGCCTCTGGAACGGGGCGATGACCGCCCAGGGGCAGGCCGTCATGGTCCACAACGCGGGTCACAACGGCAGCCTCGCACCGGGGCAGTCGGCGAACTTCGGCTACGTGGCCACCGGATCGGGGGCCGACACCCAGTCGGCGCTCACCTGCCGGCTGGGCTGACCCGTCCGCCGGGCCGGGCACCTGCCCGTCCGGACCGGCGGACACCGAAAGGGCCGCGCTCCCCGCACCGGGATGCTGTTGGTTAATCCGGGCCCGGTTGCTTCGCCCCGCCGCTATGCGGCGGGGCGGAGTGCTGTCAGGTGGCTGGCGCGGGTTCGAGCGTGGAGTGTGCCCGTGAGCCAGGCGTCGATGCGGATGAGGTTGATCGCCGCGCCGGTGAGTTGGTGCTGGAGGCTTGTCTTCGCCATGCCTCGGTAGCGGGACCGGCGTAGATCGCAGGCACGGACCCCTTGAGAGATCGTTCCCTCGACCCCGGCGCGGATCGTGTATCGGGCCTTCCACTCGTCACCCTGCTGGAGTGCGCGGGCGTGCTGGAGGGCTTCGTACTCCTGGCGGGGACGCAGGTTGATCTCCCGGCGCTCGGCTCTGGGCGAGTTGACGCACTCGCGCAGCGCGGGGCACGAGCGGCAGTCGGCCTGGGAGAACCGGACCCGGATGGTCGGATGTCCGGTCCTGGAGCGGCGCTGGTGCCATTGGGTGCTGGCCACCCCCTTGGGGCAGGTCACACGCTGGTTGTCCCAATCGATGGCGAAGGCGTCCTGCCCGTAGGCGGTGCGGGTATGCGGAGCGGTCGTCGGCTTCATCGGCCCGTGCAGGGCGACGCCGTGGTCACGCCGTGCGGCGACCAGGGCACCGGCGTTGGCATAGCCGGTGTCCACCCAGTGCTCACCGGGCAGCAGGTCCCGCCCGGCCAGGCCGGCATGGACGACAGCGGCCATCCGGTCATCCGTCACCGTGGCGACGGTGGTGGTCACGTTCGTGATCAGATGCACCGTGTCCGGATCACAGGTCTCGGTCACGTGGACCTTGTAGCCGTCCCAGCGCACCTCCCCCTTGACCCCGCCGCGGGCCTCGGTGTCATACGGGCTGACCAGGCGCGTCGCACCCGGCGGCCGTTCTTTTGGGCCACGGCGCGCCACCTCGCCATCGACCAGGTGGAAGTGCTGGACCCACACCTGCCGCAGGACCTCCAGCTCCGGCAGGGACCGCAGCCGTGGCGGGGCGCCGTCGGCCCAGGCCATCCGCAGCAACAGCATTCCGTCGCCGCCAATCCGCCGGTATACCTGATCCCGTTTGACGCGAGCCTTGGGAAAGCGGGACTCCTCAGCCCGGGTCGCGTAATGCCTGAACCAGTCGGGCCTGGCGTTCTCGCCCACCCAGCCGGGCTCGGCGCGGGCCGCCGCGTTCAGCGCCGCGCGCAAGGTCTCGGTGACCAGCTCCAGCTGGTTGATCTCCCGAACCGCGGACAGCACATGTGTGGAGTCGGTCCGCGCGCTTGCTCCGGCAGTGATCAGCCCTTGTCGCCGGGCTGCCGACAGCACCCCGTCCAGGAGCTCCCGCCCCCCGTCCGCGCCGACCAGCCGGTCCCGGAACTCCGAGAGCACCGAGTAGTCGAAACCCGTGTCCGTCAGTTCCAGCCCGAGCGCGTACTTCCAGTCGATACGGGCCCGCACCGCCTCCGCGGTCTGCCGGTCGGTCAGCCCTTCCACGAACTGCAGCACCAACACCAGCGCCAGCCGGCCCGGCGACCACGCCGGCCTGCCGCGCACTGCGAACAGCGCCGCAAAGTCCCCGTCCTGGAACATGACCCCGAGCTCGTCACGGATCCGGATCGCCAGACTGCCCTTCGGGAACGCGGCCCGCGCCACGCGCACTGTCTCCACCGGGATCTCGCCCGACCCACCCGACCGCATCGACACAGACACCCTCCCCAAACGACAACGTCGGCCCCCGAGACACCAACGGGCCTCGGGAGCCGACGTCACGCAAGGGCCCGGATTAACCAACAGCATCCCCGCACCGGGAGCGCGGCCCGATCGTTCTACGCCTAGAAGATCACCCGGTAGGCGTTCCAGCCGCTGCTGCCGATCTTCACCCGCGGCTCGAACGGCGCGGCCGCGTTCCCGGTGCCCGAGTAGCGCCACAGGGCCCCGGCCGTGTCACGAGCGACCAGGTCGTTCACGCCGTCGAAGTCGAGATCGCCCACGCCGACGAGGGTGTTGAAGAGGTTCCAGCCCCCGCCGATCTCGGTGCGCGGCTCGAACGGGGCCTTGTAGTCGCCGGTGCCCTTGTACAGCCACAGCACACCGGAACCGTCGCGGGCGACGATGTCGTTCCTGCCGTCGCCGCTGAGGTCGCCGACGCCGGCGATCTGGCTGTAGACCTGCCAGCCGCCGCCGATCTCGGTGCGGCCGGTGAGCCTGCCGTCGCCGTAGCCGAGGTAGATCCACAGCGTGCCGCCGCTGTCCCGGGCGATGATGTCGGAGCCGGCCGCACCGCCGAGGTCGCCCGGCGAGTAGGCCTTGTCGTAGGCGTTCCAGCCGCCGCCCAGCTGGACGTACTCGCCCTCTTCGGACAGGTAGGCGAGATGCCCGTCGGTGAACCAGACGTAGAAGTCGTCGGCGACGCCGTCACGGTCGTTGTCGGCCTGGGTGGCGTTCTTGACGTCCCGCCACTGGTCGGTGACCCACCCGCGGGTGACGTAGCCGCCCCGGCCGTCGGGGATGTAGTCGTACAGCGTCGGGCCGGTGAGCCCGTGCAGGTTGCGGTATTCGCCGCGCGCCGCGCTGCGCTCGACGGCCGGAGCCGGGGCGGAGGCCGCCTGGGCCGCCCGGGCCGCCTGCGCGGCGCCGGTCGCCGTGTGCTGCGGACCGTCCGCCACCGCCACGCCCGCCCCCGTGGCGACGAGTGCCGCGGCGATCGCCGCGGCGGCGACACGGGACAGGACGCCGCCCGTGCGGTGGGAACCAGAGATCTTTGCCATTGTGTGTCACTCCGTGCGAGAGCGAACCTTCCCCCCCTGGGAAGATCACCGTACGCACAGGCTCCGTCACCACGTCCGCGCGATCAAAGCGTTCACCGGCGTGTCGCCGTGTCGCCGTGTCGCGTTCCCCGGGGCCGGCGTGCCCGGCGTGCCCGGCGTGCCCGGCGTGCCCGGCCGCCCTCCTGCCGTGCCCCGCCGCCGCGCCGCCCTCCCGCCCCGCCCTGCCCCGGCCGCGGCCCGGACACCGAAAGGGCCGCGCTCCGAGGAGCGCGGCCCTGTGGCGGAGACCGTCCGGGGACGGCCGCCGGATCAGTACATCAGGCGGTAGCTGTTCCAGCCGCTGCTGCCGATGAGGGTCTTCGCCTTGAACGGCGCGGCCGCGTTGCCGGTGCCCTTGTACAGGTACAGGGCGCCACCCGTGGAACGGGCGATCAGGTCCGTGGTGCCGTCGAGGTCGATGTCGCCCACCTGGACCAGGTAGTTGAAGGCGTTCCAGCCGCCACCGATCTTCGTGCGGGCGGTGAAGGGCTTGGCGCGGTCGCCGGTGCCCTTGTACAGCCACAGCACACCGGAGCCGTCGCGGGCCACGATGTCGTTCTTGCCGTCACCGGTGAGGTCGCCCTTGCCGGTGATCTGGTTGTACGCCTGCCAGCCGCCGCCGACCAGGGTGCGGCCGGTCAGCTTGCCGTTGCCGTACCCCAGGTACAGGTACAGGTTGCCCTTGGTGTCGCGGGCCAGCAGGTCGTCCGCGCCGGCTCCGGCCAGGTCGGAGGCGGAGAAGACCTTGTTGTAGATGCCCCAGCCGCCGCCGACGGTGGTGGCGGGCTGGTCCCAGAAGAGGCTCAGCAGGTAGCCGCCCTCCACCGCCCAGATGCCGTCGGACATGCCGTCGGCGTCGTGGTCGACCTGGGTCATGTGCGTGGTGCCGGCCCAGCCGCTGCCGGACTCGTCGCGGGAGTTGAGGCCGCCCTCGAGGTTCTGGGTGTAGCCCCAGATCACGCCCTTGCTGTCCACGCCGTACAGCGCGTTGTCCGGGGTCACCCCGGAGGTGCCCTGGATGCCGAAGGCGCCTGCGCCCTTGGCGGGCGCCTTGGCGGCGGACGTCGCGGACGGCGAGGCGTCGTCGGCGGACGCCGAACCGGCGGCGGCGCCGGTGATGAGCAGAGCCGCAGCGGTCGCAGCGGCGACGAGGCGGGCACGTGTCCGGCCGCGCTTGAGGCCAGAGAGTTCGGCCACGTAGGTCTCCATGAAGGTGTCTCGATGAGAGCGGTCCGCCCCGCTCCGCGCGGAGCGGGGCGGACCATCGTTTCCTCAGGATCTTTTCATATGACCTTCACACTTCGACGCCATTTTTATGTCCCGGAATCGCTACAACCGCCGCCCGCGGATGAGGCTTTGGAGAAGAATCAAAGCTTTGGGCGGTAAGCGGCATTTGCATGCCTTCGCCGCTCCGGACGCCAACGGGTCGCGCCCCGGGGAGCGCGACCCGTCCGTCCGGCGTGGTGCGCGCCGCTATCCGAGCAGTTCCACCTCCGCGAGCGTGCCGCCGCCGTCCGGGACGAGGCGGTAGTGGGCGTACGCCGCCGGCCGGGCCACCGAGAACACCCGGGTCTGCCTGTCCCAGGCGAAGGACTCGCCCGAGCGCCGGTCGAGTTCCTTCCACGTCCGCCCGTCGGCCGAGCCCTGGAGCACCCATCCCCGCGGTGCCCGGTCCTTCGCCGCCGAGGTCAGGGTGTACTGGACCGCCGTCCCGGCCTTCGCCACCGGCAGGTCGAGGGAGGTGAACTCCGCCGAGGTCGCCGAGGTGTCGTCGGCCAGCGGCCCGCCGCCGGTGGTGAGGTCGCGGCGCGGCGCGGGCACCGCGTCGTCGCGGGTGAGGGAGACGGGCGCGGCGTTCTCGCCGGTGCCCCACGCGGAGGGCTTCGGGCCCATCGCGAACTCCAGCGTGCCGCCCTTCGCGACCACCGAGTGCGGCAGCGCGGTGGACGTCCACGTCCGTCCGTTGACCTTCAGGCCCTGGACGTAGACGTTCTTGGCGCTGTTCCGGGGGGCCTTCACGACCAGCTTGCGGCCGCCCTCCAGATGGACCGTGGCCTTGGTGAACAGGGGGGAGCCGATGGCGTACTCGCCGCTGCCCATCACGAGCGGGTAGAAGCCGAGGGCGGAGAAGAGGTACCAGGCCGACTGCTCGCCGTTGTCCTCGTCGCCGTGGTAGCCCTGCCCGATCTCACTGCCGGTGTAGAGGCGGGAGAGGACCTCGCGGACCTTCTCCTGCGTCTTCCAGGGCTGCGAGGCCGCGTTGTACATGTACGTGGCGTGGTGGGCGACCTGGTTGGAGTGCCCGTACATGCCCATCCGGACGTCGCGCGCCTCCGTCATCTCGTGGATGACCGACCCGTAGGAGCCGGTGAACTCGGGTGAGGCCGTCTCGGGCGTGGCGAAGTAGGTGTCGAGCTTCTTGCCGAGCCCGGCCCGCCCGCCGTAGAGGTTGGCCAGGCCCCGACTGTCCTGCGGGGCGGTGAAGGCGTAGCCCCATCCGTTGGTCTCGGTGTAGTCGTGGCCCCAGACCCGCGGGTCGTACTCGGCGGACGGCACCCGCCAGTCGCCCTTCAGGTCGCGGCCCTGGAAGAACCCGGCCTGCTTGTCGAAGAGGGTGACGTAGTTCTGCGCGCGGCCCAGGAAGTACGCGGCCTCCTCCCGGTAGCGGTCCTTGCCGGTCTTCTTGTGGAGCGCCTCGGCCATCCTGGCGATGCCGTAGTCGTTGATATAGCCCTCCAGGGACCAGGACAGGCCCTCGTGGGTCGCGGTGGAGGCGTAGCCGAGGAACGGCGAGGTCTCCATGCCCTTGCGGCCGGTGCCGGAGGACGGCGGGACGACGGTGGCGTTCTTCAGCGCCGCCTCGTACGCGGCCTCGGCGTCGAAGTCGACCCCCTTGACGAAGGCGTCCGCGAAGGCGACGTCCGAGCTGGTGCCCGTCATCAGGTCCGCGTAGCCGGGGGAGGACCAGCGGGAGATCCAGCCGCCGTCCTTGTACTGCTGGACGAATCCGTCGACCAGCTCGCCGGCCTTCGCCGGCGTGAGGAAGGAGTACGCGGGCCACGTCGTCCGGTAGGTGTCCCAGAAGCCGTTGTTGACGTACACCTTGCCGTCGACGATTTTCGCGCCGGTCCTCGTCGGGGTGTCGGGGCCCGGCATGGGGGAGAAGGGGCTCGCGTACTGGTACTTCGGGTGCGCGCGCGTGCCGGTGTTCTCGTGACCCGCGTTCGGGTACAGGTAGAGCCGGTAGAGGCTGGAGTAGAGGGTGGTGAGCTGGTCGCGGGTGGCTCCCTCGACCTCGACCTTGCCCAGCAGCCCGTCCCAGGCCCCGCGGGCGGTGTCGCGCACCTTCTCGAAGCGGGTGCCGGACGGGATCTCGTCGGCCAGGTTCTTCTTCGCCTGGTCGGTGCCGATGAGCGAGGTCGCCATCCGCAGGGTCACGGTGCGGTCCTCGCCCGCGTCGAAGCGGAGCCTGCCGCGCACGCCCTCGGCGCCGGAGTCGGTGACCGGCCGGTCGAAGACGCCGTACACGAACAGACGGGTGGCGCCGGTGGACAGGCCGCTCTTGACGTCGGACCAGCCGGTGAAGGAGCGCGTCGCGGGGTCGAGGGTGAGGCCCGCCTCGTCGGTGACGTTGTCGAAGAGCACGCTCGCGTCGTCGCCGGGGAAGGTGAACCGCATCATCGCCGCGTGGTCGGTCGGCGTCATCTCGGCCTTGAGGCCGTTCTCGAAGGTCACCCCGTAGTAGTGCGGGCGCGCCGTCTCGTTGTCGTGGCGGAAGGGCAGCGCGCGGGCGGTCCGCGCGATGTCCGGGGTGCCGGACGCGGCCGACGGCATCACCTGGAAGGTCTGCCGGTCGCCCATCCAGGGGCTCGGCTCGTGGCTGGTGCTGAACGCCTGGATCGTGGGCAGGTTGTCCGCGTTGTTCCCGCGGGCGTACTCGTACAGCCAGCTCTTGGAACCGGCGTTGGTCACCGGCGTCCAGAAGTTGAAGCCGTGCGGGACGGCCGTCGCGGGGAAGGTGTTGCCGCGCGAGAAGGAGCCGCTGGAGTTGGTGCCGCGGGTGGTCACCGCGTAGTCCGACAGGTGGGCGGCGGGCTTCTCGGGAGCCCTGGGCCCGATGACGATGTCGTCGATCCAGCCCTGGAAGGCGGCCGGCCCCTTCGGGGAGTCGTAGGCCACCAGGACGCGGTCCACCGTCCTGCCCGCGGCGACGGCGCCGATGCCGGAGGCGACCGCGTTCCACTGGTTGACGTAGAGCCGCTTGGCGGCGCCCTGGCCCTGCGGGGTCATCGCCCCGCCGTGCGAGTCGACGGCGCCGAGCTCGCTGAGGTAGGTGCCGTCGGTGAAGGCGAGGTCGACCGCGACGTTGGTGGCGGGGTAGTTCAGGTCCGTCTCCGCCATCGCGGGGAAGACCTTGTAGGACAGCTCGGTGTCGCGGCGCACGGCCACGTCGACGTCGAAGACCTTGTTGTACGAGTAGGCCCGGCCGTCCGGCTTGTGGGTGCCGGCGTACTTCAGCGCGTGCTTGCCCGTGAAGCCCGCGCCCGCCTTGGCGGTGGGGGAGCCGCTGGGGCCCCGGTCGGCCTGGGTGCGCATGTCGTCGGGGACCGGCGTCGAGGTGTCGCCGTTCGAGAACTGGACGTCGGCCAGCTGCGTGGCGTCCGCGCCGTTGTTCGCGGTGATCTCCAGCCGGTAGTGCGCGTAGGCGGTGACCTCGCCGGGGGCGCCTATCTCATAGGTCTTCGTCTCGAACCGCTTGGCGAAGGTCTCGCCGGAACGGGTGTCGAGGACCGTCCAGTCGGTGCCGTTCGCCGAGCCCTTGAGGGTCCAGTCGCGGGGGTCGCGCTCGGCGTGGTCGTTGGCGGAGGTCAGCGCGTAGGCGGCCACCTTGACGGGCGCCGCCGTGTCGAACTCCACCCAGGCCGTCGGCTCGAACGCCAGCCACTTGCTGCCGGGCGAGACGTCGACGAGGTTCTCCTTGGTCTCGCCCCCGCCCGCGTTCTCGTCGCTGGCCCGCAGCCCGGTGACCTGATCGGTGACATTGCCCGGAATTCCGCTGGAGAATCCGCCGTCGACGCCGGATGACCGCTTCTCTCCGTCCTTGCCGAGTTCTACGGTGTTACGCCAGTCCGGTTGTGCTTCGTCCGTTTCGAAGGATGAGCTGAAATTCCGGTCCGCCGAGGGCGATTGCCCCGGTGTTCCGGGCAGGGCGACGGCCGCGGAAGGGGCCGTCAACACGAGGAGTGAGGCGCTCACCGCCAGGGTGAGGGCGCGGACGTGTCGGTTCCGGGGTCGGGGTCTGGGCTGCATCCCGGGTCTATCCTCCTGGGAGACGCGTTGGACAACGTTGTCATTCGCGAGGTGCAGGGTCCAGTAGGGAGGCAAGTGGCAGACGGTGTCAAGGGTGTTGGGGGTGTCGCCGGGACGGAATGCGCCATTCCGTGAAGAATGCAGTGCTCGTAAGGGTGCAGACGGGGTTCATGTGTCCGCGAGGTCTCAACTCGGGAAAGACTGCCGTGCAACCTTGCATTCGATCTTGCTCAGTTGGCGGGAAGTGGACTATACCTGTCGGCGTCCGCAGAGATGTTTTCGCGGGCAGGGGGGACGGTGGGGGTCACGGTCACGCGGACGACGGCCGTGAATTCCGCCCGCCCTCCTGCCGGCCGTGCACGACCCGAGCTTCACTGTGCTTCCCTACGGAAAAGCGCAGCAACTGACCGCGGTAACGGGGCCCTTCGCCTGAGGCGAGCCTACGGGCGACCGGTACACCGCCTGAGTCCTGGAGAAGGCGAGGACTTGAGCATGGGATCCACCTCCACCTCGAATACGCACGGTGAGGGCCTCAGCCGTCGGAATCTGATCAAGCGGTCCGCCGCACTCGGTCTGATTGCCGTACCCACGATGAGCTTCCTGTCCGCCTGCGCCAGCAGCGGCGGCGGCAACGACCAGGAGAAGCAGAAGGGCGAGGTGACGAAGGACAACCCGTTCGGCGTCACCAAGGGCGGCACGCTCGACGTCGTCATCTTCAAGGGCGGCTTCGGCGACCAGTACGCCATCGAGTGGGAGAAGCTCTACAAGGCCAAGTACGGCCCCGAGATCAGCCACCTCGGCACCCAGGAGATCACGGGCAAGCTCCAGCCCCGGTTCAACGCGGGCAACCCGCCGGACGTCGTCGACAACTCCGGCGCCCAGCAGATCAAGCTCGACGTGCTGCACAAGAACGGCCAGCTCGCCGACCTCACCGAGCTGCTCGAGGCCCCCGCGCCGGACGACCCGAGCAAGAAGGTCAAGGACATCCTCGTCCCGGGCACCGCCGACAAGGGCTTCATCGGCGGCAAGATGCACTCCCTGAACTACGTCTACACGGTCTGGGGCGTCTGGTACTCGGGCAAGATGTTCAAGGACAACGGGTGGGAGGTGCCGAAGACCTGGGACGCCTTCCTGCAGATCATGCAGGACGCCAAGAAGAAGGGCATCGGCGGTCTCGCCCACCAGGGCAAGCACCCGTACTACATCAACGTCATGATCATGGACCTGATCGCCAAGACCGGCGGTCTGGAGGCCATGAAGGCGATCGACAACCTCGAGAAGAACGCGTTCGTCGGCAGCGAGGCCGCCAAGCAGTCGATCGAGGCCATCTACGAGATCGTGGACAAGGGCCTGCTCATGCCGGGCACCAACTCCCTCGACCACATCGAGTCGCAGACCGCCTGGAACGAGGGCAAGGCCGTCTTCATCCCCTCCGGCTCCTGGCTGGAGAACGAGCAGCTGAAGCAGACCCCGGAGGACTTCGACATGAAGTTCCTGCCGATGCCGCTGCTGCCCGGCAGCAAGCTGCCGTTCGAGGCGATCCGGGCCGGCGCGGGCGAGCCGTTCATCGTCCCGGAGAAGGCCAAGAACAAGGCCGGCGGCCTGGAGTTCCTGCGCCTGATGTGTTCGAAGGAGTGGTCGACCAGCTTCGCGCAGCAGGCCAACTCCCTGACCATCGTGCAGGACGGCGTCGACAAGAGCGTCCAGCTCCGCTCCGGCACCAAGTCCGCGGTCGAGGCCGTCGACGCGTGCCCGGTCGACCAGCGCTTCGACTACTTCTACATCAACTGGTACAGCGAGATGGACGAGTCCATCCGTACCGCGTCCGCCGAGCTGATGGCCAAGCGCATCACGCCGGCCGAATGGCTCAAGCGGGCGCAGGCCGCGGTCGACAAGGCGGCCAAGGATCCGGCGAGCGCGAACAACAAGCGTCAGTAGCCGAGGCCGGAAATCCAGGGGCAGGGTGCCATGCAACAGGGAAAGTACCGGTTCGTCACCGGTTTTCTGATCGTACCGGTCGTGCTGTACGCGGTCTTCATGATCTGGCCGTACATGCAGACCTTCGGATACTCCTTCACGAACTGGCAGGGCCAGTCGCAGGAGATGAGTTTCGTCGGCCTCGACAACTACACCGCGTTGTTCTCCGACTCGGTGTTCCTGAAGGCTCTGTGGCACAACGTCCTGCTCCTGGTCTTCCTTCCCGTCGCGACCATCCTGCTCGCCCTCTTCTTCGCCTACATGGTGAACGTGGGCGGGCGGGGCGGCGCGGGCGGAATCCGCGGCGTCGCGGGATCGGGCTTCTACAAGATCCTGTTCTTCGTCCCGCACGTCCTGTCCATCGCGATCCTCGCCGTGCTCTGGCGGGCGATCTACCGGGGTGACGTCGCCGGCCTGATCAACGGCGTCTTCATCAAGCTCGGCCTCTCCGACCCCGCGCACCCCATCGAATGGCTCAACGAGCCCGATCTCGTGCTGTGGTGCGTGGCCTTCGTGCTCCTGTGGTGGGGCGTCGGCTTCTACCTGGTCCTCTTCTCCGCCGCGATGCAGTCGGTGCCGAAGGAGATCTACGAGGCCGCCCTGCTCGACGGCGCCAGCCGCACCCAGTCCTTCTTCCGGGTCACGCTGCCGCTGCTGTGGGACACCGTCCAGACGGCCTGGGTCTATCTCGCGATCCTGGCCATGGACTGCTTCGCCCTGATCTCGGTCATGACCCCGGGCAACAGCTACGGCGGCGGCCCCGACCACAACAGCGAGGTCATGGCGACCTATCTGATGCGTAACTTCCTCTCCTTCGGGAAGAGCGGCTACGCCTGCGCCATGGGCGTCGTGATCCTGGGCCTCACGCTGATCCTGTCCCTCGTCACGCTGCGGATCAGCCGCCGCGAGCGCATCGAATACTGAGCGGGGAACCACGCCATGTCGAACACCCGGACGATCGACGGCGTCGCCAAGGACGCCGTCCCCGGCCCGCGCGACGCGAAGAACGGCGCCCGGCCCCAGGGAGCCGGAGGGAAGGGAGACGACGAGGGCAAGGTCCTCAACGTCTTCTCGCACGGCTTCCTCATCCTGTGGTCCGTGATGATCGTGCTGCCGCTGATCTGGCTGCTGCTCGGTTCCTTCAAGACGGACACGGAGATCGGCTCCAGCGCCTGGTCGTGGCCGTCGAACTGGAACTTCGACGCCTTCGGGCGGGCCTGGGAGAAGGGCATCGGCGACTACTTCGCCAACACCCTGATCGTGCTCGTCTTCTCCATCCCGCTGACCATGCTGCTCGGCGCGATGGCGGCCTACGTCCTGGCGCGCTACGAGTTCCGCGGCAACCGCTTCTTCTACTACTTCTTCGTCGCGGGCGCGATGTTCCCGGTCTACCTGGGCCTGGTGCCGCTGTACTTCCTCGTCGACATGCTCGGCATGCTGAACACGTACCAGGGCCTGATCCTCGTCTACATCGCGTACTCGCTGCCGTTCACCGTCTTCTTCATGCACGCGTTCTTCCGGACGCTGCCCACGGCCATCCACGAGGCGGCGGTGATCGACGGGGCCTCGCACACCCGGATCTTCTTCCAGGTGATGGTCCCGATGGCCAAGCCCGGCCTGCTCAGCGTCGGCATCTTCAACGTCCTCGGCCAGTGGAACCAGTACATCCTCCCGATGACCCTGATGCAGCAGCAGAGCGGCTTCGACAAGGACCGCTCGGTGCTCACCCAGGGCCTGGTGCTCCTCAACCAGCAGCAGGGCTACGAGGGCGACCTGCCGGTGATCTTCGCCGGTATGACGATCGCGATGCTCCCGGTGATCGTCGTCTACCTCTCGTTCCAGCGGCAGGTCCAGTCCGGCCTGACCGCCGGCACCCTGAAGTGACCCGTCCGTAACCCTCCGTTCAGGGCCCCGTCGTGCGTCGGCACGGCGGGGCCCCGGCGCGTCCCGCACAGGTGTCCCGCGATGCTCATCGGAGGTTGCCCCCGCTCAAGGTCTTGACGGAATAACCCCCCGAGAGTTGAACTCAGAGTTCACAAGTTGGAGAGACGTCGGGGTTCCCTTGTGGTGGCCCCGGCCGGGGGCGGTCGTCGTGCCGTCCTCCGGGGGCAGGAGTGGATGAGTCGATGGAGACTCCGGGATCGCAGACATCTCTGCACCGGGCCAACCTCGAGCGGGTCGTGCGCGCCGTGCGCATGGCCGGCTCGCTCACGCAGGCGGAGATCGCCCGGACCACCGGGCTCTCCGCGGCCACGGTCTCCAACATCGTGCGCGAGCTGAAGGACGGCGGCACGGTGGAGGTGACGCCGACGTCCGCCGGCGGCCGGCGTGCCCGCAGCGTGTCGCTCAGCGGCGACGCGGGCATCGTCATCGGCGTCGACTTCGGCCACACCCACCTGCGGGTCGCCGTCGGCAACCTGGCCCACCAGGTGCTCGCCGAGGAGTCGGAGCCGCTGGACGTGGACGCCTCGTCGGCCGAGGGCTTCGGGCGGGCCGAGGTGCTCGTCAAGCGCCTGATCGAGGCCACCGGGATCAGCCCGGACAAGGTCGTCGGCGTCGGGCTCGGCGTGCCCGGCCCGATCGACGTGGAGTCCGGCACCCTGGGGTCCACCGCGATCCTGCCGGGCTGGACCGGGATCAACCCGAGCGAGGAGCTCTCCGCGCGGCTCGGCGTCCCCGTGTACGTCGACAACGACGCCAACCTCGGCGCGCTCGGCGAGCTGGTGTGGGGCGCCGGGCGCGGGGTGAAGGACCTCGCGTACATCAAGGTCGCCAGCGGTGTGGGCGCCGGGCTGGTCATAGAGGGCCAGATCTACCGCGGGCCCGGCGGCACCGCGGGGGAGATCGGGCACATCACGCTGGACGAGTCGGGCCCGGTGTGCCGCTGCGGCAACCGCGGCTGCCTGGAGACGTTCGCCGCGGCCCGGTACGTCCTGCCGCTGCTCCAGCCGAGCCACGGCACCGACCTGACCATGGAGCGGGTGGTGCAGCTGGCCCGGGAGGGCGACCCCGGCTGCCGCCGGGTGGTGGCCGACGTGGGCCGCCACATCGGCAGCGGCGTGGCCAACCTGTGCAATCTGCTCAACCCCAGCAGGGTGGTGCTCGGCGGGGATCTGGCCGAGGCCGGCGAACTGGTGCTGGCCCCGATCAGGGAGTCCGTCTCGCGCTACGCCATCCCCAGCGCGGCACGGCAGCTCTCGGTGGCGCCCGGGGCGCTCGGCGGCCGCGCGGAGGTGCTCGGCGCGCTGGCCCTGGTGCTCAGCGAGATGGGCGATTCGACGCTTTTGCAGGGAGCCGACACGGCTGTGCCTGCCGGCGCGCTCGCCTTCACTTAGATAACGGATGGCACCGTTGTCATCTCGTTAAGGATTTACTCCTTGACGATGGCGGCGGGGCGGAGTTGACTTCCAGCCACCTCGGCCGCAACGACGCGGCCTCGTCAGGGAGGTTTACAACGTGAACGCACATCTGCGTCGTGCCGCCGTTGCCGCTGCCGCCACCGCCATGGCCGTCTCGCTCGCCGCGTGCGGCAGCGCCAAGGAGTCCGGCGACAGCACCAAGGAGTCCGCGGAGAAGAAGGGCGACGACATCACGATCGGCCTTCTCCTCCCGGAGAACCAGACGGCCCGTTACGAGAAGTTCGACAAGCCGCTGATCGAGAAGAAGATCGCCGAGCTGACGGACAACAAGGCGAAGGTCGTCTACGCCAACGCCAAGCAGGACGCCACGCTGCAGACGCAGCAGGTGGACACCATGATCACCAACAAGGTCGACGCCCTGATCGTGGACGCGGTCGACTCCAAGGCGATCGCCGGCGGTGTGAAGAAGGCCAAGGACGCCGGCATCCCCGTCGTCGCCTTCGACCGTCTCGCCGAGGGCCCGATCGACGCCTACACCTCCTTCGACAACGAAGAGGTCGGCCACGTCCAGGGCAAGGCCCTCGTGGAGGCGCTGGGCGACAAGGCCGAGGGCGGCCAGATCGTGATGATGAACGGCGCGATCACCGACCCGAACGCCGCGCTGTTCAAGAAGGGCGCGCACGCCGAGCTCGACGGCAAGGTCACCGTCGGCAAGGAGTACGACACCAAGGAGTGGAAGCCGGAGAACGCCAACGCCAACATGGAGGCGGCGATCTCGGCTCTCGGCAAGGACAAGATCGTCGGCGTCTACTCCGCCAACGACGGCATGGCCGGCGGCATCATCACCGCCCTGAAGGCCGCCGGCATCAGCCCCCTCCCGCCGGTCACCGGCCAGGACGCGGAGCTCGCCGGAGTGCAGCGCATCGTCGCGGGCGAGCAGTTCATGAGCGTCTACAAGCCGTACGCGCCGGAGGCGGCCGCCGCCGCCGAGATGGCCGTCGCCCTCGCCAAGGGCGAGTCGCTCGACTCGATCGCCACCTCCAAGGTCGACAGCCCCACCACCAAGGGCGTCCCGTCGGTCCTCGTCCCGGTCGTCTCCCTGACCAAGGACAACATCCAGGACACCGTCGTCAAGGACGGCGTCTACACGGTCCAGGAGATCTGCACCCCGAAGTTCAAGGCGGCGTGCGACCAGCTCGGCCTGAAGTAGCCGGCAGCGGTCTCCGGGGGCCCGGACGGGAGCCCCGGGGCCCGTGCTCGGCGCACGGCTCCCACCGTGCGCCGGGGCCGCTCGCCGGAGTCCGCGCCGGGGCCGCACAGGCCCCCGGCACACGGGCTCCGGTTCCGTGCGGGGCGGGTGTCGTCCCGCGGAAACCTTCCGGTGTCCCGTCCTCGTTCTTCAGTCCCCGCTGCGGGGGCGGGGTGCCGGGGGGAAACTCGCGTGTGGTGTCGCCACGCGTCATGTACTGCTCAGCCACCGTGCCGCCCCAGTCAGTGGGGGTGCGGGATCTCCGCCGGTCAGGCGGTCAAGGAGATGGTTCACGTGTCCGCTACGCCCGTGTTGGCGTTGCGCGGGGTCTCGAAGCGGTTCGGTGCCGTGCAGGCGCTCACCGATGTCGAGCTCGAGGTCCACGCCGGTGAGGTGGTCGCCCTGGTGGGTGACAACGGTGCCGGAAAGTCCACGCTGGTCAAGACGATCGCCGGGGTGCACCCGATCGACGAGGGCGCGATCGAGTGGGAGGGCCGCACGGTGGCCATCACCCGCCCGCACGACGCCCAGAGCCTGGGGATCGCGACGGTCTACCAGGACCTCGCCCTGTGCGACAACATCGATGTCGTCGGCAACCTCTACCTCGGCCGGGAGCTGCGCAAGCGCGGTGTGCTGGACGAGGTGGAGATGGAGCGGCGTGCGCTGGAGCTGCTGAAGACGCTGTCGATCCGGATTCCGAGTGTGCGGATCCCGATCGCGTCGCTGTCGGGCGGTCAGCGTCAGACGGTGGCGATCGCCCGGTCGATGCTGGGTGAGCCGAAGCTGGTGATCCTGGACGAGCCGACCGCGGCGCTGGGCGTGGAGCAGACCGCGCAGGTGCTGGATCTGGTGGAGCGGCTGCGCGAGCGCGGTCACGCGGTGATCCTGATCAGTCACAACATGGCTGATGTGAAGGCCGTGGCGGACAAGGTCGCGGTGCTGCGGCTGGGCCGCAACAACGGGGTGTTCGATGTGAAGTCGACCTCGCAGGAAGAGATCATCTCCGCCATCACCGGGGCCACGGACAACGCCGTGACCCGCCGTGCGGCGCGCAACGCGGAGGTCCAGAAGTGACCAGCCTCGACAAGTCCACCGACACCGCCGCCGCGGGCGGGCCCGTGGTCGGCAACCCGGAGGCGGCGCACGACGCGGTCACCGCGGTCGATCCCCGTCTGCTGGTGCGCGAGCAGGGCCTGAAGGGCTACTGGTCGGAGTTCCGGCGCAAGATGCACGCCGGTGACCTCGGCTCGATCCCGGTCGTCATCGGCCTGATCGTGATCGCGGTCATCTTCCAGAGCATGAACGGGCAGTTCCTGTCCGCGGAGAACCTGTCCAACATCGCCGTCACCATGGTCGCCACCGGCATGATGGCCGTCGGCATCATCTTCGTCCTGCTGCTGGGCGAGATCGACCTGTCGGTGGGCTCCGTGTCCGGCGTCTCCGGCGCCATCGTCGCCGTCCTGTCGGTCACCCACGGCATGAACGAATGGCTCGCCGTCCTCGTCGCCCTCGTGAGCGGCGCCGCGATCGGCGCCCTGCACGGCTTCTTCTTCGCCAAGATCGGCGCCCCCGCCTTCGCCGTCACCCTCGCCGGCCTGCTGTTCTGGCTCGGCTTCATGCTCCAGCTCCTGGGCGAGAACGGCACCATCAACCTCGACGGCGAAGGCGTCGTCGGACAGCTCACCACCTACTACTTCACCGACGTCGCCGCCGCCTACGCCCTCGCCGCCCTCGCCGTCGCCGGCTTCTTCCTCTCCTCCTACCTCGACAACCGCCGCCGCGCAGCAGCCGGCGTCCCCTCCCGCCCCCTGTCCGACATCGTGCTGCGCACCGTCGTCCTCGCGGTGATCGCGTTCGCCGCAGCCGTCATGTTCAACCAGTACAAGGGCCTGCCGCTGGCCCTGGTGCTGTTCCTCGCCGTGCTCGTGATCACCGACTTCACGCTGCGCCGCACCGCCTACGGCCGCAAGATCTTCGCCCTCGGCGGCAGTGTCGAGGCCTCCCGCCGCGCCGGTATCAACGTCACCGCCGTCCGCGTCTCCGTCTTCGCCCTCGCCGGACTCTTCGCCGCCGTCGGCGGACTGTTCTGGGCCTCCAAGATCGCCGCCGCCAACCAGAGCGCCGGCGCCGGCGACCTCCTCATGAACGTCATCGCCGCCGCCGTCATCGGCGGCACCAGCCTCTTCGGCGGCCGCGGACGCACCTGGAACGCCCTCCTGGGCGTCATGGTCATCGTCTCCATCCAGTACGGCCTCGCCCTCGAAGGCATCGCCACCCCCATCCAGTACATGATCACCGGCGGCGTCCTCCTCGCCACCGTCGTCATCGACTCCATCACCCGCAAGACCCAGAAGACCGCAGGCCGCGCCTGACCACCGGTCCCCGTGCCCGGCACCGTCCGACGGTGCCGGGCACGCCTGCGTCCGTGCCACAGCCGTGACACGGAACGCACCGCCGGATGACCAAGATCGCGACCGGAACATTAGACTCGGGCAATCGGCATGCTCGATCAGCTCAATGCAAGGAGGCACGGGTGGCACTGCTTTCCCGAATCAGGGGACCGCGCGACCTGGACCGGCTCGGCCCGGAGCAGCTGGAGCAGCTGGCCGCAGAGATCCGGACCTTCCTCGTGGACGCCGTCTCCAAGACCGGCGGCCACCTGGGACCCAATCTCGGCGTGGTGGAGCTGACGATCGCGCTCCACCGGGTCTTCGACTCGCCCCGCGACAAGGTCCTGTGGGACACCGGGCACCAGAGCTACGTGCACAAGCTGCTCACCGGCCGCCAGGACTTCTCGAAGCTGAAGATGAAGGGCGGCCTCTCCGGCTACCCCTCGCAGGCGGAGTCCGAGCACGACGTCATCGAGAACTCGCACGCCTCCACCGTCCTCGGCTGGGCCGACGGACTGGCCAAGGCCAACGAGGTCCTGAAGAAGGACGACCACGTCGTCGCCGTCATCGGTGACGGCGCCCTCACCGGCGGCATGGCCTGGGAGGCGCTGAACAACATCGCCGCCGCCAAGGACCGCCCGCTGGTGATCGTCGTCAACGACAACGAGCGCTCCTACGCCCCCACCATCGGCGGCCTCGCCAACCACCTGGCCACGCTGCGCACCACCGACGGCTACGAGCGCTTCCTGGCCCGCGGCAAGGACATCCTGGAGCGCACCCCGGTCGTCGGGAAGCCGCTCTACGAGACGCTCCACGGCGCCAAGAAGGGCCTCAAGGACTTCATCGCCCCGCAGGGCATGTTCGAGGACCTCGGGCTGAAGTACGTCGGCCCGATCGACGGCCACGACATCGAGGCCCTGGAGTCCGCGCTCGCCCGCGCCAAGCGCTTCGGCGGCCCGGTCATCGTCCACTGCCTCACCGAGAAGGGCCGCGGCTACCAGCCCGCCCTCGCCGACGAGGCGGACCGCTTCCACGCGGTCGGGAAGATCCACCCCGACACGGGCCTGCCGATCTCGTCCTCCGGCCTCGACTGGACCTCCGTCTTCGGCGAGGAGATGGTCAAGCTCGGCAAGGAGCGCGAGGACGTCGTCGCCATCACGGCGGCCATGCTCCAGCCCGTGGGCCTGGACAAGTTCGCCAAGGCGTACCCCGACCGGGTGTACGACGTCGGCATCGCCGAGCAGCACGGCGCGGTCTCCGCCGCCGGCCTCGCCACCGGCGGCCTCCACCCCGTCTTCGCGGTGTACGCCACCTTCCTGAACCGCGCCTTCGACCAGGTGCTCATGGACGTGGCCCTGCACCGGTGCGGCGTCACCTTCGTCCTCGACCGCGCCGGTGTCACCGGCACCGACGGCGCCTCCCACAACGGCATGTGGGACATGTCGATCCTCCAGGTCGTGCCCGGCCTGCGGATCGCGGCGCCCCGCGACGCCGACCAGGTCCGCGCGCAGCTGCGCGAGGCGGTCGAGGTCGACGACGCGCCCACCGTGGTGCGGTTCTCCAAGGGCGCCGTCGGCCCCGCCGTGAAGGCGGTCGGCACCGCGGGCGGCATGGACGTCCTGCGTGAGGCCGGCACGGAGCGCCCCGACGTCCTGCTGGTCTCGGTCGGCGCCCTGGCCCCGATGTGCCTGGAGATCGCCGGGCTGCTGGACGCCCAGGGGATCTCCACCACGGTCGTCGACCCCCGCTGGGTCAAGCCGGTCGACGAGGCCCTCGCCCCGCTGGCCGAACGGCACCGCGTCGTCGTCACCGTCGAGGACAACAGCCGCGTCGGCGGCGTCGGCTCCGCGATCGCCCAGGCCCTGCGCGACGCGGGCGTGGACGTGCCGCTGCGCGACTTCGGCATCCCGCCGCGCTTCCTCGACCACGCCTCCCGCAAGGAGGTCATGGCGGAGATCGGTCTCACGGCGCCGGACATCGCCCGGCAGGTCACCGGTCTCGTCTCCAAGCTCGACGGACGCGTCGGCAGCGAGGCGGCCGAGCCCGTCCGGGACTGACGCCCCGCCACATCCCGCCCGGGAGCCGGGCGGGACGGAACGCACCGATCGCACGAGCACGACGTGCCGACCACGGGCCGGAGGGACACCCTGTAAGGGTGGTCCCTCCGGCCCATTCGGTTGAACGGGCGCCCTGTGGGTACTCCGCGGACCACCCATCGTCCCGATCATGGCCGGGACGACAAGTGTGGAGGTGCAGCGGTGAGCACAGATACAGACCCATCGGGCGGCCGGAGAGGCGCCTTCCGTACGAAGACGGTCGAGCAGTCGATCAGGGACACGGAGGAGCCGGAGCACGCGCTCAGGAAGTCCCTCTCCGCGCTCGACCTCACGGTGTTCGGCGTCGGTGTCATCATCGGCACCGGCATCTTCGTCCTCACGGGCAAGGTGGCGAAGGAGACGGCGGGGCCGGCGACCGCGCTGGCCTTCGTCGTCGCCGGAGTCGTCTGCGCCCTGGCGGCCCTGTGCTACGCCGAGTTCGCCTCCACCGTGCCGGTGGCCGGCTCCGCGTACACGTTCTCGTACGCCTCGCTCGGCGAGCTGCCCGCCTGGATCATCGGCTGGGACCTCGTCCTGGAGTTCGCGCTCGGCACCGCGGTGGTCGCCGTCGGCTGGTCCGGCTACGTCAGATCGCTGATGGACAACGCGGGGTGGCATCTGCCCGCGGCGCTGGAGGGGCCGGACGTGGCGGGGGGCACCTTCGACCTGCTGGCCTTCCTGCTCATCCTGGTGCTGACGGCGATCCTCGTCGTCGGCATGAAGCTGTCCGCCCGGATCACCGCGGTCGTGGTCGCGATCAAGGTGACCGTGGTCATGATCGTGATCATCGCGGGCCTGTTCTTCATCAAGGCGGACAACTACAAGCCCTTCGTCCCCGAGGCCGAGGGCCAGACCTCCGGCTCCGGCTGGGACGCGCCACTGGTCCAGCTGATGTTCGGCTACGAGCCGACCAACTTCGGCGTCATGGGCATCTTCACCGCCGCCTCGATCGTGTTCTTCGCCTTCATCGGCTTCGACGTGGTGGCCACGGCCGCCGAGGAGACCAAGCTGCCGCAGCGCGACATGCCCCGCGGCATCCTCGGCTCGCTGCTCATCTGCACCGTGCTCTACGTGGCGGTCTCCCTCGTCGTCACCGGGATGCAGCACTACAGCGAGTTGTCGGTGACCGCGCCGCTCGCCGACGCCTTCAAGGCGGTCGGCCATCCGTTCTACGCGGGCGTGATCAGTTTCGGGGCCGCGGTCGGCCTCACGACCGTCTGCATGATCCTGCTGCTGGGCCAGACCCGGGTGTTCTTCGCCATGAGCCGCGACGGACTGCTGCCCCGGTTCTTCTCCAAGACCCACCCGCGCTTCCGCACCCCGTACCGCCCGACGATCCTCCTGGGCGTGGTCATCGCGGTCGTCGCCGGCTTCACCAGCATCAACGAGCTGGCGGCCCTGGTGAACATCGGCACGCTGTTCGCCTTCGTCGTCGTCGCCCTCGGCGTGATCATCCTGCGCCGTACGCGGCCCGACCTGCACCGTGCCTTCCGCACCCCGTGGGTGCCGGTGATCCCGATCCTGTCGATCGCCGCCTCGGTGTGGCTGATGCTCAACCTGCCGTCCGAGACCTGGTTCCGGTTCGCGGTGTGGATGCTCCTCGGCTGCGTCGTGTACGTCCTCTACGGGCGCAAGCACAGCCGCCTCGGGCAGGCGGGCCGGGACGCCCGCTACTGAGCGGCTGACACGGCCCCGGAGCCCGGCGGGCCCCCGGCCGGACCGTCCTGCGCACTCAGCGGCGGCGGACCGACCGGGGGCCCGCGCAGCGTGCGCCGTGGGCGGTGACCCGCCGGCGCAGTTCCCGGTCGGCGGTGACCACGACACACGGGCGGCCCTCCCGTCCGGCACGCGCCGCGAGCTCGGCGACGGTGTCGTCGCCGCTGCCGGGCGCCGCCTCGACCAGCACGCCGGGCACCGGCGCCACGGAACGGGCGGCCCCCTCGACGACCAGCACGACGGTCACCGGGCCGGACACGGCCGACTGGCCGTCCGGGGCCGCCAGCGCGTCCCTCAGGCGCTCGGCGGCGGCGCGCCGGTCGCGCCACCAGCCGTCCGGTACCGAGCCCACGACGTTGGCCGCGTCCACGACGAGCAGGGTGTCCATCCGGCCAGCTTCCCAGGAACGGCCCCCGGCGGTGAAAATCGGGGTCGGCGTTCCGGTGGCGTCCGGGGACTGGGACACTGTGGGGTGGTGACCGAACACCCACTCGACCCTTTCAGACGCGATGGACTGCCATGGCTACTGCGCCCGTGACGACTCCCCCCGACAGCGGACCCCAGGGCTCCCCCCAGGTCTCCGGACGCTGGCTCACCCGGGGGAGGGACGGCCGGCTCTCCCTCTTCCTGCCCGGTGAGCAGGAGGTGGTGCGCTGGACGGAGCACGCCTCCGGCTGGCAGGGGCCCGACCGGCTGCCGGCGCCCGGCGTGCTGCCCCGGGTCACCCTCGCCCAGGGCGAGGACGGCTATGTCCACCTCGTCGGCGGGCGGCGCACCGCCGACGGGAACCTGGAGCTGGTGCACGCGGTCCAGTTCCAGACCGGCCGCCCCATGCTGGGCTGGACGTCCCTCGGCCACCCCAACCGGATCGCGAAGTGGACGGGGGACCTCACCGCCGTCGTCGACGGGGCCGGCCGTCTGTGCGTGGCCCTCAAGAACGGCGGCGGGGGTGTGAGCGTCCGCCTCCAGCAGACCAACGGCGGCTGGGGGCGCTGGCAGGACCTCGGCGGCCGGCGCGTCCGCGAGACCATCGCCGCCGCCGTCGACGGGGAGGGGCTGGTCGAGCTGTTCGTCGCGGACGCGACGTCCGTCGGCCGCTGGATCCAGGAGAAGCCCGGCGCCCCCTTCACGGCGGCCGAGAAGCTCACCGTGACGACCACCCCCGCGGTCTTCTCCGCGCTCACCACGCAGGACGGCGAGGTCGTGCTGTTCTTCAGCGACGAGGACTCCACCGTCCGCCGCTGGGCGCCGGGCCGTGAGGAGGACGCCCGGCTGCTCCTGGAGGCCGCCGGTCCCGGCCCGCTGGTCCCGGCCGTGACGGCCATCGACGGCCACCCCTGCACGGTCCTCGCCCAGGAGACCGCGGACGGCGAGGTGGCGTTCGCCGCCTACCCGACCGGCAACGAGGACGCGGGCGCCTGGTGGACGCCCACGGAGCCCGGTGCCGGCCGCGGCCTGTCGCTCGCCCTGTGCCCGCGCGGCGACCAGGGGCTGGTCGCTGTGGTCCTGCCGCCCGGCGGGCAGCCGCTCCTCAACCGGCAGAAGACGGCGGAGGGCGGCTTCGCCCTCGGGCGCTGGAAGCCGCTGGACTGACGCCGCCCGCGGCCGGGCCGGCACGGGCGGCGGCCCGGTGCCCGTGCCCGGCCGCCGGGCCGTGCGCCGCGCCCCGTGAACGACGGCCGGGCCGTACGGGAGACTCCCGTACGGCCCGGCCTCTGTCCGCTCCTGCTACGCGGGCACGCTCGCGACGCCCGGCGCGAGGAACGGCTTGCCGTTCACGCGCTCCGAGACACCCTCGCGGTCCAGGTACGGCGTGATGCCGCCCAGGTGGAAGGGCCAGCCCGCGCCGGTGATCAGGCAGAGGTCGATGTCCTGCGCCTCGGCGACGACACCCTCCTCCAGCATCAGGCCGATCTCCTCGGCGACGGCGTCCAGAACGCGGTCGCGGACCTGCTCCTCGGTCAGGACGGTGTCGCCCTGCTTCAGGAGCGCGGCGACCTCCGGGTCCAGCTCCGGCCGGCCGGAGTCGTAGACGTAGAAGCCCCGCTTGCCGGCCTCGACGACGGCCTTCAGGTTGGGGGAGACGGTGAAGCGCTCCGGGAAGGCGCGGTTCAGGGTCTCGGAGACGTGCAGGCCGATCGCCGGGCCCACGAGCTCCAGCAGCACCAGCGGCGACATCGGCAGGCCGAGCGGCTCGACGGCCTTCTCGGCGGTGGCCACCGGGGTGCCCTCGTCGATGACGTTCTGGATCTCGCCCATGAAGCGGGTGAGGATGCGGTTCACGACGAACGCCGGGGCGTCCTTGGTGAGGACCGCGGTCTTCTTCAGCTTCTTCGCGACGCCGAACGCGGTGGCGAGGGACGCCTCGTCCGTCTGCTCGCCGCGGACGATCTCCAGCAGCGGGAGGATCGCGACCGGGTTGAAGAAGTGGAAGCCGACGACCCGCTCCGGGTGCTTCAGCTTCGACGCCATCTCGGAGACCGACAGCGAGGAGGTGTTGGTGGCGAGGATCGCGTGCGCCGGGGCGACCGCCTCGACCTCCGCGAACACCTTCTGCTTGACGGACATCTCCTCGAACACGGCCTCGATGACGAAGTCCGCGTCCGCGAAGCCCTCGGCCTTGTCGAGCACACCGGAGACCAGGGCCTTCAGACGGTTGGCCTTGTCCTGGTTGATGCGGCCCTTGCCGAGCAGCTTCTCGATCTCGGCGTGGACGTAGCCCACGCCCTTGTCGACGCGCTCCTGGTCGATGTCGGTCAGCACGACCGGCACCTCGAGGCGGCGCAGGAAGAGCAGGGCGAGCTGCGAGGCCATCAGACCGGCGCCGACGACACCGACCTTGGTGACCGGGCGGGCCAGCGACTTGTCCGGGGCGCCGGCGGGGCGCTTGCCGCGCTTCTGCACCAGGTTGAAGGCGTAGATGCCGGAGCGCAGCTCGCCGCCCATGATGAGGTCGGCGAGGGCCTGGTCCTCGGCGTCGAAGCCCTTCTGGAGGTCGCCGTCCTTGGCGGCCTCGATGATGTCGAGGGCGCGGTAGGCGGCGGGGGCGGCGCCGTGCACCTTGGAGTCGGCGACGAGGCGGCCCTTGGCGACCGCCGCGTCCCAGGCCTCGCCGCGGTCCACGTCGGGACGCTCGACGACGGTCTCGCCCTTGAGGACGGAAGCCGTCCAGATCAGCGACTGCTCCAGGAAGTCGGCGCCCTCGAAGATGGCGTCGGCGATGCCGAGGTCGAAGACCTGGCCGCCCTTGAGCTGCTTGTTCTGGTTCAGCGAGTTCTCGATGACGACCGAGACGGCCTTCTCGGCGCCGATCAGGTTCGGCAGGATGGTGCAGCCGCCCCAGCCCGGGACGAGGCCGAGGAAGACCTCGGGCAGCGAGAAGGCGGGGATCGCCTTGGAGACGGTGCGGTAGGCGCAGTGCAGGCCGATCTCGACACCGCCGCCCATCGCGGCGCCGTTGTAGTACGCGAAGGTCGGCACGGCGAGGCCGGACAGACGCTTGAACACGTCGTGGCCGCCCTTGCCGATCGCCAGCGCGTCGGAGTGCTGCTTCAGCAGCTCGACGCCCTTGAGGTCGGCGCCGACCGCGAAGATGAACGGCTTGCCGGTGACGCCGACGCCCACGATGGAGCCCTCGGCGGCCTCCTTCTCGACCTGGTCGAGGGCGGCGTTCAGGTTGGCCAGGGACTGCGGGCCGACGGTGGTCGGCTTGGTGTGGTCGTGGCCGTTGTCCAGCGTGATGAGCGCGAAGCGCCCGGCGCCGGCGGGGAGGTCGAGGTGGCGCACGTGCGCCTGCGTCACGACCTCGTCGGGGAACAGCTCGGCCGCACCCTTCAGAAGCTCAGCGGTGGTGCTCACTTGTCCCCCTCGAAGTGCGGGTTCTCCCAGATGACCGTCGCGCCCATGCCGAAGCCGACGCACATGGTGGTGAGGCCGTAGCGGACCTCGGGCTGGTCCTCGAACTGCCGGGCGAGCTGCGTCATCAGACGCACGCCGGAGGAGGCCAGCGGGTGGCCGAAGGCGATGGCCCCGCCGTACTGGTTGACGCGGGCGTCGTCGTCGGCGATGCCGTAGTGCTCCAGGAAGGCGAGCACCTGCACGGCGAAGGCCTCGTTGATCTCGAAGAGACCGATGTCCGAGATGGACAGGCCCGCCTGGGCGAGCGCCTTCTCGGTGGCCGGGATCGGGCCGTAGCCCATGACCTCGGGCTCGACTCCGGCGAAGGAGTACGCGACCAGGCGCATCTTGACCGGGAGGTTGTTCTCCCGGGCGAAGTCCTCGGAGGCGATGAGCGAGGCGGTGGCGCCGTCGTTCAGGCCGGCCGCGTTGCCCGCGGTGACGCGGCCGTGGACACGGAACGGCGTCTTCAGGCCGGCCAGCGACTCCATGGTCGTGCCCGGGCGCATCGGCTCGTCGGCGGTGACCAGGCCCCAGCCGGTCTCGCCGGCCTCGGGGTTGGTGCGGCGCACGGAGACCGGCACCAGGTCCTGCTGGATCTTGCCGTCGGCGTACGCCTTGGCGGCCTTCTCCTGCGAGCGCACGGCGTACTCGTCGGCGCGCTGCTTGGTGATGGTCGGGTAGCGGTCGTGCAGGTTCTCGGCGGTCATGCCCATGAACAGGGCGGACTCGTCGACCAGCTTCTCGCTCACGAACCGCGGGTTCGGGTCGACGCCCTCGCCCATCGGGTGGCGGCCCATGTGCTCGACACCGCCGGCCACGGCGACGTCGTACGCGCCGAAGGCCACGCTGCCCGCGACCGAGGTCACGGCGGTGAGGGCGCCCGCGCACATGCGGTCGATGGAGTAGCCCGGCACGGACTGCGGCAGCCCGGCGAGGATGCCGGCGGTGCGGCCGATGGTCAGACCCTGGTCGCCGATCTGGGTGGTCGCGGCGATCGCGACCTCGTCGATCTTCTTGGGGTCGAGCGCCGGGTTGCGGCGCAGCAGCTCCCGGATGGCCTTGACGACGAGATCGTCGGCGCGGGTCTCGTGGTAGATGCCCTTCGGGCCCGCCTTGCCGAACGGGGTGCGGACGCCGTCGACGAAGACGACGTCCCTGACGGTACGAGGCACGATGGCTCTCCTCCAGGGTGCGGGGTGGCACTGCTGCGGCACACACGCCTGAGCGTGCGCTTGCTCGTCTCATGCTACTTGTGGGTAACCAGGCTGCCCACCCCCTGGGGCGGGAGCGGCGAAGGTCACACCCCGTAGTGGCTGTCCCCGCACGGGCGGGCCGCCGAAACAGCGACACGCCGTCGCGCGGGGACCGCCGCTCAGCTGCCCGGATCCGGGCCGGAGGGGGGCTGCCCGGAGGGTGCGGCGGCCTTCGGAGCGGCCCGCAGGGCCTGGCGCACGGACCAGGCGACGGCCACCAGCGGTACGGCGGCCACCGCGCCGATCACCCCGGCGGCCACCGCGCCCCCGATCACGGCCAGCGCCACGACCACGGGGTGCAGCCGGACCGCCCAGCTCATCACGATCGGGTGCAGCAGATGCCCCTCGATCTGCCCGATCACCACGATCAGCGCCACCACGATCCCGGCCACCAGCGGTCCCTTGGCCGCCAGCGCCACCACCGCCGCGACCGCGAGCGCGATGGGCGACCCGATGAGCGGGACGAACGCGGCGACGAACTCCAGGAGCGCCAGCGGCACGGCCAGCGGCACACCGAGCGCGTACAGGGCGATGCCGACCAGGACCGCGTTGACCGCGGCCACGAGCAGGATGCCGTGGGTGTAGCCGGTGAACGTGCGCCAGGCCGCGGCCCCGGCGACCGACACCCTCTCGCGGGCCCCAGGGGGCAGCTCGTCCCGGAACCACGCCCACTGCCGGTCCCCGGAGTGGATGAAGAAGACCGAGCAGAACACCGCGAGCGCGAGCACCGTCAGCACCTCCACCAGGCGGTCCGCCCCGCTGATCGCGGTGCTGATGACCGTGGAGCGGTGGCTGGACAGGAACTGGCCGATGCGGTGCCGGAGATCCCCGAGGGCTTCCGGGTTCAGCCGGAACGGCGGCTGCTCCAGCCAGCGCTCGATCCGGTCGATCCCGGTGGCGAACTCGTCCACCAGCCTCGCCCGCTCGCCCGCCACCGCCTCGCCGACCAGCGCGCCGAGCCCGAGGAGCAGCAGCAGGCTGCCGATCAGGGACACGGCCACCGCCGCGGGCCTCGGCATCCAGCGGGACAGCAGGCCCGCCACCGGGCGGAGCACGGCGGTGATCACCAGCCCGAGGAAGACGGCGACACCGAGTTTGTGGAACCGGCCGAGCAGGGAGAAGACGCCGAACACCAGCGCGCCCACGACGATGATCCGCCAGGACCAGGCGGCCGCGGAGCGCAGTGCCCCGGGCACGCGCGGCGCGTCGCGCCCGCGCGGTGGCGGGGCCGGGTGTGCGGGGTGGTCCGGAGTGCTGGACATCTCCAGCACGTACCACCGGGCGGCCCGCGCCCCACGCGAGGGGGGTGCGGTTCGCCCGAAGGCACGGATCCGGTGGCCCCGTCCGGGGCCGCGGGCCACGGACAGGGCTGCGGGCTACGAGCCCTGCGGCCGGACGGAGAGGGCCTTGAGGAGCGGCGGCGTGGTCAGCCGCACCTGCCAGGCGCGGGCGCCGAGTGCGGTGAGCGCGCCGGCGACCGTGTCCGGGTCGAGGGGGGAGGGCGGCTCCCAGCAGACCCGGCGGACCGTGTCGGGGGAGAGCAGGTTCTCCTGGGGCATGGCCAGCTCCTCGGCGAGCGCCGTGACCGCGGCGCGGGCCGCCGACAGCCGGGCGGCCGCCGCCGGGTCCTTGTCCGCCCAGGAACGCGGCGGGGGCGGTCCGGACACGGACTGGCCGGGCTGCGGCAGCTCCGCGTCGGGGAGCGCCTTCGCCCGGTCCACGGCCGCCTGCCACTGCTCCAGCTGCCGGCGGCCCGTGCGCTGCCCGAACCCGGGCAGGGCCATGAGCGCCTGGACGCCCGCGGGCAGGGCCAGGGCCGCCTCGACGATCGCCGCGTCGCCCAGCACCTTGCCGGGGGAGACGTCGCGTCGCTGCGCGATCCGGTCGCGGGTGTTCCACAGTTCGCGCACGACGGCCATCTGCCGGCGGCGGCGCACCTTGTGCATCCCCGAAGTGCGGCGCCAGGGGTCCTTGCGCGGCGGCGCGGGCGGTGCGGAGGCGATGGCGTCGAACTCCTCCAGGGCCCACTCCAGCTTCCCCTGCCGGTCCAGCTCCTTCTCCAGCGCGTCGCGCAGGTCGACCAAGAGCTCGACGTCGAGTGCCGCGTACCGCAGCCAGGGTTCCGGGAGCGGGCGGGTCGACCAGTCGACCGCCGAGTGCCCCTTCTCCAGCGCGTAGCCGAGCACGCTCTCGACCATCGCCCCCAGGCCGACCCGCGGGAAGCCCGCGAGCCGCCCGGCGAGCTCGGTGTCGAACAGGCGGGTGGGGCGCATGCCTATGTCCCGCAGGCACGGGAGGTCCTGGGTGGCGGCGTGCAGGATCCACTCGGTGCCGTCGAGCGCGGCGCCGAGGCCGGACAGGTCCGGGCAGCCGACGGGGTCGATCAGTGCCGTCCCGGCTCCCTCGCGGCGCAGCTGCACGAGGTAGGCGCGCTGGCCGTAGCGGTAGCCCGACGCGCGTTCCGCGTCGACGGCGACGGGGCCGGATCCGGCGGCGAAGGCGGCGGTCACCGCGGCGAGGGACTCCTCGTCGGCGACGACGGGCGGGATGCCTTCACGGGGCTCCAGCAGCGGAACGGGCAGTCCACCGGCAGGGACGCCGTTGTCCGGGGGAGCGCCCCCGGTGGTTCGCAGTGATGGCTGCTCTGCGGTCTCTTGGGCGTCGGTCACGTGTCAAGGGTATCCGTCGGCGGAAGACGCCCGCCGACGGAACGTTCCGTCGGCGGGCGTGGGGGCGGGGCGGGGGGATCAGTGGATGATTCCGGTGCGCAGGGCGACGGCCACCATGCCGGCCCGGTCGCCCGTGCCGAGCTTGCGGGCGATGCGGGCGAGGTGGCTCTTGACGGTCAGGGCGGACAGCCCCATGGAGACGCCGATCGCCTTGTTCGACTGGCCCTCCGCCACCAGGCGCAGGACCTCGACCTCGCGGCCGGACAGCTCGCGGTAGCCGCCCGGGTGGCTCGGGGTACCCGGGGGGCGGCGGTGCATCCGGCCGGCCGCGGCGCCGATGGGGGCGGCGCCGGGACGGGTGGGGTGGCCGATGTTGGTCCGCGTGCCGGTGACGACGTAGCCCTTGACGCCGCCGGCGAGGGCGTTGCGGACGGCGCCGATGTCGTCGGCGGCGGACAGGGCGAGTCCGTTGGGCCAGCCCGCGGCGCGGGTCTCGGACAGCAGGGTCAGCCCGGAACCGTCGGGCAGATGGACGTCGGCCACGCAGATGTCGCGCGGGTTGCCGACGCGGGGACGTGCCTCCGCGATGGACGAAGCCTCGATCACGTCGCGCACTCCGAGCGCCCACAGGTGGCGGGTGACGGTGGAACGGACGCGTGGGTCGGCCACGACGACCATGGCCGTCGGCTTGTTCGGGCGGTAGGCGACCAGGCTTGCGGGCTGCTCGAGAAGAACGGACACCAGGCCTCCTGGAAGGTGCGGGACGGGGCCGGCTCGGGGAGTAAGCCGGGGCGAACCGTGCAGTTAGGTCACTGACCTCTTCGGCACCGAACCCGTCCGCCTTTAGAGAATGATCACGATTTAGTGAGGAACAATTCGGGCAAATCGGATGCGTGATCGATCATGGTACGGACGGGCCGTGCTTCCGCGCGGTCCGCGGCCAGTGTCCTGGGGCCGCCGGTCGTGCCGGCTCAGGGCTGCTGCGGACCGCGCCGCTGGGGCAGCGACACCACGCCCGTCGCCCGGTCCGCCGCACCCGACGGGGACGGCGGCAGCCCGGCGACCTGGCAGAGCAGATCGCACCAGGCCGCGAGGTGTGCGGCGGCGTCCGGCACCCCGCCCGGCCCCTCCGCCGGGGTCCACGAGGCGCGGATCTCGATCTGCGTCGCAGGACGGCGCTCGGAGAGTCCACCGAAATAGTGAGACCCCGCGCGGGTGACGGTCCCGCTCGGCTGCCCGCAGGCGAGCCCGCGGGCCTCCAGCGCGCCCGTCAGCCACGACCAGCAGACCTCCGGCAGCAGCGGGTCCGCGGCCATCTCCGGCTCCAGCTCGGCCCGCACCAGGGTCACCAGCCGGAAGGAGCCCTGCCAGGCGTCGTGCCCGGCCGGGTCGTGCAGCAGGACCAGCCGGCCGTCGGCGAGGTCCTCCTCGCCGTCGACCACCGCCGCCTCCAGGGCGTACGCGTGCGGCGCCAGCTTCTGCGGAGCCCTGGTCTGTTCGATCTCCATCTCCGGCCGCAGCCGCGCCGAGCGCAGCGCCTCGACCGCCGCGTGAAAGGCCGGCGGCACGGCATCCTGCTCCGCGCGTTCCGTCGCGCCGACGCCGTTGGAATGATCGGAGAAATGTCCCTGAGCCGCAGCCATGCGGGGAAGAGTAGGCGGAACGGCGGCTCCGCGCAGGGAGGACACCCGGCCGGGGGCGGCCGGTTGTCCCGTACGTGCGAAGATTCGGTGCGTGAGCGCCAACGACCTTCCCCACGCCCGAGGCTCCGCCCGCACGGGGGACACCCCGGCCGCGGCCCGGCAGACCGAGACCCACGACTCCGCGTTCCTCAGGGCGTGCCGCCGCGAGGAGGTGCCGCACACCCCCGTCTGGTTCATGCGTCAGGCCGGACGCTCACTCCCCGAGTACCTGAAGGTCCGCGAGGGCATCGGGATGCTCGACTCCTGCATGCGCCCCGAGCTGGTCACCGAGATCACCCTCCAGCCCGTGCGGCGCCACAAGGTCGACGCCGCCATCTACTTCAGCGACATCGTGGTCCCGCTGAAGGCCATCGGCGTCGACCTCGACATCAAGCCCGGCGTGGGCCCCGTCGTCGCGGAGCCGATCCGCACGCGCGCCGACCTCGCACGGCTGCGCGACCTCACCCCGGAGGACGTCCACTACGTCACCGAGGCCATCGGGATGCTCACCCGCGAACTCGGCCCGACCCCCCTCATCGGCTTCGCGGGAGCGCCCTACACCCTCGCCAGCTACCTGGTCGAGGGCGGCCCGTCCCGCAACCACGAGAACACCAAGGCGCTGATGTACGGCGACCCGCAGCTGTGGGCCGACCTGCTCGACCGCCTCGCCGGCATCACCGCCGCCTTCCTCAAGGTCCAGATCGAGGCCGGCGCCTCGGCGGTGCAGCTGTTCGACTCGTGGGTGGGCTCGCTCGCCCCCGCCGACTACCGTCGCTCGGTCATGCCGGCGTCCGTGAAGGTCTTCGACGCCGTCGCCCCCTACGGTGTGCCCCGCATCCACTTCGGCGTGGGCACCGGCGAACTCCTCGGCCTGATGGGCGAGGCGGGCGCGGACGTCGTCGGCGTCGACTGGCGCGTCCCGATGGACGAGGCCGCCCGCCGCGTCGGCCCCGGCAAGGCGCTCCAGGGCAACCTCGACCCGGCCGTCCTGTTCTCCACCCCGGAGGCCGTCCGCGCGAAGACCCGCGAAGTCCTCGACGCGGCGGCCGGGCTGGAGGGCCACATCTTCAACCTCGGGCACGGGGTGCTCCCCACGACCGACCCGGACACGCTGACCCGCCTGGTCGCCGACGTCCACGAGAGCACCGCGCGCTGACCCCCGCGGCACGGGCGGGGCGGTCCACCGGCACGGTGGACCGCCCCGCCCGTTCACGCCCCCGCGCGCCGTACGGCGGCGACCGCCTTGCGGGCGGCCACCAGCACCGGGTCCCAGACGGGTGAGAACGGGGGCGCGTAGCCGAGGTCCAGCGCGGTCATCGCCTCCACCGTCATCGACGCCGTCAGGGCGACCGCCGCGACGTCGACCCGTTTCGCCGCGCCTTCCCGGCCGACGATCTGCACCCCCAGCAGCCGGCCCGTGCGGAACTCCGCCAGCATCTTGACGGTCATCGGGGCCGCCCCCGGGAAGTAGCCGGCCCGGCTGGTGGACTCCACGGTCGCCGTCACGTACCGCAGACCGGCCGCGCGGGCGTCCTTCTCGCGCAGCCCCGTGCGGGCGATCTCCAGGTCGCAGACCTTGCTGACGGCCGTGCCGACCACTCCCGGGAAGGTGGCGTAGCCGCCCGCCGCGTTCGAGCCGATGACCTGGCCGTGCTTGTTGGCGTGGGTGCCCAGCGCGATGTGGCGCTCCCGCCCGGAGACCAGGTCGAGCACCTCCACGCAGTCGCCGCCCGCCCAGACGGCGTCCCGGCCGCGCACCCGCATCGACAGATCGGTCAGCAGCCCGCCGTGGTCGCCCAGCGGCAGACCGGCCGCCCGTGCCAGGGCGGTCTCCGGCTCGACGCCGATGCCGAGCACCACCACGTCCGCCGGGTACTCGGCGTCCTGCGTCGCGACCGCGCGCACCCTGCCGTCGTCGCCCGTCAGCACGCCGGTGACGGCGGCGCCGGTGACCGTCGTGATGCCCATCCGGGTCATCGCCTCGTGGACCAGGCGCCCCATGTCCGGGTCGAGCGTCGACATCGGCTGCTCGGAGCGGTCGACGACGGTCACCTCGAAGCCGTGCCGCAGCAGTGCCTCCGCCATCTCCACCCCGATGTACCCGGCGCCGATGACGACCGCGCGCCGCCCCGTGGCCCGGGACAGCGTGTCGAGGAGCGCCCGTCCGTCGTCCAGGGTCTGCACGCCGTGCACCCCGGGCGCGTCGATGCCGGGCAGCGCCGGACGCACCGGTCGCGCCCCGGTCGCGATGACCAGCTTGTCGAACCCCGTCCACGACTCGGCGCCGGACTCCAGGTCGAGCGAACGGACCCGGCCGCCCGCCAGGTCCAGTTCGGTCACCTCGGTGCGCATCCGCAGATCGATGTCGCGGGACCGGTGCTCCGCGGGGGAGCGGGCGATGAGCCGGTCCGGGCCCTCGACGTCACCGGCCACCCAGTACGGGATGCCGCAGGCCGAGTACGAGCTGTAGTGGCCGCGTTCGAAGGCCACGATCTCCAGTTCGTCCCGGCCCTTGGTCCTGCGTGCCTGCGACGCGGCGGACATGCCGGCCGCGTCGCCCCCCACGATCACCAGTCGCTCCGTCGTCATGGGAACACGCTACGGGGCGGGGCCCCTTCACTCCCGGGTGCCCTCCCCGGAGTCCGCGGGGCGGCGCGCGGCCGCGGCCTGCGACGTTCCCGGGTACGGCGGGATCTCCGGGCCGGACCCGGCCGTCCGCGGCGCGGTGCCCGGGCCGCGGCGGGCCCGGCGGGCGCGGCCGAGCAGGCGCCACAGCACGTACAGCGCCGCGCCGACCGCCGCGAACGGGGCGACGGCGCCCAGCACCACCGCGATCCAGCGCACCGTCGCGACCAGGGCGTCCCAGCCGCCGCCCAGCGCGTCGAGGAATCCGGGCGCGCCGTCGTCCCCCGCCTTCCGGGAGCGCTCCGGTTCGGTCAGCTCCAGCGTGATCGTCGCGAGCGACGTGCGGTCCTTCAGGGACTCCTGCTTCGCCAGCAGCGCCTCCAGCTCCGCCTGACGGGTGCTCAGCTGACCCTCCAGTGCCACCACGTCGGACAGCTTCTCCGCCCGCTCCATCAGTTCGCGCACCCGGGCCACGCTCGCCCGCTGCGTCGCGATCCGGCTCTCCACGTCGACCACCTGGTCGGTGACGTCCTTCGCGTCGGCCTGACGGGAGAGCAGCCGGCCCGCGCCCGCGAGCCCGGACAGCACCGAGTCGTACGACTCCTGCGGCACGCGCAGCACGATGCGCGAGGTCACATGGGTGTCGTCGACGCGTTCGGTGGTCTCGTTCTCCACCCGGCCGCCGGCCTTCTCGGCCGCCGCGCGTGCGTCGGCGAGGGCGGCGACGGCGTCCTTCACCTCCACGCTCAGCGAGGCGGTGCGGATGATGTGCGACGCGGCCTGCGCCGAGGGCCCGGCCGTCCCCTCCGGGCCGGGCCGGCCGTCCGGCGCCTTCGAGGCCTCGTCGGCGGCGCTGCCCGAACCGGCGGCCCCCTCGGCGTTCTCCGCGTTCTCTGCGCTTTCTGCGTTCTTGGCGTTGTCGGCGTCGGCGGTCCCGGCGTAGGCCGGCCGGGCGTCCGCTCCGTCGTCGGAGCCGGCGCCGCAGCCGGCGAGCGCGAGTGAGACGGTGACGAACAGAACCGCGAGCGTGCGGCGTGCGCGCATGGGACCCCCCAGGTCGTGACGGCGAACGGTTGCCCGTTCGACGTCCCGCCCCCGCCCGGAGTTGCCCCCGGACGGTCCCGAAGCGGTCACGGTCGGGACTCGTTACGGGGTCGGCCCGGCCGTTTGAGAGAGTGGGCCCATGAACGGCCCCCTGCACGACACCCCCGCGCGCCATGTCGTCGTCGTCGGCGGCGGCATCGCCGGACTCGCCGCCGCCCACCGGCTGACCGCCGCCGGAGCGCGCGTCACGCTCCTGGAGGCCACCGGCCGCCTCGGCGGCAAGCTGCACGCCGGGGAGATCGCCGGCGTGCCGGTGGACCTCGGCGCCGAGTCGATGCTCGCCCGGCGCCCCGAGGGCGTCGGCCTGGCCCGCGAGGCCGGCCTCGGGGACCGCCTCCAGCCGCCCGCCGTCGCGGTCTCGGCGGTCTGGACGCGCGACGCCCTGCGGCCGCTGCCCAAGGGGCACGTGATGGGTGTGCCCGGTACGGCGGCGGCACTCGCCGGGCTGCTGTCGCCGGAAGGCGTCGACCGCATCGGGCGGGAGGGGGAACTGCCGCCCGCCGAGGTCGGCGACGACGTCGCCATCGGCGAGTTCGTCGCCGCACGGCTCGGCCGGGAGGTCGTCGACCGGCTCGTCGAGCCGCTGCTGGGAGGGGTGTACGCGGGCGACGCGTACCGCATCTCCATGCGCGCCGCCGTGCCCGGTCTGTTCGAGGCGGCCCGCCGCCACGACGCCCTCCTGGACGCGGTGCGCGAAGTGCAGGCCAAGGGAGCCGCCCAGCAGGGCGCCGGGCCGGTGTTCATGGGCCTCGCCGGCGGCATCGGCACCCTGCCGGACGCCGTCGCCGCGGCCGTGCGCGCCGCGGGCGGCGACATCCGCACCGCGACCCCGGTGCTCGGCCTCGCACCCGACGGCGGCGGCTGGCGGGTGCGCACGGACCGCGAGACCCTCGCCGCCGACGCGGTCGTCCTCGCCACCCCCGCGTGGGCCTCCGCCGCGCTGCTCACGGACACCAGCCCGGCCGCCGCCGCCGACCTGGGCGCGGTGGAGTACGCCTCCATGGCGCTGGTGACCCTCGCCTTCCGCCGCGCCGACCTCGGCGAACTGCCCGGCAGCGGCTTCCTCGTGCCGCCCGTCGACGGCCGGTCGATCAAGGCGTCCACCTTCTCGTCCAACAAGTGGAGCTGGGTCGACGAGGGCTCGGACGGGCTGTTCGTGCTGCGGACCTCCCTCGGCCGCCACGGCGAGGAACGGGCGCTCGACCGGGACGACGCCGAACTCGTCGCGCTCTCCCTCGGCGACCTGGGCCGGGCCGTCGGCATCACCGCGCGGCCGGTCGCCTCCGCGGTGACCCGCTGGACCGGCGGCCTGCCCCAGTACCCCGTCGGCCACCTGGCCCGCGTCGCCCGGATCCGCCGCGAGGTGGCCGCGCTGCCCGCCGCGCTGCGGGTCTGCGGAGCGGCGTTCGACGGGGTCGGCATCCCGGCGTGCATCGCCGACGGGCAGCGTGCCGCCGACGAGATCCTCGCCACGCCGACCCCGGCGCGGGGCACGCATCCCGGCACGGGAGAATAGCCGTATGAGTGCGCCCGAAAAGACCCCGAACGCAGGCAAGAAGGCCAAGGACCTCAACGAGGTCATCCGGTACACGCTGTGGTCCGTCTTCAAGCTGCGAGATGTGCTGCCCGAGGACCGGTCCGGCTGGGCCGACGAGGTCCAGGAGCTGTTCGACCGGCTCGGCGCCGAGGACGTCACCGTCCGCGGCACCTACGACGTCTCGGGGCTGCGTGCCGACGCCGACGTCATGATCTGGTGGCACGCGGAGACCGCCGACGAGCTCCAGGACGCCTACAACCGCTTCCGGCGCACCCGCCTCGGCCGCGCACTCGAACCGGTGTGGTCGAACATGGCACTGCACCGGCCCGCGGAGTTCAACAAGTCGCACATCCCGGCGTTCCTCGCCGACGAGACGCCGCGCGACTACGTCTCCGTGTACCCGTTCGTGCGCTCCTACGACTGGTACCTGCTGCCCGACGAGGACCGCCGCCGGATGCTCGCCGACCACGGCAAGATGGCCCGCGGCTACCCCGACGTGCGCGCCAACACCGTCGCCTCGTTCTCGCTCGGCGACTACGAGTGGATCCTGGCCTTCGAGGCCGACGAGCTGTACCGCATCGTCGACCTGATGCGTCACCTGCGGGCCTCCGAGGCGCGGATGCACGTCCGCGAGGAGGTGCCGTTCTACACCGGCCGCCGCAAGGACGTCGCCGACCTGGTGGCCGGGCTGGCGTAGGCGCCGGCCCCGATGGTGTGGAGGCAGCCCGCAGCCGGCGGGCCCTGCCTCGGCGACCCGGAAGATCAGACGGCGTGCGGCAATCCCGCGCGCTGGTCCAGCGACACCGGGTCCGGCCCCGGGTGCGGCGCGCACGACGCGCGCCGCACCGGTGGCCGATCGTGCGGTGACCTGTCGCGCCGTGCCCTGTCGCGCCGTGCCCGATCGAGCGGTGGCTGACTGCGCAGTGTCCGATCGCGCGGCGGGCTGTGCTGCGGCCCCGCGGTCGACGCGCTCATGGGCGGCTCCGGAGCGCCCGCCGGGTCGGCCGACCCGGCGTGCCGCGCGGCCGGTGCGACGCGCGGCTCCGGGGCGTCGAGCACCCTCACGCCGTGCACGGCCGCCGCCGCCGACCGCGCCCGCTCCGGGATACGCGGCGCGGCCCGGACATCAGGATCCGCAGCTCGACCCGCCGCAGCTCGAACCGCAGCTCGACCCCGAACTCCCGCAGCTCGACCCCGAACTGCCGCAGCTCGAACCGGAACTCCCGCAGCTCGATCCCGACGGGCCGCCGCAGCCGGAACCGCCCGTGTCACCGCCGGCGCCCCACCCGCCACCGGTGTCCGTCACGCCCGCGCACCACACCGGAACGACGGCCGCGGCCGCCGCGGCGGCGACGTACGGGACGGCGGATCGGGACGCCCCCTGACGGGCGGCGGCCGCCAGGAACGCCGACAGCTCCCTGTCCGGCACCGCTCGCGTCCCGTGCGACGCGACCAGCTCCGCCACGGTGGGACTGCCGGTGGCCAGGGCGACCCGGAAGGCCACCAGGGCGTCGCGTCCGGCCGGCGTCGTCCGCCGCGCCGCGCGGCGGGACTGGGTGATGCCGAGCACGGCGCCGGCCAGGAGCACCGGCCCCACCACGACGACGAACGGCAGCCCCGTCGCCCGGTGTCCCGCCCCCGCGAACTGGACGAACGTCAGCACCAGCGACACCGGCAGACCGATGAGGCACAGGATGCCCTGCACCGAGCCCCAGGTCGTCAGGCGCCGGTGACCGGGCGGCACGGTGAGCAGCCCGCGGGCGGCGAGCGAGTCCCCGAGCCCCTGGACGGCCCGGGCGCGCATCACCTCGCCCCGCACGGCGGCGAGCGCCCCGCTGGGCGCGAGGCCGGGCGCGTCGAGCACGGCGCGTTCCACCGGGTCGTGGGCGGCCGTGGCCGCCGCGGAGACCACACCGGGTGCGCCGACGCGGATCCGTCCGTCCGCGTGCAGCGCGGCGAGCGCGGCGTCGGCGACCCTGGCCGGGCCGCCGGCCAGGAACGCCGCCTCGTAGGCGCCGAGCCGGGGCGCGAGATGCCCGGGCGCGCTGCGCCGCGCGGCGGATACCCGGACGAGGAGCAGGACCGAGGAGACGACCACGGCCGACCAGACGAGCAGGGCGAGTACGGTCATCGCGCTCACCGCCCCGCGCCGACGAGGACCCGGCGCACCGCGTGGACCAGCCGCGCGCCCCTGCCCGGCGGTTCGGGCGCGGCCCGCTCCGTCCACCAGAGCGTCAGCCGCCGCCGCGCCTCCTCGTCCTCGGGCCGGCCCTCGGCGAGCAGGTGCTCGGCGAAGTCCAGCGCGTCGCGCCGGTAGCCGTCGCGCAGCGGGCGGAACCTGGCGTACGCCGCGAACGCCGGGCGGTAGCCGGAACCGAGGATGTCCGGCAGCTCCGGCGCCACCCTGGCGACGACACCGGCCCGCTTCGCGACGAGCGCCCGGCTCTGCACCCGCAGCCGCGCCACGTCGAACCCGGTGGGTGCCGGGGTCCCGGCGACCAGTGCCGACAGCAGCGACGCCTGCGCGATCCCGACCCGCGCCCGCGCCGCGTCGGTCGCCGCGCCCATGGGCGTGCTCCGCGCGCCGGCGGCGTCCGTACGCGGGCCGGCCGCGCCGTCGCTCACGCTTTCCGTCACGCTTTCCGCGGGCGGGGCGCCCGGTGCGGGAGTCCCGGCGGGCTTCCGCGGGGCGGGCCGCACCGGGAACGCGGCGCCTGCCGTGCTCAGCGTCTCCCGGATGACGGTGAGTTCGGCCGCCAGCTCCTCGGGGGGCGGGAAGTCGTCGTCACGCTCCAGCAGCACCCCGGGCGGTGCCACGCGTGCGCGCAGACCCGCGAGGATGTCCAGCACCGGCCGCGTGACGGGGTGGGCGTGGGTGTCGTGCCAGACCCCGTCCCGCTCGATCCCGCCGGCCACGTGCACGTAGGCGATGGACTCCACCGGGAGTTCGTCGAGCGCCGCGAACGGGTCCTCGCCCCGGTTCACCCGGTTGGTGTGGAGGTTGGCCACGTCGATGAGCAGCCGGACGCCGGTGCGTTCGACCAGCTCCGCGAGGAACCGGCCCTCGGTCATCTCCTCACCGGGCCAGGAGACGAGTGCGGCGATGTTCTCCAGCGCCAGGGGCACCGGCAGCGAGTCCTGGGCGATGCGGACGTTCTCGCAGAGCACGGCGAGCGCGTCACGGGTCCGGGGGACGGGCAGCAGGTGCCCGGCCTCCAGCGCGGGGGAGGCCGTCAGCTCGCCGCCTGCCCGGACGAAGGCGATGTGCTCGGTGACCAGCGGGGAGCCCAATGCCTCGGCGCGGGCGGCGAGGTCGGCGAGACGCTGCGGCGAGGGGCGGTCGGCGCCGCCGAGGCCCAGGGAGACGCCGTGCGGCACGACACGCACGCCGCGCTCGCGCAGCCGCAGCAGGGAGTCGGGCAGATGGCCCAGGCAGATGTTCTCCGCGACGACCTCGACCCAGTCGAGGCCGGGCAGCCGCTCCACCGTGTCCGCGATCTCCGGACGCCAGCCGATTCCGATGCCGAGTTCCATGTGTCCCCCTCCTCCGCCCGCCGTGCCGTGACGACGCTGCAGTGGTCTTGGCCCCGGCGGGGCCCGGCGAATCCGCTGCGGGGGACGTTCAGAGCAACATTTGAGGTTCCCCGGGCGGGCCGCCGGTTGCGTCCCGCCCGGGGGCGGAACGCACCCGCCGCAACACTCCCTATCCGCCCGACGGCACCTCGGGACGGTCGGTGTTGACCGTGCCGGGTGCGCCCGGCGAGGGACGGGAGGTCACCGAGATGTCGCCGGACGGCTCGGCGGGAGCGGGTGCGGGAGGCAGGTTGCCGTCCGGCGCCGGCGGGCCGCTCGGGCTGGCCGTCGCCCCGTTCGCGGCCTCGTTGGCGATGGCGTCGAAGTCGACCATGCCGGTCGCCTCCAGCATGGTGATGTGGTCGAGCACCGTCTGGTTGGAGTCGGACGCCAGCTGCCGGATGAGGGTGTTCCTGGTGGTGTGCCGGACCTGCGCGATCACCGCGAAGACCTTGCCGTGCGCGTTGCGCAGCAGGTTGGCGAACTTCCGCTCGTACTCCTTGCCGCTCGCCGCGGACAGTTCGCGCAGCCACCCCTGCTGCTGCTCGGTCGGCTGGTTGGGCAGCTCGACACCGAGCTTGGCCGCGACGTCGCGGGCCCGGCGGTCGAGGTCGGTGTGCCCGACGATCAGGTGGTCGCCGGCGTCCCTGATGGCCTGGCTCGGCGCGCGCTCGACCGCCTGCTGTCCGGCGGGCAGTTCCCACAGCCCCGCCAGCCGGACCTTCACCAGCAGGTCGCGGTCGGCGGCCGACAGCGGTCCCCACTGGGTCGCCACGGTCGACGCGTTCAGGTTCGCCTGCCCGGTGCCCGAGCGGTCGGCGTACGACCACACGGGGAACGCGAGCGCGCCGACCGTGACGACCAGGGCCGCGATGATGAGAGCTGTCCCGTTGATGCGCCGCAACAAAGTGCCTCCAGAGCCGAAACGTGACACGGCAGACCGATGCCGCCCGCGTCACCGACGAGCCCGCCGGCCGTGCGGCCGGTCGGACTCAGGCGGTCAAACTACGCGGCGGTACCCAGGAGTACGAGACCAGGTGCGGGAATGTTCAGTCCTGTGGCAGGACGTGCGCTCACGTCCTGCGGGAGGCGGGCAGCGCGGGATGGTCGGCGACCACCGTGCAGGAGCCGGGGGCGATCTCGGTGAAGCCGGCGTCGCGCACCACGGGCAGTCCGCTGCCCGTGAGGGCGCCCCACCCGGCGGGTGCGGCGGTGCGCACCGCCAGCGGGTAGCCCGCCGCCCGCCAGGCCGCACGCTGCTCACCCGACAGCTCCCACCAGGCGAGCTGTGCGCCGTGTCCCGCCTGCGCCATGGCCTTGCCCGCGGACATCTCCACCTCGGGGCTCATCCACAGCACGGGCTCCCCGAGGGCGGCGGGGTCCGGGGGCGCGGGGTCGTCGAGATCGGTGCCGGACACCTGGAGTTTGGCCAGCTCCTTGGGCCAGCCGTCGAGCGGTACCGGCGGGAACACCCGTACCTCGGCCGCCTTCCCGGTGACCGTGATGCCGGGCAGCGCGCACGCCTTGCGCCACTCCGCGCCACGCGCCCGCCGCACGACCTTGCGGATCCGCGCGTCCTGCCAGTCCCGCATGGCGCGGGCCCACTCGCCGTCGCCGTCGGAGCGCTCGTCGCCGAGGATCTCCAGCACGGCCCGGGCCGCCGTCTCCAACGCGTCGGTGCGGGCCGGTGGTTCGGCGCGCTCGATGCGGACCACCAGCGGCAGGACGTACTGCGGCGCGCTGTCACGGCTCTCGTCCTCGCGCCGGAACGGGCTGTCGTCGGCGCTGCCGGCGCCGTTCCCGGGATGTTCGCTGCTCACGCGATCAGTGTGCCAGCCGCCCGGCCGGCTCCCGGAGGGTGTCCCGGACGGCGTCCCGGCCCGCGCGGGCGGGGCGGTTGTCGGAACGGAGTGCTCCGGGCGAGGATGCCGGGCATGAAGAGCGAGCTGTTCAGCAACGAGAACATGGCCCAGCAGGCGACGGTCGCGGGGATGACCCTGCAGAACGCCAAGTCGGTGAAGTACACGGTCAACGGCGAGATGCACGCCCGGCAGGGCTCGATGATCGCCTTCCGGGGCAACCTCCAGTTCGAGCGCAAGGGGCAGGGCATCGGCGGCATGCTCAAGCGGGCCGTCACCGGCGAGGGCCTGGCGCTGATGGCCGTCCGCGGCCAGGGCGAGGCGTGGTTCGCGCACGAGGCGGCCAACTGCTTCATCGTCGACATCGAGCCGGGCGACGCGCTGACGGTCAACGGGCGCAACGTGCTGTGCTTCGACGCCTCCCTGTCGTACGAGATAAAGGCGGTCAAGGGCGCCGGCATGACCGGCGGCGGCCTCTTCAACAGCGTCTTCACCGGTCACGGCAAGCTGGCCGTGATGTGCGAGGGCACCCCGATCGTCATTCCCGTCAGCCACCAGCAGCCGGTGTACGTCGACACCGACGCCGTCGTCGGCTGGAGCGCACACCTCGCCACGTCCCTGCACCGCTCGCAGTCCGTCGGGTCGATGATCCGCGGCGGTTCGGGCGAGGCCGTGCAGCTCAAGCTGGAGGGCGAGGGGTTCGTGATCGTCCGCCCGAGCGAGGCGGCCCCGCACCGGCCCGCACAGAGCTGAGACGGCCCGGGCCGTCGCCCGGAGTGCGTCTCAGCCGCGCATCAGCTCGGAGACCTTCACGAAGCGGTAGCCCCGGCGGCGCAGTTCCGGGACGATGCGGCGGACCGCCTGCTCCGTGACGGGGGCGGCGCTGCGGGTGCAGTGCATGACGACCAGGGACCCCGGTTCCACCCCTGCGAGGACCTGTTCGGCCACGGCGCCGGCGTCCGTGGCGAAGGCGTCGCCGCTCACCACGTCCCACTGCACCGCGGTGACGCCCGCGGGGGCGACGGCACGCAGGGCGTCGTCGTCGTGGCACCCGCCGGGGAAGCGGAAGTACGGCACGGCGTTGCGGACGCCGACGCGTTCGAACACCTGCCGGGCGCGCTCCACGTCGGCCAGCATGCGCGTGCGGTCGACGACCGGGAGGCCGTAGCAGCCGGGGGTGAAGGCGTGGTGGCTGTAGGAGTGGTTGGCGGTCTCGAAGAGCGGGTCCGTGCCGATGGACCTCGCCTGCGCCGGGTACTCCTCCGCCCAGCGGCCGGTCATGAACACGGTCGACGGCACCTTCAGGGTGCGCAGCGCGTCGATCAGTCCCGGATTGTCGAACCGTTCCCCCCGGGCGGCGCGCGGGCCCTGGTCGGCTGTCATGTCGGCGTCGAAGGTGAGCGCGACTGTCCTGGGCACGGCGCTCCCGGGGCGGGCCGTGGCCCGCGAGAACACGGGCGCCGGCCCGCCGGCCGCCGGAGCGTGGCGCCGTTCCTTCGGATTGCCGGGCCGGGGCGGTACGGGGGTGTCGCGCGAGGCAGGTGAGGTGAGAGAGCCGGGGGAGGCCGGTGACGAGGCGGAGGGGCCGGTGGCGCCCGGTGGGGCGCACGCGGTGAGGGCGATGACACCGGCGCCCATACACCCCAGAAGGGCCCGAAAGGTGAATGCGCGCACATAAGGGATCACGCGCTGAAACTATCCGATGATCCTCCTGGAGGATGGTCAGCCGGCGTCCGCGGCGCGGCCGCTGGGCAGGGGCGCGCCCCGGGACCGGGACCGCTCCGGCCCCGCCGTGGGATGATGCCTGCCGTCAGGCCCCGGAGGGCTCGTGGACTGGGAGGTACGGCCATGGCGCAGCCGCCGCCCGCCGTCGGCGTGCTCGCCGTCGTGACCGGGCTGATCGCCGCCGCGCGGGACGACACGGCCGGCGCCCTGTGGCGGCTGGCCCCGGTCGCACGCCAACTGGACGCCAACGTGATCCGGGTCCCGCCCGGCGAGCGCGTCGCTCCCCACGTCGAGCCCGACCTTGACGTGCTCCTGTGCGTGCTGCACGGCAGCGGGGAGCTGACCGTGGCGGGCGGCACCGACCACCTCGAACCGGGCGGCCTGGCCTGGCTGCCGCGCGGCACCGAACGCTCCCTCGTCGCGGGGCCCGAGGGGCTCGTCCACCTCACCGCCCACCGCCGCAGGCCCGGCCTGGCCATCGGCTCCGCGCCTCCCTCGGCCGCCGCCGCGGCCTCCCCGTCCCACCGCCGGAGCCGGGCCGCGACGGACGGCGGTGCGACGGACGGCGGCGAGCCGGCATGCCTGCTGTACCGCGTCTGCTCCGCCTGCGACCGCCCGGCCGAGTCGTCGGACGCCCGCTTCTGCGCCCGCTGCGGCACCCGCCTGCCGGACTGACGCGCCCGGCAGCCTGCCGGGCCCGTGGGCTCCGGCCGGGTCGCGCGTCACGGTCCGCCGTGCCCGCCCGGCCGGGCCGCGCGCACCGGCCCGCCGGACCGACGCCACCGGGCCCGGTGCGCGCCGTCGCGCGCCGGCCCGAGGCCACCGGCCCGGCCGCAGGCGCCCTGCGGCGGCGGGACGCCGGTCAGCCGCAGGTGCGGCGGTACGCGATCCCGTCGGGGACGTGGCGGTCCCATTCCTCCTCGGTCAGGGGCCGCCCCGCGATCGCGCAGGCCGCGCGGGTGAGTTCGGTGAGGTCGCCGAAGGCCCGCGTGTCCCAGAGCCGTACGGTCCCGTCGCCGCCGTGGGTGACCAGGGACCGTCCGTCGGGGGAGAAGAGCGCCGACAGCAGCGCCCGGGTGTGGCCCGTGAGCACCGCCGACCGGCTGCGGGTCGCGAGGTCCCACAGCCGGACGGTCCGGTCCTCGCCCGCGGTGGCCAGCGTGCCGCCGTCCGGGCTGACGACCGCCGACCAGACGGTGCCGGTGTGGCCGCGGAAGGTGGCGAGACGGCGATGGGTACGCGCGTCCCACAGCATCGCCGTGGCGTCGCGGGCGCCGCTGACGAGCCGGGTCCCGTCGGGGGTGAAGGCCACCGACTGCACCTGGGCGGTGTGCCCGGTCAGCGTCGCCGTCCGCCGGTGACGCCGGACGTCCCACAGACGTACCGTGCCGTCCCAGCTCGCCGTCGCGAGGGTGGCGCCGTCCGGGCTGAAGTCCGCGGCGCCGACCATGCCGGTGTGCCCGGTCAGTGCCCCGAGGCCCTTGTGCGTCCGGGCGTCCCACAGATGCACGGACGAGAACGTGCGGCCGCCGGTCGCGAGGGTCCTCCCGTCGGGGCTGAAGGCCGTCCAGGTGACCGCGCTGGGGAAGGAGGCCAGTTGCCGGCGGGTGCGCAGGCTCCACAGGCGGGTGGTCCGGTCGATGTGGCTCGCGGTCGCGAGGGTGCTGCCGTCGGGGCTGAAGCGCACGGACTGGACGGGTCTGCCGTGGCCTTCGAGGACGCCGACGCGCCGGAGGGTGCGCGTGTCCCACAGCAGGACGTCACGGGTGTCGTGGCCGGCGGCGGCGAGGAACCGGCCGTCCGGGCTGAAGGCCACCGCGCTCACCTCGCCGCCGAGCCCGGAGAGGCGGCCCCGTGCCGTGCCGGTGCGGGCATCGCGCAGGTGCACGGTCCCGCCGTCGTCACCGGCGGCGAGCACCGTCCCGTCCGGGCTGTACGCGGCCGGCCGGCCGGACCCGCCCGGCCCGGCGAACGAGGCCCGTGGCCGCCCGGCCCGCACGTCCCACAGCCGGACGGTGGCGTCCTCGCCCCCGCTCGCCAGTGTCGTGCCGCCGGGGTCGAACGCGAGGGCGCCGACGATGCCGGTGTGGCCGTTCAGCGCGGTCACGGCCGTGCGCGCCCGCACGTCCCACAGCCAGACGGAGCCGTCCTGCGACCCGCTCGCCAGCGTCGTCCCGTCCGGGGAGAACGCGAGCGCGAAGACGCTGCCGTCCTGCCCGCCGAGGGCGGCCGCCGACCGGCCGCTGCGCACGTCCCACAGCTGTGTCGTGGCGTCGCTCGCCCCGGTGGCCAGCGTGTTCCCGTCCGGGCCGAAGGCGAGCGAGGTGACCCACCCCGAGTGGCCCCTCAGCGTCGCGGTGCGGCGCCCCTCCCGTACGTCCCAGAGCTGGACCGCGGACTTGTCCCCGTCGGCGGTGTCGTGTCCGGTGACCGTGACGGCCAGCGTCCCGCCGTCCGGACTGAAGGCGAGGAGGGAGGACATGGCGCCCTCGGTGTCGCGGTGGACCTGGAGCCCGCCCGTCCTCCGATGGGTCCGGGCGTCCCAGAACAGCACCTCGCCGCGCGCGCCGCTGGTGGCGATCGTGGCGCCGTCGGGGCTGAAGACCGCCTCGCCCCCGGCGCCGTCGAGCACGGCGGACCGTCGCCCGGTGCCGGTGTCGTACACGTGCGCCTGCCGGCCGGACCGGCCGATCACGAGCGTCCTGCCGTCCGGGCCGAAGGCCACGGTCTGCACCTGGCCGCCGATGTCGAGCGTGGCCGAGAGCCGGCGGCCGGCCACGTCCCACAGACGGGCCGTGCCGTCGCCCCCCGCCGTCGCGAGGGTCCTGCCGTCGGGGCTGAACGCCACCGAGCGCGCCTCCCCCTCGGCCGGGAGCGTGGCCCGCAGCGGCGAGGAGACCGCGGACAGGAGCCGGGCGCGTGTCCCGGGTGTCGCGGAGATGCCCTGGGCGGCCAGGGCGAGCCGCGCCGCCAGCGCCGGGTCGGTGGCGGCGTGCTCCCGGCTCAGCTCCGTCAGGCTCCGTGCGGCGGCCAGCGCGCGCTGCTCGCCGCCGGCCCCGCGGGCGTCGAGCACGGCGAGGCCGGCCGCGACGAGGACGAGGCCGACGAGAGCGGCGAGCCCCGCGAGGAGCGCGTGCCGGCGGCGCCGGACGCGCACACTCGTCTCGACGAACCCGGCCTCCTCCGCCGGCACCTCGGCGCCGCGTTCGCGCAGCCACCGTTGTGCCTCGCGGACCCGGCCCCGGCCCAGAATCCCCGACCGGGGGCGGCCCTGGTCCTGCCAGGCGCGCAGGGAACGGCGCAGCTCCTCCTGCCAGCCGCGGAACGCGCGGTTCTCCTCGACCCACTCCCGCAGCCGCGGCCACCTGTCCACCAGCGCCTGGTGCGCGAGCTCCGCCGTGTCGTGTCCGGTCGGACGGCGGGTCACCACGACGAGCCGCGTACCGGCCAGGCGGTGGATCAGGGCCCAGTCGTCCGCGGAGAACTGCGTGCGCGCCGCGACCCTGCGGAGGTCCGGGCCGCGCCCGCCCGCGTCCAGCTCCTCGCCGGGACGCACGAGCTGGATCAGGACGCGCTCCAGGGACCGGCGTTCGCCCTCGTCCGCCCGCTCCCACAGCCTCTGCTCGGCGTCCGAGGCCAGCGCGCCCTCCACACCGCCGAGTTCCTGGTACGCGGTGGTGGTCAGCCATCCGCGCTCCTGCCGCTCCCACAGGCGGCTCAGCGTGTACTCCAGCATCGGCAGCGCGGCCGGTCCCTGCGGGGTGTCCCGCAGCAGCTGCTCGACGAGTCCGTCGGCGAACCGGACTCCGGCGTGTCCGTCGAGCGGACGGACGATCACGTCCCGCAGCTGCTCCCGGACCATCGGCTGCACCACCACGGAGGTGGCCTCCCATGCCGCGTGGAGGTGGGGCAGCCGCTCGATCTGGCGGAGGAAGTCGACACGGGCGACGACGACGGCCTGCGCGGGACGGGTGCCGTCCGCGCGACGGGCCGTCAGGACCCCGAGCATGGCGTCCAGCCGGCGGGCGGTGGCGGGCGCCTCCGTCAGCAGGGTCTCGAACTGGTCGGCCACCAGGACCAGCCGGGACCGCTCCCCGTGGCGGGCCAGCGTGCGTTCGACGGCGCTGCGGAGCCCCTGCTCGCTGGTGAGCTGCCGGGCCAGCCCCGACCAGCGGTCGTGCCAGTCCGCCCGCAGGACGTCCGCGTCCCCGGCCGAGGCCAGGGCCCAGGCCAGCAGTTCCTCGGCGGTGAGACGCAGCCCGTGCGGCACGCGGGCGACCACATGGCGGCCGGGGTCGAGCCGGCCGAGCAGACCTGCCCCGACCAGGGAGGACTTGCCGACGCCGGAAGGTCCGAGCACCGGCAGGACGGGGACCTGGCCCTCCAGCAGTTCGAGCAGCCGCCGCGTCTCGTCCGCGCGGCCGTGGAAGATGCCGCGGTCGTTCTCGGTGAACGGCAGCAGTTCGCGGTACGGGCTGTCGGCGAGGAGCCTTCTGCGCAGCTCGGGCCACTCCCGGGTGAGGGACCCCACGGTCAGGGCGTAACCGGTCCGGCGCCGGCGGTCCCCCTCCACGGCGACGACCATGCCGATCACGCCGCCGTACTCCTCGTCCCACACCGGGGCCCCGCTGAAGCCGCCGGCCAGCGGGAACGGCGTCTCCTCGGCGCAGGTCAGCTGCCACCACCCGGTGCTCTCGCGGCCCTCCACGGTGCCACGGGTCCAGATCCCGGCGTCCTTGCCGCCGCCCCGCCCCGGGTACTGCGGGAAGCCGAACGCCCGCCAGCGGTGCCCGGCCAGGTCCTCGGCCTCGACGATCCGCAGGGGCGCGGCGCCCCGCGGCGGCTCGCCGCGCAGCCCGAGGACGGCGACATCGCCGCTGTTGTCACCGGCCACGGGCACGCTGAAGTGCACGGACGCCTCGGTCCGTGGGCGGCCGGGCAGCAGCGGGAAGTCGAGGGCGACCACCAGGCCGTCCGGCAGCGCCTCGTCGTCCGGCAGCCCCGCGGTGGCGGCGACGACATGGGCGCAGGTGAGGAGCAGCCGGTCGGGGATCAGGAAGGCCACCCCGACGGGGCGGCCGTCGTGCAGCACCCGGGCGGTTCCGCGTTCCCAGGACGCCTCCCGCCCGCCCGGCGGTGTCACGGCCCGGTCTCTGGGCTGCTCCACTCCAGCTCCAGCAGGATGTGCGCCTCACCGGAGCCCTTCGCCACGACCACGCCCGCCTCCGCGGTGATCCGCAGCCCGAACTCCGCACGGATGTGATCGGGACGGCGCGGAAGATCCGCCAGCCGCTCCAGCATGGTGGCGGCCACCCGCTGCACGCGGGCCATGCCCGACTCGAAGGTGTCGGCGGAGGTCTCGAAGAGCTCGTCGCCCCGGCGGGCCCGGATCACCCCGGAGCCCTGCTCGTCGGGCAACTCGACGACGAAGGAGTCACCGTCCTCGAAGGGAACGCTCAGATACACGTGGCGACCTCTCTGCTGCTCGGCAAGTCCTTTGTGGAGAGTGGCAGTTGAGCGGATCTTCACTTGGTCCGATGGTAACCGGGATTCCCGGTGCCGTGGGTGCTGCCGGAGCACCCGGACGAGGCCGGGCCCGGCACCTGTGCGGGCCGTACCCGGCCCCGGGGCGGACCTCCCCGTGCCCGCGCTCCGGCCGTCCGCCCCGGACAGCCGGCCGCGACGATTTCCCGCCCGGGCGTTGAGCGCACCGCCCGCCTCCTGCGTACCAAGGGGCGGACGCGTCCCCCGGCACCGCCCATCGGCGCCGGAATCCGTATCCCCCGCAGGAGGCAGCGAGTTGAGTCACAGGCGAATACCCAAGCGGAAGGCCGTGCTGGCCGGAGCCGGGGCGGTGGGCATCGCCGCGGCGGCCGTGCTGCTGCCCCACGCCAACGCCTCGCAGTCGGGCCGGAGCGACGAGGCGGCACCCCGCACCATGAGCGCATCCGGTGCGCAGGATCTGCTCTCCCGGCTGGGCCCGTCGCTCGGCGACGCGTACGGGGGCGCGTACTACGACGCCGGGCGGAGGCAGCTCGTCGTCAACATCGCCGGCGGCGACGACCGGGCGGCCGAGCGGGTCCTCGGTGCGGGCGCCGTCGCCCGCGCCGTCGACAACAGCATGGGCGAACTCGCCGGCGCGGCCGGCACGCTCGCCGAACGGGCCGCGATCCCCGGCACGGCATGGGCGGTCGATCCCCGGACCAACCGGCTCGTCGTCACGGCGGACCGCACGGTGACCGGTGAACGCTGGGACAGGCTGGAGGCGGCGGTCGGCGCGCTGGACGCGGGCACCGCGGAGGTCGAGCGCTCCCGTGGCGCGTTCACCCTGTTCCTGGAGGGCGGCGACGCCGTCTTCGGCGGAGGCGCGCGCTGCTCCCTCGGCTTCAACGTGACGACCGGCGACGGTGCGCCCGGCTTCCTCACCGCCGGACACTGCGGGGTCGCGGCCGCGCAGTGGTCCGAGGAGCCGAACGGCGCCCCGGTGGGCACGGTGCGGGCCGCGACGTTCCCCGGCGACGGCGACTTCGCCCTCGTCACGTACGACGACCCGGCCGCCGAGGCGCCGAGCACGGTCGACCTCGGCAACGGGCAGACCCTGGACATCGTCGGCGCGGGGGAGGCCGCGGTGGGTCTGGAAGTGTTCCGGATGGGCAGCACGACCGGCCTCAGGGACGGCCGGGTCACCGGACTGGACGCCACCGTCAACTACCCGGAGGGGACGGTCACCGGACTCGTCCAGACCGATGTGTGCGCCGAACCGGGCGACAGCGGCGGAGCCCTGTTCACGCGGGACGGCACGGCGATCGGCCTGACGTCCGGCGGCAGCGGGGACTGCACGTCCGGCGGGGAGACGTTCTTCCACCCGGTCACCACGGCCCTGGCCGCGGTCGGCGCCCGCATCGGCGCGGGCCAGGGCGACGGCGGCGGCGCGGCGGACGGCGCGGGCCGGGGAGCCGGAGCGTCCGGGCAGGGTCAGGGCGACGGGACCGGCCCGGAGGACGGCGGCAGGCAGGGAGGTGACGCACCGGACGACGGCGGACAGGCGGCGGACCACGGCTGACCGCGCGCCGCACTTCCCCCACGCGGCCGCGGTCGGCGGCGGGGCACCGGGACGCACCCGGTGCCCCGCCGCACCGCGTCCCGCCGTGCCACGGCCTCGCGGCCCGCGCCCCCCGGCCGCCGCAACGCCCCGGCCGCCCCGCGGGCTCGGCCCGGCGCGCGACGCCCGGTGCACGTTCCCCCGGCCACCGCGGGGAACGCCCCCCGCCCCGCGCCGCCGGAATCGTCGGCGGAGGTCCGGGACGAGCCCCGTGCGGGCCGCCGGGCAGGCGCCCCCTCCCACCGGGCCCGCCCGCTCCCACCGGGCAGGCGCCCGGATGCGGGAGCGGCCCGCCCGGCGGATCGTGGGACGGACGGACGCCGGGGGGACAGCAGAGAGGGAACCATGGACACCGACGCCTTGACCCCCGCGCGCCTGCGGCAGCTGCGCGCGCACAAGCCCTACCCCGCCGTCTCCCTGACGATGCCGACCCACCGTGCCGGTCAGGACGGTGAGCAGGACGCGGTACGGCTCCGGAACCTGATGGCCGAGGCGGAGCGCCGGCTCGGCGACGACGGTGTCGACCGGGCGACGGGCGCCGGGGTGCGGGCCCAGCTCGAACGCGCGGTGGCGGAGCTGGACCTGCGGCAGGCGCAGGACGGGCTCGCCATCCTCGCCGACGCCCAGGAGTACCAGCTGTGGCGCCTGCCCCGTTCGGTGCCCGAGCGGGTCGTCCTCAGCGACAGCTATCTGACCCGCAACCTGGTGTCGGCCAAGGCGCAGGCACGGCCCTACTGGGTGCTGGTCGTGGCGGCGGACCGGACGACGCTGTGGAGCGGGTCGGGGGAGACCCTGGACGAGCACACCGGGGACGGATTCCCGCAGACCAGGCCGCAGGAGGACTTCGACCCGCAGCGCGAGGAACGCCAGGGCGACACGGCGAGCACCTTCACGGACGAGTGGACGCGGCAGTACCTGCGCGAGGTCGACGGAGCCGTCGGCTCGATCCTGGAGGCGGACCCCCGTCCGCTGTTCCTCGTCGGACTCGCGCCCGCGCTCAGCGTCCTGCGGGACGCCGGACCGGCGACGGCGGCTGCCGTGGGCCGCGTCGTCAAGGGCGGGCTGACCGACGGCCCGGCGGCCGAGCTGCTGAAGGAGCTGCGGCCCGCACTGGACGAGTACCGCACCCGGCACGCGGCAGCCGTGGCGGGCCGGCTCGACGCCGCCCGCGGCCGCAAGGTCTTCGCCGCCGGGCTGGACGAGGTCTGGGGCGCGGTCCGCGACGAGCGGGCGGCGCTCGTCGTCGTCGAGGAGCACTTCCAGCGCACCGTCCGCGTCACCTCGGGGCATCTCCAGCCGGTCGACCCGTCGGAGCCGGACGACGAGGAGGTGCGCGAGGACATCGTCGACGAGATCGTCGAGACGGCCCTCGACGGCGGGGCCGAGGTGATCTTCGTCCCGGACGGCACGCTGACCGAACACGGCGGCGTCGCCGCGGAGTTGCGCTACTGAGACCGGACCGTCCCGGGCGTCCCGCGACCGGTGGCGGGTGCCGTCCGGGGCGCCCCGAAACCGGTGGCGGGCGCCCGGGGCCCGCTGCTACCAAGGGGCGGGACACGGACCGGTGACCGGGGAGGGACCGCATGACCGCCGTCGACTGGAAGCGGGCGCTGGAGCCGATGCTGCGGGAATGGGACCCGCGGCCGGAGGCCGCGGTGCTGGTCGGGAGCCATGTCAGGGGCGAGGCGACCGCGTGGTCCGACATCGACGTGGTGTGCGTCGGGGCGGGGCCGGGCTACGCCTACCGGCTGACCGGGCTGGGGCCCGTGTCCTGGACGTTCGCGACCGCGGAGGAGCACCGGGCCGGGATGGCGAACCACCACTCCTGCGGCCAGACCGTTCCCGCCTGGCGGGACGCGTACGTGCTCGACGACCCGCACGGACGGGCCCGTGAGCTCGTCGCCCTCGCCCGGGAGTGGACGTGGGACACCCTCGACCCCGCCCCGGAGCGGTGGGCGGCCGATGCGGTCCACGGCTACGCGGAGGAGGTGATGAAGGTGCACGCGGCCGTGGCGCGCGAGGACTGGGTCAACGCCCGTGTGCAGGCGTCGATCCTCGCCGTGCACCTGGCGCCCGCGATCGCGGCCGGCACCCGGACCTTCTTCACGTCCGAGAACCACCTCTGGCACCTGCTCGGGGAGCGCCTCGGCGACGGCTGGCGCGCGAACCAGGAGGCGGCCCTCGCCACCCGGGGCGAGGCGCCGCGGGAGAGCTGCGCCGCGGCGATCGCGCTGTTCCGCGACGCCTGCGCCCTCTTCGGCGACAGCATGTCCGCCGGGCAGCGCGCGGTCGTCCGCCACGCCCTCGGCGCCGCCGGCGCCTGAGGAGCGGCCCTCAGGCACCGCACCCCGCACCCTCTCCGGGAGCCGGCGCACGGCCGGTGAGGTGTGCCGTGAGGGCGTCCAGCTCGGCGCGCAGGGCGCCGATCCGCTCCAGCGGCAGACCGGTGGCCTCGGCGATCCGGCGGGGCACCCCCAGCGCGCGGGCGCGCAGCGCCGCGCCGGCCGCCGTGGGGCGCACGGTGACCGAGCGCTCGTCCTCGGCGCTGCGCCGGCGCTCCACGTGTCCGGCCGTCTCCAGGCGCTTGAGCAGCGGCGAGAGGGTGCCGGAGTCGAGGTGGAGGCGGTCGCCGATGTCCTTGACGGACAGTTCGCCGTGCTCCCACAGCACCAGCATGGCCAGGTACTGCGGATAGGTGAGGCCGAGGTCCTTCAGGGCCGTGCGGTAGACGCCGTTGAACGCCCGGGACGCCGTGTGCAGGGAGAAGCAGATCTGGCGGTCGAGGCGGAGGAATTCTTCGTCGGGGACGTCCGCGAGGTCGAGCGGGGGCGGCGTCCGGTTCTCCATGTCCTTCATCGTTCCCAGCGTAGCAAGACGTGGGCGATTAAGTTGTGCACAACTTAATCGTGTGCTTTATTGGTGTCACCGGTTCCCGACCCACGAGGGATGGATTCTCATGGACGCGCTGTACACCGCTGTCGCCACCGCCAACGGACGCGAGGGCCGCGCCGTCAGCTCCGACGGCCACATCGACCTGCCGCTGGCCTTCCCCGCGGCCCTCGGCGGCGACGGCCGGGGCACCAACCCCGAGCAGCTGTTCGCGGCCGGCTACGCCGCCTGCTTCGCCAGCGCGATGGGCGCCATCGGCCGCCAGGAGAAGATCGACGTCAAGGACGCCTCCGTCACCGCGGAGGTCTCCATCGGCAAGGACGACGACGGCGGCTTCGCGCTCTCCGTGATCATGCGCGTCGAGCTGCCGGACCACCTCCAGGGCGAGCCGGGCCGCGCGCTGCTGGAGAAGACCCACGCCTACTGCCCGTACTCCAAGGCGACCCGTGGCAACCTGCCGGTCGAGCTCGTCGTGGAGTGACCCGCCCCGTGGCGCCGCGGCACGGCCCGCGGCGCCCCGGCGGGCACGGGCCCTCGCCCCGGAGGGGTCAGGCGCCCGCCAGCAGGAACTCCCGGCACTTCGCCACGTCGTACCCCGCCTCCGGGAAGCGCGGGTCCAGTGCCTCGAGATGCTCCACCAGCAGTCGGCACACCGCCCAGTTCCGGTACCACTTGCGGTCGGCGGGCACCACGAACCACGGGGCGGCGGCCGTCGAGCAGCGCGTCAGCACGCGCTCACAGGCCTTCCGGTACGCCGGCCACCTCGCGCGCTCGCCGATGTCGGCCGGGTCGAACTTCCACCGCTTGCGCGGGTCGTCCAGGCGCCGCAGCAGACGCTCGCGCTGCTCCTCGGGGCCGATGTGCAGAAAGATCTTGACGAGGGTGACGCCGTCCTCGGCGAGGGACTCCTCGAAGCGGTTGATCTGGTCGTAGCGGCGGTCGATCCGTTCGCGGGGCACCAGCCGCCGGACCCGGGCGATGAGGACGTCCTCGTAGTGCGAGCGGTCGAAGATGCCGATCTCCCCGGGGCCGGGAAGCGCGCGCATCACCCGCCACAGGAAGGGGTGCCCGAGCTCCTCCGCCGTCGGCGTCCCGAACGCCGTGATCCGGCAGCCCGCCGGGTTGAGGAACCCGGCCACGTGCTTGACGGTGCCGCCCTTGCCGCTGGTGTCCATGCCCTGGAGCACCACCAGCAGACGTCTCCGGTCGCCCGCGGTGCCCGCCGCGTACAGCCGCTCCTGGAGGTCGGAGAGGCGCCGTCCCGCCAGGGCGGTCTCCGCGAGGGCGGCCGCCTTGTCCGGCGGCCCGCCCGGTGTCGCGCGGGGGTCGTACGAGGAGAGGTCGACCGGCCTGCCCGGCGGCACCCGCAGCAGCGCCGAGAGCGGCGCGTCCGCGCGTGCCGTCTTCTTCCGCTCCGGCCCGGGCGCCCGCTTCCGTGTGCCCCTGCGCCCGGACGCCCGTGCCCGCTCGTGCCGCGCGGTGCCGTCCGGCTCCCGCCCGGAGCCCTGCCCGTCGCCGTTCCTGGCCACCGCCGCACTCCTCTGCCCTCGCCGTCCGCGTCCTGACCCGATCGTGCGGCGCGGACGGCGTCCCCGCGAGCGCGGGGACGCCGGGCCGGTCAGTGCCAGGGGCCGGTGACCGCGAAGGTGGTGCCGGGGTTGTAGACGTTCACGTACATCGTGGCGTCGTCCGGGGAGAACGAGACGCCCGCGAACTCGCCCCAGGTGGGATCGGCGGGCGTCCCGGTGTTCTGCCGGTTGCGGGCCATCGCGTACACCTCCCCGCGCTTGGTCACGCCGTAGACGTGCTGGGCGCCGTCGCCGTCCTCCGCCACCATCAGGCCCCCGCTGGGCGCCAGGCAGATGTTGTCGGGGGACTCGCCGGGCAGCTGGACGTCGGTGCCGGGGCCGAACACGACGACCAGCGTCAGCCGCCGCCGGTGCGGCTCGTACCGCCACACCTGTCCGAAGTGGTCCCCGGCGGAGCCCTCGGCGCTGCGGGCGTAGCTGGAGACGAAGTAGACCGATCGCCCGCCCCAGTAGCAGCCCTCCAGCTTCTGGGCGTGGGTGACGCCCTTGCGGCCGAAGTCCTGGTGCCGGATGGGCGTCGTGGTGGCCTGGCTGTCGGGCACCGGCACCCACTCGACCCGGTCGAACCGCGCGCCGGTCTCCTGGATCCGCGACAGGTCGGGCACCCCAGGGACCCGCATGGCCTGGAGGTGGCCCCCGGCCCGCAGCGAACCGGTGCCGCCCAGCGGCCTGTCGGGAAGGAACCGGTAGAACAGGCCGAAGGGCTGCTCGAACGCGTCCTCGGTCTCGTACACGATCCCCGTCGACGGGTCGACCGCGATCGCCTCGTGCTGGAAGCGGCCCATCGCGGTCAGCGGCACCGCGCCGGTGCGGTGGGGGTCGGCGCCGTCCACCTCGAAGATGAACCCGTGGTCCTTGGTGTAGCCGTTCGTCCCGGCCCGGTCCTCGGTCTCCTCGCAGGTCAGCCAGGTGCCCCAAGGGGTGGGCCCGCCCGCGCAGTTGACGGCGGTGCCGGCGATGGCGACCCGCTCGGACAGGACGTTGTTCCGGCCGTCGAGTTCGAGTGCGGTACAGCCGCCTCTGGCCATCGGGTCGTAGGTGAGACCCTCGACGACGGGGACGCCGATCCTTCCGTTGTACCGGTTCTCGTGGTTGCGGACGAGGACGGTGTGCCCGCGGCCGCTGCGGAACGCGGCCATGCCGTCGAAGTTGCTGGGCACCGGGCCCTCGCCGGAGCGCAGCGGCTGGCCCTGGCGGGAGAGGACCGTGTAGCGGAAACCTTCCGGCAGGTCGAGCAGACCCGCCGGGTCGGGCACCAGGGGCCCGTAGCCCCCGTGGCCCCGCGCGGCGGCGGTCCCGGCGAAGAGTTCGGTGAACGCGCCGCTGAAGGCGATCGATGCGCCCACCGCGCCGGCTCCGGCCAGTGCTTGACGTCGTGTTGCGGTCATGAGGCAACTCCCTGCTGGCGGACAGGAGATGTGACCCGCATGTGTGTATCACGCAAGGTGCCGGTTCGTAACCAGGCGTGCCACAGTGACCGCTGGGGTCCGGGACGCAGGGCCCGGAGGGAGTACGTCCGGCTGGCCGGATCCGGTCGGCCGGGCATCGCTGCCCGCACCGGCCGGAACCGGCCGAGCGGGAGGATCAGGCGAGCGACGCGGTCAGCGTGATCGTCGTGCCGGTCAGCGCCTGGCTGACGGGGCAGTTCGCCTTGGCGTCCTCGGCGGCCTTGGCGAAGGCGTCCGCGTCGAGGCCGGGGACCTCGCCCACGACGGTCAGGTGGATGCCGGTGATGCCCTCGCCCGGCTGGAAGGTGACGTCCGCCTTGGTCTCCAGACGCGACGGCGGGTTGCCGGCGCCCGCGAGGGCGTGGGACAGGGCCATCGAGTAGCAGGAGGAGTGGGCGGCCGCGATGAGCTCCTCGGGGCTGGTCTTCCCGTTCGCCGCCTCGGCGCGGGAGGGCCAGGAGACCGGGTACTCGCCGATGCCGGAGGAGTCGAGAGTGACCACACCCTTGCCCTCGAGCAGGTTGCCTTCCCAAACGGTGTGCGCCTGGCGCGTGGTAGCCATGATCTTCCCTTCGGTATGGGTGTGACGGGACCCAACCTACTGGGCGATCAAGGGCTTTGCGTCGCGTGCCAGGGCCGTCAGCCGGGAGATCGCCCGGAAATACTTCTTGCGGTAGCCGCCGTTCAGCATCTCGTCGCTGAACAGCCGGTCGAACGGGAGGCCCGCGGCGAGCACGGGCACCTCGCGGTCGTAGAGCCGGTCGGCGAGGACGACGAGGCGCAGCGCCGTCGACTGGTCGGGCACCGGGCGGACGTCGGTCAGGCAGACCGCGCGTATGCCGTCGGTGAGCGCGCCGTAGCGGCTCGGGTGGACCCGGGCCAGGTGTTCCAGCAGCATCGGGAAGTCGTCGAGCGAGGCGCCCTCGGTGGCGTACGCCGCCCTCGTGACGTCGTCGGCCGGGTACGGGTCGGGCGCGGCGGGCAGCCCGCGGTGGCGGTAGTCCTCGCCGTCGATCCGCAGCGGCCGGAAGTGCGCGGACAGGCCCTGGATCTCGCGCAGGAAGTCGGCGGCCGCGAAACGGCCCTCGCCCAGCTTGCCCGGCAGGGTGTTGGAGGTCGCGGCCAGCGCGACGCCCTCGTCGACCAGCCGGGCCAGGAGAGAGGAGACGAGGACGGTGTCGCCCGGGTCGTCCAGTTCGAACTCGTCGATGCACAGCAGCCGGTGCCCGCTCAGCGTCCGCACGGTCTGCTGGAAGCCGAGCGCACCGACCAGATTGGTCAGCTCCACGAACGTGCCGAAGGCCTTGAGCGCCGGCTCGGCGGGCGTCGCGTGCCACAGCGACGCCAGCAGATGGGTCTTGCCGACGCCGTAGCCGCCGTCGAGGTAGACCCCGCGCGGGCCGGAGGGGGCGGCGGGCTTCCTCGCGAACCAGCGCCGCCTGCCGCCGCCGCTCGCGTGGGCGCCGCCGAGCCCGGCGGCGAAGTCGCCGAGGACCTTGACGGCCTCCATCTGGCTGGGCTGCCCCGGGTCGGGCACGTAGGTGTCGAAGCGCACCGCGTCGAAGCGCGGCGGAGGCACCATCTCCGCGACCAGACGGTCGGCGGGGACGTGCGGCTCGCGCGCGCAGAGCGAGAGGGGGGCGGCGTCGGTCATCGGGCTGGTCGGCACAGTATTCAACTGTAAGGGCCGTGTAAGACTGCTCGGTATGCGACGCCTGTTCCCTGTGACCGACCAGACACTCACCGCCGGGGAGTCCGAGGACCGGGAGTGGTCCCTGGACGAGCTGGCCGCGGCGTACGCGTACCCGGACGGGGACGGCGTGTGGCTGCGCGCCAACATGGTCTCCTCGCTCGACGGCGCGGCCCACCACGACGGGCGCTCGCAGGGCATCTCCTCCGCCGCCGACATGCGGATCTTCGGCACCCTGCGGGGCCTGGCCGACGCCGTCGTGGTGGGTGCGCAGACGGTGCGGGCCGAGGGCTACCGCCCCGCGCGCGCCCGTGAGGCGTTCGCCGCCCGGAGGGCCGCGGCGGGGCAGGGGCCGGCGCCGGTGATCGCGGTCGTCAGCTCCTCCCTCGACCTGGACTTCTCCCTCCCGCTGTTCACCGAGCCGCTGGTGCCCACCCTGGTGCTGACGGGGGCCGGCGCCCTTCCCGGCCGGGTGGCGGCGGCGGAGCGGGCCGGCGTCGAGGTGGTGGCGGCCGGGGACGGGGCCGGCGTGGACCCCGGCCGGGCGGTGGAGGCGCTGGCGGGCCGGGGGCTCGTGCGGCTGCTCACCGAGGGCGGACCGCGACTGCTGGGCCAGTTCACGGCGGCGGGGGTGCTGGACGAGCTCTGTCTGACCGTGTCGCCTGCCATGACGGCGGGGGAGGCGCAGCGGATCGCCTGGGGCCCGGCGACGGCCGACCCCGTGCGCTTCGCGCTGGCATCGGTCCTGGAGGACGCGGGATTCCTCTTCACCCGCTACCGCCGGGCGGCCGCACCGTCCGCGTGAGGCCCGGGGCGCCGCCGCCCCGGAAGCCGCCCCTGCCCCTCCCGCCGTCCCCGCGGACACACGCCGGCCCGTCCGCTGTGCCCGTCTCCTGTACCGATCCCTGCTGCACCTGTACCCCGCGCGGTCCGCCGCGCCCGCGAGGGACAGGCGCCGGGCGCGGGTGCCGCCACGCCGCTGCCACGGCGGAGGAAAAACACCGGAATTAACAGTTCCGCTTAGCTTCCGAGGGGCAGACTTGTGTCGCAGAACCCCGTGCGGTCACGGGGAAGGATGGTTTCCGCAGAAGGGCTCCTGAACGTGTTCACAAGCGTACTGATGATCGAGAAGCCCCTGACCGGCGAAGACGTGGAGTTCCTCACCACCCTGCACGGCGACGAGGAGGTGTCCTTCGTCGTCCTGATGCAGCCCAGGGGAGACCAGGCGGACGTGCTGCTGCGCGCCATCGACGACGTGGCGCTGGGCGAGCTGAAGGAGGCCGTGCGCGAGGGCGATGAACCGGAGGGCGCCGACGCGAAGGCCCCCGCCGAGCGCGGACTCGCCGTCTCGCTCGCCGCGCTGCGTGCGGCGGGATGCGACGCGAGAGGCCAGGTCGTCGAGGACCACCCGCTCGCGAGACTCAAGGACATGGTCGAGGAGGCCGGCGCCGACGAGGTGATCGTCCTGACCGAGCCGCACTACGTGGAGGAGTTCTTCCACCGCGACTGGGCGTCGCGCGCCCGCCACAAGGTCGGCGTCCCGGTGCTCAAGCTCTTCGCCCACAACGAGTGAGCCCCGCGGGCGCGCCCGGCCGGCGGCCCCGGCGCGCCCGCCGCGCGGACGGCCGGGCCCCGGAGCGGGGACGCCGGACCATTAGGCTGGGCCACTGCACCCGCACACCCACCCCGGGAGACTGACACATGGCACCCGCCGTCCCCAGCGCCATGGAGCGCCCGCACTTCATCGGCATCGGCGGCGCCGGAATGTCGGGCATCGCGAAGATCCTCGCCCAGCGCGGGGCCAAGGTGGCGGGCAGCGACGCCAAGGAGTCCGCCACCGCCGAGTCGCTGCGCGCGCTCGGCGCCACCGTCCACATCGGGCACGCCGCCGCGCACCTCGCCGACGACGCGAGCTGTGTCGTCGTGTCCAGCGCCATCCGCGCCGACAACCCGGAACTGGTGCGCGCCGCCGAGCTCGGCGTGCCGGTCGTCCACCGCTCCGACGCGCTCGCCTCTCTGATGACCGGCCTGCGCTCCATCGCCGTCGCCGGCACCCACGGCAAGACGACGACCACGTCCATGCTCGCCGTCGCCCTCACCACCCTCGGTCTGGACCCGTCCTACGCGATCGGCGGCGACCTGGAGGGCCCCGGCACCAACGCACGCCACGGCGAGGGCGACATCTTCGTCGCCGAGGCCGACGAGAGCGACCGCAGCTTCCACAAGTACGACCCGGACGTCGCGATCGTCCTCAACGCCGAGCTCGACCACCACGCCAACTACGCCTCGATGGACGAGATCTACGAGTCCTTCGAGACCTTCACCGGCAAGATCGTCCCCGGCGGCACCCTGGTCGTCTGCGCCGACCAGCCGGGCGCGGTCGAGCTGACACGCCGCGTCCGCGGCCTGCCGTCGCTCCGGGTCGTCACCTACGGCGAGCACGAGGACGCCGACGTCCGCGTCCACAGGATCACCCCGCGAGGCCTGACCAGCGAGGTCACCGTTCTGCTCGACGGCCGGTTCCTCACGTTCACCGTCTCCGTCCCCGGACGCCACTACGCCCTCAACGCGGTCGCCGCGCTCGCCGCCGGCGTCGCCCTCGGCATCCCCGCGCACAACCTGGCCTCCGCCCTCGGCAGCTACACCGGCGTCAAGCGCCGCCTCCAGCTCAAGGGTGAGGCGGCCGGCGTCCAGGTCATCGACTCCTACGCCCACCACCCCACCGAGATGACGGCGGACCTGGAGGCCATGCGCTCCGCCGCGGGCGGCTCGCGGCTCCTCGTCGTTTTCCAGCCGCACCTCTTCTCCCGGACCCAGGAACTCGGCAAGGAGATGGGCGACGCCCTCGCCCTCGCCGACGCCTCCGTGGTCCTGGACATCTACCCGGCCCGCGAGGACCCGATCCCCGGCGTCACCAGCGAGCTGATCATCGACGCGGCGAAGGCCGCCGGGGCCCGGGTGACCGCCGTCCACGAGAAGGCGGACGTCCCCGAGGTCGTCGCGGGAATGGCGGAGCCCGGTGATCTCGTTCTGACCATGGGCGCGGGCGACGTCACGGACCTCGGCCCGGCCGTCCTGGCCCGGCTGGCCGGCTGAGCACGCCCCCGCCGGGCCGCCGAACCGACCGGAGGGAGCCAGTCATGGCGTACGAGATCGAGAAGCCCGACGAGCAGTGGCGGGCCGAGCTGAGCCCCGCGGAGTACACCGTGCTCCGCCAGGCCGGCACCGAGCCCGCCTTCGTCGGCGAGTACACCGACACCAGGACCGCCGGCACCTACGCGTGCCGCGCCTGCGGGGCGGAGCTGTTCCGCTCCGACACGAAGTTCGAGTCCCACTGCGGATGGCCGTCCTTCTACGACCCCAAGGACAGCGACGCGGTCGAACTGGTCGAGGACCGCACCCACGGCATGGTGCGCACCGAGGTCCGCTGCTCCCGCTGCGGGTCCCACCTCGGGCACGTCTTCGAGGGCGAGGGCTATCCGACCCCCACCGACCAGCGGTACTGCATCAACTCCATCTCGCTCACGCTGGACCCGGACCGGGCCTGACGGTCCGGGACCGGACCGGACCGGGCACTCCGCCGACGGGTGTGCCCGGGCCCGGAGCACGGGCCGGAGGCGGTGCACGGGGTCAGAGGCGGTGCACCGTGTGCAGCGTCCTGGCGTAGGTGCCGGTGCCGTCGAGCAGCGAGGCGCCGCCGAGGTCGGCCATGGTGGGGCCGTCGACGGTCTTGCGGCTGGAGAGGAAGCGGCGGCCGCCCGCCGTGTCCCTGCCCAGGTAGATCCCGACGTGGTCCACCGTGGCGGACTGGCCGTCGTCACCCGAGTCGGCGTTGAAGAGGACCAGGTCACCGGGCTGGAGCTGGGCCGCCGCCGGGGGAGCGGTGCCGTCGGTGCGGTCCACCCGCACCCCCGGCGCGTGCAGGGCCATGTCACGGGACCTGCGCGGCAGCCGGGTGCCGGAGGTGTCCTCCCCGGCGGCCAGCGGGACGCCCAGATGGTGGCCGAACACCATCCGGGTGTAGCCCGAGCAGTCCAGATTGCCCACCTGCCGCTGCGACGGCCCGGTACGGGTGCCGTCCGGGAACGTCCAGCCGATGCCCATGTACTCGTGGAAGTCGGCACCCTCGTACCGCAGGCCCCGGGGATCCAGGTACCCGTAGCCGGACGCGCCGAGGACCCGGCTGCCCGCGGCGGGGCCCGCCCCGCAGACCACGTCGGGCGCGCCGGGCAGGAACATGGCCGCGAAGGCGAGCACGTCGGGGGCGGTCGAGCCGGCCCAGCCCCGTACCGTCTGCTCGACGGCCGGGGTCCAGCTCCCGTCGAACGGCTCCGGCAGCACGCGCACCCAGTCGCCGTGGGTCACGGCCGGCGGGGCGTCCCACGCCGCGGCGTCCACCTGGAACCGGCTGACCGCCAGCGTGACCGGCAGGTTGGTGCAGCCGTCGCCCGCCAGCACGCGCAGCCCGACCCGTCCCCGGGAGAACACCGGGTCGGACGTGTCCACCGCCCACGCCGAGGGCTCCGCCCCGGACGCCCGCCAGGCCTTCACCCGGATCCGGTTGCCTTCGCGGACCACCCGGATCGTCCACGGCGTCCCCGCCGCCACGCCCGTCGCGAGCGTCTGCGCGGGCACCAGCTGGGTGACCGCGTCGGCGACCTCCTTCTCGACGCGCAGCTCCACGGCGCCCGTGGTGAGGAAGGAGAGCCGCGCCCGGTAGTGGTTGTGGGTGTCCTGGTAGCCGAAGGACAGCGCGTACGAGCAGGCCTGCCCGGCGGGCACCTTGTCGAACGCCGCGGTGGACCGGACGTCGACGTCCGTGATCCGGTCGTCGCGCACGGTGGCGTGCCTGCTCGCGTAGTCCGTGGTCAGCGCGACCAGACCGGCGCCCGGCGTCACCGACCAGTCGGCGGCGGCGGGCCCGAGGGTCGACCAGCTGCCCCCGCCGGGGGAGGAGCCCCAGTACTGCCGCTCGCCCTCGGGCAGCGCCGGGTCCGGCAGGGTGCGCCCGAAGTCGTCCGCGAAGGGCTTCTTGTTCTCGGTGAACGTCCTCTCGGGGCCGGGCAGGACGACCGTGCGGGCCCCGTGCGTGAGCAGCGCGACCCGCCGGCCGCCCGAGGTCACCTCGGTACGGGCCGGTGTCCCGGGCAGCACCGTGGCGGTCAGCGCGGCGCCGAGCGTGACGCCGGTGAACCAGGAGGCGTCCAGCGGTGCGGTCGTCACGGAGGAGCGCGGGGACGTCAGGCCGGACGGAGCCGCGAGCGGCGCCGGGGCCGCCGCCGCGGCGGCCCGTGCCGCGGGGGCCGCCGACACGCCGAGCGGGAGCGCGGCGGCCGAGACGGTGAAGGCGGCCAGCAGGCCGCGCCGGGAGGTGGTGGTCATGGCGTCATGATCGTCGGATGCCCGCGGGGGACCCCTGCCGACCCCGGCGGGCGCCCGCTTTGTGCCCGGCGGGCGAGGGCTCGCGCCGGGGCGGGGCGGCGGTCAGCCGGAGGCGGACACCAGCCCCGTCTCGTAGGCGATGATCACCAGCTGGACCCGGTCCCGGGCGCCGAGCTTCGACAGCAGCCGGGTGACGTACGTCTTGGCGGTGGCGACGCTGATGACGAGGCGCTCGGCGATCTCGGTGTTGGACAGGCCGCTGCCGACCAGGGTCAGCACCTCGCGCTCGCGGTCCGTGATCGCCGCCAGTTCACGGGCAGCCTCCGGGGCGCGTTCCGGGCGCCGCGCGAACTCCCGGATCAGCCGGCGGGTGACCGCCGGCGCGATCAGGCCCTCGCCCGCCGCCACGGTCCGCACCGCCGCGAGGATGTCGTCCAGTGCCATGTCCTTCACCAGGAAGCCCGCGGCTCCGGCGCGCAGCGCCCCGTAGACGATCTCGTCGTCGTCGAAGGTGGTCAGGACGACGACATGCGTCCCCGCGGTCCGCTCCGTGATCCGGCGCGTCGCCTCGATCCCGTCCAGCACGGGCATCCTGACATCCATCACGACGACGTCCGGCCGCAGGCTCTCCGCCAGTGCGACGGCCTCCGCGCCGTTGCCCGCCTCGCCGGCCACCTCGATGCCCGGCGCGTCCGTGATCACCATCTGGAGCGCGGCGCGCACCAGGGGCTGGTCGTCGGCGAGCACCACCCGGACCACGTCCGGGCGGCCCGGCCCGGACGGGTCCGGCGCCGTGCCCGGCGGCACCGCAGCCCCGCCCTCGCGTACGGAGCGGCCGGCTGTCGCGCTCTCGCGCGCGTACCGGCCGCCGGCCGCCGCGTCCTCCCGTGCGTTCCCGCCGCCGGCCGCCGCCGCGGGGGCCGTCACCGGGCACCCGCCGGAAGGGGCAGCCGGGCGCTGACGCGGAAGCCGCCGCCGGGGCGGGGGCCCGCCGAGAACTCGCCGTGCAGCAGCCCCACCCGCTCCCTCATGCCCAGCAGTCCGTAGCCGGTCTCCGACGGCGCCCCGCCCCGCCCGTCGTCGACGACCTCGATCGACAGGGCGTCCGTACGGTGGTCCAGCGTCACCCGGCACACGGCCGGCCCGGCGTGGCGGACCACATTGGTGACCGCCTCCTGCACGATGCGGTACGCCGACAGGTCGATCTCCGGCGGCAGCGGCCGCCGTTCACCGGTCCGGCACACCTCGACCGCCACCCCCGCGGCCGTGGTCGTGGCCGCCAGCCGGTCCACCTCGTCGAGCCCCGGCGCACCGGTGACCACGTCCGCGCCGGTCCGCGGAGCGGCCCCGGCCACCTCCCCGGACGGCGGCGTGCCCCGTTCCGCCTCGCGCAGCGCGCCGAGCATCCGGCGCAGCCCGGCAAGGGTCTCCCTGCTGGTGGCCTCCACCTCGCCCAGCGCTTCCCGGGCCCGTTCGGGCTGGGTGCCGATGACCCGCCGTGCCGCCCCGGCCTGGAGGGCGACGATGCCCATGCTGTGCGCCACCATGTCGTGCAACTCCCTCGCGATCCGCAGGCGTTCGTCGGTGACCGCCTGGGCCGTGATCCGCTCCCGCATCTCCTCGGCGTGCCGTCGCGACCGGTGCGCCGAGTCACCCGTCAGCCAGGCCACCACCGCCGTCAGTGCCACCGCGAGCTCCGCGGAGGTGCCCGTGTCCCAGCCGGCCAGCCACCGGACGGCCAGATAGCCGGCCAGCACACCCAGCGCCATGGCGACCGCCACCGCCCCCGTGCGGCGCGGGCGGGAGGCCGCGACGGTATACAGGGCGACGTCGACGGCGAGGAACTGCGCCAGCGGGATCTCCCCGACGCTCAGCGACGTGGTGGCGACGACCGAGGCGGCCAGCAGCAGGCCGAGCCCGCCCAGCGGGCCGCGCTCCAGCCGCCGTGCCCCCGCCACGGTCAGCGCGGTGGCGAGCACCAGCTGGGTGATGCCGTCCCACCGGTAGAACAGGACGCCCGCCACGACGGGCGGCTCGTCCTCTCCGGGCAGCCGCACCCTGATGAGGAACGTGAACACCAGGCCCGCGCACCAGGCGAGGACCGTCCACACCCAGGGCGGGGCGTTCCGCCACGACCGGCCGGCGAGCGGGTCGCCCGTCGGCGTCGGCGTCGGCGTTGGTGTCGGTGTCCGTGTCGGTGTCGGTGTCGGTGTCGGAGAGGGCGTCGGCGGCGTCGGAGAAGGTGTCGCGGACATGGCGTGATCGTAGACGCGTGCGCGGCGCCGGGGATCCGACCAGGGGTGTACGACCGGGGTCGACGTCCGAGCGGCAGGACTGTCCACCGCGGCCGGATGCCCCGCGGGGCCTCCCGGCGGCACCGTGGAACCCATGATCGAGGTCGACGAACTGACGAAGCGTTACGGACCGACGACGGCCGTGAAGGGGCTGACGTTCACCGTGCGGCCCGGCCGGGTGACCGGATTCCTCGGACCCAACGGCGCCGGGAAGAGCACCACTCTGCGGTTGATGCTCGGCCTGCACACGCCGACCGGTGGCACGGTCACCGTGGACGGCCGGCCGTTCCGGGACAGGCCCCGGGGGCTGCGCCACGTCGGAGCCCTGCTCGACGCGGCAGAGGTCCACCCGGGGCGCAGCGCCGCCGCCCACCTCGCGGCCCTCGCCCGCTCCAACCGCATCCCCCGCTCCAGGGTCACCGAGGTGATCGAGGAGGTGGGCCTCGCCGCCGCGGCCCGCCGCCGGATCGGCGCCTACTCCCTGGGGATGCGCCAGCGGCTGGGCATCGCGGGAGCGCTGCTCGGCGACCCGCCGGTACTGCTCTTCGACGAACCGCTCAACGGCCTCGACCCCGAGGGGGTGAGATGGGTGCGCGGACTCTTCGGCGAACTGGCCGCACAGGGGCGGACCGTCCTGGTCTCCAGCCACCTGATGTCCGAGATGGAGCACACCGCCGACGACCTCGTCGTCATCGGCCGCGGTGAACTGATCGCCGCCGAGAGCCTGTCCGCCTTCGCGGCGCGCGGCGGCGGAGGCGGCGTCACCGTGCGGACGGACGAAGGGGAGCGGCTCGCCGCACTGCTCACCGCCGACGGCGCCACCGTCCGCGCGGAGGGCGGCCTCCTCACGGTGACGGGCACCGACGCCGGCCGGGTCGCCGAACTCGCCCTCGACCACCGCATCCTGCTCGGCGAACTCACCACCCGTACCGCCTCACTGGAGGACGCCTTCATGCGACTGACCGCCGACCGCGTCGAGTACACCGCGGGGGAGAACCGGTGACCACCACCACGCCGCCGCCCGCCGCACCGCCCCGCGCGGCCGCCGAACCCCGGCCCCGCTTCGCCGACCTGCTCGCCGCCGAGTGGCTGAAGCTGTGGTCGCTGCGCTCGACCGGCTGGAGCCTGCTGGTCGCGGCCCTGGCGGTGCTCGCGTTCACCATGGGGACGAGCTGGGACACCCACCGCTACTGGAGCGAGGACGATCCCGCCCACGCCGCGGCGTTCGTCGCGGACGGCATGCCGCTGGCGCACGCCTTCACCACCAACGCCGGCACCCTGATGATGCTCGCCATGGGCGCTTTCGGGGCGCTCGCCGTCACCGGCGAGTACAGCAGCGGCCAGATCCGGACGACGTTCGCCGCCGTGCCGGCGCGCCGGTCCGTGATGGCCGCCAAGACGGCCGTCGTCGCCGCGGTCACGGCCGGCTTCGGCGCGTTCGTCGCCGGGGTGTCCTTCGCGGTGACGCAGGCGGTCCTCGGCACCCTGGGCGCGGGGGTTCCCCTCGACCACCCGGGCGCCCTGCGCGTGGTCGCCGCGTCCGCGCTGCTTGCTCCGGTCGCCGGGCTCGCGGGCGTCGCGATCGGCGCGGTGGTGCGCCACGGCGCGGGCGCGGTGGTGGGCTGTGTCGTCGTCCTGCTGCTGCTCCCCCTGCTCCTCTCCGACGACCGCCACTGGTCGGCCGTCCTCGGGCACACGCTGCCGTACCAGGCGTGGCTGCGTCTGACCGACGTGCCCTACGGGCCGGCCGGTCTGGTCCACCCGTGGTCCGTGACCGGGGCGTGGACGGTCTACGCGCTCTGGGCCGTCGTGGCGGCGGCGGTGGCCGTGGCCGCCGTGCACCGCCGGGACCAGTGAACCGCCGGGCGGCGCGGGGCGCAGGGTGCCGCACGGCACCCTGCGCCCCGTGGGTGCGTCCCCCGCCGGCAGGGCCCGGGGCCGTCGCCGACGACACGGCGGGCCGGGCCGGTCACGGCGGTGGACAGGCCCGCGGAGCGGCGCGGACGGCCCGCGCTCAGAGCACCCCGCCCGCCTCGTCGTGGAACACCTCGGGCCAGTAGCGGTAGTCCTCCTCGTCGGCCGCCGGCAGACAGGCGACGGGGTCGACCGACGCGAGCACCTCGACCATCGTGGCGGCCAGCTGCTCGTAGAAGTCCGAGGTGAACCCGTGCTCCCGGTCGAGTCGCTGCTCCCGGCCGAAGAGCCAGAGCGTGAAGGCCAGGGTGGAGACGTCGGCGTTGACCGGGGTCGTCCCGGCGGAGCCGTACATGCGCCACGACAGCAGACCGGTCCCGCCGTCGACGACGGCCTCCATGTCGTGGACCAGGCTGCCCAGGGTCACCAGACGGCCGGCGTCCGCCGGTACCGGCCGGTCCTCGTCGCCGTCCCCGTCGTGCCGGGCGGCTTCGCTCTCGGTGAGGGTGCGCAGCACGTCCTCGTCGCCCCAGAGGCCGAACATCAGCTCCGTACGCGGCAGTCCGACCTCGGTGAGGAAGCGTCTGGTCGGCTCGTGGGTCAGGACGCCGGGCAGCTCGGACGGGAGGAAGCGCCGTATGTCGGCGGCGCCGAACTCCTCGTCGAGCAGGCCGGGCGGCAGCGCGAGCGCCAGGCCGTCGCCCGGGCCGGCGATCAGACCGAGCGGCCGCACGGTGGCCGCGATCCGCCAGTAGGCGGGCAGCGCGTGTTCCCACTCGTCGCGCGGACCGGCCTCGCCCCAGTCGTCGCCGTCCCAGTCGGCGTCCTCGAAGACGGCCGACAGCAGCCGCTCGGCCTCCGCCACCGCGGCCGCTCCCGTCCGGCCCGACAGGGAGGCGAAGCGCCCCCGCCGCGCCGTGAAGTCGTCCGTCTCCGCCAGGAATCCGGCCAGCGCGGAGAGCGACGGGGCCAGGGGCAGAGCCTCCAGCGAGCCGGGTGAGTCCTCGAAGAGATACAGCGTGAACACCCGCCCCGTGGCACCGTCGAGCACGATCTCCAGGGTGTCCTCCCCGCAGGCCCGAAGGTGTCCGACGAGGAGCAGACCGGCGACGTGCGGGTCCAGCTTCCCCGCGTCGGCCCCGGGCGCCAGCAGGGCCGGCACCGGCACACCGCCCGACCGGGCCAGCGGCGCGAATCGCATCAGGGCGTGCCGCGCGGGCAGTTCCCCGCCCGTCAGCAGCCGGATCGTCGGCGGATGGACGATCGACGGGTGCAGCTCGTCGGCGGGCAGGGTGACGGTCGGTGCGTTCATGGACTCCCCCGTGGTCGTGCGGGGGCCGTGGCGAACTCCCGCGCCCACCACTGTAGGAGCGACCACCGACATCGATGCTGATGCTCAGGCCGGTGGTCGTGGCTCGACCACTGACTGGCGTCCTGCCGGGCTGTCCTCGTGTTGTTCTGTCAACGCGGCCCGGGGGCCGGCGCGCACCGTCAGCCGCGCGAGTCCGGAGGACGGCGGCGTCGCCGTCCCGTACGGCCGCGGCAGCCCGGTCCGAGGTGACGTCCTCGCACCACCGGGCCAGGCGGACGGCCGTCTCCGGCGCCCGGCGCTGCGGGACCGCCGTCAGCGCGGCTCCAGCAGGTCCCAGCGGTTGCCGTACAGGTCCTCGAAGACCGCCACCGAGCCGTACGCCTCGTGCCGCGGCTCCTCCAGGAAACGGACACCGCCCGCCGTCATCCGGGCGTGGTCGCGGGCGAAGTCGTCGGTGTGGAGGAAGAAGCCGACCCGGCCGCCGGTCTGCGATCCGACACGGTCGGCCTGTTCCCCGTCCTTCGCGCGGGCGAGCAGCAGACCTGTGCCACCGGGGGAGCCGGGCGGGCGGACGACCACCCAGCGGGTGCCGTCCCCGCGGTCCGTGTCCTCGGCCAGCTCGAAGCCGAGCGGGCCGGTGTAGAAGGCGATGGCCTCGTCGTACTCGCGGACGACCAGGGTGACCAGGGCGATGTGGGGCATCCGTGAAGGTTATACGTAACACTTCGATGGGACAATCACCGGCATGCCAGCCCACTCCGTCCCGCCGCATCTCCTGGACCGCGCCCGCGGGCTCGCCGCCCGGGGCGGGCGCCGCATCCTGGGCGTCGCCGGGGCGCCCGGCGCCGGGAAGTCCACCTTCGCCGGGCACCTCGTCGAGGCGCTCAACGCCCCGGACCCCGCCGCCCCGCTCGCCGCCCTCGTCCCCATGGACGGCTTCCACCTGGCCGGCCGTGAGCTCGACCGCCTGGGCCGCACCGGCCGCAAGGGAGCCCCCGACACCTTCGACGCCGCCGGTTACGCGGCGCTGCTCGCCCGGCTGCGCACGCCGGAGCCGGACACCACCGTCTGGGCCCCGGACTTCGACCGCACCGTCGAGGAGGCGATCGCCGGCAGCCTGCCCGTGGAGCCGGGCGTCCCGCTCGTGGTCACCGAGGGCAACTACCTTCTCCACGACGGCGGTCACTGGGCAGGGGTGCGTCCGCTGCTCGACGAGGTCTGGTACCTGGAGACCGACCCCGGGCTCCGGGTGCGGCGGCTGGTCGACCGGCACGTGCGCTTCGGCAGGGAGCGCCGGGACGCCGAGCTGTGGGTCGCCGGCTCCGACGAGGCCAACGCGCGGCTCGTGGCCCGCGGCCGTGCCCGCGCCGACCTCGTGATCACCGCCGACTGACGCACGCCGCACGCCGCATGCCGCCCGCGCGCCGCTCGGGCCGGGGCCCGTGCCCGGCCCTCCGACCCCAGCCCCGCACCCGTCCGCCCTCACCGCCGCCGCTCGGGCCGGGGCGGCGGGGTCACGGGCCGCCGCCCCGCCGTCCGTCCCGGATGGGTAGGCTCGACGGCAGGCAGACGACGGAGCGGAAGGGCGGTCGACGTGGGGTTGTTCCGGCGAAAGCCCAGGCGCGACGGACGCGATGCGCCCCGGGACCCCGAGTTCGCCTTCCTCTCCGTAGCGGAGGGCACCCGCTTCCGCGGCCTGGTGCGCGAGTCCTTCGCCGAACGGGGCCTGGAGGTCAGCGTCTTCGCCGACATGGTGACCGACAGCGACGGCCGCCAGTTCGGCCTCGGCAACCTGGCCGCCGTGTGCCACAACGACGACCGCGGGCCGCGCGTCTGGCCCGACCTCGTCCGGCAGCACGTCGGCATGGTGCTGCGCGCCATGGACGCGCCGTCCGCTCTGGAGACGCTGCCCACCGAGCAGATCCGGGCCCAGCTCTACCCGCGGGTCGTCGGCGCCCAGGGGCTCGACACCTCGAACTTCCGCTACGCCCGCGACGTCGGCCCCGGGCTCCGCGAGATCCTCGCGCTCGACCTCCCGGAGAGCGTCATGATGCTCACCGACGACGCGCTCCAGCCCCTCGGGGACCTGGCGTACCTCCGCGACCAGGCCCTCTACAACCTGCGCGGGCTGCCGGTCGAGGCACACGAGACCGTCCAGGACGACGAGGGCATGCGCTTCGAGGTGGTCCTCGGCGACTCCTTCTACACCGCGAGCCGGGTCCTGGCCCTGGAGAGCGTCGTACGGGAGGTGACCGGCGAGGAGATCCCCGCGGACGGCGCCCTGGTGGCGATGCCGTTCCGGCACCAGCTGGCGTTCCACGCCATCCGCGACACCGGCATGATCGCCGCCCTGAACGGGATGGCCGCGTTCGCCGCCACCGGTTTCGAGGACACGCCCGGTGCCATCAGCCCTTACGTCTACTGGTGGCACGACGGGACCCTCACACAGCTGAGCGACCGGGAGGAGGACGGCGAGGGCCTGCGCATCGTGATCGGCGAGGAGTTCCACGCGCTGCTGGAGCGGCTGGTCGCCGACGAGCAGGGACGTTCCGGCGAGGGCGGGGCCTGACCGCTGCCGCCGCTCGCGCGCGGCGCCCCTGCCCGCTCGCAACGGGCCGCCCCGCGCGAGCGGGCAGGGCTCGCGCCCCGGGCCCGGCGCGAGGAGGATGGCGGGGCAGGACGTGTTCACCCGCACCGGCCCGGCAGGAGGCCCCATGACGAGCACGCCGACGCCGGCCCCGCCGGCGCCGTTCACCGCCGACGACTACCGGGCCAGGATGGCCCGGGCCGCGGCGGCCGCCGCCGATGCGGGACTCGCGGGTGTCCTCGTCGCCCCGGGACCGGACCTGGTGCACCTCACCGGATACCGGCCCGCCGCGACCGAGCGGCTCACGGTGCTGGTCCTGTCGGCGGACCGGGAGCCGGTCCTCGTCGTCCCCACGCTGGAGGCGCCGGACGCGGCCGCGTCCACCGGGGCGCCCGCGCTGACGCTGCGCGACTGGACCGACGGCAAGGACCCGTACGCGGCCGTCGCCCCGCTGCTGGAGGCGCGCGGCCGGTTCGCCGTCAGCGACAACACCTGGGCCGTGCACCTGCTCGGTCTCCAGCGCGAACTGCCCTCCGCGTCCTACGTGCCGCTCACCGAGGCCCTGCCCATGCTCCGGGCGGTGAAGGACGCCCGTGAACTGGCCCGCCTCGAGGCGGCCGGCGCGGCGGCCGACCGGGCGTACGCCGAGATCGTCACGGCGCGCTTCGCCGGGCGCAGGGAGACCGACGTCGCCGCCGACCTCGCCGCGCTGCTGAGGGAATTCGGCCACTCGCAGGTCGACTTCACGGTCGTCGGCTCCGGGCCCAACGGCGCCAACCCCCATCACGAGGCCGGGGAGCGGGTCATCACCGAGGGCGACATGGTGGTGCTCGACTTCGGCGGCCTCAAGGACGGCTACGGCTCCGACACGACCCGCACCGTCCACGTCGGCGAGCCCGGTCCGGCCGAGCAGCACATCCACGACGTGGTGCGCGAGGCGCAGCGGGCGGGCATCGAGGCGGTCCGGCCGGGTGCCGCCTGCCAGGACGTGGACCGTGCCGCGCGCGAGATCATCGACCAGGCCGGCTACGGGGACCTCTTCATCCACCGCACCGGCCACGGCATCGGCGTCACCACCCACGAACCGCCCTACATGATCGAGGGGGAGGAGCAGCCGCTCGTCCCCGGGATGTGCTTCTCGGTCGAGCCCGGCATCTATCTGCCCGGCCGCTTCGGGGTGCGGATCGAGGACATCGTGACGGTCACCGGCGACGGCGTCCGCCGCTTCAACACCACCCCGCGCGAGATGGCGATCGTCGAGTAGCCGCCCCGGCCCGCTCCCGGGCCCCGCCGCGCCCCGGCAGCGGGCCGGGGCGGGGCCCTCGCCCGTCAGGACCGGGCGAGCACCGCGCAGCTCTCCGGGCCGAGGTGCAGCAGACCGTCGCCGCCCGGCACCCGGGCCTCCCCCCAGGAGGCCACCATCCGCCCGCCGCCGCCCAGCGGGATCGACGCCGGCGCCGCGCCCAGGTTCACGGCGACCCTCAGGTCCCCGCGGCGGCAGACCAGCCAGCGCTCCTGCTCGTCGTAGGCCACCTTCACCGCCGCGAGGTCGGGGTCGGTGAGGTCGGGCAGTGTCCGGCGCAGGGCGATCAGCCTGCGGTACCAGTCCAGCAGCCCGGCGTGGGGTTCCCGGCCGCGCTCCGCACGGTCCAGGCAGGAGCGCTCCCGGGTCGCGGGGTCCTGCGGGTCGGGAATCCGGTCCTCCGCCCAGCCGTGCTCCGCGAACTCCCGGCGGCGGCCGGTGCGCACGGCCTCGGCGAGCGCGGCATCGGTGTGGTCGGTGAAGTACTGCCACGGCGTGGCCGCACCCCACTCCTCGCCCATGAAGAGCATCGGCGTGTGCGGCCCCGTCAGGACGAGCGCGGCGGCGCAGGCCAGCAGGCCGGGGGAGAGACCGGCCGACAGGCGGTCGCCGAGCGCCCGGTTGCCGACCTGGTCGTGGGTCTGGGCGTAGGCGAGGAACCGCTGCGCCGGGGTGCCGGTGACGTCGACCGGGCGGCCGTGGGTCCTGCAGCGGAAGGTGGAGTACGTGCCGTCGTGGAAGAAGACCCGGGTCAGCGTCTTGGCGAGGGCGGCCATGGGCGCGGCCGCGAAGTCGGCGTAGTAGCCCTGGGACTCGCCCGTGAGCGCGGTGTGCAGGGCGTGGTGGAAGTCGTCGTTCCACTGCGCGTGCACACCGAGGCCGCCGGCCGTCCGCGGGGTCGTCGTCCGCGGGTCGCACAGGTCCGACTCGGCGATCAGGAACAGCGGCCGTCCCACGTCGGCCGAGACCGCGTCGACCTGCGCGGACAGCTCCTCCAGGAACGTCAGCGCCCGGGTGTCGGCCAGTGCGTGCACGGCGTCGAGCCGCAGCCCGTCGAGGCGGTAGTCGCGCAGCCAGGCGAGGGCGCTGCCGAGGAAGTACGCGCGCACCTCGTCGGACCCCGCGGCGTCCAGGTTCACCGCCGAACCCCACGGAGTGTGGTGGGTGTCGGTGAAGTAGGGGCCGAAGGCGGGGAGATGGTTGCCCGCGGGCCCCAGGTGGTTGTGCACCACGTCGAGGACGACCCCCAGCCCGAGGCCGTGAGCGGTGTCGACGAAGCGCTTCAGCGCCTCGGGGCCGCCGTACGGCTCGTGCACCGCCCACGGAGCCACCCCGTCGTAGCCCCAGCCGTGCACACCGGGGAACGGACAGAGCGGCATCAGCTCCACATGGGTGACGCCGAGCTCCGCCAGCTCGGGCAGGCGCTCCGCCGCGGCGTCCAGCGTGCCCTCGGGGGTGTACGTGCCGATGTGCAGCTCGTACAGGACCGCGCCCTTCAGCCCCAGACCCGGCCAGTCCCGCTGCCAGACGTGGCGCCCGTGGTCGACCACGGCGGCGAGGCCGTCCGGGCCGTCGGGCAGGCGGCGGGCGCGCGGGTCGGGCCGGACCGGGCCGCCGTCCAGCGCGAACCCGTACCGGTCGCCGTCCCGGGCCGGCGCCTCCGCGAACCACCAGCCCGCACGGCCCTGCACCGGCTGCATGGGCAGGTCCTCGCCCTCCAGCCGCAGCGTGACCTTCTCCTCGGCGTGCGGTGCCCACACCTCGAACAGCAGCACTGGCGGTCCCCTCGTCGTCGATGCCGTCCCGTCGATCCCGCCGACCCCGTCGGCTCGTCCATCCTGGCAAGAAGGGGGTCTTCAGGCGGCGTGCTTGGGCCATTAAGGTCACGGAACATGCCGATGCCGTCAGAGCCGCTGCCGCTGTTCCCGCCCGGTTTCCTGTGGGGAGCCGCGGCCTCGGCCTTCCAGACCGAGGGCGCCCCGGACGCGGACGGGAAGGGCCCGTCCGGCTGGGACGCCTTCGCCGCGGCGGGGCGGATCAAGGACGGCGCCGACGCGGCGCGCGGCACCGGCTTCCACGAGCGGTACCGGGAGGACGTGGCCCTGCTGGCCGGGCTGGGCGCGGACGTCTTCCGCTTCTCGGTCAGCTGGCCCCGGGTCGTCCCCGGCGGCCGCGGACCGGTGAACACCCGGGGCCTGGACTTCTACGACCGCCTCGTCGACGAGCTCTGCGCCCACGGTGTCGCACCGGCCCCCACGCTGTACCACTGGGACACCCCGCTCCCGCTGGAGGAGGCGGGCGGCTGGATGCGCCGGGACACGGCCGAACGCTTCGCCGAGTACGCCGCGGCGGTGGCCGGCCGCCTCGCCGACCGGGTGCCCCTGTGGATGACGCTCAACGAACCGGCCGAGGTCACCCTGCTCGGCTACGCCCTCGGCGAGCACGCCCCGGGTCGCAGGCTGCTGTTCGACGCACTGCCCGCCGCGCACCACCAGCTCCTGGCGCACGGCCTCGCCGCCCAGGCGCTGCGCGCCGCCGGAGCCGCGCAGGTCGGCATCGCGGTCTCCCACTCCCCGGTACGGGCCGCCGGCGACGGCGAGGAGGACCGGTTCGCCGCCGGTCTGTACGACACGCTGACCAACCACCTGTTCTCCGACCCGCTGCTGACGGGCGCGTACCCGGACGAGGACATCGCGGCGCTCATGCCCGGCCCCGTCGCCGACGACCTCGCGGTGATCGCACAGCCGCTGGACTTCTACGGCGTGAACTACTACCACCCCATGCTCGTCGGCGCGCCCGTCCCCGAGGACGCCGGTGCGCTCGGCAGCTTCGCCGGCGTCGGCATGCCCGAGGGGCTGCCCTTCTCGCTGCGCGAGGTGGACGCCGCCGAACGCACCGACTTCGGCTGGCCCGTGGTGCCCGACGGTCTCCGCGAGGTCCTCGTCGGTCTCCGCGAACGCCACGGCCGGCGGCTGCCGCCCGTCGTCGTCACGGAGAACGGCTGCTCCTACGGGGGGACCGACGACCAGCGGCGCATCGCCTTCCTCGACGCCCACCTCCGCGCGCTCCACCGTGCCGTCGCCGAAGGGGTCGACGTGCGGGGGTATCTCACCTGGTCCCTCACCGACAACATCGAGTGGGCCGAGGGCGCGGCGCAGCGCTTCGGCCTGGTCCACATCGACTACGAGACCCTGGCCCGTACGCCGAAGGCCTCGTACCGGTGGTACCGGGACGCGATCGCCCGGCAGAAGGGACGCCCGGCCGGCTGAGGGGCACGGCGTCCGGCTGGGCATCGCCCGGCCGGCTGCCGGGCGGCGTGCCCGGCTCACGGACCCGTGCCCGTGCCCGCGTCCGACGGCGTGCGCCCGCCCCCGCCCGCGTCCGGCGGTGACGCGGGTCCCCGCCCCCGCCACCGCGGACGCGGGGACGTCCGGCGGTCCGGACGCCCCCGCGGCGCTCAGCGGGCCGTGCCGGGAACCAGGTTGACGCGCTCCCGCACCACCGGGTGCCCCGCCCGGGCGAAGTTGGCGGCCATCGGGAAGTTGCCCCGGTCGGTGGCGCCCGCGACGAACTCGGCGCCCTGTTCGACCAGGAAGCGGGTGCACTCCACCAGGAGGTCGTAGGCGTAGCCGTGCCCGCGGTGCTCGGGCAGGACGCCGATGAAGCCGACGCACGGGCCCGCCGGGTTGTGCGCCGGGATGTGGATTCCGGCGAACTCGCCGTCGGGCGTGTGCGCCACCTGCCACCACTCGCGCGGGGAGGGGCACCAGTGGAAGAAGTCCATCTCCTCCTGCGCCGCCCGGTCGACGCCGTCCTCGGCGACGGCCCGCAGGGCGTGCGCGTCGAGGGTGGCGGAGTGGATGCGGCGCAGCGCGTCGAAGAACACGGCGTCGTCGGGCTCGGGCCGGAAGGTGAGCCGGCCGGGCCGTTCGGGCAGACCGCACGGGGGTGTCCAGCGGTACAGGTAGCGCTCGACCAGGACCTCGAACCCCGCGGCGCGGGCGGCGCGGAGCCGTGTCTCGCCGGCGGCCCGGGTCACGGGGTCGTCGCGCCAGCCGGCGGGCAGGTTGATCTCCAGTTCGACCGGGAAGGGGGCGGTGCGCAGCAGTTCGGCGCCCGCCTCCTCCTCGCCGTCGGCGACGTCGAACCAGTTGATGTTCACCGGGGTGTCGTCGTCGGGCCCGCCCCACCAGGCGCCGCGCGCGACGACCTTGCCGTCGCGCAGCGCGACGCGCTTCCACTCGGGGCGGTGAACGGTCGTGGCATGGCCGGCGGCGGCGCCGAGCGGGTCGGGCATGGTGTCGAAGAGTGCGACGTCGCTCGCGTCGAGCGTACGGATGACCGTGTCGGTCATGGGATGTCCTCCGGGAGAAAAGGCTGCGAAGCGCTCCCGGTCAGACTGCGAACGCCGGGCGGACGGGGCGGGAGCGCGAGAGAAGTGAGGTGTACACAGCGCTCGCCTCCTTTCCGTCGTCGCGGGCGTCGTCCGGGACAGTAGACGGTGTGCCGCCGCCGCGTCCACTCCCTTTCCCGCGCGCCGCGCGCGCCGCGAGGCGCACGGGATGCGCGGGGGCCGGATGGCAGCCGGGGTGCGCCAACAGGGCCCGCCCTGACGGCCGCTGGAGCGGAACCGATCCTTCCGTGCAGGTCAGGCCGCTCCTCCGGGACGTTCGCCCACCGCCTCTTCTGGACACTCCGGGCCCTGGCACCCGACAATCTGTCGGGTGACGTCCTCTCCCGAGTTCCACACGTATCCCGCGCGGCTGACGGACGCGCAGCGCGAGCGTGTCCTCGACGTGCTCAAAGAGGGCGCGGTGCAGGGACGGCTGTCCCACGACACCTTCGTGCGCCGGATGGAACTGGCCCTCGCGGCCCGGGTGCCCGCGGAGCTGGACGCGCTCACCGCCGACCTCACCGAGAAGGGGCGCCTGAGCCGGAGGCTGTACCGGGCCGTGCGCCACGCGTCGGCGTTCTCGGTGCGGCTGCGCAGGGTGTGGCAGGCCGAGAAGCTGCCCCCGCTGCTCTTCCCGGAGCCCGGCCCGCACCCCCTGCGGATCGGCCGCGACCCGGTCAACGGCCTGCGCCTGAGCCACGACACCGTCTCGCGGCTGCACGCCGAACTCAGCTGCCAGGGCCGGATCTGGGTGCTGCGCGATCTCGGCTCCACCAACGGCACGACGGTCAACGGCCGCCGTGTGACCGGCTCGATCGTGGTGCAGGACGGCGACATGGTGGGCTTCGGCAGCATGTCCTTCCGTCTCACCGCCCGCTGAGCCGCCCGGTACCTGCCCGGCGCGCCCCCTGCTTACCCGAGGGGCGGCGGGGAGGCTCCGGAGGGGCGGGGCACCCCCGGCCTCCCGGGGCGGTCTGCCGGGCCGCACGACGGCGGGCCCGCCGCCCGGCCCGGGGCCCGTCCCGGCCCATGATCACGGGCCGCGTTCCCGAATGGCCCACAGGCCCCGGCGTCACCCGTACGGGCGCACGGGGCGCGCGGCGTCGGCCCGCCGGTGGTCGCCTGAAGGGAACCGCGCGCCACGAGGAGCCGCGGCCGTGACAGGGGAGCACCTCAGATGCACGCCGACATGCACCTCACGCCCGACCCCGCTCCGCCCGGCCCCTCGGCCGTGCCGCCCACGCCCGTGTCCCACCGGCCGGTCCTCCTGCCGGGGCTGCCGACCGGCAACGAGCACGAGCTCTACGAGGGATACCGCGTGCTCCGGGAGGAGCACCCCCTCACCTACGACGCCTCCGTGGGTGCGTGGCTGCTGAGCCGCTACACCGATGTCGCCACCGCGCTCAACGACCTCCGTTTCACCCATGGGCACCGGCCGGGCGACGACGCCTGCGCCGAGCACCTGGCTCCCGTGCCGCAGCCCATGCGCGAGGTCGTGAAGCGCACCGCCTACGTCCTGGCCCGCAGGATCGCCGGCCGGGAGCAGGCCGACCTGGTGGAGGAGTTCTGCAAGTGGCTGCCCTCCGGCGGCGTCGGCATCCGCGGGCGGTCGGCCGGCCGGGCGCTCCTCGCGGGGCGCTGCTTCGCGCAGGTGTCGGTGCGCGAGAAGGCGCTCGCCTCGTTCTTCGCCAATGTCATCGACCACCCGGACCGGGTCGCCGCGCTCCGTGCCGAACCGCGGCTCGTCGCCCGTGCGTGGACGGAGTCCCTGCGGCGCGACCCGCCGGTGCTCGTGGTGATCCGCAGGACGTCCGCCAGGGTCGTCCTGAGCGGCGGGACGCTGCCCGCGGGGGCCACCGTGGCGTGCCTGATCGGTGCGGCGGGCCGGGACCCGGAGCGGTTCCGCGAGCCGGACCGGTTCGACATGCTCAGGGGGGACCCCGGGCAGCTCACCTACGGTCTCGGCGGCTGCCCGGCGGTGGCGCTCGCGGCGATGGAGGCGGAGTACGGGCTCCGGGCGCTCACCGAGGCGATGCCCCGGCTGCGCTGGGCGGACGGCTTCCGCCCGGTGTCCAGCGGACTGATCACCCGCTCCCCGAAATCGCTGCTGATCCGCCCACGCGGCTGAGCAGGACCACCGGACGGGACGCGAAGAGGCGGGCGAGCGGGACGGGACCGCCGCCCTCGAACTCGCGCGTCCCGTCGAGCAGGTCGGCCCAGCGGCCCGGCGGCAGGGGCAGCGCGGTCTCCTGCCACCCGCCGTGGCGGTCCAGCCGCAGGGAGAGCCTGGTGACGGCCGTGATCACCTCGCCGGACCGCTGGAAGGCGACGCAGTGGTCCGCCGCCGGGCCCGTGGCGCCGAGCGGTTCGTAGGAGGCCGCGGCGCCGAACACGCCGGGCCGCTCGCGCCGCAGCCGCAGCGCGGTGGCGGTGAGCGCCAGCTTCTCGGCGCCGACCGCGCTCTCCCGCACCCCGTCCGCGCCCGCCTCCCCGCGTCCGTCCGTCCCCGCGCCCGCAGCGGCAGCCGTCCCCGCGCCCGCAGCGGCAGCCGTGTCCGCGCCCGCAGCGGCAGCCGCGTCCGGCGCCGCCCCCGGAGCCCCGTCGGGGGTGCCGGCTCCCGGGGCGGGAAGCGGGTCCGGCAGGGGGGCGCCGAAATGCGCCGGGGCCCTGTTGTCGGGGTCCACCAGGGCCAGGAACTCCCGCTCCGAGCCCTGGTACACGTCGGGCACCCCCGGCATGGTGAGGTGCAGCAGAGCCGCTCCCAGCACGTTGGCCCGCACATACGGCGCGAGCTCCGCCACGAAGCGCCGCACCGACTCCCGGGCCGGGCCCGCCGGTCCCGCGCCCACGAAGGCCGCGACCGCCTTCTCGTAGGCCGGATCGGCCTCCGTCCAGCTCGTGCGGACGCCCGCCTCCCGCACGGCCTTCAGCAGCGCCGCCTCCAGCCGGTCGGCGTCCGGGAGCCCGAGCCCGACCGCCGTCTGCCAGGCCACCCACGCCAGTTGGGCGTCGGGGGGCGGAGCCGCCTCGGCGGAGATGCCCGACAGGAATTCCGCCCACCGCTCGGGACACTCCGACAGCACCGCGATCCTGGCCCGCACGTCCGCGCTGCGCTTGGTGTCGTGCGTGGTCAGCACCGTGCCGGTGTCCGCCCAGTCCTGGGCCAGCCGGGCGCAGAAGCGGTGGAAGGACGCCGGCCCGACCGCCGGGTCCCCGGGGTCGCCGCCCACCTCGTTCGCCGAGATCAGGGGGGCGTAGCGGTAGAAGGCGGTGTCCTCGACCGCCTTGGCGCGCAGCGCCGACGCCGTCTGCGCGAACCGGGCCCGGAACCGGAGGTGGTCCGGTCCCTCGCCCAGTCGTCCGAGGGCGAGATCGCGCACCACGTCGACGGCGTACGCCTCCTCCGCGACGGTGAAGGTGTCCCGCGCCGCCGCGGCGGCCTCCTCGGGCAGCGCGGCCTCCGCGTCGACCCGGTAGGGGCGGTAGACCGGCACCCTGACCAGCAGCTCCCGCAGCGCGTCGTGCAGGGCCCAGGGCGCCAGGTCGCGCAGCGCCGGGTCGGCGGCGCAGATCCGGCCCGCGATCCGCACCAGGGTGGCGGTCTCGGCCGCCAGCTCATGCGTCACGACCTCGTGGGCGGCCCGCCGCACGGTCTCCTCCCAGCAGCCGCCGAGACTGTCCTCGCTCCGGGTGAAGTCCCGGTACGCACCGCTCAGTTGCCGTATCCCGGCGGGGTCGGTGAAGAGGCCGTCGATGCGGTGCAGGGCGTCGTAGCCGGTGGTTCCGGCGACGGGCCAGCCGGCGGGCAGCCGCTCGCCGCCGGTGAGGATCTTCTCCACGACGATCCAGCATCCGTCGCCCGCCGCCTCCTGGAGCCTGCGCAGGTACCCCTCGGGGTCGGCGACGCCGTCCGGGTGGTCGACCCGCAGCCCCTCCACCACCCCGTCGCGCACCAGTTCGAGGATCTTGGCGTGGGTCGCGTCGAAGACCTCCGGGTCCTCCACGCGGACGCCGATGAGGTCGGACACGGTGAAGAAGCGCCGGTAGTTGAGCTCCGTGCGGGCGAGCCGCCACCAGCCGAGCCGGTACCACTGGTGGTCGAGCAGCTCGGGCAGCGGCAGGTGCCCCGTCGACGCCCGCAGCGGGAACCGCAGGTCCCCGTGGTGCAGGACGTCCCCCTCGACCCGCATCCGGGCGAGCTCGTCGCCGACGCGCCCGGGGAGCACCGGCAGCAGCACCTTGCCGTCGCCCGCCGTCCAGTCGATGTCGAACCAGCGCGCGTACGGGGACTGCGGGCCCTCGCGCAGCACCTCCCACAGCGCGTGGTTGTGTGCGGGCGCGGCCGCCATGTGGTTCGGCACGATGTCCACCACCAGGCCCAGGCCGTGCTCCCGGGCCGTCCGGGAGAGGCTGCGCAGCGCCTGTTCGCCGCCGAGCTCCTCGCGGACCCGGCCGTGGTCGACGACGTCGTACCCGTGCGTGGACCCCGGCACCGACTCCAGCACCGGGGACAGATGCAGGTGGGAGACGCCGAGGGCGGCGAGGTAGGGGACCGCCGCCTCGGCGGCGGCGAACGGGAAGTCCGGCTGGAGCTGGAGCCGGTAGGTGGCCGTGGGTGTCATGCGAACATACGTACCCGCCGTGTGCGCTTCTGTGCCGGACGGCGCGGCTGTTCGGTCGATCGAGTGATCGTCTCCCGCTCCGGGAACTTTCTACGCGGGCCGCCGCAGAACCGTCAGACTCCGCCCCGTCAGCGGGAGCACCTCCCCGGCGGCCACCTTCGGGCCGTTGCCCGGCGGGACGCCCTCGGCGCGGGCGGTGTCCACCACCACCTGCCACGCGTCCCCGTGGTTCACCGGAACGACGAAGTCCAGATCGTCCGCGCTCGCGTTGAACATCAGCAGGAAGGAGTCGTCGGCGATGCGCTCGCCCCGCGGCCCCGGCTCGGAGATGGCGTGGCCGTTCAGGAACACCGTCAGGGCCTTGGCGTGGGCGGCCTGCCAGTCGCGCTGGACCATCTCCTCGCCCTTCGGCGTGAACCAGGCGATGTCGGTGAGCTCGTCGTGGGTGCCCTCCACCGGGCGGCCGTGGAAGAAGCGCCGCCGCCGGAAGACGGGATGGTCGCGCCGCAGCCACACCATGGTCTTGGTGAAGGCGAGCAGCGACCCCTCCTCGTCCTCGGCCGGATCGGGCCAGCGCACCCACGCGATCTCGTTGTCCTGGCAGTAGGCGTTGTTGTTCCCGCCCTGGGTGCGGGCGAACTCGTCGCCGTGACTGAGCATCGGCACGCCCTGGGAGAGCATCAGGGTCGCGATGAAGTTGCGCATCTGGCGCTCGCGCAGCTCCCGCACCCCGGCGTCCTCGGTCTCGCCCTCGGCGCCGCAGTTCCAGGAGCGGTTGTGGCTCTCGCCGTCGCGGTTGTTCTCGCCGTTCGCCTCGTTGTGCTTGTCGTTGTAGGAGACCAGGTCGTGCAGGGTGAACCCGTCGTGGCAGGTGGTGAAGTTGATCGAGGCGAGCGGCCGGCGCCCGTCGTCCTGGTACAGGTCGGACGACCCGGTCAGCCGGGAGGCGAACTCTGCCAGCGTGCGCGGCTCGCCGCGCCACATGTCCCGCACGCAGTCGCGGTACTTGCCGTTCCACTCGGTCCACAGCGGCGGGAAGTTGCCGACCTGGTAGCCGCCCTCGCCCACGTCCCACGGCTCGGCGATCAGCTTGACCTGGCTGACGACGGGGTCCTGCTGGACCAGGTCGAAGAACGAGGAGAGCCGGTCCACCTCGTGGAACTGGCGGGCCAGGGTGGCCGCCAGGTCGAAGCGGAAGCCGTCGACGTGCATCTCGGTCACCCAGTAGCGCAGCGAGTCCATGATCATCTGGAGGACGTGCGGGCTGCGCATCAGGAGGGAGTTCCCGGTGCCGGTGGTGTCCATGTAGTACCGGCGGTCGTCGGTCAGCCGGTAGTACGACTCGTTGTCCAGGCCGCGGAAGGAGAGCGTCGGCCCGAGGTGGTTGCCCTCCGCCGTGTGGTTGTACACGACGTCGAGGATGACCTCGATGCCCGCCTGGTGGAGCGCCTTCACCGCCTGCTTGAACTCCAGCACCTGCTCACCGCGGTCGCCCCACGAGGCGTACGCGTTGTGCGGGGCGAAGAAGCCGATCGTGTTGTAGCCCCAGTAGTTGTTCAGCCCGGCGTCCACCAGCCGGTGGTCGTTGACGAACTGGTGGACCGGCATCAACTCGAGCGCCGTCACGCCCAGTTCCGTCAGGTGCGAGATCACGGCGGGGTGGGCGAGGCCCGCGTAGGTGCCGCGCAGCTCCGGCGGCAGCTCGGGGTGAAGCATCGTCAGGCCCTTGACATGGGCCTCGTAGATCACCGTGCGGTGGTAGTCGGTGCGCGGGCGGCGGTCGTCGCCCCAGTCGAAGTACGGGTTGACCACGACGGACGTCATCGTGTGGGGTGCCGAGTCCAGGTCGTTGCGCGAGTCGGGTCTGCCGAAGTGGTAGCCGTAGACCGACTCGTTCCAGTCGATCGAGCCGCTGACCGCGCGTGCGTACGGGTCGAGCAGCAGCTTGGCCGAATTGCAGCGGCGGCCGTGCTCCGGCGCGTACGGGCCGTGCACCCTGAAGCCGTAGCGCTGGCCGGGCATGACCCCCGGCAGGTACGCGTGGCGCACGAACGCGTCGGTCTCGCGCAGCTCGACCGCGGTCTCCGAGCCGTCCTCGTGCAGCAGGCACAGCTCGATGCGGTGCGCCGCCTCCGAGTGCACCGCGAAGTTGGTCCCGGCGCCGTCGTACGTGGCACCGAGGGGGTACGCCTGTCCCGGCCAGACCTGCATAGATATGACTCTTCCATTCCGATCCGGGTACGGGGGAACCACTCGGCCAAGATCCTGCCCCGAACCAGGGCGAGCACCTAGGACTTCGCGCCGTCCTACCGGGTGACCGGCCGGAAAACTTGGCCGGCGGCCCCGTCGGCGGCCTCGATCACCGTGCGCCACCATGATCCAGGACAAAGAGTGTCGAGGGGGAGGATTTCGTCAATCAGCCTGCCCGGGTCAACATCGGGTTACGCGTCGTCGCCCGGGGGCCGCCGTACCGGGGCGCGGAGCGGCCCTGCCCGGTGAGCGGCCGCACGCGGCGCCCCCGTCCGGCTGACGTCTATGAATCCGCTCACTCCGCGCCCCGGGCCGCCGCGGAACGGTCTTCACAAACAGGGGAGTTGGGAAACAACCGCGGCCATCCTGCTGCACCGCCTCCCGGTGGCGGAGTAGGCTCCTTGATCGTCGAAGACGGGGCGGTCCAGGAGCAGAAGGCGGTGCGCGGGTGAGCTCGGGAGGGCTGGAGCTACCCCCAGGTGACGCGGGTCACGAGGGGGCGGACTCCGCCGAGATCCCGCCAGGAGCGGTCTCGCTCGCGCGGCCGATCGAGATCGGCGCGGAGCTCGACTGGGGGGCGGAAGCCTGGGGCGAGGTGCGGACGCGCGCCCAGCGGGCCGGACGGGCCTACATCTGGCTGAATCTGGTGGAACAGCGGCTGCGGGCCGTCGTCGCGGCGGTGCTGCGGCCCATCTACGACCCCGTCCACGGCGAGGACTGGGTCGTCGCCGCGGCCGGCCCGGCCGGCCAGGAATGGGTGCAGCGGGCCGTCGCGGTCCGCGAGGTGTCACGCCGCAAGGGCTACCTCCTCGATCCGGCGGACGACAACGTGCTGTCCTTCCTCACGCTCCCGCAGCTGCGCGAGCTGATGGTGCAGCACTGGCCCTGCTTCGAGCCGTACTTCGACGACCGGCGCGACGTCGAGCTCGCCCTCGACGAGCTGGAGGTCGCCCGCAACGTCGTGTCGCGCAACCGCGCCCTGAACGAGGCCGTCCTCGCCCAGGCGGAACGCGCCTCGGCACGGCTGCTGGAGATACTCGGCAGCGGCGCCGGCGTCCCGTCCGCCGACCGGCTGCCGGTCGATGCGGTCGAGGACCTCGTCGGCGACCGGTACGCCGACGTCGTCTCCGTCCACCCCGACCGCGTCAGACTCCAGCGCCAGCTGCCCGCCGAGGACCTGTTCGGCGGCGCGCGGCGGGTCGACGCGATCGGCATAGGCCTGAACCTGCTGGTGCAGAACTTCTCCGGCCGCCGGCTCATCCGGCTGGCCGAGTCCGGCTGCCGGGTCCGGCTGCTCTTCCTCAACCCCGCGAGCAGCGCCGTGAAGCGGCGCGAGCGGGAACTCGGCCTCAAGAAAGGCGAACTGAGCCGCACGGTCGAGATGAACATCCTCCACGTGCGCCGCGTGCGGTCCCGGCTGAGGGACCCCGGCGCCTTCCAGATCCAGGTCTTCGACGAGACCCCCCGCTTCACCGCCTATCTGGTCGACGGCGACGGCCCCGACGGGCTCGCCGTCGTCCAGTCCTATCTGCGCAGGGCCCGCGGCATGGAGGCGCCCGTGCTGGTGCTGCGCGGCGGCGGGCGCTCCGTCGTCCGGTCCGGCCAGGACAGCGACACCGGTCTCTTCCAGACATATCGCGAGGAGTTCGAGTCGGTCTGGGCCGACTCCCGTCCCGTCTCCTGACCGCTCCGGGGACCATGGACCCGCGCGGCGCGGGCGGGCCGGAGCCGCCCGCCGCCGACGGGGCCGCCAGGAGGCCCCCGGTCCGCGCCGCCGAGGACGGGTCCCCGCCCGGGGACCGCGCACGGACGGGGGAGGGCGTTGGACGTGCCGGGCCCGATGACCGCGGACCACGCCGCGACGAACGCCCCGCCGGTGTCGGTGGCGCGATGGTGCGAGGACGTCGCCACGGCGGGGCTGGCGGAGATCCGGCGCATCACCGCGGGAGGCCCGCGGCCGGGACCGGGCGGCGAGCAGTGCTGGCGGACGGTCGAGGTCATCGCCGAGACCTGCCAGCGGATCCCGTGTCAGGCGGCCGGAGGCCACGGCCCGGTGGCCGACATCCTGCTCCGCCGCGCCCTGCGCCGGGCCTGGACCGCGACACCGGCGGAGGGCAGGCAGTGGCTCCGCCGCTGCTCGGACTCGCTCGGCTACCAGGCGCCGCGGCAGGTGACACGCCTGTTCCGCGCCCACCCGGGGAGGCGCTGAGCCCGGTGTCAGTGGTGCGTGCGAAGGTGAACATCCATCGGGGGAGCGCACCATCGCACCATGGAGGAGGGGGCCCATGTCCTGGCACGGGGGCACACTGGTCGGATTCGATCTGGAGACGACCGGCACCGATCCGCTCGACGCCCGCATCGTGACGGCCGCCGTCGTCGAACTGCGCGACGGCGAGCAGGTGCGGGCGCACGGCTGGCTGGCCGACCCGGGGATACGCATCCCCGCCCAGGCCTCGGCCATCCACGGCGTCAGCAACGAGCGCGCGGCGGCGGAGGGCCGGCCGGCCCGGGAGGTCGCCGAGGAGATCGCGCAGGTGCTCACCGGCCACTGGGAGCAGGGCGTTCCGGTCGTCGCCTACAACGCGGCGTTCGACCTCACACTGCTCTCCGCCGAACTGCGGCGCCACGGGCTCCCCTCCCTCGGCGAGCGGCTGGGCGGCCCGCCGACGGGCCCGGTCGTCGACCCGCTCACGATCGACCGCGCCGTCGACCGGTACCGCAAGGGCAAGCGCACCCTGGAGGCGGTCTGTGCCGAGTACGGCGTGGTGCTCGACCGGGCGCACCGTGCGGACGCGGACGCGCTCGCCGCGGTGCTCGTGGCCCGTGCGATAGCCGAGCGGCACCCGGCGGTGGCCGCACTCGCGCCGGACGTGCTGCACGAGCGCCAGGTGAGGTGGTACTCCCAGTGGGCCGCCTCGTTCCAGGACTTCCTGCGCGGGAAGGGCGATCCGGCGGCGGTGATCGACGGCTCCTGGCCGCTGCGGGCGCCGGTGGCCGTCACCGGAGCCTGAGCGGCCGCACCGCGGTGCGGCCGACCCCGGTCGGACGCCTGCCCGCCCGTTTGGACGTCGGCCCCGCCCGGACGCTCGCCCGCCCCGTTCGGGGGCTCGTCCCGGAGGGAACGGCCGGCCCCGTTGCGGATGCCCGCCCGCCCCGTTTCGGACACCCGTCCCGTCAGAACGGGTGCCAGCGGGCAGCGGTGTCCTCGTCCCGCAGCGATGCCACCCGGCGGCGGAACTCCGCGAGCGCCCCCGGGTTGGAGGGCGCGTGCTGGGCCACCCATGCGCAACTGGCCGTCTCGCGCGCCCCGCGCAGCACGGCGCAGCCGTCCCACGCGCGCACGTCCCAGCCGTACGTCCCGGTGAAGGCGTCGTACGCGGCGGGGTCGAGCCCGTACCGGTCGCGGGAGAGCGCCATGACCACCAGATCGTGCTCGCGCAGGTCCGAGGAGACGGTCTCCAGGTCCACCAGCACCGGTCCGCCGGGGCCCACATGGACGTTGCGGGGGAGCGCGTCGCCGTGGATGGGGCCCGGCGGCAGATGCGGGACGAGGGCGGCCGCGGCCTTGGCGAAGCCGTCCCGCCGTCCCCGCAGGTACTCGACGTCGGCGGGGTCGATCGCGTCGCCGGCCAGCCGCAGCCACCGCTCAACCCCGCCCAGCAGTTCCCGCCGGGGCAGTTCGAAGGGCGGAGCGGGCAGCGCGTGCACCATCCGGAGCAGCCGGGCGAGATCCTCGGGCCCGGCCGGACGCACGGCTTCGGGAAGCCGGTGCCACACGGTGACCGGGTGGCCCTCGACGAGCCGGGGCGCGTCCTCGGCCGCCCGCACCGCGGGCACGCCCTCCGCCTCCAGCCACCGCGCCACGGCGAGTTCCCGCTCGGCCCGGGGGAGCAGTTCGGCGTCCCTGCCGATCTTGACCACCAGGTCGCCGACCGCGAAGACGGCGTTCTCGCCGAGCGCCAGCAGCTCCGCCCCCGGCGCGGCGCCGAAGCCCGCCGCCGCCAGTACGTCCCGTGCCCGTGTCCCGTCCATCTGCCTCTCCCGCGGTGCCCCGGGCCGGGTCGCCGGCCCATCCGGCCAAGTCTCGCATCCGCGCAGGCCACCTTGACGAACCCACGGCCCCTCAGCACGATGACGGGGGCCTGCCCGCAGGCCGGATTCCCGCGAACGCTTCGCACACCTCCCGAGGAGCCGCGTCCGTGACATCGTCGACCGCACGAGCGGGGGCCAGGCGCCGGACGGACCACGGCGCATGGTTCCTGGTGCTGCCGGCGCTCCTGCCGATCCTCCTGCTCAGCGTCGGCCCCCTGCTGTACGGGATCGCCCTCGCCTTCACCGACTCCCAGGCGGGACGCACCGAGCCGACCCAGTGGGTCGGGACGCTCAACTTCCAGGACCTCCTCCACGACACCCTGTTCTGGGACTCCTTCCGCATCGGCCTGCTCTGGGCGGTCGGGGTGACCGTCCCGCAGTTCCTGCTCGCGCTCGGACTCGCCCTGCTGCTCGACCAGCGCCTGCGGCTGCGCTGGCTGGCCCGCGCGCTGGCGATCATTCCGTGGGCGATGCCCGAGGTCGTGGTCGGCATCATGTGGCGGCTGGTCTACAACCCGGACGCGGGCATCCTCAACGAGACCCTCCGCGACCTGGGGCTGGGCGACGGGCGGGACTGGCTGACCGGCCTGGCCACCGCGCTGCCCGCCGTGATCCTGGTGGGCGTCTGGGCGGGCATGCCGCAGACCACCGTCGCCCTCCTCGCCGGCCTCCAGAACACACCGGGCGAGCTGCACGAGGCCGCGGCGCTCGACGGCGCGGGCGCCTGGCGCCGGTTCCGTACGGTCACCTGGCCCGCGATCAGACCCGTGGCGCTCGCGATCACGGCCCTGAATTTTATTTGGAACTTCAATTCGTTCGCCCTGGTGTACGTGCTCACCAGCGGCGGGCCCGGCGGGCGGACACGGCTGCCCATGCTCTTCGCCTACGAGGAGGCCTTCCGCTACGGCCAGTTCGGCTACGCGGCGGCCATGGGCTGCGTCATGGTCGCCGTCGTGTCGGTGATGCTCGCCTTCTACCTGGTGGGACGGCTCCGAGGAGGCGACGACGCATGACGGCACCGCGCACCGGCCGGGCCGGGCGGGCGGCCCAGTACGCGGCTCTCCTGTGCTACCTGGTCTTCCTCGCGTTCCCGTTCGTCTGGCTGGTCTCCATCGCCTTCAAGCCGGCCGCGGAACTCGGGTCCCTGCACCCCACCTGGATCCCCGAGGACCCCACGCTCGCCAACTTCCGGCAGGCCTTCGACGAGCAGCCGCTGCTCAGGGCGGCGGGCAACAGCCTGCTCGCCGCGGCCTCGGCAGCCCTCGTCGCCGTCGTCGTCGCGACGCCCATGGCGTACGTGATGGCCCGCAGGCGGTCCGCGCTGACCACGGCGGCCACCGGCTGGGTGATCGTGAGCCAGGCGTTCCCGTTCGTCCTGGTGATCATCCCGCTCTTCCTGGTGCTGAAGAACCTGCACCTGATCAACACCCTGGCCGGGCTGGTGGCCGTCTACGTGACCTGGTCGCTGCCGTTCGCGCTGTGGATGCTGGTCGGGTACGTACGGGCGGTGCCGCGCGAACTGGAGGAGGCGGCCGCGGTGGACGGGGCGGGACGGGTGCGCGTCCTGGTCTCCGTCACGGCACCGCTGCTCGCGCCGGGCCTGGTGGCGACCGGCCTGTTCGCCTTCATCACGGCCTGGAACGAGTTCTTCTTCGCCCTGGTGCTGCTCAAGACCGCGGAGAAGCAGACCCTGCCCGTCGTCCTCACCCACTTCCTCGGCGCGGAGGGGGCGGCCGACCTCGGGCCGCTGGCCGCGGCCGCGTTCCTCGCGACCCTCCCCTCGCTCCTCGTCTTCGCCGTGATCCAGAAACGGATCACCGGCGGCATGCTGGCCGGGGCGGTGAAGAACTGATGCGCCGGCGCCTGCTGACCGCCGCTGCCGCCGCGCTCGCCCTGCTGCTGTCGGGCTGCGGCGGCGACGGGGAACCCGACGACGGGACGATCCGGCTCCGCTTCCAGTCGCTCGCCTGGCAGAAGGAGTCCGTGGACGCCAACAAGGAACTGGTCGCCGAGTGGAACGCCGCCCACCCCGGCGTCCAGGTCGAGTACGTGCAGGGCAGCTGGGACAGTGTGCACGACCAGCTGCTCACCTCGTTCGAGGGCGGCGAGGCGCCGGACATCATCCACGACGCGTCCGACGACCTCGCCGACTTCGCCTACGGCGGCTACCTGGCCGACCTCACCGGTCTGCTGCCCGCACGGCTCCGGGCGGACATCCCCGAGCAGAGCTGGCGGACGACCGCCTTCGGCGACGGCGTCTACGGGGTGCCCTTCCTCCAGGAACCGCGGGTGCTCATCGCCAACCGGAAGATCCTGGACGCCTCGGGGGTCCGGATTCCGACCGCGGAACGGCCCTGGAGCTGGCCGGAGTTCCGCCGCGTCGCACGGCAGGTGACGGAGCACATGGACGGGAGCGGACACGCCGTCGCCTGGCCGCTGAAGGAACCGGTGTCCGCCACGCTCAACCTCGGCCTCTCGGCGGGCGGGCGGCTCTTCCACCGCGCTGACGACGGGAAGGTCACCATCCGCTCCACCGGCGGCGACGGGGTCGTGCCCGAAACCGTCCGCGGCCAGGTGGACGACGGCAGCGCCTCGCGCAGCACCCTCGGCATGGGCGGGTCCGACACGCTGCCCGGCCTCTTCGGGGGCAAGTACGCCATGGTCCCTCTCGGGTTCTCCTACCGGCAGCAGATCGTGCAGCAGGCGCCCGAGGGATTCGAGTGGACGGTGCTGCCCGCGCCCGCGGGCAGTGAGGGGCCCGTGCAGGGCGTGAGTCCGCAGACGCTGTCCATCGCCGAGGACAGCCGCCACAAGCGGGAGGCGGCGCGCTTCATCGACTTCATGCTGCAGCCGGAGAACATGGTGCGCCTCGCCCTGGGCGACTGGATGCTGCCGACGGGCACCGAGGCGCTCCGGGACCCGGCGCTGCACACCCCGGAGGCCGGCTGGGCGACCGGTGCGGCCCTCGCGCGCGAGCTGAGACCGGCCCCGGCGCAGTCGGTGCGCGGCTATCCGGAATGGAAGGACAAGGTGGCGACCCCGGCGTACCAGGAGTACTACAGCGGGGCGATCGGGCGGGCGGAGCTGGAGAAGCGCCTCGTGGAGGACGGCAACCGGGTCCTGGCCCGCTACCAGCGCTGAGGGCCGTGGGGAGACGGCCCGGAGGAAGGGAGCGGGGGCGCCCGGAGCCGTACGAGGTTGCACGAGACGTATCGTCTCGCTTACGGTGGCGGCATGACCACCGCACCCCCCGCCCACATCGCCATGTTCTCGATCGCCGCCCCCGGCCACGTCAACCCGAGCCTCGAGGTGATCCGGGAACTCGTCGCCCGCGGCCACCGTGTCAGCTACGCGATCCCCGAGTCGTACGCGGAGAAGGTCGCCGCCACCGGCGCCCGGCCCGTCGTCTACACGTCCACCCTCCCCACCGAGGACGAGCCGGAGCGCTGGGGCACGGAACTGATCGACAACATCGAGCCGTTCCTCGACGACGCGATCCAGGCGCTGCCCCAGCTCGCGGCGGCCTTCGAGGGGGACGAGCCCGACCTCGTCCTCCACGACATCACCTCGTACCCGGCGATCGTCCTCGCCCACCGCTGGGGTGTCCGGGCCGTGTCGCTGTCGCCCAACCTGGTCGCCTGGAAGGGGTACGAGGAGGAGGTCGCCGAGCCGATGTTCGCGCCGATGCGCGCGACCGAGCGGGGCAGGGCGTACTACGCCCGCTTCACGGCCTGGCTCACGGAGAACGGCATCACCCTGCATCCCGACCCGTTCGTGGGGCGGCCGCCGCGCAGCATCGTCCTCATTCCCCGGGCCCTCCAGCCGCACGCCGACCGGGTCGACGAGAGCGTGTACTCGTTCGTCGGCGCCTGCCAGGGCGACCGGGCGGACCAGGGGGAGTGGCGGCGGCCCGAGGGGGCGCGCAAGGTGCTGCTGGTGTCGCTCGGTTCGGCGTTCACCCGGCAGCCCGCGTTCTACCGCGAGTGCGTGAAGGCGTTCGGCGGACTGCCGGACTGGCACCTGGTGCTCCAGATCGGCCGGCACGTGGACCCGGCCGACCTCGGCGAGGTGCCCGCCAACGTGGAGGTGCACCGGTGGGTGCCGCAGCTCTCCGTGCTGCGGCAGGCCGACGCCTTCATCACCCACGCGGGCGCCGGCGGCAGTCAGGAGGGGCTCGCCACGGGGACGCCGATGGTCGCCGTGCCCCAGGCGGTCGACCAGTTCGGCAACGCGGACACGCTGGTGGCGCTCGGAGTGGCCCGCAGGCTCTCCAGTGGCGAGGCGACGGCGGACGATCTGCGCGAGGCCGTGCTCGCGCTGGCGTCGGATCCGCGGGTCGCCGAGCGGCTGGCGTCCATCCGGGCCGGCATGGACGCCGAGGGGGGCACGCGGCGCGCGGCGGATCTGATCGAGGCCGAACTGACGATGTGAAGGCCGTGTGCCCACCGGTGGAGGTCCGCCGGGGGTTCCTCCGGCCGGCGGCGCCCACCCGGGTCTCCCGGGTGGGCGCCGTGTCGTGTGCAAAGAGCAAAGGCGCTCTTCTACCCAGCGGTTGGAGGTTGAGACCGACACGGGGAGGTGCTGGCGGGATTCTGTTAAGAAACCTTGTTGAACAAGTCAGGAGCCGATGAAGGTCTTGATCTGCGCGCGTCAATCGGCCAGGGTTTCGAGTCAGCCCCCGGAGATCTTCCGTCCGACGGGCAATCCCCCCACAAATGATGACGAGGAGACCCCTCTTCATGGCAACTCACAAGCGCTCCAACCGGATCAAGGTCACCGCGGTCGCCACGGCGGTCGTCGCGGCAGCCGGAGCCACACTTCTCAACTCCTCCTTCGCGGGTGCAGCGCCCGCCGAGGGCAAGATCTACGGCGCCGGCGCGGAGGGCGCCGTCGCGGGCAGCTACATCGTGCTGCTCGACGAGAAGGCGGACAAGAAGGATCTGGCGAAGGAGTACGGCGGCACGCTGAAGCGCAGCTACAGCTCCGCCGTCAACGGGTTCTCCGCCAGCGGTCTGACCGAGAACGAGGCCAAGCGCCTCGCGGCCGACCCGGCGGTCTCCAAGGTGGTGCAGAACAAGAAGTTCACCATCGACGCCACCCAGGACAACCCGCCCTCCTGGGGCCTGGACCGCGTCGACCAGACCGACACCGCCGCGGACAGCAAGTACACCTACCCCGACGCCGCCGGCGAGGGCGTGACGGCCTACGTCATCGACACCGGTGTCCGCATCTCCCACGCGGACTTCGAGGGCCGCGCGACGCACGGCTTCGACGCCGTCGACAACGACGACTCGGCGGACGACGGCAACGGCCACGGCACGCACGTCGCCGGCACCATCGCCGGTGCCGCGCACGGCGTCGCCAAGAAGGCCGAGATCGTCGCGGTGCGGGTGCTCGACGACAACGGCTCCGGCACCACCGAGCAGGTCGTCGCCGGCATCGACTGGGTCACCCAGAACCACCAGGGCCCGTCCGTCGCCAACATGAGCCTCGGCGGCGGAGTCGACGAGGCCCTGGACGAGGCCGTGCGCAAGGCGATCGCCTCCGGGGTCACCTTCGGTGTCGCCGCGGGCAACGAGTCCAGCGACGCGAGCCAGGGCTCCCCGGCGCGCGTCCAGGAGGCCATCACGGTCGCCTCGTCGACGAAGGACGACGCGCAGTCGGACTTCTCCAACTTCGGGGAGATCGTCGACATCTACGCCCCGGGCTCCGACATCACCTCGGCCTGGAACGACAGCGACCAGGGCACCAAGACCATATCCGGCACCTCGATGGCGACTCCGCACGTCGTCGGCGCGGCCGCGGTCTACCTCGGCGGCCACCAGGACGCCACCCCGGCGGACGTCGCCACGGCGCTCACCGGGGGTGCCACGCCCGACAAGATCACCAACCCGTCCGCGGGCACGCCCAACAAGCTGCTGAAGGTCGTCGAGTAGACGGCCCCCGGCCCTCCGCCACCGGGCGCCGCACACCGGCGCCCGGTACGCGGGGCCGCTGAGACGGCGGTCGCCGTGCCCTCCCCCACGGGGCACGGCGGCCGCCTTATCGTGTGCCCATGACAGCCAGATACGCGGTCCTGCTGCGCGGAATCAACGTCGGCGGGGCGAAGAGGGTACCGATGGCCGAGCTCCGCACGGTCCTGGCCGGACTGGGCCACGACGACGTCGCCACGTATCTGCAGAGCGGCAACGCCGTGCTGACCGCCGAGGAGGGCGACGGGGCCGAGGAGGCCCTCGCCGCCCGGATCGAGGCGGCGATCGAGAAGGCCTTCGGCTTCCGTGTCGACACGCTGGTGCGCGACGGCGCCTATCTGCGGCGGATCGCCGAGGCCTGCCCCTTCCCGGCGGCCGAGCTCCAGGGCAAGCAGCTCCACGCCGTCTTCCTCTCCGGCCCGCCGGACGCCGGGAAGCTGGCCGCCGTCGACGCGGCCGCCCTGCTGCCCGAGGAGTTCGGGACCGGCGAGCGTGTGCTGTACCTCCACACCCCCGGCGGGCTCGGCCGCTCCAAGCTGGCGCAGGCGCTGGCGCGGCCCTCCCTCCTGACGGGGCTGGTGGCCACCACCCGCAACTGGAACACCGTCGTCAAGCTGCTGGAGATGACCCGTGACCGATGACGCGGACGACGCCGTGAGCGCCGCGATGGAGGCGGAGTTCCGGCTGCTCGACCCCGCGGTGCGCTCCTCGCCCGCACTTCTGGCGGATCTGCTGCACCCGGAGTACGAGGAGTACGGCACCTCCGGCCTCCTGTGGAACCGGGAGAGCATCATGGCCGCCCTCAACGCCCGGGACGCCCCGTCGCCCCGGCCGATCACCACGTCCCGGATGCGGGGCGTCCAGCTCGCTCCCGGGATCGTGCACCTCACCTTCGACACCGAGTCGGGCCCGCACCGCGCCCACCGCAGCTCCATCTGGCGGCTGACCGGCGGTGCATGGCTGCTCTACTTCCACCAGGGCACCCGGTTCGACCTGCTCGCCGAGGACTGACCCGCCCTCGAGCGGCGGCCCGGGCACCTCCGCCCGCCGTACCGACGGCACGGCACGGCACGGTGCGGCACGGTGCGGTGCGGGCCGGTCCCCGGCCCGACACGCAGCCGAGCCCGGGCCCGCGGCCCGAGCCCCGGCCGTTACGGGCGTCAGGCCGTGGCCGCGAGGCGCGCCGGAACGGCGGCCTCGTCGAAGCGGCGCAGCATCAGCTCCGCCAGCTCCGGCGACGGGCCGAGGACGGCGGCGAGCACGTCCGCGTCCCGGGCGCCCTCGGCGATCCGGTCCGGCAGCCTGCCCGGGGCGATCACGTACGGGGCGACCGCGACGCGGTCGCAACCCTCCGCCCGCAGCGCGCGGACCGCGTCCTCGGTGCGGGGGAAGCCGCCGGAGGAGACAGCGGAGGCGAACGCAGGCCGCACGGCGCACCAACCGGTGTGCCGCAGCTCCCGCGCTGTTTCGGCGATCACTGCGATCGCCTCCGGGTCGGTGGAGCCCGCCGACGCCAGCACGACGCCGGTCGAGCTCATGTCGGCCGGGCCCAGCCCGGCCTCGAACAGCCGCCGCCGCACCGCGGACAGCAGCAGGGGGGACGGGCCGAGCACCCCGGCCCGGCCGATCCGCAGGGACGAGGGCGCCGAGCGCAGCACCGCCGGGATGTCCGCCTTCGCGTGGAAGGCACGGGTCAGCAGCAGCGGCAGCGCCACCACGTCACGTGCCCCGTCGGCCGCCAGCCGCTCCAGGACCCGCGGCACCGACGGCGCGTTGAAGTCCAGGAAACCGGTCTCCACGCGCAGCCCCGGCCGCAGCGAGCGCACCCGCCGGACCAGGGCGTGCACGGTCGCGGCGTGCCGCGGGTCGCGGCTGCCGTGGGCGACGACGAGCAGGACGGGACGGTGTGTCATCGGGCCGTCAGCTCTTCACCAGCAGGCCGCGGCTGCGCAGCACCCACCGCTCCAGCGGACTGAAGATCAGCAGGTCGATCGCGATGCCGACGACGAGGATGAGGATGATCGCGAGGAACACCCCGGGCATGTCCGCGTTGTTGCGGCCGTTCTCCAGCAGCTGGCCGAGGCCCAGGCCGAGGTCGGGGGAGGAGGCGATGATCTCCGCCGCCATCAGCGAGCGCCAGGAGAACGCCCAGCCCTGCTTGAGCCCCGCGACGTAGCCGGGGAGCGCGGCGGGCAGCACGATGTGCCAGGTGCCCTTGAGCCCCGTCGCACCGAGGGTGCGGCCGGCCCGCAGGAAGAGCGGCGGGACCTGGTCGACGCCGGACACCAGTCCGTTGGCGATCGAAGGCACCGCGCCCAGCAGGATGACCGCGAACATCATCTGGTCGTTCAGGCCGAGCCAGATGACGGCCGGCGGCACCCAGGCGACCGAGGGCAGCGACTGGAGTCCGCTCAGGATCGGGCCGATGGCCGCCCTGACGAACTTCACCCGCGCCACCAGCAGACCCAGCGGCGTGCCGATGGCAAGGGCCAGCAGGAAGCCGAGCAGACCGCGCGAGACGCTGGTCCACACGACCTCCAGGAGCGTCCCCTTCAGCCACATCTCGGCGACGCTGTCCCACACCGCGGACGGCGCCGGCAGCTTGTAGTCCTCGGTGACCTCCGCCCAGACGAGCAGCTGCCAGGCGACGATCACCAGCGCCACGGCGATCAGCGGCGGCAGGACCTTCTTGACCAGCACCTCGCTCACCGGGGTGCGGTCGACCCGCACCGCGTCCAGCGCGTCGAGCCCCGCCTCCAGACCGGCGAGGTCGTCGTTCCTGCCCGTGGCCTTCGCGGGCGTGTCAGTGCTGGCCATGTCGGCGGATCTCCCCACGCAGTTCTTCGGTGATCTCGACGGACAGTTCCGCCACGGCGGTGTCCTCGATGCGTCGCGGCTGCTCGATGTCCACGGTCCACTCCCGGGCGATCCGGCCGGGACGCGAGGACAGGAGCACCACCCGCTGCGCGAGCCGGACCGCCTCGCGCACGTTGTGCGTCACGAAGAGCACGGAGACGTCGGTCTCCCGCCAGATCCGGGTCAGCTCGTCGTGCAGCACGTCGCGGGTGATGGCGTCGAGGGCCGCGAACGGCTCGTCCATCAGCAGCAGCCGGCTGTCCTGCGCGAGCGCGCGGGCCATCGCCACGCGCTGGCGCATGCCGCCGGACAGTTCGTGCACCCGCTTGCCGTACGCGCCGCCGAGGCGCACCAGCTCCAGCAGGCGCTCCGCCTCGGTGCGCCGTTCGGACTTGGCGACGCCCCGCAGGCGCAGGGCGAGTTCGATGTTCTTGCCCGCGGTCAGCCACGGGAAGAGGGCGTGCTCCTGGAACATCAGGGCCGGCCGGCCGCCGGGGGTCTCGATGGACCCCGCGGACGGCCGGTCGAGTCCCGCGACCAGGTTGAGCAGTGTCGACTTGCCGCAGCCCGAGGCACCCAGGAGGGTGACGAACTCGCCCGGCGCGACATCGAGGGTGATGTCGTCCAGCACCAGCTGGGACCCCGTGGGGCCGGCGAAGGACTTGGAGACATGCCCGATACGGGCCGCGTAGTCGTGCTCCGTGCTCACGCGGTCGTCGGCCTTGGCGAGGGCAGTGGCCATGGTCGTCACCTCCTGGGTTCTCGGCTGCTGTCGGGGTTACTTGACGCCGAGCCCGGCATCGGCGACCGCGGGCTTGCCCTCGGCCTCGAGCACCTTGTTCAGCGGCTTCAGGTCGTAGATGCCGGCGAGGTCGGGCTTCTGGAGGAACCCGGCGCTCACCGCGTGGTCGGCCTGCGCCTGGAGCGTCGCCGCCAGCGGGTCGTCGATGAACTGGATCGACGGCCACGCCGGGTCGATGACCTCGGCCGGGAGCGGCTTGCCGGTCAGCGCCTCGAGCTTGGCGTTCGCCGACGCCTTGGCCTTGTCCGGGTTGGCGTTGATCCACGCGTTGGTCTTCACCGTGCCGCGCAGCACTGCCTCGACCACGGCCGGGTGCTCCTTCAGGAACTTCTGGGACACGATGATGTTCGTGATCACGAACTTCTTGTCGGGCCACAGGGTGGACTCGTCGAGCAGCACCTTCGCGCCGTCGCTGACCAGCTTGGAGGCGGTCGGCTCGGGCACCCACGCGCCGTCGATCGCGCCGGAGAGGTAGGCGTTCGGGGTGACCTTGTTCTCCGTGCGGACCACGGAGACGTCGCCCTTGCCGCTCTCGGCGTCGACCTTCCAGCCCTTCTCGTTGATCCAGTGCAGGAAGGCCACGTCCTGCGTGTTGCCGAGCTGCGGGGTGGCGATCTTCTTGCCCTTGAGGTCGTCGAGGGTCTTGATCTTCTCCGGGTTGACGACCAGCTTGACGCCGCCGGAGGCGGAGCCGCCGACGATCCGCAGGTTCTTGCCCTGGGACTTCACGTAGCCGTTGATCGACGGCGAGGGGCCGATGAAGCCGATGTCGATGGAGCCGGCGTTCAGCGCCTCGATCTCCGAGGGTCCGGCGTTGAAGGTGGTCGCCGACAGCTTGGTGCCGCCGAGCTCCTTCTGGAGGATGCCCTCCTGGTGGCCGACCAGGGCGGTGGCGTGCGTGAGGTTCGGGAAGTAGCCGATCTTCACGGTGTCGAGACCGTCGATCGTGTCACCCTTGGCGGCGGGAGCGACACTGTCGTCCTTCGCCTCGGATCCGTAGCCGCAGGCGGTGAGCGCCACGGCCAGCAGGGGCAGGGCGGCCACGGCGACGAGGCTGCGGCGAACGGTGGTACGGGTGGCGTGCACGGGAGGCGTTTCCTCTCGTCGGCCCGGTCCTCACGTCATCTCGGACGCGGCCGGGTCGTCGGCATGTGAACGGGTCTTCGGCGGTGCGGGTGGGGGGTGTGGGCGCGCATGCGGTGCGCGTACGTCAGCGCGCACATCGCGCCACCCCTCCCGTGCCCGCGCCGAGGGCGCCGCTGCCGACACGGCCGCCCTCCTTGGCGAAGGTCGCGTAGACGTCGGTCATCTCAGAAGTCCCAGCCCTCGTCGTCGGCCGCGGGCGCCTCGGCGGCGGCGGCGAAGGAGTCGCCCGCCATGCCGGCCGCGAGCGTGGTCCCGTCGGCGGGGTCGATCAGCAGGAAGGAGCCGGTGCGCCGCGAGTCGGCGTACGAGTCGAGCGCCAGCGGCTCGGCGGTGCGCACCGTGACGCGGCCGATGTCGTTGGCGACCAGGCGGCCGGGCTCGGGGTGCTGCGAGAGGTCGTCGAGCGTGAGCCGCGAGTCGATGCCCTTGACGATGGCCTTCACCGTGCGGGTGGTGTGCTTGAGCAGCACCCGCTGCCCCACGGTGAGCGGCTGGTCGGCGACGTGGCACACCGTCGCGCGGACGTCCTGGGTGGTGGCCGGTGCGTCGCCGCTCGGGACGATGATGTCGCCCCGGGAGACGTCGATGTCGTCCGCCAGCAGGACGGTGACCGACTGGGGCGTCCACGCCACGTCCACCGGCTCGCCCAGCAGGTCGATGCCCGCGACGGTCGAGGTGCGGCCCGAGGGCAGCACCGTGACCTGCTCGCCGACGCGGAAGGTGCCGGCGGCGATCTGGCCCGCGTAACCGCGGTAGTCGGGGTGTTCGGCGGTCTGCGGGCGGATCACGTACTGCACGGGGAAGCGGGCGTGGCAGCCCGTCAGGTCGTGGCTCGCGGGCACGGTCTCCAGGTGCTCCAGGACGGTGGGGCCGCCGTACCAGTCCATCCGGGCGGAGGGTTCCACCACGTTGTCCCCGGCGAGCGCGGAGATCGGGATGGCGGTGACCTCGGGGACGCCGAGCTCGGTGGCGTACGCCGTGAACTCCTCGGCGATGGCGGCGAAGACGGGCTCGGCGTAGTCGACGAGGTCCATCTTGTTGACGGCGAGCACCACGTGCGGCACGCGCAGCAGGGCGGCGATGGCCGCGTGGCGGCGGGTCTGCTCGACGACGCCGTTGCGGGCGTCGACGAGGACCACGGTCAGCTCGGCGGTGGAGGCGCCGGTGACCATGTTGCGGGTGTACTGCACGTGCCCCGGGGTGTCCGCCAGGATGAACCGGCGGCGCGGGGTGGCGAAGTAGCGGTAGGCGACGTCGATGGTGATGCCCTGCTCCCGCTCGGCCCGCAGGCCGTCGGTGAGCAGCGCCAGGTCGGGCGCCTCCTGGCCGCGGCCGCGGGAGGCGGCCTCGACGGCCTCCAGCTGGTCGGTGAGGACCGACTTGGAGTCGTGCAGCAGCCGTCCGACCAGGGTGGACTTCCCGTCGTCGACGGAACCGGCGGTCGCGAAGCGCAGCAGGGTGGTCGCCGACAACTGGGCGGCGAGCTGCTCGGTGGTGCTGGTCATCTCTAGAAGTACCCTTCGCGCTTGCGGTCTTCCATCGCGGCCTCGGACATTTTGTCGTCGGCGCGGGTGGCGCCCCGTTCGGTCAGCCGGGAGGCGGCGATCTCGGTGATGACGGCGTCGAGCGTGGTGGCGTCGGAGTCGACGGCGCCGGTGCAGGACATGTCGCCGACGGTGCGGTAGCGCACCAGCCGCTTCTCGGTCTCCTCGCCCGCCTTCGGGCCGCCCCACTCGCCGGCGGTCAGCCACATGCCGGAGCGCTTGAAGACCTCGCGCTCGTGGGCGAAGTAGATCTCCGGCAGCTCGATGCGCTCCCGCTGGATGTACTGCCAGACGTCGAGCTCGGTCCAGTTGGACAGCGGGAAGACCCGCACGTGCTCACCGGGCGCGTGACGCCCGTTGTAGAGCTGCCACAGCTCCGGGCGCTGGCGGCGCGGGTCCCACTGGGAGAACTCGTCGCGCAGCGAGAACACCCGCTCCTTGGCGCGCGCCTTCTCCTCGTCGCGCCGCCCGCCGCCGAAGACGGCGTCGAAGCGGTGCTGCTGGATCGCCTCGGTCAGCGGCACTGTCTGCAGCGGGTTGCGGGTGCCGTCCGGGCGCTCGCGCAGCACACCGCGGTCGATGTAGTCCTGCACCGACGCGACATGCAGCCGCAGCCCGTGCTCGGTCACCGTCCTGTCCCGGTACTGGAGCACCTCGGGGAAGTTGTGCCCGGTGTCCACGTGCAGCAGCGTGAAGGGAACCGGCGCGGGCGCGAACGCCTTCAGCGCCAGGTGCAGCATCACGATCGAGTCCTTGCCGCCGGAGAACAGGATCACCGGCCGCTCGAACTCGCCCGCGACCTCGCGGAAGATGTGCACCGCCTCGGACTCCAGGGCGTCCAGATGGGACAGGGCGTACGGGCTGTCGGTGCCGCTCACGACGTCGACGCTGGTCGTCACAGCAGACCCCTTTCCGTGAGGAGGGCGAGGACGGAGTCGGCGGCCCGGGCGGCCGAGCAGTCCTGGGCGGCGATGCGCAGGTCGGGCGACTCGGGCTCCTCGTAGGGGTCGTCGACCCCGGTGAGCCCGCTGATCTCGCCCGCGGCCTGCTTGGCGTACAGCCCCTTCACATCACGTACCGAGCAGACCTCGACGGGGGTGGCCACATGGACCTCCACGTAGGCGGTGCCCTCCTGCTGGTGCCGCTTGCGGACGGCGTCGCGGCTGTCCGCGTACGGCGCGATGACGGGGACGAGCACCAGCACGCCGTTGGACGCGAGGAGTTCGGCGACGAACCCGATGCGCTGCACGTTGGTGTGCCGGTCCTCGCGGCCGAAGCCGAGGCCCGCGGAGAGGAACTCGCGGATCTCGTCGCCGTCGAGCAGCTCGACCTGCCGGCCCTCGGCGCGCAGCAGGGCCGCGAGCTCGTGGGCGATGGTGGTCTTTCCGGCACTCGGCAGGCCGGTGAGCCAGACGGTGGCTCCGGTCACGTCGTTCTCCTGGGGGGTCCGTTCGTCGCTCATCAGCCGTGCAGCCCGCATTCGGTCTTGCCGCGCCCGGCCCAGCGGCCGGCCCGGGCGTCCTCGCCCTCCAGCACCCGTCGGGTGCAGGGGGCGCAGCCGACGGAGGCGTACCCGTCCATGAGCAGGGGATTGGTGAGCACGCCGTGCTCGGCGACGTAGGCGTCGACGTCGTCCTGCGTCCAGCGGGCGATCGGGGACACCTTGACCTTGCGCCGCTTCTCGTCCCAGCCGACGACGGGGGTGTTCGCCCGGGTCGGCGACTCGTCGCGGCGCAGGCCGGTGGCCCAGGCCCGGTAGGCGGTGAGGCCGTCCCGGAGCGGGGCGACCTTGCGCAGCGCGCAGCACAGGTCGGGGTCGCGGTCGTGCAGCCTCGGGCCGTACTCGGCGTCCTGCTGGGCGACGGTCTGCCGGGGGGTGAGGGTGATGACGTTGACGTCCATCACCGCGTCCACGGCGTCGCGGGTGCCGATGGTCTCCTCGAAGTGGTAGCCGGTGTCGAGGAAGACGACGTCCACGCCGGGCATGGCGCGGGAGGCGAGGTGGGCGACGACCGCGTCCTCCATGGAGGAGGTGACGCAGAACTCCTCGCCGAAGACGCCGGCCGCCCAGGTGAGGATCTCGAGCGCCGAGGCGTCCTCCAGGTCACGGCCCGCCTGCTCGGCCAGGGACTTGAGGTCGTGATCGGTCTGTGTGGCCGTCATATCGCTTCCCCTCCACCGTCGTTGCGCTGAAGTCCGCGGGCGAGCAGCCCGAGGAACTTCAGCTGGAAGGCCCGGTTGCATGCCGCGCATTCCCAGGCGCCGTGACCCTGCTCGTTCGGACGCAGGTCCTCGTCGCCGCAGTACGGGCAGAAGAACGGTGCGGCGCGCTCGCTCATGACAGGGCCTCCTCGGAGGCGCGGGCGGCCCAGGTGGCGAACCGCTCGCCGTCCTCGCGCTCCGCCTGGAAGCGCGTGAGCACCCGCTCGACGTAGTCCGGCAGCTCGGCCGAGGTGACCTTCAGACCGCGGACCTTGCGGCCGAACGCGGGGTCCAGGCCCAGGGCGCCGCCGAGGTGCACCTGGTAGCCCTCGACCTGGTTGCCCTCGTCGTCGAGGACGAGCTGGCCCTTGAGGCCGATGTCCGCGACCTGGATACGGGCGCAGGCGTTGGGGCAGCCGTTGATGTTGATGGTGAGCGGCTCGTCGAACTCGGGCAGCCTGCGCTCCAGTTCGTCGATGAGGGAGGAGCCGCGGGCCTTGGTCTCGACGATGGCCAGCTTGCAGAACTCGATGCCGGTGCACGCCATGGTGCCCCGCCGGAACGGCGACGGCTTGACCTGGAGGTCCAGCGCCTCCAGCCCGGAGACGAGGGAGTCGACCTGGTCCTCGGTGACGTCGAGGACGATCATCTTCTGTTCGACGGTCGTGCGGAGCCGGCCGGAGCCGTGCGCGGCGGCCAGTTCGGCGATCTTGGTGAGGGTGGTGCCGTCGACGCGTCCGACCCGCGGCGCGAAGCCGACGTAGAAGCGGCCGTCCTGCTGGCGGTGCACGCCGACGTGGTCGCGCCAGTGCTCGACGGGCTGCTCGGGGGCGGGACCGTCGACCAGCTTCCGCTTCAGGTACTCGTCCTCCAGCACCTGGCGGAACTTCTCGGCGCCCCAGTCGGCGACCAGGAACTTCAGGCGCGCGCGGTTGCGCAGCCGGCGGTAGCCGTAGTCGCGGAAGATCGAGATGACGCCTTCCCAGGCGTCGGGGACCTCGTCGAGCGGGACCCAGGCGCCGAGGCGGACGCCGAGCTTGGGGTTGGTGGAGAGACCGCCGCCGACCCACAGGTCGAAGCCGGGGCCGTGCTCCGGGTGCTCCACGCCGACGAAGGCGATGTCGTTGATCTCGTGGGCCACGTCGAGGAGCGGCGAGCCGGAGATCGCGGTCTTGAACTTGCGCGGCAGGTTGGAGAAGTCCTTGTTGCCGATGAAGCGGCGGTGGATCTCGTCGATGGCGGGGGTGCCGTCCACGATCTCGTCCTCGGCGATGCCGGCGACGGGCGAGCCGAGGATGGTCCGCGGCGTGTCGCCGCATGCCTCGGTCGTGGAGAGGCCGACGGCCTCCAGGCGGCGCCAGATCTCGGGCACGTCCTCGATGCGGATCCAGTGGTACTGGACGTTCTGCCGGTCGGTGAGGTCGGCGGTGCCCCGCGCGAACTCCTGGGAGATCTCGCCGATCACCCGCAGCTGCTCGGTCGTCAGCCGTCCGCCGTCGATGCGCACCCGGAGCATGAAGAACTCGTCGTCCAGTTCCTCCGGCTCCAGGATCGCGGTCTTGCCGCCGTCGATCCCGGGCTTGCGCTGGGTGTACAGGCCCCACCAGCGCATCCGGCCGCGCAGGTCGGCGCCGTCGATCGAGTCGAAGCCGCGGTGGGCGTAGATCGTCTCAATGCGTGTCCGCACATTGAGACCGTCGTCGTCCTTCTTGGTCTGCTCGTTGCCGTTGAGCGGGGTGTGGTGGCCCATGGCCCACTGACCCTCGCCACGGTGGCGTCCGGTCTTGCGACGGGACGCGGCGGAGACGGGCTTTTCCGGGGTGGCGGCCATGGTGATGTGTCCTTCGAGACTGCAGGAGGGCGGCTCTGAGCTGCACACTCGCGACGAGGGCGCGACGGTGCGCAGGGCGGGGTGGAGAAAAGGGAAGCTGCGGCTGTGCTGAGCTGTCAGCCGGCCGGACAGATGGCGCTGGACATGCGGCCGAGGTCGACGTGCCGCCGACTCACCAAGGCAATTCCAGTGCTGGACATGGCGGAAGCGTGTCATGGGACTTTGGACCCAGTCCACCTTTATCCACGATGTGGACAACACTGTCCCGCATCGCGAGACAGTGTGTCATGGGTCACCGCAGAGCGTACGGCGGGCGGCGCACCGTTCGGATTCCGGCGCCGCCCGGATTCCCGCGCCGCCCGCCGTCGCCCCGTCAGAGTCCGGCGCCGGGCCAGGGGCCGGGGGTGACGGTCTCGGGCTCCTCCTCCGTCTTCGTGTCGAAGAGCCGGAAGCCGCGGCGGAGGTAGTTGTCCATCGCGTGCGGTCCGTCCTTGGAGCAGGTGTGCAGCCAGACCCGCCGGGTGGGGCCCAGCTCCGGGCGGCGCTCGCCCAGGTCCCACGCGCGGGCCGCGCCGTACGACAGCAGGTGGCCGCCGATGCGCCGCCCGCGGAAGGCCGGGATCAGTCCGAAGTAGACGATCTCGACGCTTCCGCCGTCCTGGGCCTCCAGTTCGACGTAGCCCGCCGGCGTGCCCCGGTCGTACGCGACCCAGGTCTCGACGCCCGGCCGCGCGAGCCACTTCTCCCACTCGGCGTACGTCATCCCGAGCCGGTCGGTCCACAGGACGTCGCCGCCCACGGCGGTGTAGAGGAAGCGGCTGAACTCGGGCGAGGGCACCTCGGCCCGCTCGACGCGTACGTCCCCCTCGGGCGCGGACGCTGGGCGCTGGTCGGCGGGCGAGGTCTGTTCGAGGGACCAGGTGGTCACGGTGATGCTCATGGAGGTCAGGGAACCATGCCGTCCGTATCCGGCCAAACGGCCGAAGAGCGACGCCGTGCGCGTCCCGGCGACCGGGGCTGATCCGCCCTGATCCGCCGCCTTCCGGACGGGAGACCCTACGCGGCGCGGGCCCGGCGGACGGCCGGTGCCGTGGAGCGGGGCAGCAGCGCCGCCGGGTCCTCGGGGACCACCAGCTCCACCTCGACCTCCTCGGCGAACCGGTACGGCCGGTGGGCGAGGACCTGGGCGAAGTGGCGCCTCAGCCGTGACATCTCCGCCCGGACCGTCACCGTCCGGGTGCGGTCGGCGAACATGTCCTCGGCGAGCTGGGCCGCGGTGCGCCCCTCGCGGTTGCGGGCGAGCAGGTACAGCAGTTCCGCGTGGCGCGGGCTCAGCTCGTGGGACCAGCTGCCCGCGCCGCCGGATATCCGCGCCGACGGCCGGTGCGGCCGGCTCAGGTCGAGGACCACCCGGCCCCGGCCCTCGGGCGCGGCGTCGCCGTCGTCCACCCGCACCAGCCAGCCGCCCGGCAGCGGTTCGAGGGTGCAGGCGCCGAGCGAGGGCAGCCACTGCCGCCCGGCCCGGACCGACTTCGGCAGCGCCACCCTGCCCGGCGGCGGCATACCGGACACGGCGGCCGTCCACCCCCGCTCGTCCACGGCGAGCACCCGCCCGCCGAGCCTGCTCAGCAGCGGAGAGGCCGTGCTGCGCAGCCGGTCCAGCGCCTCGTGATGGCGGTTGCGCAGTTCCGCCTCGGCGAGTCTGGTCACCGACGTGACCAGCGCGAGCGACGCAGGATGCATCGCCGACAGCGGCCCGCTGATGTCCACGACCCCGATCAGCCGCCCGTCCCGCGGGTCGGTGATCGGCGCACCGGCACACGTCCAGGTGTGGTGGGTGGAGACGAAGTGCTCCGCGGAGTGCACCTGCACCGGCCTCCGGCTGACCAGCGGTGTGCCCACGCCGTTCGTGCCGACCAGGGCCTCGCTCCAGTCCGCACCCGGCACGAAGCCGAAGGCGTCGGCCTTGCGGAGCACCGGCGCGCTGCCCTCGCGCCACAGCAGCCGGCCGTCGGCGTCCGCGACCACCATGATGTGCTGCGCGGCCTCCGCGATCGACACCAGGTTGTCGCGCAGCACGGGCAGCACCTCCCGCAGCGGGGAGGCGAGCCGGCGCCGTTCGATCTCCTCCAGGGGCAGCACGCCCGCCCTGCGGTCCCGGTCGGGGTCCACACCGCCGCGCAGCATCCGCTGCCAGGACTCGTCGATGTCCGCACGGGGGCCCACCGGCGTCCTGCGGCCGGACAGGGCCGCGTCCCGTACGCCCTTCAGCATCCGGACGGCCGCCGCCGCGTCCATGGCGGACAGGCGGGCGAGATCGACCGTGGAGTTCTCCACCGCGCCTCCTTGGCGTCGCCGGTGTCCGTGCGGACGGGATTCGGGCCCCGTCCGGCGGGGCAGGAGGGGGTCCGGGCCCCATCCTGCCCTGCGGGGCGGGCGGGCGCCGCGATACGCCTCACAACGTTGCAACCCCCTGCAACCGTCGCACACACGCGTGCGCGTGTACGAGGGTGACCGGACACCGGCCCGCCGGTGGGGTGGTGCCGTGTCGGCGCAGCACCACCCGATCACATGTCACGGGCGCGGGTCGCCTGCACCTGGCCCGCGCCCGTTCGACGTGTCCGCCCCCGCCGCGCCCCGTCCGGATCCCGGGCCCGGTGCCCCGCGCCCCGTCCGGGTCCTCCGGCCGCTCCGGTCCGGCTCCGCACCCGGCTCCCGTGCCCCGTCCGGCCCCGCCCCTCCAGGGCTCATGCCACGGGCCGTGCCCGGTCCACCACCGCGGCAAGGTCGAGGGTGTGCGGCAGCGTGCCGAAGGCCGCTCCCCACTCGCCCCCGAGCCGTGACGCGCAGAACGCGTCCGCCACCTCGGGCGGCGCCCAGCGCACCAGGAGGGAGCCCTGGAGCACCAGCGCCATCCGCTCCACGACCCGCCGCGCCCGCGCCTCGATCCCCGCCAGATCGGCCAGCTCCGTCAGCAGCTCGCGGATCGCCGCGTCGAGCCGGTGGTCGGCCCCGCGGGCGGCGCCGACCTCCCGGAGGAAGGCGTCCACCGCCTGCGGCTCCCGCTGGAGCGCCCGCAGCGCGTCCAGGGCCTGCACGTTCCCCGGGCCCTCCCAGATCGAGTTCAGCGGGGACTCCCGCAGCAGCCGGGGCATGCCGGACTCCTCCACGTACCCGTTGCCGCCCAGGCACTCCAGAGCCTCGGCGACCAGCGGAGTGCACCTCTTGGCCACCCAGTACTTCGCCGCCGGCAGCGCGATCCGCAGCAGCGCCCGCTCGGACTCGGTGTCCGCGTCGGAGGCCGCCGCGAGCCGCATGCCGAGCACGGTCGCCGCCTCCGACTCCAGGGCCAGGTCGGCCAGCACGTTGCGCATCAGCGGCCGGTCCACGAGGAGTCCGCCGAACGCGGTGCGGTGGGCGCAGTGGTGGATCGCCTGCGCCACGGCCTGGCGCATCAGCCCCGCGGAGCCGAGCACGCAGTCGAGCCGGGTCGCCGCGACCATTTTCATGAGGGTGCGTACCCCGGCGCCCTCCTCGCCCACCCTGCGTGCCCAGGTCCCCTCGAACTCGACCTCGGCCGAGGCGTTGGACCGGTTGCCCAGCTTGTCCTTGAGGCGCTGGAGCCGGAAGACGTTGCGCGTCCCGTCGTCGAGCACCCGGGGCACCAGGAAGCAGCTCGGCCCGCCGTCCGCCCGCGCCAGCACCAGGAAGACGTCGTTCATCGGCGCCGAGCAGAACCACTTGTGGCCGGTCAGCGCGTACTCCCCGTCGGCCGCCAGCGGCCGGGCCCGGGTGGTGCCCGTACGGACGTCGCTGCCGCCCTGCTTCTCGGTCATGCCCATCCCCGCGAGGGCGCCGGCCTTCAGCCGGGCGGGCCGCAGGCCCTCCTCGTACACGGACGAGCGCAGCCTGCCCTCCCACTCGGCGGCCGCCGCGGGGTCCGTGCGCAGCGCCGGAACCGCCGCGTGGGTCATCGAGACCGGACACAGGTGCCCCGCCTCCGCCTGGGTCCACACGAGGAATCCGGCGGCCCGGCGGACGTGGCCGTGCTCCCTGCTCCAGGCGTCGGTGAGTCCCGCGGAGACCGCCTTGCCGAGCAGCCGGTGCCAGGCGGGCGGGAACGCGACCTCGTCCACGCGGTTGCCCCAGCGGTCGTGGGTCCGCAGCCGCGGCGGGTCGCCGTCCGCCCGCTCCGCCCACTCCTGGACCTGTGCCGAGCCCGCCGAGCGGCCGAGCAGGGACAGCTCCTCCCGGGCCGCGGCGAGCGCCCCGGGGGCGACATGGCGCGCGACCGCCTCGGTGAGCGCGCGGTCGGCGGTGAAGACGTCGTACCCGACCAGGGGCGGAGCCTGGTTGGTCACTGTGTGGGTGCCCGGTGCCATGCCGATACGGTAAGGAGGTGCAGGCAGCAAACGAAACACCCGAGCGGCCGCCGGGCCGGCTCCACCGGGCCCGAGTCCTCTACCGCAACGTCTCGAAGCGGAGGATGACCTGGCTGCTGCTGAAGGACACCGTCAACTCGTGCATCGAGTACCGCATTCTCGGCCTCGCGGCGGAGGCGGCGTTCTTCACCCTGCTGTCGGTACCGCCGCTGATGCTCGGTCTGCTCGGCCTGCTGGGCTACATCGACGACTGGACCAGCACCACCACCGTCGCCTCCATCGAGGAGAACATCCTCACCGCCGTCGGCACCGTGCTCTCCGACCGCGGCGTGAACGACATCGCCAAACCCCTGCTGGAGGACGTCACCCAGGGCGGCCGGCCCGACCTGATCTCGATCGGTTTCGCCATCGCGCTGTGGTCCGGATCCCGGGCGGTGAACGTCTTCATCGACACCATCACCGTCATGTACGGGCTCGACGGCCAGCGCGGCATCGTCGCCACCCGGCTGCTGGCGTTCCTCCTCTACCTCATCGCCCTGCTGATCGGCGCGGTCGTGCTGCCGCTCGCCGTGGTGGGGCCCGACCGGGTCGTGGAGCTGATGCCCTGGGGCACCGAGGTGGTGCGGATCCTCTACTGGCCCGTGGTCATCCTGCTCTCCGTCGTCTTCCTCACCACGCTCTACCACGTGTCCGTCCCGGTGCGTTCGCCGTGGGTCGAGGACATCCCGGGCGCGCTGGTGGCGCTCGCCATGTGGGTCCTGGGCAGCTTCCTGCTGCGCATCTACCTGACCAGCCAGGTGGAGGGGCCGACCATCTACGGCTCCCTCGCCGCGCCGATCGCCTTCCTGCTGTGGATCGGCATCTCGGCCTTCGCGGTCCTCGTCGGCGCGGCCGTCAACGCGGCCATCGACCGAGTGTGGCCCTCGGTGGCGACGGCCGCGGCCCGCGCGGCGAACGAGCGTGCCCGCGCGGCCGACGCGGCGGAGCTGCTGGCCCGCGCCCGTGCCGCGCAGCTGTACGGCGACGAGGAGGACGACGACGACGGCGACTTCGGTGAGATGCCGTCCGAGTTCCCCGAGCGCTGGTCCCGTTTCCTGCCGCCCGACGACGTGAAGTCCCGTCTCCACACCGGTCTGACCACCGGCCGGGACAACGGCCGCGACACCGGCCGGGACAAGGCCAGGGACGCGCCCCGCGAGCAGGACGCCGACGGCAGCGGGGGCGGGGGCGGGGAGCGGACCGGGAACGCCACCGGGGACGACGGGCGGGAGAGCCGCTGAGGCGGTCCCTCGCGGCAGTCCTTCGCGGCCGTCGTCGTGGCCGTCCTTGCGGCCGTCCGGGACCGGGTCCGGGTTCCGCGGTCCGGCCCGGCGACCGCCGGCACCGGGCGTGCTGTCTGTTCCCCGGCGTGGGGCCGGCTCCCGTGCGCGCCCGCGCCGGGGGTCATGGGCGCCGTCGGGCGGTGCGGGTGACCCCGGCCGGACGGTGAGGCGCGTGCCGTGCGCCGTAGCCTGGAGCCATGTACAGGGAACGGCCCGCACGGCTGCCGGGTGCGGTGGTCTGGACCCGGACCGCCGAGGTCCACGACGGGACGGTGCACCCCGTGCTGCCCGACGGCTGCATGGACCTGCTGTGGAACGACGGCCGGCTCTTCGTGGCCGGCCCCGACACCCGGGCGCACATGCCCTCCGGGACGGCGGGCGCCCGGTGGACGGGCATCCGGTTCGCTCCCGGCGCCGCTCCGGCCGTCCTCGGCGTCCCCGCACACGAACTGCGCGACCTGCGGGCCGACCTCGCCGACCTGTGGGGCTCGGCCCCGGCCCGCGCGGCGGCCGCACGGATCGGCGAGCGGGACCCGGGCGCCGGACTGGAGGCCGTCTCCCTCGCCCGGGCGGCCCGGAGCGGCCCGCCCGACCCGCTGGCGGCCCGTGTCGTGCGGCACCTGGTGTCCGGCGGCACGGTGGCCGCCGCCGCGGACGCCGCCGGGCTCGGCGTCCGCCAGCTGCACCGGCGCTCGCTGGACGCCTTCGGCTACGGGCCGAAGACCCTCGCGCGCATCCTGCGGCTCCAGCGCGCCCTCGCCCTGGTGCGCGGCGGCGTCCCGTACGGCGAGGCGGCGCTGCTGGCCGGGTGCGCCGACCAGGCGCACCTCGCCCGAGAGATGCGGGCCCTCGCGGGGACCACGCTGCGTGCCTACGAGGCGTCGGCGAAGAGGGAGACGCCCATGCCGTCCGGGTCGAGCACCACGGCGTAGCGCTGGCCCCAGACGGCGTCCCAGGGCTTCAGATGGCCCCGGTGGCCCGCGGCCAGCAGCTCTGCGTAGAGGGCGTCGACCTCGGCGGGACCGTCGCAGCGGAAGGCGAGGCCGAGCCGCTCGCCGGCCTCGGGCCGGGTCCAGCCGGGATCGTAGGTGCGGACGGTCTCCTCGGTGTCCCACAGCACCCGTGTGCCGCCCGGCAGGGTGGCCTCCGCGTGCGGGGCGCCGTCCGCCCCGTCGGGGAGCTCCAGGCCGAGCCGGCGGTAGAAGGCGAGCGATGCCGCCATGTCGGAGACGATGAGGCTGATGGCGTCGAGTCGTGGAGTCATGGGCTCACCGTAGGCGGGCGTGCGCCCCGCGGTCTTGAACGTTTCGGACGCCGTGCCGGGGCCGGCTCCCTCTCGGGCCCCGTCCCTCGACCCGGTCCTGTCACCGTCCGGCGTCCGCCGGACAATGGACCGGTGAGCCTCCACTACGAGGTCGTCCTCGCCTGCGCGCTCCGCGACGACCTGCCCGACGACGTGATCGCGGCCCTGCGATGGCACCTGGGCGAGCGGCCGGAGCCGCCGCCCGGACTCGATCCCCACGTGCACGCGTACCCGCTGCTGGAGCCGGATCCGTACAGCGGTCTGCCCGGCGGGGACGTCGCCGCGCTGCGGCCCGGGGACCACCACGGCTGGGGCCTGTTCACCCGCAACCTGTGGCTCGACGACGACCTCGGCATGCTGACCGGGCTGCTCGACCTGATCGCGCCGCACGCCGAACACGACGGCTACGCGGGCCACTTCCGCGCCACGGACGACGCCGGTCCCACCGTGCTGGTGTTCCGCGACGGCGGCCACGCGCTGCACGAGTCCTGACGCGTACGGCCGGGGGCGCCGGCGCGGCCGCCGCGCTCGTGCGGCTCCGGACGCGCCCGCCGTCCCGAACGCCCTCCCGCCCGCCCGTCCGAGCGGGTCGGTGTGCGTACGGCGGGTGCGGTGTGGGCAGGGGACGGACGACCCGTGCGGCGTCCGCCCCCGGACGGACCGGCGGACGCCGCACGCCGCCGCGAACCGAGTGGAGGCCGGATGGCGCACGAGAACGGATGGACGTTCCTGGACGACCGGGGCCGCCGGGCCGCCGCACCCCGTACGCCCGTGCGGCCCGTCGCCTACATACAGGCCGGGGCCGCCCTGTGCGACCTCGGCATACGCCCCGTGGCCGTGTTCGGCTCCGCGCACGACGGCGCCGCGGCCGATCCGGTGAAGGCGGGCCGGCTGCCGGACGACACCGTCTACCTGGGGCCGGGCCCCGCCCTCGACGACGCCGCGGTGCTGGACACCGGGCCCGATCTGCTGGTCGCCGTCGCGTACGGGGCGGGCGGTCCTGTCTACGGGCTCGACCCGGACACGGCCGAGCGGATCGAGGAGCGGTTGCCCGTCGTCGTCCTCGACGTAGGGCAGGAGCGCTCGCTCGACCGGATGCGCACGCGCTTCGCCGAACTCGCCGTGTCGCTCGGCGCTCCGCCCCCGACCGCCCCCACCGATGGGGCCGGGGAAGCGCTGCGGGCCGCGGCGCACGGGGCGGGCGGGGCACGCGTCCTCGCGCTGTCGCCCGCCGGACCCGAGAGCGTGCACGTCGCGAGGCCCGGGGCCTGGCCGGACCTGCGGGCACTGGCGGACCACGGAGTGACCCTCGCGGCGCCCGCGCCCGGCGCCGGCGTCAACTGGTCCACGACCGACTGGGACCGGGCCGCACTGCTGGAGCCGGACGTCGTGCTCCTCGACGTGCGGGCCAACGCCGCGCCGCCCGAGAGCCTCGCCCGCTCCGCGGGCTGGCGCGAGATCGCGGCCCGCGCCCGGATCGTGCCGTGGAACCCCGAACTCCCGTGCAGCGCCCGCGCCCACCACGCGTTCCTGCGCTCCGTCGCCGAGGCCCTGACGGCCCGGCAGGACTGAACGGCACCGGGCAACGCCCCTGCCGCCGACGCGTTTTGGCACACCGGCCGATCATCAATACGATCCGCTGATGATCATAAGGAAACGGCTGGCGGCCGGGGCGTGCGCCCTGCTCGCGGCCCTGGCCGCCGGGCTGCTCCCGGCGGGGACGGCCGCGGCCGACGAGCCCGCGGCGAAGGAACCCCCCAAGGTCGAGCTCGTGCTCGACGTGAGCGGCTCGATGCGCGCCCGGGACATCGACGGCAAGAGCCGGATGGCGGCCGCGAAGCAGGCGTTCAACGAGGTCCTGGACGCCGTGCCGGAGGAGGTGCAGCTCGGCATCCGCACCCTCGGTGCGGACTACCCGGGGGAGGACCGCGAACGCGGCTGCAAGGACACCCGGCAGCTGTACCCGGTCGGTCCGCTCGACCGGACCGAGGCCAAGGCCGCCGTCGCGACCCTCGCCCCCACCGGCTGGACGCCCATCGGCCCGGCGCTGCTGGGGGCGGCGAAGGACCTGGAGGGCGGGGACGCCACCCGCCGGATCGTCCTCATCACCGACGGCGAGGACACCTGCGCGCCGCTCGACCCGTGCGAGGTGGCCCGTGAGATCGCGGCCAAGGGCATCCACCTCGTCATCGACACGCTCGGTCTGGTGCCCGACGCCAAGACCCGTGCCCAGCTGCGCTGCATCGCGGACGCCACCGGAGGCACCTACACCTCCGTGCAGCACACCGACGAACTCTCCGGCCGGGTGAGCCAGTTGGTGGAGCGCGCCGCCGATCCCGTGGTCACGCCGGTGGCGACCGAGGGCGCCGCCCGCTGTGCGGACGCGCCCACCCTGACGCCCGGTCTGTGGACCGACCGCGAGAAGTTCGGCGAGCACCGCTTCTACCGGGTCGACGTGCTGCCCGGCCAGGAACTGCGTGCCTCGGTCAGCGTCGCCGCCGACCGGGCCGTCGCGCGTGACTACGGCGTGCTGCTGCGGGCCGTCACGGTCCACGGCCGGGAGATCGTGCGCGGATCGGAGGCCGGTGACGGCCGGACGGACCTGATCTCGACCGGTCTGCGGTATCCGAAGGCGGAGGCCGAGGACGAGGACGACGTCGACCTCAAGCCGGCCGCGGAGACCGTCTGCCTCCAGGTCAGCAACTCCTTCGCGGCGGCCCCGGGCGTCAAGACCGAGCCCGGTCTGCCGGTCGAACTCGCGGTGGACGTCGTCGGCTCCCCGGACGCGGCCTCCGACACGGCCTCGTTCGGCCTGGGCCGCGGCTGGTGGCTGCTCGGAGTGCTCGTACTCGCCGGCTTCGCGGCCGGGCTCGTCTGGGGCTGGGTCTCGCGCTGGCGGATCGCCGTATGGAGGACCAACTGATGCGCTTCGCAAGGATACTGACGGCCGGTGCGCTGGCCGCCGCGACCCTGCTGGGCCCGGCCGCGGCGGCGGCACCGGCCGACACCCCGTCGCCGTCACCGTCCGGGGAGGACGGCTCCACGCCCACCGAGGCGGGCACCTCCTTCCGCACCGCGACCCCGGTCGAACAGGGCCAGAAGGCGACCGCGAACGGGTCGAGCGGTGACTACCTGTACTGGGTGTTCCCGGCCGACGCGGGGGACCGCCCCACGGTGCGCGCCTCCGTCACCCTGCCCGAGCCGACCGCACGGCACGGCGCGGCGGACTGGCGGATCGACGTGTACGACGGGCTGCGCCGCCGCCAGCCCTGCATGTACGGCATGCAGAGCCGGACGGCCGCCGCGGACGCGGCGAAGGTCGAGCTGTCGTGCACCCTGCGGCCGGTACGGGCGCTCGCCGACCCGTGGTCGGACGATCCGCTGCCCGGCAGCTACTACATCCGGCTGACCGTCACCGCCCAGCCGGAGCAGGACCAGGGCCTGCCCGTGCGGGCCGAGGTGGAGGCCGTCTCCCGGCAGGCCGGCGGCGCCTGGGCGGTCGACGGCTCGCTGGCGGAGCCCCTGGTACCGGGCGTCTCGGCCGACGAGCGCCGCAAGGAGGAGGAGGCGGCGCTCGACTGGTCGTCCGGCTGGTGGTCGGACCGGTGGATCTGGACCGGCGCGGGCGGACTGCTGGCGGCGCTCGCCGGCATCGGCGGCTACGTCCTGACCCGCGGCTCCGGCCGGCCCGCGCGGGTTGCGCCGGGCGCCTGAGGAGACGTCCTGCGGGGCGGTCCCGTCCGGGACCGCCCCGCAGGACGTCAGGAAGCGGCCGCGGCGTCGTCACGCCGCGGCCGCTCCGTGTGTCCGGCCGCCGGAACCGGGCGGCGCGTCCGCCCTCTGGCCGGGGGCCTTCCGCGCTCGCTCGCCGATCCGGCGCGGCGGGCCCTCCCCGGAACCCGGACCGGGCCCCGGAACCCGGACCGCCCGGGTCCCCCGAACCGGACCGGGGCTCAGAAGTCGAAGACCACGCCGGTCGAGGCGCCCTGGAGGCACGTGTTGCCGAACACGTGCGTGTAGGAGACCCGCTTGCCGTTCCAGACCCCGTCGGCGGTGACCGTCACCGGGTCCCACTGCCGGGTGCAGCTCATCCCCGGGGCCGCCGCGGTGGCCGCTTCGAACCGGCCCTGGGTGACCCGCAGTTCGGCGCAGGCGGCGCGGGCCGCCGGGTGGGTGCCGGTGGCCGTGGGCGCGCAGCCGAGCGTGACCGCGCGCAGGACCGTGCCGTTCACGGCGTCGTCGCCCGTGGTGACGGTGAGGACCAGCGCGGAGGGCGCGTAGAGGCTCCGCGCTTCCTGGGGCGCCGCGCCGGCGCTGCCGGCCGCCGGGGCGACGGCGAGGCCGAGCGAGAGACCGGCGAGCGCGAGTCCTCTGGCGATGTACCGCATTTCGAACACTCCTTGGGGTCGTTGTTTCGGAAATCGGACGGAGTCTTGCTCACCCGGGGCCGCCGCGTGTGCCCCGACCGCGCGATTCGGTCACCCCTTGTGACCCTCGATGGGCGGATTGTCACCGCAATCTCCGTGCTGAATCGCCGTTCAGTAGTCCGGGAAACGGCCGAAGAAAGCCCATCGCGTCATTGAGCCTGCAATTACTAGGCCAATCAATGCTTGAAGCGTTGATTGAAAGGTCTCCTGTGGTTCACGCTGTGGTCGCTCACCCGCTGGACCGATCCGCCTCCCCGGGGTTCACTGGCAGAAGGAACCCGGAGGTGCCGATGGACCCCGTCGAAGCACTGGAGCGCGTCGCGTTCCTGCTGGAACGCTCCCTCGCCGAGACCTACCGCGTCCGCGCCTTCAGGACCGCGGCCGCCCTGCTGGCCGGCCTCGGCCCCGACGAGACCGCCCGCCGCGCCGCCGCCGGCACCCTCGTGCGGATCAAGGGCGTCGGGCCGAAGACGGCCCAGGTCGCCGAGGAGGCGCTCACCGGGCGGACGCCCGCCTACCTGCGCCGGCTGGAGGAGGAGGCCGGCGCCGAACCACTGGCGGAGGGCGGCGGCGACCTCAGGGCGGCCCTGCGCGGCGACTGCCATCTGCACTCCGACTGGTCCGACGGCGGCAGCCCCGTCGAGGAGATGGGGCGCACGGCGGCGCTGCTGGGCCACGAGTGGGCCGTGCTCACCGACCACTCGCCCGGTCTCACCGTCGCGAACGGACTGAGCGCCGCACGGCTGCGGGAGCAACTGGAGCTGATCGAGCAGCTCAACTCCACCTGGGCGCCGTTCCGTCTGCTCACCGGGATCGAGTGCGACATCCTCCCCGACGGCTCCCTCGACCAGGACCCCGACTTGCTCGACCGGCTCGACGTCGTCGTGGTCTCGGTGCACTCCAAACTCCGCATGGACGCGCCCGCGATGACCCGCCGCATGGTCGCGGCCGTCTCCGACCCGCGCGCGGACATCCTCGGCCACTGCACCGGCCGTCTCGTCACCGGCGGCCGCGGGACCCGCCCGGAGTCGTCCTTCGACGCCGACGAGGTCTTCGCGGCCTGCGCCGAGCACGGCACCGCCGTCGAGATCAACTCCCGCCCGGAGCGCCGCGACCCGCCCCTGCGGCTGCTGCGCCGCGCGGTCGGCGCCGGCACGCTCTTCGCCGTCGACACCGACGCCCACGCGCCCGGACAGCTGGACTGGCAGATCATCGGCTGCGACCGCGCGGAGCGCTGCGAGGTCCCCGCGGAGCGCGTGGTCAACACCTGGACGGCCGGCGCGCTGGCCGAATGGACCCGCACCCGCCGTCCGCCCGCCGCGGCCTGAGCCCCGGCCGGCGCGCGGACGCACGGCTGGACGGGGGCGTCCGGGGCGACCGCGGCCCGGCAAGAAAGGCGGCGGGAAAGGCGGCGGGAAAACCGGTGGCACCCGCCGGCGGCGAGGGGCTAACGTGTGCCGCGTTGTGAGAGGGCGGCCCGGGTGCCGCCCGCGAGCCGACCAGGACCAGGAGGTGTGACCGATGGCTGTCATGGCGACGGGCGCTGCCCGCATCCGAGAGACCGTCAATTCCACCTCCGTGGCCACCGGCTGACCACCACCGCACCGCGCCGGATCACCGGCGCCGCCGGGGCCACCCTGTGAAGGGCACCCCTTGAACCTCCCTGCTTCCGCAGACCCGCACCACAACCACCACTCCCTGACCGCCTACGGCTGGGACGACGACTGGGCGGACGTGTTCGCCCCGTACGCCGACCGCGGCCTCCTGCCCGGCCGGGTCGTCCGGGTCGACCGCGGCCGCTGCGACGTCGTCACTCCGGCCGGCACCGTCCACGCCGACACCGAGTTCGTCACTCCGCACGATCCGATGCGGGTCGTGTGCACCGGCGACTGGGTCGCCGTGGACGCCGACGGCGACCCCCGGTACGCCCGGACCGTGCTGCCCCGCAGGACCGCCTTCGTGCGGTCCACCTCCTCGCAGCGTTCCGAGGGCCAGATCCTGGCGGCCAACGTCGACCACGCGGTGGTCTGCGTCTCGCTCGCCGTCGAACTCGACCTCGGCCGCATCGAGCGCTTCCTCGCCCTCGCCTGGGAGAGCGGCGCCACCCCGCTCGTCGTGCTCACCAAGGCGGACCTGGTGCCCGACGTCACCGGCCTGTCGTACCTGGTCCAGGACGTCGAGACCACGGCCCCCGGCGTCCAGGTGCTGCCCGTCAGCTCCGCCACCGGGGAGGGGACCGAGGTGCTCGCCGCAATCCTCTCGGGCGGTACCAGTGTGCTGCTCGGCGTCTCCGGCGCCGGAAAGTCGACCCTGGCCAACCTGCTGCTGGGCGAGGACGCCATGGCCGTCCAGTCCACCCGGGAGGCGGACGGCAAGGGCCGGCACACCACCACCACCCGCAACCTGCTGGTCCTGCCCGGCGGGGGAGTCCTCATCGACACCCCAGGGGTGCGGGGGGTCGGCCTGTGGGACGCCGCCTCCGGTGTCGGCCAGGTCTTCTCCGAGGTGGAGGAGTTCGCCGCCCGGTGCCGGTTCCACGACTGCGCGCACGTCGCCGAGCCCGGCTGCGCGGTCCTGGCCGCCGTCGAGGACGGCACCCTGCCCGAGCGGCGGCTGGAGAGCTACCGCAAGCTGCTCCGCGAGAACCGGCGGATCGTCGCCAAGACGGACGCGCGCCTGCGCGCGGAGATGCGGCGCGACTGGAAGCTCCGCGGAGCGGAGGGCCGGGCGGCGATGGAGGCGAAGCGCGGGCGCGTGCGCTGAGCGCCGTCGGCCCGCGTGCCGGGCACGCTGTCCCGTCTGCCGTCTGCCGTCTGCCGTCTGCCGTCTGCCGTCCGCCCCGGCCCGTCATGGGGCGGGGCGGGACGGGTCACGCCCGACCCCGGTCGAGGGCGCTGGGTGCCGGGCGCGGTCCGGCTCACCGCGTTCCGCCGTACGGGCCACGTGGCGCGTGAGCCGGGACCGTGCGCAGCCGCGCACGGTCCCGGCCCTGTGCGTGAGCTTCGCGGGGCCACCCTTCTCGCGGGGCTGCCGGGCACGGTGGCCGCAGCGTGTGCAGCCGTGCGGGGGCCCTGGCGTCGCGCAGGGGCTGTCCACCATGGCCGTCCCGCGTACGGTGACGGTCCCGGCGCACCAGCCTGCCCGGTCCCGGCGCGTCGGCAGGGACCGGGCACGGCCGCCGCCTCCGGCGCATCGGCCACGCACGGTCACGCCCCCGGCGCGTCACCGTGCCCGCCCCCGCGCGTCAGCCGCGCACCGTCACCGCCACCCATGCCCCCACGACCAGCAGGCAGCCGAAGAGCTCCGCCAGCACGCTGGTGCCGGCCGCGCGCATCATGGCCCGTGTCGACGCCTTCGCCTGGCCGTGGCCGCCGAGGCGGCGCCGCTCGCAGAGGTAGACGCCCCCGATGAAGCCGGGTACGGCCCCCACCACCGGCAGCAGGACGAACCCGGCCAGCGCGCCCGTCCCCGCGTAGACGGCCGTGCGGCGGGTGATGCCCATCCCGCGCAGCCGCCGCGGCGGCAGCAGCCAGACCACCACCTGGTTGATCAGCAGCACGGCCGTCGCGCCCACCAGCAGCGCCCACGCCGTCCCGGTCAGCTCGTGCAGCGCCCACCACAGCACGGCTGCCCACACCAGCCACGGCCCCGGCACACCCGGGACCAGTACCCCCAGCAGACCCAGCAGCATCACCCCGCCGACCATCAGCAGCTGCCACACGCCCATCTGCCCAGCGTGCAGGATCAGTCGCGTCCCCGCAGGTCGCGGGCGACCCAGCCCCTCGCGTAGGCGTGCCAGCCCAGCTGCAGCCGGGTCGTGACGCCGGTCAGCTCCATGAGCCCCTTGACCCGGCGCTGCACGGTGCGCAGCCCCAGGTCCAGCTGCTTGGCCACGCTTGCATCCGTCATGCCCGCGAGCAGCAGCGAGAGGATCTGGAGGTCGGTCGCGTCGGGCGCGGTGCCCCCGTCCTCGCAGACCGAGTCGCCCCCGGCGGCCAGCCGCAGCGGCAGCGCCTCCCGCCACACCGCCTCGAACAGGCCCATCAGCGACTCCAGCAGTCCGCTGGCGTGCACGACCAGAGCCGCGGGCTCCGCCCCGCGCCGGTTCAGCGGCACCATCGCGAGCGACCGGTCGGCGACGACGAGCTTGGTGGGCACCCGGTCGGCCACCCTGACCTGCTCCTCCCGTCCGAGCGCCGCCGTCAGTTCGGTGATCCCGTCGGGCATGGTCAGCACCTCGCGCTCGACGACCACCCGATACGCGACGCCCCGCCCCGCCGCCTTCTCCTCCGCCTCGTTGTCCATGCCGCTGACCGCGATCGGTTTGCCGGTCACCAGGGCGCAGACCTCGTCGGCGGCCCCCAGCTGCAACTGCACGAACCGGTGGGTGACCGCGCTCGCCCCCGTCACCACCTCCACCAGGTCGTGCACCGCCGGACCCGCCGACTCCGCCCGGTACTCCTCCGCCAGCAGCGCCGCGGCGAGCTCCGCCTGCTCCAGCTCGTGACGCTGCTGTGTCAGCAGCGCCCCGAGTGCCACTCCCGGCGGGGCTGCCACCCAGCGCCCGAGGCGTGCCGAGGACTGGGCGGCCAGCCCCTGCTGCTCCAGGCGGCGCAGCGCCCGCTCGGTGTCCGGCTCCGGCAGCGCCAGCCGGCGCGCGAGATCCGGGATCTCCGCCGCCCCCAGCGCGACCAGTGCGCGGTAGGCGGTCTCCTGCCGTTCGTCGAGACCTATCGCTCCCAGCACAGTGCCCCTCCCCGGACGTGCCCCTGTGGCCGCCGTGGCGGAAACCGGCCACGGCGCAAACCCGCCGCGCAACATCATCCCTGCATCACCCGCTCCTCTGCCAATGTGGCGCCACCGCAGCACCAACAGCCTCCGGCAGTCGGGCCTTTGTACCCGTTTGCTGCCGGTTTCGGAAAGGGAGGGCGATGCGTCCGGTATCGCGTACGGCACGGGAAGCGGGAGCCCTTGCCGCCCCCGGCGTCGCCGCCCTCGCCCGGGCGGCCGCCGGCGGTACCGCGCCCGCGAGGTGTGCGACGGGTGAACGCGGGCCGCGGGAGGGGGTGTTCGGGGACATCGGACGCCGGCGACGGGTGCGCAACGGCGAGGGGATAGGGCAGACTGGATACCGGACCGGGGGCTTCGAGACCCCGGCGGAGGACGGCTCGTACGAACTCTCCCCCACCCAGACGAAGATCGGACAGCCGGCCGCGGTCGGGAAGCGCTCGACACAGGCGCTGACGACCCTCGCGTCCGTCGCCCCGCGCGACGGACAGCGGATCACCCTCGGCGTCGTCGGCCGCGCGGGCCACCAGCCCGGCGCCCCGACCGTCGCGGAGCCGTCGTGCTCGCACGGCGGCGGCGCGGCACGGGCCGAGCCGGTCACGCAGCGGTCTCACGGCGCCCGGAGCGCCACCGCGGACCGCACGGACGCGGCCTGCGGTCCGGCCGGGCCGCAGGCCGAACCGACGGACGCCCAGGGCGGATCCGTCACCCAGCTCGTGATCGGCGCATACGCCGTGCGCTGATCACGACCGGTCCGCCGGGCGTCCTTCCCGTGGGGGGTTGGGCCGCCCGGCGGACCCTTTCGGCAGCCGTTTGTCGCATTGCCATTTTTCGCCGGGGACCGTTTTCCGCGGGGCCCCGCGGTGGACAATAAGGGCATGAGCGAACAGGGGGAGCGGCCGCCGGCCCGGCCGAGTGCCGAGGACGACTGGTGGGCGAAGCTCTACGACGACTCCGCCCCGGACGCGGGCCCGCCGCCCGCGCCGACGGGCGACACCCTCGACGACCGCCTGGCATCGGCCCCCGCCACGGTGACCCGCCCCCGCGCCTGGTGGGACCCGCCTCCGGACACCCCCGGCCCGGTGGCGGGGGCGCTCGCGGAGCCCGGCCGTCCGGGCGCGCGCCCCGGTGACCCGGACGAGCCCGGTGCGTCCCCGCCGTCGGCCGGTGACCCGGACGCACCCGGCGCCGGCCGGCCGCGCGACCCGTCCCGTGCCTCCTCGCGCTCCGCGTCCCACCCGCCCGGCACGGGCGTGCCGCGGGGCGGATCGGGCCGCCCGCCGGGGGAGGCGTCGTCGGGGCCGCGGCAGGGAGCAGGGCCGGGGGAGCCGTCCGGGGGTGCCGCGGAGGCGCCGTCGGACTGGCTGAACGGCCCCTCGCGGGAAGCCTCTCCACCGTCGCGGGCGCCGGGGAATCCGTCCCGCCCCGGTGCGGAGTGGCCGGGCGGCGGAGCGAACAGGCCGGCGCCCGGCTCACCCTGGTCGCCCGCCGACGCGGGCGGGAGCGGACCGGAGCCCGGTCCGGCCGGAAGTCCGGCGACGGCACCGTCCCCGGGCCGGCCCGAGGCCGGACGATCGCCCGACCTGCGATCGCCGGACGTGCACGGTCCGGAGCCGGTAACACGGGGTGTGAACGGTCCGGAGCCGGTCATGCCGGACGTGCCCGGGCCGCAGCCGGTGACACCGGGTGTGCCCGGTCCGGAGCCGGTCACGCCGGACGCGCCCGGGCCGGCGGGGGCCGCGGGCGGCCCTCCCGTGCAGGCGCCCCCGCCGTGGAGAGCCGCGCGGTCGGTGTGGGAGCCGGTGCCCCCGCCCTGGCTGCCCCCGGAGACCGCCCCCGACCAGCCGCTGCGCGGCACACCACCCCCGGCGGCGGAAGCACCCCTCTCCACTTCCCGCCCGGTCTCGCCTGCCGCGCCCGCGGCCGCCCCGCCCTCCGGGGATGCGGTGCCGCCCGCGGCGCCCGGAACTGCCGTCGCCCCGCCCGCGGCCGACCCCGTTCCGGCCCTCGGGAGCGCGGCCCCCGCCGCGACGCCGGGTGCCCCGCGGGCCGGGGCCGGCGATCCGCCCGCAGCCCCACCCCACACCACCGCCCCCGGCGTGCGGGCAGTGCCGGCCGCGCGGTCCGCCCCCGGCGGCCCTGCGGCCGATCCGCGCACCGCGGGCGCCCGGCCCGTCGTCGGGCACGTGGGCGGCGGGCCGCCCACCTACGAGTCCGAGCCCACCGCCCTGCCGGCGGCCGACGCCCTGGATCTCGACCGGCTCGTGGCCGACACCGTGGTCGACGGCGCCCGGTACGGGACGTACACCCTGCGGGCCGCGTCGGTGCGCGGCGACTCGGCGCGGTTCCGGGGCGAGCCGCGCAGCGACGCGCTGCTCACGGCCCGCTTCGGCTCCGGCCACGACGCGCTCGTGCTGGTGGCCGTCGCGGGCGGCAGCCGGCACGCCGAGTACGCCCATCTCGCCGCGGGCGACGCCTGCCGCTGGATCGGGACGGCCGTCGGCCGCAGCCACGCCCGCCTCGGCGACGACATAAGGGCCGGCCGCCGGGGCGACCTGCGCTCGGGGCTGCACCGGCTCACCGACCGCACCCTGGGCCGGCTGCGGGCGCGGGCGGCCGAACTCGGCGTCGGGCCGGAGGAGTACGCCGCCGGGCTGCGCTGCCTGCTGCTGTCCGCCGACCCCGAGTGCCGCACCCGGGTCTTCTTCGGTGTCGGTCCGGGCGGGTTGTTCCGGCTGCGGGACGGGGCCTGGCAGGACCTCGAACCGCTGGTGCGGGACACCGCGCCGGCCGGCGGGCCCGTCGTCGGCTACGGCTCCGCCCCGCCCGAGGCGGGCCCGGAGGGCGACCGGTTCACCATGGACCTGAGCATCGCCACCCGGCCGCCCCTGATCGAGGAGCCCGTCCCGCCGCCCGCCGACCCGTTCCGCTTCCGCGCCTCGGTGGCCCGTCCGGGTGACACCCTGCTGCTGTGCAGCAGCGGCCTCGCCGAGCCGCTGCGCGGCGAGCCGGCGCTCGCCGGCGAACTGGCCGCGCGCTGGCAGGGGGCGGACGCCCCGGGCATGGCGGAGTTCCTCGCGGACACCCAGGTCCGGGTCAAGGGCTACGCGGACGACCGTACGGCGGTGGCCGTCTGGGAGGCGTGACACGCGGGCCCGTGGGTTGATGGACCGAGGTCCACGAGAAAGGGCGCGCATCCCATGGCGAAGCAGAAGGTGGCCGAGCAGTTCGTCGACATCCTGGTCAGGGCGGGGGTGCAGCGGCTGTACGGAGTCGTCGGCGACAGCCTCAACCCGGTCGTCGACGCCGTCCGCCGCACCTCCGGCATCGAGTGGATCCAGGTCCGGCACGAGGAGACCGCCGCCTTCGCCGCGGGTGCCGAGGCGCAGATCACCGGCAGGCTCGCCGCCTGCGCCGGGTCCTGCGGCCCCGGCAACCTCCACCTCATCAACGGTCTGTACGACGCGCACCGTTCCATGGCCCCGGTGCTCGCGCTCGCCTCGCACATCCCCTCCTCGGAGATCGGCCTCGGCTACTTCCAGGAGACCCACCCCGAACTCCTGTTCCGCGAGTGCAGCCACTACTGCGAGATGATCTCCAGCCCGCAGCAGATGCCGCGCCTGCTCCAGACCGCGGTGCAGCACGCCGTGGGCCGCAGCGGGGTCAGCGTGGTGACGCTGCCCGGCGACGTCGCCGACCGGCCCGCGCCCGAGCGGACGGCCGAGCACGCGCTGGTCACCACCCGGCCCACGGTCCGTCCCGGTGACACCGAGATCGACAAGCTGGTCGCCATGATCGACGAGGCCGAGCGGGTCACGCTGTTCTGCGGCAGCGGCACGGCGGGCGCGCACGCCGAGGTCATGCAGTTCGCGGAGCGCATCAAGTCGCCCGTCGGGCATGCGCTCCGCGGCAAGGAGTGGATTCAGTACGACAATCCCTACGACGTCGGTATGAGCGGACTGCTCGGCTACGGCGCCGCCTACGAGGCCACCCACGCCTGCGATCTGCTGATCCTGCTGGGCACGGACTTCCCCTACAACGCGTTCCTGCCCGACGACGTGAAGATCGCCCAGGTCGACGTGCGGCCCGAGCACCTCGGGCGGCGATCCAAGCTGGATCTCGCGGTCTGGGGCGACGTGCGCGAGACGCTGCGGTGCCTGATCCCGCGGGTGCGGCCGAAGACCGATCGGCGTTTCCTCGACAAGATGCTGAAGAAGCATGCGGACGCGCTGGAGGGTGTGGTCAAGGCGTACACCCGCAAGGTCGAGAAGCGCACGCCGATCCATCCCGAGTACGTCGCCTCCGTGCTGGACGAGATGGCCGACGACGACGCCGTGTTCACCGTCGACACGGGCATGTGCAACGTCTGGGCGGCGCGCTACATCTCGCCCAACGGCCGCCGCAGGATCATCGGTTCGTTCACCCACGGATCGATGGCGAACGCGCTGCCGCAGGCGATCGGCGCCCAGTTCACCGACCGCGGCCGCCAGGTGGTCTCGATGTCGGGGGACGGCGGGTTCACCATGCTGATGGGGGACTTCCTCACCCTCGTCCAGTACGACCTGCCGGTGAAGGTCGTGCTCTTCAACAACTCATCCCTGTCCATGGTGGAGTTGGAGATGCTGGTGGGAGGGCTGCCGTCGTTCGGCACGACCAACCACAACCCCGACTTCGCGGCCGTCGCCCGTGCAGCCGGCGCCTTCGGCGTGCGGGTCGAGAAGCCCAGGCATCTGGCCGGTGCGCTGCGGGACGCCTTCCGCCACAAGGGGCCCGCGCTCGTCGACGTGGTGACCGACCCGAACGCGCTGTCCATCCCGCCGAAGATCAGCGCCGAGATGGTCACCGGGTTCGCGCTGTCCGCGAGCAAGGTGGTGCTGGACGGCGGAGTCGGCCGGATGCTCCAGATGGCGCGGTCCAACCTGCGCAACGTGCCCCGCCCCTGAGGCGTGCCGCGGGTGCCGGAGGGGGAGCCCGGCCGATCTCCCGCGGTATGCGTGGTGTTGCGCCTGTGGGGCATGCATCCGGTGAACGTTTGCGACCGTCGACGGTCACGGGCCGGGGGCCGGTGCCGAGTGGGGGGAAGATGACTGGACGTCACGGGGGCGCCGGAGTGCGAGGACGGCTCCACCGCAGACTCGGCAGCGGTGACCTCACCGCGGTGCCCGAGGTGCGGCATGCGTTACGCGACCTCCTCGGCAAGTGGCCCGAGCCCGGCTCCCGGGCGGCGGACGGCGACGGCGGCGACGCCGCGGGCGTCGCCGAACTGCTCGCGAGCGAACTGGTGACCAACGCGCTGATACACACCGACCACGGGGCCGTGGTCACCGCCACCGTCGAGGATTCGCGCCTGCACGTGGAGGTGCGGGACTTCGTGGCGGGTCTCTCCGTGTCCGACGTACCGAACGCCGACCTCGGTACGTCGGGCAGGGGACTGATCCTCGTCGAATGCCTCGCGGACGCCTGGGGCGTGCGCACGGCACAGGGCGTGGGGAAGGTGGTCTGGTTCGAACTGCACGCGGGGGCGGCCTGACCGGAGGTCCGTGCCGCCCCACGCGTGGGTCCCGCTCAGCCGAACTGCTGCTCGAGGTCCTTGAGCTTCTGCTCCAGGGAGTCCAGACGCGGCAACGTCTGGGTGTCGTCCTCGGCGGTCAGGTCCACCGTGACGGGCTCAGCGCCTTTCGGCCTGACGGCCTGCAAGGGGGGCCGGGAGCGCACCTGCGGCTGACCCGGCTCGGCTATGGCGGGCTCCACGACGGAGCCCGTCGTCTCCACCGACGGAGCCTGGGACGGCACCTGGCCCTGGGCGGACCCGGCCGGTGCGAGGGCGGGGAGCTGGGCCGGCCGGCCGGTCCGGCCGATCCCCCAGGCGCGGTGCTGCCGGTTGTACGCCTTGAGCCGGGCGCGCTCCAGCTTCTCGTGGTCGCGGCGGCGCAGCCTGTTCTGCTGCTTCTCCCGCCGGTCCTCGCGCACCTCGTCGACCGCCTCGTCCAGGGTGCGCACGCCCTCCAGCAGCATCAGCGACCAGGCGGCGAACGTCTCCCTGGGCGCCCTGAGCCAGCGGACGATCCGGATCTGCGGCAGCGGACGGGGCACCAGGCCCTGTTCGCGCAGTGCGGCGCGCCGGGTCTGCTTGAGCGCCCGGTCGAACAGCACCGCGGCCGACAGGGACATGCCCGCGAAGAACTGCGGGGCTCCCGCGTGGCCCAGGCCGCGCGGCGCGTGCACCCAGTTGAACCAGGCGGCGGCGCCGGCGAACGTCCACACCAGCAGACGCGACCCCAGCGCGGCGTCGCCGTGGCTGGCCTCCCGCACGGCGAGGACGGAGCAGAACATCGCGGCGCCGTCCAGGCCGAAGGGGACCAGGTACTCCCAGCCGCCGGAGAGGTTGAGGTTCTGCCGTCCGAAGCCCACCAGGCCGTGGAAGGAGAGCGCGGCGGCCACCGCCGCGCAGCAGAACAGCAGTACGTAGGAGGCGGTTCCGTAGACGGCTTCCTTGCGCCTGCGGCGTTCCTCGCTGCGTTCCCAGGAGTCGTCGGCCGCGGCCTTCGCCCCGGCGCGCTTGCCGCGCGCGAGCACCGCCACCGCCGCCAGGACTCCCAGGAGCAGCACGGCGCCGGGAAGCAGCCAGTCCAGCGATATGTCGGTCAGTCTCATGCGGTGTCCCTTGCATCGCGGTCGGCGGTTCGGCGGCCATAGTGGCCGACCGGTGCGGGGCCCACGGGGGGTTTCGGGGCAAGAGAACGCCAACGGGGCGGTTCAGGGCACGAATAGGTGTGATTGGGTCGAACGGTCTTGCGGTGAGCCTGTGATGTGTTCGGGCGCGACTCCCCCGAAAGCGTGGCGTGGACCGGCCGGGCGCGGTGTGCGACGTGCGGCGGGGCGGCAGGGGTGGTTCGAGCCATGGGGCGGGGGAGGCCGGGGCGAGGTGCGCACCGGTCGGCGGCCGGGCGTGGTGCGTGCCGTGCGGCGGGGGAGCGCAGGGCGTGCACCGGCCGGCGGCGGGCGGGCGGGCGCGGGGCTGTCCTGCGGTGTGCGCGGCGGCGGTCAGGCGCTCTGCCGCAGGCGCTCCACCCGGTCCGCGTCGCAGGTGCGCGGGCAGGTGGTGCAGGTGTCCTCGGGGCGCAGTGTGTAGAACATGCAGCAGCTCGCCCGGTCGCGCGTCCGCAGCGGTTCGCCGTCCGGGACGGTCAGCTCGCGGAACGCGGCCGTGCCGATGTAGGGAGCCGTCGTGCCGGGGAACAGCAGTTCCAGCTCGGCGACCCCGCGCCGCTCCTCCCCGAGCAGGTGGGCGACGTACCACAGGCCCTCGACGACCTCGTCGGTCGCCATGCCCCACAGGGCGCGGCCCCGTCGCCGCATCCTGGGGCCGAATCCGGCCAGCACCGGGCCGAGGTGCTCGGCCACGGCCTCGCGGACCTCGGCGCGCAGTGCCTCCTCGTCCGCGACGACGCGGGCTCCGGGCAGCAGCGCCGCCGGGTCGTCCGGCAGGCAGGCGAAGCCGTCCACCCGGACCGCCATCCGCCCGCGCTCGCGCTGGAAGGAGACCGAGCCGGCCGGCAGGCGGGGGACGCGGCGGTGCAGGAACCAGGGGACGGTGATCAGCAGGCAGGCGGGCCAGGCGTAGCGGTGGAGGCCGAAGCTGGCGATGACGTCGGGGCGGGCGGGACGGCCGTAGTCGCGCCGTACCTGGGCGTCGTCCCAGGCGAGGAACGCGTCGAGGGCGGCGTCGCCGGCGGCGAGATCGCCCGCGAGGACCCAGCCGTCACCCGAGGGGGCGGGCTCACCGGCGCCGAGCTCCGTGACGCTCAGCCCGGCGAAGACCTCGGTCAGGCGTGCGTAGGCCGCGTCGACGGGGGAGACGAGGCCGGGGAGCAGGGCGGGAAGAGTCATGCCGGGGACCACCGCATCGCGATCGTTAGCAGGTTAGCCTTACCTTACCTGATCATCGCGATGTGTGAACCTGCGCCCCGCCCGCCTATCGTGCACCTGGGACCCGGTGCTCGCCAGCCGGGTCCGTACCGGCCACGGAGCACCGAGCCGGTCCCCGTCGGCCGGAGGAGGCACCGAGTGGAGCAGGCACGCGCGCGTGACGCCGCCGTGCGGCAGCCGCACGCCTCCCCGCGCGTCCCGCTCCAGGGCGGTCCGCGGTCCGCGGCGCCGGACCCCGGCGGCGAACGGCCCCGGGGCGACGCGCCCGTCCCCGTGCGGCGGCACTCGGTGCGCAATCAGGTGCTCGACGCCCTGCGCACCGCGCTCGTCGACGGCGACCTGGTGCCCGGGCGTGTCTACTCCGCTCCCGCGCTCGGCGAGCGCTACGGCGTCTCGGCGACCCCCGTGCGCGAGGCCATGCAGCAGCTCGCCGTCGAGGGCGCCGTCGAGGTCGTCCCGAACCGGGGCTTCCGCGTCTGCGTGCGCACCGCCCGCGAGCTGGCCGAGCTCGCCGAGGTGCGGGCGCTGATCGAGGTGCCGGTGATGCTGCGGCTCGCCCGTACCGTCCCCGCGGAACGCTGGGCCGCGCTCAGGCCGCTGGCGGAGGAGACGGCCCGCGCGGCCGCGACCGGGGACCGGGCCGCCTACGCCGAGTCGGACCGGGCCTTCCACCACGCCGTCCTCGCGCTCGCCGGCAACCGCCAGCTCCTCGCCGTCGCCGACGATCTGCACCGCCGCTCCCAGTGGCCGATGACCCGCACCCCGGCGGCGAGGCCGGGGCCGCTGCCGGACCGGGCCGTGCTCGTGGCGGACGCCGCCGAGCACGCCGCGCTGCTGGAGGCGCTGATCGCCCAGGACCTGCCGGTGGTCCAGTCGCTCGTGCGCGAGCACTTCGCCGGCGCCGAGAGCTGAGGGCGGTCCACGGGCGCGGCGACGGGGACGGGGACGGTGTCCGGACCCGGCCCGCACGGGCACGGGGCCGGGGGCCGGCGGTGTGACGGCGGGGAACGGTGCGAGGGGCGGGTACGACGGCGTGACGACGGGGCGCGGGGGCGGGATGCGCGGCACGGTCTGGGCGGCGGCGAACCAGCTCGGGGTGGTGGCGGGCACGCCCGCGGAACTGAGGTCGGCACTGCTGAGCGGAGCGGCCACCGCGGGCTCGCGGCTGGTGCTGCCCGGTGCCGATCCGGCGGCTGTCACCGAACTGGCCGCCGTCATGGACGAGTTCGGGCACGGACCGGTGCGCATCGACACACCGCCCGGCGGCGCGGCCCCCGGGGCCGTCGACCCGTCGGACGCCGTGTCCGTCTGCTCCGCCGACCCCCAGCGGGTCACCCTCGCCTACGAGGAGTCCGAACACGACCACGGCGGTCTGCGGACCGCGTGGCTGCGCGCCGGACAGGCGCTCGTGCGCGAGCAGGAGCCGGCCGCCCGCGCCCTGTGCCTGCTCGCGGCGTTGCCGGCCCGCGCGGAACCGGGGGTGCGCACCGCGCTCGATCGGCTCGCCGAGGCCGCGCCGTGGTCCGTCGGCGAGGTGCGCGAGGACGTGGGGCCGGTGGTGGCCGCGACCGTCTTCGCCGGGCGGATGCTCGTGGCCGACCGCGGCGGCACCGTGCACGGCCTCGACGCGGCACGGCCGGTGGCCGTGGCGACCGGGGCCAGGATCAGGGCCGTCGCCGCTCTGCCCGACACCACTGTGCTGCTGCTCGACGAACGCGGCCGTCTGCGGACCCACGGCCCGGGGTCGGCGCTCACCGCGGCGGTGCAGGCCACCCTCGCCGCCCATCCGGGCACCGCGCTCGCCGTCTCCCGCGGCGCGGTGGTCGTCGGCGACCGGACCGGGTCCGTGCACGCCTTCGGCGCCGCGGGCCTGCACCAGGCGGCGCTGCACTGCGGACGGGTCACCGCGCTGGCGGCCGCGGACGGCGACGGGCCGCCCGCGGTCCTCAGCGGCGGGGCGGACGGCTCGGTCCGCCGCTGGAGGCCGGGGCGCCGCGCGTCCGGCACAACCGTCGCCGAGCGGCCCTGCCCGGTGGTGGCCCTGCACGCCGCCGCCACCGCGGACGGCACGGCCTTCGCCGTCGCCTGGGCCGACGGCCTGGTGGAGCTCCACCGCCCCGGGCGCGGCCGCGCGCCGCTGGGCTTCCGGCCGGGGCCGGCCGTCCGCGCCGTGGCCCTCACCCCGGACGATGCGCTCGCCGTGGGGACGGACGAGACGCTGTGCGTCCTGCGTCCCCGGTGAGACCGGTGTGGGGCCGGGGCGGGGCCTGAAGTGCCGCTGGTCACTGCCCGGCACTCCATGGCCAGAGGTCGACTACCCTGTCCGAGCTGTTCGGCACGACCGTGACGCAAGGGGGAAGTCGATGAGCGGCGAGCTGCCCGGAGGGCAGGGGCGGCCCATATCCGACGAGGAATGGGCCAGGTTCCAGATCGACAGCGAGGGGCCGGCACGTCTGCACGCGCCCAAGGAGCCCTCGGCGCGGGCCCGGATGGTCGCCGAACGGCTCCGGCGCGCCGACGAGGAGGAGGCGCGGCGTCAGGGCAGGGTGCGCCGGCTCGTCCGCCGGGGAAGGCCCGTCCAGGCGCGGCCGGAGGGCTGGCGGAGCTGGACGGCGGCACCGCGACGGCGTACGCGCGGCGGGCTGAGGCCGTTCCTCTGGATCCTGGTCGCCGTCGCGGCCGTTCTCCTGCTGCTCGCACCCGGCCGGATCATGGGGCTGCTGGGCTGAGCGCCCGTGTTCCCGTGCCCGTGCCCGTGGGCGTGTGTCCGGGTGTCCGGAGGCCCGCTCCGGCCCGTGGACCCGTCCCGCCCCGTCCCGTCCCCGGGCCGGGAGTTCAGGGCGGCGGCGGTTCCAGGCCCGACAGCAGTGACGCCACGTCCAGACCCGTCAACAGGTACTGCTCGAACGCCGGGTTGTGCAGGGCCCACGGGGAACGCCGCAGCCGCACGCGGTCGATCGCGCCGTCGCCGTCGTGGCCCAGCTCGATCAGGGTCTGCGCGGCCAGCAGCCCCGAACGGTTGTAGCCCGAGTAGCAGCGCACCAGTACCCTGCGGCCGGCCCGGACGGCGTCGGCGGCGACCACCGCGAGACGGCGCACACTGTCGATCTCGCCCGCGGTGAGCCAGTCGTCGGGGATGGGCGCCACATGGTGCTCCACCCCGGGGGCCGGGCCGTGGCCCGACCGTGTCCAGAGGCTGATCACCACGTCGAACTCACGGTCCACCACGACGTCCTGGTGCCGTTGCCGCCCGTCCGACCAGACGTGTCCGCCCATCCACAGGCCCGTGGTGATCTCGTCCCACCGCGAGCGCGGCTCCGGGACGTCGCCCTCCCTGCGGCGGGTCCTCACTGCGGGGCGGGCTCGGGCCGCGCAGGCGACGACTGGGCCGGGACGGCCGGCGCGAGCTGGGCACCCAGCCATACCGGCACTCCGCCGAGCAGCCGGAACAGCCGGTGCGCCTCGGCCCGGAGTCTGCTCGCCTCCGGCTCCGCCTCGCAGTCGGCGAGCCCGGCGAGCGCCGGCGCGGTCCCGATGAGGTAGCCGAGCTCCTCCCGGATGCGCAGGCATTCGGCGAAGCCCTGCCGCGCGAGTGCCAACTCGCCCTCGCGCAGCGCCAGTCCGGCCAGCTGCTGGGAGGTGAACGAGAGGAGCAGGGGATCGTCGCGCGTCCCGGCCCCCGCGTGCGCCCGCTCGTACGCGGCGCGCGCGGCCTGCGGGGCGTCGGCGATGTGCTCCGCCACCAGGCCGCGCCGGAAGTCGAGCAGAGGCCGCCGAGGTGACGTGGGCGAGAGCAGCGCGGCCGCCCGGCCGAGCGCGGAGCGCGCCTCGTCGGCGCGGTCCCGTACGCCGAGCCGGGTCGCCGCGTACGCGAGGCGCCCGCGCTCGCTCGCGGCGCCGCCGCGCTCCTCGTCGTCGCGGGCCACCGCCTCGGCGGTGCGCAGCGCGTCCTCCGCCTCGGGCCAGCCCTCGCAGGTGAACAGGCAGCGCTCCACGAGCAGTCCGGCCCGCTCCAGGGCCGCCGCGGGCTCGGCCGCACGCGCGACGAGCAGGGCCGCCGCATCGGTCCAACAGCCGCGCGAGCGCAGCCGCCATACCGCGGTCTGGAGTGGATCGTCACCTGCTGTGGTTCCCGAACCAGACATGGCGGTATGCGCCACTTGCCCTCCCCTAGCACGCCATTGAGCTGTCGAGTCAGAACGGAATCTCAGCACGGATGGGCGCGCCGGGCCAAGAGGTCGAGTGAATCAGTTCACAATCTTTCGGCGGGCGACCGGGTGGCCGCCGAAGTCGTTCCCGGAGCCCGCGGGAGCCGGATGTCCCCCTTCGTTCCGCGGCGCCCGCACGATCGGCGGGGCGCGGCGCGGAGTGCGCCCGGGACCGCTCCGGCGTCAACCAGATGGATCTCACCATGACCCTCACGGGTGATGGCGTGGGAGGGGTCGTCCGAGCGGTGCCGCGCCCGCACCCGGCCTCCGACCGCGCCCCGCCGGGTACGGCGGAGGCCGGGTGCAGACGCGTGTACCGCCATATGCGCAGGGGTGGCGGCGACTTCGTCGGTGCGGGGTGGACGCGCGGGACCCCGTCCACGCGCCGACGGTCCTGCACACCGCGCCCGTCCGGCCACGTCCGGCCCCGTCCGCCCCGGTCGGCCGCGACGGGGCTCGGCGGGCGCGGGCTGTCGCGGCCGGTGGGGGACGGTGCGCGGCGGTCCGTGCGGTGGCCGTCGGCGTGGTGGGGCGGTGCCGGCGGACCGGCGCGTGGGTCCGGCCGGCGGGGGCGGAGGCGTCCGCCCCCCCGGCGTTGCCCCGAAGGATGCGGCCGCGCGGCGCGCCGGCGCCCCGCCCCCGGCGGCGGGCAGGGCGCACCCGGCCCGTACGGCGGCGGGCCGCCCGCCGCCACGCCCGCCGGGCGCACGGGTGCGCCCGGCGGGGCCCTCGCGCCGCCCCGGCCGCGCTCAGCTCATCCGCAGGGCGAGGAAGAAGTCCAGCTTGTCCTCCAGACGGGACAGGTCGCGGCCGGTCAGCTGCTCGATGCGGCCGACGCGGTAGCGCAGCGTGTTCACGTGCAGGTGGAGCCGGGCGGCGCAGCGGGTCCAGGACCCGTCCGAGTCCAGGAACGCCTCCAGCGTGGGGATCAGCTCGGCGCGGTGGCGGCGGTCGTAGTCGCGCAGCGGGTCCAGCAGGCGGGCCGTGAAGGCGCGGCGTACGTCGTCGGGGACGAACGGCAGCAGCAGCACGTGCGAGGCCAGCTCGTGGTGGCCCGCCGCGCAGACCCGTCCCGGCCGGGCCGCCGCGACCCGGCGGGCGTGCCGGGCCTCCTCCAGGGCGCCGCGCAACCCCTCCGCCGAGTGGACCGCGGCGCTCACGCCCAGGGTGAGGCGCCCGTCGTCGGCGAGGCCCGCCGACAGCGGCGCGCGGACCGACTCCAGCAGGGCGTCGGCGTGCAGCCCCTCGTCCGCCGGGGCCGCGTCGGCGTCCTCCGCGGCGTCCGGCGCCGCGAGGGCCGGGAGCGGCACCAGGGCGATGGCCTCCTCGCCGTTGTGGGCGACGGCGATCCGGTCCGCCGTGTCCGGTCCGTTCGCCACCGGGTCGACGAGCATCTCCTCCAGCAGCGACTGGGCCACCGGGCCGGACTCGACCCCGCTGTCCGCGCCCCATTCGACGCGGGCGACGACCACCTGCCAGTGCGGGGCGGTCCCGAGGCCCGGGAGCAGCACCGGGGCGGCCACCCGCAGCCGGGCCGCGATCTCGGCCGGCGGGGCACCCGTCTGGACGAGCTCCAGGACCTCCTGGGCGAGGCGGCGCCGCACGGTGCGCGCCGCCTCGCGGCGGTCGCGTTCGACAGCGATCAGCTGGGTGACGCCCTGGAGCAGGTCGAGCCGGGCCGCGGGCCAGTCCCCGGCGTCCGCCTCGACGGCGAGCAGCCAGTCGGACAGCACGCTCTCGCGCACGTCGTGCGAGGGCGGGACCGCGCCCCGTCCGGTGTTGCGGATCGGGAAGAGCGAGTACGTGGCGCCGTCGGCCACCACCCGGTGCGGGGCCCGGCGCCCCGCGCGTACGGCGGCCAGGTGCTCGCCCGCGAGGGCCGCGGCGGTCGCGGCGGGCAGCCCCGCGGCCGAGCCCGCCGAGCCGGCCGTGCTGCCGGCGATCCGGCGGCCGGTGGGGGAGAGCACCCAGGCGCGGAGGTCGAGGTCGGAGCCGAGCAGGTCCAGCACCGCGTCCGGCCCGCCGCCCGCCGGACCGGAGGTCATCAGCCTCCTGTGCCTGTCGACGACAGCGGCGAGGTCACCGGCGCGCTCGCCGGACACCTGGCGCACGACGTACTCGGTGATCGTCGCGAACGCAACGGACTCGTTCACCGCGAACAGCGGCAGCCGGTGGCGAGAACACGCCTCCACGAGATCCTCGGGGATGGCGCCGAGCTCCGCCTCGCCCGCGGCGAGACCCGCGACCTGGGCGCCCGCCAGGATCCGCACGAAGGGCTCGGAGTCCTCGGCGACGCGTCGCCAGGCCAGGCCGGTGAGCACCAGTTCGCCGCCGGACAGGTACCGGCTGGGATCCTTGAGGTCGGTGGTCATCACCCCGCGCACCCCGCGGTCGAGCTCGTCGCTGCCGCCGAGCAGCCGCAGGCCCAGCGCGTCGTTCTCCAGCAGTGCGCGCAGCCGCATCTCGTCGCCGCCTCTGTCTCGTTGGTGCCGGGTACGGGGCGGAAACCCGTGGCCAGGGTTTCCAGGGGGAAACGGCGAGGTTGCCGATCTCCGCTTTTCGTTCGAATCTACAAGACGAGAGTGGCGACCAGCCAACTCCTTCATGTCTTCGGTGACTGCACCCCGCCGGGCACGCCTTGTGTACTGGACCACATCGCATGAACACCACGTGAACACTCCAGTCGAGGGCCGGCCGTCCCGGGCCCGTTGCGACGGACCCAGGTCACACGATCAAGAAGAAGAGAGCCACTATGGACTTCCTTCGCCCCGCCAGCTGGGAGGAGGCGCTCGCCGCGAAGGCCGAGCACCCCACAGCCGTCCCCCTCGCGGGTGGCACCGATGTGATGGTCGAGATCAACTTCGACCACCGCCGGCCCGAGTACCTCATGGACCTGAACCGCATCGGCGAGCTGACCGAGTGGGAGGTCGGGAGCGAGAGCGTCCGGCTGGGCGCCTCGGTGCCCTACACCGCGATCATGGAGAACCTCCGCGCCGAGCTGCCCGGTCTCGCGCTGGCCTCGCACACCGTCGCCTCCCCGCAGATCCGCAACCGCGGCGGCGTCGGCGGCAACCTCGGCACCGCGTCCCCGGCCGGCGACGCCCACCCGGCGCTGCTCGCCGCCGGGGCGGAGGTCGAGGCCGCGTCGGTCCGCGGCACGCGCATGATCCCCATCGACGAGTTCTACACCGGGGTGAAGCGCAACGCGCTCGCCCCCGACGAGCTCATCCGCGCCGTGCACATCAAGAAGGCCGACGGGCCCCAGCAGTACTCCAAGGTCGGCACCCGCAACGCCATGGTCATCGCCGTGTGCGCCTTCGGTCTCGCGCTGCACCCCGAGACCCGGACCGTGCGCACCGGCATCGGCTCCGCGGCGCCCACCCCGGTGCGCGCCAAGGAGGCCGAGGACTTCCTGAACGCGGCGCTGGACGAGGGCGGCTTCTGGGAGAGCGGCAAGATCATCACCCCGTCGGTCGCCAAGCAGTTCGCGGAGCTCGCCTCCGGCGCCTGCAACCCGATCGACGACGTGCGCGGTACCGCGAAGTACCGCCGTCACGCGGTCGGCATCATGGCCCGCCGCACGCTGAGCTGGACCTGGGAGCAGTACCGCGGCACCGCCCGCACGCTGGAAGGAGCTGCATAGCCATGCGCGTCAACTTCACCGTCAACGGACGCCGCCAGGAAGCGGACGACGTCTGGGAGGGCGAGAGCCTGCTCTACGTCCTGCGCGAGCGCCTCGGCCTGCCCGGCTCCAAGAACGCCTGCGAGCAGGGCGAGTGCGGCTCCTGCACGGTCCGCCTGGACGGCGTGCCGGTCTGTTCCTGCCTGGTGGCCGCCGGACAGGTCGAGGGCCGCGAGGTCGTCACCGTCGAGGGTCTCGCCGACTTCGCGAAGCAGCGCGCCGAGCACGGCGGATGCGCCTCCGGCGCCTGCGGCACCAGCCTCCAGGACGCGCAGGGCTGGAGCGCCAAGGGCACCGACTCGCAGACCGGCGAGGGCACCGAACTCTCCCCGATCCAGCAGGCGTTCATCGACGCCGGCGCCGTCCAGTGCGGCTTCTGCACCCCCGGCCTGCTGGTCGCCGCCGACGAGATGCTGGAGCGCAACCCCTCGCCGTCCGACGAGGACATCCGCGAGGCCCTCTCCGGCAACCTGTGCCGCTGCACCGGCTACGAGAAGATCCTGGACGCCGTCCGCCTCGCGGCCGCCCGCCAGGGACACGAGGAAGCGACGGTCTGACGATGACACAGCACACCCGGGCCGCGTCCGCTCCGGCGGGCACGCCCACCACCGTCACCCAGGGCTCCCGCACCAAGGGCGGCATCGGCGAGTCCACGCTCCGTCCCGACGGCACCCTCAAGGTCACCGGCGAGTTCGCCTACTCCTCGGACATGTGGCACGAGGACATGCTCTGGGGCCAGATCCTGCGCTCCACCGTCGCCCACGCCGAGATCGTCTCCATCGACACCTCCGAGGCGCTCGCCCAGGCCGGCGTCTACGCGGTCCTCACCTACGAGGACCTGCCCACCGAGGTCAAGAACTACGGCCTGGAGATCCAGGACACCCCCGTCCTCGCCAACGGCGTCGTGCGTCACCACGGCGAGCCCGTGGCCCTGGTCGCCGCCGACCACCCGGAGACCGCCCGCCGCGCCGCCGCCAAGATCAGGGTCGAGTACCGCGAGCTGCCCGTCGTCACCGACGAGGCCTCCGCCACCGCGCCCGGCGCGCCGCTGCTGCACCCCGGCCGCGACGACCACCACGCCGGGCACGTCCCGCACCCGAACATCGTGCACCGCCAGCCCATCGTCCGCGGCGACGCCGACGAGGCGGCGAAGCGCGCCGACGTGATCGTCTCCGGCGAGTACGTCTTCGGCATGCAGGACCAGGCGTTCCTCGGCCCCGAGTCCGGCCTGGCGGTCCCCTCGGAGGACGGCGGCGTCGACCTCTACGTGGCCACCCAGTGGCTGCACTCGGACCTCAAGCAGATCGCGCCCGTCCTCGGCCTGCCCGAGGAGAAGGTGCGCATGACGCTCTCCGGCGTCGGCGGCGCCTTCGGCGGCCGCGAGGACCTGTCGATGCAGATCCACGCCTGCCTCCTCGCGCTCCGCACCGGCAAGCCGGTCAAGATCGTCTACAACCGCTTCGAGTCCTTCTTCGGGCACGTGCACCGCCACCCGGCCAAGCTCTGGTACGAGCACGGCGCCACCAAGGACGGCAGACTCACCCACATGCGGTGCCGCATCGTCCTCGACGGCGGCGCCTACGCCTCCGCCTCCCCGGCCGTCGTCGGCAACGCCTCCTCGCTCTCCGTCGGCCCGTACGTGGTCGAGGACGTCGACATCGAGGCGATCGCCCTCTACACCAACAACCCGCCCTGCGGCGCGATGCGCGGTTTCGGCGCGGTGCAGGCGTGCTTCGCCTACGAGGCGCAGATGGACAAGCTCGCCAAGGCCCTCGACATGGACCCGGTCGCGCTGCGGCAGCTCAACGCCATGGAGCAGGGCACCCTGCTGCCGACCGGCCAGCCCGTCGACTCCCCGGCCCCGGTCGCCGAACTGCTGCGCCGCATCAAGGCCCGCCCGCTGCCGCCGGAGCGCCAGTGGGAGACCACCGCGGGCGCCGACGTCCGGGCCCTGCCCGGCGGCCTGTCGAACACCACCCACGGCGAGGGCGTCGTGCGCGGCGTCGGCTACGCGGTCGGCATCAAGAACGTCGGCTTCTCCGAGGGCTTCGACGACTACTCCACGGCCAAGGTGCGCATGGAGGTGATCGCCGGGGAGCCGGTGGCCACCGTGCACACCGCGATGGCGGAGGTCGGCCAGGGCGGCATCACCGTCCACGCCCAGATCGCCCGCACGGAGCTCGGCGTCACCCAGGTGACCATCAACCCGGCCGACACCCAGGTCGGTTCGGCCGGTTCCACCTCCGCCTCCCGCCAGACGTACGTCACCGGCGGCGCGGTGAAGAACTCCTGCGAGCTCGTCCGCGAGAAGGTGCTGGAGATCGGCCGGCGCAGGTTCGGCTCCTACCACCCGGCCTGGGCGACCGCCGAACTCCTGCTGGAGGGCGGCAAGGTCGTCACCGACGGAGGCGAGGTCCTCGCCGACCTGGTCGACGTCCTGGAGGACGAGGCCGTCGAGATCGAGGCCGAGTGGCGCCACCGCCCCACCGAGGCGTTCGACCTGCGGACCGGACAGGGCAACGGGCACGTCCAGTACTCCTTCGCCGCCCACCGCGCGGTCGTCGAGGTGGACACCGAGCTCGGCCTGGTCAAGGTCATCGAGCTGGCCTGCGCCCAGGACGTCGGCAAGGCGCTCAACCCGCTCTCCGTGGTCGGCCAGATCCAGGGCGGCACCACCCAGGGACTGGGCGTGGCCGTCATGGAGGAGATCATCGTCGACCCGAAGACGGCCAAGGTCAGGAACCCGTCCTTCACGGACTACCTGATCCCCACCATCCTCGACACGCCGACCATCCCGGTCGACGTGCTCGAACTCGCCGACGAGCACGCCCCCTACGGGCTGCGCGGCATCGGCGAGGCCCCCACCCTGTCGTCGACCCCGGCCGTCCTCGCGGCGATCCGGAACGCGACCGGACTGGAACTGAACAGGACGCCGGTGCGCCCCGAGCACCTCACCGGCACCTGACCGGAACCCCGAGACTCTCCGGGCGGTGCGCGCCATGCCTCCGAGGAACGTCACCTTCCTCCACCGTGCCCGCGCCGCCCGGAGACCCCCGTGCCGCACCGCTCGCGGCCGTACCACCACCCCCACGCAGTACCCGCACCATCCCGCAGAGCACGTTCATCTCGGGCCGTCCCCCGGGTCGTGCAGCCGAAGCACCTTCCCAAATCCCGCCATCTCCAGTCATTACGGCGGGTGCCCCTGTGAACCTTGGGAGTAGGCCCCATGACCCAGCAGTCCACCGAGCCGCGGACGACGGCGGCCGACGCAGGCGAAGGCACGCGTCAGCCCGCCGGAAGATCCTTCCTCGACCGGTACTTCCACATAACCCAGCGCGGATCGACCCTCGGTCGTGAGGTGCGCGGCGGCATCACCACCTTCATGGCGATGGCGTACATCATCCTGCTCAACCCGGTGATCCTCTCCGTTCCCGACGCCACCGGCGCCCGGCTCGACGGCGACCAGCTCACCACCGCCACCGCGTTCGCGGCGGCGGCGACCACGATCGTCATGGGGCTCATCGGCAACGTGCCGCTGGCCCTCGCGGCGGGCCTCAGCGTCTCCGCGGTCATCGCCTTCCAGGTCGCGCCCGAGATGACCTGGGCGAACGCGATGGGCATGTGCGTCATCTACGGACTGGTCATCGTGCTGCTGGTGGTCACCGGCCTGCGCGAGCTGATCATGAACGCCATCCCGCTGGCGCTCAAGCACGCCATCACGATGGGCATCGGCCTCTTCGTCTGCCTCATCGGCCTCGTCTCGGCCGGTTTCGTCACCTCGATGCCCGGACCGGGCGGTGTCGCCGGCGCCAAGCCCATCCAGCTCGGCACCCACGACATGCTGACCGGCTGGCCGGTCCTCTGCTTCGCCGTGACCGTCCTGCTGATCTTCGCGCTCCAGGTCCGCAAGGTCCCCGGCGCCATCCTCATCGGCATCGTCGGCGGCACCGTCTTCGCGGCCGTCGTGCACCAGCTCGCCGGCCTCGACCGTGCCGCGTGGGGCGGACTCAACGCCCCGGAGCTCGACGGCTCGATCGTCAGCCCGCCCGACTTCGGCCTCTTCGGCTCCGTCTCCTTCAGCGGCATCGGCGACATCGGCGGCATCACCGTCGGCGTCATCGTCTTCACGCTGGTGCTGGCCGGATTCTTCGACGCCATGGGCACCATCATCGGCATCGGCCAGCAGGCCGGACTCGCCGACGACAAGGGCCGGATGCCGGGGCTGAACCGCGCCCTCGCCGTCGACGGCGCGGGCGGCGCGATCGGCGGCATCGCCGGCGCCTCCGGCCAGACGGTCTTCATCGAGTCCACCGCCGGCGTCGGCGACGGTGCGCGCACCGGCTTCGCCAGTGTGGTCACCGGGCTCGCCTTCACGCTCTGCCTCTTCTTCACCCCGCTCGCCCAGCTCATCCCGTCGCAGGTCGCCGCCGCCGCACTCGTCGTCATCGGCTCGATGATGCTGACCAACGCGCGGCACATCGACTGGACCGACCAGGCCACCTCGATCCCGGTCTTCCTCACCACCGTCCTGATGCCCTTCACCTACTCCATCACCGCGGGCATCGCGGCCGGTGTCATCTCCCACGTCCTGATCAAGTCCGTCCAGGGCCGGTTCCGCGAGATCGGCTGGCTGATGTGGGTGCTGACCGCCGTGTTCGTGGCCTACTTCGCCCTGAGCCCGATCGAGGGCTGGCTGGGCGTCGGGTAGCCATCCGGCGGCCGGGCCGCACGGGACCCGCCCTTCGCACCGCTTCGTCATCAAGGAGACCGACATGCTGGACATCGCCGAGGAGCTTCACCGGTGGGTCGGGCAGGGCCGTTCGTTCGCCGTCGCCACCGTCGTCGGCGTCGGGGGCAGCGCCCCCCGGCAGCCGGGGGCCGCACTGGCCGTCGACGCCGACGGCACGGCGATCGGCTCGGTCTCGGGAGGCTGTGTGGAGGGCGCGGTCTACGACCTGTGCCGGCAGGCGCTTCAGAGCGGCGACACCGTCGCCGAGCGCTTCGGCTACAGCGACGAGGACGCCTTCGCCGTGGGGCTGACCTGCGGCGGCGTCCTCGACGTCCTGGTCGTCCCGGTCGGCGTCGACGCGCCCTGGCGCGAGGTGTTCGCCGCCGGGCTCGCCGCCGCCGCCCGGGGGGAGGCCGCCGCGCTCGCCCGGCTCACCGACGGCCCGGCCGCGCTGGCCGGGCGCGCCCTGATGGTGCGCCCCGACGGGACGTACGACGGGACCCTCGGCGGCCACCCCGAACTGGACCGCACCGCCGCCGCGGAGGCGGCCGCCCTGCTGGACGCCGGGCGCACCGGGACGGTCGTGATCGGTGAGGACGGCTCCCGCTGCGGGCAGCCGCTCACGCTCTTCGTCGAGTCGAGCGTCCCCGCCCCGCGCATGATCGTCTTCGGCGCCATCGACTTCGCCGCGGCGCTGGTGCGCGTCGGCAGGTTCCTCGGCTACCGGGTCACCGTGTGCGACGCACGGCCCGTCTTCGCGACCAGGGCCCGCTTCCCGGAGGCGGACGAGGTCGTCGTCGACTGGCCCCACCGCTACCTGGAGTCCACCGAGGTCGACGGCCGAACGGTCCTGTGCGTGCTCACCCACGACGCCAAGTTCGACGTCCCGCTGCTGGAGCGCGCCCTGCGGCTGCCGGTGGCGTACGTCGGCGCCATGGGCTCGCGCCGCACCCACGAGGACCGCAACAGGCGGCTGCGCGAGGTGGGCGTCACCGAGATCGAACTGGCCCGGCTCCACTCGCCGATCGGCCTCGACCTGGGCGCCCGCACCCCGGAGGAGACGGCGCTGTCCATCGGCGCGGAGATCGTCGCCGTCCGCCGCGGCGGCTCGGGCGTCTCGCTGACCGGCGCGCACACCCCGATCCACCACGACGGGCCCGGTCCGGTCGCCGGGCGCATCGGATCGGTGGCGTAGCCCCCTCGCCCGGAGACCCCCTCGCCCGGAACCCCCGCGCGCCACAACCGTGCACGGTGAACCTGTGCACGGTTCTTGACGCCCCGCCACCCACGCGTGGCAGGGTGGCGTGGGAGCGCTCCCATCGTGATCGCGGGGAGCCGCTCCGCCCTGTCCGTCATGCCGTCACGAAGGGCCGACCAGCCATGCGCCGAAGAACAGCCCTCCCCTCCCTGGTGTCCGCCGCGGCGCTCGCCGCCGCGCTGCTCACGGTTCCGGCGGCCGCGGCCGGCCACCAGGAGGACAGGGCCCAGGGCCCGTCCGCCACCCGCCTGTACACCCCGCCGGCCAACCCCGGCGCGTACGACCAGGCGCTGGCCCTCGCGCGCTCCGGACGGTTCGCCGACGCCGCCGGGATCGTGGCGATGGCCCACACGCCCCAGGCCGTCTGGTACGGCGACCAGACCCCGGCCGAGGTCGAGGCCTCCGCGCGCAAGGTCGTCCGCGACGCGGCCCGCAAGCGGACGCTGCCCGTGCTGGCGCTCTACAACGTGCCGGGCCGGGACTGCTCCAACTACTCCGGCGGCGGGGCCTCCACGACCGCCGAGTACAAGGAGTGGATCGACGCCGTCGCCCGCGGCGTCGGAGACCGCCCGGCGATGGTGGTCCTCGAACCCGACTCGCTCGCCCTGCTGCCCGCCGACTGCGGCCAGGACGACGCCCAGGGCACGAAGACGGCCGCCCGCTACGAGGAGGTGCGCTACGCGGTGGACACCCTGGAGCCGCTGGCCGGCACCCGGGTCTACCTCGACACCGGCCACCCCGGCTGGCACGGCGTCGAGTCGATCGTGCCCCGGCTCCTGCGCGCGGGCGTCGGCGAGGCGACCGGCTTCTACACCAACGCCTCCAACTACCGCACCGAGGAGGACAGCCACTGGTACGGCACGCTCATCTCGTCCTGCATCGGCTACGTCCAGGACGGCGGTGACGCCGCCGCCTGCCCCAACCAGTACTGGCCGAAGGCGGACGCCGAGAACTGGCTCAAGGAGAACGTGACCACGCCCCTCGAGAAGCGCAAGCACTTCGTGACCGACACCAGCCGGAACGGACTGGGCCCCTGGACGGCCCCGCCCGGCAAGTACCCGGACGCGCAGGACTGGTGCAACCCGCCCGCGCGCGGACTGGGCGACCGCCCCACCCTGAACACCGGTGACCCGCTGTACGACGCCAAGCTGTGGATCAAGATCCCCGGCGAGTCGGACGGTCTGTGCCTGCGCGGCACCGAGGGACCGGAGGACCCGGAGCGCGGCATGGTCGACCCGGCGGCGGGGCACTGGTTCCCCGAGCAGGCGCTGGAGCTCGTGCGGCTCGCCGAGCCGCCGCTGCTCGGGCACCGGCCCGTCGACTGACCCACGGGGCGCGGTGCGCCCCTCACGGGCCGGATCCGCGCGCGGCGCGGGTCCGGCCCGTTCTGCCGCCGGGCCGTCGCCGGGCCGTTCCGTTCCCGGCTGCCGGGGGCGTTGCGCCGGGACGGGGGCGCTCGCGCAGGGCGCGAGGCGGTGCGGCAGCGGACGGGCCGGGCGGACGGGCCGGGTGAACGTCCGGGCCGTGGCGGCCGTATCTGTCGGCGGCGGGCCGCACGAGGGCACCCGCCGCCGCAGGCAGGGAGGCCCACCGTGGCAGGCAGCGACGTCACCGCGCTGTTCGGCGCGTCCACCGCGCACAGCCCGTCGTACTTCACCCTCACCCGGGCGGCCGACGCGCGGCCGGGCGACATCGTCGACTTCTGCATCCCCTGCAACCCGTACTTCCCGACACCCGCCATGTTCGACCGGCTCGGCGCCTCGCTGCGCGAGATCCTGACGTACTACCCGAGCAGCGCGGAGACCGTCACGGCCGAACTCTGCGGCCTGCTCGGCCTCAACCCGGCCACCGTGGCGATGGGGAACGGCTCCACGGAGCTGATCACCTGGATCGACCACCTGCTGGTGCGCGAGTCGCTCGCGGTGCCCGTGCCCACCTTCGGGCGGTGGACCGACCAGCCGACGGAGACGGGCAAGCGCGTGGACATGCTGCTGCTCCCGGAGGCGCACGGCTTCGCCCTCGATCCGGAGGCGTTCGCCCGCTTCGTCGAGACCCGCGGTTCGCGCGCCGCCGTCATCTGCAACCCCAACAACCCGGACGGCGGCCTGCTGCCGAAAGCTCAGGTCCTCGCGCTCCTCGACCGGCTCCAGGACCTCGATCTGGTCGTCGTCGACGAGTCGTTCCTCGAGTTCGCCGACGACGGCGCCCGGACCAGTGTGGCCGCGGAGGCGGTGCTGCGGCCCAACGCGCTCGTGCTGCGCAGCCTCGGCAAGAACTTCGGACTGCACGGGGTGCGCTTCGGCTACCTGGTCGCCCATCCCGGCCTCGCCGGCCGGATCAGGGCAGCCCTGCCGAAGTGGAACCTCAACTCCTTCGCCGAGGCGGTGGTGTTCATGCTGCGCGACCACCGCGACGCGTACGCGGAGAGCCTGCGCCGGGTCCGCGGCGACCGGTACGAGATGATCCGCCGCCTGTCGCAGCTGCCCGGGCTGACGGTGTACCCCTCGCAGGGCAACTTCGTCTACGTGCGGCTCCCCGCGGGCGTCGACGGCGCCCTGCTGCGCGACCGGCTCCTGACCGGACACGGCGTGCTGGTGCGTGAGTGCGGCAACAAGATCGGCAGCTCCAGCCGCTTCGTCCGGCTCGTGGTGCGCCCTCAGGCCGACGTCGCGCGCCTGGTGTCGGCGATGGAACAGGTGCTCTACGGCCGCACCGCACACCATCCCGCCGCCGCGCCGGCCCCGGAGGCGCGGCCGGCCGACGGCCGGGGGCTCATCGCGGTCCGGCCTGCGTTCGACGCGCCCGCGCCGCTTCCCGGACCGTCCGCGCCACTTCCCGGACCGTCGGCGCCCGTGCCGCTTCCCGGGTCCGCCGTGTCGGCCCAGCTTCCCGGGCCCGCCGGGATGCTGTACCCGGCAGCCCTGCTGCCTCCGGGAGCGGTGCCGCCCACGGGTCCCGTCGCCGTGCCGTACGCCGGTCCCGTCGCCGTGCCGCCTGCCGGTGGTCCCGGCGGGGCCGTCGCGCCACCGCCGGGTGCGGGGGAGGCGGAAACGCCCCCCGGGCCCGCCCGCACCGGGCTGTCCCGGGCCATGACCGCCGGCTACACCTCGGGCACGGCCGCGGTCGACCGGATCGTCGCCGGCACCTGACCTCCGCGCTGCCGGGCGACGCGGGCGGCCGGGCGGCCGGCGGCCCCACCTTGCGGACACATCCTGTCCGCAAGGCTCGATACCGTCGGCCCCATGGCCACCAAGGCGAACCCTCCCCTGCTCGGCGTCCGCGCCCTCAACCGCGCCACCCTGGAGCGCCAGCTCCTGCTCCGGCGCACGCCGCGCACCGCGATGTCCGCCGAGGCGGCCGTCGCGCACCTCGTGGGACTCCAGGCGCAGAACGTGAAGCCGCCCTACTTCGCCCTCGCCGCCCGGCTCCAGGACTTCGACCCGCGCGACCTGTCGTCGGCCATGGCCGACCGCACGGTGGCGCGTCTGGTGACCCTGCGGTCCACCGTCCACACCCACACCGCCGACGACTGCCTGACGCTGCGCCCCCTGGTCCAGGCGGCCCGGGACCGCGAACTGCACCAGTTCCGCAAAGGGCTCGCCGGGGTCGACCCGACCCGCCTCGCCGGCATCGTGCGCGACCTCGTGGAGGAGGAGCCGCGGACCATGCGGCAGCTGCGGGAGGCGCTTCTCGTCCACTGGCCCGACGCCGACCCCTTCGCGCTCTCCGTCGCCGCCCGCTGCACCCTGCCCCTGGTCCAGGTCACCCCGCGCGGGCTGTGGGGCGCGAGCGGACAGGTCGCGCTGACCACCGCCGAACACTGGCTGGGCCGGTCCGCCGAGCCCGCGGCCCCCGCCGACGGCACCGTGCTGCGCTATCTCGCAGCCTTCGGGCCCGCGTCGGTGAAGGACATGCAGCTGTGGTCGGGACTGACCCGGATGCGCGAGGTGTTCGAACGCCTGCGCCCCCGGCTCCTGGTCTTCCGGGACGAGCAGGGCACCGAGCTGTTCGACCTTCCCGACGCTCCCCGCCCCGACCCCGCCACCCCGGCCCCGCCCCGCCTGCTGCCCGAGTTCGACAACCTCCTGCTCTCCCACGCGGACCGCACACGCGTGGTGCCCGCCGAGTACAAGGGCCGCACCTGGACGGGCAACCAGGCACACCGCACCTTCCTGGCCGACGGATTCCTGGCGGGGATCTGGGACCTCGACGAGACGGGCGACACCGCGATCCTGACCGTCCGCCCCTTCGGCCCGCTCACCCGCGCCCTGCGCGCCGCCCTCGCCGGGGAGGCCGAGCGCACCCTCGCCCTGATGTCCGCCGCGCTCCGCCACGACGTCCGCTTCGCGGAGTCCTGAGACCGGGCGCCGCCGGGGGTGCGGGCGCCCGTGCCGGTGCTCCGCACGGGGCGCCCACGCCGAACGGCCCGGCCCGCCCGGGACGCGACGGGCGTACCCGGTCCTCGTGCCGCCCCCGGCGGCCCCCGCCGCGTCGCGCTACGGAAGCAGCCCCGCCCGGCGGGCCGCCGTCACGGCTTCCAGACGGGTGCGCACCCCCAGCTTGCGCATCGCCGACCGCAGGTAGCTCTTGACCGTCTCCTGCCGCAGCCCGAGCCGGGCGGCGGCGGACGCGTTGGTCGCGCTGCCCGCCACGCAGCTCAGCACGTCCAGTTCGCGCGGCGCGAGGGCCGCGGCCGGTCCCGCCGGCCGCCCTCCGCCCGCCCCGGCGAGCCGTGCGCACACCTCCAGCAGCTCCTCGCGCAGCGCCGGATCGGTGATCCGGGGCGCCAGCGCCCGCAGATCGCCGTGGGCCTCGCGGACCGCCTCCCAGGCGCCCGGCTCACCGCCGGGCGGCTCCCGGACCGCGGCGATCGCCGCCTCGGTCCCGTCCCTGACGGCGAGCGCCTGCTCCACGTCCCGGGCCGCCGCGACCGCCGCGTCGAGCACCCGGTCGCCGAGCGCCAGCGGTTGCCTCAGCGCCCCGTACAGGACGCCCCGCACCGCGCGGCCCACGACGACCGGGACGGCGACCACGGACCGCAGCCCCTCGGCCGCCACGGCCGCGTCGTACTCGTGGCTGATGTGGCGGGCCTGCGGGTAGTCGGCCACCGCGCACGGCCGGGACAGCGCCATCGACCGGCCGCCGAGCCCGTTGCCGCTGCGGATCGCCAGGCCCCGCAGCGCGCCCGTGGCCGCGCCCGTCAGCTCCGCGATGCGCAGCGGACCGCCGCCGTCGAGGAGGCCGCCGAACGCGACGGGCAGCCCGGTCGAACGCCTCAGCCGCAGCAGTGCCGTCCGCATCTCCGCCGCTCCGCCGGCTCCTGTCACGCGTCGTCCCTCCTGTCGGCGCCGCCCGGGGACGACACCCCCGTCCGGGGGTAGTGAGATCTGCGTCACCGATTACACGATGGCGGACGCCGGTCCCGCAACGAGGAGGACACATGACGTCAGGCAGCGCGACGGAGAGGTTCCGGTCGGCCCGGGACTTCCTGCTGCGACACCGGGAGGACTGGGCGGCGGCCCGGGACGGCTTCGCCTGGCCCCGGTTCGAGCACTTCAACTGGGCGCTCGACTGGTTCGACGTCATCGCACGGGACAACGACCGCACGGCCCTGCACATCGTGGAGGAGGACGGCACCGAGGTCCGGGTGAGCTTCGCCGCCATGGCCCGCCGCTCCGACAAGGTCGCCAACTGGCTCCGCGCACAGGGCGTCACGGCCGGCGACCGCATCCTCGTCATGCTCGGCAACCAGACCGAACTCTGGGAGACCGCGCTCGCCGCCATGAAGCTGCGCGCCGTCGTGATCCCGGCGACCCCGCTGCTCGGCCCCGCCGACCTCCTCGACCGGGTGGAGCGCGGCCGCGTCCGGCACATCGTCGCCCGCCCCGAGGACACCGCCAGGTTCGCGGCCGTCCCCGGCGACCTCACCCGCATCTGCGCCGGCGACCCGGAGGGCGCGGAGGGCTGGCTCCCGTACGCCGCGGCCGACGCCGCCCCCGGCGTCTTCGCACCCGACGGGCCGACCCGGTCCGACGCGACCCTGATGCTCTACTTCACCTCCGGCACCACGGCGAGCCCCAAACTGGTCGAGCACACCCACGTGTCCTATCCGGTCGGGCACCTGGCGACCATGTACTGGATCGGCCTGAAGCCCGGTGACGTCCACCTGAACATCTCCTCGCCCGGCTGGGCCAAGCACGCCTGGTCGAACCTCTTCGCCCCGTGGAACGCCGAGGCCACCGTCTTCATCCACAACTACTCCCGGTTCGACGCCGCCCGGCTGATGGCCGAGATGGACCGGGCCGGCGTCACCAGCTTCTGCGCCCCGCCGACGGTGTGGCGCATGCTGATCCAGGCCGACCTCGGCTCCCTCGCCACGCCGCCGCGCGAGGTCGTCGCCGCCGGGGAGCCGCTCAACCCGGAGGTCGTCGAAGCGGTCCGCCGCGCCTGGGGCGTCGCCGTCCGCGACGGGTTCGGCCAGACCGAGACCGCCGTACAGGTCTCCAACAGCCCCGGCCAGCCGCTGAAGAGCGGCTCCATGGGCCGCCCCAGCCCCGGCTACACGGTGGAGCTCCTCGACCCCGTCACGGGCGAACCCGGGGCGCGGGAGGGCGAGATCGCGCTCGACCTCACCACGGCGCCGGTCGGCCTGATGACCGGCTACCACGGCGACCCGGAACGCACCGCCGAGGCGATGGCCGGGGGCTTCTACCGCACCGGCGACATCGGCTCCCGCGACGACGACGGCTACATCACCTACATCGGCCGTTCCGACGACGTGTTCAAGGCGAGCGACTACAAGATCAGCCCCTTCGAGCTGGAGAGCGCCCTGCTCGAACACGAGGCCGTCGCCGAGGCCGCCGTGGTGCCCGCCCCCGACCCGCTGCGCCTCGCGGTGCCGAAGGCGTACGTGGTGCTCGCCGAGGGATGGAAGCCCGGACCGGAGACCGCCCGGCTGCTGTTCGAGCACTCGCGGGCCGTTCTCGCGCCCTACAAGCGCATCCGGCGGCTGGAGTTCGCCGACCTGCCCAAGACCGTGTCGGGGAAGATCCGCCGGGTCGAGCTCCGGCGGCTGACGGCCGAGGGCTCGGCCGCCGAGTACGCGGAAGGAGACCTGCGGTGACCGCCCTGTCGTACGCGCACGGAGCCTCGGACACCCCGCTGCTCGGGGACACCATCGGCGCGAACCTCGACCGGGCGGTCGCCGCCTGGCCCGACCGGGAGGCCCTGGTCGACGTCGCCGCCGGCACCCGCTGGACCTACGCCGAGTTCGGGGACGCCGTGCGGCAGCTCGCCCGGGGCCTGCTCGGCTCCGGGGTCGCCAAGGGCGACCGGGTCGGGATCTGGGCGGTCAACTGCGCGGAGTGGGTGCTGGTCCAGTACGCCACCGCCCGTATCGGCGCCGTCATGGTCACCATCAATCCGGCCTACCGCGCCCACGAGCTCGCGTACGTGCTCGGCCAGGCGGGCGTCTCGCTGCTCGTCGCCTCGCAGAGCCACCGGACCAGCGACTACCGCGCGATGGTGGAGTCCGTGCGCGGCGAGTGCCCCGGGCTGCGGGCCGTCCACTACATCGGGGACGGCTCCTGGGACCTCCTCCTCGACGCCGCCCGCACCGTCGACGACGCGCAACTGGCCGCGCGCGAGGCCCTGCTGTCCTGCGACGACCCCGTCAACATCCAGTACACCTCCGGCACCACCGGCTTCCCCAAGGGCGCGACGCTCTCCCACCACAACATCCTGAACAACGGCTACTCCGTCGGCGGGACGATCGCCTACACGGAGCGCGACCGGGTGTGCCTCCCGGTGCCCTTCTACCACTGCTTCGGCATGGTCATGGGGAATCTGGCGGCCACCTCGCACGGTGCGTGCATGGTGATCCCCGCCCCGTCGTTCGACCCGGCGGCGACGCTGCGCGCGGTCGAACAGGAGCGGTGCACCTCGCTGTACGGGGTGCCCACCATGTTCATCGCCGAACTGAACCTCCCGGACTTCGGCTCGTACGACCTCTCCACCCTGCGCACCGGGATCATGGCTGGGTCGCCGTGCCCGGTCGAGGTCATGAAGCGGGTGGTCACCGAGATGCACATGGCGGAGGTCTCCATCTGCTACGGCATGACCGAGACGTCCCCCGTCTCCACCCAGACCCGTCGCGACGACGACCTGGAGCGCCGCACGGGCACGGTGGGCCGGGTCCTTCCGCACATCGAGGTGAGGATCGCCGACCCGGTGACCGGGGTGACGCTGCCCCGCGGCGAGGCGGGCGAACTGTGCACCCGCGGCTACAGCGTGATGCTCGGCTACTGGGAGCAGCCGGAGAAGACCGCCGAGGCCGTCGACGCGGGCCGCTGGATGCACACCGGCGACCTCGCGGTGATGCGCGAGGACGGCTGCGTCCAGATCGTCGGCCGGATCAAGGACATGATCATCCGCGGTGGGGAGAACGTGTACCCGCGGGAGATCGAGGAGTTCCTCCACGCCCATCCCGGGATCGCCGACGTGCAGGTGGTCGGCGTGCCGGACGACCGCTACGGGGAGGAGATCCTGGCCTGCGTCGTCCCCCGGGACGCCGGCGCCCCGCCCTCGCTGGAGGACATCACCGCGTTCTGCCGCGAGCGGCTGGCGCACTACAAGATCCCGCGCCGGCTGGAGATCCTCGACGAGTTCCCGATGACGGTCAGCGGCAAGGTCCGCAAGGTCGAACTCCGCCGCCGTTTCGGGGAGTGAGCGCCGGGGCCCGCCCGGCGTCCACCGGGCGGGCACCGGCACCTCGTGGCCGGGGTCTCCCGTGACCGTCAGGCCGGGTCGCCCGCTCCCGGGGCCTTGCCCCCGCCCGAGGCGCGTTCGTCCGGGACGAGGCCGGTGAGGCGCCGGTCGCCGTCGCCCGTGCCGAGCAGGCCGCCGTCGCGGGCGAAGTGGGGCGCGTGGAGCAGCAGGGCCCGGTCGCCGTGGAGGGCGACGGACATCAGGGCGCGGGGGCCCGACACGCGGCGGGTCTCCAGGGGGTGGGCGGCCCTCAGGGCCGCGAGCAGGCGCCGGCCGGCGGGTGTCTGGCGGCGCACCCGCCACAGCGCGGCGGCCGCCGCGACGGTCAGGGCGGTGAGCCCGGCCGGGACCTCCGCCGGCGCGGGCCGGGTGAGCAGCAGTCCGGCGGCGGGCGCCACCGGCACGGCGTACAGCAGGGCCCGGGCGGTCCGCCAGCGCCCGTTGGCGCGCAGCAGGCCCGCCCGCGCGCAGCCGTCGCGGAGCCCGTCGAGCGCTCGGCGCACCCGGGGCGCGGTGAGCAGCAGCCGTATCCCCGGGGCCCGCCGCAGCGAGGTGTGCACGGCGAGCTGGAGCGGGTCGCGCACGGCGGTGCCCCAGCCGTCGACCCGTACCGTGCCCCGGCGTCCGCTGGTGACGGCGCCGCGCTGCTGGAGCGCGACCAGGGCCACGGTCACCGCCGCGCGGCGGCCGCCGCGGAGCAGGGCGACGGACTGGGCGTCGGGCGGCCCGCCGGTGTGCCGCGCGTCCGGCGCCGGGGCGAGCAGCAGCAGGCCCGCCGCCGCGAGCAGTGCCCAGGCCGCTCCGATGAACCACCACATGTCGACGGGCATCGCGCCCACCTCCCCCGTGGGGCGGTGTGCGCCCCTGGGACAGGTATGCCCGTCCCTGCGGGGTGTGATCCCCGAACGCGCCTTTTCTGAGCCTTACTTGAGCGTTCGCCCGGTCCGTCCGCTACGTGACGGTCATGATGAGTTCGTCCGCCGGGGCGTTGACGGGCTGCGGGCAGCCGGTGAGGTCCATGACGAAGAGCGGGATGCCGAGGCCGTCGGCCCGGGCGCGCGCCTCGTCCGCGTATCCGGCCAGCGAGAAGCAGACGCTGTGGGCGGAGGCGGCCAGGCCGTTGAGCCAGAGGCATTCGACGTCGCGCAGCGAGGTGGGGCGGGTGGAGGGGTCGACCTGGGCGACGACCCCGGTGCCGCGCAGGTCGATGCCGGCGCTCGCGGCGTTCCCCGGCCGGACGACGTCGGCGAAGCCGAGCCAGCGCAGGTACATCGCGGCCGCCGTCACGGCGTCGCGGGCGGTGCGGATGGTGACGGGCCGGAACGAGGGGCGGGCGGCCGCGGGCGGGGGCGGCGGGAGCGCGGGCGCGGGCGCAGCGGTCCCGGCGGGCCGGGCGGGTGCGCTCACGGGGCGGACGGCGATCCGCAGCACGGTGCCGCACGGGCAGCCGAGTTCCGGCTGGGGCCACTGGTCCTGTCTCTCGCAGGACGGGCAGCGGACGGTCACCCAGTCGTCCGTCCAGGTGCGGTGGGTGATCGGTTCCGGGGGAGCGGCGCGCAGCAGCGGGGGTGTGAGCGGGGCGCCGCAGGCGCACGGGTAGACGGGCGCCGCGTAGAGGTGGTCGCGGCGGCAGGCCGGGCAGCGGACCGGCACGCTCTCGATCATCGCGGCACACCTTCTCTCCGGGGTGCCGCGACTCCCCCTCGACGGTCGCGGCTGCTGCCCATCGTCCATCACGGACGGGGAGTTGGGGAGGCACTTCCCCGACTGCGCCCCCTTGTGCGCTGGCGTGCTCCGGCCTCCGCCCCTTGTCGGGGCGTGCTGGGCCGTCTCCCTTGACGCGGTCCGTCCGGCGATTTAGATTGATTCCACATAGCAGAACATTAATTCCGCAATGCGGAAGTAGTGAGACCGACACGGAATCGGGCGTTCCCAGGTGGCGCGACGGAGCCCGATCCCCCAGGCCGGAGCAGGAGCACCCCATGCCTCGTATGACCGCCGCCCGAGCGGCAGTTGAGATCCTCAAGCGTGAAGGCGTCACCCACGCGTTCGGAGTGCCGGGCGCCGCGATCAACCCCTTCTACAAGGCCCTCCAGGCCGGCGGCGGCATCGACCACACGCTCGCCCGCCACGTCGAGGGCGCCTCCCACATGGCGGAGGGCTACACCCGTACCCACCCGGGCAACATCGGTGTCTGCATCGGCACGTCGGGCCCGGCCGGCACCGACATGATCACCGGCCTGTACTCCGCGATCGGCGACTCGATCCCGATCCTGTGCATCACCGGCCAGGCCCCGGTCGCGGTGATCCACAAGGAGGACTTCCAGGCCGTCGACATCGCGTCCATCGCGAAGCCGGTCACCAAGGCCGCCACCACCGTCCTGGAGGCCGCGCAGGTCCCGGGCGTGTTCCAGCAGGCGTTCCACCTGATGCGCTCCGGCCGTCCCGGCCCGGTCCTGATCGACCTGCCCATCGACGTCCAGCTCACCGAGATCGACTTCGACCCGGAGACCTACGAGCCGCTGCCGGTGTACAAGCCGACGGCGACCCGGGCCCAGATCGAGAAGGCGATCGGCTTCCTGCTGGAGTCCGAGCGTCCGCTGATCGTCGCCGGCGGCGGCATCGTCAACGCCGACGCGTCCGCGCTGCTGGTCGAGTTCGCCGAGATCACCGGCACCCCGGTCATCCCCACCCTGATGGGCTGGGGCACCATCCCGGACGACCACGAGCTCAACGCCGGCATGGTCGGCGTCCAGACCTCGCACCGCTACGGCAACGCGACCTTCCTGGAGTCCGACTTCGTCCTCGGCATCGGCAACCGCTGGGCCAACCGCCACACCGGCTACAAGCTCGACGTCTACCGCGGCGAGCGGAAGTTCGTCCACGTCGACATCGAGCCCACCCAGATCGGCAAGATCTTCGCCCCGGACTACGGCATCGCCTCCGACGCGAAGGCCGCCCTGGAACTCTTCGTCGAGGTCGCGAAGGAGCTGAAGGCCGAGGGCCGGCTGCCCGACCGGAGCGCGTGGATCGCCTCCGCCGCCGAGCGCAAGGCCACCCTCCAGCGCCGCACCCACTTCGACAACGTGCCGCTCAAGCCGCAGCGCGTCTACGAGGAGATGAACCGCGCCTTCGGCCCCGAGACGCGCTACGTCACGACCATCGGTCTCTCCCAGATCGCGGGCGCGCAGATGCTGCACGTCTACAAGCCCCGCCACTGGATCAACTGCGGCCAGGCCGGACCGCTCGGCTGGACGATCCCCGCCGCCCTCGGCGTGGCCACCGCCGACCCCGAGGCCCAGGTCGTCGCGCTCTCCGGCGACTACGACTTCCAGTTCATGATCGAGGAACTGGCCGTCGGCGCCCAGCACCGCATCCCCTACGTCCACGTCCTGGTGAACAACTCCTACCTGGGCCTGATCCGCCAGGCCCAGATCGGCCTGGACATCAACTTCCAGGTCAACCTGGAGTTCGAGAACATCAACGCACCGGAGCTCGGCGTCTACGGCGTCGACCACGTCAAGGTCGTCGAGGGCCTCGGCTGCAAGGCGATCCGGGTCACCGAGCCCGACCAGCTGCTGCCGGCGTTCGAGGAGGCGAAGAAGCTCGCCGCCGAGTACCGGGTGCCGGTCGTCGTCGAGGCGATCCTGGAGCGCATCACCAACATCTCCATGAGCCGGACGATGGACATCAGCGACATCTCCGAGTTCGAGGAGCTGGCCACCGAGCCCGGTCACGCGCCGACGGCCGTCAGCCCGCTCAAGGTCTGACGGACACGCCGACCGCCGTACGCCCTGGGGCCGTTCACCGATCCGGTGGACGGCCCCTCGCGTATGCTGCTGCCTTTCCCGCCACCGGACACGGGGAGGCCCCCATCGAGACGCCGGACGGGCTGCCGCTGGTGGCCTTCGACGACCTGGCAGGCCTGGAGCGCTGGCTGGAGGAGCACCACGGCACGGCCGCGGGCCTGTGGGTGGCGATCGCCCGGAAGGGCTCGGGGGTGCCCTCGCCGACGGCCGGCGAGGTCAACGACGCCGCGCTCTGCCACGGCTGGATCACCGGCCTGCGGCGGGCCGGCGACGGGGTGCGCTATCTGCAGCGGATCACGCCCCGCAGGCCCCGCAGCACCTGGTCCCAGGTGAACATCGCCCGCGTCGCCGAGCTGACGGCGGCGGGCCGGATGCGCGAGCCGGGACTCGCGGAGGTGGCGGCGGCCCGTGCGGACGGCCGCTGGGACGCGGCGTACGCCTCGCAGCGCGAGGCAGGCGTCCCCGACGACCTGCGGGCCGCGCTCGCGGAGAACGCCGCGGCCCGGGAGGCGTTCGAGGCGCTCGGCAGGACCGAGCGCTACCGCGTCGTCCTCGGCCTGCTGAAGGCCGGGACCGACCGCACCCGCCGTGCCCGCCTGGAGCGTGCCGTCACCGCCCTGGCGGCCGGCGAACGCGCGCCCTGACGGGGGCGCGGGCCCGAGCGGCGCGACCCGGACCCGCCGTGTCCGAGCGGCGCGACCCGCACCCGGCATGGCCCGGGGCGCACCGCACCCGCCGCGACCCGGGGCCGGTCCCCGGACACACGTCAGGGCCCGGCCTCTGTGCGGAGGCCGGGCCCTGACGTCGGACGCGCGGTACGGGAGACCGTATACCGGCCGCGCGCCCGGGCCGGGAGGAGTGAGGGTGGGTGCCGCCCGGACGGTGTGACCGCCCGACGGTGCGAGGCCGACTGGGTGGAACATTCGCACCGCCGGACGGATTTCCGGGTGAGGCCGGGACCGCGGCGGGGGCGATTGACCGCCCGGCGTTCCTCACGTCAGGTCGGAGAGGGCGCCGGTGGCCTTCACCACCGCACTGGCATCTCCCGACCGCCGCGGTCCTCACCTGCGCCGCGCCGTACGGCCACCCCTCATCGGGCCGCACGGCGCGGGGCTCGCGCGCGGGGCAGACCTCCCGTCATGCCCCGCACGCAGCTCGGTGGCTCAGTCCTCGCGCAGGGCGCGGACCGCCGCCTCCACGCGCTTGCCGTAGTCCGGGTCGGCGGCGTGGAAGTGGGCCAGGTTCTTCTCGACCACGTCGTCGCGGCTGACCTGGGAGAGGCCTCCGGCGATGTTCGCGACCAGGCGCTGCTTCTCCTCCTCGGACATCAGCCGGTACAGCTCGCCCGCCTGGAAGAAGTCGTCGTCCTTGACGTGCGCGGGTGCGGCGTGGGTCCCGGTCCATCCGTGGATCGCGAGCGGCGCGGAGAGCGCGGCGTCCGTCTGGGCCGGGCCGGCGTACGAGTTGGGCTCGTAGTTCTTGTCGTGGCGCGAGCCGTTGCGGGTGGCCATCAGACCGTCCCGGCCGTAGTTGTCGGCCCCGCCGGCCACCGCCTTCGGCGCGTTCACCGGAAGCTGGGTGTGGTTCACACCGAGCCGGTAGCGGTGGGCGTCGGCGTAGGCGAACAGGCGGCCCTGGAGCATCTTGTCCGGCGAGGGGCCGATGCCCGGCACGAAGTTGTTCGGCGAGAACGCGGCCTGCTCGACCTCGGCGAAGACGTTGTCGGGGTTGCGGTCGAGCACCAGGCGGCCCACCCGCTGGAGCGGGTAGTCGGCGTGCGGCCACACCTTGGTGAGGTCGAACGGGTTGAAGCGGTACTCCGCGGCCTCGGCGGCGGGCATGATCTGCACGTACAGCGTCCAGGACGGGTTCACGCCGCGCTCGATGGCCTGGAGCAGGTCCGTCTGGTGGGAGTTGGCGTCCTGGCCGACCAGTTCGGCGGCCTGCTCGGAGGAGAGCGAGCGCACGCCCTGGTTGGTCTTGAAGTGGTACTTCACGAAGAAGGCGTCGCCCTCGGCGTTGGTCCACTGGTAGGTGTGCGAGCCGTAGCCGTTCATGTGGCGGTACGAGGCGGGGATGCCGCGGTCGCCCATCAGCCAGGTCACCTGGTGGGTGGCCTCGGGGGCGTGGGCCCAGAAGTCCCAGACGTTGTCCGGCTCCTGCTTGCCCGTGAACGGGTCGCGCTTCTGGGAGTGGATGAAGTCCGGGAACTTGACCGGGTCCTTGATGAAGAAGACCGGGGTGTTGTTGCCGACCAGGTCGTAGTTGCCCTGCTCGGTGTAGAACTTCAGGGCGAAGCCGCGCGGGTCGCGGACCGCGTCCGCGCCGCCGAGCGAGTCGGCCACGGTGGAGAAGCGCAGGAACGTCTGGGTGCGCCGGCCCACCTCGGAGAGGAAGTCGGCCCGGGTGTACGCGGTGACGTCGTCGGTGACCTCGAAGTATCCGTAGGCGCCGGAACCGCGGGCGTGCACCACGCGCTCCGGGATCCGCTCACGGTTGAAGCGCGCGAGCTTCTCCAGCAGGTGCTGGTCCTGGAGGAGGAGCGGGCCGCCGACACCGGCGGTGGCGGAGTTCTGGTTGTCGGCGACCGGGGCGCCTGACTCGGTGGTAAGCACGCGCTGCGTCATGGAATCGGTTCGGCCTTCCGTACGGGAGCTGCACTGGCTGACGGTTCGAGGAGCGTAGATTCGCCGCGAAGAAAACGTCAACAGTTTGTTGAAAGCGGTGGGAGATGTTCCGGCCGGCGCCGGCGCCTGGGCGCGACAGGACAGGTGTCAGCGCCGACGCCGACCGGGGTCTCGGGGCCGCGCCCGGCGGAAGCCGGGCGGCGGCGGGGGAGGGGCTGCCGGATCAGACCTGGTCGCCGGAGAGGCGCTCGACCGCGCGCAGCAGCGCCGAGTGGTCGAGGCCGCCGTCGCCCTGGGCGCGCAGCGAGGCGACCAGCTGGGCGACGACCGCGCCCACCGGGAGCGCCGCGCCGACGGTACGGGCGGCGTCGGTCACGATGCCCATGTCCTTGTGGTGCAGGTCGATGCGGAAGCCGGGCTTGAAGTCCCGGTTCAGGAAGTTGTCCTTCTTGCGGGTCAGCACGGTCGAGCCGGCCAGGCCGCCGTTCAGCACGTTCAGCGCGGCCGCCAGGTCGACCCCGGACTTCTCCAGGAAGACCACGGCCTCGGCGCAGGCCTGGATGTTGACGGCGACGATCAGCTGGTTGGCGGCCTTCACCGTCTGGCCCGAACCGTGCGGACCGCACAGCACGATGGTCTTGCCCAGGGCCTGGAGGATCGGCTCGGCGGTGTCGAAGTCCGCCTGCTCGCCGCCGACCATGATGGACAGCACGGCCTCGATCGCGCCCGCCTCGCCGCCGGAGACGGGGGCGTCCAGCACGCGGATGTCCTTCTCGGCGGCGGCCTTCGCGAGGTCGATCGAGGTCTGCGGCGTGATCGACGACATGTCGATCAGCAGGGCGCCCCGCTTCGCGTTGGCCAGGATGCCGTCGGGGCCGTAGGCGATGGCCTCGACCTGCGGGGACGCGGGCACCATCGTGATGACGACGTCGGCGTCGGCGACCGCCTCGGCGATCGACGCGGCGGCGGTGCCGCCGGCCGCGGCGAGGCGGTCCAGCTTGTCCTGCTCCAGCGTGAAGCCGGTGACGGAGTAGCCCGCCTTCAGCAGGTTCTCGGACATGGGGGAGCCCATGATGCCGAGACCGATCCACGCGATCTTGGGGAGGGAGCTGCTCATGAGGGTGCCTTTCTCGAAACAGGTACTGCGTGAGGTCAGTTGGCGGCGCGCGCCGCGGCCGGGAGCCAGTCGAAGGACTCCGCGGACGGCCGGTCGCCCGCCTTGTACTCCAGGCCGACGAAGCCCTCGTACCCGGCGGCCTTCAGTTCGTCGAGGAGCTGCTCCAGCGGCAGCGCGCCGGTGCCGGGCGCGCCGCGGCCGGGGTTGTCGGCGATCTGCACGTGGCCGGTCCGGTCCGCGTACGCGGCGATGACCTCGGAGACGTTCTCGCCGTTCATCGACAGGTGGTAGACGTCCAGCAGGAACTTGGCGTTGCCGAGGCCGGTCGCCGCGTTCACCTTGTCGACGACGTCGATCGCGGCGGGCGCGCTGACCAGCGGGTACAGCGGCGACTCCGGCTTGTTGAGGGTCTCGACGAGCAGGATCGCGCCGACCCGGTCGGCCGCGCGGGCCGCCAGGACGAGGTTCTCCAGGGCGAGGGCGTCCTGGACCTGCGGGTCGGCGCCGTCCATGCGGTTGCCGTACAGGGCGTTGAGCGCCGTGCAGCCCACCGAGGCGGCGAAGTCGGCGGCCACCTCGATGTTGGCACGGAAGCGGTCGGACTCCTCGCCGGGCAGCGAGAGCGCCCCCCGGTCCGGTCCGGGCAGCTCGCCGGCGTAGAAGTTCAGACCCACCAGCTGCGTGCCGGCCTCGTCGAGCGCCTTCTTGAGGGCGTCGAGCTCCTCCTGCGGCGGGGTGGGGGTGTCGATCCAGGGCCACCACAGCTCGACCGCCGTGAAGCCGGCCGCGGCGGCGGCCGCGGGGCGCTCCAGGAGCGGGAGTTCCGTGAAGAGGATCGAGAGGTTCACATCGAAGCGCTGGTCCGAGTATCCCATGAGGGCTGTGCGCTCCTTCCGTATTGCGGAAGTTTCTTTCTGCTTAATGGAATTCTGCTCAGGGGGTGCGGAGCCTGTCAAGACGCCCCGGCAAAAATCCCGGCGGGGCGAGTGCCGCGCGGGGCACTCCCCGGGCGGCCCGCGCCGGGGAGCGTGGGCGCGGTCCCGTCGTGCTTCGGTGCAGGTCAGTGGGGCGGGGGCGGGGCGGGTGTCGGACGCGCGGCGCCGACCGGACGGCACCGCGCGGCCACGCGCGGGTGCCCGCGGCGGCGCGTGGGTCGCCGGGTTCGCCGGACCGGTTCGCGGACGGGGCACGCTGCGGACGCGGCCGCTGACACGGGCCGGCGCCGCCGGTGGGGCGGCGAGCGCGGGCGCGGCGCGCGGCCGGGCCGCGGTCGGCAGGTCCGTCGGTCCGGGGCGCGGTGCGCGGGCTGCGCGGAGGGCGTGGGGCCTGCTCCGGCCGCGTGCGGGGCGGTGGGGTGAGCGGTCGTCCGGTCGGTGAGCGGTCCCGGCTCGCCGAAGGGCTCTCAGCCGTCCGCGTCCCGCCCCGTCGGGCGCGGGGTGCCGTCGTCCCGGCCCTCGTGGGGGGAGCCGGTGGGTCCGGGGCCGGCCGGGCGCGGCTCGCCGTCGCGGGCCGGGGCCGGCTCGCCGTCCGCCTCCGCCCGCGGCGGCGGTCCGCCCTCGGCCTCCTCCGCGGGGAGCGGTGCCGCGGGCGGGCCGCCGTCCTCCTCGGCGGCCGTCCCCGGCGCGGAGTCGTCCTGGGGCGGGGTGCGGTCCGTGAGGGCCGTCGCCGGCGGGGTGCCGGACTCCTCCGCCTCGACCTCGCGCTGGATGCGCCGGACCTGGCGGGTGGGCTCCACGTCCTGCTCCAGCGGCGAGCGGCTCACCGCGGCCGTCAGCTCGTCCAGGGCCCGCGTCTGGAGCTCGGCAGCACCCCGGACGACCGGGTCGTCGTTGTCGCTCCACTCGTCGAGCGCCTGTTCCACCCGGTCCCAGTCCAGTGCCCGGCGGCGGCGCACATCGCGGACGGCCTGCTCCGTGTCGGCCTCCAGTGCGTCCGCGAAGCGGCTCGCGCCGGGGGACGGGCGGGCGTCCGGGCCGGGCAGATGCGTCTCCAGCAGCATCGCCGCACGCCCCAGCGACGTCAGCGCGTCGTCCGCGTCCTCCGCCTCCTCCCGGGTGAGGCCCGGGTGGAGGACCGGCTCCTGCTTCGCCTTCAGGAACGCCTCGTTCCACGCCGCGTCCGCCGCGCGGCCCGCGAGCAGCGCGTCATGGACCTCCGCCCTGCTCTCCGTGGCCGGCTCCGCGTAGCCGCGCACCACCGCCGCCGCGTACCGGCTGGTCCCGTCCAGGCGGTCGGCGAGCCGGTCGAGGATGCGGGGTGTCTCCCAGGCCGGGAAGAGGGCGTACGCGGTCATCGCCATCGCGCCGCCGAGCAGGGTCAGCAGCACCCGGTCGCCGGCCGTCTCCTGCCAGGTCTCGCCCCCCAGCCCGAGCAGGAGGACCACGTACGCCGCGGTGAAGCACTGGGACGCGGCGTACCCGGTGCGCATCAGCAGGTACGTGAGTCCCGCGGCCAGCACCGCCAGCGCCCCGGTGACCCACGAGCCGGGCTGGGCGAACTGCACGGCGGCCGTGGCGAGCCCGACGCCCACCGCCGTGCCCGCGAGGCGTGCCACCGCCCGTGAGTACGTCTGGTGGAAGTCCGGACGCATCACCATCACGGCCGTGATCGGCACCCAGTAGCCGTGGTCCGGCGAGACGGCGGAGCCGATGCCGTAGCCGGCGCAGGCCACCGCCGACAGGCGCACCGCGTGGCGCAGCACCGGGGAGTCCCGGCGCAGCTCGCGGCGGAACGCCTTGTGCAGCACGGGGACCAGTCGCAGCAGGGTGGGCCGCCGCAGCGGCCGGGCGTCGCCCTGCCCGCCGGCCCGGGTGGGGGCGAGGGCGTCTCCGCTGTCGGCGATCTCGACGGCCTGCTCCAGCAGGTCGGCGAGGCGCCGGGCGGCGCGCAGCGCCGAGCCCCGGAGCGCGCCCGGGTCGGCGGCCCCGTCGTATCCGGCGTACCCGGCGAACTCCGCGTACCCGGCGTCGGTGTCCTGCGCGTCCCCCTCGACCTTCCCCGGAGCCCGGGTGTCGCGCCGCAGGTTCTCGACGGAGTCCTCCGGCACGCTCACGGGTTCGCCCCGGCGGATCGCGCGGGCGGCGGCGTCGAGGATGCCCGCGGCGGTGGCCAGCAGGTCCCGGGCCCGGTCCCGTCCGGGGCCCTCGGCGGGCGCGCCGACCTCGGGGTCGGCGAGGGTGGCGAGCACCGGCCGGATGCGTTCGGCGAGGCCGCGCGACCCGTGCAGTACGGCGGGGCGGCGCCGGGCCTGCGAGGGGGTGAGTGTCGCCGCGTCGCGGGCGACGGTCATGGGCTCGGCGTCGAAGGCGGCCGACGGGTCGTGCCGCAGCCGCCGGGAGAAGTCCGCCAGTGCGGCGAAGGCGTCGGCGAGGGCGTCCCGGTGCGCGCCCCAGCGGCGGATGGGGAACACCCAGATCAGCGCCGCCTGCACCAGTCCGCCGAAGGCGATGACGCCGGCGTGCTCCAGCGCCTCGGCGACCGAGGTGGGCAGGGTGACGGTGACGAGCATCGCCGCGACCGTGGCGCAGGAGACGATCCCCGCCGTCGGCCCGGCCGACCACGCCATGCCGGCGAGGAAGGTCCAGGTGGCGAGCACCAGCAGGAACGACACCGGATGTCCGGCGGCCACGTATCCGCAGAAGGTGCTCACCGCGAGCCCGGCCCCCGCGCCGAGTGCGAGCACCTTCCGCGGGCGCCAGCTGCGCTGGAACGTCGCGGTGCCGGCGGAGAACGCGCCGAGGGCGGAGGAGGCGGCGTACGCGGGGGAGACGAGCCACAGGAACAGCCCGACGACGATCGCCACTCCGGCGGCGGCGCGCAGCGCCACCAGGGGTTCGAGCCGGGTGCGCTCGATCGTCAGCCCGGCGCGCAGGATCGCCCCGAGGACCCGCAGCCATCTCACCCCGCCGAGCCTACGGGCGGGGCCGCCGCGCGGCGGCCCGGTGCGGGGTCGTGTCGTGAGGCGGGCGCGGCGGCGTCGCGCGGGCCGGTGGTCGCGGCACCGCGTCGCGCGCGGTCGTCCCCCATCGCCGGACGGGCGGAGGAACAAGCGCGTCCGGCGATCGAGGACACGGCCGCAGACCTGCGCACGGCCTGCGGCCGGCACCGGGCGGCCGGACCACGCCCACGTCCCTCGCCGCCACCGGCCCGCGCGACGCACCTCCCGCACCCGAGCCCCGGCCCCGCGGCCCCCGGGGGCGGGAATCCCCCGCCCCCGGGGAACCCCGCCCGCCCGAGGGCTACCTTGGGGGCATGGTGCGACTGAGAGTGGAGTTCACGACCGAACCGTTCGACCTCGACGAACCGCCCGCGCACGCGCTGGCCGCCCGCGAGGTCGTCGAGGGGGCGGGCCTGGACAGGGTGGACGTCGGTCCGTTCGGCAACACGGCCGAGGGCGGCGGCGACGAGGTGCTGGAGGCCGTCGGCGCGCTGCTGCGCGAGGCGCTGGACAACGGGGCGACCCGGGTCTCCCTCCAGGTCAACGTGGTCGGCACGGAGGCCGCCGGCGCCGCGGAGGGCCAGGGATGAGCCTCGACCACGCGCTCGCGCAGGCGGTCAAGCCGCTCGTCGACGCTATGGGCGGGACGCTGATCGAGCCCGGCGACGCCCGCGAGGACGACGTCGTCCTCCAGTGGGAGGGCGAACAGGTGGTCGCGGTGCGGCTGCCGCAGCTGGCGGACTCCCTCGACCACATTCTCGCCGCGCTGGAGCGGCAGCACGGCCGGCCGCTCGCCGAGCTGGACCGCAGGACCAAGCAGTCGGTGGTCCGGACGCTGGAGGCGCGGGGTGCGTTCTCGGTGCGTCACGGCGTGGAGACGGTGGCCGGCGCGCTGGGAGTCAGCCGCTTCACCGTGTACAACTACCTGAACAGGGAGAACGCGGCGAAGGGCGACTGAGCCGCCGCCCAGGGGCCGCAGATCACGAGCCGTCGTCCGGTGTTCCGGACGGCGGCTTTTGTGTCCGCGACTTTTCAACAAAGTGTTGACGTCGTGTTCCTGAGGGCGTTAGCTATCCGCAGCCCGTCCGACGCACCGAGATGATCAAGCCACGGAGGCTCCCGTGACTGCACTTGAGAACCCGGGCCTCGCCCGGTTCAACGCCTCCGAGGACAGCGCGGCCGACACCGCGCTGCGCGAGGTCTGCGCCAGCGGCGCGTGGGCGAGCAAGATCCTCGCCCAGCGGCCGTACGCCGGCACCGAGGCCCTCTTCGCCGCCAGTGACACCGCCACGGCGGAGCTGACGGCCGAGGACCTCGCCGAGGCGATGGCCGGCCACCCGCCCATCGGCAGGCCCAAGCCCGGCGACCCGACCTCCTCCCGCGAACAGAGCGGAATGGCCGGGGCGTCCGAGGACCTGAAGGCCGAGATGCTCGAACTGAACCTGGCCTACCAGGACAGGTTCGGCCATGTCTTCCTGATCTGCGCCACCGGCCGCACCGGTGAGCAGATGCGGGACGCCCTGCGGGAGCGGATCGGCAACTCGCCCGAACAGGAGCGGGAGATCGTCCGCACCGAACTGGGCAAGATCAACCGCATCCGTCTGACCCGCCTCGTAGAGCAGGAAGAAGCATGAGTACCGAAACCACCGCATCGGTGTCCACGCACATCCTGGACACCAGCGCCGGACGCCCCGCGGAAGGCGTCGCCATCGCGCTGTCGGCCCGTGGGGGGCCGGCGGCCGCGTGGCAGCCGCTCGGCGGCTCGGCCACCGACGCGGACGGACGGTGCAAGGACCTCCCGGCCCTGCCGGAGGGAACGACCCACGTACGCCTCGACTTCGAGACCGAGGCGTACTTCGTGAAGAAGCAAGACGCCGAGGCGCAGCAGGACGCCCCCGCGAATCGGGACAGCGGCGTGTTCTTCCCGGAGGTGGCGATCACGTTCGCCGTCGTGCCGGGCGAGCACTACCACGTACCGCTGCTGCTCAACCCGTTCGGCTACTCCGTATACCGAGGGAGCTAGCAGATGCCCACGATTCTGGGACAGAACCAGTACGGCAAGGCAGAGAACCGCGTCGTCAAGATCACGCGGGACGGGGACACCCACCACATCAAGGACCTCAACGTCTCCGTCGCCCTCTCCGGCGACATGGAGGAGGTCCACTACTCCGGCTCGAACGCCAACGTCCTGCCGACCGACACCACCAAGAACACGGTGTACGCGTTCGCCAAGGAGTACGGCATCGAGTCCGCCGAGCAGTTCGGCATCCACCTCGCCCGCCACTTCGTGACGAGCCAGGAGCCGATCCACCGGGCGCGCATCCGCATCGAGGAGTACGCCTGGGAGCGCATCGCGACCTCCGACGGCAACTCCAAGTTCATCGGGGCCGACGAGGTCAAGCACTCCTTCGTCCGCCAGGGCCAGGAGACGCGCACCACCGAGATCACCTACGACGGCACCTCGTGGCAGGTCATCTCCGGCCTCAAGGACCTGGTCGTGATGAACTCGACGAACTCCGAGTTCTGGGGCTACGTCAAGGACAAGTACACGACGCTGAAGGAGGCGTACGACCGCATCCTCGCCACCCAGGTGGCCGCCCAGTGGCGGTACAACTGGACCTCGGACGAGGAGCGCATGCCCAACTGGGAGAAGTCGTACGCCCAGGCCAGGAAGCACATGCTCCAGGCCTTCGCCGAGACCTACTCGCTCTCGCTCCAGCAGACCCTGTACCAGATGGGTTCGCGGATCATCAACAGCCGCAGCGAGATCGACGAGATCCGCTTCTCGCTCCCCAACAAGCACCACTTCCTGGTGGACCTCGAACCGTTCGGGCTCAAGAACGACAACGAGGTCTACTTCGCGGCGGACCGCCCCTACGGCCTGATCGAGGCCACCGTGCTCCGGGACGGCGTCGAACCGCGGATCCCGGTCGACATGACCAACCTCTGACGGACGCCAGGCCGCCCGCCGCCCCGCCCGCCCGCTGTCGGGCGGGGCGGTCCGCGGGCCGGAGGGAAGACCCATGGCACAGCCCGCAACGGGGCCGGCTCACCCGGCACCGGACACGCATCCCACGCCCGACGTCCACCCGGTGGACGAGAAACTCCCCCTCGCGCGGCTCGTTCCCGCCGCACTCCAGCACATCGCCGCCATGTACGCGGGCGTCGTCACCCCTCCGCTGATCATCGGCCAGGCCGTCGGGCTCGACGCCGCCGGCATGACCCGGCTGATCGCCGCGAGCCTGCTGATCGCGGGCCTCGCCACGATCCTGCAGACCGTCGGCGTCGCGAACATCGCCGGCAACCGGCTCCCGTTCGTCAACGCCGCCTCCTCGGCCGGTATCGCCCCGATGCTCGCCATCGCCGAGACCAGCGCCCCGGGCCGCCAACTTCCCGCCATCTACGGCGCGGTGATGATCGCCGGTGTGTTCTGCCTCCTCGTCGGCCCCTTCTTCGGACGGCTGCTGCGCTTCTTCCCGCCCCTCGTCACGGGCGTCGTCATCACCCTCATCGGCGTGACCCTGATGCCGGTGCCCGTCTCCTGGGCGCAGGGCGGCGACGCCACCGCCGCGGACTTCGGGGCGACGAAGTACCTGGCCCTGGCCGCGTTCACCCTCGTCGTCATCCTGCTCTTCCAGCGCTTCGGACGCGGCTTCGTCAAACAGGTCGCCCTGCTGCTCGGCCTGTTCATCGGCACCCTCGCCGCGATCCCCTTCGGCATGGCCGACTTCTCGGCCCTGCGCGAGGCGCCCGTGGCCGCACTGCCCAGCCCCTTCGCCTTCGGCGCACCCGAGTTCCAGCCCGCCGCCATCCTCTCCCTGTGCATCGTCATGCTGGTGCTGATGACCGAGTCCAGCGCCGGGATGCTCGCCCTCGGCGAGATCTGCGACCGCCGCAGCGACGGCCGCACCATCACCCGCGGACTGCGCACCGACGGCATCGCCACCCTCGTCGGCCCCGTCTTCGGCGGCTTCCCCACCTCCGCCTTCGCGCAGAACGTCGGCGTCGTCTCCCTCACCCGGGTCCGCAGCCGCTACGTGGTGGCCGTCGCCGGCGCCGCCCTGCTCGTCCTCGGCGCCTTCCCCGTCCTCGGCGCCGTCGTCTCGCTCGTGCCGATGCCGGTCCTCGGCGGCGCCGGCATCGTCCTGTTCGGCTCCATCGCCGTCAGCGGCATCCGCACCCTCTCCGAGGCCGGACTCGACGACAGCTCCAACATCATCCTGGTCGCCGTGGCCCTCGGCGCGGGCATCATCCCGCTTGCCGCACCCACCTTCTACGCCCAGTTCCCCGCCTGGGCGCAGACCGTGCTCGGCTCCGGGATCAGCGCCGGAGCGCTCGTCGCCGTCACGCTCAACCTGTTCTTCCACCATCTCGGCACCCGCAGCCGCCCGGCTGTGGCACTCAAATCCTCCTAGGGTCCTGCCGTGCCCTCCCCCCGGTCCGGCCGGCCCGGGGGACCGCCGCCACAACCGACAGATGAAGGAAGCACCATGGCACCTTCGGCAACCCCCGACGGCGCGACCGAGCGCATCGTCATCGAGAACTGCGCCATCGCCACCGTCGACGCCCATGACACCGAGTACGCCTCGGGCCATGTCGTGGTGGCCGGCAACCGCATCGAGTCCGTCGGCGCGGGCGACGCCCCCGCCGGACTGGAGAACGTCGTCCGCCGGATCGACGGCACGGGCCACCTCGTCACCCCGGGCCTGGTCAACACCCACCACCACTTCTACCAGTGGATCACCCGCGGCCTCGCCACCGACCACAACCTCTTCAACTGGCTGGTCGCCCTCTACCCGACCTGGGCGCGGATCGACGAGCCGATGGTGCGGGCCGCCGCGCAGGGCTCACTCGCCATGATGGCCCGCGGCGGCGTCACCACCGCCATGGACCACCACTACGTCTTCCCCGAGGGCTCCGGCGACCTCTCCGGCGCCATCATCGGCGCCGCCCGCGACATGGGTGTGCGCTTCACCCTCGCCCGAGGCTCCATGGACCGCAGCGAGAAGGACGGCGGCCTGCCGCCGGACTTCGCGGTCGAGACCCTCGACGGCGCCCTGGCCGCCACCGAGGAGACCGTCAAGCGTCACCACGACGCCTCCTTCGACGCGATGACCCAGGTCGCCGTCGCCCCGTGCTCCCCCTTCTCCGTCTCCACCGACCTGCTCCGGCGGGGCGCCGAACTCGCGCGCTCGCTCGGGGTGCGCCTGCACACCCACGGCTCGGAGACCGTCGAGGAGGAGCAGTTCTGCAAGGAACTCTTCGGCATGGGGCCCACCGACTACTTCGAGTCGACCGGCTGGCTCGGCGAGGACGTGTGGATGGCGCACTGCGTCCACATGAACGACTCCGACATCGAGGCGTTCGCCCGCACCCGCACCGGCGTCGCCCACTGCCCGTCCTCCAACGCCCGCCTCGCCGCCGGCATCGCCCGCGTCCCGGACATGCTGAAGGCCGGCGTCCCGGTCGGTCTCGGCGTCGACGGCACCGCCTCCAACGAGTCCGGCGAACTCCACACCGAGCTGCGCAACGCCCTGCTGATCAACCGTCTCGGCGCCCATCGCGAGGCCGCCCTGAACGCCCGTCAGGCCCTGCGCCTGGGCACCCACGGCGGAGCGCAGGTCCTCGGCCGCGCCGAGGCGATCGGCTCCCTGGAGCCCGGCAAGCTGGCCGACCTGGTGCTGTGGAAGCTCGACACGCTGGCCCACTCCTCCATCGCCGACCCGGTCGTCGCGCTCGTCTTCGGAGCCGCCGCACCGGTCACCCTCTCCCTCGTGAACGGCCGGCCCGTCGTCGAGGACAGCCGTCTCACGACGGTGGACGAGGACGCCGTCGCCCGCTCCACGCGGGACGAGGCGAGGCGCCTGGCGCGGATCGCCGCCCAGGCCTGACCCCCCGACTCCGGCCGGGGGGGACGGCCCCCGGCCGGCGGCCGTGGACCCGAGCGGGGTCCACGGCAGCCGAAACCGGGGGGTGCGCGGTCCGAACCGCGCGCCTCCCGGTGACGGTGACTCGTGTCAACGACACGGGTCGCCACCCGGCACGCGCCGACGACCCGGGCCGCACGCCCGCGCCGCCGACCCGCGCCGCATCCCCCGCACCACCGGATCGGGCGACCGGTACGTGCACCTCTGCACCACCCCCGCACCACCTCCCTGACACCACACGTCACCGACGACGTGTAACCCGACCGGAGGCACCGCCGTGGCCGCGCTCACCCCGAACGCCGATGCAGCAGACCGGAAGCACCCGGTCGACGAAACCCTGCCCCCACTCAAGATGTTCACCAGCGGCCTGCAGCACGTGGCCGCCATGTACGCGGGTGTGGTGGCCCCGCCGCTCATCGTGGGAGCGGCCGTCGGCCTCTCCGCGAAGGAGCTCACCTTCCTGACCGGAGCCAGCCTCTTCACCGCGGGTCTGGCGACCTTCCTCCAGACGCTGGGCATATGGAAGATAGGCGCCCGGCTGCCCTTCGTGAACGGTGTCACCTTCGCCGGTGTCGCCCCGATGCTCGCCATCGTCGACACCACCCGCGACAAGGACGACGCGCTGCCGATCATCTTCGGCGCGATCATCGTCGCCGGACTCCTCGGCTTCCTCGCCGCCCCCTTCTTCAGCAAGCTGGTGCGCTTCTTCCCGCCGGTCGTCACCGGCACCGTCATCACCCTGATCGGCATCTCGCTGCTGCCCGTCGCCTTCGGCTGGGCCCAGGGCCCCGTGCCCGGGGCCGACGACTACGGCTCGGCGCAGAACCTCGGCCTGGCCGGCCTCACCCTGCTCGTGGTCCTCGCCCTGCGGCGCTTCACCCGCGGCTTCGTCAAGCAGATCGCCGTCCTGATCGGCCTGGTGATCGGCACCCTCATCGCGATCCCGTTCGGCGCCACCGACTTCGGCCCGGTCGCCGAGGCCGACGTCATCGGCTTCCCCACACCGTTCCACTTCGGCGCCCCGCAGTTCGCGCTGGCCGCCATCGTCTCCATGTGCGTCGTGATGGTCGTGTCGATGACCGAGTCCACGGCCGACATGCTCGCCCTCGGCGAGATCGTCGACCGGCGCGCCGACGAGAAGACCATCGCGGCGGGTCTGCGCGCCGACACCCTCGGTTCCGCGATCAGCCCCCTCTTCAACGGCTTCATGTGCAGCGCCTTCGCCCAGAACGTCGGCCTCGTCGCCATGACGAAGATCCGCAGCCGCTTCGTCGTCGCCTGCGGCGGCGGCTTCCTGGTCCTCATGGGCCTGTGTCCGATGGCGGCCGCCCTGATCGCCGTCGTCCCCCGGCCCGTCCTCGGCGGCGCGGGCGTCGTCCTCTTCGGCTCCGTCGCCGCCAGCGGCATCCAGACGCTGGTCAAGGCCGGTCTGGAGAAGGACAACAACGTGCTCATCCTGGCCGTCTCGCTGGCCGTCGGCATCATCCCGATCAGCGCGCCGGAGTTCTACCACGCGTTCCCGGAGACCGCGAAGATCATCCTGGACTCGGGGATCTCCACCGGATGCGTCGCCGCGGTGGTCCTCAACCTCCTCTTCAACCACCTGGGCAAGCGGAGGGACGCGGACGAGGTGACGGCTCCGATGGAGCCGGGAGGCGAGATCTCCGCGCAGCGCACCGCCGGGTCGTCGGCGGAGCCGGCGCACTGACGCACGCCCCGCACGCCCCGCACGCCCCGCACGCCCCGCACGCCCCCGCGTGCGGGGCGTGCGTGCGCCGGGGCGGGCGCCTGCCCCGGGCGGCGCTCCGCGCGCCGCCGGGCGGAGGGGCGCTTCAACGGAATCAGCGCGCGCCGACCCCGGCCGCTGCCCGGGAGAGGTCCCCTGCCCGGCGGCCTGCGCTGCCCGGGGCTTCGTACCCGGGCCCGACCTCGGGGCGGGAGGGCGCCGTGCCCCCTCCCGGTGCCCTGGCCCGGAAAATGCGCGGCGGCACCGCCGCGCCGCTGCCATGCTGCCGGGCATGGCACGTCACACCCCGCCGAGGCCCAGCCTCTACATCTCCGTCGACGTCGAGGCGGACGGCCCCATCCCCGGCCCCTACGCGATGCTCAGCCTCGGCGCCGCCGTCGCGGGCCGCCAGGACGCCGACGGCTACACGCCCGCCGATCCCGGCGCGACCACCTTCTACCGGGAACTCCGCCCCATCGGGACCCAGCCCGACCCCGAGGCGCTCGCGGTGAGCGGTCTCGACCGTGAGCGGCTGCTGCGCGAGGGCGCCGAACCCGAGACCGCCATGCGGGAGTTCGCCGACTGGGTGCGCGACGCCGCACGGGCCGCCGGCGCGCAGCCGGTGATGTGCGGATATCCGGCGTCGTACGACTGGACGTTCCTGTACTGGTACCTGATCCGCTTCACGGGGGCGAGCCCCTTCGGGCACTCGGGGTGCATGGACATGAAGACGCTCTACGCCGCCAAGGCACGCCTGCCGCTGCGGGCCGTGTCCAAGCGGACCATGCCGCGGGAACTGCTCCCCGCCCGGCCCCACACGCACCACGCGCTCGACGACGCCGTCGAACAGGCGGAACTCTTCAGCAACCTGATGGCCTGGGAGCCGCCCGCCCCCGCGTCCTGACCCCGCGAGGCCCGGGACGACGGGCCCCCACCCCCGCGAGGCCCGGACCGTGCGGCCCCGGGCGACGGGTCATGTCTCCAGAAGCGGGAAGCCGTGCGTGCGCCAGGCACGCCGGTACGCGGCGATCCGCTCGGCGGCCCACGGGCGGTCGTCCGCACCCGAGGTCCACCACATGTGGACCGGCCCGTCCCCGGACGCGTCCAGCGGCTCCCAGCCGGGATCGCCGGTCGTCGCGAAGGACGCCCAGGAGGCCACCATCCGGCGGGACAGCTCGTGGTCGGCCGCGTCCGGGGCGTCGCCGCCGACCAGGAACCGCACGCTCTCGTCGGCCAGGGTGCCGAACGCGAACGGGACGTCGGCGCAGTGCCACGGGAGGACGGCGCCGCCCGCGCCGTCCGTGCGCCGGCGGGCGAACCGCGACAGGTGCGTCCGGCCGCCGGCCGCGGCGTGCGCCCCGGCGAGCCGGCGGCCGTACTCGCCGAACACCACGTCGCCGAAGAGCGCGAGATGGACGTCGGACACCGGGGCCCCCGGCATCGCCTCCCGGTACGCCTCCACCACTCCCGCGGCGATCCCGAAGTCGGCCGCGAATCGAGCCAGTCCGCCTTCGGTGGTGACCTCGGCGCTGCTGCCGACGGCGTCCATGAGCCAGTACTCCTGGTCGCTGACGCACACCAGCAGGTCGGGCAGCGGCCCTGCGGCGGGCAGCGCGCCCCCGGCCGTCACGGCGAGCGGGTCGGCGGGGAGGAGGCGCCCGTCGGCGACGGGGGCGTAGACGACCGGGTCGTAGTGGCGCGGACCCGAACCCGGGTCCCGCCGGTACGCGTCGGCCACCTCGTCCGAGGCCGCCACCAGGGCCCCGGGCGGGGCGGACAGCAGCCCCTCGGCGGTGGGCGGCACGCCCGCGGCCGCCGCCACGTGCCGGGTGGTCCGCGCGGCCAGGGCCACGGAGGAGCAGGAGTTGACCGGACTGTGCGCGACGGCCCGCCGGAACAGCCCCCGGGCCGCGTCCGCCACCAGCAGGCACGCCACCGACGACGCGCCCGCCGACTGCCCGGCCACCGTGACGTTGCCCGGGTCGCCGCCGAACGACGCGATGTTGTCCCGCACCCAGTGCAGGGCGGCGATCTGGTCGAGCAGCCCGCGGTTGTCGGGGTGCCGCTCGTCACCGGCCTCCGCCGGGGGCACGTGGCCGAAGCCCTCGAATCCGACGCGGTAGTTGACGGTGACGACGACCAGCCCCGCCCGGCACAGTGCCGCGCCGTCGTAGTCGGGCTGGGCGGACGAGCCGAAGGTGTACGCGCCGCCGTGGATCCACACCAGCACCGGCAGCCCGCCGCCGGCGGGGGCCGGGTCCCGCCGGGCGGGCGTCCAGACGTTGAGGGTCAGCACGTCCTCGTCGCCCGGCGACCAGTGCGGAGCGCCCGGCAGCCGCGCGGACTGCGGCGCCACCGGTCCGAAGCGGGTGCAGTCCCGCACGCCCTCCCACGGGCGGGGCGGGCGCGGCGCGCGGAAGCGGTCCGGGCCGAACGGCGGTGCCGCGTACGGAACTCCCCGCACGGCCACGGTGTCCGGCCCGGCCGCGGCGCCGCGCACCGGGCCGGCCGTCGTCGGGAACGTCGTGCCGCACGTCGTGCTCGTGCCGGTCGTCCTGCCGGCCGTCGTGCCGGTCGTCGTGCCGGTCGTCCTGGGGAAGGCGGTCACTCGGCGGTCTCTCCTCACATCGGCGGCGTCCGCCGTCGGCGGTGCCTGCCTGTGAGCCTGCGTCATCCGGCCGCCGCAGCGCCAACACCGGATGCCACCCGATTCACGCGCTGCTGTTGTCAAAGGGGTGCGGCGCGGACTGACGCGGCACCCGTCCGTGCGCACCCCGGCCGACCGTGCACGTCGTGCCGGGGGAGCAGCCGGCTTTTCCCGGCCCGCCGCGGTCCGGTGCAGCCGCGGCTCGCCCGGTCGTGCCGGTCCGTCAGCCGAGTCCCAGCTCCGCCTTCGCGGACGAGAACAGCTCGTCCAGCTTGCCGACGAGCCCGTTCCGGGTGTTCACCGCCAGGCCGGGGGGCCGTCTCCCGCGCCGTTCGGCGGTGTACCGGTCGATCTGCCGCATCGCGCTGCGGTGGGCCTCCGTCAGTTCGGCCAGGGCGGCCGCGCGCTCGGCGGGGTCCGTGACCGGGCCGCCGCCGTACCGGTCCACGATGCCCTGGAACTGCCGCTTGGCGTCTGCGAGGTTCATCGGGCGGAGGGCTCCAGAAGGGGGGGCGAGTCACGCGTGCGCGCCGGAGCCACGGCAGTGTAGTCGCACGGGTATGCGGGCGGCCCGGGGGTGCGGGCCTGCGGCCGGGCACCCGTGGGCCGGGTCCCCGCCGGGCCGGCGGTGTCGCGCTCCCGTCGGCAGGTTCGCGGGCCGCGCCCCGCCGGGCCCGTGGTGTCGTGCCCCCGCCGGGAGGTGTGCCGCCCCGGTGCCCGCCGGCCGGGCGGTGTGCCCTGCGTCAGGCCCCGTGCGCCGCCCGCCAGTCCGGGCGGCGGCCGCTCAGACCGATGACGCGGTCGAGTGGCGACGCGCCGTCGGGCACCGGGACCACGGGTCCGAAGATGGCGTCCCGGAGGGAGTCGTCGCCCGTCGGCGTCACCATCTCCCGGGACACCGCCAGGCTGGGCTCGTCCACGTCGTACGGCTGCCCGGTGGCGACGGCCAGGTCCCAGCCGTGCACGACCAGCTCGTTCAGCGCGACACGGCCCGCCACCGCGCCGGGCAGGCCCACCCCGCCCGCCTGCGTCATGCCCTCCCAGGCGTCCGGCAGCCGCCAGGCGGCTGCCAGCTCGTCGAGGCGCTCCGGGAGCGCCGTCCGCCAGTCCTCGTCGAGGACGGGCTTCGAGGCGTCCGGTGCGGTCGCGGTCGTGGGTCCGGTGTCCTTGCGCGCGGCGTCCCGGAACGCCGTCGCCAGCCCGAGGAGATGGGCCAGCATCTCGCGCACGGCGTAGTCGGGGCACGGGGTGGGGTCGTCCAGGGCGTCGTCGCGCACGCCGGGCAGCAGGGCGGCGACGCCCGCCGCGGCGGCGGCGAGGTCGGGGAACGGGGTCTCGGATGATGCGGTCATACGGTGGTGACCGCCTCCGGGGCCGGAACTCATCGGTCCTCGCCCGGCCCCGCCGTCTCCCACGGACCCGTCGCCCGTTTCCCGCAGATCAGGCCCCTTCCCACCGATTCCGCTCGCTCGATCGGGCTACCCGCAGTCCTGCGGGCCCCGTGCGGCGGGCCCGGTTCCATACGCTCCCCGGGTGACACCTACTCCTGCGCTGAACACCGGACTCGACGACTTCCTCGACTGGGCCGCCCGGGAGCCCGGAGGCGCCCCGCCCGCGCGACCCGCGGACGCGGTGCTGACGCTGCTCGCCCTGCACGGCGCCGACCGCAGGGCGGGCGTTCCCGAGCCGACGCCGCGGCTGGTCGCCCGGCTCCTCCGCGAGGACCTGCCCGGTCTGCTGTGGGCGAGCGAGGAGGAGGCGGACGCCGTGCCGGGCGTCCTGAGGTCGCTCGCCGAGTGCGTGCGCCAGTCCGGACGGCTGAACGCCAAGCGCCACGGGCGCCTCCTCGCGGCCGTCGACGAGGCGGCGCCGGAGTTCCGCCGGGCCGCCGCCGACCCGGAGCGCCTCACCTGGCACCGCTGGTACGCCTCCCGGCTGCGCGCCGACGGCACGGACCCCGACGACCCCGGCGCCGTACGGGCCTGGCTGGACGCCCGTGCCGGGACGCCGCGTGCGCGCCGGACACCCCTGCCCGAGGGCGTGCACCGGGCCGACGTGGCCGACCGGACCTTCGCCGTCCGCGCCCTCCTCGCCGAACTGCTGCTCGCCGCCTTCGCCCGCGACGCGCGGGACCCGGGACCGGCCGGACCGCTCCTCCCCTCGCCGCCGCTCGACGCCGACCGTCCCGACGACGCGCTCGGCGACGCGCTGGAGCGGACCGCGGACGCGCTGACCGACCGCTGGACCGCCGCCGGGCTCAGCGCGGCGCTCGCCGGAGCCCACGCAGACCTGGCGCCCGGCCCCGGGGCCCTGCCGCACGCCGGGCTCGCCGACCGGCTGCTCGACGAGCACCTCGACTACGTCGGCGACTCCTCCGTCCCGCTGCCGCCACCGCCCGCGCTCCCGGAGCCCGGGACCGTCCGGGACCTGCTGCACGCGGCTCCGCTGCCCGCGGCCCTCGCCGCCGGGGCCTTCGGCGACGACGAGGAACTGCGCGAGGTCTCCGAACGCTGCGGCCTGCCCGGCCCCGCCACGGCCGTGTGGAACGACGGCACGCCGCAGGAGCTCACCGAGCTGGCCGCCGACGTCCTGGCCGCCCAGGCGGAGCGGATGCCCCCGGTGACCGGTCCCGGGGAGGCGTACTCGTTCGACGCCGCCCACCTCCTCTACTCGCTGTGCGAACGGGGCGGCACCCCCGACTCGATCGCCCGCAAGACCGCCGACGCCCGGTCCGACGGCCTGCCGCCCGAGCAGGAGGACGCCCCGGCGCCGGTGTCCGGCGGCGCGCCCGCCGCCTACGAACTCCCGTCCGCCGGCGAACTGGCCCGGCTCTTCGGGGTGTCCGCCGTGACGGACGCCGAACGGGCCGAACTCGACCTCCCCGCCCAGGGGCTGGCGGCCCTGGTCGACCGACTGGCCGCCACCGGCTGCGTCTTCCGCGCGGGCGACGCCTACGGGCTCACCCCGCTCGGCGCCGCGGCCCTGCGCCATGTGCTCGCCGTCGGCCGGGTCGCCGCGCCCGACCGGGACACCGTCGCGTCCTGGGACGCGGCCGGCACCGTCACGGCCGCCCGCCACTGGCCCACCCGCATCGCCGCCGCCGCGCTCGCCGCGTGGATCGCACGCCGGGGCGGTACGGACGAGGCGTGGGGCGAGCTCCTCGCAGCGGTGTCCGCGGCCAAGGCGTCCGACCCCTCCCTGGCCCGCGCCCGCGACTACTTCGCCCGTCTCGAACTCGCCGGGGTCCCCGCCGCGGCGCTGCGCGCCGCGCTCACCGACCCGGTGACCGGGGCGGCGGCCCGCAGGGCGCTGCTCGCCCGGGGCGAGCAGGTCCCCGAGGACCCGGTGCCGCTCACCGCGCGGGCGGTCACCCTCGTCGAGGAGCTCGACCAGTGCTGGATCGACGACATGCTCGGCCAGGTGCGGCGCGCCGCCGAGGAGGGCGCCGGGATGCCGGCGCCCGGCGACGACCCGCCGGACACCGTGCTCCCGGCCTTCGACGCGGCGGCGTCCGAGTGGCCCGGCGGCGGCGCCGCCCTCGCCGCGGCACTGGGCCGCGCGGACCCCGTCACCGCGCCCCGCATCCTGACCGCCCTGCACGGCCGCCACCCGGACCGCCGGGTGGCGGACGCCGCCGCTCACGCGGAGCGCACGGCCCGCAGGACGGTGCGGGACCGGTACCACCGCCAGGCCCGCTGAGAGCCGCGGGTCCGCCCGCGCACGGGCCGCCGGCGCGGGCGGGCCCGGCGTCCGCGGCGCGGCGTGCGGTCGTGGTGCCCCGGCGCACCGCGGCCCGTCGTGCCACCGGGCCCGCCGGCGCGGCGGCCGGTCGGTCGCGCCGCGTGCCGCCGGCCCCGCCGGAGCACCGGACCGCCGGTGTGCCGGTCTGCCCGGGGATCAGGACCGGCCGATCCGCCGGGCGGCCTCCTCCAGTTCCTCCACGGATCCCGACATGATCGTCCGCACGTGTTCGGTGATGTGCTCGACGGGCCAGTCCCACCACGCCGCCGCGAGCAGCCGGGAGACGTCACCGGCGTCGTAGCGGGTACGGAGGAGCCGGGCGGGATTGCCGCCGACGATGCCGTAGTCGGGCACGTCGGCGGTGACCACGGAGCCGGTGGCGACGATCGCTCCGTGCCCGATGCGCACCCCCGGCATCACCGTGACGCCGTGGCCGAACCAGACGTCGTTGCCGACGACCGTGTCGCCCCGGCCGGGCAGCCCGGTGATCAGGTCGAAGTGATCCGCCCAGGAGCCGCCCATGGTGGGGAACGGGAAGGTGGACGGGCCGTCCATGCGGTGGTTGGCGCCGTTCATGATGAACCGGGTGCCCGTGCCCAGCGCGCAGTACCTGCCGATGACCAGGCGCTCGGGCCCGTAGTGGTACAGGACGTTGCGTGTCCCGAACGCGGTCGGATCGTCCGGATCGTCGTAGTAGGAGAAGTCGCCGACCTCGATCAGGGGCGACGTGACCAGGGGCTTCAGCAGGACGACGCGCGGGTGTTCCGGCATCGGGTGGAGCACGGAGGGATCGGCGGGGACGAGCGGCATCGCGGTGGTGGATCCTCTCGGACGGAACGTAAATGCTACGTGTGTTGCGTTAAGCTTCCACGGTCCCGCCGCACCGTTCAACCCGATTGAGGCGTCGCCGATGACCGGACCCCCGACCCCGACCCCGGCCGGACCCCCGGACCGGCGTCCCGGGGGCCGCACCGCCCGCGTCCGCGCCCAGGTGCTCGACGCCGTCCGCGCCGAACTCGCCGAGCGCGGCCACGAAGGACTCACGATGGAGCGCGTCGCGGCGCGCGCCGGAGTGCACCGCACGACCGTCCACCGGCGCTGGCGCGACGTGGGCGGCCTGCTCGCCGACGTCATCGACGCCGCGGGCGAGACCGACTGGCAGCCTCCGGACACCGGCTCCCTGCGCGGCGATCTGACCGCCCTCAACCGGGAGATCCAGCAGTCCCTCGTCGTCCGGCCGTCGTTGGCCCTCGCCCTGATGGCCGCCTCCTTCCACTCCGAGCAGGCGGCGCGCGCGCAGACCCGGCTGTGGGCCGTCCGGTACGCGCAGTGCGAGGTGCTCGTCGGCCGTGCCGCCGCGCGCGGTGAACTCCCCCCGGGACGGACGGACGCGCACGGCCTGCTGATGGCCGCGACGGCGCCGGTCCACCACCACCTGGTCCTCCTGCGCGCCGACCCGGACCCGCTGCTCCCGGAACGGGCCGCGGCCGCGGCGGTGCTGGCCGCCGCCGCGGGCGCGTTCACCAGGGGAGGCGGCGGGGGAGGCGGCGACGCCCGGCAGTGAGACCGCGGCGGTCACGCCGCCGCCGTGGGCCTGCTGCCTCCCGGCCCGCCTCCGGCCCGGGGCCGGTGCCCCGCCCCGTCCCGCCCGCCGCCCACCCCGCCCGTCAGAACGACGTCTCGCGCACGCTCGCCCGGTCGGACGGCTCGGTCGAGGCGGTGATCTCCGAGCGGTGGCGGTCCGCGGCGAACGTGACCGTCAGCGTCTGCGGCGCGCTCTGCCGCGTGCTCGCGGTGAACCCCTGGCTGGGGACCGCCGAGATGAGGCACACCCCGCCGCTGCCGAAACGCACCGTCGCCTTGCCGCCCTGGGACGCGATGGTGTGCACCCCGGAACCGCCCTCGGCGCACCCCGCTGCGGCCCCCTCGGCACCCGGCCCCGGCGTGACGGGAGGGGGAGCGGGCGTGGTCGTGCGGGCGGCCGGGGAGGGGCTCGTCGTCCGCGGCTCCGCCGTGGTCCGGGTCGGTGCGGCACTCGGCCTGCGGGAGGGCGTGGGGCTCGGCGTCCGCGACGGCGAGGCCGACGGCGACGGCGAGGCGGCGGGCGAGGCGGCGAAGCCGTCCGGCGCGGACCGCGCGACCGGGGCGGTCGGTCTGGTCGAACCCACCACGAAGTGGACGGTCAGCATGACGGCCGTGACACTGGCCGCCGTGCACGACAGCCAGATGAGCAGGTAGCGCGGGAGGCGGGACACGACACCATAGTGACCGACCGGCTAACGTGCCTGCTCATGGCCTCCGTACTTGTCGTCGAGGACGACCCCGTCATCCGCGCCGCCCTGATCGAGGTGCTGACCGGGCAGGGGTACGCGGTCAGGACCGTCCACCAGGGGTTCGAGGCGCTCCGGGAGATCACCCAGGACCCGCCGGACATCGTGGTCCTCGATCTCGGACTGCCCGATCTGGACGGTCTCGACGTGCTCCGGATGATCCGCGGCATATCCCGCGTCCCGGTGCTGGTCGCCACGGCCCGGGACGAGGACACCGAGATCATCCGGCTGCTGAACGCGGGCGCCGACGACTACATGGTCAAGCCGTTCTCCGGCGGCCAGCTCGCCGCCCGGATCGCCGCGGTGCTGCGCCGGTCGGCACCCGCCGGGGCGGACCGCGACCGCCGGCAGGTCGTGCAGGTCGGCGAGCTGCGGATCGACCCGCTGGCCCGCACCGCCCACCTCGGCGAGCACGAACTCACGCTCACCCGCAGGGAGTTCGACCTCCTCGCCTACCTCGCGGCCAACGCCGACCAGGTGATGTCCCGCAAGCGCATCCTCGCCGACGTCTGGCAGCAGCCCTACGTGGAGGACCAGACCGTCGACGTCCATCTCTCCGCACTGCGCCGCAAACTCGGCGAGAAGCCCTCGGACCCCCGCTATCTCCACACCGTGCGCGGTATCGGCATCAAACTGGTCACCACGCCATGAGGCGGGCGCTCGCGGGCATCGCCCTGGCCGTCACGTCGATGGTGGCGCTCTCGTTCCTCATCCCGCTCGCGCTCCTCGTGCGCGAGCAGGCCCGCGACCGGGTCACCACCGTCGCCGAACAGCGCGCCGGGGCGCTGTCCCCGGTGCTGGCCCTCACCACGGACCGGGCCGACGTCCAGCAGGCCGTCGCCGAGATCGGCGCGCGCGACCGGCTCGCCGTGCGCCTGCCGGACGGCTCGTTCGTCGGCACCCCGCACGCGCCCGCGTCGGCCCTGGAGCGTGCGGTCCGCCGGCGCGAGACCCTCTCCGCGGACACCGCCGAGGGCTGGGTCCACCTCCAGCCCGTGGTCCTCCCCGAGGACCGGGTCGCCGTCGTCGAGGCGTTCGTGCCGGGCGCCGACCTCACCCGGGGCGTCTGGGCGTCCTGGGGGGTCATGTCGCTGCTGGCGGTCGGACTGGTCGCCGGTTCGGTCCTGGTGGCCGACCGGCTCGGCGCCCGCGTCGTGCGCTCCTCGCGCGGCCTCAAGAGCGCCTCCCTGGCGCTCGGCTCCGGCGACCTCGACGTCCGGGTGCAACCGGACGGGCCGCCCGAACTCCAGGAGGCGGGCCTCGCCTTCAACACCATGGCCGACCGGGTCGTCGAACTGCTGGCCGTCGAGCGGGAGATGGTCGCCGACCTCTCGCACCGGCTGCGCACCCCGCTCACCGCCCTCTACCTGGAGGCGGACCTGATGAGCGGCACGCCCGGGGCCCGGCGCATCAGTGCCGCCGTCGCCCAGCTCGAGAGCGAACTCGACTCGATCATCGCCGCCGCGCGCACCCCCCTCGCGGCGCACCCGCGGGGCGGCGGCACGGCCGTCCGCGCCGTCGAGGTGACCGAGGTGGTCGCCCTGCGGCTGGACTTCTGGTCGGTGCTCGCCCAGCAGCAGGACCGCCTCTGCGAGCGGGCGTTCACCCCGCGCCCCACCCCGGTGCGCTTCGGCGACGACGATCTGGCCGCCGTCGTGGACGCGCTCATAGGCAACGTGTTCCGGCACACCCCGCAGGGCACCGCGTTCGCCGTGCGGGTCGAGCGGACGGACCGGCACGCCGTGCTGACCGTCGACGACGCCGGACCGGGCGTCGCCGACCCCGAGGCCGCGCTCACCCGCGGCGTCAGCGCCACAGGCACCGGCCTCGGCCTGGACATCGTCGCGCGGGCCGCCCGCACCGCCGACGGCGATCTGCGGATCACCCGCTCCCCGCTCGGCGGCGCCCGGATCCAGGTCTCCTTCGCTCTCGCGGACGCGTGAGCCGGCCCGGTCCCCGGCCAGAGGACGCGAGGGGTTACGCGCTCCGCCGGCCGCCGCACCCGGGGCTTGCGCCGGCGGGTACGCGCAACCGCCCCCGGCGGCCCCCGGTAGGCCGCGCCGGTTCCGTCCCACGGACCGCCCGGGGCGAGCCGCGCGGGCGGCCCGGTGCACCGCTCCCGCCGGGGGAGCCGTCCCGGTGCACCGCCCCCTCCCGTCCCGGGAGCCGTCCCGGTCGCGCCCCTGCACCGCCCGGGAATCCACCCGGGGAGTGACCCGGGTGGATCGCGGAGGGGCCGTTCCTCCAGAATGTCCCGCAGTCCGACGAGCACGTCAGGGAAGGGGTGCGATCTCGCATGGCCGCCAACGCAGACATGGTGTCCTTCATCGAGGCGCGGCTCGCCGAGGAGGAACAGACCGCCCGCGAGGCCGGCGGCCAGAGCTGGCGCCTCCCCGCCGACCGGCCCGGCGAGGTGAGCGACCGGATGTCCTCGGTGGCGTTCACCGTCCGGGGCGCCGGCTTCGACCGGCACATCGCCCTGCACGATCCCGCCCGTGTGCTGGCCCGGATCGAGACGAGCCGCGTGCTGCTGGACGAGTACCGCGAGATCGCGGGCCTCGACACCGACCGGCCCGCCGGCGACTTCGACTCCGGCCGCGCCGTCGGCCTCGGCTTCGCCGTCCGCCAGCTGGCCGCCGACTACGCGGGCCACCCCGGTTACCAGGCCAAGTGGCTGCCGCGCTTCATCCGGTAGCGGCACCGGGACCGGCGCCGTCGCCGACACCGGTGCCGTGACGCCGCGCGGCCGAAGGCGGCCGTGGGCTGTGGGACGTGGGGCATACGCCGCGGGCCGGCGTGGCGGGCAGGCGCGGGGGCGCACGAGCCGTGACGCCGGGACCCGACCGGAAACGAGAGGCCGCTCCCGCCGCCTGTCCCGTCCGCCCGTCCGGCCAGGCGGAGGCGGAGCGGCCGGCCTGCTTCCGTGGCGTGCCGCGCTTCCGTCGGCCCGCTCTCCCGCCGCCCCTCCCTCCGGTCGGGGCCCTGCTGCCCGGGAGTCCCGCACGCGCCCCGTGGCGCACGCCGGGAGCCGGGTCGCCGGAGCCAGGGAGGACGCCGTGCCGCACGCGGCCGTCCCGCGTGCCTCTCCGCCGTTCCGCCTGACCGCTGTTCCGCCTGCCTCCGGCCGTTCCGGCGACCTCACCGCCGTCCCGCGTGCCTCACCGCAGGTCGAGCCGCATCAGTACGCGCGGGTGGCCCGCCAGCACCGAGGTGGTGTCGGCGGCATGGGTGAAGCCGGCGCGCTCGAAGTTCGCCCGGAGCCCGGCGTAGGCCATCGTCAGGTCCACCCGTGCGCCGCCGTTGTCGAGCGGGTAGGCCTCGACCACCGGAGCGCCCTGGGCGCGGGCGAACGCCACCGCGCCGGCGATGAGGTGGTGGGAGAGGCCGGACTTCCGGTGCCCGGGGCGCACCCGGACGCACCAGAGCGACCAGACCGGCAGGTCGTCGACGTGCGGGATCTTGCGGTTGCGGGCGAACGACGTCTCCGAGCGGGGCGCCACGGCCGCCCAGCCGACCGGCTCGCCGCCGTCGTAGGCGAGCACCCCGGGCGGCGGGTCGGCACGGCACAGGCCGGCGACGTACTCGCCCCGGTCGGGCCCCCGGAGCTCGTTGTTGAGCCGGGAGGGGATGCGATAGCTCAGGCACCAGCAGACGTTGGCCGTGGGCGACTTGGGGCCGAGCACCTGCCGGACGTCCTCGAAGACCGATGCCGGACGAACCTCGATGGTCATGCGCCCACGATGCCACGGCACCCCACGGGCGGGCCCCCGCGACGGGACCCGCGTGGCGGAGCCGCTTCCGGGCCGGTGCGGCGGGGTCGCGTGCCCGCGTGGACCCGCGTCGGGAGCGCCGCCTTCGGGCTCCCGTGCCGGGACTCGCGTACGGCCCGCGTGACCGCCTCGAGACGGGCCCTGAACGGGCCCCGAGACGGCCCCCGAGACGGCCCCCGAGACGGACCGGGGGAGCGCCGGGGTCGCGTACCGGGCCTGGCTCATGGACGCGTGTGCCGCACCCGCGTGCCGTGCGTGGACCCGCGCACCGCCGCCGTCCCGGCCGCGCGGTGCACGGGCACGTCGGCGGCGTACCGTCCCGGCCGCGTCCGCCGGACCGGCGGGAGGACGCGTCCGGCGCGGGCGGACCCGCGCACCTGCCAGGGGGCGTGAGGTGCCCGGCCGGTCGGGCCGGACACCTCCCCCCTCGGGGCCGGGGAGGTCAGCGCCCGGCGCCGAAGTTCTGGGTCCACCACGGGCCGCCGTCGCCCATGTGCACGCCGACACCCAGTTCGTCGAAGGAGCAGTTGAGGATGTTGGCGCGGTGACCGGGGCTGTTCATCCAGGCGTCCATGACCGCCTCGGCGTCCGCCTGGCCGCGGGCTATGTTCTCGCCCAGCGTCGACCACGCGTAGCCGGCGGCCTCGACACGGCTCGTCATCGTCGAACCGTCCGGCCCGGTGTGGGACATCACGCCCGAGGCGGCCATCACGTCGCTGTAGTCGTCGGCGGCCTGCGTCAGCCGCGCGTTGGCGGTCACCGGGCCGCAACCGGCCGCCGCCCGCTCCTTGTTGACCAGCGCCAGCACCTGGGCCTCGGCCCCGTTCGACGCCGCGCCCGAACCGGAGCCGGACCCCGAGCCGGAGCCCGGCGAACCGCCGTCCCCGGAACCGCCGCCGGAACCCTCGCCCGCACCGGTCGTGGCCGGGGCACGCGACGGGGTCGCCGACGCCTTCCGGGCCGCCGCCTTCGCCGCCGCCTCCCGGGCCGCCGCCTCGCGCGCCTGCTCCGAGGCGGAGCGGTCCGGACGCGGGGAGGGCGTCGCGCTCGGCAGCGGCGAGGCGGACGGGCTCGCACTCGCCGTCGGCGTCCCCGCCGGCCGCGGCAGGGCGCCGCCCTGCGGGCCCGTCGCCGTCGAGACGTCCGGCGCGTCGGCGGCGACGCTGTCGGCCGCCCCGTCCCCCTGGCCCTGCGGGAACAGGGTGGCGCCCACACCCGCCGCGACCGTGAAGGCGCCCAGCGTCAGCACGGCGTTACGGGCGTGCCCGCCCTTGGGGCGGGCGTGCGAGCGGGAACGGGACCGTCTGCCGGCCCGGTGGGAACTCATGCGTACGGCACCTCGGTGGTAGTCGGTCACGCACAATCCCGGCAGGCGCCTCGGCGCCCGCCGGGATCCGTGGGGGGTAGCCCCGAGCGTAAGCCCGGCCGCCGCCCCCGCGGGTGCGCATCCGGTCTTCTTCAAGAAGCCATAAGAAAGGCGCCAAAGTCCCGTCAGGCCCTCCGGGCGCACCGCGCGCCCCGCCGGGCGGTGCGCCCCCGCTGGGATCGGTGCGCCGCGTTCGTCCAATGCGCTGGTACCGGCGCCCGGCAGACGCTTGGATGACAGATGGTCAGGGAGTGCGCGACGGACAGGGACGGGGGCAGGCGGCATGGTCTTACGGGTGGCGGCCGCGATCGACTTCGGCACGCACGGTTCGGGCTTCGCCTGGTGCGCCGTGCACGAGGGCGAGGAGCCGGCCGACCGGCAGATCGACTTCTTCGACCAGTGGAAGGACCAGCCGGTCAGCTACCCGAAGAACCTGACCGCGCTGCTGCTCGACGCCGACGGCCGGGTCCTCGAATGGGGATACGCGGCCCGCCGGGCCCGCGCCAACCGCGTCGAGGGCCGGCTCGAGACCGGGTTCAAGACCTGGCTGAGGCCGGACGCGGGGGAGGGCGGCACCCCCGGCGAGGCGAAGGACCTGGCCGCCGCGTACCTGCGGGAGCTGCGCGGGCGGGCCCTCACCTCCATCACCGGCGGCGGATTCCACCCCGACGACGTGCGCTGGTGTCTGACCGTCCCCGCCATCTGGGACGACGCCGAGCGCAATCTGATGCGGCAGGCGGCCGAGGAGGCCGGATTCCCCGCGGGCCGCGAGCGGCTGATCCTCGTCACCGAGCCGGAGGCGGCCGCCGTGTACTGCGCGGTCGACCGGAGTGCGGGCGTCGGCGGCGAGGAGGCCGCGCCGACGCTCGTGGTCGACTGCGGTGGCGGCACCGTCGACATCGCCGGATACCGCGACAGGGGCGACGGCACCCTCGAGGAACTGTGCACGCCCGTCGGCGGGAAGCAGGGGTCCGACTACATCAACCGCCGCTTCGAGCAGGAGATGGCCCAGCGGATCGGCCCCGCGGCGTACCGCGCGCTCCAGGAGCGCGAGCACGAACTGCTGTCGCTCCTCGACGGGTTCGAGGGAGCCAAGACCGCGTTCCGCGTCGACTCCGACGAACCCACCCGCATCCCGCTGTCGTTCGCCGCCGGCAACACCATCGTGCGGCACGGCGGCCTCGAACGGCTGGCCTCCTGCCAGAACGGCGTCGACGACGAGATCGTCCTCACCGCGGACGTCATGCGCACGCTGTTCGAGGGCACCGTCGACCCGCTGGTCCGCCAGGTCGTGACCCAGATCCGGTCGCTGCTGGCCGCCGTGGGGCCCGGCGAGGCGCTGCGGGTCGTCGTGGTCGGCGGCTTCGCGCAGTCGCTGTACGTCAGATCGCGGCTGACCGAGGCCGTCGGCGAGGCCTTCGGCACGCGCGTGCGGATCGTCGTGCCGCCCAGCCCCGCCCGCGCCGTCCTCGCGGGGGCCGTGCACTACGCCTGCCGGCCGGAGATCGTGCACTCCCGGCGGGCCCGTGGCTCGTACGGGGCGACCATCGCGCTGCCCAGCAAGCGCTTCGAACGCGGCGAGGCGGCCACCCTGCCCCGGCGGAAGGGCTCCGGCGGGCGGGGATTCCGACTGGGGCACCTCCAGGTGTTCGTACGCGCCGGGGACTCGGTGCGGGTGGGGTCGGAGTGGCGGATGGGCCTGGTGCCCGTCGACGAGGCGGACACCCGGATGCGGGTGGGCGTCTACTCCTCTCCGGACCGGACCCTGAAGACGGTCAACAGCCCCGGGGCGCGCGAGATCGGGGAGGTCGTCGTCGACATCTCCGAATCGCTGGGGCTGCCGCCCGAGAAACGCGGGGTCGAGGTCGTGTTCCGCTTCGGCGGCACCGAGATCGAGGTGAGCGGCCGCAATCCGCGGACCGGCGAACTCAGGCGCACGGTGCTGAACTTCCGTTCCGTCCCCGAGCCGGACACCCCCGAGGACGCCCCGCCCGGGCCGGAGGCCCGCTCCGCTCCCGGCGGGTGAGGAGCCGTGAGGCGGCAGCACCGCCTCACTCCGCACGCCCGAGCGCACCGCGACCGACCGAAGGGGAAACCGATGTCACTGACGCCCGCCGGCCCGCCCGGGCCCCCGCCGCTCCCGAGCGTCCCCCCGGGGTCCGGCCCCGCCGGCGACCCCGAACTGCGCCGGTCGGTACTCGACCTGATCGGCCCGGTCCGCAAGATGCGCGAGGAACTGGAGCGCCTGCGCGGCCGGGTCGCCCGCCAGGAGGAGCGCATCGCCCGGCAGGACGAGCAGCTGGACCTGATGCGCCAGGCGCTCCAGCGGGTGCGCCAGGACACCACCACGGAGAAGGACGCGGCCCACCACGAGGCAGCCGCCTGGTACACCGACGTGCGCCGCAGGATCGACGAACTCGCGGGCAGCGCGGCACGGACCGTGTACGGGGAGCGGCCGGCCGCCGAGCGCCACGAGGCCCACGCGCGGCTCACCTCCGCCCTGTGCCGGCTGGCGTTCGCCGCCCAGCCGTCCTCCCCGCAGGAGTGGCGGCTCGCCGCGGGCGGCATCACGGGTGACCCGGACGCCCTGCCCGACGTGGGCCGGGCCTGGCAGGAGGTCTCCGCCCTGCGCTTCCGCGTCGGCCGGCTCGGCGGCGTGCACCGCTGGGACTTCGAGGTCCCGGCGGGCCGGCCCCACGACCCGGACGTGTACGACCTGTGGCACAAGTCCGACCCCGGTCTGCCCGTGAGCCACGTGGTGGCGCCGGCCTACCAGGTCGTGGGGCGGACCGTTCACGTGCGCGCCTGGGTGCACACCGCGCGCGGCTGAGCAGCGAAGGGAAGGAGTGCAGCGAGCATGCAGCAGGGCACGGTGCTGGGCGGCCGGTACACGCTCGGCCGCCTCCTGGGCAACGGCGGTATGGGCGAGGTGCGGGAGGCGGTGGACGGCGCGACCGGCGGCACGGTCGCCGTGAAGACGATGCTGCCCCGGGTCGACGACGCGGAGGGCGCCAAGCGCTTCGCCCGCGAGGTGGTGGCGACGGGACGGGTCAACAGCCGCTATGTGGTGGGGCTCCTCGACTCGGGCACGCACGAGGACAGCGCCTACCTGGTGATGGAGTACGTCGAGGGCAGCAGCCTCGACCGGCTGCTGCGCGAGGGCCGCTCGTGGAGTGTGCCCGAGACGGTCCTGATGCTGTGGCAGCTGGCGAAGGGGCTGGCGCACGCCCACGCCGACGGGATCCTCCACCGGGACGTCAAGCCGGGGAACATCATGGTCGTGGGGGAGAAGGAGGCCAGACTCTGCGACTTCGGGATAGCCAAACTCCTGGGCGACCACGGCGCCACCGATCTCACCGGCACGGGTGTCATCGGCACGCCGGCCTACCTGGCCCCCGAGCGCTGGGAGTCCGGCGCCGTCGACACCACGCTCAGCGACATGTACGCGCTCGGCTGCGTCGCCTACGAACTCCTCTCCGGCCGGCACCCGTTCGCCCGCGAACGGGTGGGCGGCGACCTGCGCGAGCTGCACGCGCACGCGCGGCCGCGCCCGCTGCACACCCTGCGCGACGACATCCCCCACGCCCTCCAGCGGCTGGTGGAGGCGCTGCTCGCCAAGCAGCCGGAAGCCCGCCCGTCGAGCGACTTCACGGCCGCCGTGCTGGAGGCGCCGCCGCTGCGCGCCCTGGGGGAGTCGCGTGCGGCGGACCGGCTGCGGGAGTACGCCGCCGAGAGCGACCGCCGGCTGGCGGTCGCCGACGGCCTGCGCCGGTCGGGCAGTCCGGAGGAGGCGCTGCGCGCGTACCGCACCATCGTCCGGCGCCGCACCCTGATGCAGGGGCCCGACGACGACAGCACGCTGCGGGCCCGCCAGGCGACGGCCGACTGCCTGTGGGCGATGAACGACGCGGAGGGCTCGGTCGAGCTGTGCCGGGAGATCGCCGCCGACTGGGCCCGCACCTTCGGCGACAGCGGTGACGACGCGATCGCCACCCTGCAGGCGCTCTCCTACCGGCTGGGTTGGCTCGGCCGCCACGGGGAGGCCCTCCCGTACCTCGAACGGATCGCCCGTGCGCGGGCCGGGACCCGCGGCGACTCGCCGGTCACCTTCACCGCCGAGCACCACTGGGCGGACTGCCTCCTCAAGTGCGACCGCCCCGCGGACGCCGCGGTGGTGCTGCGCCGGGTCGTCGGCGGCCGGCGCCAGGTGCTCGGCGCGGACGACGCCGAGACGGTCCGCAGCACGCTGCTGCTCGCCGACGCGCTGGTGGCGTCGGGGGATCCGGCCGGGGCACTGGACCTGCTGAGGCCGCTCGGCGCGCGCGGCCCCGGGAGCCCGGTGCACACCGTGAGCGGCTCCCGGGGGCTGGCCGAGCGGATCGACGAGGCAGAGCGGGCGGCGGGCCGGCGCAGGTGGTTCTTCCGCCGCTGAGGCCCCTGGGCCCGCGCGCCGCGGCCCGCTCCCGGGCACCGGAGGCGGCGTCTCCCCGGTGCCGTGCACCCGGGACGACGCCGTGCCCCGCGGCCACGTGCCCGGGACGTGTGCCCGTCCGCGCCCCGTCCGCCGGCCCGCCGGGCGCGGACGGGGCGTGCGCCGGGGGCGGGCGATCACACCACCGCATAGGTCTGGACCAATCCGCCGACGGCTGGCAGCCTGTCACCACACCTGTCCGTCGCCCGCGGAGGACCGACCGTGCAACGTCCCCCCACATCAACCGTGTTGGCCTGTACCGCCCTCTTCGTCCTCACCGCCTGCGGCGGCGGCGAGGAGGCGGACACCGATCCCCCCACCACCCCCGCCGGCGTCACCGCCCAGGCCGGCAGCGCCACATCCGTCCATGTGATGTGGGACCACTCCACCGACGACACCGGCATCACCGGCTACGAGGTCTACGAGCAGGGCAAACGGGTGAAGACCCTCCCGGGCGCCAAGCACATGACCGACGTCGAGGGCCTCACGCCGCGGACCGCGTACCGCTTCACCGTCCGGGCCCGCGACGCCGCGGGCAACCTGTCCGCGCCCAGCGCCCCCGTGTCCGTGACGACCCCCGAGGCCGCGCCCGACGACCGCACACCCCCCACCGCGCCGGTCGCCGTGCGCGGCGCCGTGGACGGGAGCCGCGCCGTGACCCTCACCTGGGGCGCCTCCCGGGACGACACCGGCGTCACCGCGTACGACATCTACCAGGAGGACTCCCGCGTCCACAGCGTGCCCGGCGACGCGACCGGCGCACGCGTCACCAACCTGCGCCCCGGCAGCGTGTACACCTTCACCGTCCGCGCCCGCGACGCCGCCGAGAACTCCTCCCCGGACAGCACGGCCGTCGACCTCACCACCGCCCCCGCCCCCGGGGACGGCCCGAGCACCGCACCGTCCGGTCTCGAGGCCACGGCGCGCAAGGACAGCATCGAGCTGGCCTGGACCCCGCCCGACACCGGGGCGCCGGTCAAGGAGCACCAGCTCTTCCTCAACGGCGAGATGGCGACCACCATCGTCTGGGGCGCCCAGCCGGCCGGGCCCCGCGTCACGTACACGATGACCGTCACCGACCCCCCGGGCACCCGCTACAGCGTCAAGCTCCGCGCCCGTCTCCCCGACGGCACCTGGGGCGACTTCTCCGCGCAGCGCACGGTGGTGGTCGCCGGCTGAGGGCTGCCCCGCGGCGGCCGCACGCGACGGGACCGGGGAACAATCCCGCGGGGCGCCCCGTTCCAGCGATCATGACGACAGAGCCCGAGGTCCTGCACTACACCGCCTTCTCCGACGACCCGGCGGGCGGCAATCCGGCCGGGGTCGTCCTGGACGCCGCGGGGCTCGACGACGCCGCCATGCTCGCGCTCGCCGCCCGCCTCGGCTACAGCGAGTCCGCCTTCCTCACCGATCCGCCCGCGGACCTGGGCGGCACCCCGGGGCGTGCCTTCACCCTCCGCTTCTTCAGCCCCAGGGCGGAGGTGCCGTTCTGCGGTCACGCCACGGTGGCCGCGTCCGTCGCGCTCGCCGAACGCATCGGACCCGGCGACCTCCTGTTCGCCACGCCCGCCGGCCCGGTGCCGGTCAGTGTGACGGAGAGCGAGGGGGTCCTGCGGGCGACGCTGACCACGGTCGAGCCGCACACCGAGGAGATCGCGGACGCCGACCTCGCCGAGGCGCTCGCCGCACTCGACTGGCCGGCCGGGGACCTCGACCCCACGCTTGTGCCCCGGATCGCCTTCGCGGGAGCTCGCCACCTCGTGATCGGGGCGGCGACCAGGGAGCGGCTCGCGGACCTCGCCTACGACTTCGCCCGCCTCGAAGCGCTGATGCACCGGCTCGACCTCACCACCGTCCAGCTGGTGTGGCGCGAGTCCCGCACCGTCTTCCACGTCCGCGACCCGTTCCCTGTGGGCGGTGTGGTGGAGGACCCGGCGACGGGTGCGGCGGCGGGCGCCTTCGGCGCGTACGCCCGGGAGTTCGGCCTCGTCCCGGCCGCGTCCGTGCTCACCCTGCACCAGGGCGCCGACATGGGGCGGCCGGGCGTCCTGACGGTGGAGCTCCGCGAGGGCGACGCCCGGATCCGGGTCGGCGGCACGGGCACCCGCATCGCCTGACCGTGCACCGCGCCGGGGCGCGCGGCGCCGCCGGCCGCCCCGCGCGGGTCAGGGCCGTGCGCCTCCTGCACCCGTGTCCCGTGCGGGGAGCGGCACCGCCGCCCCGAGCGGGGCGGCCTCACTCCGCCGGGCGCCAGCGCAGCCAGTAGCGGGGACCGCCGTCCCGGCGGCGGGGGCCCGCGGCGAGGCGGTGCTCGGCGACGAGGCGCCGGGCGTCCTCCGGCACCCGGCGATGCGGGGCCAGTGCCGACTCGAGCTCGTCGTAGCGGGCATCGACGCCTCCGTGGCCCGGATGGCTCTCCGGCCCGGCCTCACCCGCCTCGCGCCGGGCGTTCCACCGGGCGTAGATCGCCCACTGCTCGCGCTCCAGCTCCATCGCGGCCCCGCTCGCGGGCCACACCTCGTACGCGTCCGGCGCGTGGCCGAGGGCGTGGTCGTCGCTGTGGAAGTAGTGCGGCCTCCCGCCGATGTCGGCCAGGCCGGCGCGCGGCCCGTCGTACCACTCCAGCTCGACGTGGACGCGCTCGAAGCCGTCCGCAGCCAGCCGGTCCCCGTCCCAGGTCTCAGCCACGGGAAGCCGTCCCCGCCCGCGCCGCCGGGCCGGGCCGCCTCACTTTCCGCCGCGCTCGGCGAGGGTGTGCGCGACGAGGGCGTTGGCGTGACCGTGGCCCAGGCCGTGCTCCTCCTTGAGCCAGGCGACCAGCTCCATGTGCCGGGTGAGCGGCGAGGTGCTGATGAGCTCCTGCCAGTGGGCGACGGGCCGGCCGTACTTCTTCTCGATCGACGGGAAGTAGCTCGCGGGGCCCTTCACAGGTGCGGTCATGGTGCCGTGTCCCTCCGGTGCGTGCGGCGCCGCGGTGTCCCGGGCGTTGCTGTACAGGTGAGACGCCCCGGGGCGCGCGAAGTCACCGGCCGCCGAGCGTGATCCCGGTCACACGCCGCGCCCCGCCGGGGGCGAGGCGGCGCCCCTGCGTCCTCCCGGGTGCGGCCCCCGGCTCCCGCGGGCGGCCCCGGTTCCCGCTCAGGTGTACTGCGCGGCGTACTCCTCGGTCGGCTCGATCGGTGTGATGACGTCGATCAGCACGCCGTTGGGGTCGGCGACGATGAAGTGGCGCTGGCCGAAGTCCTCGCTGCGCAGGGGCAGCAGCGGGTGCAGCCCCTCGCGTGTCACCAGCCGCTCCCATTCCGCGTCCACGTCGGGCACCTCGAAATTGAGCAGGAGCCCCTGGACGGGGGAGCGGTGGCCCTCGGGGATCGTCGGGTGGGTGTGGTCGAGGAGGGCGAGTTCCCCGCCGCCGTCGCCGGGTTGGCGCAGGCTGACGTACCAGTCGGCGTCGAAGGTGACCTCGAAGCCCAGCAGCCGGGTGTAGAAGTCCCGCGACGCGCCCAGGGCGGTGGTGCCGATCACGGGATAGAAGCTGGTCGTTCTCATGGCGGATCCTTTCGCATACCGTCGGTATGTCAAACGGTATTCGCGTACCATGGGTATGTCAACGAGAGGCTGGGGATCATGCGGCAGGACGGCGTCCGCGCACAGCAGCGCGAACAGACGCGGCAGGCGCTGCTCCGGGAGGGGCGGCGGCTCTTCTCGGGCCGGGGCTACGCGGACGTGGGTCTCACCGAGATCGTGGCCGCGGCCGGGGTGACCAAGGGGGCGCTCTACCACCACTTCGCGGGCAAGGCCGAGCTCTTCCGGGCCGTGCTGGAGGAGGCTCAGCAGGAGGTCGCCCGGCGGGTCGAGGGCGCGGCCGCGGCGCACGACGACCCCTGGGAGCAACTGGTCGCCGGATGCCAGGAGTTCATCACCGCCGCCACCGACCCCGAGGTGCGGCGCGTCATGCTCGTCGACGGCCCGGCCGTCCTCGGCTGGACCGAGTGGCGTGCCATGGACGAGGCCGGCTCCGCCCGGCACCTCGCCGACGCGCTCACCGCACTCGTCGACGCGGGCGTCATCGTCCGGCAGCCGGTCGGCCCGCTGGTCCACCTGCTCTCCGGGGCGATGAACGAAGCCGCCCTCTGGCTCGCCTCCACCGCCCGCCCCGAGGACCTCGCGCCCACCCGCGCCGCACTGGAGCACCTGCTCGGCGCGCTGCGGACCCGCCCGCCGCGGTGAGGGCGCAGCCGCGGCCCGATCCGCCGGGATGTCCGCGGCACCGCGTTCCCGCCCCGGTGAACTTCCCGGTGAACGGTGGCCGCGCTCCCGTGCGCCCCGGTGGAGAGGGCCCGCGGCCCGCCGTCTACGATCCGCTCCATGACCGGAGCAGCGCCCCGCCTCGCCACCACGTCTCCCCGTCCCGCGGGGCCGCGCCGGGGCGGTGTCGGCAGATCGCTGCTGGCGCTGTTCGCGGTGCTGGTCCTTGCCTGGGCGATCGCCGCGGGCAATACCGCCCTCGCCTACGTCAGCCTCGGCAACGACGTGATCCCGATCGTCACCGGCTGCCTCCTCGCGGTCGGTTTCGTGATCGTGCTGCGGCTGCTCCACCACGCCTGGTGGCTGGCCCTGCTCTCCGTCGTCCCGGGCCTGTTCGTCCTCGTCGGCTCCGTCCAGTACGCACCCGAGGCGGCGCTGGAGCGCCGCGGTGTGCGCGAGACCGCCGTCGTCACCGCGGACAGCGCGGCGGGCACGGAGAGCAAGGACCACCGGTTCACGCTCACCGGCCCCGGCGGTGAACTGGACGAGACGCTGCGCTACCGGGGCAGCGACCCCGGCATCCGCGTGGGCGACCGGATCGAGATCGTCCGTGACCCCGAGGGCGTCGTCGCCATGGAGCGCGCCGACGAGGTCGACCCCGAGGCCCGCCTCGGCGGCCTGGTCGGCGGCGCCGCCGCCTGGTCCGTGATCACCGTCGCCGCCGGATGGCGCGGCCACTACCTGCGGCGCAGCGGCCGCACTCCCTTCCTCGACGGAGTCTGACCCGCCCGGCCTGCCGGCCGCGCCGGCGCACCCGGGCCGACGGACCGTCCGGCCGCCCCGCGGCTGCCGGGTGGTCAGGCGTGGGGCCCCGGCTGCCCCGCGGACGCGGTGACGATCCAGACGGACCCGGGCACCAGCACGCCCCGGGTGGTCTCGAACTCCTCGAAGGCCCGTCGCACTTCGGCCCGGACGCCCGCGGCGGTCGCCGCGTCGACCTCGCGCAGGTTGTGCCGCGTGGGCCCCATGGCGAAGAGGAACCCCGTGGCGTCGTCGGCGTCCGCCCCCAGGTTCATGGGGGCTTCGGCGGAGGTGATGCCGACGTCCGTGAAGCCCGCGCCGGTGAGCACGTCGCGGATGCGTGCCGGGTCCAGCAGCGAGCCCATCCCGGTGGCGGCCGGGGACGCCTCCCGGAGGAACGGGGCGAGCGCCGCCGTGGCGCGGGCGTAGGCGCCGTCCGGTTCGCCGGGCTGCGGGCCCAGGAAGGCGAGCCGCCCCTCGGGCGTGAGCGTGCGCCGGAGGTGGGAGAACGCCTCGACGTGGTCGCCGAAGAACATCACGCCGCCCCGGCTGATCAGGACGTCGTGCGACGCCTCGGGGAACGGGTGCACCTGCGCGTCGCCCTGCTCGAAGCGGATGTTGGCGATTCCCTCCGCGGCCGCGTCGCGGCGGGCCCGTTCCAGCATCGGTGCGGAGAGGTCGATGCCCGTGACGTGGCCGGCGACCGCCTGGCGGGCGGCGATGCGGGTGGTGCGGCCCGTGCCGCAGCCGATGTCGAGGACGCGGTCGTGCGCGGTGATGCCCGCCGCCGCGAACAGGGCGTCGTTGAAGCCGTCCAGCATGCCGTTGTAGCGCTCGGGGTGTTCTGCCCAGTGGACGCCCTCCCAGTCGTTCCACGCCTCGGCCTGCTGACGGTTGGCGATGTCGTGCACGGATCTGGTCCCTTCGCCGGAACGATTACTAGAGTTGAACTCTAGAGTCGAGCTCTAGTTATAGACTCCGGTCATGAGCGAGGTCAAGGCGAGGCGTGGCACCAGGGCCCGCGAGACACGGCGGCGGATCATCGACGCGGCGGGCGAACTCTTCGTCGCCAAGGGGTACGGGGCGACGACCCTCCAGGAGATCGCCGACCGCGCCGGTGTCGCCGTGCAGACGATCTACTTCGCCTTCCGCAACAAGCCCTCGCTGCTGAAGGAACTGGTCGACGTGGCGATCGCGGGGGACGACGACCCCGTGCCCACGATGGAACGCCCCTGGTTCGCCGAGGTCACCGAGGCCCCGACGGCCGACGCCGCCCTGTCCGCCCTCGTCCGGGGCAGCCGCGGCACCCTCGAACGGGTCGCCGCCATCAACGAGATGGTCCACGCGGCCACCGCGACCGACCCGGAGATCCGTGACCTGTGGCCGGCCGGCTCCGACCCCAGGTACGCCGTCGTCTCGGCCGCGACGGACTCCCTCCGGGGCAAGCCGGGGGCCCGTGCGGACGTCACGGGCGAGGAGGCGGCGGACATCGCGTTCGCGCTCCTCAGCCCGGAACTCTTCCTCGTGCTGACCCGCGACCGCGGATGGTCGCCGGAGCGCTGGGAACGCTGGGTCCACGAGACGCTCCGCGCCCGGCTCGTCCTCGCCGTCCCGCACTGACCCGCGCGCCGCACCCCGTCCCGCACCGACCCGCCGGCCCGCGCCCCGGCCCCGCACCGACCCGCGCGCCCCGGCCCGCCGGGCGAATCGGAATCAATAACTCCGCTCTGTCGGTGGCTTCTTCTACGCTCCGGGCATGAGCAGATGGCAGAGGGACTTCGCTGTGCTCCGCGCGCAGGACGAGCGCCGGCGCGCGCTCGCGGACCGCGGTGACCTGCCCGGACTGGCGCGGGCCGTCATGGACGCCGCCTGCCGCAACGGCTCGCTGACCGGCCCGGGACCGGAGGCCATGAGCTGGCTGCGCGGGCTGCCGGACGCCGACCGGATCGAGCTGGCCCGCGTCTGGGCCCGCTGGCACGCCGACCCCGAACCGGAGCGGGAGGGCGACATCGCACTGCGGGACGCCGGCTACTTCCGCGCGGAGCTGCTCGTCGTGGCGTCGGGTGTCGTGCGCGGCCTCGACCCGGACCTCCTCGCCGAGCCCCGGCGGCTCCGGCTCGCCCATGCGGCACGCGAGTACGTCGTCACCGGCCACCGGGACTGGGAGCTCGCCGACGCCGAGCACACGGCCGGACGGCCCCCCGGACCCGAGGTGCTGGCCGCCTTCCGCCGCACCGTCCTCGACTACCACGACGAGCCCGCGCTGCGCGAGGTGCTCGCCCGCTGCCCCGGGCCCGTGCTCAACCCGGGGGAGCCGTGGGCGGACCGGGCCATGGAGGACGCGGCACGCGGCGGCGGGCCCTGGCAGCGGCTGCTCGCCCACCGCGCCCCGGTCTCCGCCGCCGCCCCGTCGGCCACCTGGCTGCGCACCGCCCGGGGCCTGCTGGAGGCGGCGGGCGCCGGACAGGTGCGCCGGCATGTGCTGCGCTGGTTCGGGCTCGTCGGCCGCGAGCGGACCATCCCGCTGACCGGCTGGTACGGGCCGCCCGCCCACGATCCCTACAACGTCCACGCGCTCCGGGGCCTCGCCTGGCTGCTGTCCCTCCTCCCGCCCGACGGCGAGACCTGCGACGCGCTCGCCCAGCTCGTCCGCACGATCCACCTGGACCTGCCTGGTGCGGGCCGCCACCCCGTCGGGATCGCCGAAGCCGCCGTCACCGCGCTGTCCCTCACCGGCGGCGAGGACGCCCGACGCGAACTCGCCGACCTGCGCCGCCGGATCACCGACACCCACCTCCTGCGCCGGGTCGACCGCGCCCTCGCCGCCGCGCCCTGACGCCGCCCGGCCGGGCCGGGGCCCGCGGCGTCCCGCCCGCCGCCGCGCACGGGAAACGGAGCCCGGAAACCCTCGCCTGTTACTCGCTGGTAAGCAATGATGGCGGTGACGCATCCCAGCGGCCCGGGCGGAGTCAGCGGTGACGACCTTCGAGGAACAGACCACGGTGCACGTCTTCCGGGACGATGCGCTGGGCGAACACGACGCCGTCGGCCTCGCCGACGCGATCCGGCGGCGCGAGATCTCCGCCGCCGAGGCGGCACGGGACGCCGCGGCCCGCGTCAGGGACGCGGACGCCCTGCTCCACGCCGTCCAGGCACACGTCGACAGCCCGGCGCAGGCCACCGCCACCGGCGGTGCCTTCGCCGGAGTGCCCACCTTCGTCAAGGACAACACCGACTACGCGGGACTCCCGACCGGGCACGGCAGCGCCGCCTTCACACCGCGCCCCGCGCGCCGGCACTCCCCGTTCACCCGGCAGTTCCTGAGCACCGGGGTGACGGTGCTGGGCAAGACCCGGCTGCCCGAGTTCGGCTTCAGCCCCACCACGGAGTACGACGGCGCCGAGCCCGTCCGCAACCCGTGGCACACCGGCCACTCGGCGGGCGGCTCGTCGGGCGGCAGCGCGGCGCTCGTCGCCGCCGGAGCGGTCCCCCTCGCCCACGCCAACGACGGCGGCGGCTCCATCCGCATCCCCGCCGCCTGCTGCGGCCTCGTCGGCCTGAAGCCCACCCGGGGGCGGGTCGTGCCCAACGCGCAGGGCCGCCAACTGCCGCTCGACATCGTCTCCGACGGGATCGTCAGCCGCACCGTGCGCGACAGCGCGGCCTTCCTCGCCGCGGCCGAGACCCACTGGCGCAACCCGAAGCTGCCGCCCGTCGGCCCCGCGCCCGAAGGCCCCTCGGGGCGCCGGCTGCGCATCGGGCTCCTGACCGACTCGCCGGGCGGAGTCACCACCGACGCCCCGACCCGCGAGGCCGTCACCGCGACCGCGGCCGTCCTCGAAGGCCTCGGACACACCGTGGAGCCCGTCGAGCTGACGATCGACCCGCGCTTCACGGAGGACTTCCTCACCTACTGGGGCATGCTGTCGTTCCTGCTGGGCGTCACGGGCCGCACGCTGGGCAGCGGTTTCGACCGGCACCGGATGGACGGCCTCAGCCGCGGACTGCGCGACACCTACACGGCGAAGTGGCGCACCACCCCGGGCGTGGTGCGCCGCCTGAAGCGCACCCGGGAGGCGTACGCGGCCGCCTTCCGCGGCGTCGACCTCGTCCTCTCCCCGGTGCTCGCCCACACCACGCCCCCGCTCGGCCACCTCAGCCCGGCCGTCCCGTACGAGACGCTGATCGAACGGATCCTCGCGTACGTCGCGTTCACCCCGGTCAACAACGTCGTCGGCACACCGTCCCTCTCCCTGCCCGCACGCTCCACGACGCCCGACGGCCTCCCGATCGGCGTGATGTTCTCCGCCCGCCCCGGCGACGAACGCACCCTGCTCGACGTCGCCTTCGCCCTGGAGGCGGACCAGCCGTTCCGAGGCATCCGGCATCCGTGAGCCCACGGCCCACCGACGCACCCACGGCGCGCTGTGGCGTCGACGGGTGCGGCGGTGAACCTCGCGGGCTTGCCGGACGCGGGGAGCCGGGTGTGCGTAGCGTTGACCGGGCAGGGCTCGTGGGGTGTGGGGCGGTACGGGGCGGCTGTGTACGCGGGAGCCGGTTGGCTGTACGCGGGGTGAGGCGTGACGGGGTGCCGGTAGGAGGTGTTGGCGCACGGGAGGTGGTGTGCGGATGACCGTCGAGGAAGAGCAGCGGTACGGCGACGAGGAGGGCGACGGCCCCGGTGGTGGCGGGGCGTCGTCACCCGGGTCGGGCATCCTCGGGGTGTTCGGGCGGCAGTTGAAGCGGTTCCGGGAGTGGGCGGACCACGACCGGACGGCCTTCGGGGCGATGACGGGGTACTCGGCCTCGACGATCGCCAGCTATGAACAGGGCCGGCGGGTGCCTCCGCCGAGGTTCATCGACCTGGCGGACGAACTGCTGGGGGCGCGCGGGGTCCTGGCCGAGCTGAAGGAGGAGGTCGCGCGGGCGCAGTATCCGGCGTTCTTCCGGGACGCGGCGAAGTTGGAGGCCGAGGCTGTCGAACTGCACGTGTACGACACTCACGTGATCAACGGACTTCTGCAGACCGAGGACTACGCACGGGCCGTGTTCACCATGCGGCGTCCGATCCTGAGCGAGGAGACGATCGAGGAGCGCGTCGTCGCCCGGCTCGCCAGGCAGGGCGTGCTGTTGCGCAAGCCGCCGTCCACGTTCAGCTTCGTCATCGAGGAGTCGGTTCTCGCACGGCCTGCGGGCGGTCGTGAGGTGATGCGCGGGCAGTGGGAGCAGCTTGTCCTCTGTGGTCAGCAGCGGAACATCGACATCCAGGTCATGCCGAACAAGCGGGAGGAGCATGCCGGACTGTCCGGTCCGTTCACCTTGATCGAGACGAAGGAAGGGCGCAGGATCGCGTACGTGGAGGCGTACAAGCACAGCCGCCTCCACACGGACCGGAGGACTGTGCGTGAGCTCGAGGAGCAGTACGGTCTTCTTCGGGCGCAGGCACTCACACCGCGCGAATCGCTGGCCTTCATCGAGAAGTTGCTTGGAGAGACATGAACGTCGTGAAGTCCGTACCGGCCACCCCGGCGCTGGTGTGGGTCAAGAGCAGCTACAGCAGCGGCGAGGGCGGTCAGTGTGTGGAGGTCGCGACCCGCTGCGGCTCGGTTCACGTCCGTGACTCCAAGGACGTCACCGTGTCCCCGCTCACCGTCCGTACCGGTGCCTGGCGAGTCTTCGTCGGGTTCGCGGGGACGGGCGGGACCGCGTAGCCGCGGGCCCGCCCCGGGGTGGTGCTACGCGCCCCAGCCGCCGTACGGCACGGTGATGAGTTCCATCGCGTGGCCCGACGGGTCCATGAAGTACACGCCGCGGCCGCCGTCGTTGTGGTTGACCGTGCCCGGTCGGGTGCGTCGCGGGTCCGCGTAGTGCTCGATGCCGCGCTGCTCGATCTGCGCGTACGCGGCGGTGAACTCCTCCTCGGAGACGAGGAAGGCGTAGTGCTGCGGGGTGATCGTGTCCTCGGGGACGGTGGCGAAGTCCAGCGTGACGCCGTTGCCGAGGGCGACGGCGATGAAGGGGCCCCATTCGCCGGTGATCTCCAGGCCGAGCAGGCGGGTGAAGAACTCCGCGGCTTCGCGGGCGTCCCGGGAATGGACGATGGTGTGGTTCAGGTCGACTGACAAGGAATGCCTCCGAGGGCATCTCCCGACACCTCCATGCCTCACCCGGTCGGTGACCGGCACGCGATGTCGGCGTCGATGATAGTCGCTGCTCCGGCTGCCGCGCCCGGACCGGCTTCCCGTATGCTGTGAACCTGCTTTGAACGCGTTCAAGAATGCGGGACCGCCCGTGTTCCCGCCCCCGCCCCTGCTCCCGCTCCCGCTCGCCCGGCATCCGCATCGGAGACCTCATGGACCGCACCCGCACTCCTCGCCGCGGTCGTCTCCTCGCGCGGGTGGCGGCCCTCGGCTACGTGGCCTTCGCCGCGGTCGGGGGACTGCTGGCGGGCGCCGCGGATCAGCCCGACTCCGCCACCGCGTTCCTGCACCTGGCCACGTTCCCCGGGTCGGTCGCCGTGGGCATCGCCGCCTTCGCGTCGGCTGCGCTCCTCGACGTCGAGCCGTCGTTCTCCGACGCGGACCCCGGGGTGTTCGGCGTGATGCTGCCGTTCGCGCTCGGAGCCTCGCTCAACGTCCTCCTGGTGTGGGGTGCCGCCGCCTTCGGATGCAGGGTGGCCGGCGAACTGCGCGAGCACCGCCGATTCCGCGGACGCACCCGGGCCTGACGCAGGCGAGCCGCGGATCAGGCGTCGGCGGGGGCGCTCTCCCGCGCGCGCCGTTCCGTCTGCTCGATGTACCGGTGCAGGGCGCGGCGTGAGTGGGTGAGGGTGTCGATCTGCTCGTCGAGGCCGGACAGCCGTACGCGGAGGGTGTCGATGAGCTCACCGCAGGGGGCGAGTTCCGGCTCCGGGCCCGTGACGCAGGGCAGCAGGTAGGCGATGTCCTCGGTGGACAGTCCCGCGTCGAGCAGCTTCCGGATCTGGAGCACGGTCAGGACCGCGTCCTGCGTGTACTCCCGGTATCCGCTGGCGCGCCGCAAGGGCTTGAGCAGGCCCTGCGCCTCGTAGTAGCGCAGCTGATGGGTGCGCACCCCGGTGCGCCGGCTGAGATCCCCGATGAGCACGGCCGTCCCCCTTGACCTTCATACCGGTGTGAATGCCGAGGATTCTGCCACGGATGTCGAACAAGCAGGGAGAGCAGTGTTCATGACGGAGCATCAGTCACCGGATGTCACCCCGGTCGCGGTCATCGGACTCGGACTGATGGGGCAGGCGCTGGCCGGCGCGTTCCTCGGCGGCGGCGCACCCACCACGGTGTGGAACCGCACCGCGTCGAAGGGCGACGCCCTCGTCGCCGCGGGAGCCCGGCGCGCGGGCTCCGCCCGTGAAGCGGTGGAGGCCGTCGGGCCGGACGGACTCGTCGTCCTGTGCCTCACCGACTACGACGCGGTCCGCGAGGTCCTCGAACCGCTCGGCGGAGTCCTTGCCGGACGGGTCCTCGTCAACCTCACCTCGGGCACGTCGGCGGCGGCCCGTGAGGTCGCGGAGCTGATGGCACGGACGGGCGGCGCGTACCTCGACGGGGCGATCATGGCGACCCCCGACGGCATCGGCGCCGACGACGCGGCCGTCCTCGTCAGCGGGGACCCGGCGGCCTGGGACCGGTACGGGGCCACCCTGCGCCTCCTCGGCGGCGGGACCGCGCGCATCGGCGCGGACCACGGTCTCGCGGCCCTCTACGAGATGGGCGTGCTGGGGCTGATGTGGGGGGTCCTGAACGGCTTCCTCCACGGTGCGGCGCTGCTCGGGGCGGCGGGCGTCTCCGCGGAGGCGTTCGCCCCGGTGGCGCGGCACGGGATCGGGACCGTGGCCGGCTGGCTGACCGACTACGCGCGACGGGTGGACGCCGGGGACCACGCGTCGCCCGACGCCACCCTGGAGACCCATCTCGCCACCATGGACCACCTCGTGCACGAGAGCGAGGCGCTCGGTGTCGACGCCGAACTCCCGCGGTTCGTGCGCGAGCTGGCCCGGCGGGCGGCTGCCGCGGGCCACGGCGGCGACGAGTACTCGGTGATGGCCGACGTGTTCCGCGGGCGCGTGGGAGCGCCGTCGTGAGGTGCGCCGCCGCCGGGTGCCCGCCCGAACGCGCCGACCGCGGCCGGGCGGACTGACCCGCGCCGTCCGGCCGGGCCGCGCGGGGGGCGGTCCGGCCGGACACCGCGCGACCGGGGGCGCCGCGCCACGGGCCCGGGTGGCGCCACTCCGCTCACCGCCCCGGCGGGCGGCCTCCCGGCCGGTTCCGCGCACGCGAACGCGGTGGTGGCGGCCGTCGGGCCGCCACCACCGCGTCGTGTCCCGTGGGCGCGGGTGTCAGGAGGTGCGGTTGTGCGCTACCAGATCGACTCGACCCACTCCGGGTGGTCGATGAACGGGTTCCGGTTGCCCTGGTAGGACGCGTATATGACCTCGTTCCGGCGCTGTTCGAACGCGTCCGGCGGGTCCTGGACGTTCCACTGCTTGAGGACGCTGAGTCTGCCCATGTACGGGGCGCTGCCGTTGTTGACGTTCCCGTTGACCTCCAGGTCCGGCCAGCCGTCGCCGCCCTCGTACCGGACGGCCATGTAGAAGATCATGCGGGCCACGTCGCCCTTGTCCGCGCTGCGGGGCTCGAAGGAGTCCGAGTCGGTGAGGCTGCCCCCGCCGCCGGAGACGGTGCTGCCGCCGGTGTCGAAGTCCTTGTTGCCCCGGATGCTGTTGACCTGGACGTCGGTCGGGCGCAGATGGTGGATGTCGGTGCCCGGGCCGGTGGCGGTGCCGAAGTCGCCGTGGGACTTGGCCCAGACGTGCTCCCTGTTCCAGTCGCCGACATTGCCGCCGTTGAGGGACTTGCTGCGGGACCCGCCCGAGTAGAGCAACCGCACGTTGGCGCTGTTGGCCGGGTCCTGGTCGGTGGCCTTGAGGGCGTCCCAGACGGCCGAGTAGGACAGCTTGGTCTGGTCACTGACGATCGTGTGGAGCGCGTCCTTCAGCGCCGCGCCGGACTTGCCCAGGGCGTCGGCGTAGTAGGTGTCGTCGTACGCCGGGGCGGCGGTGCCCGCGGCGGAGGCGGTCGGCGGCGCCGGGGTGGCGGCGGCTGCCGGCAGGGTCAGTGCGGCCACGGCGGTGAAGGCCGCCAGACCGCCGAGTACCGGTGTAGTCCAGCGTCGGGCGTGGGGCGCAGGCATGGGGGGACCTCCGGTCTACGCGGGTTGAATGAGCCGGTAGTCGGAGGGTGACATGGACATGTGAATCTGGGTGTGAACGGCCGGTGTCGGATGTGTGGCGGCTTCGGGGAGGGGCGCCCCGGCCGCCCGTCCCGGTGAAAACCCGTGGCCCCGGCAGGCGTTCCGCCGCTACCGTCGGCCCATGACCACGCACACGTTCCGCATGATGCCCCGCCGCAGGGGCTGCTGAGACGGACGTGTGACGTACCGAGGCCCCGGGAAGGGGCCTCGTCGCCGTGCGCGCGGAGCTCCGGCCCGGTCGACGGAGAAGGAACTCCCCATGACCACCGACGCGCCACGCACCTACATCACCACGACCATCCCGTACGTCAACGCCCGTCCGCACCTGGGCTTCGCCCTCGAACTGGTGCAGGCGGACGTCCTCGCACGCCACCGCAGGCAGGCGGGCGACGACGTCCGGCTGCTCACCGGCACCGACGACAACTCCCTGAAGAACGTCATCGCCGCCGAGGCGGCCGGCGTCGGAGTGCAGGAGTTCGTCGACCGCAACGCGGTCGCCTTCGAGGAACTGCGCGATCCGCTCTCCGTCTCCTTCGACGACTTCATCCGCACCAGCAGCGACCCGCGCCACCGGGCCGGTGTGGAGCGGCTGTGGCACCGGGTCGCGGCGGCCGGAGACCTCTACCGCAAGCACTACGAGGGCCTCTACTGCGTCGGCTGCGAGCAGTTCTGGGCACCGGGGGACCTCGACGCCGGACGCTGTCCCGAACACGGCACGCCCCCGCGCCCGGTCGCCGAGGAGAACTGGTTCTTCCGCCTGTCCCGGTACGCGGACACCCTGCGCGGCCTGATCGAGGACGGCACCCTGCGCATCGAACCCGCCTCGCGCCGCAACGAGGTGCTGAGCCTGATCGACGGCGGACTCCACGACTTCTCGGTGTCCCGCTCCCGCACCCGCGCCCGCGGCTGGGGCATCCCGGTCCCCGGCGACGACGACCAGGTCGTCTACGTGTGGTGGGACGCCCTCGGCAACTACGTCACCGGCCTCGGATACGGCACCGGCGGCGAGGACTTCGACCGCTGGTGGGCGGGCGGCGGGAGGCGCATCCATCTCCTCGGCAAGGGCGTCATCCGCTTCCACGCCGTGTACTGGCCGGCCATGCTGCTCTCGGCGGGGCTCCCGCTGCCCACCGACATCCTCGTCCACGACTACCTCACCGTGGACGGACGCAAGATCAGCAAGTCGGCCGGCACGGTGGTCGACCCGGCCGGACTCGTCGCGGAGTACGGGACCGACGCGGTGCGCTGGTGGCTGCTGCGCGACGTACCGCGCACCGGGGACGCCGACTTCACGGCCGAGAGCCTGGTGCGGCGGCACGACGGCGATCTCGCCGGCGGCGTCGGAAACCTGGTCAACCGTGTGGTGACCATGATCCACCGCTACCGGGCGGGCAGGCCCCCGGGCGCCGCCCCGCTCCACGGCGCCCCCGCCGTGTCGGAGTGGCTCGCGCGTGCCGTGACCGAGAGCGCCGAACGCGTCGACGCGGCCCTGGAGGCCTACGACTTCCGGCAGGCGGCGTCCGCCGTGTGGACCGTCCTGGAGGAGGCCAACCGCTGCGTCGACGCCACCCGGCCCTGGGTGCACGCGCGGGCCGAGCAGGACGGCGACCACGCGGCGGGGGAGCGGCTCGACGAGGTGCTGGGCACCCTGCTCGCGAGCTGCCTCGTACTCGCCGAGCGGCTGACGCCCTTCCTCCCGGACGCCGCCGCCCGCATCACCGCGCAGTGCACGCCGGTGGACGGGGTGCTGCCGCCGCCGGTGCCGCTCTTCCCCCGGCTCGCCGACGCGGCGACCCCGCCGCCCCGCCCGGCGGGGTGAGACGGGGCCGTTCGCGAGCGGGGCGCGGGGTGGCCGGCGGACGCGGCCGCTGCCACGGGAGCCGGACGGGGTGACGCGCACGAGGCGCCGGAGCGGGGCGCGGGGCAGTGGGGTGGTGGGGTGCGGACGCCGGCGCCGGAGCGGTGCGGGTGATGCGGTGCGGACGCTGCCGCCGGAGCCGGGCGCGCGCGGTGGGGTGCGGACGCGGCCACCGGGCCGGCTTCCGGACCGTACGAGCGGAGTCCGCGCTTCCCCGTGGCCGGATGTCGTCCCTGCCGCTGGAGGCTCCGGGAGGCCCGCCGTATCTTCGGGCGCGCCCGGTGGGGACCGGGTCCGGCGGGGCGGGCGGGGGGGCGGCACATCGTGACGGTGACCGGGCACGGACACGTCCCGCGCACGGCGGAACTCGAACGGCTGCGCAGGGCGCTGGACACCCACGGGCTGGTCAACCTGACCGGCCCTCCGGGTGCCGGAAAGTCCGCCCTCGCCCGTGAACTGGGGTGGAAACACGTCGACCTGGAGCACATCGCCCCGGCTCACCTCGCCCCGGCTCACCTCGGCCCGGAGCACACCGGCCTCCTCGGCGGTGTGGACCCGGCCGCACCGGGCTCCGCCGGACTGGAAGCGGCCGGACCGGAAGCGGCCGCGCCGGGGAGCGCCGGCCGGGACACCGGGGCGTGCGACGGCGACGGCGTGGTCGTCGACGGAGCGGACGGTCCCGGCCGGGCCGCCGCCCTGAGCACCCTGCTCGGCCGCGTCCGGTTCCGTCGGCTGCTCCTGATCAGCAGGCTGCCGCTGCCCGCCCGGGACGGCGGCTGGACGGGCAGCGGCCTCCACATCGTGGGGCTGACGCCGTTCCCGGACGAGGACGTCGACCGGCTGGCCGGGGCGGCGGGCATCGGCGACCCGGGAGCCCGCGCCCTCGTCGTCCGCCTGGCGGGCGGCGTTCCGGCCCTCGCGCACGCCGCCTGCCGGGCCCTGCACGCGGGCGCGTCGGCGAACGACGGCGGAGCCGTCGCGGACCGGATGGCCGAGGAGCTGACGGACCGGCTCGCCCGCGAACGGCCCGGCGCCCGCACGCTGCACGCGCTGCGGCTGCTGGCGACGGTGGGCGCGGGCGACGAGCACCTGCTGTCCGCGGGACCCGCGCTGTTCAGCCGCCTCGGCGAGCTCAGCGTGGTGCGGCGCACCGCACTCGGCCTCACGGTCGCGGAACCCTTCCGCACGGTGCTGGAGAGCGCCTACCACTGGCGCCGCCCGCTCGCCCACCACACCACCCGGTCCCGCGCGGCGGCCTACCGGCACACCCTGCTCCAGCGGTCGGACGAGCCGGCCCGACGGGCCGAACTGGTCCGGCAGCAGCTGTTCCTGACCGGCGACCCGGCGCTGCGCTCGGCGCTCTTCCCGCCCGCGGAGTCGACCGTGACCGTCGCAGCGGCGACGCAGGACGACACCGACGCCGTCCACGTCCTCATGCGGAGGTGGGCCGAGCGCGGCGGATTCGACCGTACGCGGGCCGACCGGATCACCGAACGCTGGCTGGCCCACGGCCCGTCCGCGTTCCGGCTGGCGAGGGACGGCGAGGGCCGGGCCGTCGGCATCGCCTCCCTGCTGCCCGTCGGCGACGGCACGGCGGGCGGCGTCGACCAGCTGCTCCAGCAGCATGCCGAGCAGTTCGTCACCGGCCCCCGCACGGGCGGCCTCTTCCTCGGGGCGGCGTACGCACCCGACCCGGTGGCGCACTCCCGGGTCCTCGGTGACATCCTCCAGCGTTCCGTGCACGCCGGGCGGCTGGTGGTGTCGACGGCCACCGACGACTACCAGCGGCTCGTGCGCGTCCTCGGCTTCCGGGTGCACGGCGCCGTGCACGACGACGTCTTCCGGTGCGGCCGGCCGCCCCAGGTGTTCAGCAACGCCTTCACCCCGGCGGCGCTCGGCCCCTGGCTCGACCGGCTCGGGCCGGCGGCCACCGCTCCCGCACAGGCGGCGGACGAACGCCTGGTGCCCGAGGTCGCCCGCGCCCTGGCCGGGATCAAGGACCCCGCAGGACCGGCCGACAGCGCCCTGCTCGCCTACCTCCCGACCCCGACACCCGCCGCGCTGCGCCGCTGGCTGCGCGACGCCGCCCACGACCTGGCGACGGGCGCCGACGCGGCCGACGCCGAGGCCGGCGCCGTGCTCTGCGCCTACTACCTGGACCGCTCTCCCGTCACGCACCATCAGGTCGCCTGCCGGCTCCACCTCGGCCGTGCCACCTACTTCCGCCGCCACCGCCGCGGCCTGCTCGCCCTCGCCGCCCGCCTGCGCGCGGGCGGCTGAGAGCGCACCGGCCCCGGCGCCGGAGGAGGCGGCGGGGCCGGGGCCGGTGCGCGGCGGCTCAGGTGCCGAGGCCCGGCCCCTGCCACTGCTGGTTGGTGTGGTGCGGGGCGCAGTCCCAGATCCCGACCCGGGTTCCGTTGCCCGTGCCCCAGCCCAGGGCGTCCAGGCACTTGCCGGAGTGGGCGCTGCGCAGCAGACCGCCCTCCAGGAGCTGCCACTGCTGGTTGGGCGCGCCGTGGCAGCTGTTCATGCCGAGCAGCGAGCCGTTCTCCGTCCTGGCGTACTGCACGTCCAGGCATCTGCCGAGAGACCGGAGCGTGCCGTCCGGGTACAGCTTCCACGACTGGTTCGACCCGTTGTTGCAGGAGTGGATCTGCACCGGCGTCCCGTTGGCGGTCCCGCCCGCCTTCACGTCCAGGCACTTCCCGGAGTGCACGCCGACGATCCGGCCCGCGCCGGCCGGGGCCGGCGGCACGCAGTGGATCTCCAGCAGGATCTGGAAGTAGCCGGGGCTCAGCTCGTTGGGCACAGGCCCCGCGGACAGCCGGCACGAGGAACTGGGGTAGCCCTCGTTGGCGGCCGCCGCGTAGGCGGTGCCGTAGGCGGCGTCCAGGGCGATGTTGTACGGGCCGTACCCGGTGCCGAGGAAGTACTTGGGCTCGGTGGGTTCGGCGACGGCGGCGGTGGCGGCGGCCGGGGTCGCCGCCACCGCCACCGGGCCGTCCGCGGCGACGGCGGACGACGTGCCGGTGAGCACGGATACGGCGGCCAGGGCGGCGGCGGCCAGCATGACCGGCCAGCGAGCCAGCTTCACGGCGGTTCCTCTCGGTCGGTACCCGGCACCTGCGCGGGCACGGTCTGCCCGCGTCCTCGGGGGCGTTGGGAAGCTACCGGCGGGCCCGTGCCCGGGTGGTCTCACGGCAGTCTCAAACTCCCGCGGAGCCCGCACCGGTGACGGACCGGGCCGTGTCCGACACGTCCCGCCGGCCGCCTCCCCGACCCCGCAGGTCGATCACCGCCGCCCCGCTCCCGGGCCGGCGACCCCCGCTCCCGGGTCCCCGTCACCCGTCCCGTGAAACGGAGTTGGCCGGAGGGCGGCGGACCGTGGGCGGCGGGCGGCGGGACGCCCCGGGCGAGGACGCCACCGGAGCCGGGGCCGACCCGCGGGCCGCACGCCCGCCGTCGATGCGACAGCGTGCACTATATTCCCGATATGCACCGATTCAGGTACAAGCCCGGCGCCAGGTACAAGCCCGGCACAGAGACCGGCTGAGCCGCCATGGGCGTGTTCAAGGACAACCCCGAACTGGTCCTGTTCGCGAGCCTCGCGCTCGGCTACCTCGTGGGGAAACTGCGGGTGGGGCCGCTCACCCTGGGCGGCATCTGCGGAACCCTGATCGTCTCCCTGCTGCTCGGCGCCTGGACCAAGGCCCAGGTCTCCGACGACGTGAAGACCGTGTTCTTCGCCCTGTTCATCTTCGCCCTCGGCTACCTGGCCGGGCCGCAGTTCTTCCGGAACCTCAACCGCAGGAGCCTGCGGTTCTTCGTGCTGTGCGGGATCGAGCTGGTCTGCGTGCTCGGCATCGCGCTGGGCCTCGCCAAGTGGTTCGACCTCGACGTCGGCACGGCCTCGGGCATCCTGGCCGGCGCGGCCACCGAGTCCGCGGTCGTGGGCACGGCCACCGAGGCCATCGGAGAGCTGTCGAACCTGACCTCGGCCCAGATCAGCGAGTACCAGGGCAACGTCGCCACCGCCTACACCGTCTGCTACCTGTTCGGCCTGATCACGGTCGTGCTCTACACGAGCCAGATCATGCCGATCCTGATGCGCGTCAACCTGCGGGACGCCTCCCGGGAGCTGTGGGAGCGCACCCGCCGCTCCGGCGGCCTCGACGCGGACGAGCGCCCGGCGATGCCCGGCGTGGTGGGGCGCACCTATCTCGTCACCACGGCCGACGGCCGGTCCGTGGCGCAACTGGAGGCCGAGCACGCCGAGCGCATCACCGTGGAGGCCGTCAAGCGCGGCAGCGTGATCCTGGACGTCACGCCCGAGCTGGAGCTGACCCTCTCCGACCTGGTGCTGCTGGTAGGCCGCCGGGCCAACGTGATCGAGGCGGGCCGGCTCATCGGCCCCGAGACACCGGGCGTGCCCGGTCTCGACTCCCCGCTGGCGACCCAGCAGGTGTCGGTCACCGAGAAGGCCACGGAGGGCCGCACGATCGACGAACTCCAGCGGACCCACCCGGAGTTCTACCGCGACGGCGTCTACGTCAGCGACGTCGTCCGCGGCGACCAGGACCTGCCCGCCAACGGCGACACCGTGCTGCACCGCGGGGACGTCCTCACCCTGGTGGGCGCGCGGGCGGGGCTCGGCAAGCTCGTCGCGAGGATCGGCTCCGTCGTCAGGAACGACGCCACCGACTTCATCTATCTGGGGCTCGGCATCGCGGCGGGCTCGCTGCTCGGCCAGGTCGTGGTCACCTTCGGGGACGTCCCGCTCTCCCTCGGAACCGGCGGCGGCTGCCTGGTGTCGGGGCTGCTCTTCGGCTGGTTCCGCTCCCGCAGCCAGACCTTCGGAGCGTTTCCGCCGCAGGCCGCCACCACCATCAAGGACATGGGGCTGGCGATCTTCATCGCCTGCACCGGCCTGGTGTCCGGCCCGCAGGCGTGGCCGCTGCTGAAGGAGTACGGGGCGCTGCTGCCGTTCGCGGGGATCGCGATGGTCCTCGTGCCCGCGACCCTCTCCCTCGTCGTCGGCCGCAAACTCCTCAAGATCGAGAAGCCGCTCCTGGTGGGCGCCATCGCCGGCCAGCAGTGCTCGACCCCCGCGATCACCGCCATCACCCAGGTGGCGCAGTCGTCGGTGCCGATGCTCGGCTACACGGTCACCTACGCACTCTCCAACTTCCTCCTCCCGCTGACCGGTCCGCTGCTCGTCGGGATCCTCGGCCACTGAGAGACGCGAGACCTCGTGATCGACTTCCTCAACCGCAACATCTTCCAGCCCTATCCGGAGCTCCTGGTCTTCCTCACCGTCGCCTTCGGCTTCCTGGTCGGGCGGCTCCGCTGGAAGGCCATCGCGCTCGGCTCCGTCACCGGCTGCCTGGTCGCCGGTCTGCTGCTCGGCAACTGGACGGAGGTGCAGATCGACGACACCGTCAAGAGCCTGTTCTTCGTGCTGTTCCTGTTCGCCCTCGGCTACAAGGTCGGCCCGCAGTTCTTCCGCGGGCTGAGGACCGACGGCCTGCCGCAGGTGCTGAACGCCGTCGTGGTCTGCGTGACGGGCCTGCTGGTCTGCTGGGCCTTCGCGGCGCTGCTCGGCTACGGTCCCGGCCTCTCCGCCGGGCTCCTCGGGGGCGCGCTCACGCAGTCGGCCGTGATCGGTGTCGCGCAGGACGCCATCGCCACCCTGCCGGGCCTGTCCTCCGCGGAGGCCAAGGACGAGGGCAACCTCGTGGCCATCGGCTACGCCGTGACGTACCCCCTGGGCACGATCCTGTGCGCGATCCTGCTCGCCGACGTCCTCCCCAAGCTCTACGGGAAGGACCTGGCCGCCGAGTCGGCCGCCCTGGCGAAGGAACTCGACGCACCCGAGGCCGATCCCGACCTCCACGAGGGCTACTACGAAGTGGTCCTGCGGGCGTACACCGTGGAACGCCCCGACCTCGTCGGCCGCACGATCGCCGACTTCGAGGACCAGCAGAAGCAGCTCGGCCGGCGGATCTACATCACACGGGTACGCCGCGGGGGCAGGATCATCGAGCACACCCAGCAGACGGCCCTGGCCCACGGCGACGTCGTCGCCGTGAGCGCCCTGCGGACGTCACTCGTCGACTACGACCCCCGCGCCCGCATCGGCGGGGAGGCCGACGACGTCGAACTCCTCGGCTACCGGACCGAAACGCTCCATGTGGTCGCCTCCGAGAAGGCCCAGCTGGGCAGGACGGTGGCCCAGCTCCGGAGCGAGCCGTTCATGGTCGGCGTCTACGTCGAGAAGATCTACCGGTCGGGGGCGGAGTTCCCCTACCGCCTGTCCACCCGGATCGACCGCGGCGACACCCTCGTCCTGACCGGCCCCAAGCGGCTCGTCGACCCGGCGGGCGCGGCGATCGGCACACCGGTGCCGACCTCGTTCGCGACCGACATGATCTGGGTCGGCCTCGGCGTCTTCCTCGGCGGCTGCATCGGCATTCCCGCGCTGACCCTCGGCGGCGTCCCCATCTCGCTGTCCACCTCCGGCGGCGCGCTCATCATGGGCCTGGTCTTCGGCTGGATCCGCGGCAAGTACCCGACGTACGGCAACGTCCCGCCCGGTGCGCAGTGGTTCATGGACACGTTCGGGCTCTGCCTCTTCGTCGCGGTCGTCGGCATCAACGCGGGCCCGAGCTTCACGTCGGGCCTGTCCCAGGCGGGCTGGGGTCTGCTGCTCTTCGGAGCGGTCGCCACGGTCGTGCCGCTGGCCGTCGGCTTCCTGTTCGGCCACTACGTGCAGAAGCTGCGGTTCCCCGTCCTGATGGGCGTCCTCGCGGGCGGCCAGACCACCACGGCGGCGATCGGCGCGATCAACGAGGCATCACGGTCGCAGGTGCCCACGCTCGGCTACACGATCCCCTACGCCGTCGGCAACGTGCTGCTGACGATCTGGGGCGCCGTGATCGTCCTCCTCCAGCACTGATCCCGACCGGCCGACCCCGGTCCGACCTGAAGAGAATGAGGCCGCGAGATGACCAGGACCACCCTGACCCGCGAGCAGATCCAGCGGTACGCCCAGCTGTCCCCGTTCGAGCTGAAGAACGTCTTCATCGAACTGGCGCGGCAGGCGCAGGCGGACGAGCCCGGGCAGAAGGAGAAGGCTTCCGTCCAGATGCTCAACGCGGGGCGGGGCAACCCGAACTGGATCGCCACCGGCCCGCGCGAGGCGTTCTTCGCCCTCGGCCACTTCGCGCTGGGGGAGTCCCGCCGGGTGTGGACGGCCGACAACCTCGGCGGCATGCCCGAGCAGCAGGGCGCGTACGAGCGCTTCGACACCTTCGTGCGGTGCCACCCCGGCATTCCGGGCATCGAGTTGCTCGCGCAGTGCGTACAACTCGGCATCCAGCGCTTCGGGTTCGACAAGGACGCCTGGGTCCACGAACTCGCGGACGCCGTCATCGGCGACAACTACCCCGTGCCCGACCGGATGCTGCCCCACGGCGAACAGGTCGTACGCGGCTACCTCGCCGACGAGATGTTCGACAAGCGGCCTCCGGCGGGCGAGCTGTCGCTGTTCGCCACCGAGGGCGGCACGGCGGCCATGTGCTACATCTTCGACTCCCTCATGAAGAACGGCCTGCTCAAGAAGGGCGACAGGATCGCCCTGATGGTCCCGCTCTTCACGCCGTACATCGAGATCGCCGAACTCGACACCTACGGGTTCGACGTCACGTACATCTCGGCCGACAGGTTCGCCGAGACGGGCGTGCGGGAGTGGCGCTACCCCGAGGAGGAGGTCGCCAAGCTGGCGGACCCGGAGATCAAGCTGCTCTGCCTGGTCAACCCCTCCAACCCGCCGTCGCTGGCTCTGAGTTCGCGGGTCGCCGACCAGATCCGGGACATCGTCGCCTCGAAGAACCCGAACCTGCTGATCGTCACCGACGACGTCTACGGCACGTTCGTCGAGGGCTTCCGCTCCATCGCCGCGGACCTGCCGCGCAACACCCTCCTCGTCTACTCCTACTCCAAGCACTACGGGTGCACCGGCTGGCGGCTGGGCGTGATCGGCCTGCACGACGACAACGTCGTCGACGAGCTGATCGCCGCCCTGCCCCAGGAGGAGAGGGAACGCCTCGACAAGCGCTACGGCTCGCTGAGCCTGGAACCGTCGAAGATCAGGTTCATCGACCGGCTGGTCGCGGACTCCCGCCAGGTCGCGCTGAACCACACGGCCGGACTCTCCCTGCCCCAGCAGGTGATGATGACCCTCTTCTCCCTCTTCGACATGCTCGACGAGGGACAGGCGTACAAGCACCGGATCCGCGCCATCGTCCACCAGCGCCTCGACCTGCTGCTCGAAGGCGCCCACATGAAGATCAGCGAGGACCCGCAGCGGGCGGGCTACTACATCGAACTGGACCTGCTCGCCGAGGCCGAGCGCGTCCACGGCAAACCCTTCGCCGACTACCTGCAGGCGGCCTACGAGCCGGTCGACGCGCTGTTCCGGCTCGCCCAGCAGACCGGCGTCGTCCTGCTCAACGGCGGCGGCTTCGAGGGCCCGCAGTGGTCGGTCCGCGTCTCGCTGGCCAACCTCGACGACCTCGACTACCTCAAGATCGGCCACCACCTGAGGGTGATCTTCGACGACTACGTGCAGGAGTGGAAGGACACGCAGGCGGGCTGAACCGCGGCCGCCGTGCGGACGTGAGCACCCGGCGGGGGCCTCGGGGCCGAGGCCCCCGCCGTCGGGCCGCGGCGGCGGGCAGGCCGGCGCCCGGCGGGCCGGGGGAGACGACGACCCTCAGCCTGTCCGGCGGCCCGTCCGCCTCCCCGCCCCGGGATCAGCCCAGGCCCGCCCGCGAGGCGTGGAGCTCGGAGCGGACCAGTTCGAGGAGCCGCCCCGTCCAGTTCCGGCCGCGGCCGCCGTTGGCGCCCCAGAAGGACGAGTCGTCGTCGTAGAGGAGCGTCGCGTCGCCGGTGCCGAGGAGAAGGCCGGCGAGGTGCGGGTGCCGGGTGTACTTGGCCCGGAGCACGGTGGTCATGGCGTGGGTGCGCAGCTGCTCCCAGTTCTCCCGGCGGGCGGCGTCCGCCGCGAGCCTGCGCGCGTCGCGGGCCGACGCGGCGGCCGCGATCGCGGCCCGGTCCGCCGGGTCGGCGGCCGACATGGCCCAGTACGCCTGCTCCGCGCTGGGGTGGACGACTCCGCCGACGGTCACCGGAGCGGGGTAGTCGTTGCGCAGTCCCTGCTTTCCCGGGTCCGGGGACGGGCGCAGCGGGTAGGTCTGCGGGATGTGCAGGGCGGGGGAGTGCCCCTCGGCGGGGCCGTCCGCGGGGACCCGGGGGCCCCGCGCGGCCCACCGGGCGCGCTCCTCGAAGTAGGCGACCGCCTCGTCGTACTCCTCCTGGGTCACCGGTTCGTCCGGCCAGTCCTCCGTCTCGCCGCCCACTCCGGCGACGAGCACCTGGAGCGGCCCGTCCTTGCGGTCCATGTCCCCCAGGGCGTAGTGGCGTTGCGTCTCGGGGATGGCGCGGTAGGAGTCGCGGGCGGCAGCGCGCCGCTCCTCCGTCGGATCGGCGAGGAAGGCGTCGACGTCCGCCAGGCAACGGTCGGTGGAGTCCGGCCGTCCGTTCAGCTGGTCGACGGTGTCCCGGACCTCGGCGAGCAGGAGTTCGGGGGTGAGCCAGGTGCGCGGCCCGCTGAACGTCCAGGCGGCCAGGTCGTGCGCGGACGCCCGTGCCCCGTCCGGGAGTTCGGTCGCGACCCAGCCGCTGCGCAGCTTCTCCTCGAACTCCTCCAGCGTCACCAGGCCCCAGCAGTCGACCAGTCCGTCGGCGTAGACGAACAGGTCCGTGAGGAAGTAGTCGCCGTTGCGGATGAAGGCGGGGCGCCAGGTGCCGGGCACGCGGACGCCGTCCGCGACACGATGGGTGACTCGTCGGCCGATCATGGCTGCCATTGTGCCGGGCGCCACCGGCACGGCGGCGCCCGGGCGACGGCCCGGCCGCCGGTCAGGGGCGGGTCAGGGGCCGGTCAGGAACGTGGAGACGGCGGCGGTGAACTCCCCGGGCGCGTCGTGCCACGGGAAGTGGCCGGCTCGCGGGAGGACCACGGTCGTCGCACCGGGGTAGGCGCGGGCGGCGGCCGCCACCGGGCCGGGCGGGGCGGCCACGTCGTACTCGGCGGCGACGACCAGGGTCCGGCCGCCGAAGGCGGTCAGGGCGGCGCGGACCGCCGCGGGGTCGTACGCGCCCGGGGCGTCGTGGGCGGCCGCCGCATCGGGGTTGCGCTGCGCGGCGCCGGCCGCCCGGTGCTCCCGGGCCGCGTCGTCCCAGCGGCCGTGGGACAGCGGGGCGGCGGCCGCCCAGTCCGCTTCGGTGGCGCGTCCCGCCGCGATGGCCTCCATCGCGGCGTACGCCTCCGGGAACCACGGCTCCCCCTCGCGCAGCCGGGCGATCTCCAGCCGGTCCCGGGGCGAGACCTCGCCGCCCGTGGTCCCGACACTCGGTGTGACCAGCACCAGTTCGGAGACCCGCTCGGGGAACCGGGCGGTGTACAGGGTGGCGAGCGCGGCGCCGGCGGAGTGCGCGAGCAGCCGCACCCGCTCCAGGCCGAGGTGTGCGCGCAGCGCCTCGACGTCGTCGACCTGGCGGTCGACGCGGTACGACGCCGGGTCCGCCGGCACTCCGGACGCGCCGGTGCCGCGCGGGTCCAGCCGCACCACGCGGTGCCCCGCGTCCGCCAGCCCGCCGAGGTCGCCGAAGTACGCGGACGCCCGCATGGGGCCGCCCGGAAGGCAGATCAGGGGCTCACCGGCCCCGGATTCGTGGAAGGCGAGAACGGTGCCGTCGGGCGCGGGGAAGGTGTGCATCCCCCGACCCTCGCAGGGGGCCGCCCGGGTGTGCAAGGCGGTCGCGGCGCGCAAGGGCCGCCGCCCCCGGTGCCGGGCGGCACCGGGGGCGGCGGCCGTGCGGCCGGCGTGGCGTCAGCCGGTGAGCTGCTCGTACGCGGACAGCGTCAGGAAGTCCTCGTAGTTCTCGTCGAGGGCGACCTTGAGGAGCAGGTCGTGGGCCTGCTGCCAGTGGCCGGCGGCGAAGGCGTCCTCGCCCAGCTCCTCGCGGATCGCGGCGAGTTCCGCGGCCGCGACCGAGCGGGCCAGCTCGGGCGTCGCGCGTTCGCCGTTCTCGAAGACGACGCCCGCGTTGATCCACTGCCAGATCTGGGAGCGGGAGATCTCGGCGGTCGCCGCGTCCTCCATGAGGTTGAAGATGGCGACGGCGCCGAGGCCCCGGAGCCAGGCCTCGATGTAGCGGATGCCGACCTGGACCGCGTTGCGCAGGCCCTCGTAGGTGGGCCTGGCGTCGAGCGTGTCGACGGCGATCAGGTCCCCGGCCGCCACGGAGACGTCCTCGCGCAGGCGGTGCTTCTGGTTCGGGCGGTCGCCGAGGACCGCGTCGAAGGAGGCCATCGCGATCGGCACCAGGTCGGGGTGGGCGACCCAGGAGCCGTCGAAGCCGTCGCCGGCCTCGCGGTCCTTGTCGGCCTTCACCTTCTCGAAGGCGACCTTGTTGACCTCGGCGTCGCGGCGCGAGGGGATGAAGGCCGCCATGCCGCCGATGGCGTGGGCGCCGCGCTTGTGGCAGGTGCGCACGAGCAGTTCGGTGTAGGCGCGCATGAACGGGGCCGTCATGGTGACCGCGTTGCGGTCGGGCAGGACGAACTTCTCGCCGCCGTCACGGAAGTTCTTGACGATGGAGAACAGGTAGTCCCAGCGGCCCGCGTTGAGCCCCGAGGCGTGGTCGCGGAGCTCGTAGAGGATCTCCTCCATCTCGTACGCGGCGGTGATCGTCTCGATGAGGACGGTGGCGCGGACGGTGCCCTGCGGGACGCCGACGTGGTCCTGGGCGAAGACGAAGACGTCGTTCCACAGACGGGCCTCGAGGTGGGACTCGGTCTTCGGGAGGTAGAAGTACGGTCCCTTGCCGAGGTCCAGCAGCCGCTGGGCGTTGTGGAAGAAGTAGAGGCCGAAGTCGACGAGCGCGCCGGGCACGGGGGTGCCGTCGACGGTCAGGTGACGTTCGTTCAGGTGCCAGCCGCGCGGGCGCATCACCACGGTGGCGAGCTCGGCGGCGGGGCGCAGGGCGTAGGACTTGCCCGACCGGGGGTCGGTGAAGTCGATGCGTCGCTCGTAGGCGTCGATCAGATTGAGCTGGCCGAGGACGACGTTCTCCCAGGTGGGAGCGGAAGCGTCCTCGAAGTCGGCGAGCCAGACCTTCGCGCCGGAGTTGAGCGCGTTGATGGTCATCTTGCGGTCGGTCGGACCGGTGATCTCCACGCGGCGGTCGTCGAGGGCAGCGGGCGCCGGCGCGACCTTCCAGGAGTCGTCCGCGCGGACGGCGGCGGTCTCCGGGAGGAAGTCCAGGGTGGAGGTGCGGGCGATCTCGGCGCGGCGTTCGGCGCGGCGGGCGAGCAGCTCGTCACGCCGGGGCGTGAACCGCCGGTGCAGCTCGGCCACGAACGCGAGGGCCGCGTCGGTCAGGACCTCTTCCTGGCGGGGCAGGGGCTCGGCTTCGACGATGGCCAGCGGGGACGGCGCTGGTGCGGACATGAGCTGTCACTTCCTTCAGCGAACTTCAGCGAACTTCAGGGTTTCGCAGACGTCACGGGCGGTGCCGGGCGGTCGCCGGGTCGCCGAACGGCACTCAGTGCCATGGCTCCGAGGTACGGCCGCGGGCGCCGTCCGGGGTATCAGGCGCCTCTGAACAGTGGATAGTAGTTACCGCATGGTGGAAGTTCAATGGTTTGTTGATGTCGAGATTCTCCGGGTCGAGGCAATGTGGCGCAGAGTGCCACGCCGCTCACTCAAGGTGGCGCAGGTCCGCGGGTGTGTCGATGTCGTACGCCTCGGCCACGTCGCCGCACTCGACCAGCGTGATCTCCTGCTCGTGCTCCCTCAGGTACGCGCGTGCCCCGCGGTCGCCCGACGCACTCGCCGACACCCCTGCCCACCGGTCGGCGCCGAGGAGTACGGGATGGCCGCGCCGGCCCCCGTACGCCGCCGCCGCCAGTGACGACCGCGACCGGTGTGCCGCCGCCACCCGGGCCACGGCGGCGGCCCCGATCCCCGGCTGGTCCACCAGCAGCACGACCACCGCGTCCGCCCCCGACCCCGCCAGGGACGCCAGTCCCGACCGCAGGGACGAACCCATGCCCGAAGCCCAGTCCGGGTTCTCCGTGACGACGCACCCCGGCAGCTCGGCCTCCTGTCGCACCCGCGCCGCCGCGGCCCCCAGCACCACGTGCACCGGGCCGCAGCCGCCGTCGCGCAGCGTGCGCACCGCGTGCTCCGCCAGCGGCCGGCCGCGGTACGGCAGCAGGGCCTTCGGCCGTCCGCCCAGCCGCCGCCCGCCGCCGGCCGCGAGCAGCAGCCCGGCCACGACGGGTGCCGCCGGGCGGGAGCCGGCGGGGCGGGCGGGGCGGGCGGGGCGGGCGGGTGAGGTGGTGTCGCCGGTCGGGTCGTCCATGATGCTCCCGGGCTCTTTGTCCTGGATGGTGCGGGTATCGTGCCCGCCGCCGTCGAACGTCCGGCGAACACGTCGCGCACACAGTCGATTCCACGCCGTCGTCGATGTCCAATTCCGTCCGCGGTGTGGCGCGCCCCGGCTCGGATGGCGTTAACTGGCCCGCACCCCGAGGGCGGGTCGCCCTCCCGCGGGGCATGCGGACGGGGGCACGATGACGTGCGAGGGGCTGGGCTTTGTTGCGGAGCGTGGGGCAGACGCGGGTGACACGGAGCGGCGAGGACCCGAGAGCGGCGGAGTTACGCGCTGCCGTCTCCCGGCTCCGCCGTGAACTGGCCGGCCATCCGGCCGAGTTCGGTGACCGGGCGATCGCGGAGGACGAACTCGCGGTGCTGGCGGCGATGGTGGCCGCGGGCGATCCCGAGGTCCGCCGGATGCGCAGGTCGCTGCTGCTGATAGCGGGCGCCGTCGGCTCGGTGAGCGCGCTGTCGCCCGCCCTGATGCAGGTGCGCGCCGCCGTCGACCTCTTCGCCGACCTGCCGCGCCCCGCCGGCCCCGCGGGCAGCGGACCCGCGGGCCCCGCCGGCCAGGGACCCGCCGCACCCGGCGGCCTCCCGGCATCCCGGCGGCCCGAGGACCGGCCCGGGCCCTGAGCGCCCCGGGCGTGCGGGAGGCCGTGACGCCTCCCGCGGCCCGGGCGGGAATCGCGGCCCGGTCGGACGGCGGCCGGGCCGCGAGCCGATCCCGGCGCGGTCCCGCGCCGGGCATATGTGCACCCACCCCGCCCGGCGCGGTGTTGCGACGCCTGGCGCGGTGATCCGTCGCCGGTCCGTCCTGCGGTGTCCGGCAGGTGGGTGCGGACCTGGTGTCGCGTCAACGTCGCCCGGTTGTGGCTTTGCTCTTGGCCGCCCGGCGCGGCGTCGCACGGCTGATCCGGCGGCGTCGTCGGACGGCGCCGTGCCGGCCCCGCGGGGCGGGCGTCCGCGCCGGTGGGTGGCGCCGCGGCATCGGCCCTCGCGTCGGCTGCGGGCCGGCCGCCTCGGCGTCGTCCCCGGACCGGCGCCCGCGTCGACGGCTCCGCGGGATCACCCCCGCAGACCCACTCCCGCGGGCTCACTCCCGCAGACTCACTCCCGCGGTGCGGCCGACCGGCCGGACAGCTCCTCCAGGAGCGCCGCGGCGCGTGCTGCCTGCTCGTGGGGCACGAAGAGGTGGTCGTGGTGGAAGCCCGCCACGACGTTGCAGCTCAGGCCCGCGTCGGCGAGCTCCCGGGAGACCGCGGCCGTCAGCCCGACGGCGTCGAGGGCGGAGTGGACGCGCAGGGTGATCCAGCCCGCCACGTAGTCGTAGGGGAGCCCGGCGGCGTCCGCCTCCTCCTGGGTGACGACCAGGGTCAGGCCCTCCTCCTCGGCCACGGTGACCACGGGGGCCGTGCCCTGCGGCACGCCCCCGTCCACGGTCGTGAAGACGTACCGTCCGGGCCGCAGCAGGGGCCGCATGCCGCTCAACAGGGTCCGCAGATCGCTCTCGCCGCTCATGGCCCCAGGCTACGGATCGCCCGCCGCCGCGTCCGGGCGGGGCTCAGTCGCCGCCGCACCCGCCGCAGCTGCTGCAGGAGGAGTCCACCTCGACGGCGTCGGACCAGGAGCCGTCCGGATTGCGGGTGCGGCCCCGGGTGCGGGCGGGCGGGGCGGGGGGCGGTGGCGGCGGGGGCCGCACCCCGGACCTGACGATCGCCTCGTGCGTCTGCGCGGGCAGGGCGGAGCGGGGCACCGCCTGCCGCCCGCGGCAGTACGCGTCGAGCCGCCTCCAGCGGCGCCGGCGTTCCGACGGCCAGAGCGCGGCCACGCCCGACCCCGCGAACCAGAACCCCATGCAGACGTAGAGCCAGACGGTCCGGTCCGCCTCGGGAAGGAAGGGGACGGACGCGTTGGTCGGTCCGGCGTGGAACCCCATGGCGAACGGGATCACCGTCGCGGCGACCATCACCAGCGTCTGGCTCCGCCCGGACGCCGTCGTGCGCACCGACGGCGACTCCCTGGCGACGAGCGTCCGGAACCGGTCGAAGCGGGCGGACTCCCGGATCTCGTACAGCTTGGCCGTCTCGCCCCGCGGTGTGCGCCGCAGCTCCTCGGAGAGGGCCTTCAGAGCCGGACTGGTCTGCGGGCGTCCCCGGTGGGTGTGCCGCAGGCCGCCGTCCGAGGAGACGCGCAGCACCCCGTCGTCGACGAGAGCGCAGACGGCGGTCATGGCCGCGGCGTCCGTGCCGCCCAGCAGGAAGGAGGCCCGCACCGGATGCAGGCCCCGCCGGAGCACCTCGCCGACGGTCCGCCGGTCGCGCCGGTCGCGCAGCGCCAGGCAGTACGCGGCGCGCAGCGCGTTGCACGCGGCGAAGAGCAGCGCCCAGAGGGTGAAGATCCCATCGCCTTCGGTCAGCAACCAGTCCACCGTGTGCCCCCCAGCTCCCGGTGCGCGGCCCCCCGGCCGACCCGGCGGCGGACGGCCGCGCGGATGCGTCCAGGGTAGCCACGCACCGTCCGGGCGGGCAGAGGTGACGGTGCGTCCGCTTAGCGGCTGCGGCTGCGGCTGCGGCTGCGGCTGCGACTGCGGCGACGGCTACGGCTCGGGCCGGGCACGCGGCCCGCACGCACGCCGCCGTGCCCGCCGGCCGCGTTCACCGGCGGCGACGACGAGGCCGGCGGCGATCAGGACCACGTTCTTGACGATGTACTGACCCTCCATCGTCGGGACGAGGAAACCGTCCTGCCACATCTCGTCCGCGAGGAGGAACAGGGCGAGGAAGACGCCGGCCATGTGGCAGAAGAACACGGCCAGGGTCAGCCGCAGCAGCAGGCCGGTGAGCAGCCCGACGCCGATCGCCGTCTCCATCAGGGCCAGCAGCGGGGCGACGGCGTCCGGGGGCAGGACGCCGAAGGTCATCCGCGTCGCCGCCCGGACCGCCACCGCTTCCGCCGGGCTGGTGCCGGGGAAGAGCTTGAGCACGCCGAACCAGAGGAAGACCAGCCCCACCGACCAGCGGAGCAGTGCCGGACCGTGCCGGGCGAGCCGGACGGCCGCGTCGTCCACGACCCGGGTGATCCAGGGGACCGGGGCCGTCCGGGCGATCCGGTCCGTCGGGGCGATCCGGTCCGTCCGGGGCGTCCGCCGGCGGGCGGGGCCCGAGGGCCGGGGGAGGGTGGCGGTGCGGTGCGGGGGCCGTAAGCGCGAAGCCGGCCCAGTGGGAGAACCCGACATGACGACTCCTTCTGCGTGGGGGCGCAGGCCGCCGTGTGCGCCACGGGTGCGGCGCGGCACGGCGGCGGGCGTGTGCGTGGGGCGGCGGCCGGTGGTGGGGTACCGGCGGCCGGCACGGGGAGTTCCTGTCCGCAGCTGCTTGGTCTAGACCATACCGGGCTGCACCGCACGGTCAAGGGGGTGGACGGCGGCCCGTCGCGGCGCGGGGCCGACCGCGGGCGCGGACGGTGCGCGGAAACACCGCGGCGGTCGCACCGGAATCCGGTGCGACCGCCGCGGTGTGTGCTCTCGTCCCCTACTGCGCCTGCGTGCCTGCGCCCGCGCCCGTGCTCGCCAGGGCGGCCGACAGGTCGAGGGCGACCTCCTGGAGGATCGGGACGATGCGGCCCGTCGCGGCCTCCGTCACCCGCCCCGCCGGCCCGGAGATCGAGATCGCGGCCGCGGTGGGGGAGTCGGGTACGGGGACGGCGAGGCAGCGGACCCCTATCTCCTGCTCGTTGTCGTCCACCGCGTACCCGGCCCGGCGCACCTGCTCCAGGGCGTCGAGGAAGCCGTCGGGGGTGGTGATCGTCTTCTCCGTCGCCGCGGGCATGCCGGTCCGGGCGAGCAGGGCGCGGACCTCGTCCGCGGGGGTGTGCGCGAGGAGCGCCTTGCCGACGCCGGTGGAGTGGGGCAGCACCCGGCGTCCGACCTCGGTGAACATCCGCATGGAGTGCTTGGACGGCACCTGCGCCACGTAGACGATCTCGTCGCCGTCGAGCAGGGCCATGTTGGCGGTCTCGCCGGTCTCCTCGACGAGGCGTGCGAGGTAGGGGCGCGCCCAGGTGCCGAGCAGGCGGGAGGCCGACTCTCCGAGCCGGATCAGCCGGGGGCCGAGCGCGTAGCGGCGGTTGGGCTGCTGGCGCACGTACCCGCAGGCGACGAGGGTGCGCATCAGGCGGTGGATGGTCGGCAGGGGCAGGCCGCTGCTCGCGGAGAGCTCGCTCAGCCCGACCTCGCCCCCGGCGTCGGCCATCCGCTCCAGCAGGTCGAAGGCGCGCTCAAGGGACTGCACGCCGCCGCTTGCGGCGGGCTTGGCTGCGTCGGTGGCGCTGGCGTCGGACGTCGGCACGTCGGCGGTCCTTTCGGGCAGGCGGGGCAAGGCAGCAGCCTACCGGGCGTGTGCGGCGGCCACGTCGTGGCCGTGGCGCCGTCCGGGCCGGTCAGGGCCTGTTTGTCCCGGTGTCTGCCACCGTGGACGGTGGCGTTCGGTCCTGCTCGTCGGGGGAACGCCCTGACCGCAGAGCGGAAGTCTACTTCCACTTTGTGGAAACATCCAAGGCGGGTGCGGCTCGGAGGTCCCGTGCCGGGTGGGTCTTGACGGGGGTCCGGCGGAGGGGAAGACTCCTGATTACTTCAACAGTTCGTTGAATTTCTCCGGCGGGCCTCTCCGTCCACCGGAGAGGCCATCACGACCACACACGAGAAGAGGCAGGTGAGCGGGTGTCCGACGTGGACGATGCCGCGGAAGTGAATCCGGTCGCGAGTGACGGGACCCCGGTCGCCGGCCGCGACGCGGCCCCGGACGCGCAGGTGAGCCTGGTGCTGCGGTCCACCCGGGTGGTCACCCCCGAGGGGACGCGGGCCGCGACGGTGGCCGTCGCCGGCGGGCGGATCGCCGCCGTGGGACCGCACGACGCGCAGGTGCCCGCGGGCGCCCGGCTGGAGGACCTCGGCGACGACGTCCTGCTCCCGGGCCTCGTCGACACCCACGTCCATGTCAACGACCCGGGCCGCACCGCCTGGGAGGGTTTCTGGACGGCCACCCGGGCCGCGGCCGCCGGCGGCATCACCACCCTGCTCGACATGCCGCTCAACTCCCTCCCGCCGACCACCACCGTCGGGAACCTGCGCACCAAGCAGGACGTCGCCCGGCCCAAGGCCCACGTCGACACGGGCTTCTGGGGCGGCGCGCTCCCCGACAACGTCAAGGACCTGCGTCCGCTGCACGACGCCGGGGTCTTCGGCTTCAAGTGCTTCCTCTCGCCCTCCGGCGTCGAGGAGTTCCCCGAGCTGGACCAGGAGCAGCTCGCCCGCTCCATGGCCGAGATCGCCGGCTTCGGCGGCCTGCTCATCGTCCACGCCGAGGACCCGCACCACCTCGCCGCCGCCCCCCAGCGCCCCGGCCCCCGGTACGCGGACTTCCTCGCCTCCCGGCCCCGGGACGCGGAGAACACCGCCATCGAGAGCCTGATCGCGCACGCCGAGCGGCTGCGGGCACGGGTGCACGTCCTGCACCTCTCGTCCAGTGACGCGCTGCCGCTGATCGCCGCCGCCAAGCGGCGCGGTGTGCGGGTCTCCGTCGAGTCGTGCCCCCACTTCCTCACCCTGACCGCGGAGGAAGTGCCGGACGGGGCGACCGAGTTCAAGTGCTGCCCGCCGATCCGCGAGTCGGCCAACCAGGACCTGCTCTGGCAGGGGCTCGCCGACGGCACGATCGACTGCATCGTCTCCGACCACTCCCCGTGCACCACCGACCTCAAGACGCCCGACTTCGCATCCGCCTGGGGCGGCATCTCCTCGCTCCAGCTCGGGCTGCCCGCCATCTGGACCGAGGCCCGCCAGCGCGGCCACACCCTCGACGACGTCGTCCGCTGGATGTCCGAGGCCCCCGCACGCCTCGCGGGCCTCGACCGCAAGGGCGCCATCGAGGCGGGCCGCGACGCCGACTTCGCGGTCCTCGCCCCGGACGAGACCTTCACCGTCGACCCCGCGAACCTCTACCACCGCAACCAGGTCACCGCCTACGCGGGCCGTACGCTCAGCGGCGTCGTCCGCTCCACCTGGCTGCGCGGCGAACGGATCGCGGAGAACGGCAACCTGGCCGAGCCGACGGGCCGACTGCTCGAAAGGAACAACTGAACCGTGTCCGCTTCCTCCATCCCCTCCTTCACCGGCGACGCCCGTCCCTACGGCGGCGGCGACCCGTACGGCGACTACCGCACGGCCGAGTTCCCCTTCACCCAGCACGCCGACCTCGCCGACCGCCGTCTCGGCGCCGGGGTGATCGCCGCCAACGACGAGTTCTTCGCCGAGCGCGAGAACCTCCTCAAGCCCGAGCCGGCCGAGTTCGACCCCGAGCACTTCGGCCACAAGGGCAAGGTCATGGACGGCTGGGAGACCCGCCGCCGCCGCGGCGTCTCGGCCGAGCAGCCCCACCCCACCGACGACGACCACGACTGGGCCCTCGTACGCCTCGGCGCCCCCGGCGTGATCCGCGGCATCGTCGTCGACACCGCCCACTTCCGCGGCAACTACCCGCAGGCCGTCTCCGTCGAGGGCACCTCGGTGGACGGCTCCCCGTCGCCGGAGGAACTCCTCGGCGACGACGTCAAGTGGACCACGCTCGTCCCGCGCACGGCCGTCGGCGGCCACGCGGCCAACGGCTTCGCCGTCGACACCGAGCAGCGCTTCACCCACCTGCGCCTGAAGCAGCACCCCGACGGCGGCATCGCCCGGCTGCGGGTGTACGGAGAGGTCGCCCCCGACCCCCGCTGGCTCGCCGCGCTCGGCACCTTCGACCTCGTCGCCCTGGAGAACGGCGGCCAGGTCGAGGACGCCTCCGACCGCTTCTACTCGCCGGCCACCAACACCGTGCAGCCCGGCCGTTCGCGCAAGATGGACGACGGCTGGGAGACCCGGCGCCGCCGCGACAAGGGCAACGACTGGATCTCCTACCGGCTGGTCGAGCAGTCCGAGATCCGCGCCGTCGAGATCGACACCGCGTACCTGAAGGGCAACAGCGCGGGCTGGGCCGCCCTGTCCGTGCGCGACGGCGACGCGGGGGAGTGGCGCGAGGTGCTGCCCCGCACCCGCCTCCAGCCCGACACCAACCACCGGTTCGTCCTGGACGCGCCCGCCGTGGGCTCCGACGTCCGCATCGACATCTACCCCGACGGCGGCATCTCCCGGCTGCGCCTCTTCGGCTCGCTCACCGAGCAGGGCGCCGCCCGCCTGACCGCCCGTCACCAGGAGCTCGGCGGCTGAGGCCGCCGTCGCGGGGAGGCCACGACACCCTCCCCGCGCACCCGCGGGGCGCACCGGCCGACAGCAACGGTGCGCCCCGCGGGCACGTCGTGCCCGGGGTCCCGTGCGTCCCGCCCCCGGGGCCCGGCGCCCGCCCCGGAGCGCTGTGCCCCCGGGCGCGCGGGCGGGTCAGGCGGCGTGCCCGCCGTCGACGGACAGCTCCGTGCCGGTGACGTAGGCGCCCGAGTCCGCGGCCAGGTAGAGGACCGCTTCGGCGATCTCGTCGGGGTGCCCGTAGCGGCCCAGCGCCGTGCCCGCCCGCTGCCCTTCGGCGTACGGGCCGTCCGCGGGGTTCATGGCGGTGTCGACCGGCCCCGGGTGGATGATGTTGGCCGTGATGCCCCGCCCGCCCAGCTCCCGTGCCAGTGCCTTGGTCAGCCCGGTCAGCGCCGACTTGCTCATGGCGTAGAGCGTGCCGCCGGGGCCCGGCACCCGCTGGGTCATGCAGCTGCCGACGGTGATGATGCGCGAACCGTCCTGCATGCGTGCCGCGGCCGCCTGCGACGCGAGGTACACGCCGCGCACGTTCACGGCGAGCACCCGGTCGACATCGGCCGCCGTGATCGTCTCCAGCGGGCCGATCAGCCCCACGCCCGCGTTGTTGACCAGCACGTCCAGGCCGCCCAGCAGATCCGCCGCCTCGGCCACCGCCTGCGCGGCCTCGCGGACGTCGCCCGCGTCGGCGCGCAGCGCGAGTGCGCGCCGTCCCGTGGCCCGGACCGCCCGGACGACCTCCTGCGCGCCGTCCTCGTCCGTCGCGTAGGTGATCGCCACATCCGCGCCGGCACGCGCCAGCCGTACCGCCGTCGCCGCGCCGATCCCCCGGCTCGCGCCGGTCACCAGTGCCACCTTGCCGTCCATGTCCGCCTCCCTGTGCCTCAGTCGGTTGAGGCTTCAATGACAGCGGAGGCGCGTACCGGTTTCCGGCGGCAAACGGACGTCGTGATCGGCGCTCCGGCGGCTCCCGGGGCACGGTGGAGGCGGACCGCACGGTGGAGGCGGTGGCTTTCGTCGTGCGGACCGCACGGTGGAGGCGGACCGCACGACGAAAGGCACCGCCATGGCGAAACTCAGCCTCACCCAGTTCCTCACGCTCGACGGCGTCTACCAGGCCCCCGGCGGTCCCGAGGAGGACCCCAGCGGCGGGTTCGACCTCGGCGGCTGGTCGGTCCCGTACGGCGACGACGACTTCGGGGCCTTCATGGACGAGGTGTTCCGCACCCCCACCGCCTTCCTCCTCGGCCGCCGCACCTACGAGATCTTCGCGTCCTACTGGCCCCGCCGGACCGATCCCGCGGACCCGGTCGCCGCCAAGCTCAACGCACTCCCCAAGTACGTCGTCTCCACCACCCTGGACACGGCGGAGTGGGCGGGCACCACCGTCATCGGGCGCGAGGACGCGGCCGAGGAGGTGGCGGAGCTCAAGCGGACCACCGAGGGCGAGATCCAGATGCACGGCAGCGGTGCGCTCGCCCAGTCGCTGATGCGCCACGGCCTCGTCGACGTCCTGCATCTGCTCACCTTCCCGGTCGTCCTCGGCAAGGGCATGCGCCTGTTCGCCCGGGGCGGCCCGGCGGCCGCCTTCCGGCACACGGCGGCGCGGACGACCGGCAGCGGCGTGACCGTGCACACCTACGAGTCCGCGGGCCGCCCCGCGTACGGCAGCTACGTGTAGCGCGGCGCACGTCCGGCGGGCCCCCGCCGCCGTGTGCGGCGCGGGGAAAGATGTAGCCCCCAACCGTTCCGCCCCGGTAGCGTGATCGCCACCGCCCCACCGTGTGAGAGCCGCCGACGTCTCCACCGTGCCCGTCACCACCGGAGACCGGAGACCAGGTGTCGTCACTCGCCGTACCCGCACCCCTGCCCGCGCCGCGTCCGGCATGGCTCACCGATCTGCCCGTCCTGCTGGTGGCCGTCGTCTGGGGCGCCAGCTACCTCGCGGCCAAGGGCATCACGACCGCCCACACCGTCGTCGCCGTGCTCGTGCTGCGCTTCGCCCTGGTGCTGCCGGTGCTCGTCGCCGTGGGCCACCGGCGGCTGCGCGCCCTGACGCCGGCGCAGTGGCGCGGGGCGGGCCTGCTCGGGCTGGTGCTGTCCTGCGTGTTCCTGCTGGAGACCTACGGCGTCGTCCACACCTCCGCGACCAACGCCGGTCTGATCATCAGCCTGACCATGATCTTCACCCCGCTCGCCGAAGCGGCCGTCACCCGGCGCAGGCCCTCCCGCTCCTTCCTCGCCGCGGCCGCCGTCTCCGTCGCCGGCGTGGTGCTGCTGACCCAGGGCGGCGGCTTCACCGCACCGTCCACCGGCGACCTGCTGATGCTGCTGGCCGCCGTGGTCCGCACCGTGCACGTCCTGCTGATGGCGCGCACCCGGTCCGTCGTCGGCGCGGACTCCCTGTCGCTCACCACCGTCCAGCTCGGCGGCGCCGTGGCCGTGTTCGCCGCCCTCGCGCTGGTCCCCGGCTCCGGCGCGTCCCCCTGGGCGGCGGCCGCCGCCTTCGGCCCCCGGGAGTGGGCCGGTCTGGCCTTCCTCTCCGTCTTCTGCACGCTCTTCGCGTTCTTCGTGCAGATGTGGGCCGTGCGCCGCAGCTCCCCCTCCCGGGTGAGCCTGCTGCTCGGCACCGAGCCGCTGTGGGCCGCGGCCGCCGGCATCGCGATCGGCGGCGAACACCTGGGCGCCTGGGGCCTGTCCGGCGCCGCCCTCGTCCTCGCCGGCACGGCCTGGGGCCGCCGTGCCGCCGGTGCCGACGAGCCGCCCGCCCCGGGACCGGCCACCGCCGGGTCCGCCCCGGCCCCGCGGCGGTCCCGCGACTGACGCGGCCCGGTTACGTCCCTGCCCACGGTGGTCCCGCGACTGACGCGGCCCGGGTACGCCCCGGCCCCGCGGCCGACGCCCCCGGGCAGGCCCGCGTCACCGCGGCCGACGCGCCCCCGTCAGGTCCGGCGACCCGGCCGGTCCGCGGCCACCATCAGCACCAGACCGGTCACGGCCATGACGATGCCCGCGAACATCTCGTACCCCTCCAGGAAATCCAGCCGCCGGACGACGCCCCACAGCCCGAACCAGCCGGTGACCTCGTGGACCACCCCCGCCGCTCCCCACAGGAACAGCAGGAATCCGGCGACTTCGAAAAGCTTCCTCATGACGGCAGCGTGCCGCGCGCGGGCACCCGCGCGCGTCGGCCGACCGCAGCTCCCGGGCATCCGAAAGTCTGAGCCGGCGCGACTTCGGTAGCGAGCACGGCCGCGCGAGCCCCCCGAGGGCTTCCGTGCGCCTAGCGTGGACGGCATGACGCGCACGGACTACCCATGGCTGCTGCCCTCCGCCATGGCCGAACCCGACGGCCCCGACGGCCCAGACCCCACGCCCGCCGGGAAGCCGCCGAGGCGCACCGTCCGCGACTGGGTCGTCGACACGCTGGCCTTCCTGGCCGCGGCCGGGGTGGGCGTGCTCGCGGCCGAGGCCGCCCAGCAGGCGGGCAACGCGGAGGCCGTCGTCGTCGCCGACCAGCTCGTGGGCGCCGCCGCCTGCTGCGCGCTGTGGGTGCGCCGCCGCTTCCCGACCGGGCTCGCGGTCGTGCTGCTGGTCGTCGCGGTCGTGGCCCCGGTGGCGAGCGGCGCGGCGATGGTCGCCCTCTTCAGCCTGGCCGTGCACCGGCCGTTCCGGCCGGTCGCCCTGGTCGGCGCGCTCGCCGTGGTGACGACCGTCGCGCAGCCCGCCGTGCGCCCCGACCCCACGACCAGCTACCTCGTCTCCGCCGTCGCGGGCGTCGTGCTGGTGCTGCTGATGGTCGGCTGGGGCATGCTGGTGCGCGCCCGCAGGCAGCTCGTGGCCGCCCTGCGCGAACGCGCCCACCGCGCCGAGACCGAGGCGGAGCTGAGGGCCGAGCAGGCCCAGCGGCTGGCGCGCGAGGCCATCGCCCGCGAGATGCACGACGTGCTGGCCCACCGCCTCACGCTGCTCTCCGTGCACGCCGGCGCACTGGAGTTCCGGCCCGACGCGCCGCCCGCCGAGGTCGCGCGGGCCGCCGGTGTCATCCGCGACAGCGCCCACGAGGCGCTCCAGGACCTGCGCGAGATCATCGGCGTGCTCCGCGCCCCCGGTGACACCGACGGTCCCGACCGCCCCCAGCCGACCCTGGTGACCCTGGACGCCCTGGTCGACGAGTCGCGGCAGGCCGGTATGGCCGTCGTGTTCGACAACGCCGTGGCCGACCCGGCCACCGTGCCCGCCGCCACCGGACGCACCGCCTACCGCATCGCGCAGGAGGGGCTGACCAACGCCCGCAAGCACGCCCCCGGCGCCGAGGTCACGGTCGCCGTGCGCGGCGGGCCCGGCGACGGACTCGGCGTCGAGGTGGTCAATCCGCCGCCGGCCGGCCCCGTCGGCGCGGTGCCCGGGTCGGGCCAGGGCCTCATCGGGCTGACCGAGAGGGCCACCCTCGCCGGCGGGCGGCTGGAGCACGGCGTCACCCGGGACGGGGGTTTCCGCGTGGCCGCTTGGCTACCGTGGCCCTCATGACCATCCGTCTGCTCGTCGTCGACGACGACCCGCTCGTCCGCGCCGGTCTCGCCCTCATGCTCGGAGGCGCCGACGACATCGAGATCGTCGCGGAGGCCGCGGACGGCGCGCAGGCGATCGACCTGGCCGCCCGGCACACGCCCGACGTGGTGCTCATGGACATCCGGATGCCGGTCATGGACGGCCTGGCCGCGACCGAGGCGCTGCGCGCGCGGCCCGGCGGGCCCGACGTCGTCGTGCTGACCACCTTCCACGCCGACGAGCAGGTGCTGCGGGCGATGCGGGCGGGCGCCGCCGGCTTCGTCCTCAAGGACACCCCGCCCGCCGAGATCGTCGCCGCCGTGCGCCGGGTGGCGTCCGGCGATCCCGTGCTCTCGCCCGCCGTGACGCGTCAGCTCATGACCCATGCGGCCGGCACCGCCGCCGACGTCCGCGGCGCGGACGCGGTCCGGCGGCTGGACACCCTCGCCGAGCGGGAGCGCGAGGTGGCCGTCGCCGTCGGGCAGGGCCGCTCCAACGCGGAGATCGCCTCCGAGCTCTACATGAGCCTGCCCACGGTGAAGACCCACGTCTCGCGCATCCTGGCGAAGCTCGGCCTCAACAACCGGGTCCAGATTGCGCTCCTGGCCCACGACGCCGGCCTCCTCGACGACGACGCGCACCGCGAGCACTGAGGGCTGTCCCGCGGGCCGGGGCGATGTGCCTGGGCTCTCGTACGGGACCGGTCCCGGCCGCCGGCGGCGGCCGGTTCACCGGCCGGAGATCTCCTTATCCGCGGGCGCCGGTCTCCGTAGGCTGGCGGGATGGGTGTCATCGATCTCGCCGTCCCCGGGCCCGGGTTCACGGCCCGTCCGCACGCCTGCCGCGCACGGCTGCGGGCGGCGGTGCGCGGGGTACGGGCCTCCGGCACCGGGCGGTTCCGGCCGGCCGCCGGCCACGAGGAGGCGCGCGCCGCGCCCGCCGGCCCCCGCCCGGCCGCCCCGGTGCGCTGAACGGCACCGGCCCGCCCGATCCCCGATTCCCCGCCCGACCCCCGAGCACGACCCGACCCCCGCCCCCCACGGCAGGACCCGGGACCGACCCCGAGCGCACACCGACCCCGACCCCGACTCCGAGCCCCCGAGCACACAGCGACACGAGCCCTCGCCCTTCGGGAGGAACACCGTGACCACCGACGCCGCCCTCGTCGATCTCGCCGCACTCGGCGACGACTTCACCCGCGACCCGTTTCCCGTCTACGCCGCGTTACGCGCCCGCGGCCCCGTGCACCACGTCCGCATGCCGGAGGGCCACACCGCGTGGCTCGTCGTCGGATACGAGGCGGGCCGGGCCGCGCTCGCCGACCCGGCCCTGTCGAAGGACTGGCGCAACATCGCGCCCGACCTGGGCATCTTCCGGATCTCCTCGGGTGTCAGCATGCTCAGCACGGACCCGCCCGTGCACACCCGGCTGCGGAGGCTGATCGCACGGGAGTTCACGATGCGGCGGGTGGAACGCCTCGCGCCCCAGGTGCAGCGGATCACCGACGACCTGCTGGACGCGATGCTCCCGCTCGGCGCCGCCGACCTCGTGGACGCGTTCTCCTTCCCGCTGCCGATCACCGTCATCGGCGAACTGCTCGGTGTGCCCTTCCTCGCCCGGGACTCCTTCCGCGACTGGTCCAACACGGCACTGTCCTCGAACGAACAGGCCGAACGGGAGGAAGCCGCCAACCGCCTGACGCAGTACCTCGTCGAACTCCTGGCCCAGAAGCGCGAGCAGCCCGGGGACGACCTGATGAGCGGTCTCATCCACGCCGCGGACACCGGGGACGACGACCGGCTCACGCCCGAGGAGCTGATCGGCATGGCGTGGCTGCTGCTGGTCGCCGGGCACGAGACGACGGTCAACCTGATCACCAGCGGTGTCCTGGCGCTGCTGACCCACCCGGACCAGCTGGCCCTGCTGCGGGCCCGGCCCGAACTGATCGACGACGCCGTCGAGGAGATGCTGCGCTGGGACGGGCCGGTGGAGACGCCGACGTACCGCTTCACCACCGGGCCCTACCGGGTCGGCGGCACCACGGTCCCGGGCGGCGGGCAGGTGGTGCTGGTGGCCATGGCGGACGCCAACCGCGACCCGGACCGCTTCCCCGACCCGGGCCGCTTCGACATCACGCGGGACGCGCGGGGGCACCTCGCCTTCGGCCACGGGATCCACTTCTGCCTGGGCGCGCCGCTGGCCCGGCTGGAGGCCCGGGTCGCCGTCCGGAGCCTGCTGGAACGCTGCCCGGACCTCGCCCTCGACGCCCACCCGGCGGCGCTGTCCTGGCGCGGCGGGATGCTCATCCGGGGACCGGAGCGGCTGCCCGTGCGGTGGTGAACGCCGTCCGGGCGGGGTCCGCCGGACCCCGCCCCCTCCGGCGCCGCCCCGCAGGGGACCGGGGGACCCGCCTCATTCCGCGGGGATCTCCTCCAGCCGCACCGGACGTCCCTCGCGCCGGGAGAGCTCGCACGCCTCGGCGACCCGCAGCGCGGTCAGGGCCTCCCGGCCGTCGCAGGCGTTCTCCGCCTCACCGCGCACCATGCGGATGAACGCGTCCAGTTCGGCCTCGTACGCGGGGGCGAAGCGCTCCAGGAAGCCGGGCCACGGGTTCTCCACGGGCGGCAGGCCCTTCGGCTCGGTCGAGCTGATCGGGGTGCGGTCGTCCAGCCCGACGGCGACCTGGTCCAGCTCGCCGGCCAGCTCCATCCGCACGTCGTACCCGGCGCCGTTGCAGCGGGTGGCGGTGGCCGTCGCCAGCGTCCCGTCGTCGAGGGTGAGCAGCGCCGCCGCCGTGTCGACGTCGCCCGCCGCCCGGAACATCGGATGCCCGCCGTCCGAGCCGGTCGCGTAGACCTCGGTGATCTCACGGCCCGTCACCCAGCGGACCATGTCGAAGTCGTGGACCAGGCAGTCCCGGAACAGGCCGCCGGACAGCGGCAGGTAGTCGGCCGGCGGCGGCGCCGGGTCGGAGGTGATCGCCCGTACGGTGTGCAGCCTGCCGAGCCGGCCCGAGCGCACCCGTTCGCGGGCTGCCGTGTAGCCGGCGTCGAAACGGCGCATGAAGCCGAGCTGGAGGGCGGTGCCCGCCGCGTCGACCTCGCGGAGCGCGGCCAGGGTGCCCGGCAGGTCGAGCGCGATCGGCTTCTCGCAGAACGCCGGCAGCCCGGCACGGGCGGCCCGGCCGATCAGTTCCGCGTGCGCGGCGGTCGCCGAGGCGATCACCACCGCGTCCACGCCCCAGGCGAAGACCTCGTTCGCGCTCGGCGCCGCCGTGGCGCCGCACCGGTCGGCCGTTTCCACGGCGCGCGCCGCGTCCGTGTCCGCCACCACCAGGGAACCCACCTCCCGGTGACGGCTGAGCACCCCCGCGTGGAAGCTGCCGATACGTCCCGTTCCGATGAGTCCGATGCGCATGGCCCAAAGGTGGAGGCGGCCCGGGGTCGCTGTCAAGACTTTGTCCTGACAATCGGACCTCCCGGGTTCCCGTCGACATGGCGTGCGACTACGCTCCCCCACGTGCCCAAGCAGCCCAGAGACGAGACGGATCCGTCCCGGTCGCTCCAGCTGAGCGTCGACCGCAACAGCCCGGTCCCGCTCTACTTCCAGCTGGCCCAGCAGCTGGAATCGGCCATCGAGCGGGGGACGCTCACCCCCGGCAGCCTGCTCGGCAACGAGATCGAACTCGCGGCCCGTCTGGGGCTCTCCCGGCCCACCGTCCGCCAGGCCATCCAGTGCCTGGTGGACAAGGGCCTCCTGGTGCGCCGGCGCGGCGTGGGCACCCAGGTCGTGCACAGCAGGGTGCGCCGCCCGCTGGAGCTCAGCAGCCTCTACGACGACCTGGAGGCCGCCGGCCGGCACCCCCGGACCACGGTGCTGACCCATGTCGTGGAGCCGGCCGACGCCCGGGTCGCCGCCGCCCTCGGCATCGCGGAGGGCGCCGACGTGCGGACGATCGAACGGCTGCGCTACGCCCACGGGGAGCCGATGGCCCGGCTGCGCAACCATCTGCCCGCCCGGCTGCTGGACTGCGACACCGCACAGCTGGAGGCCACCGGCCTGTACCGGCTGATGCGCGCGGCGGGTATCACCCTGCACAGCGCCCGGCAGTCGATCGGCGCCCGCGCGGCCGGCCCCGCGGACGCGGACCTGCTCGGCGAGGAGCCGGGGGCGCCGCTGCTGACCATGGAGCGCATCACCTTCGACGACACCGGGCGGACGGTCGAGTTCGGCGCCCACGTCTACCGGGCTTCGCGCTACTCCTTCGAGTTCCAGCTCCTGGCGCGGCCCTGAGGGCCCCGGCCCCCGCACCCCTCCCCGGGGACCGCCTCCGGCGGGCGCGTCCCCACCCCGTCCGGATGTCCGGACAAAGCCTTGACGGGGTCGCGCACCCGTCGTAGAAACTCCCCCGGCCGCAACGGGGCGGCCGGGACAGGAGGCGACACCATGCGCATCACCCGCACGGCCCCCGACCGCCCGCGGCACCCCCGGCAGCGGACCCGGGCGCCCCTGTGGCACCTCGCCCGGGGCCCCCGGACCGCCCGGTCCCCGGGGGCCCGGCCGCACCCGCTGCCCGTGGCGCCGTCCGGCGTGACGGATACTTGGGCGGCCGGACCGGGGCAGCAGGCCCCCCGGCGGTACGGGCGGGACGACCCCCGGCGGTACGGATCGACACGGCGAGAAGGGCACGGCTTCGTGGCACGGGCAAGGACAGGGGCACGCGCGCTCGGCGCGGTGCTGGCGGCGGTACTCGCAGCCACCACCCTCGCGGGGTGCAGCAGCACGGGCGGCAAGCGGGCCGAGGACGCGCGCAAGGCCGCCGAGAACGCCCGCGGCAAGGCCGCGGTCACCACCCCGCGCTGGACCTTCGCCATGGTCACCCACTCCGGGGACGGCGACACCTTCTGGGACATCGTCCAGAAGGGCGCCAAGGAGGCCGCGGCCAAGGACAACATCAACTTCCTCTACGCCCACAGCGACGAGGGCCAGCAGCAGGCGCAGCTCGTCGACTCCTACATCTCCAAGAAGGTCGACGCGCTGATCGTCACCCTCGCCAAGCCCGACGCGATGAAGGCCGCCGTGGCCAAGGCCACCGCCGCCGGCATCCCCGTGATCACCGTCAACTCGGGCTCCGCGCAGTCCAAGGAGTACGGAGCGCTCACCCATATCGGCCAGGACGAGTCGGTGGCCGGCGAGGCCGTCGGCGAGGAGCTGAACGCCCGCGGCCGCAAGAAGGCCCTCTGCGTCCTGCACGAGCAGGGCAACGTCGGCCACGAGCAGCGCTGCGCCGGGGCGAAGAAGACCTTCGGCGGGCAGCTGCAGAACCTCTACGTCGACGGCACCAACATGCCCGACGTCCAGGCGTCCATCGAGGCCAAGCTCCAGGCCGACAAGGCCGTGGACGCCGTCGTCACCCTCGGCGCCCCGTTCGCCGACGCCGCGGTGCAGGCGAAGAAGACCGCCGGGTCGAAGGCCGAGATCGACACCTTCGACCTCAACGCCAAGGTCGCCGCGGGGCTCGAACAGGGCACCCTCGGCTTCGCCGTCGACCAGCAGCCCTACCTCCAGGGCTACGAGGCCGTCGACCTGCTGTGGCTGTACAAGTACAACGCCGACGTCCTCGGCGGCGGCCGGCCCGTGCTGACCGGACCGCAGATCATCACCGAGAAGGACGCCGCCCAGCTCAGGGAGTACACGGAACGGGGGACCCGATGAGTCAGGCCGCACCGCCCGCCGCACCCGGCGGCGCGCCGCCGGCCGGGGACGAGCGCCTGCTGCGCACCTCGCTGCCGCGCCGGCTCATGGGCCGTCCCGAGCTCGGCTCGGTGGTCGGCGCCGTCGCCGTGTTCGTCTTCTTCTCGATCGTGGCCGACTCCTTCCTCCAGCCGTCCAGCCTGAACACGGTCCTCTACGCGGCCTCCACCCTCGGGGTGATGGCCGTGCCGGTCGCGCTGCTGATGATCGGCGGCGAGTTCGACCTGTCGGCCGGTGTGATGGTCACCAGCTCGGCGCTGATCTCCTCGATGTTCAGCTACCAGATGACGGCCAACGTCTGGGTCGGCGTGGGCGTGTCCCTGCTGGTCACCCTCGCCATCGGCGCGTTCAACGGCTTCATGCTGACCCGCACGAAGCTGCCCAGCTTCATCATCACGCTCGGCACCTTCCTGATGCTGACCGGCCTCAACCTGGGCTTCACCAAGCTGATCAGCGGCACGGTCTCCACCAAGTCGATCGCGGACATGGAGGGCTTCTCCTCCGCCCGCACGGTGTTCGCCGAGACCCCTCTCTTCGGCGCCACCGTCAAGTCGACGATCCTGTGGTGGGCCGTCCTCGTCGCCCTGGCCACCTGGATCCTGCTGCGCACCCGCTTCGGCAACTGGATCTTCGCCGTCGGCGGCGGCGCCGACGCCGCCCGCGCGGTCGGCGTCCCGGTCAAGCGGACCAAGATCTTCCTCTACATGGGCGTCGCGTTCGCCGCCTGGGTCTCCGGCCAGCACCTGCTGTTCTCGTTCGACGTGGTCCAGTCCGGCGAGGGCGTCGGCAACGAGCTGACGTACATCATCGCGGCCGTCATCGGCGGCTGTCTGATCACCGGCGGCTACGGCTCCGCGATCGGTTCGGCGGTCGGCGCGTTCATCTTCGGCATGACCAGCAAGGGCATCGTCTACGCCGAGTGGAACCCGGACTGGTTCAAGTTCTTCCTCGGAGCGATGCTCCTTCTGGCCACCCTGCTCAACGCATGGGTACGCAAGCGCGCGGAGGCGACACGGTGACCGGCACCCAGCCCGCGGGGCCCCTCGTCGCACTGGACGACGTCAGCAAGTACTACGGCAACATCCGCGCCCTCGAAGGCGTCTCGCTGGAGGTCGGCGCGGGGGAGATCACCTGCGTGCTCGGCGACAACGGCGCCGGCAAGTCCACCCTCATCAAGATCATCGCGGGTCTGCACCGTCACGACGCCGGCGCCTTCCGCATCGAGGGGGAGGAGGTCTCGCTCGGCAACCCCCGCGAGGCCCTGGACCGCGGCATCGCCACCGTCTACCAGGACCTGGCCGTCGTGCCGCTGATGCCGGTCTGGCGGAACTTCTTCCTCGGCTCCGAGCCGGTGAAGGGCAAGGGCCCCTTCAAGCGCCTCGACGTCGAGACGATGCGCGCCACCACCCGCTCCGAGCTGCTGCGCATGGGCATCGACCTGCGCGACGTCGACCAGCCCATCGGCACCCTGTCCGGCGGCGAGCGCCAGTGCGTGGCCATCGCCCGCGCCGTGTACTTCGGCGCCAAGGTGCTCGTCCTCGACGAACCCACCGCCGCACTCGGCGTGAAGCAGTCCGGCGTGGTCCTCAAGTACGTGGCAGCGGCGCGCGACGCCGGTCTCGGAGTGGTGCTGATCACCCACAACCCGCACCACGCCTACCTCGTCGGCGACCGCTTCGTGCTGCTCAAGCGCGGTGTGATGGCCGCGAGCCACACCCGGGAGACGGTCACGCTCGACGAGCTCACCCGCCAGATGGCGGGCGGCAGCGAGCTGGAGGACCTGCGCCACGAGCTGGAACGCGCACCGGCCCCCACCCACCTCGGCGGCCACCCCGCGAAGCCGGAGCCCGGCACGGACTGACGCGTCGGCCCGGAGGCGGGCGGGCCCCGCCTCCGGGCCGGACCGGAACGACTAGCATCGGATCCCGGCGGGCGCCGTCCGCCCCGCTGAACCGGAGCACCCCCCACGAGCGCAGGGACGACGTGAGCACGTACCGCGACTTCACGCACCGAGGCGCCACTCGTGCGACCGTCCTCAAGACCATCGGCACCCGGGAACGGCGCTCGCACGTCACCGCCCCGCGCGTCCCCACCGTCGGCATCGACATCGGCGGCACCAAGGTGATGGCCGGTGTCGTGGACGCCGACGGCGTCATCCTGGAGAAGGTCCGCACCGAGACGCCGGACAAGTCGAAGAGCCCCAAGGTCGTCGAGGACACCATCTGCGAGCTCGTCCTCGACCTCTCCGACCGCCACGACGTGCACGCCGTCGGCATCGGCGCGGCCGGCTGGGTGGACGCCGACCGCTCCAAGGTCCTCTTCGCACCCCACCTGGCCTGGCGCAACGAACCGCTGCGCGACGCGCTCTCCGCCCGGCTCGCCGTCCCCGTCCTCGTCGACAACGACGCCAACACCGCCGCCTGGGCCGAGTGGCGCTTCGGCGCCGGCCGCGGCGAGGACCACCTCGTCATGATCACGCTCGGCACCGGCATCGGCGGCGCCATCCTGGAGGACGGCCAGGTCAAGCGCGGCAAGTACGGGGTCGCGGGTGAGTTCGGCCATATGCAGGTCGTCCCCGGCGGCCACCGCTGCCCCTGCGGCAACCGCGGCTGCTGGGAGCAGTACAGCTCCGGCAACGCGCTCGTGCGCGAGGCCCGGGAGCTGGCCGCGGCCGACTCCCCGGTGGCCTACAACATCATCGACCGGGTCGGCGGGAACGTCCGCGACATCACCGGCCCGCTCATCACCGAACTCGCCCGCGACGGCGACGCGATGTGCGTCGAACTCCTCCAGGACATCGGCCAGTGGCTGGGCGTCGGCATCGCCAATCTCGCCGCCGCGCTCGACCCCTCCTGCTTCGTCATCGGCGGCGGCGTCAGCGCCGCCGACGACCTCCTCATCGGCCCCGCCCGCGACGCCTTCCGCCGTCACCTCACGGGCCGCGGCTACCGGCCCGAGGCCCGCATCGCCAAGGCCCAGCTCGGCCCGGAGGCCGGTATGGTCGGAGCGGCCGACCTCGCCCGGCTGGTCGCACGGCGCTTCCGCCGCGCCAACCGCCGCCGGGTGGAGCGCCACGAACGCTACGAGCGCTACGCGCAGGCACTGCGCAGTCCCAGTTCCGTCCGTCCCACCCAGGATCCGCCCTCATGACCACGCTGACCCGACAGCCCGGCCCGCCGAAGCCGCCCGAGGCCCGGCGGCACATGCTGGTGCGCCGCTGGCTCACCGCGATCACGATCGTGCTGCTCATCGGCATCCCGGCCGGCTACCTGGTCGTCTCGGCGGAGCAGAGCCGGGACAGCGGCCGCGACAAGGAGGCCGAGTCCTCCGCGGACGGCCTGCGCGACAAGTGGCCGTCGAAGATGAAGCGGCGCATCTTCGAGGTACCCGTCCCGGAAGGCGCGTGGCGCGTCGGCTACTTCGAGACGAGCAACTGGAAGACCAGCCGCTTCTACGTCCAGTTCCGCACCACGCCCAAGGGGCTCGACAAGTTCCTCAAGGGTGTCGGCACCTCCCGGGACGAGCTCCGCAAGGGCGAGGTCACCATCGCCGAACGCGACGCCGAGACCGTCGGCTGGAACTTCGGCCTGAAGGGCCGGGCCTGGGCGGGCACGACCCACACCAACGCGGACCCGCGCCCCAGCCAGGACATCACCGTCGACCTGACCGAGCCGAAGAAGCCGTGGGTGTACGTGGTCTCGACGGCCACCCCCTGACCGCCGTCCGCCGGCGCCGCGATGCGTGAGGGCCGCCGGGCCGACGGCTGACGCCGGCCCGGCGGCCCCCGCGGCACTCGGCGGTCAGACCTCGCGGGGCGCGCGGGACCGGCGGCGGACGTACCAGCCCCCGGCCGCGAGCAGCAGCGCGGCACCGGCGACGGTGGCGGCGCTCGCGCCCGTGGAGGCGAGACTTCCGCCGCCGGTGCCCGCCGTCCCGGCGCCGCCGACGGTGGCGCCGGAACCACCGGCCGCACCGCCGGACGAGCCCGAGCCGCCGGCACCCCCCGTGCCGTCGCCGCCCGAGCCGCCGGTCGTGCCGTCGCCGCCGGAGCCGCCGGACGAGCCCGAGCCTCCGGCACCCCCCGTTCCGCCGCTGTCCGAGCCGCCGTTCCCGCTGCCGCCGTCGCCTCCGCTGCCGCCGTCGCTCCCGTCGCCGCCGTCGCCGGGCTCCGTCACGGTGAGCGTCATCGGCGCGGTGCGCGTCGTGCCGGCCTCGTTGCCGAACTCGGCCCGGTAGCGGTGGCCGTCCTGGGCGGCGCGGGCGGTGAAGGTGAGGACGTCGGCGTCCGCCCCCTCGATCCCGGACCAGGTCCGGCCGCCGTCCGTGCTGACCTGCCACCGCACGGTCGGCGCCGGGACCGCCTCGGCCGCCGCGGCCAGCGTGACCTCCTCGCCCGCCGCGGCCGACAGGTCGGCGGGGGAGCGGACGATCCGGGGGGACGTCCGCAGGTCGAAGCGGAGGACCTTGCTCTCCGCGGCCCTCGTGACGTACACGGACGTGGCGCCCGGGGCGACCGCGACGCCCGCGTACGTGCCGACCCGGACGCTGCCCGCCAGCGGGACGGCGCCGGCGGCCGCGGCCCCGGTGGCGGCGTCGAGGATCTCCAGCGAGCCGGTGTCGTCCGTGGAGCCGTCGGACAGGTCCTCCCGGAGCAGGAAGGCGCGTGCGGTGACGGGGTCGAACGCGACGGCCATCGGGCGGTCCGTGCCGCCGAGGGCGGCCACCGGCCGGGCGTCCTCGTCGAAGACGAGGACGGACGTCCCGTTGCCCACCCACACGTTGCCGGTCGCCGGGTCCGTCTCGATGAACGTCATGTAGTCGGCAGGGAGCGGGACCGTGGCCGAGACGCCGAAGTCCGCGGTGCCGACCTTGCGCAGGACGGGCGTGCCCCCGGAGGTCCCGAGGGACCAGGCGGTGCCCCGGACCGCGTCCACGGCGAGGTCGCCGGCGCCCTCCAGGGCCGCGGTCCTCCCCACCGCGCCGGTGGCGATGTCGACGCGGCGCAGTTCGCCGCCGGCGGCGACCAGCACGGTGGAGGTGTCGGCGTCCTGGCCGACGCCGGTGTAGGAGGCTCCGTCGGCCCAGATGCCGCGGGCTTCGGTGTCGCCGTGCCGGGCGGTGCCGACGCCTCGCAGCGGGTAGTGGAAGACGACTCCGTCGCCCGGCAGCGGGGCGACGATCCTGCGCACGACCCGGGCGGCGCTCACGCCGCCCGCGCCGGGTGCCCGGGCGATGTGCCCGAGTGCCGTGCCGCTCTCCGGGTCCAGTACGTACAGGCCCTGCTCGGCCACGGTCGAGGTGTCGGGGATGTTGTCGGCGCCGACGTACAGCCTGCCGGATTCCGGGTGGAGCAGGAGGTCGAGCGGGCGGCCGGCGTTGCCGGTCGCGAAGGCGGACTCCGCCGCCTGGACCCAGCTCGGGGTGCCCGGCGGGACGTCGACGCCGTCCCCGCCGTCGTCCGGCTCCTGTCCCTGGAAGGCGAGGGGGATCCGGACGTCCTGGGAGCGGTCTCCGGCCCCCCTGTGGTCGACGCGGGTGACGACGGAGCAGACGACCCGGAGGCAGTCGAGGCCGCCTCCGGCGGCCTGCACCGTCAGCTCGACGTCGAAGGTGCCGCCCTCGCCCCAGGGGACGGCTCCGGCGCCCGCGCCGGAGTCGCCGCGCGGCACGATCCACCGGGACGCGCCGCCGGCGCCGGTCATGTCGGCGCCGCCGAGGCAGGGGGTGGGCACGCGGTTGTCGCCGTTGTCCTTGCAGACCGCGACGTAGACGCCCTTGCCGTCGTCGTAGCCGGTGCCGGTGACGCGCAGTCTCCCGCCGGCCGGGTCGATCCCGGTGGACGCGGAGACGGTCAGCTTCTGCCCGTCCGCGCCGAGGGCCGTGCGCGGGGTGCCGGCCGCCAGGGCCTCGGGGCCGCTGGTGACCGCCGTGGTCGCGGCGGCCACCAGCGCCGCGGCGCCGATGAGTGCGGGCGCCCGTCCGGGGCGCCGGGGGGCGGAGGGCCCGGCCGGGGGTGCGCCGGCCGGGCTGTGGTGTGCGGTCATGACGGGGTCCTCACTCGGTGTGCCCGGCACCGCCGGGGCGGGAGCCGGGCCCGTCCGGTGGGGCCCGGTCAAGGCCGTTACTGGAAGGTGACGGGGACGTGGACGTCGTACTTCCGGTCGCCGCTGTCGAAGTGGTCGGCGCGGGTCACGACGGCGCAGTCGACGTCCTGGCCGCAGACGCTGCCGTCGTCGAGGGTCGCCTTGACGAAGATGTCGACGTCGAAGGTGCCGCCGGAGCCGAACTTCGAGCTGTTGGCGAAGAGCCCGCCGAAGGTGTTGTCGACCCAGTGCGAGGCGCCGGTGGAGCCGCTCTCGTCCTGGCCGCCGAGGCACGGGGTCGGCTTGTTCGTGCCCGGCGCGCCGTCGATCACGCACAGGCCGACGTAGACGCCCTGGCCGGGGTTGAACCCGGAGCCGGTGACCGAGATGACCTGCCCGGCGGCGGAGGCGGTGCCGGGGGCGGTGACCGACAGGCTGTAGGTGGTGCCGCCGTCGGTGACCGTGCGGGTCGAGGTGGCGGCGGACGCGGAGCCGGCCAGGCCCAGGGTCAGGGCGGTCGCGGCGGCGACGGCGATCGAGGCGCGGACTGCGGTGCGGGCGGTGACGGTCATAGGGGGAGACCTCTCCTCAGGACATGCGCACAAGAACTTAGGTAAGGCAAACCTAACTATGATCTTCGGGTCGCTGTCAATCGCCGCACCCCCGTCAACTGCGCCCCGGCGGCCACGCGTTCGGGGCCGGTCCCCGCCGGGCCGCGATCCGGCGGGGACCCCGCCTCGTGTGGCAGAGAGTCGGCGGGGTACCAGATGCCCGTGATGTCTGGGAATGGAGCAGCGGCGATGGACAACGCGAACGACCCTGCGGGCGACGGCGACGCCTCCGGCCTGCGCCTGGCGCGCGAACCCCGTGCCGAGGCCGCCCGGGGGGAGCAGGCCGCCGCCCGTGCGCCGGGCGCGGAGGGCGCCGCGGAGACGGCCCCGCAGGCCGGACCCCCGGTCGACCGGCACCAGGCGATCCTGGAGGCCGCCAAACAGGTCGGCTCGCTGCTGAAGCGGGAGGGGCACGCCTTCGCCCTCGCGGGCAGCGTGGCCGTGTACGCGCACGGCGGCGCGGCGCGGTTCCAGCACGACGCGGACTTCTGCGTCCGCCGCGAGGACGCCGACGCCGTCGCCGCCACCCTGCGGGAAGGCGGGGTGACGGTCTACGAGCCGCCCGAGGACTGGCTCTGGAAGGCGAAGTGCCTGGGCGAGGACGTCGACCTGCTGTTCGAGATCGCCCATGAGCCCGTCACCTCCGAACTCCTGGACCGGGCCGTGGAACTGCCCGTGGACTCGGTGCGGATGCCGGTCCTGTCGGCCACCGATCTGCTCCGCAGCCTGCTCGGCTCCTTCTCGGAGCACCACTGCGACTTCGGCGCCGTGCTGCCCATCGCGCGGGCACTGCGCGAGAAGGTCGACTGGGAGCTCGTCCGGCGGGACCGCGGGGACTCGCCGATGCCGGCCGCCTTCCTCTACCTGCTCGAACGCCTCCAGGTCGTCGCCCCGCAGGCGGACCGTGAGGGAACGCGCCCGGTGACGGGCGCCCCGGGAAAGGACGGACATGAGTGATCACGGAGCAGCGCCGGGGCAGGCCCCGGGCGCCCGGGAGACCGAATACCGGATCGGCCACCTCCAGGACCGGCTCGCCGCGGACGGCCTGGCCGAACTCGGCATGCGCATCGAGAACCACGGCACGTCCGTGACGGTCCGGGGAACGGTGCCCACCGCCGGATGCCGCGAGGAACTGCTGCGCGCCGCGCGCGAGGAACTGGCGGGGCTGGAGGTCCACGCGGACGTCCAGGTCGCCGACACCACGCCGCCCGCCGCCGCCGAGGAGCTGACATGATCCGCGTCGCCGCCGTCGGCGACATCCACATGGGACCGGACAGCGCGGGGATGCTGAGGCCCGCCTACGACACCCTGTCGGACTGCGCCGACCTGCTGCTCCTCGCCGGAGACCTCACCCGCCACGGGACCCCCGAGGAGGCCCGGGTGGTCGCGGACGAGATGGCGGGGCTCCCCGTCCCCGTCGTCGCCGTGCTCGGCAACCACGATCACCACGGCGAGAGGCCCGAAGAGGTCACCGCCATCCTCCGGGACGCCGGCGTCCGCGTCCTGGAGGGCGAGGGCACGGTGCTCGACATCGACGGCACCCGGGTCGGCGTCGCCGGTACCAAGGGCTTCGGCGGGGGATTCGCCGGACGCTGCGGCAGCGAATTCGGCGAGCCGCTGATGAAGGAGTTCGTCCGGTACACCCGGCGCTGCGCCGACGGCCTGCACCGGAGCCTCACCGACCTCGCGCAGCGGGGATGCGACGTACGCGTCGCCCTCACCCACTTCTCCCCGGTCCCCGACACGCTGGCCGGAGAGCCGCCGGAGATCTACCCGTTCCTCGGCAGCTACCTGCTCGCCGAGGCGGTCGACACGGCGGGCGCCGACCTCGCGGTCCACGGACACGCGCACGCCGGCACCGAGCACGGTGCGACCGGCGGGGGGATCCGGGTGCGCAACGTGGCCCAGCCGGTCATCCGCCGGGCCTTCGGTGTCTACCACCTCCACTCCCGCGCGGAGCACGGCGACGAGCGGGCCGCGGGCTGACCGGATGCGGAGGGCGTGCGTGCGCCCCGGGTGGCGGGACGGCGGCGCCCCACAGTGGCGCGACGGCGCCGCCCCGCCGCTCCGGCGGGACGGCCGTGCCCGGCCGGAGCGTGCGTCAGCCGCGGCACCCGGGGTCGTCGACCACGACCGCGTTCGCCGGGATCACGATGACGTCGCCCGCGCCGCCCTCCGGATCTGCAAGGACCGCCTGGGTCGTCGCGTAGCCGCGACGGCCCGGACCGACGCACTTGGAGGCCACGTTGCCGAACCCGTCGGGGAAGTTGTGGATCTCCGCGGGCGAGCCGTCGCCCACGTCGCCCCGCACGGGGGCGTCGGCCTTGCCGCGCTCCTCGTAGTACTGCGGGCCGCACCCGGAAAGCAGGACGCCCGCCAGCACCGCGGCCCACACCGGCACGCTCCGCCGGGCGCCGGTGAAGCGGCTCATCCCGTGCACGTCTCGTCCGGGACGATCTCGACGTTCGACGGGCCCGTGGCATTGGTCGTGACGTACGCCCGGTATCCGTGGCCCACGCACTTGGTGGCGAGGTTCCCGAACCCGTCGGGCATGTTGAAGACCTGCGCCGGTGTGTCGTCCCCGCGTCCGCCCTGCACCGAGGCGTCCCCTTTGCCCCGCTGGTCGTTGTAGGAGGCCGAACACCCCGTGACCGCGCCGGCCGCGATCATCACCAGAAACGCCGCCGCGACCCCCACACGTCGTCCGCGCATGGCCAACACCCCCTGAAAGCAAAGCTGTTGCCTCTGGAGACATCCAGGTGAGACGGTCCGGTTCCCGGTGCCGCCGGGCTTCTCCCGGGGGCGGCGCCACCCGTGCCGGGACGGCCCCCGGCAGCGCGTCCGTCCCGTGACGTCTGACGACCGGCTCCGGGGGCACACGAGCCGGAGCACACCGAGGGGGGACCATGGGAACGGCCGTACACGTGCCCCAGACGCGGGACATGGTGGGCGACGAGCTCTCCGGCGACGAGGCGCTCACCGCCCTGCGCCGCTACGGCGGGCGACGGCTCCTCCTCGACGCCTTCGCCCGCTTCCGGTACGCGGACGGGTTCAGCTCCGCCCGCTCCCTCGGCTACCAGGTGGTCCTGGGCATCGTGCCCTTCGTGATCGCGCTGGTCGGCGTCGCCACCACCCTGCACACCGAGGCCGTCGGCCGGGTCGTGGACGAGGTGCTCTCCCGCATCGTGCCCGGCGCCAGCGCCCCGATCGTCGAGCAGGCCCTCGCCGACACCCGCCGCAGCGCGGGCGCGGACACGGCCGGTGCGGTGGCGATGTGGACGGGCCTCGCCTTCGCCGTCCTCAACCTGGCCTCCGCGATGGCCCAGATCGAGCGCGGCTGCAACCGCATCTACGGCATCGAGCGCGACCGCGCCTTCCCGCTCAAGTACGGCCGCGGCGTCCTGCTCGCCCTCTGCGCGGGCCTCCCGCTCGGCGGCGGCTTCCTCGCCGTCGTCGCCGGCGAGGAGGTGGGGGAGCCCGTCGTCACCGCGCTCGGTCTGCCGCCGGCGCTCCTCGGCTGGTGGGGCGCCCTGCACGTGCCGATCGGCGTCGCGCTGGCGTGTGTCGCCTCGACCGTGATCTTCCGCTGGGCCCCGCGGCGGCGCCAGCCCGGCTACACGTGGCTCGCCTTCGGCTCCGGCATCCATCTGGTGCTGTGGGTGTGCGCGACCTGGCTGCTCGCGCTCTACGTCGGCCGCAGCGGTTCGTTCGGCGCGGTCTACGGACCGCTGACCGCCTTCGTCGCCCTGCTGCTGTGGGCCAACGTGACCGGTGTCGCGCTCTTCCTCGGCATCGCGTTCGCCGCACAGCTGGAGGCGGCCCGAGCGGGTCAGGAGAAGCCGGTCCGGCCGGATCCCGGCAGCTGACCCGGCACCCCCCGTGCCCGGCCTCGCCGGCCGGGCACGGGGGTGTCCGGGGCGGGGCGGACCGCCGCCGGATGCCCGGCGAGCCCGCGGTACGCCTCGGCCGGCGACGGCCGAGCGCGGCGGCGGGTTGCACGCGCACGGTGGGCGGGGATCCTGGGTGAGGGAGAGACCCGGCGCGTTCCCCTCCGCGACGGGGTCTCCGGACAACGCGCTCGGGGGCCGTCCCAGCGAGAGGAGTGACCCCATGGGCAGCCTGTCACCGGGGTTCCAGGGCAGGACCCACGCGTTCGAAGGGCGGCTGCCTCCGGGGCAGTACCCGACGGAGTCGTTCCCGGTCCTGTCCGCGGGGCCCACGCCGCAGATCCCGACGGACCGCTGGTCGTTCACCGTGACCACCGAGCTGGGGGAGACACGGACCTGGTCCTGGGAGCAGATGATGGCCCTGCCCCAGGAGGAGCCGACCGCCGACATCCACTGCGTGACCCGGTGGTCCAAGTTCGACACCCGCTGGCGCGGTGTCTCCCTCGACGTCTTCCTCGACGAGGTGGAGACCGCAGCGGACTTCGTCGTCGCCGAATCGTTCGACGGTTACACCGCCAACCTGCCACTGGAGGACGTGACCGGCGGCAAGGCGTGGCTGGCCCACACCTACGACGGCTGGGAACTCGCCCCGGACCACGGCGGTCCGGCCCGTCTGGTCATCCCGCACCTGTACTTCTGGAAGTCGGCGAAGTGGGTCAAGGGCCTGATCCTGACGCCGGAGAACGAGCCCGGATTCTGGGAATCGGCCGGCTACCACGACTACGGCGACCCCTGGCGTGAGCAGCGCTACTGGAGCGACTGATGCGCGGCTGGCGGCGGGCCCGCCTGACCGGCCGCACGAAGCAGACGGCGACGGGCCGGACCCTGGTGTTCGAGGTTCCGCGGTGGCCGGGCCACAGGCCCGGTCAGCACGTCGACGTCCGGCTCACTGCCGCGGACGGCTACCAGGCCGTGCGCAGTTACTCACTGGCGGCTCCCGCCGACGGCGAGCGCGTCGAACTGGGGGTCCAGGCCGCCCCCGGAGGCGAGGTCTCCCCGTACCTGGCCGACGACCTGCCGGTCGGAGCCGAGGTCGAGGTCACCGGCCCGCTCGGCGGCTGGTTCGTCTGGACGCCGCAGGAAGCGGGCCCGCTCCTGCTGCTGGCCGGCGGGTCCGGCATCGTCCCGCTGATGGCGATGGTGCGCGCACGCCTCGCGTCCCCGTCGGACGAGCCGTGCACCCTGCTCCACTCCGTCCGGAGCCCGGACGACGTCTGGTACGCCGCCGAACTCGACGCCGCCGCCGCGGCCCGTCACGTCCGGGTCCGGCACCTGTGGACCCGCGCGGCGCCGGAGGGGGCCGCGCGCCCGGTGGGACGCCTGACCGGGGCCGATCTGCGCGACCTCCCCCCTCCTGCCGACTGCCGCTGCTTCGTCTGCGGCCCCACCGGATTCGTCGAGCACGCCGGCGACCTGCTGCTCGCCGCGGGATACGCGCCCGGCCGGATCCGTACCGAACGCTTCGGCTGACACCCCGACCGCACGGTGAGGAGCCCCGCCATGAACGAGCACGACGAGCACCCCCTCCACCTCGACGGCAACGCCCTGGCCGGCCCGCTCGGAGAGGTCTTCCTGGTCGACCCGACCACCGCCTGGCGCAGATGCCCGTCCTGCCTCCGGCCCTCCACCCTGGCCGAGTTGCACGTCTACGGCCCCGAACCCGGCCTGACCGCCCGCTGCCCGGGATGCGCCGCCGTCGCCCTGCGGGTGGTCACCCAGCCCGGGCACCTCTGGCTCCAACTGGGCGGCGGCGCGGGTGCCTTCCGCTTCTCCCGTCCCCGCATCATGCCGTGAACCGCCCGGCCGGCGCGGCGTGAACCGCCCGGCTGGCACCGACGTGGGGCGACCGTGGGACCGGCGCCGCCGGACGTGGGAGCGGCACCGCCGGCCCCACGGCCGCGGCAGCACGGGCGAGGGCTGTCCCGGATCGCGCTCGGGCGGGTGGAACATATCCGTGCGAAAGCTGCCGGAAGCGGCATGTGAAGCCGGATGCCGCAGATCTTTGCGAGGCCGCCACATTGTGGCGCGGCCCGCGCGGCGGTGCGCCGGAACGGCGGGTCCCGGCCGGTTTGTCCGCTGTCCCGGTGGGGTGCGCGGCGCCCCGGGCGGCGGCGACGGGACGGCCCCGCGCCCCGGGTCCGCTCCCCCCACCAGCGGCGGAGCCCCGGCGCCGGGAGAACGGCAACGGGCGCGAGCGGCACGGCGGTTGCCCGCTCACCGGACCGGCGCGCATGCCCTCGGGGCCCGTCCGGGGCGGACCGGTGACGGTGCCGTGAGGGGCGACCCGTTAGGTTGGCACCGGGCAGGCGGGCACCGGCCGTGTGCGGCCCCGTGAGGGATGAGAGGGTCTGACGGGTGAGCGAGATACCACCGAACACCCTGCAATACCGCGTCGACGGGCCGGACGACGCCCCCGTCCTGGTCCTCGGACCCTCCCTCGGGACCACCTGGCACATGTGGGACCGCCAGATCGCCGAACTCGCCGAGCGGTGGCGGCTGATCCGGTTCGACCTGCCCGGCCACGGCGGAGCCCCCGCCCGCCCCGCCGGGTCCGTCACGGAGCTGGCCGAACGGCTGCTGGCCACCCTCGACGGCCTCGGCGTGCGGCGCTTCGGATACGCGGGCTGCTCCATCGGCGGCGCCGTCGGACTCGAACTCGCCCTGCGCCACCCCCACCGGGTCGCCTCGCTCGCCCTGGTCGCCGCCTCGCCCCGCTTCGGCACCGCCGACGAGTTCCGCCAGCGCGGCGTCGTCGTGCGCACCAACGGCCTCGACCCCATGGCGCGCAGCGCGCCGGAGCGCTGGTTCACCGCCGGCTTCGCCGCCGCGCAGCCCGCGATCGTCGAGTGGGCGGTGCAGATGGTGCGCACCACCGACCCCGGCTGCTACATCGCCGCCTGCGAGGCGCTGGCCGCCTTCGACGTCCGGGCGGACCTCGGGCGCGTCGGCGTGCCCACCCTGGTGCTCGTGGGCTCCGAGGACCAGGTGACCGGCCCCGCCGAGGCCCGCACGCTGGTCGCCGGGATACCCGACGCACGCCTCGCGCTCGTCCCCGGCGCCTCGCACCTCGCCCCCGTCGAGCAGCCCGCCGCCGTCACGGACCTGCTCGCCCACCACTTCGCCACCTCCTGGCACGACACCCTCACCGCGGTCCCCGTCATCCAGAGCGCCGCGCCGGCCACCTCGGCGCCCGTGCTGCCGGTGGCCGAGATCGCGCCCGCCGCGCCCGAGCAGCCGCAGCAGACGCCCGCCGGCCGGCCCGACCCCTACGACATGGGCATGAAGATCCGCCGGGAAGTGCTCGGCGACGCCCACGTGGACCGGGCGACGGACACCGCCGACGCCTTCACCGGCGACTTCCAGGAGCTGGTCACGCGCTACGCCTGGGGTGACGTCTGGTCCCGGGAGGGCCTGGACCGCCGGACCCGCAGCTGCGTCACGCTGACCGCGCTGCTGGCCGGCGGCCATCTCGACGACCTCGCCGTCCACACCCGCGCCGCGCTCCGCAACGGACTGACACCGGCCGAGATCCGGGAGGTGTTCCTGCACGCCGCGGTCTACTGCGGCGTCCCCGCGGCGAACGCGGCGTTCCGTGTCGCCCAGGCCGTGATCCGTGAGGAGACCACCCCCCGCGCGTAGCGGGAGACCCCCCGGGCGTGCCGCGGGCGGGACGGCCGGACCCTCCGGCGCGTGGCGGCCCTCCGGCGTGCTGCGGGCGGCCCCGCGGCGCGTGGCGGGCAGCCCTCCGGCGCGTGGCGGCCCTCGGAGTGCGACAGCCGGACCCTCCGGCGCGTGGCGCAGGACCGCTCCCGCCGCGTAGCAGGATGGACGCATGAGGATCGTCAAGCAGACCCACGCCTGTGTCCGGCTGGAGAAGGACGGGCGCACGCTCGTCATCGACCCCGGCGGTTTCAGCGAGCAGGACGCCGCCGCCGGGGCCGACGTCCTGCTCGTCACCCACGAGCACCCCGACCATTTCGACGAGGGACGGCTGCGGGCGGCGCTGGAGGCGAACCCGGCCGCCGAGCTGTGGACCCTGCGCAGCGTCGCGGAACGGATGGCGCCCGCGTTCGCGGGCCGGGTGCACACCGTCGGCGACGGCGACGCCTTCGAGGCGGCGGGCTTCGCCGTCGAGGTGCACGGGCAGCTGCACGCCGTGATCCACCCGGACATCCCGCGGATCACGAACGTGGGCTACTTCGTCGACGGCGCCGTCTTCCACCCCGGCGACGCGCTCACCGTCCCCGGCCGGCCGGTCGAGACCCTGATGCTGCCGGTGCACGCGCCCTGGAACAAGATCTCCGAGGTCATCGACTACGTGCGCGAGGTCGCGCCCCGCCGGGCCATCGACATCCACGACGCCCTGCTCACCGATCTGGCCCGGCCGATCTACGACCGGCAGATCGGCGCGCTCGGCGGAGCCGACCACGGCCGGCTCGCCCCGGGGGAGTCCCGCGAGCTCGGCGGCCCCGCCTGACCGTCCCGCACGACCGGTACCGCCGCACCGGCGTGCGCCCCTGCGCACGGCGCGGGTCCGCACCTCCCGCCCCGCTTCCGCACCCGCCGTCCCGCCTCCGCGGCACCCCCGCCGGCGGTGCCGCGGCTCCCCGCCCCGCCACCGGGGGCGGGGAGGCCCGGCGGGCGGTGGCGGGGCCGCCGCGCGGAGGGCGGGAGTGTCCGACCCCGCCAGTAGGCTTGCGCCATGCGCATCGCCACATGGAACGTCAACTCGATCACCGCCCGGCTGCCCCGGCTGCTGGCCTGGCTGGAGAGCAGCGGCACGGACGTGCTCTGCGTCCAGGAGACCAAGTGCACCGAGGAGCAGTTCCCGGCCGACGCCCTGCGGGAGCTGGGTTACGAGTCCGCCGTCCACGCGACCGGCCGGTGGAACGGCGTGGCGATCGTGTCCCGCGTGGGCCTCGACGACGTGGTCAAGGGTCTGCCCGGCGGTCCGGAGTACGAGGGCGCCCTGGAGCCCCGCGCCGTCTCGGCGACCTGCGGCCCCGCCCGCGTCTGGTCCGTCTACGTACCGAACGGCCGGGAGGTCGCCCACGACCACTACGGCTACAAGCTCCACTGGCTGGAGGCGCTGTCCGCCGCCGTCGCCGGGGACGCCGCCGGCGACCGGCCGTTCGCGGTGATGGGCGACTACAACATCGCCCCCACCGACGACGACGTGTGGGACACCGCCGCCTTCGAGGGCCTCACCCACGTCACCGTGCCCGAGCGCGCCGCGCTCGCCGCGCTGCGCGAGCGCGGGCTGAGCGACGTCGTCCCGCGCCCGCTGAAGTACGACCACCCCTTCACGTACTGGGACTACCGGCAGCTGTGCTTCCCGAAGAACCGGGGCATGCGCATCGACCTCGTCTACGGCAACGCGGCGTTCACCGGTGCCGTCAAGGACAGTTACGTCGACCGCGAGGAGCGGAAGGGCAAGGGCGCGTCGGACCACGCACCGGTCGTTGTCGACCTGGACACGTAGGGTTCACCGGAGCGCGCCCTGTGGTGCACCGGGCGGTGGGGATGCGAGGCTGAACGGTATGAACATCCCTTTCTTGGACAACTGGCTCAGGCGCCACGCCGATGACGGGGAGCGCGACGGGCCCGTCACGGCCCAGGACGGCGACCCCGAGCGCGCCGAGGCGATCACCGAGCTGCTGTCCGAGTGCGAGCTGCTGCGGGCGCGTGCCAAGCAGGCCGGGCTCGAACTGGACGATTCCCCGGGGTCGTTGTCGGCGCTCGACCAGCTGCCGCCGCGCTGGCGCGACGACCCCGAGGAACTCCCCTGGCTGGGCAACGACGCCGGCCTCTACCTGGGCACCGTGATCGTGCGCACCGTCCCGGGAGCGGCCTGGCACATCTGGCCCGGCGGCCACCCGGTCGTCCGGCTGGCGTCGGGCCGCGAGATCGGCGTGGTGGAGGCCGGCCTGGACTGGGCGGTCAACGGCGCACCCGAGCTCTCCCACGTGTACGCGGAGGCCGCCGAGGCGTGAGCGCCCGGTGGCCGTCCGCGGTGCGGGGCTGAGCGCCCGGGGCCCGCGGGGCGCGCGTCCGGTCCCTCCGGGGCCGGACGGGGAGCGGGGATATTCTCGCCTCATACGCCTTATCCGCCCCTTATGCGTGTCGGCTGCGAAGTGCCTTTCCCGCCTGGATAGTTTGCGATCACCGCGACACAGCGACCAGGGGCAGGGCAGTGTATGGCCGTCGATCCGTTGATCGAGCTGCGTGACGTCAACAAGCACTTCGGACAGTTGCACGTCCTCAAGGACATCGACCTCACCGTCGGCCGCGGCGAGGTGGTGGTGGTCATCGGGCCGTCCGGCTCGGGGAAGTCCACCCTGTGCCGTGCCGTCAACGGCCTGGAGGACGTCGAGTCCGGCACGATCCTGATCGACGGCCGGCCGCTGCCCCCGGAGGGCCGTGAACTCGCCCGGCTGCGCGCCGACGTCGGCATGGTCTTCCAGTCGTTCAACCTCTTCGCCCACCGGACGGTGCTGTCGAACGTCGCCCTCGGACCGGTCAAGGTCCGCGGCCGCGCGAAGGCCGACGCCGAGCGCCGGGCCCGCGAACTGCTCGACCGGGTCGGCCTCGCCGACCAGGCGGACAAGTACCCCGCGCAGCTGTCCGGCGGCCAGCAGCAGCGCGTCGCCATCGCCCGGGCGCTCGCGATGGACCCCAAGGTCATGCTCTTCGACGAGCCGACGTCCGCACTCGACCCGGAGATGATCAACGAGGTGCTGGAAGTGATGCAGGGGCTCGCCGCCGAGGGCATGACGATGATCGTGGTCACCCACGAGATGGGCTTCGCCCGCTCGGCGGCCAACCGCGTGGTCTTCATGGCGGACGGCCGCATCGTCGAGGACCGCTCCCCGGACGACTTCTTCACCCGCCCGGAGAGCGACCGGGCCAAGGACTTCCTCTCCAAGATCCTCAAGCACTGAGGGGGACGTCCATGCCGCTCACGAGGTGTCCGTTACCGTCCGCCCGCCTGCCGTGCGCGAAGCGGACTACGATGTGCCGTTCATCCCCGTGGTGATGGTGCGGCCGCCCCCGGTCCCCCCGACAGGGGGACAGAAGGGGCAGCAGCTCATGGGGCATCGCCCTTCCCTGCCCGGAGCAGGGACCGGAGGCAGCCGGTGATCACTCCCCGTGCGGCGGACCCGTCCGAACGACGGTCCGCCCGCCGGCGAGGAGAAGGTCAGCTGCCGACCGGACGGGTTGTGCTCGATGCAGGCCGGCACACGGTGCACCACCGGCCGGCTTGCCGAGGCCGAGCGGGCCCCGCGCCGTCGATTCGGACGGCGTGGGGCGCCGCTCTCCTTGGCGCACTCCGGGGGCGCGCATGAGCGCGTACCGCGGGGGTGCGTGCGCCGGTCCGCCCGTACCGCGAGGGGTACGTGCGGCGCCCGGCGCGCGCGTGTCAGGCGGACGCGGCGCGGTGCGAGGCGCGCGCGCCGGGCAGCTCCGTCTGCGCCTGCCGGGTCACGTCCGCGACGAGCTCGACCACGTCGGGGCCGTACGCCTGGGAGTTGACCACCTTCAGCAGCAGCACGAACGAGCCGGTCCCGTGCTTGCGTGCCAGCTTCTCGTGGTGGCGGGCCAGATAGCGGGTGGCGGCCTGATTGGTGATGGCGCGCTGACCGCAGAAGAGGAAGACGGGCCGGGTGTCCTGACCGCTCGTCAGCCGGGCGAGCAGCACGTACTCGGTCGTCCCGGGCTCCATCCGGTAGCGCTCCGAGCCGATCTGGAACGCGCCCTGGTCGGGTCCCGGCTCGGCGTCCGTGTTCATCGTCACCCCGGGCAGCAGCGAGTGCAGATGGGCGGCCATCCGCCGGTTCGACACCGGCCCGCCGACGCAGAACTCGGTGCGCTCGCCGAAGCCCTGCTGGGCTATGTCGTGCCAGATGATCTGGGCATGGGCGCCGCAGCCCTTGACCAGAGCCGAGAGTTCGAGCAGCGCGAACACGTCGAACCGGTGCACCGAACCGTCCCGGCCCGCCTCGCGGTTGACTACCAGCACACACTCCGAGTTCGCCGGCAGCCCGAAGAACGCCTGCTTGCGGCGGAGTCTGCGCCGCCACAGATGGGTGCGCGCGAGCCAGCCGATCGCGGCGCTGATGCCCGCGGCCACCACGCCGAGCACGATGTTGCGTACGTCGTCAGTCATGGGGGCGCATGGTAGCGGTGCCGCTCGACACCGGCCCGAAGCGGGCCGTGCGGTCCTGACGCCCCCGGGGCCGCGACGTTACGCTGCGCGGACCCGTCCACACTGGAGGTAACGCATGCGCCGTCCCGCCGTACGGACCGTGGCGGTACCGGCCGTTCTCGCGGCCGTTCTCTCGATCGGCGCGGCGGCGCCACCGACCCACGCGCCGGCGGCGCGGGCGGACGGACCGGCGAAGACCCCCGTGGCGGTCGGCCACGGCGGCGCGGTCGCCAGCGTCGACCGGGACGCCTCCGCCGCGGGCATCGAGGTGCTGCGCCGCGGCGGCAACGCGGTGGACGCAGCCGTCGCCACCGCGGCCGCCCTCGGGGTCACCGAGCCGTACTCCGCCGGCATCGGGGGCGGCGGCTACTTCGTCTACTACGACGCCGCCTCCCGCACCGTGCACACGGTCGACGGCCGCGAGACGGCACCCCGTTCGGCCGACTCCTCGCTGTTCGTCGAGAACGGCAGGGCCATCCCGTTCGACGAGGCGATGACCTCCGGGCGTTCGGTCGGCACCCCGGGCACCCCGGCCACCTGGCGGACCGTCCTCGACGCCTGGGGCAGCCGGCCCCTCGCGCGGCTGCTGGAGCCCGCCGAGCGCCTCGCCGAGCACGGCTTCACCGTCGACCCGACCTTCCGCTCCCAGACCGAGGCCAACCGGGACCGTTTCGCGGACTTCCCCGCCAGCGCCGAACTCTTCCTGCCGGGAGGCGAACTGCCCGTCGTGGGCACCGCCTTCCGCAACCCGGACCTGGCACGCACCTACCGCGAGCTCGGCCGCCACGGCGTGGGCGCCCTGTACCGCGGCCCGCTCGCCGACGACATCGTCCGCACCGTCCAGGACCCGCCCGTGGCCCCCGGGTCCGACCGGGTGGTCCGCTCCGGCGGCCTCACCCGCCGCGACCTGACGTCCTACGCGACGATCCGGCGCGCACCCGCCAAGGTCTCCTACCGCGGCCTGGACGTCTACGGGATGGCGCCCTCGTCGTCGGGCGGCACGACCGTCGGCGAGGCGCTCAACATCCTGGAGCGGTACGACCTCTCCCGCGCGGACCGCGCCGCGTACCTGCACCGGTTCATCGAGGCGAGCCGGGTCGCCTTCGCGGACCGGGGGCGCTGGGTCGGCGACCCGGCCTTCGAGGACGTCCCCGCGGACGGCCTGCTGTCCCAGCGGTTCGCGGACGCGCGCGCCTGCCTGATCAAGGACGACGCGGTCCTCACCAGCCCGCTGGCGCCCGGGGACCCGCGCCGGCCCGCGCCCTGCGGCACGGGCGGACGCGCGGCGCCCACCACCTACGAGGGGGAGAACACCACGCATCTGACGACCGCCGACAAGTGGGGCAACGTCGTCGCCTACACGCTGACCATCGAGTCGACCGGCGGCAGCGGCATCACCGTGCCCGGGCGCGGCTTCCTGCTCAACAACGAGCTGACCGACTTCTCGTTCACGCCCGCCGACCCGGCGGTCCACGACCCGAACCTGCCCGGACCGGGGAAGCGCCCGCGGTCGTCCATGTCGCCGACGATCGTCCTGGACCGGTACGACCGGCCGGTGGTGGCACTCGGATCGCCCGGCGGCGCGACGATCATCACCACGGTGATCCAGACCCTGACGGGGCATCTGGACCGTGGCCTGCCCCTCGTCGACGCCATCGCCGCCCCGCGCGCCAGCCAGCGCAACCAGGCCACCACCGAACTCGAACCGGGCCTGTGGGGCGACGCCGCACTGCGCGCACGGCTGGAGGGCATCGGCCACGGCTTCCGCCTGAACCCGGAGATCGGAGCGGCCACCGGCATCCAGCGGCTGCCCGACGGCCGGCTGCTGGCCGCGGCGGAGAAGGTGCGCCGGGGCGGCGGCTCGGCGATGGTCGTCCGCCCGGCGGACTGACGCGGCGCCACCCCGGGGCGGCGGGACCGGCACGGTCCCGCCGCCCCGGGGGCGGCCGGGGCCGGCGGTCCGTGCGGCCCGCGGGCCATGACGGCCTGTCACCTGCACGTTCCGCGGGCGCCTCACCCGTCCGGCGGCCGTCGCGGAGGGGGCCGGGGCGGTCGCGGGTAGGGAGCCCTGCGACAGAAAGGCTCCCTCGTGCGCAAGCGAAACCCCGTCCTGGCCATGGCCGCCGGATGTGCCGTCATCACCGCCGCGGCGCTGCCCGCCGCAGCGGACACCCCGGCCGCCGCCCCTTCGCGGACGGCCCCGGCCGCCGCCGCGGCCCGGTCGGAGGGAAACATCCCGGCCGACCGCCTGCTGGCAGCGCTGGGCGACTGCCGCCAGATCTCCCAGGGCAGGTACCGCACCGACCGCGGGGCGCCCGCGGACGTCCCCGTATGCGAGCGGGGCGGCGTCGTGCACTGGCGGGCGGACCTCGACATCGACTGCGACGGGGTGCCCACGGCCCAGTGCAACAGCCGCACCGACAAGTGGTTCCAGCCCACGACGGCCTTCCAGCAGTCCGACGGACGGCATCTCGACGCGGCGAAGCTGCCGTTCGTCGTGGTGCCCGGCGCGAGCGGCCTCTGGAACTACTGGGCCTCCGGCATCCGGGGCGGGACCGTCGCCGCGATGGTGTACCGGGACCGGGTCGTCTACGGGGTCGTGGGGGACACCGGCCCGGTCGGCATCATCGGCGAGGCGTCCTACGCGGCGGCGAAGGCGCTCGGCATCGACCCGCACCCGACGACGGGCGGTGCCCCCTCGGGCGTCACCTACATCCTGTTCACCGGCGCCCGGGCCCAGCCGATCGAGAGCCACGCCGCCGCGGTCTCCCTCGGCGAGGCGCACGCGGCCCGCCTCGTCGCCGGGGCGGCGCCGGACGCGGGCGCGGCGGGCTGAGAGCCGGTGACGCCGGCCGCCCGGCACCGGGCGGCCGGCGTCACACGACTACCGGGTCCGGAAGCGGCGGAAGAGGTTGCGGGCCACGTACACGCCCGGACCGCCGAAGCCGACGATGTCGAGGCGTCCGTCGCCTGTCACGTCGGCCAGGAAGCGCGGATGGCGGTCCGCCCGCCAGGCGCCCGCCGCGTCGTCGTGCCCGAATCCGCGGCACACCAGCCGCGCCTGTTCGAAGCCGCCGTCCTCGCGCGCGTGCGACACCCACACGCCTTCGTCGCCGAAGCCGACGATGCCGACCCGGCCGTCGCCGGTGACATCGGCGAGCAGGCGGAGGTGCCTGTCCCCCGACCATCCCTGGGCGGCGCCGAAGTCGTTCAGCACCAGCCGCGGGGACTCGAACGTGCCGTCCCCGCGCCCGCGTGCGACGACGACGCCCTGCGGGCCGAAGCCGACGAGGTCGATGGGGCCCCCCGGTGCCGTGGGGACGAGGAACCGGGGGTGTGCCCGGGCCGATTCCCACCCCTGGTCGACCCCGAAGCCGTCGAGGACGTACCAGGGGTCGGTGAAGGTGCCGTCCTCGTTCCGGTGCGAGACCCACACGCCGTCGTCGTGGCAGCCGACGATGTCGAGGAGCCCGTCGCCGGTGGTGTCGGCGAGGAAGCGCGGATGGCGGTCGGCCCGCCAGGCGCCCGCCTTCTCGTCGTGCCCGAACGCCCTGACGACGGGTTCGTCGGCGGGGGGCGCGAACGTGCCGTCCTCGTTCTGGTGCGAGACCCGGACGCCGTCGTCGTGGCAGCCGACGATGTCGAGGCGTCCGTCGCCGGTGGTGTCGGCGAGGAAGCGCGGATGGCGGTCGGCCCGCCAGGCGCCGGCGCCCGGCCCGTGGCCGAACGCCGTGAGCACGAGCTTGCCGCCCGCGGGCGCGAAGGCTCCCTCCTCGTCCTGGGACGACACCCGGACACCGTCGGCCGCGAGCACGACGAGAGCGGGCCGGCCGTCGTCCGAAAGGTTCGCGACGGTCCACAGGTCCGCGGCATGCGGCGAGGGCACGGGCCGGTGCAGGACCCGCTCCTCGTCCTCGAACGTCCCGTCGCCCCGGCCCGAGGACGTCACCAGCCCCTTGGCCGGTGTGAGCGCGACGATGTCCGTCCGCCCCGTCCCCGTGACGTCGGCGAACAGCCGGGCACCGGGCCCGGCCCAACCGTTCGCAGGGCCGCCGGGCGGCAGGGCGGCCTCCTCGCTCCGCCATCCTCCGGCCTCCTGATCGCTCCCGTACCTGTCGAGCACCCGCAGCAGGTCGCTGAAGGAAGGGTCGGCACCGGGCACCGGCCGCAGCGCTGCCGAGCGGACCAGCGGCCAGGACCGCCGGCCGTTCCAGTGGTCCCGGGCCGCCCAGGTCAGCACCGGGCCCCCGACACGCTCGGGTTCCGCCGTGACGAAGCGCCACCGCTGGCTCTCCGCGTTGTCGTCGTAGGCGCGCAGCACGACCCGGGTGTCCTCCGCCCCCGGGGCGGCCAGGTCGAGGACGCAGCCGTCGGCCCCTTCGACGAAGAAGAGGCCGGCCTCGCCGTCGACGGGGACGATCTGCCACTGCTGCGCCTTGCTGCGGGCGGCCGGGGTCCACTGGCGGACGCCCCGGTCCGCGGCGGCCGGATCGTCGAGCACCTTGCCGCCGGCGGCGTTGCGGATCACGTACGCCTGTGCACCGTCGGCGGCCGGCAGGGGACTGAGCCGCCACTGCTCCGGCCCCGGCCCGCCGGCGGGGAAGCGGCGGACGACGAGGGCTCCGTCCGCGCTCGGGGCGGACCTGGAGCCCAGGGCCTCCCCCGTGGCGGCGTTGACGATCTCCAGCTTCAGTTCTTCCGTGGGCACGGGCATCGGGCTGCCTCTTCCGGGCGGTGGGGACGTGGACTCGACGGGAGCGGGGCCGGGTGATGACGGCCGGTCAGGTGAAGACGTGGTGGTAGGGGACGTTCCACTCACTGGGGAGCCGCGGGTAGAAGGTGTTGATGACCGTGCCGGTGAAGTCCCCGCCCCAGTTGTAGGTGACGCGCACCTCGCCGTCGGCCGTCACCGTGTGGTCCTTGAACCCGAGGATCGTGTCGGGGTGGGTGATGGGGACGAAGGTGATCCCGCCCCACGGCGTGACGGTGACCACCCAGAGCTGGGTGTCCTCCGGTGCGCCGTTCTTCCCGCGCCACTTGTCGCCGACCTTCCCCGGGAGGCCGACCTGGACGGTGTCGGCCGTGCTCCGGGGCGCGTCCTGGTGGACGGTGACGCGCCGCCGCTGCGGCCTGGGACTGCCGTCGTCGCCCCGCCCCGCGTCGGCGGCGGCCGTGCCCGCGGACGGTGGGACCTGGCCGGCGGCGCTCTCGAGGAGGTACAGCGGCCGCTGTCCGAAGAAGCCGGCGGGGGTGATGTACCAGAGGTGCCCCTGTGCCTCCTTGGTGGCCGGGTCGAGCGCGGTGGCCAGCTTCACCCCCTTGTCATGGCTCTCCTCCTTCAGCTCGGCGGGCCGGAGGTAGCCGCCGTTGAAGGCGTGGACGAGCATGACCGGGCGGTTCTCGACCAGCGCCGCCACGATCGCGTTGTCGTAGCTGTTCACCGCGACCGGGCCGCCGACCACGAGATTGGCCGTCGCCGTGCGTTCCTGGGTGTACATGGAGGAGTCCCCTGTCCGTGGAATACCGATAAACGTGTCGCCCGAATGTGCTGACGCGGCCGCGACGGAATGGTCCGCATGGAATTCCGCGACCCGGCGGCCATCGGCCCCAACGTAACGGCGGACCGCGCGTGCCGGAATGCCCGGCGATCATTGTCACTCGATTGAGCGCTTGGGGACGACGCGTCTTCCCGGCTCCGGGAGCCCGTGCTAGCTTCGCATTCCGCGGCGCCCGCTTTCCTGCCCGCATTCATCGGCCCGCTATTCAGTCGACTCGATCGAGGACGGAAAATGCCTCCCCACGCGTACAGCCTGGTACAGGCCAAGCGTCAGCCTCTGACCAAGAGGAACCTTCGGGAGCTCGACATCGAACAGACCTGGCAGACCATCCTGGACCACCCGGATCTGGTCTTCGTCGACGACTACGGAGCGAAGCACAAGCCAGTCGGATTCTCCGTGAACAAATCGAGCTTCGGTGATTTCCCGGGCACCGCATTCCAGCGGGGCTGGATTGCGTACATGAATCTGGGAGAGCCTTTGATCGAGGTGCGCGGAAATATCGGCCAGCCCCCGCCGGACACGTTTTCCTCACGTACGTACGTCAATCGCAGCCAGTCCGAGATGACGTTCACCGACTCGATCGATTTCAGTGTCTCCAACGGAGTCACCTGGTCGCTCAACGGGGATGCGAAGCTCACGTTCGGCGGCAGCGTCGGGGCGTCACTCCAACTGCAGCTGCAGAACCAGCTCCGCCTGGATCTCCAGTCCCAGCTCCAGGCCCAGAGCCAGAACGAGATGGCGAACAGGAACACGACCACCGTCACCAACAAGAACAGCAAGGACAGCGTCGGGGTGGACAACGCCCAGGCCACCGAGACGTCCACGCGGAACGCCGCGTCGAGCACCGCGTCCAACGCCATGACGAACTCGGTGGGCTTCACGACCACCGGCAGCGCGACCGGCAACGCGTCGCTCAACGCCCAGCTGGCGCTGGGGATCGCGGCGACCGTCGGCGGTTCCCTGAGCACCAGCTGGACGTCGAGGTCGCAGATCTCCGGCAAGGTCCCGGCGAACTCCCGTGTGCAGACCGTCGTCAGCCAGCGGCGCACCCGTCGGCAGTACACCTACGAGATCCCGGTCGCCTTCTCCGGTCTCGTGGCGGTGAACTACGCCGTGCCGGTCACCGTCCTGTCCCCGCCGCAGTCCGGGACCTACCCCGGCCTCGACCGGCTGGTCGCCCGGGACATCGGCGACATCGGCCTGTCGCCGGGAGGCTTCCGCATGAAGGGCCTGGCCGAGGTCGTCTCCGCCCTCGAGGTCCATCACGCGCTGCTCGACGGCGAGGACCTGACCGTCCAGCAGCAGACGCTGTACAAGCAGCCCTGACCCCGCGGCACTGCCGCACCGACGACAGAGGTGACGACCATGGTGTTCCACAACATCTTCGACTCCGCGGGCAAGGGAGCGGGGCTGTTCTCCGTCACGACCGACGGCACGAAGCCGCGGCCGGGGGAGGACGTCGACTTCGAGGACGCCGACGAGACCACGTACGACGACACGAGCACCAGCCTGTTCAGCAGCGCGATCCACGGTGCCTCGTACCGGGCGAAGACCGTGCAGGAGCAGTCGCCCGAGGCCCGTGCCGTCCTGGGCTTCCTCGGGTCCTTCATCCAGGTGACGCAGGCGAGCGCCGGAGCGCAGGCCCGGTACGCCCAGGACCCCGGTTCGGTCTCCGGCGCGGCCTCCGCCGGCATGCGCGAGGCGAGCGCCACGGTGAAGGGGCAAGACGACCTCCGGAAGGACGAGGACCTGGCGAGCCGGCCGGCGAAGAGCGACTTCGGCAAACCCCCGAAGACGCCGGAGACCCCCAAGGCCCCCGACCCCGCGGGCGAGGACCGCTGAGGTCGCGCGTCCGGATCAGAGCGGACCGGTGAGCGGGGGCCTCCCCACGCCGAGCCGGGCCCGGGCCCGGGGGCGTCCGGCCCCCGGGCCCCTCGCGGCTCACACGGGGAGCAGTTGCCACTGCCGGTCGCGGTGGTCGCCCTCGGCCCTGCCCTGCCGGATCACGGTGCGGGCGTTGCCGTCGACCCGCAGGAGCAGGCCGCTCCCGCCGTTCGCGATCTCGTAGACCCCCGGGGTGCCGTTCGCGGCCACCGGAATCAGCCTCCAGTGCTGATGGCGCGCGTCCCTGCCCGCGTACGCCCGCTGTGCGACCGCCGGACCGGCCGGCTCCCACGACGCGTCGGCGGCCTCCAGAACCTTGCCGCTGCGCACGTTCTCGAACCGGTAGAGGACCTCGCCGCCGTCGTGGCCGGACGCGACCAGGCGCCACCGCTGATGGTCCCGGGGCACGGCCAGCAACTGGTGGATCTCGGCTCCGTCCCTGGTCGACTCCCGCAGGACGGACATCCGCAGTCTGCTGCGCAGGTTGGCCCAGGAGACCACGGTGCCCGACTCGGGCAGCCCGGCCATTCTCGGCGACGCGATCCGCCGGACGCGGTTGTTGAGGTGGTCGGCGATGTGGAGAGCGTCGACGCAGTCCACGGCGAGGCCGTACAGGTTGCTCAGCTGCGCCTCGGCGGCCGGCCCCTCGTCGCCGGCGAAGCCGGTGGTGCCGGTGCCCGCGGCGGTGCCGATCGTGCCGTCGGCCGCCACCGTCCTGACCCGGAAGTTGCGGTGGTCGGCGATGTGCAGGGCGCCGGTGGAGTCCACGGCCACCCCCAGCGGGAGGTTGAGGCGGGCGGCGGTGGCCGGGCCGCCGTCGCCGGCGAAGCCCGCGGTGCCGTCGCCCGCGACCGTGCTGATCGTGCCGTCGGCCGCGATCTTCCGGATCCGGTGGTTCTCGGCGTCGGCGACGTAGAGCGCGCCCGCGCCGTCCACGTCGACCGAGTACGGGCGGTTCAGCAGCGCCGAGGTCGCGGGACCGCCGTCCCCCCGGAACCCCGCGGCGCCGGTCCCGGCCACCGTGCTGATCGTGCCGTCGGCCGCGATCCTCCTGACCCGGTGGTTGTGGTACTCGGCGACGTATACGGCGCCCGTGCCGTCCACCGCCACTCCGAGCGGGAGGTTGAGGCGGGCGGCGGTGGCCGGGCCGCCGTCGCCGGCGAAGCCCGGGGTGCCATTGCCCGCGACGGTGCTGATCGTGCCGTCGGCCGTGATCTTCCTGACCCGGTGGTTGCCCGCGTCGACGACGTACAGCGTGCCGGAGCCGTCCACGGCCAGCTCCCGCGGGCAGTTCAGCTGCGCGGCGAGAGCCGGGCCGTTGTCCCCCCGGAACCCCGCGACGCCGGTCCCGGCGACCGTGGAGATCCTGCCGTCGGTCGTGATGCTGCGGATCCGGTGATTGCTGTAGTCGGAGAAGTAGAGCGTGCCCATGCCGTCCACGGCGACCGCGTAGGGGCGGTTCAGCTGGGCCGCCGGGGCGGGGCCGCCGTCGCCGGCGAACCCCGTCGCCCCGGTGCCCGCCACCGTTCTGATCCAAGGCTTCGCGTCCTCGTCCGCGCGCTCCCGGTCCACCGTCATGCCGCACTCCTTGCCCCGAGATGGTCGACTCCGCCCGCCCGGAGGCGGGTCGTACGGCGGATCCTCCCGCCGTCCCGTGGCCCCGGAAACGTGAACGCGTGTCGGGAGCGGCATGTCGGACAGGCCGTGCCGGAGGGCAGATTGGTTTCCTCTCCGTGGATGCACGCCCCGCCGTGCGGCGCGGCTCGGGGAAAGCAGGCCGAGAGGGGGTCACCCACACGAGGAGCCGTCCCGCCCCGCGGCCGAACCCGGCGTCGGGGACAGGACGGACACCGCCCGCCGGTGCGCCCGCGGCGGGGCCCTCAGAGCGCGGTCAGGATCCGGGGGCCGTCCGCGGTGACGGCGACGGTGTGCTCGGCGTGGGCGGCGCGGCTGCCGTCGTTGGTGCGCAGCGTCCAGCCGTCGCGGGCCGTGTGGAAGTCGTCGCCGCCCCCGGCGATGACCATCGGTTCGATGGCGAGGACCAGGCCGTGCCGCAGCGGCATGCCCCGGCCCGGGCGGCCCTCGTTGGGCACGCCCGGGTCCTCGTGCATCTGCCGCCCGATGCCGTGGCCGCCGAAGCCGTCCGGGATGCCGTATCCCGCGGCCCGGCACACGCGCCCCACGGCGTGGGCGATGTCGCCGATCCGGTTGCCGACCACGGCGGCCGCGATCCCGGCGGCGAGGGCCTCCTCGGCGGTCCGGATGAGGCGGGTGTCGGCGGGGCGCGCCCGGCCGACCGTGAACGTCACCGCCGAGTCGCCGGCCCATCCGTCCAGCACCGCACCGCAGTCGAGGCTCACCACGTCGCCGTCGCGCAGCCGCAGGTCGCCCGGGACGCCGTGCACGATCGCGTCGTTGACGGACGCGCAGAGCACGGCGGGGAAGGGCACGGGCGCCCAGTCGGGGTGGTACCCGAGGAAGGGCGACGTGGCGCCCGCCTCGTCGAGCACCGCGCGGGCCGCCGCGTCCAGTTCCCGCAGGGACACCCCCACCGCGGCGGCCTCCCGGGCCGCCTTCAGGGCACGGGCCACGACCCGGCCCGCTTCGCGCATCGCGTCGATGGACGCGTCTGTCTTGATCTCCACCATGCCAATTACTATACCGGTCCTCCCGGTATTAAAATACCGCCCACCGCGGGATTAGAATAACGGCATGGTCCGCACCCCTCTCACTCCCGAAGAGCACGAACGCGGCGAGCGCCTGGGCCGCCTGCTGCGCGAGGCGCGCGGCGGCCGCAGCATGACGGAGATCGCCGCCGTCGCGGGCCTCTCCGCCGAGACGCTGCGCAAGATCGAGACGGGCCGCGCGCCCACGCCCGCGTTCTTCACCGTGGCCGCCCTCGCCGGAGCGCTCGGCCTGTCGATGGACGACCTCGTCACCCGCTGCGCGCCGGTACCCGCGCCGGGGGCGGGGGAGCGGGCCGCGTAGCCTCTGCGGCATGAGCGCAGAGAGCTTCGCCGCGGCCCGCTACATCAGCCTCACCACCTACCGCAGGAACGGCACCCCGGTGGCGACGCCGGTCTGGTTCGCCGTCGACGGGGGCGAGGTGTACGTCTGGACCCGCTCCGACTCCTGGAAGGTCAAGCGCCTGCGCAACGACAGCCGGGTGCAGGTCACCGTCTGCGACGCGCGCGGCAGGATCGAGGAGGGCGCCCCCACGGCGGCGGGCACGGCGCGGCTGATCGGGCCGGACGGGATGCGCGGCGTGCGCAGGCTGCTCGCCCGCAAGTACACCTGGCAGTTCTGGCTCGTGGACTGGCCCGCGACCGTCGCCCGGCTGGGCAAGCGGCCGCACACCGGCATCGTCGTCACGTTCTGAAAACAGCGCGTAGTCATGCCGTAACACGCGTGCGGTCGAATGCCTTCCGGTTGTTCCCCCGACTGGCAGGTGGCGATGACGGTGCATCGACTTCCTTACGCGGCAGGGGAGTTCGCGCAGTACCTCACGGAGCTCTGCGGCCGGATCGACCGCACTGACGGCTGGTACGCGATCTTCCGGCAGCGTGACCCCGACGGCCTGCGCGCCTGCCTCGACGGTGTCGAGATCCCGCCCTGGGACGTCGTCGAGTCCCTCCTCCACGATCTCGCCGCCGCGACCGGGGCCGTCTACGCGGAACAGGAGGCGGCCCGCGCCCGCGCCCTCCACACGGCCGCGGCGACGGCGCACGACCGGCTGGAAGGCGGGCACGAGGCGCTGCGGGAGCGGCTCGAACTGATGCGCCGTGAGGAGGCGTACGCGAAGAGCCGGGCGCTGGAACTGCTGCGGCTGCTCGCGGCGGAGCCCGAACGCGGCCCCGGGACCGAACACCTCACCCATGAACTGGCCTGGAACCGCGACGACCACGCCAGGGCCATGGCGCGCATCACCGAACTCACCGCCCGCCTGGACCGCCTGCGCGCCGTCCGGCCTCCGGACCCCGCGTGGCCGCCGGGCCGGGACGCCGCGGGAGCGGGCCGTTCGGCCACGGCGGGGGACACCATCGTGGTCGCGGACACCGCCGGCGCTCCCTCGGGTGCCGGGGCGCGCCGAGCGCCGGCGGGCGCCGCGGCGGCGCCGCACCCGGCCGGAGTCCTGCCGGACGCCGGCCAGGCGCCGGGCCCCGCCCGGGAGCCCGACCGCCCGGCCCCACGGCACCCCGCCGCGCCCCACGACCCCGCCGCGCCGCAGGGCCTCGCGGCGTCGGGCCTCGCCGACCGGACGCGCCTCGCGGGCGACGCACACCTCGGAGGCGGCGCACACCTGGCAGGCCACGCGCCCCTCGTCAGCCACGCGCCTCACGAAGCCGCACGGCACCCCGCCGCCGCCCAGGCCCAGGCGCCCGCCCCCGCCCCCGCCCGGGAGCCCGCCGCCCCGCGGGGTGCCGTCGGCGCGGTGGGCACCACGGTCGGCGACCCGGCGCGGGAGGCGAAGCGGGCGAAGGAGGCCGCCAGGGCCGCCAAGCGGCCCAGACGCGGAGGCGCGCGGTTCGCCGGTGTCGAGGACGACGACGGCGGGCCGGTCGCCGTCCCCCTCCTGCCCGTCGCCGACGACACCCCGCGCGGCGCCCGCTACGGCGGCGCCCCCGTGAACGGCGTCCCGGTCGCGGCCCCCGCACCCGACCCGGCGGGCGCGGTGCAGGCGGCACGCGAGACGGTGGCCGCCCTCGGCCGCCTGCGTGCCGAGGGGCGCGGGGGAGAGGCGCATGTCGTGCTCTGCGAGGCCGCGGCCCGCCCGGGGACCTGGCTGCCCGCGCTGGCGGCCGAACTCGACCGCTCCGGGCTCGGCGCGGACCGGGCCACCCTGTTGTGGGAGGTCGCCTCGCAGCCTGCCGCCCGGGTGGCCGCCGCGGCGGACGCGCTCGCGCTCGCGGGCCGCGACGACGACTGCCGCCTGCTGCTCCGGCAAGGCGTCGCCCGTCCCGCCGGGGAGATCGCCGACACCGTGATGGCACTGGAGGACGAGGGCATGGCGCCCCGGGCCGGCGCGCTGCTCGCGGCCTACGTCGAGGTGCGCAGCGCGGAGGAGACGGCCCGGGTCGCCGAACGCGATCCGTTCCGCCTCGTCCCGCGGCTGCTGGCGGCCGCCCGAGCCGTCTCCCCGTCCCGCGAACGCGATCTGATCCACGCTCTCCGCGTCGCGGGCCACCTCGCCGGCTGACGGTCCCCGAGGCGGCGGACCGTCCCCGAGGGGGGCGGCCCGCCCCGCCCCCTCCCGCGCCGCTCCGCGCAGCCCCCTTCGGGTGGAAATCATTTCGCAATCGACCGCGCGAGTGCGAAACATGATCGACTCTGCGGGTTGACGGCGATGGTCTTGCCCCCGTGTGTGACGCGGCTTACCTTCTCCTCCTACGTATTGCGTCTACGTGCGTAGAGGCTCTCTGGCGTCCCGTCGAAGGAGCAGCTCATGGCCCATGTCGTCCGCGCCGCCCTGGTCCAGGCCACCTGGACCGGCGACACCGAATCCATGATCGCCAAGCATGAGGAGCACGCCCGCGAGGCCGCCCGGCAAGGGGCCAAGGTCATCGGGTTCCAGGAGGTCTTCAACGCCCCGTACTTCTGCCAGGTGCAGGAGCCGGAGCACTACCGCTGGGCCGAGCCCGTCCCGGACGGCCCCACCGTCCGCAGGATGCAGGAACTCGCCCGCGAGACCGGCATGGTGATCGTGGTCCCGGTCTTCGAGGTCGAGGGCGCCGGGTTCTACTACAACACCGCCGCCGTGATCGACGCCGACGGCAGCTACCTCGGCAAGTACCGCAAGCACCACATCCCGCAGGTCAAGGGCTTCTGGGAGAAGTACTACTTCAGGCCGGGCAACGCCGGCTGGCCCGTCTTCGAGACGGCCGTCGGCCGCGTCGGCGTCTACATCTGCTACGACCGGCACTTTCCCGAGGGCTGGCGCCAGCTCGGCCTCGGCGGCGCCCAGCTCGTCTACAACCCGTCGGCCACCCACCGCGGCCTCTCCTCCTACCTGTGGCAGCTGGAGCAGCCGGCGGCTGCCGTCGCCAACGAGTACTACGTGGCGGCCATCAACCGCGTCGGCATCGAGGAGTACGGCGACAACGACTTCTACGGAACCAGCTACTTCGTCGACCCGCGCGGCCAGTTCGTCGGCGACGTCGCCAGCGACAAGGAGGAGGAACTGCTCGTCCGCGACCTCGACTTCGACCTGATCGAGACCGTGCGGCAGCAGTGGGCCTTCTACCGCGACCGCCGCCCCGACGCCTACGAAGGGCTCGTCCAGCCGTGACCGACCTCCACGCCCGCCACAAGGCCGTCCTGCCCGAATGGCTCGCCCTCTACTACGGCCGGCCGCTCGAGATCACCCACGGCGAGGGCCGTCACGTCTGGGACGCCGACGGCAACCGCTACCTGGACTTCTTCGGCGGCATCCTCACCACCATGACCGCCCACGCCCTGCCCGAGGTGACCAAGGCCGTCGCCGAACAGGCCGGTCGGATCATCCACTCCTCGACGCTCTACCTGAACCGCCCCATGGTGGAGCTCGCCGAACGGATCGCCGCGCTCTCCGGCATCCCCGACGCCCGGGTCTTCTTCACCACCTCCGGCACCGAGGCGAACGACACGGCCCTGCTGCTGGCCACCGCGTACCGCCGCTCCAACCAGATCCTCGCGATGCGCAACAGCTACCACGGGCGCTCCTTCTCCGCGGTGTCCGTGACCGGGAACCAGGCGTGGTCCCCCACCAGCCTGTCGCCGCTCCAGACGCTCTACGTGCACGGCGGCGTGCGCACGCGCGGCCCCTACGCCGGTCTCGACGACGCCCGCTTCACCGCGGCGTGCGTCGCCGACCTGGAGGACCTGCTCGGCCACACCCGGGACGCCGCGGCGCTGATCGCCGAACCGGTGCAGGGCGTCGGCGGGTTCACCTCCCCGCCCGACGGGCTCTACGCGGCCTTCCGCGAGGTCCTGGACCGCCACGGCATCCTGTGGATCTCCGACGAGGTGCAGACCGGCTGGGGCCGCACCGGCGAACACTTCTGGGGCTGGCAGGCCCACGCGGAGAACGGCCCGCCGGACATGCTCACCTTCGCCAAGGGCATCGGCAACGGCATGTCGATCGGCGGCGTCGTCGCCCGCGCCGAGATCATGAACTGCCTGGACGCCAACTCCATCTCCACCTTCGGCGGCTCGCCCGTCACCATGGCCGCCGGACTGGCGAACCTCGGGTACCTGCTGGAGCACGACCTCCAGGGCAACGCCCGCCGGGTCGGCGGACTCCTCCTCGAACGGCTCCGCGCCATCGGCGCCGCCGTCCCCGCCGTGCGGGAGGTCCGCGGGCGCGGCCTGATGATCGGCGTCGAACTCGTGAAGCCCGGCACCGACGAGGCCGACCCCAAGGCCGCGGGCAAGGTCCTCGAAGCAGCGCGCGAGGGCGGCCTGCTGATCGGCAAGGGCGGCGGCCACAGCACCAGCGTGCTGCGCATCGCCCCGCCGCTGTCCCTGACCGTCGCCGAGGCCGAAGAGGGCGCGTCCCTCCTGGAACACGCCCTGCGCTCCATCTAGGGGGAGACCATGAGCAACCGCACCCTGATCCGCGGCGGTCTCGTCGTCACCGCCGCCGACGAGGTCCACGCCGACGTCCTGATCGACGACGGCCGGATCGCCGCGCTGGCCGCCCACGGCACCACCGTCGCCGAGGGCTGGACCGCCGACCGCGTCATCGACGCCACCGGCAAGTACGTCCTCCCGGGCGGCGTCGACGCCCACACCCACATGGAGCTGCCGTTCGGCGGCACCTTCGCCTCCGACACCTTCGAGACCGGCACCCGGGCCGCGGCCTGGGGCGGCACCACCACCATCGTCGACTTCGCCGTGCAGACGCGCGGGCGCGCGCTGCGCGAGGGACTGGACGCCTGGTACGCCAAGGCCGACGGCAACTGCGCGATCGACTACGCGTTCCACATGATCCTCTCAGACGTGAACGAGTCCTCCCTGAAGGAGATGGACCTCCTGGTGGAGGAGGGCGTCACCTCCTTCAAGCTGTTCATGGCGTATCCCGGCGTCTTCTACAGCGACGACGGGCAGATCCTGCGCGCCATGCAGCGGTCCGCGTCCAACGGCGGACTGATCATGATGCACGCGGAGAACGGGATCGCCATCGACGTCCTCGTCGAACAGGCCCTCGCCCGCGGCGAGACCGATCCCCGCCACCACGGCGAGGTCCGCAAGGTGCTGCTGGAGGCGGAGGCCACCCACCGCGCGATCCAGCTCGCCCGGGTCGCCGGCGCGCCGCTCTACGTGGTGCACGTCTCCGCCGAGGAGGCCGTCGCCGAACTGGCCGCCGCCCGCGACAAGGGCCTGCCCGTCTTCGGCGAGACCTGCCCCCAGTACCTGTTCCTGTCCACCGACAACCTGGCCGAGCCGGACTTCGAAGGGGCCAAGTACGTCTGCTCCACCCCGCTGCGGCCCAGGGAGCACCAGGCCGCGCTCTGGCGCGGCCTGCGCACCGACGACCTCCAGGTGGTCTCCACCGACCACTGCCCGTTCTGCTTCACCGGCCAGAAGGACCTCGGCCGCGGGGACTTCTCGAAGATCCCCAACGGGCTGCCGGGCGTGGAGAACCGGATGGACCTCCTCCATCAGGCGGTCGTCGACGGGCACATCACCCGGCGCCGCTGGATCGACATCGCCTGTGCCGCCCCGGCCCGGATGTTCGGCCTGTACCCCAAGAAGGGCACCCTCGCGCCCGGCGCCGACGCCGACGTGGTCGTCTACGACCCGCACGCGGTCCAGACCCTCTCCGCCGAGACCCACCACATGAACGTGGACTACTCGGCGTACGAGGGCCGCACCGTCACCGGCCAGGTCGAGACCGTGCTGTCGCGCGGCCGGGTCGTCGTCGACCGGCGCACCTGGACGGGCCGCGCCGGACACGGCCTGTACACCCCCCGCTCCACCTGTCAGTACCTGAACTAGGAGGTATTCGCGTGGACTTCGGACTCGTCCTGCAGACCGATCCGCCCGCGTCCGAGGTCGTCGGACTGATGCGCCGCGCGGAGCGGAACGGCTTCCGCTACGGCTGGACCTTCGACTCCGCCGTGCTGTGGCAGGAGCCGTTCGTCGTCTACAGCCGCATCCTGGAGCACACCGAGAGGCTGATCGTCGGGCCCATGGTCACCAACCCCGGCACCCGCACGTGGGAGGTGACCGCCTCGACCTTCGCGACCCTCAACGACATGTACGGCAACCGGACGGTCTGCGGCATCGGGCGCGGCGACTCCGCGATGCGGGTCGCCGGCCGCAAGCCCAACACCCTCGCCCGCCTCGGCGAGGCGATCGGTGTCATCCGGGACCTCGCCGAGGGCCGCGAGGCCGAGGTGGACGGGCAGCCGCTGCGGCTGCCGTGGGTGCGGGACGGGAAGCTGCCCGTCTGGATGGCGGCGTACGGGCCCAGGGCGCTGGCGCTCGCGGGGCAGAAGGCCGACGGCTTCATCCTCCAGCTCGCCGACCCCTACCTGACCGAGTGGATGATCAAGGCGGTGCGGACCGCGGCCTCGGACGCGGGCCGCGACCCGGCGTCGGTCACGATCTGCGTCGCGGCCCCCGCGTACGTCGGCGACGACCTCGCCCACGCCCGGGACCAGTGCCGCTGGTTCGGCGGCATGGTCGGCAACCACGTCGCCGACCTCGTCTCCCGCTACGGCGAGCACTCGGAGATGGTCCCCGAGGCGCTCACCGCCTACATCAAGGAACGGCACGGCTACGACTACAGCCACCACGGCCGCGCCGGGAACCCGTCGACGGACTTCGTCCCCGACGAGATCGTCGACCGCTTCTGCCTCCTGGGCCCGGCCGAGGCGCACATCGAGAAGCTCCGCCACCTGAAGGACCTGGGCGTCGACCAGTTCGCCGTCTACGACATGCACGACGCGAAGGAGGCGACGATCGACGCCTACGGCGCCGAGATCATCCCCGCCCTCACCAGATGACGCTTCGCCGAAGGGACCCCGTATGACGACGACCGTCCCGCCCGTGCCCTCCGAAGGACCGATACCCGACCCGGCGGGACGTGTCGAACTCCCGCCGGGCACCCGCCTGCCGGACGGCCGCTTCGTCAACGACGACCTGCTGCCCGTCCCCGTCGCCGAACGCCGGTGGACCACCTACAACTTCGCGGCGCTGTGGGTCGGCATGGCCCACAACATCCCCTCCTGGCTGCTGGCGTCCGGGCTCGTCGCCCTCGGCATGGACTGGAAGCAGGCCGTCCTCACCATCGCGCTGGCCAACGTCATCGTCCTCGCGCCGATGCTGCTGACCGGCCACGCGGGTCCCCGCTACGGCATCCCGTTCCCCGTCCTCGCCCGCGCCTCCTTCGGCCTGCGCGGCGCCAACCTGCCGGCCATGATCCGGGCCGGGGTCGCCTGCGCCTGGTTCGGCATCCAGACCTGGATCGGCGGCCAGGGCATCTTCGTGCTGCTGGGCAAGATCTTCGGCGGCTGGGCCGAGGCCGCCGAGGTCGGCGGCCAGCCCTGGACGCTGTGGCTCTGCTTCGTCCTCTTCTGGGCCATCGAACTCGCCATCATCTACCGGGGGATGGAGGCGCTGCGCCGCTTCGAGAACTGGGCCGCCCCGTTCGTCATCGTCGGCGCGCTGGTGCTGCTCGTCTGGATCGCGGTCAAGGCCGGCGGCTTCGGCCCGCTGCTCGACCAGCCGTCCCGGCTGGGCTGGGGCGCCGACTTCTGGCCCGTCTTCTTCCCCGCCCTGATGGGCATGATCGCCTTCTGGTCCACCCTCTCGCTGAACATCCCGGACTTCACCCGCTTCGGCGCGGGCCAGCGGGCACAGATCTGGGGCCAGACACTGGGCCTGCCGACGACGATGACCCTCTTCGCGCTGCTCTCGGTGTTCGTCACCTCCGGCTCCCAGGCGGTCTACGGCGCGGCCGTCTGGGACCCGGTCGAACTCGCCGCCAAGACCGACAACGTCTTCGGCCTGCTGTTCGCCCTGGTCACCGTGCTCGTCGCGACGATCTCCGTGAACATCGCGGCCAACGTCGTCTCGCCCGCCTACGACCTGGCCAACCTGGCGCCGAAACGGATCACCTTCCGCACCGGCGCGCTGATCACCGGCGTCGTCGGCGTCGTCATCATGCCGTGGAAGCTCACCGAGACACCCGAGCTGTACATCTTCACCTGGCTCGGAGTCGTCGGCGGGCTCCTCGGCACGGTCGCGGGCATCCTCATCGCCGACTACTGGCTCGTCCGCCGCACCGTCCTCGACCTCCCCGGGCTCTACACGCCCGCCGGGCCCTACTGGTACACCGGCGGCTGGAACCTGCGCGCGGTGGCCGCGTTCGCCGTCGGAGGCGTCCTCGCCGTCGGCGGCTCCCACTCCGCCCCCGGCAAGGGACCCTTCCCCGAGGACGGGCTGATCCCCTTCCTCCGCCCGCTCGCCGACTACGGCTGGGCGGTCGGCCTCGCGGCCTCCCTGCTCCTGTACCTGGCGCTGATGAGCGGCCGCACCCGGCGCGCCCCCGCGTGACGTCCGTCCGCCACGGCGGCGGGCCCCGGCACACCGTGCCGGAGCCCGCCGCGTACCCGCCGCGCACCCGCCGCGCGGCGGGCCGCGGGGCCCCCGCCCGGCCGGCCGCGTTGCCGGGTCCCGGGCCCGCACCTAGCCTGAACAGGTGCTGAGCGCTCTCAGGCGCACCGCGCCCGCCCTCGTCCTCGGGCTGCTGTCCGGCCTGCTGCCGCTCGGCGCGGCAGCAGGGGAGCAGCCCCGCCTCGCCGCCACCGTGAGCGAGGCGCCGCCCGCCCTCCTCGGCGCCGCCCACCGCCCCGGCTGCCCGGTGCCGGCCGAGCGGCTGCGGCTGATCACGATGAACCACTGGGGGTTCGACGGCCGCGTCCACCGCGGCGAGATGATCGTCCACGAGGACGCCGTCCGCCCCGTCCTCCGCATCTTCGGGGCCGCCTTCGACGACCGGTTCCCGATCCGCCGGATGCGCGCGATGTCCCACTACGACGGCGACGACCGCCGGGCCATGGCCGACGACAACACGTCCGCCTACAACTGCCGCAGGGTGACCGGGGACGAGGAACACCTCTCACGCCACTCGTACGGCGACGCCGTCGACGTCAACCCGCGGGAGAACCCCTACGTCGACCGCTCGGGCGCCGTCCATCCGCCGTCCGCCCGCGCCGCCCTCGACCGCGAGCCGCCCGCCGAGGGGATGCTCGTCGCGGGCGACGCCGTCACCACGGCGATCGAGGAGGCCGGCTGGGAGTGGGGCGGCGCCTGGTCGCCCCCCGACTACCAGCACTTCTCCTCGGACGGGACATGACGGGCGCCGGCGCCGCCGGGCCGCGCCCCGGACCGGCGCGCCCCCGCACGCAGCGTGACGGGACACCGCCCGGCGCGAGGCGGATAATGGCAGACGTGTGGGCGGCGCGGCCGCCCACGGCCACCGGAACGACCAGTGGTGGTGACCGTCGTGGCGGTGCGTGAAGACGCCGGGTCGAGGCGCGTCCGTACGGGTACGGACCCCTCCGGCGCGCCGTTCCTGCGGGCCCGGCTCTCCCTGCCCACCGTGCCCGCGACCTTCCTGCGCAGGCAGCGCCTGGTCCACGCCCTCGACGAGGCGTCCACGGTCCCGCTGACCGTCGTCAACGGCTCGGCGGGGGCGGGCAAGACACTGCTCGTCGCCGACTGGGCCGCCGGTCTCGGCCTCCCGGTCGCCTGGATGACGTGCGACGCCGCGGACCGGGCGCCCGGCATGTTCTGGGCGTACCTGCGGGAGGCCCTGCGCGGCGCAGACGGCACCGCCGTGCCGGGTGTCCGCTGTCCCGCGGAAGCCGGCCGGGTGGACCGCGGGCTGCTCGCCCGGCTCGCGATCGCGCTCGCCGACCGGGAGCGTCCCGTCGTCCTGGTGCTCGACGAGTTCGACCGGGTGACCGCCCCCGAGATCGCGGAGCAGCTCGGCTTCGTCCTGCACAACGCCGGCCCCGGGCTGCGGCTCGTGCTGGTCACCCGCAGCGAGCCGCTGCTGCCCATGCACCGGTACCGGGCCTCCGGCGAGATGGCGGAGATCCGCAACGCCGACCTCGCCTTCACCGAGGCCGAGGCCGGTGAACTCCTCACCCTGCACGGGCTGTCCCTGCCCGGCAGCACCGTGGACGGCCTGGTCCGCCGCACGGGGGGATGGGCGGCCGGAATCCGGCTCTGCGCCCTGGCCGCCCGGCAGCGTCCCGACGCCGAGTCCTATCTGAAGGAGTTCGAGGCCGGCCGCAGCACCGTCGCCGACTTCCTGCTCGCCGAGGTGCTCGACGGACAGCCGCCCGAGCGGCAGGAACTCCTCCTCCGGGTCAGCGTCCTCGACCGGTTCCGCCCCGAGCTCGTGAACGCCCTGACGCTGCGCACCGACGCCGAGGCCGCCCTCGCCGCCCTGCACCGGGAGAACGCCTTCGTCCAGCACCTCGACCACTCCTGGTACAGCCTGCACCCGCTGTTCGCGGAGATCCTCCGGGTCCACCTGCGCGAACGCCGCCCCGGCCTGGAACCGGAACTGAGGCGCCGGGCGGCGCGCTGGCTGCACCGGTCCGGCGCGCTCGCCGAAGCGCTCGCCCAGGGCGCGGCCGCCGGCGACTGGGAGTTCACGGCCGGCGCCCTCGTCGACGACCTCGCGCTCGGGCAGCTCTTCACCGGCCTGCGGGCCCAGCACCTCTCCGGCCTCTTCGCGGGCATGGACCCGCGGGCAGCCGGTGCCGCCCCGGAGCTCGTCCGGGCCGCCCTCGACCTGTCGCGCCGCGACGTCGCCCACGGCCTGGCCCGTCTGCGGCGCGCGGAGGGGACTCTGCTCGCCGACGGCGGGGACCGGAGGCCGGCCGCCCTCCTCGGCTGCGCGCTGCTGGAGGCGCTCGCCGCACGGCTGACCGGTTCGCCGGACGCCGCCGAGCAGGCGGTGCGGACGGCGGAGGAGGTGTGGCGGGAGGTGCCGGCGCAGCTGCTCGACGCGCACCCGGAACTGAGCGCCCTGCTCCTGACCCATCTGGGCTCCGCCCGCCTGTGGGCCGGCCGCTTCGACGCCGCGCGGGCGGCCCTGACGCCCGTCGTCGCCTGCCCGCCGTCGGCCGCGACCGCCCTGCCGCGGCTGGAGGCGCTCGGCATGCTCGCCCTCGTCGACCATCTGACGGGCTGGAACGACCGGGCCCGGCACAAGGCGCTCGCGGCGGCCGGGGAGGCGGAGCGCCAGGGGCTGCCCGCGGGGTCCGGCCCCCTCGCGGGGCGGCTGGTCCTCGCCGCCGTGAGCGTCGAACGCGACGAACTCGACCGCGCCGAGGACCTCCTCGACGCCACCGCGGACGAGCCCGCGCCCGCCGGCGACCCCGTGACCGCCGCATTCGAGGCCGTCGTACGGGGACGCCTGCGGCTCGCCCGGGGCGACGTGCACGGCGCGCGGGTGCCGGCCGTCCCCGCCGCCGTGCCCTCGCCCTGGGCCGAGGAGCACGCCGCCCTGGTGACCGCCGCCGCCCACCTCGCCCGGGGCAGGGCGGACCAGGCCCTCACGGCCCTCCAGGACGCCCCGCGCGACCGGACGGCCTGCGCGGTCGAGACGGCGAGGGCGCTGCTGGTGGCGGGCCGGGCGGACGAGGCACGGGAGCTGATCGAGCACCTGCCCCGGGCGGAGCGGCAGGGTCCCGCCGTGACCGTGCGCATCGCGCTGGTGCGGGCCCAGGCCGCCCACCGGGCCGGTGACACCGGCGCCGCCCGCCGGCTGGTGGCCCAGGCCCTGCTCGACGCCCGGCGCGAGCAGCTGCGGCGCCCGTTCCTGGAGGCCGGCCCCTGGATCCGGCCCCTGCTCCGGAACAGCCCCCGGCTCCACGGCCTCGCCGAGGGCTGGCTGACCGCGCCCGCCGGCACCGGCGCGCGGGCCGTGAGCCGCCCCGCCGCCGAGCGGCCGCCGGCACCGCTCGTCGCGGAGAGGCTGAGCGGGCGCGAACGCGAGGTGCTGGAACGGCTCGCCCGGATGCTCTCCACGCAGGAGATCGCCGAGGACCTCCACGTGTCCGTGAACACCGTGAAGACCCACCTCAAGAGCGTCTACCGCAAGCTCGGGGTCGGCCGGCGGGCCGAAGCGGTCCGCCGGGCCCGCGACCTGCGGCTGCTCTGAGGCGGGAGCGGTACGGGACGCCCCGCTGCGACGGCCGGGAACGGGGCGTGCGGCGGCAGGGCGGTGCGGCGGCGGCTCGGAGTGTGGGTCGGCGGGGTGTGCGGCGGCTCGGGGGTCGTGGGTCGGCGGGGTGTGCGGCGGCTCGGGGCGGTCCCGGACGCCGGGGGCCCGGCCCGGTGCGCGTCTCGCCCCCGGAGGGTGAGGCGGACGGCCCCCGGACCTGATGCCATGGGCGGCAGGACCGGGCCGCGCCCGGACACGGGCGGGTCCCCGCGACGCACGGCGAGGTGGACTCGGTGAGACGGTGGCACGCGCTGATCGTGCTCGGGACGGCGCAGTTCCTGATGGTGCTGGACACCTCGGTCATGAACGTGTCCATCAGCCGCCTGGTCGAGGACTTCGACACCGAGGTGACCGCCATCCAGGCCGTCATCACGCTGTACGCCCTGGTCATGGCCGCGTTCATGATCACCGGTGGCCGGCTCGGGGACATCTTCGGCCGCCGCCGCGTCTTCCTCACCGGCATGGCCGTGTACGGCACGGGCTCCGCGGTGACGGCGGCGGCGCCCACGCTCGGCGTCCTGGCCCTCGGCTGGTCCGTCGTCGAGGGGATCGGCGCCGCCCTGGTGCTGCCGAACATGGCGGCCCTGGTGGCCGAGTCCTACCGCGGCCGGGACCGCACGGTCGCCTACGGGGTGATCGGCGGACTGGCCGGGGCCGGTATCGCCGTCGGCCCGCTGCTGGGCGGCTGGACGACGACCTACCTCACCTGGCGGCTGGTGTTCGTCGGCGAGGTCGTCGTCGTGCTTGCCGTGCTCGCCTTCCGCGGGGCGATCGCGGAACGGCCGCCGGCCGGCCGCGCCCCCCGCCTGGACGCGGTGGGCGCCGTGCTCTCCGCCGCCGGTCTGGGGCTCGGGGTGCTCGGCGTACTCCAGAGCGGCACCTGGGGCTGGGTGGAGCCCCGGAACGCCCCGTTCACCGTCCTGGGCTTCGCCCCGACCCTCTTCGTGATCGCCGCCGGAGCCGTCGTCCTGGCGGCCTTCCGGTCCTGGGAACGGCGCCGCGAGGCCCGGGGCGCGGACCCCCTGGTGCATCTCTCCCTGCTGGGCAGGCCGGCCCTGCGCGCGGGGCTGACGACGCTGCTGAACCAGAACCTCATCCTGCTGGGCCTGTTCTTCGCCATCCCCCTCTACCTCCAGGTCGTGCAGGGTTTCGACGCCTTCGAGACCGGGCTGAGGCTGCTGCCCGTCTCCGTCACCATGCTCGCCGCCTCCCTGGCCGGCGCCCGCCTCGGGCGGCGGGCGGGCCCGCGCCGGGTGGTCCGCTTCGCCCTGCTGACGCTCCTCGCCTCGGTGGTGTGGCTGCTGGCCGCCATCGACCCGGTGATCGACGACGGGCCGTTCCTGGGCGCCATGGGCCTGCTCGGCGCCGGAATGGGGCTGCTCGCCTCGCAGCTCGGCGGCGTCGTGCAGTCCGGCGCGGGTGAAGGCGAGCGCAGCGAGGTGGGCGGGCTGCAGTTCACCGCCCAGAACCTGGGCTCCGCGCTCGGCACGGCCTTCATCGGGTCCCTCCTCGTCGGAGCCCTGGCCACGGCCTTCACCACACGGGTCGAGGACGACCCGCGGATCTCGGAGCAGGCCCGGCAGGCGACCGGTGTCGCGCTGGAGGCGGGAGTCGCCTTCGTCCCCACCGGCCAGGTGCGCGCTGCGGCCGAGCGCGCCGGGCTGCCACCGGACGAGGTGGACGCGCTCACCGACTCCTACGCGTCGGCCCAGCTCGACGGCCTGCGGGCGGGCATCCTCGCGGCCGGGGGCATCACGCTGGCGAGCTTCCTGGTCACCGGAAGACTGCCGGCCGGCCGCTCCGGGCAGGGCGGCGAAGCGGCGGAAGCACGCCCCGGTACGCCCGATCACCCGTGACGGGCCGGTACGCGCCGGGGGCCGGGTCACCTGCGCGGGGTGAGGCGGCGACCGGTCGGGCGGCGGACGATCGAGGACTGGGGGACGCCGGCCCGGAGGGAGAGCAGTGGGAGGAACGGCCCATGCGCTACGAGTTCCGCATCGACGGAGACATCTCGGAGACCCTGGCCAAGGGCTTCCCGGAGCTGGAGCACGTCGTCATGGCCGGGCAGACCGTCCTCTACGGGCAGGTCCTCGACGAGGCCCACGTCTACGGGCTGCTCGCGCGCTTCCAGGCGCTGGGGCTGCGGCTGGCCGAGATGCGCAGACTGCCGGAGTGAGCGATCCGGCCCCGGCGGCCCGCCCCGGGCCCTGTTCCTGCCCGCCCCCGCCCGGTTCCGGCCCGCACGGGCGGCCCGGCCTGCCGACACGCCCCGCCGCCCCGTCCCGCCCGGCAGACACGCCCCACCACCCCGTCCTGCCCCGCCGCCCCGTCCCGCCCGGCAGACCCGGATCACCCGTCGCGGGTGATCCGGACGCGCCGGCCGCGGGGCACGCTTCCAGAGGGTGGCCGCCGTGCCGTCCCGCCGGCGGCCCCGCCGGCAACCGGGCGACATCACGTGAGGAGGAGCCATGACCGCATCGCGTGACGCCGGGCCGGCGGCCGGCCGGGACACACGGGCCGGCGGGACGGCGGAGGCCGCCCCGCCCGGCGAACTGCTGGGCAGGGTCGGCGCATCGTGGACCTGGCTGCTGGGATCGGCACTGGTCTCGCTCGTACCGGGCGTCATGATCCTCGCCTGGCCCGACGGCACCCTGCACGTGCTCGGTGTGGTGACCGGCCTCTACCTGCTGGTGGCCGGCGGCTTCCGCTTCGTCGCCGCCTTCGCACAGGAACGCGGCCAGCGGACCCCGGGGCTGCTGATGGCGGTGGTGTACGTGCTGGCCGGGGTGCTCTGCCTGCGGCACCCCCTGCAGACCGTCACCGCGCTCTCGCTGATCGTCGGACTGGTCTGGCTGGTCACCGGCATGCTCACCCTCTACACGGCCCTTGCCGCCGACCGTCTGCCCCACCGGGGCTTCGTCGTCGGCGCGGGCGCGCTCGGCATCGTCGCCGGGATCGTGGTGCTGGCCCTGCCCGCCGAGTCGGCGCTCTTCCTGATCCGGCTGCTGGGCCTGTGGCTGATCCTCCTCGGCCTGGTCGAGCTGGGCCTCGCCCTCGCCTGGCGGGCCGCCTCCCGCCGGGCGGCGGCGGTCCCGCCCGCCGGCTGACGCGCCGGGGCGCCGGGGCGGGAGTCGCAGGGCCGGCCGCGGTACGGGGACACGCGGGGGACGGGCGGGCGAGCCACGGGGGCCACCGGGGAGGACGCGCGCCGGGACGGCCGGTCCCCGGCCGGGGACCGGCCGCCCGCCCGGCGGGCAGGAAGGCCGAGGAGACGCCATGCTCCCGAACCAGCACCCCGGTCCCGCCGCCCCGGGCGGCCCGGACGGCACCGACGGCGTCGTGCTCACACCGGAGGAGCACGCCGAGTACCGCAGGCTCCGGGGCGCCGCCGCCGTCCACCACCGCAGGGCCCGCTGGACCGGCGCGTCCCTGCTGCTCGTCGTCGCCCTGCTGCTGTCGCCGCTGGCGGTCGTCGCCGCCTGGGTGGACAGCGAGGTCTCCGACACCGGCCGCTACGTGCAGACCGTCGCTCCGCTCGCGTCGGACCCGGCGGTGCAGGCGGCCGTCACCGACCGGCTGACCGGACGCGTCGTGGAGAACGTCGACGTCGAGGCGGTCACCGCCGCCCTGAGCGGCGCGCTCGCCGACGCGGGGGCGCCCCCGGCGGTCGTCGACCGCTCGCAGGCGCTCGCCGGTCCGCTGAGCGCGGCGGTGACGAACGTGGTGCACGGCGTCGTGGACCGCGTCGTGACGGGCGACGTCTTCGCCGCCGTCTGGGAGACGGCCAACAGGCGGGCCCACGCCGCGGTCGTCGCCATGCTCACCGGCGGCGACGGGGGCGCCCTCAGCACGCAGGGCGACACCGTGCGGCTGGACCTCGGCCCCGTGGTCGACGAGGTCACGGAACGGCTCGCCGACGCCGGGTTCGAGAAGGCCGCGGCGATCCCCGCCCCCGACCGGCAGATCACCCTCTTCGAGACCGAGAAGCTGTCCGAGGCCCAGGCCGCCGTGCGGGTGCTGGACGTGATGGGCACCTGGCTGCCCGTGCTGACGGTCGCGGTCGCCGCCCTCGCCGTGTGGACCGCGCCCGCCCACCGGACGATGCTGCTCGTCACGGCCGCGGGCACCGGCGTGGCGATGGTCGTGCTGCTGGTCGGGCTCGCCGTCGTGCGGCGCGTCTACCTGGACGCCGTGCCCGCCTCGTCGGTGCCCCCGGACGCCGCCGCGGCGATCTACGACACCTTCGTCCGCTTCCTGCGGGACAGCACCCGCACCCTGCTCGTCGTCGCCGTGATCACCGCGCTCGCCGCGTACCTGTACGGACCCGGGCGGACCGCCCGCGCGGTGCGGTCCCTGGCCGGACGCTCCGCCGCGGCCGCCGGGCGCGCCCTCGAACGCGGCGGGGTCCGCACCGGCCCGAGCGGACGGTGGCTGCACGCCCACCGGCCGTGGACCACCGGAGCCGTTCTCGCCGCGGCCGTCCTGACGCTGCTGCTGTGGAACCACCCCACCGTCGCCGCGGTCGCCCTGGTGCTCTGCGTCGTCCTGGCCGTCCTCGCGCTGCTGGCCGTGCTGGCGGAGGCCCGGGGGCGGGCCCCGGCCGCCGCCGGGGCGGGTCACGGTGCCGGCCCCTGACGCCCCGGCCACCCCGGGCCGGGGGCGTCCCGTCTCACCCGTGCCGGGTGAGGCCCGGACCGTGTGGCGTGCGCACGCTGAGAGCGGGACACCCCCGGACATCCGGTCCCGCCGGAACGGAGGAGCACGATGAGCACGCACCTCGCCTACGACTTCCCGTTGCTGAGCATGTTCTGGACCATGCTGTGGTTCTTCCTGTGGGTCATGTGGTTCGTCCTGCTCTTCCGGATCATCGGCGACGTCTTCCGCGACGACTCCCTGAGCGGCTGGGGCAAGACGGGCTGGCTGCTCTTCGTGGTCCTGCTGCCCTTCGTCGGGGTCTTCGTCTACGTCATCGCCCGCGGCAAGGGCATGGGAGCCCGGGACGCCGCCCACGTGCGTGCCCGGCAGAAGGCCTTCGACGACTACGTGCGCGAGACGGCGGGAGCCCCCGCCGCAGGCAGCAGCGTCGACGAACTCGCCCGACTGGCGGAGATCCGCGACCGGGGAGCACTCTCGGACGAGGAGTTCCGCCGGGCCAAGGAACTGGTCCTCAGCGGCGGCCGCGCCCCGGCCGGCGGCACACCGGCCGCGGGCACCGGCTCCGGCGCCGCCGGCGTCTGACCACTTGCGCGGGACGGACATCCGACCACCGGCGCAGGAGAGAAAGGCAGGAAGCACGATGGCCACAGCACACACCCCGCACACCGCTCACACGTCGTCGCAGACCGCACGGACGCCTCGCACGTCCACGGCGAAGCAGGAGTGGGCAGCGGGCCTGACGGTGTTCGGCGCCGTCATGCTCATGATCGTCGGAGTGCTCGACATCTTCCGCGGCATCATGGCGATCGCCGAGGACGAGGTCTTCGTCACCACACCCGACTACGTCTTCCAGTTCGACCTCACGGGCTGGGGCTGGATCCATCTCTTCCTGGGGATCGCCGCCGTCCTGGTCGGCGCCGGCCTCTTCTCGGCGGCGCTCTGGGCGCGCATCGCAGGCGTCGCCGTCGCCGGGTTCATCATCCTCGCCAACTTCCTCTCGCTGCCGTACTACCCGGTGTGGTCGGTCGTCGCGATCGCGATCTCCGGCTTCATCATCTGGGCGCTGTGCGTCACGAAGAAGGAGGACCTGGACTGACGGGCTGACTGGCCTGCGTGTCGGCGGCCGCGGCCGCCGACACGCAGCTCCCCGCGTCCCCCTGCGGCCGGCGCACACGCCGGCCGCAGGGGGACGCGGCTCCGTGCGGCGGCCGTTCACCGGGCCCCGGGGAACGCGGTTCCGTGCGGAGCCGGCTGTCCGGTCCCGGTCGCCGGCCCCGTAAGGGCGGACGGCCACGGCTGTCCGGCCGCCGCGCGTCCGGGGCCGGGCGGGACGAGTCCGTACGCCGACAGGTGCGGCGGCCTTCGGGCACGGGGGAGCGGAGCCGGAACCGGTGGTGTGACGCCCGGCAGGCGGGAGGCGGATCGTCCCGGACCGCGAGGACGGCGTGGGGGATGGTCGCGCTCACGACGGACCGTCGGCGGGGCAGCCGATCAGTGGCTCTGCGGCTCAGCGGATCACGGGGACCGTCGCGCAGGCACAGGCGCAGGGGCCGGTGACGGCCGAGGACGCCGTGCTCGCACCGGCCCCCGGGAGAACGCTCCTGCAGGGCCGAACCGGACGGAGTGGAAGGGCGGCGGGGCGGCACCCTGGGCGGGGGAGCAGGCCCTACCGGCCGGCCTGGTTGCCCAGTTCCGCCAGGCGGGTCAGGGCGGGGAGGGCCGCGGCGATGGCCTGCCGCTCCCCGGGGGTCAGCTGGGCGATGAGCGGGCGCAGGTGACGGCAGCGGTCCTCGAGCCGGGCCTGGCCGATCTCCCGCCCCCTGTCGGTGATGTGGACGAGGGCGGCGCGTCCGTCCGCCGGGTCGGGGCGGCGTTCCACGAGGCCGTCGCGCTCGAGGCGGGTGACCAGCTGGGTGAGCCCCGGCTGGCTCATCTGCTCGGTCCTGACGAGGTCGGTCAGCCGCTTCGGACCGCTGACGGCCAGCGTGTCCAGCACGGACAGCGTCGTGAACGACAGCTTCTGCACCATGGCAAGCCGGATGTAGTAGCGGTTGAAGTTCTCGATCGCCCTGGCGAAGTCACCGACGTCCAAGTCGGTGTCGGTGTCGGCACGCTGAGTAGATGTCACCCTGGAAATATATCCCAGACTTATATAAGCTCCTGATCGATTGCGTGCCGGTGCCTCGCCCAGGCGCACGGTGTGCATGTGCACCTGGGCGCAACGGCGCGTCAACGGACTTGTAGAGCGCTAGGTGAGGAACACACCAATGACTGTGCGAATCGGTATCAACGGCTTCGGGCGCATCGGCCGCAACGTCTTCCGTGCGGCGGCCGCGCGGAGTTCGGAGCTGGAGATCGTCGCCGTCAACGACCTGGGTGACGTGCCCACGATGGCCCACCTGCTCGCGTACGACTCGATCCTGGGGCGCTTCCCCGAAGAGGTCACCGCCGAGCCGGGCGCGATCCGCGTGGGTGACCGGACGGTCAAGGTCCTCGCCGAGCGCGACCCCGGCGCCCTGCCCTGGGGCGAGTTGGGAGTGGACATCGTGATCGAGTCCACCGGCGTCTTCACCGACGCCGCGCGGGCGCGCTCGCACGTCGAGGGCGGCGCGAAGAAGGTCATCATCGCCGCCCCGGCCAGCGGCGAGGACATCACGGTGGTGCTGGGCGTCAACGACGGTGCCTACGACCCCGAGCGCCACACCATCATCTCCAACGCCTCCTGCACCACCAACTGCCTCGCCGTACTGGCCAAGGTGCTGCACGACGCGGTCGGCATCGATTCCGGCATGATGACCACGGTCCACGCCTACACGCAGGACCAGAACCTCCAGGACGCCCCGCACAAGGACCTGCGCAGGGCCAGGGCCGCGGGCCTGAACATCGTGCCCACCTCCAGCGGCGCCGCGAAGGCCATCGGCCTCGTCCTGCCGGAACTCGACGGCCGCCTGGACGCCTTCGCCCTGCGCGTGCCCGTCCCCACCGGCTCGGTCACCGACCTCACGGTCACCACCCGCCGCGGCACCACCGTGGACGAGGTGAACGAGGCCTACGCGGCGGCGGCGTCGGGACCGTACAAGGGCCTGCTGTCCGCTGTGGACGCGCCGTTGGTCAGCACCGACATCGTGGGCGACCCGGCCTCCTGCGTCTTCGACGCCGGGCTCACCCGGGTGTCGGGCCCGCAGGTCAAGGTCGTCGGCTGGTACGACAACGAGTGGGGCTACTCCAACCGCCTCATCGATCTGGCACTGCTCGTCGGGTCGTCCCTGTAGGCCTCGCCGACCCGGCGTCCGCACCACCCGCACGTCACCCACGGTCGTCCGCCGGAACGGCGGCCGCCGCTTCGGAGCGCCTGTCGACCGGCGCGCAGCGCACCCGACGCCACCGATGCCGTCGGCGTGCCCAGGTGCCCGACGAATCCCCTGCACGACGCCACGAGGACGGACTGCATGACGGAACTTCCGACGTTACCGTTCGACAACCCCTCCATACTCGGCATCGCGCCCCAGATGCGCGCACTGCAGCAGGAGGGGCCGATCACCAGGGTGCGGGCCGCCGGTGAGGATGCCTGGCTGGTCACCCGCTACGCCGAGGTCAAGGCACTGCTCTCCGACCGCCGGCTCGGTCTCAGCGACCCGAAGCCGGAGCGGGCTTCCAAGAACACGGCCAGGCTCACCATGATGGCGCTGATGGCCGGGGACGACTACGGCACCGAGGCCACCGACCATCCGCAGATGCGCGAGCTGCTGGTGCCGCGGTTCTCCACGCGCCGGATGCGCCTGATGAAGACCCGGATCGAGCGCCATGTGGACGAGCTGCTCGACGAGTTGGCCGCCAGTTCTCCACCGGTCGACCTGCACCGCGCACTGTCCTTTCCGCTGCCGACCATGGTGGTCTGCGATCTGCTCGGCGTGCCGCTGGACGACCGGGAGCGGATCGGACTCTGGGCGAGAGGCACGTTCGACCAGGCCGACAGCCTGCACTCGGTGAGCACCTTCCAGCAGGTGGTCGACTACATGACGGAGCTGGTGGCACGGAAGCGGACCGAGCCGGGCGACGACATCCTCTCCGAGCTGATAGCCGAGAAGGACGGCTCGCTCTCCGACGAGTACATCGCCCAACTGGGGTGCGCCGTACTGCTGTTCGGCTACGAGACCACGATCGTGCGCATCGACATGGGCGTCCTGCTGATGCTGCGCAATCCGGACCAGCGCGCCCTGCTGGCCGAGAAGCCCGAACTCGCGCCGGCCGCGGTCGAGGAGATCATGCGGCTGGCCGTCGGCGGCAAGGGATCCAACGCCCTGATACCCCGCTACGCGCACAGCGACATCACCGTCGGCGGGACGGCGATCCGGACCGGGGACGCGGTGCTGCTGGCCATCGGCGCGGCCAACATCGACAGCCGTGCGTATCCCGACAGCGACGTGCTCGACCTGGCCCGGGTCAAGCCCAGGTCGCACATGGCGTTCGGGCACGGCACCCGGCACTGCATCGGCCGCGTACTGGCCCGGATCGAGCTGACCGCCGTGTTCGAGCGGCTGTTCCGCAGACTGCCCGACCTCCGGCTCGCGGTACCCGAGGAGTCGCTGCGCTGGCAGGAACACCGGATCACCGGCGGGTTCGACGAGATCCCCGTCTCCTTCTGAGTGGCACCGCGCGAGGGACGACACATCGTTGTCCGGCGTTCCTTCCCCCACACACACAGACGTCACGAGGACAGAGGACGAGGAGAGAGAACCATGACGGACACTTTCACCGACTACGTCGACTGCACGCCTCTTCTCGACGACCGCGAGGCTCTCGACCGCTTCTACGACGAGCACGGCTACGTCTATCTGCGCGGTGCTCTGGACCGTGACCTCGTGCGGACCGCTGCCGAGCAGATGCTCGAGGGCCTGATCGCACTCGGTCACGCCGCCCCCGGCACCACGCTCGACACCCTCGCCATCGACTCCTTCGAGGCGGTCGACGAGGTGGCGATGCACGACTACGTACGGTACGACGACCTGTGGAACCACCCCTCGACCCTCAAGGTCTGGGAGCAGGTCTTCGGTGAGCCCGTCTTCGTCTTCAAGTCGACGACCATCCGCTACTACCCCTCCGCCGCAGGCTCCGCGGAGCCGAGCTTCCTGACGCCGCTCCACCAGGACGGCTTCTACATAGGGCCGAACAAGGACTTCCGCACGGCCTGGATGCCGCTGATCCCGACGAACCGCGGCACGGGCGGCGTCGCGGTCGCCGACGGCAGCCACAAGAAGGGCCCGCGCGAGCACGTCGTCACCGAGAACTTCCGCCGCTTCGGCCACGCCGTCCGCGGCATCCCGGCCGAGGAGTTCGGCGCGGACGAGCAGCTGCTGTTCTCGCCCATGGAACCGGGCGACGTGATCCTCTTCCACGCCTTCATGTGCCACAAGTCCATCCCGAACGTCTCGGTGGACCCCGCGGGCATGCGGATGTCGATGGACACCCGCATCCAGCCCGCCTCCTCGCCCCGCGGGTTCAACTCCCTGACCCCCTGGCCGGAGTCCGCGAGGGACGCCTCCAAGGGAATCCTGTCGAAGATCACCGGCACGCCCACCACCACCGAGTGACGCCGGCACCCCGCACCTCCCTCAACCGTCTCCCCACGAAGGTCTGGTAGGCAGCGCATGACGAGACGCGAAGGTCTCCCCCCTCTCAAGGAGCCCGCCGCGACACCGCGACTCCCGGCCGGCCCGGAACCGGCCGCCGGGGGGCTCACCGGCATCGCCCTCGTGGTGGTGCTCACCGGATACGTCCTGTCCATCGTGGACGCCTCCATCGTCAACGTGGCGCTGAACTCGATCAGTGACGACCTCGACGGCGGCCCCGCCGCACTGGAGCTCGTGGTGTCCGGCTACGGCCTCACCTACGCCCTCGGCCTGGTACTGGGCGGACGGCTGGGCGACGCCTTCGGCAGGCGTCGCCTGTACGCCTACGGGCTCGCCGCGTTCACCGTCACCTCGGCACTGTGCGCACTCGCCCCGACCGTCGAGTTCCTCGTCGCGTCCCGGCTGCTGCAGGGCGCCGCCGCGGCCATGCTCGTACCGCAGGTGCTGGCGACGATCCAGGCGGTCACCGCCGGCCAGGCGCGTGCCCGTGCGATCGGCATGTACGGCGCGACCGCGGGCGTGGGCATGGTCATCGGACAGATCCTGGGCGGGCTGCTGGTCTCGCTGGACGTCGCCGGGATGGGCTGGCGGACGGTCTTCGTGATCAATGTGCCCATCGGAGCGGCCGCGCTGCTCGCCGTCCGGCGGGTCCCCGCGACCAGGGCCGGCACGAAGCCGGGCTTCGACCCGCTGGGCACCGTGCTGTTCGGTGTCACCATGGTCTGCGTCCTGGCCGTGGTGGTGGCCGGCCCCGGCCTGGGCTGGCCGCTGTGGCTGTGGTCGCTGCTCGTGGTCGCCGCGGTGGGGGCGCTGGCGCTGACGCGGGTCGAACGCCGCCTGGAGGCGCGGGGCGGCTCACCGCTGCTGTCCCCGTCGGTGCTGTCCCATCCGGGGATGCGCAGAGGGCTGGCGGCGATGGTGCCGTTCTCGGCCGGCTTCGGTGCCTTCCTGTTCGTCTACGCGCTGGTCGCACAGGGGCACTTCGGCTTCGGCGGGCTCGCCTCCGGTGCGGCGATGGCGCCGTTCGCCGTGGCGTTCTTCGTGGTGGTGCAGTTCACCCCGAAGATCGCGGCGGCTCTCGGCGGCCGGATCGTCACACTGGGCACCGCCGTCCAGGGCGCGAGCCTGGCGCTGCTGGCGCTGGTGCTCTGGTTCGGCTGGCCGCACCCCTCCCTGGTGCTCGTGCTCGTCGGGATCGGCCTCTTCGGCGCGGGTGCGGCGCTGATCGGCCCGACCCTGTTCCGGATGATCCTCGCCGACGTCCCCTCCGCACAGGCCGGCATGGGCAGCGGTGTGCTGGTGACCAGCCAGCAGATGGCGACCGCGCTGGGCGCGACCGTCGGCGGAACCCTCTACGTCTCCCTGGCCGGCTCGCTGTCGACGGTGTCGGCGGCCGTGCTCGTTCTCGTCCTGCTGGTGTGCTTCTCGATGACCGTGCTCGTGATCAGCCTCAAGCTCCCCGACCCCCGCTGAACCCGCACCTTCCGTACGGCGCGATCTGATCCAGACCTTCTCGTCGGCAGCGGCACGCCGTCCCGCGGCGTACCCGCGCACAGAAGCGGAGACAGCCAAGTGCACTTGCAGACAAGGGCGGCCGTGGTGACCGGCGCGGCCAGCGGCATAGGCCTCGCCCTCAGCGCCCGCTTCGCGCGGGCCGGCGCCGCCGTGGTCATGGCGGACGTCGACGGCGACGCGCTGCACCGCCGCGCGGCCGAACTCACCGCGCACGGCGGCCGGGTCACCGCCGTGACCGCCGACCTGACCGACCCGGACGCCGTCGAAGCACTGGCGGACACCGCGTACGACCTGCTCGGCGACATCGACGTGGTGTGCAACAACGCCGGAGTCCTCGGCCCCGTCGGACAGCCGCTGTGGGAGGTGCCGCTGGAGCGGATGCGGCAGGTCTTCGAGGTGAACCACTGGGCGCACGTCCTGGTGGCCCGCGCCTTCGTCCCGCGGCTGCTGGAGCGCGGCCGGCCCGCCCATCTGATCCACACCGCCTCGATGTCCGCCTTCGCCGTCGGCGCGGGCAGTGCCGCCTACGCCGCCTCCAAGCACGCCGACCTCGCGGTCGCCCGCAGTCTGCGCGCCGATCTGCGGGGCACCGGGGTCAAGGTGTCGGTGCTGTGCCCCGGCCGGGTCGACACCCCCATGGTCCGGGGCCTGACGGCCCCGCGCGGAGCGGGCGGTGACACCTCGGTGAGCGCCGAGGAGGTCGCCTCCATCGTGTGGGAGGCCCTCGGTTCCGACCGCTTCTATCTCTTCAGCAACTCCGACGCCCCGCTGCGGCTGCGCGACCAGTTCGACGACGTGTGGCGTCATGTCTCCCTTCCGCCCCCTTCCCCCGAGGAGGAGCTGTGGCCCGAACCGAAAGCGACGACCGTGGCGAGGAAAGCCTGACCATCGACCTGGACACGGTGCGGGAGAAGTACCGGCAGGAACGCGACAAGCGCAGCGCCGGCCGCACCTACCAGTTCGCGCGCGGTGACTTCAGCCGCTTCGCGCGCGACCCCTACACCGAACGCCAGGAGCGCGAGCCGCTCACCGACGAGGTGGACGTCGCCGTGGTCGGCGCCGGCATCGGCGGCCTGCTGACCGGCGCGCATCTGCGCAAGGAGACCGGCCTGGAGCGCATCCGGCTGATCGACGAGGCGGGCGACGTCGGCGGCACCTGGTACTGGAACCGCTTCCCGGGCGTCCGCTGCGACGTCGAGAGCTACATCTACATGCCGCTGCTCGAGGAGATCGGCACGATACCCACCGAGAAGTACTCCACCGGGCCCGAGATCTTCGCCCACCTCCAGAAGATCGCCCACCGGTACGACCTCTACCGCGACGCCCTGTTCCAGACCGCCGTCACCGAACTGCGCTGGGACGAGGCCGCCGGGAACTGGCTGGTGAGCACCGACCGCGGCGATCTGATCCGGGCCCGGTACGTGGCCATGTCGATCGGTCTGATGCACCGCCCCAAACTCCCCGGGCTGCCGGGCCTGGAGACGTTCGCCGGGCACTCCTTCCACACCAGCCGCTGGGACTTCGACTACACCGGCGGCGACAGCACCGGCGGCCTGACCGGGCTGAAGGACAAGACGGTCGGCGTCATCGGCACCGGCTCCACGACCATCCAGCTCGCCCCGCACCTCGCCGAGTGGGCCGAGCGGCTCGTCCTCTTCCAGCGCACCCCGGCCGCGGTCGACGTCCGCGGGAACCGGCCCACCCCGTCCGACTGGGCGGCCGGCCTCGAAGAGGGCTGGCAGCAGCGCCGGATGGAGAACTTCCACGCGCTGACCTCCGGTGTCCCGCAGGACGAGGACCTGGTCCAGGACCGCTGGACCCAGACCACGGCCAAGCTGGCCGCCGCGATCCTGCCCACCGGCGACGACGGCGGCGATCCGAAGGAGCGGGCACTCGCGGCCGAGCGGGCCGACTTCCTCAAGATGGAGGAACTGCGCGCCCGCATCGACAGCGTTGTCACCGACCCCGCGACCGCCGCCGCACTCAAGCCGTACTACCGCGTGTACTGCAAGCGGCCCTGCTTCCACGACGGCTACCTCCAGACCTTCAACCGGCCCAACGTGACCCTGGTCGACACCCAGGGGCAGGGCGTGGAGCGGCTCACCCCGGCCGGGGTGGTCGCGAACGGCCGGGAGTACCCGGTCGACTGCCTGATCTTCGCCACCGGCTACGAGCACGAGTTCGCCGTCCCGTACACCGACCGCGCCGGCTACGACATCGTCGGCCGCGACGGCGTGAGGCTGTCTCAGAAGTGGGCGGACGGGGCGCACACCCTGCACGGACTCCAGGTGAACGGCTTCCCCAACTGCTTCATCCTGTCCAAGGTCCAGGCCGGCCGGCACGTCAACATCGCCTACATGCTGGGCGAGCAGACCCGGCACCTCGCGTACGTCGTCAAGTCCGTCGAGGAGCGCGGCCACCGGGTCGTGGAGGCCTCCGAGGCCGGCGAGAAGGAATGGGTCGCGGAGATCCTCCGGCTCGCCGCGGGCGGCCTCGACTTCCTGGAGAACTGCACGCCCGGCCTCTACAACAACGAGGGCAACCCGAGCGGACTTCCCCTGCTCAACTCCAGCTACGGCGGCGGCTCGGTGGAGTTCGTGAACATCCTCAGGCGCTGGCGCGAGGCGGGCGACCTGGCCGGTCTCGAACTGCACTGACCACCCCCACCCCTCTGCGAAAGGCGGCAACGCCCATGGACGTAACGCCGATACCCGGTGCCGCGCTCGGCGCCGTCGTGCACGGCGCGCCCGTCAGCGGTGACATGGACAAGACCCGGTCCGAGGAGCTCTGGGCAGCGCTCGACGCGCATCTCGTCCTCGTCCTCCGCGGCCACGAGACCCCCTCCGACGCGGAGTTCCTAGCCTTCGGCCGCCGCTTCGGGCACATCCCGAAGACCGGTCTGACCAGCGGCGCACACCCCGACCACAACGAGATCCTGATCGTCTCCCACCTGGAGGAGGACGGCCGCAGGATCGGCGTCGGCGACGCCGGGTGGATGGACTGGCACACCGACTACTCCTTCCGCCCCCGGGTGTCCCAGGTCGGCTTCCTGGAGGCACTGGAGGTTCCGTCCTCCGGCGGCGGGGAGACCCTCTTCACCGACATGTACGCCCTGTACGAGTCGCTGTCGCCCGAGGAGCGCCGGGCCCTGCACACCTACCGGGTCCGTCACGCCCTGCGCACCGGCTACGAGGAGACCATCGAGGAGGAGCTCCAGGGCGAGGTGTCCCTCGGCGAGGACACCGCGCGGAGCCGGCCCGAGGACGGCACGTCCACCGTCCACCCCCTCATCGCCCGCAATCCGCGCACCGGGCGCCGGTCGGTGTACGTCAGCACCCTGAACACCCGGCGGATCGTGGACCTCGCCCCCGGCGACAGCCGCAGGCTGCTCGACGGGCTGCTGACGCACGCGGGCAAGCCCCAGTACACCTACGCGCACACCTGGCAGCCCGGGGACATCGTCATGTGGGACCAGCTCGGCACCGTGCACGCCAAGCAGGCCTTCGACCCGGCCGAACGGCGCGTCATGCGCCAGGTCGTCAGCATCTTCGACGACCCGACCGCCCCGTGGCGCGCGGAGGCCGCCGCATGACCACCGCCCCCGCCTCCCTCAGCCACAGCCGGGTCACGATCACCCCGGCGCTGCGTGCCGCCGTCGAGCGGCTCGACCACCGTTCACGTCACCAGGCGGCCTACCACTTCGGCTGGATCACCGCCGGTGGCGCACCCACCAGCGCCGACGCCGGGAAGGCCGTGAGGCCGGCACTCGCGCTGCTGTCGGCCGAGGCGGTCGGCGCACCGCCGGAGGTCGCCCTGCCCGGCGCCGTCGCCGTGGAACTCGTGCACAACTTCTCGCTGGTGCACGACGATCTGATGGACGGCGACGAGGAGCGCCGCCACCGGCGCACGGTGTGGAAGCTGTGGGGCCCCTCCAGCGCCATCCTGACCGGTGACGCGATGCTGGCGCTCGCCCAGGAGGTGCTGCTGGACACCGGGCTGCCCACGGCGGCGCCCGCCGCCCGGCTGCTGACACGCGCCACCCGGCATCTGATCCGCGGCCAGGTCCAGGACCTGTCCTTCGAACAGCGCTCGCACGTCACGGTCGAGGAGTGCGTCGACATGGCCGCCGGCAAGACCGGCGCGCTGCTGTCGGCGAGCGCCGCGATCGGCGCCGTCCTCGCCGGTGCGCCGGAGACGACGGTGGACGCGCTGGCGCTCTACGGCGACCAGGTCGGCCTCGCCTTCCAGCTCGTCGACGACGTCCTCGGCATCTGGGGCGATCCGGCCGCCACCGGCAAGCCCGTCCACTCCGATCTGCGGTCCCGCAAGAAGTCCCTGCCGGTCGCCCACGTACTGAACCAGGACGGTCCGCTCGGTGACGAGCTCGCCGCCTGGCTCACCACCCCCGGCGAGCCGGGCGAGGAGGAACTGCGGCGAGTGGCCGCGCTGATCGAGGACGCCGGCGGCCGGGACTGGGCGCTGGCCGAGGCCGCCCGCCGGATGGCGCTGGCCGAGGAGGCGCTGCGCGGTGTCGAGCTGGACGCCGGCGCGCGCGACGAACTCCTCGCGCTCGGGCGGTTCGTCGTCGACCGCGAGGTCTGATACCGGGCCGGCCCCCTACCCGTACGCCCTCTCCGGGCTTCCGACCCCCGACACGCGCAGCACCCCGTCAGCGCACCCCCGTCCCCGCCGCTTCCCCGCCACCCCACTCCCAAGGATTCCCCCATGCCCCAGGACGTCGACTTCCACATACCCCTGCCGGGCCGGCAGAGCCCGGACCACGCCCGCGCCGACGCCGAGCAGCTCGTCTGGCCGCGCTCGCTCGGGCTGATCAAGTCCGAGGCGGCCGCCGAGCGCCACCTGCGCGGCGGCTACGCCGACCTGGCCTCCCGCTTCTACCCCCACGCCACGGGCGCCGACCTGGACCTGGGCGTCGACCTGATGTCCTGGTTCTTCCTCTTCGACGACCTCTTCGACGGGCCGCGCGGCGAGAACCCGGAGGAGACCCGAGCGCTCACCGACGCGGTCGCGGCGGCGCTGGACGGCCCCCTCCCCGACACCGCGCCGCCCATCGCCCACGGCTTCGCCGACATCTGGGGGCGCACCTGCGAGGGCATGACGCCCGCCTGGTGCGCGCGCAGCGCCCGGCACTGGCGCGGCTACTTCGACGGCTACGTCGACGAGGCGGAGAGCCGCTTCCGGGACCGGCCGTACGAATGTGCCGCCCAGTACCTGGCCGTGCGCCGGCAGACCATCGGGGTGCAGCCGACGGTCGACCTCGCCGAGCGCGCGGGCCGCTTCGAGGTGCCGCACCGGGTCTTCGACAGCGCCGTGGTCTCCGCGATGCTCCAGATAGCAGCCGACGTCAATCTGCTGCTCAACGACATCGCCTCGCTGGAGAAGGAGGAGGCCCGCGGCGAGCAGAACAACATGGTCATGATCCTGCGCCGGGAACACGGCTGGGCCGAGGACCGCAGCGTCTCCCACATCCAGGGCGAGGTACGGGCCCGCCTGGAGCAGTACCTCCTGCTGGAGACGTGCCTGCCGCGGGTCGCCGACATCTACCGGCTGGAAGAGGCCGAGCGCGAGGCCCTGGAGCACTACCGCGACGACGCCGTGCGCACCGTGATCCGCGGTTCCTACGACTGGCACCGCTCCTCGGGCCGCTACGACGCCGAGTTCGCGGTCGCCGCCGGCGCCCAGGGCTATCTGGAGGAGCTCGGCAGCACCGCCCGCTAGCCGCACCGCCGAACGGCACCAGGCACCGCCGTACGGCACCAGGCACCGCCGTACGGCACCAGGCACCGCCGTGCGGCACCACGCACCGCGGTACGGCACCAGGCACCGCCGACCGGCACCACCCGCCGGTGCACGGCCGCCGCGGCGGCACAGTTGCCGGCCGACCCGCCCGGCCCGGCTGCCAACAGACGAGCAGAGATGGGAAGTTGAGAACCGAATGACCGAGCAGACGACCTTCTCGGTGGGAGCGGCGCCCGGCGCGCTCCCCGTCGTGGGACACGCCCTGCAGATGATGCGCCACCCCGTGAACTTCATGACCTCCCTGTCGGCCCACGGCGACCTGGTCGAGATCAGGATCGGCCCCACCACGGCCTGGGTCCCGACCCATCCCGAACTGCTGCGGCACGTCCTGACCAACGACCGCGTGTTCGACAAGGGCGGCGTCTTCTACGACCGCGCCCGTGACATCGCCGGCAACGGCCTGGTCACCTGCCCGTTCGCGGACCACCGCCGCCAGCGCCGGCTGATGCAGTCGGCGTTCACCCGCGGCCAGCTCAAGCGGTACGCCGCCGCCATGCACGCCGAGATCGAGGAGACGGCGTCGCGCTGGCAGGACGGCATGGTCGTGGACGCCTTCCAGGAGATGTACGGCATGGCGCTGCGCACGGTCGGCCGCACCCTGTACTCCATGCCCGTCAGCCCCGAGCTGACGGCCAAGGTGGAACGTTCCTTCGATGTCGTGCTCAACGGCCTGTTCCGGCAGATGTTCCTGCCGGCCTCGATCCGCCGGCTCCCCCTGCCCTCCCAGCGCCGCTACAAGAGCAACCTGGCCTTCCTGCACGAGACCACCCAGCAGCTCATCGACGACTACCGCAGCGCCGGCACCGAGCGCGACGACCTGCTCGCCGCCCTGATCGCCTCGCGCGACGACGACGGCGGCCGGCTCGGCGACCAGGAGATCCACGACCAGGTCATCACCGTCATGGCGGCCGGCACCGAGACCGTCGCCGGCACCCTCACCTGGGTCTTCTACCTCCTCTCCCAGCACCCGGAGATCGAGGCCGCGCTCTACGACGAGATCGACACCGTCCTGGAGGGCCGCGCCCCGCAGTGGGACGACCTGCCGAACCTCTCGCTGGCCGACCGGATCATCTCCGAGGCGCTGCGACTGCACCCGCCGGCCTGGCTGTTCACGCGCCTCACCACCGCCCCGACCGAAGTGGCGGGCCGGGAGCTGCCCACCGGCTCCACCGTCGTCTTCAGCCCCGCCGCGGTCGCCCAGTACGAGGACGCCTTCGAGAACCCCGGGACGTTCGACCCCGACCGCTGGCTCCCGGACCGCATCGCGCCCGCCTCCCGCCACGCCTTCGTGCCGTTCGGCACCGGTGCGCGCAAGTGCATCGGCGACCTCTACGCACGCACCGAGGCCACCCTGGGCCTCGCCACCATCCTCGGCCGCTGGCGGGTCACCTGCGAGCCCGGCATGGACATCCGCCCGGTCCCGCTGGCCACCGTCTACCACCCGCGCCGACTGCGCCTGAGGCTGGACGCGCGCACCCCGCGTCCCGTGACCTCCGCCGTCCCCGCACCGGCCGGGGGTGACGCGGCGTGAGCGGAGGGAACGTGGTCCTTGCCCAGCCGCGCGGCTTCTGCGCGGGCGTACGGCGCGCCATCGGCATCGTCGAGCGGGCACTGGACCTGCACGGTGCACCGGTGTACGTGCGCAAGGAGATCGTGCACAACCACCACATCGTCTCGGAGCTGCGAAAGCGGGGCGCGGTCTTCGTCGACAGCGAGGAGGAGGTCCCGCAGGGCGCGGTCTGCGTGTTCTCCGCGCACGGGGTCTCCCCGGACGTGCGCTCCGCCGCCGCCGGCCGGCAGCTCGACGTCATCGACGCCACCTGCCCGCTGGTCTCCAAGGTCCACCAGGAGGCGGTGCGCTTCGCCCGTGACGGCCGCACCGTCCTCCTCGTCGGGCACCAGGGCCACGAGGAGGTCGAGGGCGTCCTCGGCGAGGCTCCCGACCGGATCGTCGTCATCGCGACCGAGGACGACGTACGGCGTCTGGGCCTGCCCGACGACACACCGGTCGCCGTCCTCACCCAGACCACCCTCTCGTTCGACGAGACCGAGCGCGTCGTCGAGGCCCTGCGTGCCCGCTTCACCGACCTGATCACCCCCGGCGACGACATCTGCTACGCCAGCCAGAACCGGCAGAACGCCGTCAAGGACCTCGCACGCGACAACGACCTGGTCCTCGTCGTCGGCTCGTACAACTCCAGCAACTCGCTGCGGATGGTCGAGGTGGCCCGTGACCACGGCGCCGCCGCCCATCTGGTGCCCGACGCACAGCACCTCGACGTGGCCTGGCTGACGGACGTGTCGTCGGTCGGGATCAGCGCCGGGGCCAGCGCCCCGGAGAATCTCGTCGACGGGCTCGTCACCCGGCTCGCCGAACTCGGCTTCGCACAGGTCGAGCTCCAGCGGGGCATCGCCGAGGACGTCGTCTTCTCCATGCCCGGCCGGCTGGCCGACCCGGTCACCGGCCGCGTCCCGCGGACACCGCTGGCCGGCGAGATCTCGACCGCACCCGATGGAGCGCGATGAATCCGGCACCGGAGAAGGAGAGTTGCGCCATGCCACGCCTGGAGGACATCCGGGGACCGGAGGACCTGCGCGCCCTGTCCCCGCAGGCCGCCCGCGCACTGGCGCCGCAGATCCGGCGGCTGCTGGTGGACACCTGCACCGCCAACGGCGGCCACCTCGGGCCCAACCTCGGCGTCGTCGAACTGTCCATCGCCCTGCACCGTGTCTTCGCATCCCCCCGCGACAGAATCCTGTGGGACACCGGCCACCAGGCCTACGTCCACAAGATGCTCACCGGCCGCGCCGGGGCCCTCGGCACGCTCCGGCGCACCGGCGGCATGTCGGGCTACCCCTGCCGCGCCGAGTCCGAGCACGACGTCATCGAGAACTCCCACGCCTCGACCTCCCTGTCCTGGGCGGACGGCGTCGCCCGCGCCAACGCCCTGCTCGGACGGAGCGACCGCGCCGTGGTCGCCGTGCTCGGCGACGGCGCGCTCACCGGGGGCATGGCCTGGGAAGCCCTCAACAACATCGCGGCCGCTCCGGAACGCCCCGTCGTCGTGGTCCTCAACGACAACGGCCGCTCCTACGCGCCCACCGCGGGCGCCGTCGCCGCACACCTCGCCGAGCTGCGCGACGGCGGCGGCCGGGACAGCCTCTTCGAGAACCTGGGGCTCGCCTACGTCGGCCCGGTGGACGGCCATGACATCGAGGCCGTGGAGACCGCGCTGCGCACGGCCGCGGCCCTGCGCAAGCCCGTGGTGGTGCACTGCGTCACCGAGAAGGGCCGCGGCCACCTCCCCGCCGAACAGGACGACACGGACCGCTTCCACGCCGTGCGCGCCGCCTCCGCCCGGAAACCGGGGGGCGCACCCAGCTGGACGTCCGTGTTCGGCAGCGAACTGGCCGATCTCGCCGCCGACCGGCCGGACGTGGTCGCCGTCACCGCGGCCATGCTCGACCCGACCGGGCTGAGCGAGTTCGCCCGCCGCCACCCCGAGCGCGTCATCGACGTCGGCATCGCCGAACAGCACGCCGTGACCGCCGCCGCCGGACTCGCCCTCGGCGGGGCGCACCCGGTCGTCGCCCTGTACGCCACCTTCCTCAACCGGGCCTTCGACCAGCTCCTGATGGATGTGGCCCTGCACCGCGCCCCGGTGACGTTCGTCCTGGACCGGGCGGGCGTGACCGGCGACGACGGCCCCTCGCACAACGGCATGTGGGACCTGTCGCTGCTCAACCTGGTGCCCGGCCTGCGGCTGGCCGCCCCACGCGACGCGGCCACCCTGCGCCGCGCCCTGCGGGAGGCCGTGGCCTGCGACGACGGCCCCACCGCCCTGCGCTTCCCCAAGGGCCCCAGCCGGGCGGACATCCCGGCGGTGGACGTCTGCGCCGGGCTGGACGTCCTGCACCGCGGCGAGCGTCCCGACATCCTGCTGGTCTCCGTCGGTGCCATGGCCGCCACCTGCCTCGACGTCGCCGGACAGCTGGCCGGGCAGGGCGTCGGCGTCACCGTCGTGGACCCCCGCTGGATCCAGCCGGTGCCGGCCGGTCTGACCACGCTCGCCCTCGACCACCAGCTGGTCGCCACGGTCGAGGACAGCGGCCGGGTCGGCGGCGCCGGGGCGCGTGTCGCCCAGGCACTCGGCGACGCCGCGCCCGGCCTGCCGGTGCGCGTCTTCGGGATCCCGCAGCGCTTCCTCGACCACGGCTCACGGGCCGACGTCCTGGAGGCCGCCGGCCTCACCCCCCGCCATCTCACCCGTGCGCTGCTGGAGGCCCTGCCCTCCGGGCGGCGGGACCGGCAGGGGGCCACCGCCACCGCCGCCGTCGGCTGACACCGGGCACCCCGACGGGCGGTCGGCGACCAGCCGCACGGCGACCACCCCGCCGACCGCCCGTGACACGGCCGCCCACCAGGCACGCCCGCACCCGCCGGGCGCCCGTCCTCCGTACGCCCGTCCTCCGTACGCCCTCACGCACGTGCCCCGTACGTGCCCACTCGTCCTCAGTACGTCCACAGCGCTCAACGGCACACAGCCATCAGCCACCTCCGGTCCGCCCGGACCGGCCGACCATCTTGGGGAACTGCCATGCCTGTCGCTCTCGGAGTGCCGACGGTGCCGCCGAGGCTGGCCCGACGACGTACCAGCCGTCAGATCCACGTGGGGACCGTCCCCGTGGGCGGAGACGCCCCGGTCTCGGTCCAGTCCATGACCACGACCCGTACGTCCGACATCGGCGCGACTCTCCAGCAGATCGCCGAACTCACCGCCTCCGGCTGCCAGATCGTCCGCGTCGCCTGCCCCACCCAGGACGACGCCGACGCCCTCGCGACCATCGCCCGCAAGTCGCGGATCCCGGTCGTCGCCGACATCCACTTCCAGCCCAAGTACGTCTTCGCCGCCATCGAGGCCGGCTGCGCGGCCGTGCGCGTCAACCCGGGCAACATCAAGCAGTTCGACGACAAGGTCAAGGAGATCGCCCGGGCCGCCACGGACCACGGCACCCCGATCCGCATCGGCGTCAACGCGGGCTCGCTCGACGGGCGCCTGCTGAAGAAGTACGGCAGGGCGACGCCGGAGGCCCTGGTCGAGTCGGCGCTGTGGGAGGCGTCCCTCTTCGAGGAGCACGGCTTCCGGGACATCAAGATCTCGGTCAAGCACAACGACCCCGTCGTCATGGTCGAGGCGTACCGGCAGCTCGCGGCCCGGTGCGACTACCCGCTGCACCTCGGCGTCACCGAGGCCGGCCCCGCGTTCCAGGGCACCGTCAAGTCGGCCGTCGCCTTCGGCGCGCTGCTCGCCGAGGGCATCGGCGACACCATCCGCGTCTCCCTCTCCGCGCCGCCCGCCGAGGAGGTCAAGGTCGGCATCCAGATCCTGGAGTCCCTGAACCTCAGGCAGCGCGGCCTGGAGATCGTCTCCTGCCCGTCCTGCGGCCGCGCCCAGGTCGACGTGTACAAGCTGGCCGAAGAGGTCACGGCGGGTCTGGAGGGCATGGACGTCCCGCTGCGGGTGGCCGTCATGGGGTGCGTGGTGAACGGCCCCGGGGAGGCCAGGGAGGCGGACCTCGGCGTCGCCTCCGGCAACGGCAAGGGGCAGATCTTCGTCAAGGGCGAGGTCGTCAGGACCGTCCCCGAGTCGAAGATCGTCGAGACGCTCATGGAGGAGGCGTTCAAGCTCGCGGAGCTGATGCGGCGCGACGACGCCGACGCCGGCGCCTCCGATGCCGCTTCCGACGCCCGGCACGTCACTCCGGAGGCGGGGATGTAGGGCCGCGGGGCCATCGGCAGCCTTCCGGGGGAGCGGGAGGAGGCAGGGGGCCGCCGGCCTGTCCGGACTCGTCCGGACAGGCCGGCGGCCGAGCCGGACGATCACACGCCCGGCCGCTCGCGAGGCGGGCCGGCTGCCCACACACCCTCGGTCTCGGTCACCCGGACTGGCGCCGGACCCCTCTCACGACGACGCTCCGTAGCGGGAGGCGATCACGGCCGCACGGTCGTGCAGGGCGTTGCGCAACCACTGCGGGGCAAGGACCTCCGCACTCGTATCGAGCTGCCACAGCGCCCATTCGGCATGCCGTCGATCCTGGAAGGTCACCTCCAACCGCAGCCGGTCGTCCGTGTCGGCTTCCTCGGCGAGGACGGCCAGCGCAGTGCCCGCAAGGTCCTCCCGCCGCGCCGGGTCCACCCGTACCAGGACGGCGACCTGGTCCCCGCCGGTCCGGAACCGTGTGCTCCGTTCCTGCCAGGCCCGGTCCAGATCGACCCGGTCCGGCCGCTGCGCCGGCTCGGCGAGTTCCTCGGCAGCCAGAACGCGGGACAACCGGTAGGTGCGGTCCGCGCCGGACCGCGTGGCCAGCAGGTAGCCCTGGTCGCGCACGGTGACCAGGCCGATCGGGTCCACTGTGCGCCACTTCGCGCTCTGGCCGACGGCCGCGTAGTGGATGCGCAGCCTGTGCCCGGCGAACACCGCACGCAGGACCTCGGCCATGACGGCATCGGGCACCTCCTCGGCAACCAGCCGGCGCGAGAGGAGGTCGGTCTCCGGCTCGATGAGCAGTCGCTGAGCCGCGCCGGCCGCAGTGTCCCGGTAGGTCTCAGGAAGCGCGTCGACCACCTTGAGCATCGCCGAGGCGAGCGCCGAACCGAGGCCGAACATCTGCACGCCGCGCCTCGAACCGGCGACCAGCAGGGCGAGCGCCTCGTCGTGGTTCAGCCCCGTGAGCTCGGTCCGGAACCCGGGCAGCAGGGCGAAGCCGCCGTGCCGACCGCGCTCGGCGTAGACCGGGACGCCTGCGGCGGACAGGGCCTCGATGTCGCGCAGCACGGTGCGAGTGGACACCTCCAGCTCGCGGGCCAGCGCGGACGCGGGCAGTCGGCCGTGCTGCCGCAGCAGCAGGACCAGTGACACCAGACGGTCGGCGCGCATGCGGAGATCCTAGGGACATACGTGACACATGATGTCGTGTTTTGTTGACAGGGTTGACCGGTGTGACAGAGCCCCATCGCACACAAGAGGTGACACCCATGGCTCATGACATCGTCAATCCGGACGGCCTGCACGACCCGGTCCCGTTCGGCTACAGCCACACCGCCACCGTGCCCGCAGGTACGGAACTGGTGGTCATCGCAGGTCAGTACGGATCGGGCCCGGACGGCGCGGTCGTCTCGGCCGACTTCGGCGAGCAGGTGAAGCAGACGTTCCGCAACATCGGCACCGCTCTCGCCGCCCATGGGCTCGACGACCGTCACGTCGTCCAGCTCAGGACGTACGTGGTGAACCACGACATGGGCAAGCTGGGGTCGATCGCCGGGGCCGTGCAGGAGCGCTGGGGCACGAAGCCGCCGGCGCAGACCCTCATCGGGGTCGCGAGCCTGGCCACGCCTGACGTGCTGTTCGAGGTCGAGGCTCTCGCCGCCCGCCCCTGACCAGTCGCCCCCGCCTTGCAGGCGAGCGCACGCGGCTCGCCTGCAAGGCGTCGGCGGCAGGACGGGTTCCCTGTGCCGAGGCACACGTACGCATTCCTCGGGCCGGATGCAGGAGAAACGGCCGCCGCCCTCGCCACGTGGCCGGGGCGGACATCGCCGACCATCACGCTCGATCACTACGCGCACGTCGTGCCGGAGGCGGGGAAGAAGGGGCGCAGGGCGATCGATAGCCTGCCGGGGAGCCGGCGGAGGGGAGTTCCGGTCCGAACTCCCGATTCTCCCGGGCCCGGTCCTGAGTGCGGATGAGACCGTCCGACCCGCGTCAACAGCGAGGTGAGAGCCGTATGTTCACCACCCGTCCCACCCTCCAGGGCACCTTCGGCATGGTGTCGTCCACGCACTGGCTCGCCTCCCAGTCCGCCATGGCCGTCCTGGAGCGCGGCGGCAACGCCTACGACGCGGCCGTCGCCGCCGGATTCGTGCTGCACGTCGTCGAACCCCATCTCTGCGGCCCCGCGGGCGAGGTGCCGGTGATCCTCGCGCCCGCCGGCGGCGAGGTCCGGGTGCTGTGCGGGCAGGGTGTCGCGCCCGCGGGCGCGACACCCGGGCACTACCGCGGGCTCGGGCTCGACGTGGTGCCCGGCACCGGCCCGCTGGCCGCCGCCGTCCCCGGCGCGTTCGACGCCTGGATGCTGCTGCTGCGCGACTGGGGCACCATGCCCCTCGCCGACGTGCTGAGCTACGCGATCGGCTACGCCGAGCACGGCCACGCCCCGGTCGAGCGGGTCGGCGAGACCGTGGAGAGCGTCCGCCGGCTCTTCGAGACGGAGTGGACCACGTCCGCCGACGTCTACCTGCCCGGCGGCCGGCCGCCGCGGCCCGGCGAACGGTTCCGCAACCCCGCGCTCGCCGCCACCTGGCGCCGCCTCGTCGCCGAGGCGGAGGCGGCGGCACCGGACCGGGAGGGCCGGATCGACGCGGCGCGCGAAGTGTGGCGGACCGGGTTCGTCGCCGACGCCCTCGTCCGCCAGGCCGCCCGCCCCACCCTGGACACCAGCGGCACGCACCACACCGGCACCCTCACCGCCGAGGACCTGGCGAACTGGTCCGCCTCCTACGAGGAACCCGTCGCCCACGAGTGGCGCGGCTGGACGGTCTGCAAGGCGGGCCCCTGGAGCCAGGGACCGGTCCTGCTCCAGCAGCTGGCCCTCCTGCCTCCCGAACTCCCGGCCCACGGCACGGGCGAGTACGTCCATCTCCTCGTCGAGGGCTGCAAGCTGGCGATGGCCGACCGCGAGGCCTGGTACGGGGACGCCGCCCCGGTGCCGCTCGGCGAACTGCTGTCGGAGCCCTACAACGCCGCCCGGCGTGCCCTGATCGGCGAGAAGGCCTCCTACGAGCTGCGCCCCGGCGCCCCCGGCGGCCGGACGCCCCGGATCAGCCCCCACGCGTACACCGTGCTCGCCGACGCCCCCGGCGTCCCCGGCGCGGGCGAGCCCACCGTCTCGCGCGACGGCGCGACCCGGGGGGACACGTGCCACGTCGACGTCGTCGACCGCTGGGGCAACATGGTCGCCGCCACCCCGAGCGGCGGCTGGCTCCAGTCCAACCCGGTCGTCCCCGAGCTGGGCTTCCCGCTGGGCACCCGGCTCCAGATGACCTGGCTGGAGCCCGGCCTCCCGAACACCCTCACACCGGGCCGCCGCCCCCGCACCACCCTCACCCCCTCGATCGCGCTCCGCGACGGAGAGCCGGTGCTCGCCTTCGGCACCCCCGGAGGCGACCAGCAGGACCAGTGGCAGCTGCACTTCCTGCTCGCCCTGGAGCAGCTGCCCCACGTCCGCGGCGGCTGGGACCTCCAGGGCGCCGTCGACGCCCCGAACTGGCACAACGAGTCCTTCCCCGGCTCCTTCCACCCGCGCGGTATGCGCCCGGGCAGCCTCACCGTCGAGTCCCGCACGCCCCCGGAGACCATCGCCGACCTCCGTCGGCGGGGCCACGACGTCACCGTCGGCGGCGCCTGGACGGAGGGGCGGCTGTGCGCGGTCGCCCGCGACCCCCGCACCCGGGTCCTGTCGGCCGCGGCGAACCCCAGGGGAATGCAGGGTTACGCGGTGGGGCGCTGACCGCCTCCCGGGATGTCGGCCGCACGTGATTGGCTGGAGCCATGATCGATGACTTCCTCACCGGTGACCTGTCCGACGTCGAGGAGGCGATACGCAAGGCGGTCGCCACCGAGATCACGCCCCGGTTCCGCCGGCTGGCCGACGACGAGATCGACCACAAGCGAGGGCCCCACGACCTCGTCACCGCCGCCGACCGGCTGGCGGAGGAGCACCTGACCGGCTCCCTGACCGCCCTGCTGCCGGGCTCGGTGGTGGTCGGCGAGGAGTCGGTGCACGCCGACCCCGCGGTCTACGGAGCCCTGCGCGGGGACGCCCCGGTCTGGATCGTCGACCCGGTCGACGGCACCCGCCAGTTCGTCGAGGGCGACCCCGGCTTCTGCACCCTGGTCGCCCTCGCCCACCGGGGCGAGCTCCTCGCCTCGTGGACGTACGCACCGGTGCCGGACGAGCTCGCCTTCGCCGTCCGGGGCGGCGGCGCCCTGCTCGACGGGCGGCCGCTGCGCGCCGGTGCGCCCGTGCCCGGCGACGTGGTGCGGGTGGCCATGTCCAACCCGGACTTCTCGTCGCCCGAGGAGAAGCGGCTGCTGCTCGGCCTCGACGTCCCCGAGGTCCACGCGAAGCCGTGCGGCTCGGCCGGTCTGGAGTACCTCCGGGTGGCCCGGGGCGAACTGGACGCGACGGTGTTCAGCTGGGACTACGCGTGGGACCACGCGGCCGGGCTGCTGCTCGTCACCGAGGCGGGCGGCTGCCAGCGGACCGTCGCCGGCAAGCCGTTCGACGTCTCCGTGGACAACACGCTGCCGTTCACGGCGGCCCGCGACGAGGCGACGGCCCGCCGCCTTCTCGCCCTTCTGGGCGCGCCCTCCTGACCGGTACCGTCACCGCCCGCGCGGACACCGGTACCGGTGACCGTGTCGGGCGGTGGCGGCAGCCCGCCGCCGTCCGGCACCGGCGGTCGCGCACACCGGGGCCGGGCCGCCCGCGCCCGCGGTCGGGCAGGGCCGCCACCCGGCCACCGGCTTGAGGGCCGCCCGCGCCCGCGGCACCCGCCGTCGTCAGGACGGGAGGGCCCGGGTCTCGCGGACCAGGTCCCGGGCGGCGTCCACCGCGGGGGCGTCCAGCGCCGTCAGGATGTCCGCCACACGGACCGTCAGGTCCGGCGGCGCGCCGGGCAGTGCGGCCGCCGCCGCGAGCGCGCCCTTCTCGTTCACGCACCACACCCGGTTCTGGGCGTGCAGCGACTGGGCCAGCACCCCGAACGCCCGCGACAGGCACAGCGACACGTGCAGCGTGTCGCCCGCCCCCACCGACTTGCGTGCCGCCGCGACCGAGAACTCCGCCTCCCACCCCGCCGCGACCAGCGCGTCCCGCAGCGGCTCCGGATAGTGCCGGGTCTCCTCCCGCAGGGCGGCCAACTCCCCGCCGGTGTCCGCGAGCACACGGCACAGCGCGGCCTCGCCCGGGTAGGCGGGGGACCAGAAGCCCAGCGGGTGACCGGGCTGCACCCCCACCTCGTACCGCCCCTCGCGGCAGTCGGACCAGACCCGGCGGACGCGGTCCAGGTCACGCAGGATCCAGTCCACGGCGACCCCGTCCACCGTCAGCCAGGCCCCGCCGTCCACCCACGGCCCCCACCCGCCCGGCCCGGCCACCTCGACGCGTCCGCCGGTGAACCCGGAGGCGAGCCGGGCCAGCGCGTCCGTGTCCACGCCGCCGCGGTAGTACACGCCCAGGTCCCAGTCGGAGTCGGGCCGGTGGGTCCCGCGCGCCCGGCTCTCGCCGAGCGCGACCGCCCGCACCCCTCGCACCGCCGTCAACCGGCGGGCCATCGTCTCGATCGTCTCGTCCATCGCCGCGGACGGTACCCGCCCCCGCGCCGTCGGCGCCGCCGAATATCCTGTGTGCTCATGGCCGTCGGCTGACGAAGGAGTCCGAAGGTGCCGTCGATGCTCGATGCCGTCGTCGTGGGAGCGGGACCCAACGGGCTGACGGCCGCGGCCGAACTGGCCCGCCGCGGCTTCTCGGTCGCCGTGTTCGAAGCGCTGGACACCGTGGGCGGCGGTGCCCGTACGGAGGAACTGACCCTCCCCGGCTTCCGCCACGACCCGTGCTCCGCCGTCCACCCGCTCGGCGTCGGATCGCCCGCGTTCGCGCGGATGCCCCTGGAGCGGCACGGTCTCACCTGGCTGCACCCCGAACTGCCCCTCGCGCACCCCTTCCCGGACGGCACGGCCGCCGTCCTCAGCAGGTCCGTCGCCGAGACCGCCCTGTCGCTGGGCGCCGCCGACGCCGGCGCCTACCGCCGGCTGCTCGCGCCCTACCTGGGCCGCTGGGACACCATCGCGCAGGACTTCCTGCGCACCCCCTGGGACGGCCTGCCCCGCGACCCGCTGCGCTTCGCCCGCTTCGGCCTGGACGCGATCCGGCCCGTGTCCTGGCTGGCCCGCCGTTTCGAGGGGGAGAAGGGCCGGGCGCTGCTCGCCGGGCTCGCCGCCCACGCCATCGCGCCCACCGACTCCGTCGCGACCGGCGGAATCGCCCTCATGTTCGCCCTCGCCGCCCACGAGGTCGGCTGGCCCGTGCCGCGTGGCGGCTCCCAGGCGATCTCCGACGCCCTCGCCTCCTACCTGCGCGAACAGGGCGGGACCATCCACACCGGCACCGAGGTCAAGCGCCTGGACGAACTCCCGCCCGCCCGCGCCTACGTCTTCGACACCTCGCCCACCGCGCTCGCCCGGATCGCCGGACTCGGCAACGCCTACTGGCGCTACCGCTACGGCGCCGCCGCCTTCAAAATCGACTACGCGCTGTCGGGGCCGGTCCCCTGGACGTCCCCCCAGGCGCGCACGGCGGGCACCGTGCACATCGGCCCGACCGCCGGCGAGATCGACGCGGCGCTGCGCGCGGCCACCGAGGGCCGCGAACCGGACGTCCCGTTCCTGATCACGGCCCAGCCCAGTATCGTCGACCCGGGCAGGGCACCCGAGGGCAAGCACGTCCTGTGGGCGTACGGGCACGTGCCGGCCGGCTGGGAGGGCGACGCCACCGACGCCGTCGAGCGTCAGATCGAGCGGTTCGCGCCCGGATTCCGTGACCTGGTCCTCGCGCGCTCCATTGCCGGACCGCCCCGACTGGCCGCGCGGAACGCCAACTACGTCGCCGGCGACATCGCCTGCGGCGCCTTCACCGGGCTCCAGACCGTGATCCGGCCGCGCCTCGCCCGGGTGCCCTATGCGACGGCCCACCCGTCCGTCTTCATCTGCTCCTCGGCGACCCCGCCCGGCCCCGGCGTCCACGGCATGTCCGGCCACCACGCGGCGAAGGCGGTCTGGCGCGCCCTGCGCACCGGCTGACGGGGCCGGCGGCCGGGAGCGCCGGACAGCGGCCGCCCCGGGCGGTCCGCACGCCGCCGGGCCGGTCGCGCCCGCTGCCGCCGCCGGTTCTCCGCCGGCCCGTCCTCCTGTCCGCCCGTCCGCCCGTGCGCCGGTCCGACTGCCGCGTGTCCGGCGGGCAGGCGGGCATCATGGGCCCATGGGCACACCTCATATCGTCCTCGTCCGCGGCGACATCACCGATCAGCAGGCCGACGCGATCGTCAACGCTGCCAACTCCTCGCTGCTGGGCGGCGGTGGAGTCGACGGGGCCATCCACCGCCGCGGCGGCCCGGAGATCCTCGAAGCCTGCCGCGCGCTGCGCGCCGCGCACCTGGGCAAGGGGCTCCCGACCGGACAGGCCGTCGCCACACCGGCCGGCCGGCTGCACGCGGACCACGTCATCCACACCGTGGGCCCCGTGTTCACCCGCGAGGAGGACCGCTCGGCACTGCTCGCCTCCTGCTACCGCGAGTCGCTGCGCGTCGCGGACGGCCTCGGCGCCCGCACCGTCGCCTTCCCCGCGGTGTCGGCGGGCGTCTACGGCTGGCCCTTGGACGACGCCGCGCGCATCGCGATCGACACGGTGCGCGCCGCCGACACGTCCGTCGCCGAGGCGAGGTTCGTCCTCTTCGACGAGGAGGCGTACGCGGCCTTCGCCGCACACCTCGGCTGACCGGCCGGAGGCCGCCTGTGCGCGGCGGGGGTGGTGTCCGGGTGGGCGGCTGTCCCCCGGGACGGGGTGGCGGGGTCGAAGGGCGCGGCCCCCGGCTTTTCCGGCTTCCCGGGCACCTGGTCTCCCGGCTGGGCGGAGTCCCCGTCGGCTGCGAGCGCTGCGGGCCCCGGCCGCCCCAGGCGGGTCGGACACGCACGCGGCCGCCCCGCCCGCGCGCCCCGGACCCGGCGCTCCGGTGCCGCCCGCCGCGTACCCCCGTCGGCTTGTCCTCGGACGATGGCGGCAGGGCCCCTCGCAGGCCGGGGCACGTTCATGTCGGATTCCCGCCAGCGGCGGTCACCTCGCGTGGCCCATGCTTGACCCATGCACACCGACACCGAGCGCTGCGTGCGGGCCGTCCGCTCCAAGGACGCCCGCTTCGACGGATGGTTCTTCACCGCTGTGCTCACCACCCGGATCTACTGCCGTCCGAGCTGCCCCGCCGTGCCGCCGCGTGCCGAGAACATGACCTTCTACCCGAGCGCCGCCGCCTGCCAGCAGGCGGGCTTCCGGGCCTGCAAGCGCTGCCGCCCCGACAGCAGCCCCGGATCGCCTGCCTGGAACGTCCGCGCGGACCTCGTCGCCCGCGCGATGCGCCTCATCGGCGACGGGGTCGTCGACCGCGAGGGCGTGCCGGGACTCGCGTCCCGTCTCGGCTACTCGACCCGCCAGGTCGAACGGCAGCTGCTCGCCGAGCTCGGCGCGGGCCCGCTCGCCCTCGCACGCGCCCAGCGGGCGCAGACGGCACGCCTCCTGATCGAGACCACGCCGCTGCCCATGGCCGACGTCGCCTTCGCGGCGGGCTTCTCGTCCGTGCGCACCTTCAACGAGACCGTCCGCGAGGTGTTCGCCCTCGCCCCGGGCGAGCTGCGCGCCCGTGCGAGCGGCGCGCGCCCGGCATCCCCGCCCGTTCCCGGGTCGATCTCGCTCCGGCTCCCGTACCGGGCCCCGCTCGAACCGGGCAACCTCTTCGGGCACCTCGCGGCGACCGGTGTCCCCGGCGTCGAGGAGTGGCGCGACGGCGCCTACCGGCGCACCCTCGCGCTCCCGTACGGGCACGGCATCGCCGCCCTCGCCCCGCGGGCGGACCACATCGCGTGCCGGCTCTCGCTGACCGACCTGCGCGACCTCACGATCGCCATCAGCCGCTGCCGGTGGCTGCTCGACCTCGACGCCGACCCGGAGGCCGTCGACGACCGGCTGCGCGCGGACCCCGGTCTCGCCCCGACGGTCGGCAAGGCGCCCGGCCGCCGCGTCCCCCGTACCGTCGACGCCGCCGAGTTCGCGGTCCGCGCCGTGCTGGGCCAGCAGGTCTCCACCGCCGCCGCCCGCACTCACGCCGCCCGGCTGGTGAGCGCGCACGGAGTGCCGGTGGAGGACCCCGAGGGCGGTCTCACCCACCTCTTCCCGACCTCCGAGGCGCTCGCGGGCCTCGACCCGGAGACGCTGGCGCTGCCGCGCAGCCGCCGGGCCACCCTCACCGGGCTGGTCGGCGCGCTGGCCGGCGGCGGGCTCGCCCTGGACCCGGGAAGCGACTGGGACCGGGCCCGCGCGCAACTCGGCGCCATGCCCGGCTTCGGGCCCTGGACGGTCGAGGTGATCGCGATGCGCGCCCTGGGCGACCCGGACGCCTTCCTCCCCACCGACCTCGGCATCCGGCGTGCGGCGGCCGCCCTGGACCTGCCGGCCACCCCCGGCGCGCTCACCGCGCACGCGGCGGCCTGGCGGCCCTGGCGGGCGTACGCCGTCCAGTACCTGTGGGCCACCGACGACCACCCGATCAACCATCTGCCCGCCTGAGCCCGGCGGCGCCGTCGCGGCCGACCCGGCCCGCGACGCCGACCGCCGGGCCGGGCACCGCACCGGACCGGAGCACACGTGAGGACGGCACCGATGACGACCGCACCCGAGAGCACAGCACCCGCCCCCACCGTCCCCGTGACGAAGGCGGAGCCGGCGACGAAGAGGCCGGCGACGAAGGCGGTGAACGCGACGAACGCGAGCGAGATGAACGTGAACGCGGCGAAGGCGGAGCCGAGCGCCAGGAAGCCGAACGCCAGGAAGCCGAACGCCAGGAAGGCGAACGCCGGGAAGGGGAACGCCGCGACGGCGAAGCCGACGAGGGCCGGGGCGGCCGCGGGGGACACCGCGCGGCAGCACACCGTCGTGGACAGCCCCTACGGGCCGCTCACCCTGGTCGCCACCGGCGGGGTCCTCAGCGGCCTCTACATGGAGGGCCAGCGCCACCGCCCCGCCGAGGAGACCTTCGGCGAACCGGACGCGTCCCCGTTCGCCGAGGCGGTCCGTCAGCTGGACGCGTACTTCGCACGTGAGCTGACCGCGTTCGACCTGCCGATGCGCCTCGCCGGAACCCCGTTCCAGCTGCGGGTCTGGGAGCAGCTGCGCCGCATCCCGTACGGCGAGACGCGCACCTACGGGGAGCTCGCCGCGCTGCTCGGCAACCCGAACGCCTCGCGCGCCGTCGGCCTCGCCAACGGCAAGAACCCCGTCGGCATCATCGTGCCGTGCCACCGGGTGATCGGGGCCTCCGGATCGCTCGTCGGATACGGCGGCGGCCTCGGCCGCAAGCAGCGTCTGCTCGCCTTCGAGGGCGACGTGCCCGAGGAGACCCTCTTCTGACGGATCGCGGGAGTGCCCGCCGCGCGCGGGCTACGCCGCCCCGGCCTCCTTGGCCAGCCGCTCCAGCAGGGCCGGCAGCGAGGTGCCGATCGGCTCCCGCACCACCTCGTCGGCGAGTTCGTCGTACGGTGTCGGCTCGGCGTTGACCACGATCAGCCGGGCGCCGTGGTCGACCGCCATTCCGGCCAGCGACGCCGCCGGCTGCACCTGGAGCGTGGTGCCGACGGCCACGAACACCTCGCAGCCCTTGGCGACGGCCATCGCCCCGCCCAGCACCTGCGGGTCGAGACGCTCGCCGAACATCACCGTCGCCGACTTGAGGATTCCGCCGCACACCCGGCACGCCGGGTCGTCCTCGCCCTCCTCGACGCGGGCCAGCGCCTCCTCCATGGAGGAGCGCGCATGGCAGCGCGTGCAGGTCACCGCCCGGGCGGTCCCGTGCAGTTCGAGCACCTTGCGCTCCGGCATGCCCCCGAGCTGGTGCAGCCCGTCGACGTTCTGGGTCAGGACGCGGACGGCGACGCCCGGCCGCCGGTCGAGGGCGGCGACCGCCCGGTGCGCGGCGTTGGGCTCGGCGTGCAGGGCGGCGGCGTCGCGGCGCATGAGCCACGAGCGGCGCCGGATGTCCGGGTCGGCCATGTAGAAGTCGTAGGTGACGAGCTTCTCGGCCTCGGGGTCCTGCCGCCACAGCCCCTGGGGGCCGCGGTAGTCGGGGATGCCGGAGTCCGTGGACACACCGGCGCCGCTGAGGATCGCGACGAGAGTCATGGCCGGAGCCTATGCAGCGGGCCGCGGGCCGGGCCAACGGGTTTCCGGCGCCCCGGCGCCGGGCCGTCAGCGCGGCGGCAGGCCGTTCTCCAGCTCGACCGCGCCCGTGCCGGCGTCGAGCGCGGCGAGGGCCGACAGCACCCGGTCGCCGAGTTCGCCGGGCAGGTGCCGGGGCAGGTCCCCGCGCTCCACCAGGCGCCAGGACAGCAGCTCCGCCTCCTGGATCCTGATCCTCCCGAGGCGTTCCTCGCCGAGCACACCCCCGTCGTACACGTATCCCACGACGGGGGGCCGGTCCACGTGCGGGACCCAGTCGACGGCCAGCAGGCGTCCGGGCTCGACGTCCAGACCGATCTCCTCCCGGGCCTCCCGGCGCGCCGCCTGCCGCGGGGTCTCGCCCCGTTCCGGCTCGACGGTCCCGCCGGGCAGTGCCCAGCCCGGCCGGTAGTTGGGTTCGACGAGGAGCACCCTCCCGGCGCCGTCGCGGAGCAGGACGGCGGCGCCCGCCTGGACGCGGGGGAGGGAGGCGAACCAGGCGGCGCGGTCGGCAGTCGTCACGGCACGCAGCGTAGGGGACCGGGCGGGTGGGCACGGGCGGTTCCCCGTGGTTCCTCCCGCGCGCACGGCCGCGGGTCCGGCCGGGTACCCGCCCGGCCCGGGCGGCGTCGCCGACGCGCCGTGCCGGATGTGTCGGCGACACCGGCTACCTGCCCCGTGCCGGTGGGCGTATCGCTGGGCGAGAGGGGGCTGGCCGGGGGCCTGAGCTGCGGATAGGGTCGAGGCGGCGCGACTGCCTGTTCGACAAGCAAGGGATACAAGGGTGACGGACGGAGCAGTTTCTCGGTCGGCGCGTGTTCTCGTGGCGGCTGACAAGTTCAAGGGTTCGCTGACGGCCGTGCAGGTCGCCGAGCGGGTGACCGCAGGTCTCCGGCAGGTCGTCCCCGGCCTGGAGGTCGAGACGCTGCCGGTCGCCGACGGCGGCGACGGCACGGTCGCGGCCGCCGTGGCGGCGGGCTTCGAGCGGCGCGAGGTGCGGGTGGCCGGTCCGCTCGGCGACCCGGTCACCGCGGCCTACGCCCTGCGCGACGGCACGGCCGTGGTGGAGATGGCGGAGGCGTCGGGCCTCCAGCACCTGCCGCGGGACACCTTCGCGCCGCTGACGGCCACCACGTACGGCTCCGGGGAACTGCTGCGGGCCGCGCTGGACGCCGGGGCGACCACGATCGTCTTCGGCGTCGGCGGCAGTGCGACGACCGACGGCGGCGCGGGCATGCTGGAGGCCCTCGGGGCCCGCTTCCTCGACGCCGCCGGCGATCCGGTGGCGCGCGGCGGCGGCGGGCTCGCCGACCTGGCGACCGCCGACCTCTCCGGGCTCGACGGCCGCTTCGACGGGGTGGATCTCGTCCTCGCCAGCGACGTGGACAACCCGCTGACCGGGCCCAAGGGCGCTCCCGCCGTGTACGGCCCGCAGAAGGGCGCGACCCCCGACGACGTCGCCGCCCTCGACGCGGCGCTCGCCCACTACGCGGAGGTCCTGGAGACGGTCCTCGGCCCGTCGGCCGCCGAGTACGCCGAGGCGCCGGGCGCGGGCGCGGCGGGCGGCATCGGCTACGGGGCGCTCGTCGCCCTCGGCGCCCGCTTCCGGCCGGGGATCGAGGTCATGCTCGACGTGCTGGGCTTCGCGCCCGCGCTGGAGAAGGCGACCCTCGTGATCACGGGGGAGGGCTCCCTGGACGAGCAGACCCTGCACGGCAAGGCCCCGGCCGGCGTCGCCGCCGCGGCCAGGGCCCGGGGCGTCGAGGTCGTCGCCGTCTGCGGCCGTCTGGCGCTGCCGGCCGAGGCGCTGGGGCGGGCGGGCATCCGCCGCGCCTACGCGCTGGCGTCCCTCGAACCGGACCCCGCGGTCTCGATGGCCCAGGCGGGCCCGCTGCTGGAGCGGGTGGCGGCGGACATCGCCCGCGACTTCCTCGCCTGAGCCCGGCGGGTGCGACGGGCCCTCCGGGCCCTGTGCACCCGAGCCCCGCAGAGCGCGCATCGAAGGCCCCGGCATCCGCCGGGGCCTTCCGTGCTCCTGCCCCGCGGGGACGCGGGCACGGTGGCCCCGGGCGACCGGGTACGCCGTCGGGCCCTGGCCCCGTGGCCGTGAGCAGCGGGGAGCCTGCGCCCCGCCCACGGCCGGGAGCCGCCGGCCACGCCCCGCCCCGCCGCCGGGCGCCGGAGCACGCCCCCGCCCCGCCGCCCACGCACGAGGGCCCCGGACACCGTGCGGTGTCCGGGGCCCTTCGTGGTGGCGGAGTCCCGGCGGACGTGCCCGCGTCCCTTACGGGAGCTGGGCCGCCCGGGCCTCGCGGTTCTCGCGCCGGTTGTCCCGGAAGGTGTTCACCCGGCGGGCGGTCGCGAAGAGCGGGATCGTCGCCGCCATCACGATCTGGAGCGCGCAGCCCATCTGGAGGAGCACCTGGCCGCCGGGGGCGTCGAACGCCCACGCCGCCAGCATGCCCATCGCGGCCACGATCCAGCCGAGCATCGCCACCGCGAGGACACCCCGCGGCTTCGGGTACTCGACCCGGCTGACCATCAGCCACGCCGTGCCGATGATCGCCAGCAGCGTCGGGATGAAGGGCAGCTCCAGCAGCACGATCGAGACGACCGTGAGCGCTCCGAAGGGGCTCGGCATGCCCTGGAACATGCCGTCCTTCAAGGTCACGCAGCTGAATCTGGCAAGCCGCAGCACCACCGCCAGCAGCACCACGATCGCGGCCACCGCCGAGACCCGCTGGTGGGCGTCGTCCGCGACCATGCCGTAGACCAGCACGAAGTACGCGGGGGCCAGCCCGAAGCTGATCAGGTCGGAGAGGTTGTCCAGCTCCGCGCCCATCGGCGAGGACCGCAGCTTGCGGGCCACCAGGCCGTCGCAGAGGTCGAAGATCGCGGCGAGCAGCATCAGGATCACGGCCGTCGCGGCGCTGTGCCGCGCCATGCCGGTCTCCTGGCTGCCCTGGAGGTGCGGGATGAGGATTCCGGTGGTGGTGAAGTACACCGCCATGAATCCGCAGGTCGCGTTGCCCAGAGTGAGGGTGTCCGCTATCGACAGCCTCAGACTGAGCGGCATCTCCTCCGCGTCGTCGTCCTCGTCGTCGGCCCAGTTCGACGCCTGTGTGTCGGGATCAATCACGGTCAATGCGAGTCACCCCCGCTGTCGTGGTCTGCCCGACCTCGACGGCGACGTCCACACCCTCCGGGAGGTAGATGTCGACGCGCGAGCCGAAGCGGATCAGACCGATGCGCTCACCCTGTTCGACCTTGGTGCCCTGCGGGATGTAGGGGACGATGCGCCGCGCCACCGCGCCGGCGATCTGCACCATCTCGATGTCGCCGAGTTCGGTGTCGAAGTGCCAGACAACGCGCTCGTTGTTCTCGCTCTCCTTGTTGAACGCGGGGACGAAGCCACCGGGCACGTGCTCGACGGACGTGACGGTGCCGGCCAGCGGCGCGCGGTTCACGTGGACGTTGAGCGGGCTCATGAAGATCGCGACCCGGGTGCGTCCGTCCTTCCACGGCATGATGCTCTGCACCACGCCGTCGGCGGGGGAGATGACCCGGCCCTGGGCGACCTCGCGCTCGGGGTCGCGGAAGAACCACAGCATGCCCGCCGCGAGTGCGGTGGCGGGCACGGCCACGGTCGCGGCCCGCCGCGAGCGGCGGGACCGGGCCAGGCTGAGGGCAGCGGTGGCGACGGTCGGCAGGAGCCACGGCGATGCTCCGCGAGCGATGCGTACGCCACGGATGGTGTCGCGGTGTGCAGAGGTTTGGCTGTGGGGCATGGATGACCTTCGTAGCGGATGATGCCGCGCTGGCAACTGGGGGACGGCGGCTTTCCGTCGATGTTATCGGTTACGACCCGCAACTGGGAAAGCCAGAAGCCGAGTCGACGGCCGGAAGATGATGACAGGGTGTGATCATCTTCCGGCCTTAACCGACCGAAAAGCGACAATCAGCCCTGTGACCTGTACTCCTCGAGCAGTCGACGGCCAATGATCATTTTCTGGATCTCGGCGGTACCTTCGCCGATCAGCAGCATCGGCGCCTCGCGGTAGAGGCGCTCGATCTCGTACTCCTTGGAGAAGCCGTAGCCGCCGTGGATGCGGAAGGCGTCCTCGACGACTTCCTTGCAGTACTCGGAGGCGAGGTACTTCGCCATCCCTGCCTCCAGGTCGTTTCGTTCCCCGGAGTCCTTTTTGCGTGCCGCGTTCACCATCATCGCATGAGCGGCTTCGACCTTGGTCGCCATCTCGGCCAACTTGAACTGGATCGCCTGGTGCGAGGCGATCGGCTTGCCGAAAGTGTGACGTTGCTGGGCATAGGAGACACCGAGTTCGAAAGCACGCTGCGCGACACCGCAGCCACGGGCCGCGACGTTGACCCGGCCGACCTCGACGCCGTCCATCATTTGGTAAAACCCGCGGCCGGTGGTCCCGCCGAGGACCCGATTGGCCGGAATGCGCAGTCCGTCCATGATGAGCTCGGTCGTGTCGACGCCCTTGTAGCCCATCTTGTCGATCTTCCCCGGGATCGTCAGGCCCGGACGCACCTCGCCGAACCCCGGCTCCTTCTCCACCAGGAACGTCGTCATCGACTTGTGCGGCGCGGTGCCCTCGGGGTGTCCTTCGTCACTCCTGCACAGCACCGCCACAAGAGTCGACGTACCGCCGTTGGTCAGCCACATCTTCTGGCCGTTCAGGACGTACTCGTCGCCGTCCCTGACGCCCTTGGACGTGATGGCCGACACGTCCGAGCCCAGCGCCGGCTCCGACATCGAGAACGCGCCACGCACCTCGCCCAGCGCCATCCGGGGCAGGAAGGTGTCCTTCTGCTCCTGGGTGCCGTGCTGCTTGAGCATGTACGCCACGATGAAGTGCGTGTTGATGATGCCCGAGACGGACATCCAGCCGCGGGCGATCTCCTCGACGCACAGCGCGTACGTGAGAAGGGACTCACCCAGGCCGCCGTACTCCTCCGGGATCATCAGCCCGAACAGGCCGAGCTCCTTGAGACCGTCGACGATCTCCTGGGGGTACTCGTCCTTGTGCTCCAGCTCCGTGGCGACCGGGATGATCTCCTTGTCGACGAAGTCCCGGACGGTGGAGAGGATCTCCTGCTGGACATCGGTCAGACCTGCGGTCTGGGCGAGTCGGGCCATGACTACTTCTCCTGCGACTTGGGTTCCGGGCGGCCCGGCTGCTCGCCGCCGCGCTCCTTGATGTACGTCTCGGTCGGGACCATCACCTTGCGCCGGAAGACGCAGACGAGGGTGCCGTCCTGCTTGTACCCCTTGGTCTCGACGTACACGATGCCGCGGTCGTTCTTCGACCGGGACGGCGTCTTGTCGAGGACGGTGGTCTCGCCGTAGATCGTGTCGCCGTGGAAGGTCGGCGCCACGTGGCGCAGCGACTCGATCTCCAGATTGGCGATGGCCTTGCCGGAGACGTCCGGCACGGACATGCCGAGCAGCAGCGAGTAGATGTAGTTGCCCACCACCACGTTCTTGCCGAAGTCCGTGGTGTTCTCCGCATAGTTGGCGTCCATGTGGAGGGGGTGGTGGTTCATCGTCAGCAGGCAGAAGAGATGGTCGTCGTACTCCGTGACCGTCTTCCCGGGCCAGTGCTTGTAGACCGCCCCGACCTCGAACTCCTCGTAGGTGCGTCCGAACTGCATGGCTCAGGCCTCCGGGATCTCGAACGAGCTGGTGCGCTTCATCCCGGCGGCGCGGCCCTTGCCCGAGACGACCAGGGCCATCTTGCGCGAGGCCTCGTCGATCATCTCGTCGCCGAGCATCGCGGAGCCCTTCTTCCCGCCGGCCTCGGACGTGTAGTAGTCGTAGGCGTCGAGGATCAGCTCGGCGTGGTCGTAGTCCTCCTGGGACGGCGAGAAGATCTCGTTCGACGCGTCCACCTGGCCGGGGTGCAGCACCCACTTGCCGTCGAAGCCGAGCGCCGCGGCGCGCTGCGCCACCTCGCGGTAGCCGTCGACGTTGCGGATCTGGAGGTAGGGGCCGTCGATCGCCTGGAGGTTGTTGGCGCGGGCGGCCATCAGGATCTTCATCAGGATGTAGTGGTAGGCGTCCGCGGGGTACCCGGGCGGCTGCTCGCCGACGACCAGCGACTTCATGTTGATGGAGGCCATGAAGTCGGCCGGGCCGAAGATGATGGTCTCCACCCGCGGCGAGGCCTGCGCGATCGCGTTGACGTTGTTGAGGCCCTGGGCGTTCTCGATCTGCGCCTCGATGCCGATCTTCCCCGGCTCGAAGCCCATGGTCTTCTCGATCTGGGTGAGCAGCAGGTCGAGCGCGACGACCTGCTCCGCGCTCTGCACCTTCGGCAGCATGATGCAGTCGAGGTTCTGCCCCGCGCCCTCGACGACGGTCACGACGTCGCGGTAGGTCCACTCGGTGGTCCAGTCGTTGACCCGCACGACCCGGGTCTTGCCCGTCCAGTCGCCCTCGTTGAGGAACTTGACGATGGTGTGCCGGGCCTCCGGCTTGGCGAGCGGGGCGCAGGCGTCCTCCAGGTCGAGGAAGACCTGGTCGGCCGGCAGGCCCTGGGCCTTCTCCAGGAACCGCGGGTTCGAGCCGGGCACCGCCAGGCAGGAACGGCGCGGGCGGAGACGGTTGACCGGATGCACTGGCGTGCTCATGCGGGGACCTCCGTACTTTCAAGGGGGCTGAGCTTGTTGGCTCGGCGGATCTCGTCGACGATACGGCCGATGATCTCCGTGATGCCGAAGTCCTTCGGGGTGAACACGGCGGCCACTCCGGCCGCCTTCAGCTGGGCCGCGTCGGCGTTCGGGATGATGCCGCCCACGATCACCGGGATGTCGGGGGCGCCGGCGTCCCGCAGCCGCTCCAGCACGTCGGGCACCAGCTCGGCGTGGGAGCCGGACAGGATCGACAGGCCCACGCAGTGGACGTCCTCCGCGAGGGCGGCGGAGACGATCTGCTCCGGCGTCAGCCGGATGCCCTGGTAGACGACCTCGAACCCGGCGTCGCGGGCCCGCACGGCGATCTGCTCGGCGCCGTTGGAATGGCCGTCCAGGCCGGGCTTGCCGACCAGCAGGCGCAGCCGGCCGGAGCCGAGCTCGTCGGCGGTCCTGGCGACCTTGTCGCGGACCACGGCGAGCGGTGTGCCCGCCTCGGCGGTGACGGCCACCGGGGCGCTGCTGACGCCGGTCGGCGCGCGGAACTCGCCGAAGACGTCACGCAGCGCCCAGGCCCACTCGCCGGTGGTGACGCCCGCACGCGCGCACTCGACGGTGGCCGCCATCAGGTTCTCGGTGCCCGCGGCGGCCTTCTTGAGGGCCGCGAGGGACTCGGCGGCACGGGGCTCGTCCCGGTTCGCGCGCCACTCGTGCAGCTTCGCGGTGACGCGTGCCTCGTTCGCCGGGTCGACGGTCATGATGGCCGTGTCGAGGTCGGCGGTGAGCGGGTTCTCCTCGGTCGTCTCGAAGATGTTGACGCCGACGATCTTCTCGTCGCCCGCCTCGATCCGCGCCCGCCGTTCGGCGTGCGAGGACACCAGCTGCGACTTGAGGTAGCCGGACTCGACGGCCGCCATCGCGCCGCCCATCTCCTCGATCCGGCGGATCTCGGCGAGGCACTCGTCGACGAGGGCGCCGACCTTGGCCTCGATGACGTGCGAGCCCGCGAAGATGTCCTCGTACTCCAGCAGGTCGCTCTCGTGCGCCAGCACCTGCTGGATGCGCAGCGACCACTGCTGGTCCCAGGGCCGGGGCAGGCCCAGCGCCTCGTTCCAGGCGGGGAGCTGCACGGCGCGGGCGCGGGCGTCCTTGGAGAGGGTGACGGCGAGCATCTCCAGCACGATGCGCTGGACGTTGTTCTCCGGCTGCGCCTCGGTCAGGCCGAGCGAGTTGACCTGGACGCCGTAGCGGAACCGGCGCTGCTTCTCGTTCGTGATGCCGTAGCGCTCGCGGGTGACCTGGTCCCAGATGCGGCCGAAGGCGCGCATCTTGCACATCTCCTCGACGAAGCGGACGCCCGCGTTCACGAAGAACGAGATGCGGGCGACCACGTCGCCGAACTTCTCGGCCGGCACCTGGCCGGAGTCGCGCACCGCGTCGAGCACCGCGATCGCGGTGGACATCGCGTAGGCGATCTCCTGCACCGGTGTGGCGCCGGCCTCCTGCAGGTGGTAGCTGCAGATGTTGATCGGGTTCCACTTGGGGATGGCGGCCACCGTGTACGTGATCATGTCGGTGGTCAGGCGCAGCGAAGGACCGGGCGGGAACACGTGCGTCCCGCGCGACAGGTACTCCTTGACGATGTCGTTCTGGGTGGTGCCCTGGAGCCGGGTGATGTCCGCGCCCTGCTCCTCGGCGACGACCTGGTACAGCGCCAGCAGCCACATGGCCGTCGCGTTGATGGTCATCGACGTGTTCATCTGCTCCAGCGGGATCTCCTGGAACAGCCGCCGCATGTCGCCCAGATGGGAGACCGGCACCCCGACCCGGCCGACCTCGCCGCGGGCGAGGACGTGGTCGGGGTCGTACCCGGTCTGCGTCGGCAGGTCGAAGGCGACCGACAGACCCGTCTGGCCCTTGGCGAGGTTGCGCCGGTACAGCTCGTTGGACGCCTCCGCGGTCGAGTGCCCCGCGTAGGTGCGCATGAGCCAGGGCCGGTCCTTCTTGCGCTCAGTCATCGAGGAACCTCAGACGTTCCGGAAGCGGTTGATGGCGTCGAGGTGCTTGGCGCGCATCTCCGGGTCCTTGACGCCGAGCCCCTCCTCGGGGGCGAGCGCGAGCACGCCGACCTTGCCCTGGTGGAGGTTGCGGTGCACGTCGTACGCGGCCTGGCCGGTGTCCTCGAGGGAGTAGACCTTGGAGAGCGTCGGGTGGATCTTGCCCTTGGCGATGAGGCGGTTGGCCTCCCACGCCTCGCGGTAGTTGGCGAAGTGCGAGCCGATGATCCGCTTCAGCGACATCCACAGGTAGCGGTTGTCGTACTCGTGCATGTAGCCCGAGGTCGAGGCGCAGGTGGTGATGGTGCCGCCCTTGCGGGTGACGTAGACGCTGGCGCCGAAGGTCTCGCGGCCGGGGTGCTCGAAGACGATGTCGATGTCCTCGCCGCCGGTGAACTCGCGGATGCGCTTGCCGAAGCGCTTCCACTCCTTCGGGTCCTGGGTGCGCTCGTCCTTCCAGAACTTGTAGCCCTCGGCGCTGCGGTCGATGATCGCCTCGGCGCCCATCGAGCGGCAGATGTCCGCCTTCTGCTCGCTGGAGACGACGCAGATCGGGTTGGCGCCGCCGGCGAGGGCGAACTGCGTGGCGTAGGAGCCCAGTCCGCCGCTCGCGCCCCAGATGAGCACGTTGTCGCCCTGCTTCATGCCGGCGCCGTTGCGGGAGACGAGCTGCCGGTAGGCGGTGGAGTTGACGAGGCCGGGGGCGGCCGCCTCCTCCCAGCTGAGGTGCTTCGGCTTCGGCATGAGCTGGTTGGACTTGACGAGCGCGATCTCCGCCAGTCCGCCGAAGTTGGTCTCGAAGCCCCAGATGCGCTGCTCGGGGTCGAGCATCGTGTCGTTGTGGCCGTCGGAGGACTCCAGCTCGACCGAGAGGCAGTGCGCGACGACCTCGTCGCCCGGGTTCCAGGCGTTCACGCCGGGTCCGGTGCGCAGGACGACGCCCGCGAGGTCGGAGCCGATGACGTGGTAGGGGAGGTCGTGGCGCTTGGTGAGCTCGGAGAGGCGTCCGTAGCGCTCCAGGAAGCCGAAGGTGGACAGCGGCTCGAAGATCGAGGTCCACACCGAGTTGTAGTTGACCGAGCTGGCCATGACGGCCACCAGGGCCTCGCCGGGGCCGAGCTCCGGGACCGGCACGTCGTCCAGGTGGATCGACTTGCGGGGGTCCTTGTCCCGGGTCTCGAGGCCGGCGAACATCTCCGTCTCGTCCTTGTGCACGGTGATCGCGCGGTAGGACTCGGGGAGCTTGAGAGCGGCGAAGTCGGCGGAGGTGGTCTCCGGCGACTGGATCGCGTCCAGGATTTCCTTCACGGTGTTGCCTCCGGCGGGAAGCGTCCTGCGGGGACGCTGAGGGGTTCGTCGGGCGGTGCTGGGTGTGGAGGTGTGCCGTCGGTTCGGCGGATGGAGCTGCGGCGGCGCCTGTGGGCGCGACGGGAGGTGCCTGTGACGCAGGCGTCCGGGCGGAGCGGCCTCGGGCTGCTGGGACAGCCGGCGTACGAGTGTGCTCTGCACGCCGGCCGCCCGGACTCCTTCAACGTATGGCACGCCGTGCCAGGTGGCAAGACACTCCGTGCCAAGAATTTCTCTCAGATGCAATCCAATGGACACATATGAGCGATGATCGATCGAACCCGGCCGCAAAGCAGGCGAAGACCGCCCGATCCGGGCGGTCCTCGCCTGCTGCGTCGTCTCGCGCCCGCGTGCGGCGCGGCGGAGGTCAGGCCTCCTTGAGGGCCTGCTCGATCGTGCGCATGACCTCGCTGAGCGGGGCGTCGGTCCGCGCCACCGCCACCAGGACCTCGCCCTCGGTCCTCGCCGCGGCCGGCGCGTCGAGCGTCGCCGGGAGTGTGCGGCCGGCCTTGCGGCCCGCCCCTATGCCGCTGCCGAAGGTGTCCCGCACGATGGCGAAGGCGTGGTCCAGCTGGGTCTCCACGTCGCCCTGCCCGCCGGCCCGCAGCCACCGCCGCAGGACGTGGTTGTGCGCCGTGACCACCGCCGACGCGGCCACCTCGGCCAGCAGCGGGTCGTCGTTGCCGTCGTGGTGGTCGCGCTCGTCGAAGTGGCCCAGGAGATAGCGCGTGAACAGGCGCTCGTAGCGGGCCACCGAGGCGATCTCGCGCTCCCGCAGCGTGGGCACCTCACGCGTCAGGCGGTACCGCTCGACCGAGACGGAGGGGGAGGAGGCGTACATCCTCATGACCTCCTTGATGCCGCGGCACACCGTGTCCAGGGGGTGCTCGTGCGGCGGGGCCGCGTTCAGCACCGCCTCGGCCCGGACCAGGGTGTCGTCGTGGTCCGGGAAGATCGCCTCCTCCTTGGACCGGAAGTGGCGGAAGAAGGTGCGCCGGGCCACCCCGGCGGCCGCCGCGATCTCGTCGACCGTCGTCGCCTCGTACCCCTTGGTCGCGAACAACTCCATGGCCGCAGCGGCCAGTTCACGGCGCATCTTCAGACGCTGGGCGGCGGCTTTCGAGCCCGCTGCGCTCTCCGTGACATCGGGGACGGAACCGGCGCGGAGCGGGCGTCGGGACGGATCGGCAGGCTGCGGCATGACTTGAACGTACTCCATGCCGGCCTCCGCGTGCGCCCGCGGGTCGACCGCCTCCGCCGCGGACGGCGAGGGCGGGCCGCCCGGACCGAGCAGCCCGCCCCACCCCGCCGAGGGGTCAGCGCCGTGCATATTCGCGGAAGCCGCGACCCGTCTTGCGGCCGAGGCACCCCGCCGCCACCAGGTGCTCCAGCAGCGGGGCCGGGGCGAGGCCCGGGTCGCGGAACTCGCGGTGCAGCACCTTCTCGATGGCCAGCGAGACGTCGAGGCCGACCACGTCGAGCAGTTCGAACGGCCCCATCGGGTAGCCGCCGCCCAGCTTCATCGCCGCGTCGATGTCGTCGAGGGTGGCGTAGTGCTCCTCGACCATCTTGATCGCGTTGTTGAGGTACGGGAAGAGCAGCGCGTTCACGATGAAGCCGGCCCGGTCGCCGCAGTCCACCGGGTGCTTGCGGATCCTCCCGGTCACCTCCCGGACGGTCGCGTGCACGTCGTCCGAGGTCAGGACGGTGCGGACGATCTCCACCAGCTTCATCGCCGGCGCCGGGTTGAAGAAGTGCATCCCGATCACGTCCTCGGGACGCGAGGTGGCGCGGGCGCAGGCCACGACCGGCAGCGACGAGGTCGTGGTGGCCAGCACCGCGCCCGGCCGGCAGACCTTGTCGAGGGTGCGGAACAGCTGCTGCTTGACCTCCAGGTCCTCGGCCACGGCCTCGACCGCCAGGTCGACCTCGGCGAACGCGTCCAGCGAACCGGCCGGGGTGATCCGCGCCAGCGTGGCGTCGCAGGCCTCCTGGGTCATCCGGCCCTTGGTCACCGAGCGGAGCAGTGACTTGGTGATCCGGCCCTTGGCGGTCTCGGCCTTCTCCAGGCTGCGCGCCGCCAGCACGACGTCGTACCCCGCCTTGGCGAAGACCTCCGCGATACCGCTGGCCATGGTGCCCGAACCGGCCACGCCCACCGAGGAGACCGGCCGTCCCCCCGCCGCGTCCGCCGACGGCCGCGGGGTGAGCGCGTCGTCGACCACCTCGGCGGAGCCGGGCCCGGCGTACGAGTAGAAGCCGCGGCCCGCCTTCCGTCCGGTCAGCCCCGCCTCGCTGAGCTGGCCGAGGATCGGCGCCGGTGCGTGCAGCCGGTCGTGGGAGGCCGCGTACATCGCCTCCAGGACCGTGCGGGCGGTGTCGATGCCGATCAGGTCGAGCAGCGCGAGCGGGCCCATCGGGAGGCCGCAGCCGAGCCGCATGGCGGCGTCGATGTCCTCGCGGGACGCGTACCGGGACTCGTACATCGCCGCGGCCTGGTTCAGATAGCCGAAGAGCAGGCCGTCCGCGACGAACCCGGGCCGGTCCCCGACCGCCACCGGCTCCTTGCCGAGGTCGCGGGCGAGCGCCGTGACCGACTCGACCGCCGGCGGCGAGGTCAGCACGGACGAGACCACCTCGACCAGCTTCATCGCGGGCGCCGGGTTGAAGAAGTGCAGGCCGAGCACGCGCTCCGGGCGCTGCGACTCGGCGGCCAGCCGGGTCACCGACAGCGCGTTGGTGCCAGTGGCGAGGATGGCGTCCGGGCGCACGATCGCGTCCAGCTCGCGGAAGACCTGCTGCTTGATCTCGTACGACTCGGGCACGACCTCGATGACGAGGTCGGCGTCGGCGGCGGCCTGGAGGTCGGCGTACGTGCGGAAGCGGGCGAGGGCGGTGCGGCGCTCCTCGTCGGTGATCCGGCCGCGCTCCACGGCGCGGGCGGTGGACGCCTCCAGCGCTTCGGTGGCGCGGCGGGCGGCGGCCTCGCTGACGTCGATGCCGACGACCTCGCGGCCGGCGCGGGCGAGCACCTCGGCGATGCCGGCGCCCATGGTGCCGAGACCGACGACGGCGATGGTGCGGAGAGGGGTGTCCATCACGGGACTCCAGGGATGAGTGACGACTGATGAGGGGAGCGCGGACGGTGCCGGACGGGCGTGGGAACGCCGGGCGGGCGGGGGTCGCGCGACGATGCGCTCGGGAGACCGGCAGGGGTCCCACCGGGGAGGTCGGCACCACGGGGGTGCGCGCACGGGTGTTCACAAGGCCGACGGACGCTGTCCCACGTCTCGTCGTACTGCACGGCGCAACGGCCGAACCGACTGCTCCCGCGGGCGGCTGCGTCACCAGGCCGCCGCGGAACGCGGGGGGTACCCGCTCACATGAGAGTAACCGGCGGGTAACGAGCGCGCCAGCCCCCCGGACGATCCCGCCCCTGTGATCTGGATCCCGCCCCGAAACGGTGCGCACCGCCGATACCCTGACAACCATGGACGAGGAGTTACGGTCGCTCGCGCACCGTCTGCGCCGCGAATCGGGCGGCGGCGCCGCCTTCGAGCGGCTGCTGGTCACCGAGGACCGCGACGAACTCGCCGCGGAGCTCACCGCCCTCGAACGCCCCCTGTGGGCCCGTGAGATCGCCGCCTACCGCCTCGGCTGCGCCGGCGACAGCCGGGCCTTCGAGTCCCTGGTGCTGCTCCTCAACCACCGCGACCCCGACCGCTGCGTCGGCGCCGCCCACGCCCTGTACGCGCTGGGCGACGCGCGCACCCCGCGGGCCGCCGCCGCGCTCGCCACCAACGAACTGCGCGTCGCCTACGCCCTGGTGCCGGTCCGTCTGCTGATCCGGCTGCGCGCTCCCGAGTCGGCCCCCGCGCTGATCTCCTGCCTCGGCCGCCGCCTGGTGCCGGGCGATCCGCACTGGCGGCTGGCGCTCGCCTGCGTCGAGGGGCTGGGGGCGCTCGGCGACTCCCGCGCCCGCGCCGTCCTCGCCTCCGCCGTGCCGCACCCGAGACTCACCGCGGCGGCGTCGGCGGCCCTGGCGCGGCTGGACCAAGGGGCTTCGCCGCAAGGGAGTTGACCTGCACGGCCCGGACACCCACAGTTCGATCATGTTCAGATCAGGGGTGGGGTTCCTCGCGCTGTTCGGCGCGGGGTGGTGGTTCCTGGGGATCGGTTCGCTCGGCCCGGCGGCGGTGGCGACCGGCGCCGTCGCGGGCTGTGCCGTGGCGGCGGCACTGATGTTCGCCGCGCGGCGGCTGCTGCCCGAGTCGGCGGGCGGTCCGCCGCCACCGGCGCAGCGGCGCCGCTTCGCGCAGGTCAACGCCGTGCAGTGGCTGCTGATCGCGGGCATCGCGGTGGGGTGCAGGCGCGGCGGCGTGCCGGAGCTGATCCCGCCGCTGGTCGCCCTGGTGGTCGGCCTCCACTTCGTGCCGCTCGCCGCGGCCTTCGGGCAGCCCCGGCTGCGGCTGCCGGCGGCGCTGCTCTGCCTCGTCGGCGCGGCCGGACTGGCGCTCGCCCTCACCGGCGGCTCCGCCGCCGGCGTGCGCACCGTGGTCGGGCTGGGGTGCGCGGTGTCGCTCTGGGTGACGGCCGTGCTCACCGTCCGCGCGGACCGGGTCGTGCCCGGTCGCGCGGTCCCGGGCGGCTGAGTTCCGGACGGGACGGCTGCCCGCCGGGTGCGGTGCGGGGGCGGGGGACCGGCTCACGGTCCGCGGGGGTCCCGCCGGGGCGGCGGGCCGCGGCGGGCCCCCGCCCCCGCTCCTGGACCGCCCCGCGCGGCAGGCGCGAGCCCCCGGGCCCGGCCGGTCGCCGGTGGCCGTGTGGTGTGTGCCGCGCGGAGGACGGCGGGCCGGTCGCCGTGTGGTGCGTGCCGCGCCGCTCAGACCAGCCGGCGCGTGTAGCGGACCTCGGGGACGCGGGTGCCGTCCACCTCGAAGGGCTCCTCCGTGCCGTCCGGGAGGAACCCGGCGCGCTCGTAGAACCGCCGGGCGCGCGCGTTCTCCTTGAGCACCCACAGCTCCATCCGCACGAAGCCCCTGGTGCGGGCCCGGCCGGTGACCTCGGCCATCAGCGCGTGGCCGACGCCGGACGATATCCGCTCGGGGAGCACGTAGATCGCGTAGAGCTCGCAGCCGTCGGCCGTCGCGTCCGGTGCGCGGGAGGGGCCGTAGCAGGCCCAGCCGATCACGTCGCCGTGCTGCTCCGCGACGACGTTCACCGTGCCCGCGGCGCCGGCCAGGTCCCCGTGCCGGCGGGCGGCGTCCGCGGCCGCGTCCATGAAGTCGAGATGCGACTGCGGCAGCAGGCCCGCGTACGCGTGGAGCCGCCCGCCGACCCGGATGGCGGCGACCGCCTCCCGGTCGCCGTCCGTCATGTCGCGCACCATCACCGTCATCGCCTCGCGCCCCTCGCCCTTCCGGTACCGGACGCCGCACCGTCCGCCGGACTTCCTTCACGCTACGCAACAAGCCGTCAGAGCAGTGTCAGCTGTGTCGGCTCCGGCCCGGCCCCGTGGTGGCCCGCGCGCGGTGCGTCCGGCTCCGGCGCCTCACGCGACGACGCCCGCGCGGCGGGCCCGATGCCGTACTCGGCGGCCAGTTCGTGCACCTGCCGGGTGATGCGGCGCTGGTACCACCTCGGAGCGTACGCCCCCTCCGCGTACATGCGCGCGTAGCGTTCCACGAGGTGCGGGTGGTGGGTGTGCAGCCAGGCCGTGAACCACTCGCGGGCCCCGGGCCGCAGATGGAGCACGAGCGGGGTGACGGAGGTCGCGCCCGCGGCGGCGACGGCGCGGACGGTGTCGCGCAGCTGCTCCGGGCGGTCGCCCAGGAAGGGGATCACCGGCGCCATCAGCACGCCGCAGCCGATTCCGGCGTCGGCCAGGGCGCGGACGACGTCGAGCCGGCGTGCGGGCGAGGGCGTGCCGGGCTCCACGGTGCGCCACAGCTCCGTGTCGGTGAAGCCGACGGAGACGGAGATGCCCACGTCCGTGACGGCGGCGGCCTGCCGCAGCAGGTCGAGGTCGCGCAGGATCAGCGTGCCCTTGGTGAGCACCGAGAAGGGGTTGGCGTGGTCGCGCAGGGCCTGGAGGATGCCGGGCATGAGCCGGTAGCGGCCCTCCGCCCGCTGGTAGCAGTCGACGTTGGTGCCCATGGCCACGTGCGCACCCTGCCAGCGGCGGGAGGAGAGCTGGCGGCGCAGCAGTTCGGGCGCGTTGACCTTCACCACGATCTGGGAGTCGAAGCCGAGTCCGGTGTCCAGGTCGAGGTAGCTGTGGGTCCGGCGGGCGAAGCAGTACACGCAGGCGTGGGTGCAGCCCCGGTACGGGTTGACCGTCCACTCGAAGGGCATCCGTGACGCGCCGGGGACCCGGTTGAGGATGGAGCGCGCCCTGACCTCGTGGAACGTGACGCCCCGGAACTCGGGGGAGTCGAACGTGCGGGTCGTGACCGCGGAGGCGCCGAAGAGGGCCGACTCCCCGTTCACCGCCGGGTCCTCGGCCAGATCGTCCCAGCGCATCGGGTGTCTCCTCGTCGCCGCAGCCCCGTCGTACCCCTGAATAGAACACCTGTTCCCATGATCGATGCAAGCCGGATTTTGGGCGGCGGCGCCCGAGGTGGTTGGCTGGGCCCGTCCCGCTGGAGCGAGAGCTGGAGGAGCAGGCAATGGCGCAGGTCGAGGCCACCACGGAACGGATCATCCAGGCGGACGCCGAGACGGTGTTCGACGCCCTGGCCGACTACGAGGGCACCCGCGCGAAGATCCTTCCCGAGCACTTCAGCGAATACGAGGTCCGCGAAGGGGGCGACGGCGAGGGCACCCTCGTCCACTGGAAGCTCCAGGCCACCAGCAAGCGCATCCGCGACTGCCTGCTGGAGGTCACCGAGCCGACCGACGGCGAACTCGTCGAGAAGGACCGCAACTCCTCGATGGTGACCACCTGGCGGGTCACCCCGGCCGGCGAGGGCGCCTCCCGCGCCGTCGTCACCACCGTGTGGAACGGCGCCGGCGGCGTCGGCGGCTTCTTCGAGCGCACCTTCGCCCCCAAGGGGCTCGCCCGCATCTACGACGCCGTGCTCGCCAACCTGGCCGGACAGGTGGAGAAGGCGTAGCCGCCACCCGGTCCGGCGGGCCGCGGCCGCGGCTCACCGGATCGGGTGGTCTTCCCCGCGGTGCAGGTGCGCCCCCGGCGCGCCGCACCGCGGGAAAGCCCCTGATGAGCGCCCCAAGTGCGCCCCTGGCGGGCCCTGTTGGGGCGCTCGCCGCCTCTCCGCCCGAGTTGCTCCCACTTCCTCCCTGATGCGAAGAATGACCCCGCGCAGGACGACGAGGGGAGCAGACACGTGGGCGGCATCACCCTGGTGAAGGACGGGCAGGCCGGGCCGGCCGGCGACGCGCCCGCCGGACCTCTGCCGCCTCCGCCCCCGCCCGCGGAACCGGCTCCGCTCAGCCCGCGCCGGGTGCGGCTGGTCTTCCTCGCCCTGATGCTCGCGCTGCTGCTCGCCGCGCTGGAGCAGATGATCGTCGCCACCGCGCTGCCGAAGATCGTCGGAGACCTCCAGGGCCTGGACCGGATGTCCTGGGCGATCACCGCCTATCTGCTGACGGCCACCATCGGTCTGCCGGTCTACGGCAAGCTCGGCGACCTCTTCGGCCGCAAGGGCGTCTTCCAGTTCGCCATCGTCGTCTTCGTCATCGGCTCCGCACTCGCCGGCTGGTCGCGCACGATGAACGAACTGATCGCCTTCCGGGCCGTCCAGGGCATCGGGGCGGGCGGCCTGATGATCGGGGTGCAGGCGATCATCGCCGACATCGTCCCGGCCCGCGAACGCGGCCGGTTCATGGGCCTCATCGGCGCCGCGTTCGGACTCGCCTCGGTCGCCGGCCCGCTGCTCGGCGGCTTCTTCACCGACCACGCCTCCTGGCGCTGGTGCTTCTGGTTCAACGTGCCCTTCGGGCTCGTCACCCTGCTCGTCACGACCCTGGCGCTCCGCCTGCCGAAGCCGGCGGCACGCGGCCGGATCGACGTCCTCGGCACGGTCTTCCTGGCCGCCGCCTCCACCTGCCTGGTCCTGCTGACCAGTTGGGGCGGCACCGAGTACGCCTGGGGGTCGCGCACCGTCCTCGGGCTCGGCGCGGGCGCGCTGCTGAGCACCGTGCTCTTCCTCGCCGTCGAACGCCGCGCGCCCGAACCCCTCATCCCGCTGCGGCTGTTCCGCGACTCCGTCTTCACGGTCACCTCCCTGGTCGGCGCCGTCGTCGGCATCGCCCTCTTCGGCGCGGCCAGTTACCTGCCCACCTACCTCCAGATGGTCGACGGCGCCAGCGCCACCGAATCGGGGCTGCTGATGCTGCCGATGATGGGCGGCATCGTGGTGGCCTCCGTCGTCTCCGGCCAGCTCATCAGCCGCACCGGCCGCTACCGCGTCTACCCGGTGCTCGGCGGCGCGGTCTCCGTCGCCGGGATGTGGCTGCTCTCGCGGCTGGAGACGGACACCTCGCGCCTGGAGTACAGCGTCTGGCAGGCGGTTCTCGGCCTCGGCATCGGCCTGGTCATGCCCGTGCTCATCCTCGCCGTGCAGAACGCCGTGCCGCCGTCCGACCTCGGGACCGCCACCAGCGCCCACAACTACTTCCGCCAGATCGGCGGCAGTGTCGGCGCCGCCGTCTTCGGCACCCTCTTCGCCGACCGGCTCGCCGACGCGCTCGCCGACCGCCTGCCCGCGGGCGCCGGACTGCCCGACCCCGAGTCGATCACCCCGCAGGCCGTGCACGCCATGCCGCCCGTCCTGCGCGACGGCTACATCCAGGCCTACGCCGACGCGATGCCCCGCATCTTCCTCTTCCTGGTGCCGGTGCTCGTCCTCGGCCTGGTCCTCGCCTTCTTCCTCAAGGAGAAACCGCTGGTGTCCCACCACACGCCCGCCGCCGAGCCCACCACCGTCCCGCACGCGCGGGCCGCCGCGCCGGAGCCCGTGCCGGCCGCCGCGCCCCCCTCGGCGGGCGTCCCCGTCTGCGGTGCCGTGCAGCACCACGACGGCACCAGCGTGCCCCGCGCGGCCCTCACCCTGATCGACGTCCAGGGGCGGCAGGTCGGACGCGGAGCGAGCGGCGAGGACGGGCGGTACGCGCTGAGCGTCCCCGGACCCGGCCCCTACGTGATGATCGCCGCGGCCGGCGGCCACCAGCCGCAGGCCGTGACCGTGACCGTGGGCGAGCGCCCCGTCGACCTCGACGTCGTCCTCGGCGGTGCCGGCCGGCTGGCCGGTTGTGTCCTCACCGCGGACGGCTCCCCGGTCCGCGACGCGGCCGTGACCCTCACGGACGTCCGGGGCGACGTCGTCGCCTCCACCCGCAGCGGCCGGGAGGGCGGCTACGTCATCACCGACCTGGTCGCGGGGGAGTACACCCTCGCCGCCAGCGCGCCCGCGTTCCGGCCGGCCGCGCATCCCGTCAGCGTCCAGTCCTCGCGCGAGACCCGCCAGGACATCGAACTGGCCGGGGGAGCGGTGCTGCGCGGCACCGTGCGCGCCGGCGACGGGCGGCCCGTCGAGGACGCCAGGGTGACCCTGCTCGACGCGGCGGGCAACGTCGTCGACACCCTCACCACCCAGGCGGACGGCACCTTCCGCTTCGTCGACCTGTCCTCCGGCGAGTACACCGTCATCGCCGCCGGCTACCCGCCGGTGGCCACCGTCCTCCAGGTCGCGGGCGGCGGCCGCACCGAACGCGACCTCCAGCTCGGCCACGCCGACTGACGCCCCCGGCCGCCGCGCCCGGAGCCCCCGGGCCGGGCTCCGAGGCGTGCTGGCCCCCGGGGCGCGGGCGTGGTCCGATGGGGGGCGCCTCGGGCGCCGAGCCCACAGCTTCCGGAGGAACCCCGACATGACCACACGTTCCGCGCCGTTCGACGAGCTCGACCGCAAGATCGTCGCCGCTCTGGTGGAGAACGCCCGGACCAGTTTCACCGAGATCGGCGCCGCCATCGGGCTGTCGGCGACGGCGGTCAAACGCCGCGTGGACCGGCTGCGCGAGGAGGGGGTCATCACCGGGTTCACCACCACCGTCCGCCCCTCGGCGCTGGGCTGGCGGACCGAGGCGTACGTGGAGGTCTACTGCGACAGCGCCGCCCCGCCGCGCCGTCTGGCCGAGGTGGTGCGCGACTACCCGGAGATCATGGCGGCGATGACGGTCACCGGGGGAGCCGACGCCCTGCTGCACGTCCGCGCCCGGGACGTCGAGCACTTCGAGGAGGTCCTGGAACGCATCAGGACCGAGCCGTTCATCCGCAAGACGATCAGCTACATGGTCCTCTCCCATCTGCTGACCACCAGCCCGGAGGCCGGCGCCGCACTCGCCGCGCCACAGGGCCCCGCCGCACCGGGAACGGGGCCCGCGGCGCCCTTCCCGGGGGAGCCGCTGCCCCCGTCCGGCGGAGTGTTCCCGCCCCCGTGAGGGAAACCGGCGCGGAAGGCGCCGACGACGCAGCATTCCTGCGCGTACACGCAGGGGACGCCTCTTGTCCCCGGTCCGTCCCGATTCCTACCGTTGGCTTGTCACCGGACATGCGTCACCGGATATCGCGACAACGGCAGGAGGACCCCTTCGGTGTCAGCACAGCGTGTGCCTCGCGCCAGGCGCTACCTGGTCTGTGAACCCCGCTTCTTCGACGTCAGCTACGCGATCAACCCCTGGATGAGCACGGACACCCCGGTCGACCGCGACCTGGCCCGCTCCCAGTGGCAGCACCTCGTCGACACCTACCTCGGACTCGGCCACACCGTGGACCACGTCGGCCCCGAACCGGGCCTGCCGGACATGGTGTTCGCCGCCAACTCGGCCCTGGTGCTGGACGGCAGGGTCTTCGGCTCACGGTTCCACGCCCTCGAACGCCGGGGCGAGGAGGCCGCCTACGAGACCTGGTTCAAGGCCGCCGGGTTCACCCTCCAGCAGTCCGTCGCCGTCTGCGAGGGCGAGGGAGACCTGGTGCCCGTCGGCGGATTCGTCCTCGCCGGCACCGGCTTCCGCACGACGACCGAGGCCCACCGGGAGGTGCAGGAGTACTTCGGCACCCCGGTCGTCTCCCTGACGCTGGTCGACCCGTACTTCTACCACCTGGACACCGCCCTGTTCGTGCTCGACGACGGCGCGGGCGGCGGACCGGCGAACGTCTGCTACTACCCCGAGGCGTTCTCCCCGGGCAGCCGCGAGGTGCTGGAGCGCCTGTTCCCCGACGCCGTGACCGCGACCCGCGAGGACGCCGTCGCCTGGGGGCTCAACTCGGTCTCCGACGGGGTGCACGTGTTCGTCGCCCCGCAGGCCGCCGCCCTCGCCGCCCGGCTCGCCGCCCACGGCTACGTCCCCGTCCCCGTCGACCTGTCGGAGTTCCACAAGGCCGGCGGCGGCATCAAGTGCTGCACCCAGGAGATCCGCGCATGACGCTGACACCCGAACGTTCCCCCGGGTCCGCCTCCGCCGCGGGCGCGCACCCCGCGCGGACGTCCGCCGAGCTGATCCGCGCCGAGCACGACACGCTGGCGCACAACTACCACCCGCTGCCGGTGGTCGTGGCCCGCGCCGAGGGCGTCTGGGTCGAGGACGTCGAGGGCCGGCGCTACCTCGACCTGCTGGCCGGCTACTCCGCACTCAACTTCGGCCACCGCCACCCCGGCCTGATCGCCGCGGCCCACCGCCAGCTCGACACCCTCACCCTCACCTCGCGCGCCTTCCACAACGACCGCCTCGCGGGATTCGCCGAGGGACTGGCCGCGCTGACCGGCCTCGAGATGACGCTGCCGATGAACACCGGCGCCGAAGCCGTCGAGAGCGCCGTCAAGATCGCCCGCAAATGGGCCTACGAGGTCAAGGGCGTCGCCCCCGGCGAGGCCACGATCGTCGTCGCCGACGGCAACTTCCACGGCCGCACCACCACCATCGTCAGCTTCTCCACCGACGAGAGCGCCCGGGCCGGCTTCGGCCCGTTCACCCCCGGCTTCCGGGTTGTCCCCTACAACGACCTGGCAGCCCTGGAAGCCGCCCTCGACGACACCACGGCCGCCGTCCTCGTCGAGCCCATCCAGGGCGAGGCGGGCGTCCTCATCCCCGACGACGGCTATCTCGCCGGCGTCCGCGAGGCGACCCGCCGGGCCGGCTGCCTGTTCATCGCGGACGAGATCCAGTCCGGCCTCGGCCGCACCGGCACCACGCTCGCCGTCGACCACGAGTCGGTCCGCCCCGACCTCCTGCTGCTCGGCAAGGCGCTCGGCGGCGGCATCGTGCCCGTGTCGGCCGTCGTCGGCCGCCGGGACGTCATGTCCGTGCTGCGGCCGGGCGAGCACGGCTCCACGTTCGGCGGCAACCCGCTCGCCGCCGCCGTCGGCTCCGCTGTCGTGGACCTGCTCGCCACCGGCGAGTTCCAGCGCCGCGCCACCGAACTCGGCGAGGTGCTGCGCGAGGGCCTCACGGCCCTGCTCGGCAGGGGCGTCACCGGCTTCCGCGCCCGCGGGCTGTGGGCCGGCGTCGACATCGAACCGTCCGTGGGCACCGGCCGCGAGATCAGCGAACGGCTGATGGCCGAAGGCGTGCTCGTCAAGGACACCCACGGCTCCACGATCCGCATCGCACCGCCGCTCACCGTCACCGCCGACGAACTCCGCGGCGCGCTCGGCTCCCTGGAGAAGGTCCTCGGCTGACCGGCCGGCGGGGCGTCCGGCATCCCGCCGGGCGCCCCGCCGCCGGTGCGAGCGGGCCCGCCCGGCGGACTCGCGCGCACCGGCCCGCCCACCGTCCGCCCTGATCCAATCGGAAGACCTTAGACTCCCGTTCGGACCATCCGAACAGGAGCGAGCCGTGAAAATCCTGATCAGCGCCGACATGGAGGGCGCCACCGGCGTGACCTGGCCGGCCGACGTCCTGCCCGGCACCCCCCAGTGGGAACGCTGCCGGTCCCTGTTCACCTCCGACGTCAACGCGGCCGTCCTCGGCTTCCTCGACGGCGGCGCCGACCAGGTCCTCGTCAACGAGGCCCACTGGACCATGCGCAACCTGCTCCTCGAACAGCTCGACGAGCGGGCCGAGATGCTCACCGGCCGCCACAAGTCGCTGTCCATGGTGGAGGGCGTCCAGCACGGCGACGTCGACGGCATCGCGTTCGTCGGCTACCACACCGGCGCGGGCACCGAAGGCGTCCTCGCCCACACCTACCTCGCCAACTCCATCACCGGCGTCTGGCTGAACGGCGTCCGCGCGAGCGAGGGCATGCTCAACGCCCACGTCGTCGCCGAGTACGGCGTCCCCGTCGTCCTCGTCACCGGCGACGACCTCACCTGCGAGGACGCCCTCGACTACGCGCCCGGCGCGCTGAAGGTCGCCGTCAAGGACCACGTCTCGCGCTACGCCGCCGTCTGCCGCACCCCCGCCCGCACCGCGGCCGACATCCGCACGGCCGCCCGCGAGGCCGCCGCCCTCGCGGTGCGCCACGAGCCGGTGCGCGGCGGGCCGTTCACCGTCGAGGTGGAGTTCGACGCCGAGCACCTGGCGGCGGCGGCCACCGTCGTCCCCGGGGTGACCCGCGCCCGGGGCGAACGGCGCGTCGCCTACACCAGCGACACCATGTACGAAGGCATTCGCACGTTCAAGGCGGTCACCACGATCGTCTCCGCGGCCGTGGAGGAGCAGTATGGCTGAGACGACGACACCCACGACCGCGGTGGACGCCACCGCACTGGACGAGGTGGTCGCGTTCACCTCGGACCTCATCCGCATCGACACCACCAACCGGGGCGGCGGCGACTGCAAGGAGCGCCCCGCCGCCGAGTACGTCGCCGAACGCCTCGCGGACGCCGGGCTCGACCCCGTCCTGCTGGAGCGCACGCCCGGCCGCGCCAACGTCGTCGCCCGCATCCCCGGCACCGACCCGTCCGCCGGCGGCCTCCTCGTCCACGGCCACCTCGACGTCGTGCCCGCCGAACCGTCCGACTGGACCGTCCACCCCTTCTCCGGCGAGGTCCGCGACGGCGTCGTCTGGGGCCGGGGCGCCGTCGACATGAAGAACATGGACGCCATGGTCCTGTCCGTCGTCCGGGCCTGGGCCCGCCACGGCGTACGCCCCCGCCGGGACGTCGTGATCGCCTACACCGCCGACGAGGAGGACAGCGCCGTCGACGGCTCCCGCTTCCTCGCCGACGAGCACCCGGACCTCTTCGAGGGCTGCACCGAGGGCATCAGCGAGTCCGGCGCGTACACCCTGCACGCGAACGGCATGTCGCTCTACCCGATCGGCGCGGGCGAGCGGGGCACCGCCTGGCTGCGGCTCACCGCCGACGGCCGCGCCGGGCACGGCTCCAAGGTCAACCGCTCCAACGCCGTCACCCGGATCGCCGCCGCCGTGCACCGCATCGGCGAGCACCGCTGGCCGGTCCGCCTCAGCCCGACCGTCCGCGCCGCCCTCACCGAACTCGCCGCCCTGCACGGCCTCGACGCCGACCTGGACGACCCCGCCTTCGACGTCGACGCCCTGCTCGAAGCCCTCGGCCCCGCCGCCAGGGTCGTCGAGAACACCGTGCGCAACAGCTCCAACCCGACGATGCTCGACGCCGGGTACAAGGTGAACGTCATCCCGGGTCACGCGCGCGCCCACGTCGACGGACGCGTGGTCCCCGGCGGCGAGGAGGAGTTCGTCACCACGATGGACGCCCTCACCGGCCCCGACGTCGACTGGGACTACTACCACCAGGAGATCCCCCTCCAGGCCCCCGTCGACAGCCCGACGTTCGCACTGCTCCGCGCCGCCGTCGAACGGTTCGACCCCGACGCGCGCACGGTGCCCTTCTGCATGGGCGGCGGCACCGACGCCAAGGCGTTCTCCCGGCTCGGCATCACCGGCTACGGGTTCTCCCCGCTCAAGCTGCCGCCGGGCTTCGACTACAACGCCCTCTTCCACGGCGTCGACGAACGCGTCCCCGTCGACGCCCTCCACTTCGGCGTCCGCGTCCTCGACCACGTCATGCAGTCCGCCTAGGAGGACCCGCGATGCTCCCCACGGGCCCGTACGGGACCTGGCCGTCACCGATCGGCGCCGGTCTCGCCGCCTCCCACGACGGGCGGCCCGACCACCTCGGCACCGTCGGGGACGAGATCTGGTGGACCGCCCCGCGCCCCGCCGAGGGCGGCCGCCGCACGCTCGTGCGGCTGCGGGCCGACGGACGCGAGGAGTCCGTGCTGCCCGCGCCGTGGAACGTCCGCAGCCGGGTCATCGAGTACGGCGGCCTGCCCTGGGCCGGCACCGCCCGCCCCGACCGCGGGCCGCTGATCGTCTTCGTCCACTTCGACGACCAGCGGCTGTACGCCTACGAGCCCGACGTCCCCGGAGCCGTCCCGCGCCCCCTCACCCCGGTGTCCGCCACCGGCGGCGGACTGCGCTGGGCCGACCCGCGGCCGGGGCCCTCGGGCGGCGAGTTCTGGTGCGTGCTGGAGGAGTTCACCGGACCGTCGCCCACCGACGTGCGCCGTGTGATCGCCGCCGTCCCCGTCGACGGGTCGGCCGCCGACGACCGGAGCGCCGTACGCGAACTCTCCGACGGGCGGCACCGGTTCGTCACCGGACCCGAGGTCTCGCCGGACGGGCGCAGTGCCGCCTGGATCGCCTGGGACCACCCGAGGATGCCCTGGGACGGCACCGAGGCGATCGTCGCCGGCATCACGGACGGCGGCGCCTTCGAGGGCGCCCGCACCGTCGCCGGGGGCGAGCGGGAGGCGGTCTGCCAGGTCGCATGGGCCCCGGACGGCGCCCTGCTGTACGCCTCCGACCCCGGCGGCTGGTGGGAGGTGCTGCGGGCCGCGCCCGCGGGCGACGGCTTCGCCGCGCCGGAGCCGCTCTGCCCGGGCCGCGCCGAGGAGTTCGGCGGAGCCCTGTGGAAACTCGGCTCCCAGTGGTTCCTCCCGATGCCCGGCGGACCCCTCGCCGTCATCCACGGCACCGGCAGCACCGCGCTCGCCGTGCTCGACGCCGAGACCGGCGAACTCGTCGACGCGCCGGGCCCCTGGAGCGAATGGGCCCCCACCCTCGCCGTCTGCGGGGACCGGGTCCTCGGCGTCGCCGCGAGCCCCCGCAGCGGCTACGAGATCGTCGAACTCGACACCCGCACCGGACGGACCCGCGTCGTGGCCGGCGCCCACGACGACCCGGTGGACCCCGCCTACTACCCCGAGCCGCAGATCCGCACCTTCACCGGACCCGGCGGACGCCAGGTCCACGCCCACGTCTACCCGCCGCACAGCCCCGACCGCACCGCCCCCGACGACGAGCTCCCGCCCTACGTCGTCTGGGCGCACGGCGGCCCCACCGGACGCGCCCCGCTCGTCCTCGACCTGGAGATCGCCTACTTCACCTCCCGCGGCATCGGCGTCGCCGAGGTCGCGTACGGCGGCTCCACCGGGTACGGCCGCGCCTACCGCGAAAGGCTGCGCGAGCAGTGGGGCGTGGTCGACGTCGAGGACTGCGCGGCCGTCGCCGAGGCCCTCGCCGACGAGGGAACCGCCGACCCGGCACGCCTCGCCGTCCGCGGCGGCAGCGCCGGCGGCTGGACCGCGGCCGTCTCGCTGACCACCACCGACGTCTACGCCTGCGGCACGATCATCTACCCCATCCTCGACCTGCACGCCTGGGCCACCGGCGAGACCCACGACTTCGAGTCCCGCTACCTGGAGTCGCTCGTCGGACCCCTCGCCACCGTGCCCGGCCGCTACCGGGACCGCTCGCCCGTCCACCACGTCGACCGGATCACCGCGCCGTTCCTCGTCCTCCAGGGCCTCGACGACGTCATCTGCCCGCCCGCGCAGTGCGAACGCTTCCTCGCGCGGACCGCCGGCCGGGGCGTCCCGCACGCGTACATCGCCTTCCCAGGGGAGGGCCACGGCTTCCGCAGGGCCGAGACCGTGCGCCGTGCCCTGGAGGCGGAACTCGCCCTCTACGCGCACACCTTCGGCATCGACCGCCCCGACGTGCCCGAACTGGAGTTCCGCACATGAGCGTGCCCCCGCTGATCCGCCCGCCGCGCCTGACCCCGGGCGCGCGGGTCGCCGTCGTCGCCCCCAGCGGCCCCGTCCCCGGCGAGCGCCTCGACGCGGGGCTCGACGTACTGCGCGGCTGGGGCCTGGACCCGGTCGTGATGCCGCACGTCCTCGGCACCCACCCGTCGCTGCCCTACCTCGCCGGCGACGACGCGGCGCGCGCCCGCGACCTGACCGACGCCTGGTGCGACCCCACGGTCTCGGCCGTGTTCTGCGCCCGCGGCGGCTACGGCGTGCAGCGCATGGCCGACCTCGTCGACTGGACGGCCATCCGCGCGGCCGGACCCAAGATCCTCGTCGGATACAGCGACATCACCGCACTCCACGAGGCGTTCGCCGTCCGCGCGGGCATCGCCACCCTCCACGGGCCCATGCCGGGCGCGCTGACGTTCCTCAAGGACACCCGCACCCAGGAGCACCTGCGGGCCACCCTGTTCGACCCGGAGTCCGTGCGCACCGTCGAAGCCCTGCCGGGCGCCCGCGCCATGGTCCCGGGCCGGGCCACCGGGGTCACCCTCGGCGGCTGCCTCGCGCTCCTCGCCGGGGACCTCGCCGTCCCGCACACCCGGACCTCGGCGCGCGGCGGGATCCTGCTCCTGGAGGACGTCGGGGAGGAGGACTACCGCATCGACCGGATGCTCACCCAGCTGCTGCGCGCCGACTGGCTGACCGGCGTCGCGGGCGTGGTGCTCGGCTCCTGGGCGGAGTGCGGCGACTACCCGGCGGTCCGCGCGGTCCTGCTGGACCGGCTGGGCGGCCTGGGCGTCCCCGTCGTCGAGGAGTTCGGCTTCGGCCACGGCGAGTCGGCGCTGACCATGCCGCTCGGCGTGCCCGCCGTGCTGGACGCCGGGGAACTGACGCTGACCCTGCGGGAACCCGCCCTGGACACCGCCGCCCCGTGACCGGCCGCGGCCGCCCCGCACCACAATCCCCGAGGACCGCACCCATGCCCCGCACACCGTCCGCCCCCGGCAGCGGCCCGCACACCGCCGTCGGCGACCGCACCGCCCTGCGGCCCGTCACCCTCGCCGACGGGCCGGAGTTCACCGCGCAGGCCCGGCGGAGCACCGCGCTCCACCGGCCCTGGCTCTTCCCGCCGCAGACCGACGAGGCGTACGCCGCCTGGGCGGGGCGTCTCGTCGGCGACCCGGACCGGGCCGGCTACCTGGTCCACGAACGCGCCACCGGGGAGCTCGCCGGCTTCCTCACCGTCAACAACATCGTGGGCGGAGCCTTCCAGTGCGGTGCCCTCGGCTACGGAGCCTTCACCGGCGCCGCGGGACGCGGCCTGATGGGCGAGGCCCTCGGCCTCCTCGTCGGCCACGCCTTCGGACCGCTCGGGCTGCACCGCCTGGAGGCCAACATCCAGCCGGGCAACGCCGCCTCGATCGGCCTGGTCCGCGCGGCGGGCTTCCGGCTGGAGGGGTTCTCGCCCGACTTCCTGTGCATCGACGGCGCGTGGCGCGACCACCAGCGCTGGGCACTGACCCGCGAGATGACCGCGTCCGACGGGCGCTGAACCGTGCACGGGCTCGTTGTACGGGCCCGCTCCCCGGGGCGCGCGGGGCGGGCGGCTCGCGGAGGCACCGGTGCGTGCCCACCGCCCTCCGGCTCCTGCGCCGCCCCGGCGAGCCCGGGGACGTCAGCGCTTCCGGCGGCCCTTGTCGTTGATCTTCATGGTGTCCATGTCGGTCGCGGAGCACTTCAGCTCCCCGTGCCCGTGACCCAGTGCCGCCAGCGCCGCCCGTGCCCGGTCCTCCGCGATCACCTCGGCCATCTCCTCGCCGTCGGCGGCGTCCGACACCACCACGAACCGGTACGTGAAGCGCCGCAGCGCCCGGTCGTAGGCGAGGGAGCCCTCCTCGGTGAAGCGGATCGCGGCCAGCCCGTCGTGCTCGTCCACCGCCGCGAGCAGCGCCGCCCGCCCCGCCTCCGTCAGCCCTTCCCACGCACCCCGGACGATCACCCGGTACGTGTGCTGCGTGCCCATCCCGACGCCACCTTCTCGCTTGTCGTCCCGTGCCCGTGCTCCTGCCGGGCAGCCCGTCGCGGCCGGTCCCGCCGTCGTGGCCGGTTCCCCGTCGCGGCCGGTGCGCCCGTCCCGCGGACGGGGCGACCGGCCAGGTCAGCGTAGGCCGGTCCCGCGCGCACGCACACGCGAATTCCGCGCCCGCCTCTGGCCCGACCCGCCCATCGGGAGGTTCCATGGTCGACACGACTCCACCGGGGACGGCCGCCGCGGCGCACCCCAGACGAATGCGAGGCTGACGTGCCCACCACCGTGCGCCGTGCCGAACTGACCCTGCCCGCCGCACCCCTCGGCCCGCCGAACCCCCTCCCGGCGCTGCGCCCCCTCGACACGACGCACACCGTCGACGAGGAGACCCGGCGCCGCCTGCCCCGGGACATGGCCCGCCAGATCGGCTACGAGCCCCTGCGCACCGTCCTGCCGGTCCAGATCCTCGACGGATACGGCCGCGACCGCACACCCACCACCCTGGACGCGGTCGTCCTGGAGAACGAGCGGCTGCGCGTCACGGTCCTCCCCGGGCTCGGCGGCCGGGTCCACTCCCTGCACCACAAGCCCACCGGCCGCGAGCTGCTGCACCGCAACCCCGTCCTCCAGCCGGCCTCCTTCGGGCTGGCCGGAGCCTGGTTCTCCGGCGGCATCGAGTGGAACATCGGGGCCACCGGCCACACCGCCCTCGCCTGCGCCCCATTGCACGCCGCGCTCGTCACCGCCCCGGACGGCGGGCCGATGCTCCGGCTGTGGGAGTGGGAACGCCTGCGCGACCTGCCCTTCCAGGTCGACCTGTGGCTCCCCGGCGGTTCCGAATTCCTCCACGTCGGCGTCCGGGTGCGCAACCCGCACGAACGCCCCGCCGCCCTCTACTGGTGGTCCAACACCGCCGTCGACGAGGGCGAGGGCACCCGCGTCCTCGCCCCCGCCGACGAGGCGTGGCACTTCGGCTACACGCGCAGTCTGCGCCGCGTGCCCGTCCCGGTCTCCGGGGAACGGGAGGCCGACCGCACCTACCCCGCTGCGCAGCACCCACTCCGCGGACTGGTTCTACGAGGTGCCCGACGAGGCCCGCAAGTGGATCGCTGCCCTCGACGCCGACGGCAGCGGCCTGGTGCAGACCTCCACCGACACCCTGCGCGGACGCAAGCTTTTCGTCTGGGGCTCCGGGCGCGGCGGCCGCCGCTGGCAGCGCTGGCTGACCGCACCGGGCACCGGCGGCTACGCCGAGATCCAGGCCGGGCTCGCCCGCACCCAGCTGGAACACCTCCGCCTCGAACCGGAGTCGGACATCAGCTGGCTGGAGGCGTACGGTCCGCTGGACGCCGACCCGGCGCTGGTGCACGGCGAGGACTGGTCCGCGGCCCGCACGGAGACCGCCGCCCGGCTCGCGGCCGCGCTGCCCAGGGCCGACGTCGACGCCGCCCACCGGGCGTGGCTGGAGCGCGCCGCCGACACCGAACCGGGCGAACGGATCGCCACCGGCTCCGGGTGGGGCGCCCTCGAAGTGCTGCGCGCCGGCCACCGGCTGCCCGGCACTCCCTTCGACGCCGCCACGCTCGGCGCGGAGCAGGCTCCCTGGCGCACCCTCCTGGACACCGGCAGGCTGCCCGCCCCGGGGGGTGCCGCCGTCCCGCCCGGTCCGACGCTCGTCGCCCCGCACTGGCGGGACATGCTGGAGACGGCCCCCGCCGAGCCGCTGACCGAGTACCACCTCGGCGTCGCCCAGTGGCACGCCGACGACCGCGCCCAGGCGGTCCGCAGCTGGGAACGCGGACTGCGGAACGCCTCACCGCGCTGGCCGCTGCTGCGCTGCCTGGCCGTCGCCGACCTCGTCGGCGGACACCCCGGGCGGGCCGCGGAACGGTACGCCGAAGCCTTCGACGACCTGTGCGCCGGGCCCCGGAACGCGGGCGGGAGCGGTGCCGGGGACGGTGCCGGGCCCCGGAACGGAGACGGGCCCGGGGACGCGGGCGGCGACGCGACGGCGGTGGTGGCCGCCCTCGGCCGGGAGGCCGTCGAGGCGCTGCTCGGGGCGGGCCGCACCGGCGAAGCCCGCGCCGTGTGGGACCGGCTGCCGGAGACGGTCCGCGCCCGGGGCCGCTTCCGTCTCCTCGACGCGATGATCCTGGTGGCGGAGGGCCGCCCCGCCGAGGCCCGGGCCGTCCTCGACGAGGGCATCGAGGTGGCGGACCTGCGCGAGGGCGCGGCCGTCCTCGGGGAGCTGTGGGCCCGGGTCGGCGACGATCCGCTGCCGGAGATCTACGACTTCCGCATGCAGGACGTGGACTGACGTCCCGCCGGGGCGGCCGCGTCCGTGCCGCGCGGACCGGCCGGACCCGGCCGCGGGACCCGGCTACTTCAGCAGGCGGAAGCCGGGCCGCGCCGCCCAGGCCCGCAGGAAACCGGCGGAGCCCAGCGCGCTCGGGTACTCCTCGTCGTCGGTCAGCCCCAGCACCCCGGGCAGGCCGCTCACCAGCTGTACCTGGTCGGCGCGGAGTTCGGCGCAGGCCACCCCGCCGACGGCGTCCATGACGGCCGCGGTGAGCAGCGCCGTGGCCAGATGGTCGACCGGCCGGTTGCAGGCCGCGCTCACGTTGACGGCGTGGGTCGGCGTGAAGCCGAGGACGGCCGGCACCTCGGGAGAGTCCGCGTGCTCGGCCTCGAAGATGCCCTCGTCACCGACCCCGGGGCCCATCAGGTACACGTCGAAGGGCCGGCGGGGGTCCTCGTGCCCGGGGCCGGGCCCGGCGAGGGCCGCGAGGGCTCCGTCGGGCAGGCCGCCGAGCAGCGGGCGCGGCCACGCCCGCCCGCGTTCCCCGTCGCCGTGCTCGTCCCCGTCCGGGCTCCCGATGCCGAGGCGTCCGGCGTGCACATGCGCGTCGAACCATCCGGGCCGGCGTTCCTCGCAGCGCGACGAGAGGCCGTGCATCAGCGCGCGGAACCGGCGCATCGCCCCGGGGGAGACGGGCTCGGCCAACTCGACGACGAGGGTCGGACCTGACATGGGGCGAGCGTAGTGCGTCTCGTGGACCACCCGTCGGCGCCCGCATCGCTCCGGAGCGGGGGCGGCGTCGCGGCCGTCCGGTCCGCTCGGTCCCGGGCGTCCCGCGCACGCGGTGCGCCCGTCAACCCGCCTTGCGGTCCACGTACTCGAACACGGACCCGTCCGGGTGCAGCGCGATCAGGTTGCGGCCCGCGGGTGTCGGCACGGGACCTGCGAGCACCTGGGCTCCGTTGGCGGTGAGCGTGGTGTACGCGGCGTCCACGTCCGTCACCGCGATCGTCGCCGAGACCTTGCGCAGCACCTCCAGATCCGCTTCCGGGCCGCTCATCAGCAGGAAGCAGCCGACCGCGGCGACGGACACCCCGCCGCGCTCGAAGCGCAGCGGGGTGGCACCGGTGAGGCGTTCGTAGAAGGCGGCCGAGGTGTCCAGGTCGTCGACGCAGATCCGCAGGGTCGTTCCGATGATCTCCATGCGGGCGAGGGTAGTTGGCGGTCGCGGCGAGCGACACCGTGCGCCGCGGCCCCCGGCCTTCCACGGGCGGTGGCCCGTCCCGCGAGGAGGCGTCTCACTCCACCCGGCACACGATCTCACCGTGCGGGACCGAGAACCACGCGTCCTCGTCGTCGCCCCACGCGCGCCAGGCCGCGGCCGCCGAGGCGAGCTGCCCGGCGGTCGCGTGTCCGCCCTCGACCGCGAGGCGGGCGTACACGGACGCGGTGGTGCGGTCGGCCCACAGGCCGCTCCACCAGGCGCGTTCGGCGGGGGAGGCGAAGCACCAGGCGGCCGCCGTGCAGGTGATGTCGGTGAAACCCGCGGCGCGCGCCCAGGACTTGAGATGGCGTCCGGCGTTCGGCTCGCCGCCGTTGGCACGGGCGACGCGGTCGTACAGCCGCTGCCACTCGGTCAGGGCGGGCAGCGCGGGGTACCAGGCGAACGCGCCGTAGTCGCTGTCGCGTGCGGCGACCACCCCGCCGGGGCGGCACACCCGTCGCATCTCGCTCAGCGCCCGTACCGGGTCGCCCACGTGCTGGAGCACCTGGTGGGCGTGCACGACGTCGAACGAGTCGTCGGGGAAGTCCAGTTCGTGGACGTCGGCGACCAGGAACCGGACGTTGTCGAGGCCGCGCTCGTCCGCGTGGGCGCGGGCGCGGTCCAGGACGTCGTCGGCGGCGTCGACCGCGGTCACCCGGCCCGGGGAGACCAGTGCCGCCAGGTCGGCGGTGATGGTGCCGGGGCCGCAGCCGACGTCCAGGACGTCGAGCCCCGGATGCAGTTCGCCGAGGAGGTAGGCGGCGGAGTTCTCCGCCGTGCGCCAACTGTGGGAGCGCAGAACGGACTCGTGGTGACCGTGGGTGTAGACGGCGGTCTCCTTCGGCATGGCGGTACCCCTTCTCCATCGGCGGGACGCTGCTGAGGCGAGATGGCCAACGGTACGCCCACGTATCGCATTGCGAGACCTGCGTTTCATATAATGGACTGCCTCGTTCGTGTCATGGGCGCACTCGGGGCCCTGGGCGGCCGGAGCGGTGCGACTGCTCTCCGGGGTCCGGTCCGCGGCCGCGCCCGCGCGACGGCCGCTGCCGGTGGCGCAGTCGACGCACCCCGGGGCCGGGCTCCCCCGGGCAGGTGCCCGGGGGAGGGGGCAGGCCGGCGGGGAGACGGGTTGCGCGTCGGCGTTGCGCCCGCGTGCGGTGCGGGGCTCCGCCGGGGACGGCGCGCGTATGCCGTGACCGTGGTGTCTCCGCCTGCCTGCTGTGCGGGTGGCCGCGGGGGTCACGCTGCGCGAGCCGGGGAGGCGTGGCGTGGACGAGCGGGCGGGTTCGCCCGCGGCGGGGACAGGGCCGGGGACGCACCGGCGCCGGGTTCGACGGCGTCCCGCCCCGCAGCGTACGTGCGCGCCCACGGGTGCCGGCCCGTGGTGGAGACGCCTGACGGCGTCGCCGCATCCGGTGGACTCCCGACGGCCCGCGGGCGCGGGTGCGCGAGGATCGCGCCGCCGGCCGGCCGGCACCCCCGTGGCCGGCCGACCTCGGCGGTACGGACATGGTGGGGGAGGCTCCGGGCGCGCGTCGATCCGTTTTACGGGCCGGAGCCCGGCCCCCGTCCCCGGTTCCGCCCGGCGGCGCGCAGCGCCGCGCGGCCGCCCGTTCGCGAATCCGATCCTCCGTCAGACGGCTTACGGGCGCGGTCAGTCGGCCTCCAGACTCCGGACATGGGCCAGCACCCGGGCGGCGCCGTCCTCCGCGGCGATCGCACGGGCGAGCTCCGCCGCGCGGCGGCGGTGGGCCGGTTCGGCGAGGCACTCCCGGATCGCGTCGCCGAGGGATGCGGCGGTGAGGTCCCCGAACGGCAGGGCGCGGGGCGCCACGCCCAGGCCGCACAGCCGGGACGCCCAGAACGGCTGGTCGGCCATGACCGGAACGGGCAGGGCGGGGACCCCGGCCCGCAGCCCGGCCGCCGTGGTGCCCGCGCCGGCATGGTGCACGACGGCGGCGGTGCGGGGGAAGAGCCAGTCGTGCGGGACGTCGCCGACCGCCATCACGTTCTCGCTGCCGCTGCCGCTGCCGCTGCCGCTGCCCAGCCCGGCCCATCCGGCCTGGACCACGGCCCGCACCCCGGCCCGCCGCACCGCCGCGTCCACCAGTTCGCCGAGCCGTTCGCCCTGGTCCGGTGCCATGCTGCCGAAGCCGATGAAGACCGGTGGCGGGCCCGCGCGGAGGAAGTCGACCAGCGGGGCCGGGGGGCTCCAGCCGTCCGGCCGGGGCGGCCACCAGTAGCCCGTCACCTCGACCCCGGACGGCCAGTCGTCGGGGCGCGGCAGCACCAGCGGACTCCAGCCGTGGAAGACCGGACGGATCGCCCCGGCCGCCGACGGCGTGTCCTCGGGCAGGCCGAGACGGTCCCGCAGCCGGCTCACCGCTCCGGCGAAGAGCCCTTCCGCGCGTGCCAGGACGGCCCGGCCCGCGCCGAGGCGGTCTTCGGGGCCCGTGCCGTCGGAGTCGCGGGCACCCGGCAGCGCGAAACGTTCGGTGGCGACGGCGGGCGTCACGTAGGTGCCCACCACGGGGATGCCGTACGCGGCGGCGGCCGTGCGGCTGAGCGGCGCCGGTCCGAAGGCGGTGAGCACCAGGTCGGTCCCGGCAGCGACCGCGTCCGCCACTCCGTCGGCCAGCCCGTCCGCGTACGCCCGGGTCAGCGCCCGCCGCTCCGCCGGGGACGCGGCCCGGGACCAGCCGAGGATCAACTCCCGGGGGTCGCCCGGCACGGGACGGTGGGCGAGCCCGCAGCCGCCGACGAGCCCGGCGAAGGAGGGATGGGCGGCCACGGCGACCCGGTGGCCGGCGTCCGCCAGCCGCCTGCCGAGGCCGGTGAAGGGCGCGACGTCGCCCCGGGAACCGGCGGTGACGATCAGAATCCGCATGGGCCGATTCTGCCCGCCGCCAACCGCCGGGCCGGCCCCCGCGGCAGACAGGCCTGCGCCCGGCGCGGGCGGCCTCGACCGCCCCGCGCCGGGCGCACGGGACCTACAGCAGGCGCTGCGGGCGGTACACGGTCAGCGCGTCGAGGACCTTGTCCACGACCAGATCCGCCGGGGCCTCGGCCACCTCGCCGTCGTAGGCGAGCAGGGTGCCGGGGGCGATCCCGCCGATCCGCAGGCGTCGCAGGCGGCGGGCGGCGTGCACGGGGGAGCGGTTGAGCTTCCCGGCGAGCGCCGCGCCCAGCAGCCTCAGTCCGGGCAGTCGCCCGCCGTGCACCACCCGGATGTCGAGCAGCCCGTCGGCGAGGTTGTGCCGGTGACCGGGGGTCGGGCCGACGCCCTTGTAGACGCCGTTCCCCGCGAACAGCAGCCACATCGGCCGCCGCCGGCCCTCGACCTCGGCCACCAGCGGGTGCTCGCCGCGCAGGACGCGCCCGGCGGCCAGGATGCCCGCCGGCCAGGAGCCGATCCGGGGCGACCAGCGTTCCCTGATCCGTACCAGCTCGGGATAGACGCCCAGGCTGAAGGTGTTCAGGAAGTAGCCCGGCTCGGATCGGCCCCCGGGCCCGGGGCGGAAGCGCCCGAGGTCCACCCCGACGGCCTCGCCCGCCTCGACGGCGCGGCAGGTGTCGACGATGGCCTCTATGCCCAGGTCGTAGGCGAAGTGGTTGAGCGTGCCGCCGGGGAAGACGGCCAGCGGCAGTCCGCGTGTCGCGGCGATCGAGGCCGCCAGGTTGACCGTGCCGTCGCCGCCCACGATGCCGAGGGCCCGCGCGCTGCCTGCCGCCTTCGCCAGCTCGACCGGCAGCTCGTCGGGGGCGCACTCGACGACCTCGGCCAGCGGCAGTGCCGTCCGCACCGCGGGGGCGCAGTCGGCGGAGCCCGATTCGCGGTTCACGACCACGACCAGGCCCTCGCCGCCGCGCAGCGCGGGGGCGTGCTCCCGGGGCCTGCCCGGCGCGGGCAGCTGGGCGCGGGTCGGCACGGCGCCCCGCACGGCCAGCGCCGCGCCCACGCCGAGTGCCGCACCCGCGAGGACGTCACTCGGATAGTGGACACCCGTGTACACGCGTGAGAAGGCGACCGATGCCGCGACCGGGGCGACCACCGCGCCCCACCCCTTGGACTCCAGGGCGACGCCGGTCGCGAACGCCGCCGCCGATGCCGCGTGCCCCGAGGGGAAGGAGGTGGTGAACGGCTGGCGCTTCAGCTGCCGTATGGCCGGCACCACGTCGAGCAGCGGCCGCGCGCGGCGCACGGACCGCTTGCCCACCGTGTTGATCACTGCCGACGCCACGGCCAGCGACGCCACACCGCGCGCCGCGGCCCGCCGCGACCGTGCGTCGCGGCCGAGGACGGCGATGCCCGCGGCCGCGCCGAACCACAGCAGCCCGTGGTTCGCGCTCCGGCTCAGTCCGGGCAGCACGGGCTCGGCGCCCGGCCACTCGCGCGAGGCGACGCCGGTGAAGACCAGCCGGTCCCAGGAGCTCAGCAGGGCACGCACGCCCGAGTTCCCGCGGGCGCCCGCGGACTGTCTGTGAAGGTCTGCCATGCCGGGCGCATACCCGTCGGCGCGCCGGATACGCGGTACAGGGGCCTCATGGGTGACGAGTCCCACCCCGCGCGGCCCTCCCGGAACCTTCGTATAAAGGGCTCGTGGGGCTCGTGGGACGGGCGCGTGCCGTGGAGCGCACCGGACGCGGACCGCGCCGGGCCGGGAGCGCGGCACGACAGCGGTCCCGCCGGTCGGCGGGACCGCGGAAGCCCGGCTTACGGGCAGGGCGTACGGGCCGGACCGGTGCCGGGCGCAGGGCGGACGAGCGGGACCGCGGACCGGCGGAACGGACGGGGGCGGTCGTGGAGAGCGGAGAGAAGGGCGGGCGGCATGGCGGGGACGGTGGCCGAGGGGCGCGGGCCCGTACGGTACGGGCCGTACGCGCCGGAGACGGGACTGCCGGTGCCGGACGAGTCGGCCGCGGTGCTCGCCGCGGCCGCCGCCACCGCCACGGGCGAGCCGTCCGGCGGCGGACCGGCGCTGCGGGAGGCGGCCCGCGGCTACTGGGCCCGCCGGGGACTCCACGGTGAGCCGGACGGGATCGTCGCCGCCTCCGGGGCGCAGCCGCTGCTGTTCGCCCTGCTCGGCGCCTTCGACGGCGACGTCCTCATGCCGCGTCCGTGTCCCGCCTGGTGGACTCCGCAGGCCCGGCTGCTGGGACGGCCCGCCTACCACGTGCCCACTCCCGCCGAATGCGGCGGTGTGCCGGACCCGTTCGCGCTGCTGGAGACCGTCCGCAGGGTCCGCAGCGAGGGCGGCAGGCCGCGTCTGCTGCTGCTGTCCGTCGCCGACGACCCGACGGGCACCGTCGCCCCGCCCGAGACGGTGCGCGAGGCGTGCGAGGCGGCGGTCGGCGAGGGCCTGCACATCATCAGCGACGAGACCTGGCGCGACACCGTCCACGAGCCCAGGGACACCGTGCTGCTCAGCCCCGCCGAGATGTGCCCGGGGGACGTGACCGTGATCAGCGACCTCGTCGGGGCACTGACACCCGCCTCCTGGCCCGTCGCCGTCGCCCGTTTCCCCGCGGGCCCCGCCGGAGCGGCCCGGCGTGCGCGGACGCTCGACGTCCTCACCGCCCTCGGTGCCGTCGTCCCCGCCCCGGTGGCCGCGGCCGCGGCCCATGTGCTCGGCGAGCCCGACGCCGTCGCCGGCCGGGTGCGGCGGGCGAACGCGCTGTACGCGCGTCTGGGTGAGGCGGTTCACCGGACGGTGCTCTCGGCGGGCGCGCTCGCCCGTCCTCCGCAGGCGGGCCGCCATCTGTACGCCGACCTCGGACCGCTGCGGGCCCGTCTCGCCGACCGGGGCGTCGGCGATTCGATGGAGCTGGAGGAGTACCTGGGCGACCGGCTCGGCGTCTCCGTCCCCGGGGGCCACCGCTTCGGCGACGAGCTCGGCGCGCTGCGGGTGCGGCTGTCCACGGGTTCGCTGCTCGGCTCGGCCGGGGACGGGCAGCTCGCCGCGCTGCACTCCGAGCGGCCTCTGGAACTGCCCCATGTGAAGGCCGCGTCGAGGCGCCTCGGACGGGTCCTGGAGGAGCTGCGCTGACCACTCCGCCGCGCGCCCGCCGACGGCGCCCGCGCCCGCCTCGCGCCCCGGGGGCCGCGTCTGCCCCGGCCGCCGCCTGCGGGTGCGAGGCACCCGGGGGCTCCGGGCGGCCCCCGCCACGGCGGCAGGGGCCGGCCGGGGAGGCCGGTTTCACCCGGCGTGCCGGGGCCGGTGCCCGCGCACCTTCCGCCACAGCGCCGGAACGCCGCTGAGCAGCAGGGTCAGGGCGATCGCCGCCACCACGCCCTGCCACGGCTGGGCGAAGAGGGAGCCGCCGACGATGCCGATGACGCCGTAGGTGGCCGCCCAGGCCAGGCAGGCCGGCACGTCGCCGCGGACGAAGTCGCCCATCCGCATCTCGGCCAGCAGGCACGCCAGCATCACCGGGATGCGGCCCGCGGGGACCAGACGGGAGAGCACCAGCACCGTGACACCGTGCTCGCTCAGCTTCTGCCCCGCCTGTTCGACCCGTTCCGGCGCGGCCCGCTCCCGCAGGGCGGCGAGCCAGCGGGAGCCGTTCTTCGAACGGACGCCGCGCCGGCCGAGCCAGTACAGGGACACGTCGCCGATGAAGGCGGCGGCGGAGGCCGTCAGGAAGACGAACAGCAGCGACAGCGGGCTCGTCTGGTGGAAGGCGACCACGGCGGCGGTGCTGACCACCGCCCCCGTGGGCACGACGGGCACCAGGGCGCCGAGGGCGACCAGCAGGAACAGCGAGGGGAGGCCAACGGCCTGCTGGGTCGACTCCGGGGGCAACTGCCGTACCACGTCCCCCAGTTGACCGACCATCTCGGAGAGGTCCAGGGTCACCGGCCGCCCTCCGGTCTGACCCTCTCCCCGTGCGCGAGCCGGTGCACGGTCACCCCGGGGGCGATCCGCGCCGCCTTGCGGACGAACTCGTCGCCCGGCGCGTAGAACTCGTGGGGGCGCACCGCGTCCATGCCGATGGGCCAGTACGTGCCGTAGTGCACGGGCACCGCCGCACGCGGCGACAGGGCTGCCAGGGCCTCGGCGGCACGCCCGGCGTCCAGGTGGCCGTGGCCCAGGTACGGGCCCCAGCCGCCCACCGGGAGGAGGGCCACGTCGACCGGGCCCACCTCGTCGGCCATCGCGTCGTACAGTCCGGTGTCGCCCGCGAAGTAGGTGTCGGCCTCACCGCTCACCACATAGCCGAGAGCCGGGGACCGGTGCGGGCCGAACGGCATCCGGCGGCCGTCGTGGGCCGCGGGCACCGCCCGGACCCGCAGCTCACCGATCCGCAGGGCGTCGCCCGGCGACACCTCGGTGACGGGGAGCCCGGCGGCCTCGGCCACCCGGCCGAGCCCGCGGACCGAGTCGGCCGCGCCGCGGGGCACGACGAGCCGGGTGCCGGGCGCCAGCCGTGCCAGCGACGGCAGATGGAGATGGTCGGAGTGCAGGTGCGAGACGAGCACCGCGTCGGCCCGGGTCGCGTCGGGCGGCGGCAGCGCGCCCCGGCGCCTGCGCAGATGGGCCAGCCGGCGCGCCAGCAGCGGATCCGTCAGCACCCGGACCCCGGAGTCCTCGATCGTGCAAGTGGCATGACCCCACCACGTGACTTCCACCGGCACCCGACGCCCTCCTCACCGAAGTCCGTTCCGTACGAGCCTACGGGCTCGCCCGTGCCGTCCGGCGGGGCGGGCGGCGGGCGCAGCCGCGGCGCACCCGCGGCAGCGTCCCGCGCCGGCGGTCCTCCCGGACGGCCGGAGGACGGCTCGCGCGGGTGTTGTGCCAGGCTGGGACCCTGAGCGAGGGGTGAGGTGACGGCAGGTGGCACGAGGGCGGTGGCGCTCGGCGGGCGGGGCGGTCGTCCGGGTGGTCGTCGTGTGGGCCGTGTCCACACTGACCATGCTGGCGCTGGCGGGGGCGCTGCCCGACTTCCGCCTCCAGTCGGCGGACGGGGACTCCGTCACCCGCACCGCGGTCACCGCCGCCTGGGGCGCGGGCGCGTTCGGTCTGCTGGGCGCCCTGGTGTGGCCCGTCGTGGTGCGGGCGCTGCTGCTGGTGCCCGCGCTCGTCCTCGGCCTGCTCGTCTTCTTCCTCAACGGATCGCTGCTGCTGATCGCCCTCTGGCTGATCCCCGACGGCCGGGGCGCGGCCGACCCGGAGACCGCGGTGGTGGTGGCGGCCGTGATGTCGGCCGTCGCGTCCGCCACCTCCACCGCGCTCGCCGTGCGCGACGACGACGCCTACCGCAGGCGGCTGTCCCGGCTGGCGGACCGCAGGCGGGTGCGGGGGCGCCGCGAGGACCCGGCCGAGGGGCGGGACACGCCCGGCACGGTCTTCGTGCAGCTCGACGGAGTCGGCCACGAGGTGCTGCTGCGGGCCGCGGAGAGCGGAGTGATGCCGACGGTGGCCTCCTGGCTGGGGTCGAGCCACCGCCTCACCCCCTGGCGCACCGACTGGTCGAGCCAGACCGGCGCGAGCCAGCTCGGCATCCTCCACGGCTCCAACCACGACGTGCCCGCCTTCCGCTGGTACGAGAAGGACACCCGCCGGATCGTCGTCAGCAACCGTCCCGCGAGCGCGGCCGAACTCCAGCGCCGGGCCGTCGAGCGGACCGCCGACGGCGGGTTGCTGACGGTCGACGGCGCGAGCCGCGGCAACCTGTTCAGCGGCGGCGCCGACCAGCTGGCCCTCGTCCTGTCGGTGGCCGCGCGCCGGGGCCGGGCCAATCGCTCCCGGGCGGGCTACTTCGCCTACTTCTCCGATCCGGCCAACGCCGTCCGCACCGCCGTGTCCTTCGTCGCCGAGGTGTGCCGCGAGATCGGCCAGTCGGCGCGCGCCCGGATCCGCCGGGACGAGCCGCGCGTCGGCCGGGGCGGCCTCTACCCGTTCATCAGGGCGTTCGCGACCGTCGTCGAGCGCGACGTGGTGGTCGCCGCGGTCATCGGCGACATGCTCGCGGGCCGTACCGCCGTCTACGCCGACCTGGTCGCGTACGACGAGGTGGCCCACCACTCCGGGCCGCACAGCCGCGACGCGCAGGACGTCCTGGAGCGCCTGGACCGCTCGATCGCGCTGCTCGCCAAGGCCGCCGAGCACGCCCCCCGCCCCTACCGGATCGTGCTCCTGTCGGACCACGGCCAGAGTCCCGGGACCACCTTCGAGGGCGCCTACGGGCTGACCCTGCGGGACCTGGTGCGCGCCGGCTGCGGCCTGCCCGTCTCCCGCCGGGCGGTGCGCACCCGCAGCGGCGCCGAGGCCCGCGACGCGGCCCGGGACGCGGTCCGCACCGCGCTGCACCGGCGGCCCGAGGCCGACGGCGAGGATGTCGAGGCCGCCGGCCCGGACCCCGTCGTGCTGGCCTCGGGGAACCTCGCGCTGGTCTCGTTCCCGGACGTGCCGCACCGCATGAGCCGGGAGGAGATCGACCGGCGGCACCCGGCCCTGCTGTCGACGCTCGCCGACCATCCCGGCATCGGCTTCCTCCTCGTGCGGAGCGAGGAGCACGGCTCCCTCGTGCTCGCCCGCGACGGGATCGCCGCACCTCTCGCCGGACTGAAGGACGGCGACGAGGGGCCGCTCGCCGTCTTCGGGCCCGGGGCCGCGGACGCGGTGCGCCGCACCGACGGCTTCCCGCACGTCGCGGACGTCATGGTCAACTCGATGCACGACCCGCGGACGGGCGTGGTGCACGCCTTCGAGGAGCAGATCGGCTCGCACGGCGGGCTGGGCGGCGAGCAGTCCCGCGCGTTCCTGCTGTCGCCGCTGGAACTCTCCCCGCCCGTCGACCCCGGCGAGACGCTGGCCGGTGCCGAGCAGGTGCACCGGGTGCTGCGGCGCTGGCTGCGCGAGGGGCAGGGGCCGCAGGTCCCGCTGGAGGCGCCGGCGCCCGCGCCCGCCCGTCCGGCCGGCGGGCCCGCCGGCGTGCGGGGGCGCGACTGAGCCGGGCCCGCCCGCGGTCGGCGGGCGGGCAGGACGCGCGGCGGGGACGGCCCCGGCCGCTCGGTCCGGGCGGCGGGGACGAGCCCGGCCGCACAGGACGGCCGGCGGGGGACGGCCGTGAACCACAGGACGCGCGGCGGGGGACGGCCCCGGCCGCACAGGACGGATGCCGGCGCCGGCCCGGGTGCGGGCGGCAGCGGCCGGCGACGGATCGGCATGGAGGAGAGAGCACGTGCGAGCCGTGGTGTACGAGGAGTTCGGCAGGACCCCGGAGATACGGGAGGTCCCCGACCCCCTTCCGGCGCCCGACGGCGTCGTCGTCCGCGTCGAGGCAACCGGGCTGTGCCGCAGCGACTGGCATGGCTGGGCGGGTCACGACCCGGGGATCGCGCTGCCGCACGTGCCCGGGCACGAACTTTCCGGGGTGGTCGTGGCCGTCGGCGGCGAGGTGCGCGGCAGCCGTGCGGGGGACCGCGTCACCGTCCCGTTCGTCTGCGCCTGCGGCAGGTGCGGGTCCTGTGCGCGCGGCGCCCAGCAGGTCTGCGAGCGCCAGGAACAGCCGGGCTTCACCCACTGGGGCTCGTTCGCCGAGTACGTGGCCGTGCGCCACGCGGACACCAATCTGGTGCCCGTGCCCGAGGAGATGGCCTTCTCGACGGCGGCGGGCCTCGGCTGCCGGTTCGCCACCGCGTTCCGGGCCGTCGTCGGGCAGGGACGGGTGCGGGCCGGCGAGTGGGTCGCGGTCCACGGCTGCGGGGGTGTGGGCCTGTCGGCGGTGATGATCGCCGCCGCGTCCGGTGCGCGGGTGGTCGCCGTCGACGTCTCGCCCGGGGCGCTGGAACTGGCCCGTGCGTTCGGCGCCGAGATCTGTGTGGACGCCTCCGCGCTGCCCGCGGGTGCGGTGCCCGAGGCGGTCCACCGGGCGTCCGGCGGCGGCGCCCACCTCTCCCTGGACGCCCTCGGCTCTGCGGTGACCTGCGCCAACTCCGTACGCAGCCTGCGCCGCCAGGGCCGCCACATCCAGGTGGGCCTGCTCCCGGACGAGGTGGCCGTGCCGATGGCGCCGGTGGTCGCCCTGGAGCTGGAGATCCTCGGCAGCCACGGCATGGCCGCCCACGACTACCCCGCGATGCTGGCCCTGGTGGCCTCCGGCGCACTGCGCCCGGACCTGCTGGTCACGCGGGAGATCGGTCTCGACGAGGTGCCGGCCGCGCTCACGGCCCTCGGCACGGCGCCGGGCGCCGGCGTGACCGTGATCAGGCCCCACGGCGTCTCCTGACGGCCTCCGGGAACCGCTCCCGGGCGACCCGCCGGCCCCTGCCGGGGCGCCGGGGCGACCACCCCGGTGCGGCCCGGCGGATGCGGCGCCCCGGTCCGTGCCGGGGCGCCGCACCCCTGCACGGCGTCCGCGCCGGCGCCCGCGCCAGCGGACGCCGGCCCCGGCGCCCCCGGTCGTCCGCCCCCGGTATACCCGGCCATGACCGTCGGCGTACCCGGCCATGACCTCCGGCCTACCCGGCCATTACCTCCGGCGTAATCGACCCCCGGCCCCGGCCCCGGCAGGCTGTTCGTCACCGGGTACCGGGCGGCGCACTCCGCCCGGTGCCCGGGACCGCACCCCTGTCGATGGAGGCTGATCCGTCATGTCCCAGGCCCTGCTCGCGGGTCTCGCCCGCACCACCGCGCCGCGCACCATGCTGCGCCGCTTCCTCGCCCTCGACGCCGTCGTGACCGGCGTCAACGGGCTCGCCTACGTGGCGGCCTCCGGCCCGCTCGGGCGGCTGCTGGGCGTGGACGGCACGCTGCTCTTCTGGCTCGGTGTCTTCCTCACCGGCTTCGCGGCCGCGGTCGGTCTCCTCGCCGCCCGCCCCGCGCCGCCCGCCACGGCGGTGAAGGCCGTCGTGGACGCGAACCTGCTCTGGTCCGTGCTGAGCATCGCCGCGCTCGCGCTCTGGCTGGAGCCGACCGCCGCGGGCGCGGTCTGGACGGTGCTCCAGGCCCTGACCGTGGGCGGGTTCGCGGTGCTCCAGTGGTCGGCGCTGAAGGCGGACGACGCCGTCACTGCGTGAGCGAGCCCAGGTACTCCACCGTCTCCGCGTCGGCCGGGAGGAAGGTCTCGATGGCCAGCTCGGCGACGGTGACGTCCAGCGGCGTGTTGAACGTCGAGATGGACGACACGAACGACAGCAGCCTGCCCCCGTGCTCGATCCGCAGGGGCAGGGCGAAGTACGGGTAGGGGACCGCGGCCCCGCCGTCGGGAGCGGGGTCGTCCGGAAGGTCGCCCGCCCGCTCGGGCGGCGGGTAGGCGGCGACCTCCTCGTACAGCCGCCGCAGCGGCTCGGAGCGCACCAGCGCGATCTGACGCTCCATCTGCGCCAGCAGGTGGCCCCGCCACTCGGGCAGATTGCGGATGCGCGGCGCGAGGCCCTCGGGGTGGAGCGTCAGCCGCATGGCGTTGAGCGGCGGTGCGAGCAGGTGGGCCGGCACTCCGTCGAGCAGCATGAGGACGCCGCTGTTCGCGGCCACGACGGTGTACGAGCCGTCGACGACGAGCGCCGGGTACGGCTCGTATCCCTTGAGCAGGGTCTCGATGCCCTCGCGGAGCGCGCCGAGGGCGGGCGCGTCGACGGGCGTCTCGGTGTACCGGGGCGCGTAACCGGCGGCGAGGAGCAGCGCGTTGCGCTCGCGCATCGGCACGTCGAGGTGTTCGGCGAGCCGGAGGACCATGTCCTCGCTGGGGCGCGAGCGGCCCGTTTCGACGAAGCTGATGTGGCGGGCCGAGGAGTCGGCGCGGAGGGCGAGTTCCAGCTGGCTGATCCGCCGGCGTTCGCGCCAGCCGCGCAGCAGCGGCCCTACCCCGGTACCGGACGCGACAGTTGTCATACGCAGACCGTAGTACAAAACGGGCGTCGTCCGGTCCGCGGGCCGTGGCGGGCCGGTGTCCCGGCGGTCGCGTCACCGGGCGGATCGTGCGGGCTCTCAGTCCGCGGCTCCGCCGAGCAGGACGGCCAGGTCGTGGTCGATGTCCGAGGCGGCGCTCTCCTCTCCCGCGGGGACGGCGTCGTAGGCGTCGGCGAGGAAGCCGCGCAGGCTCGACGTGGCGAACTGGAGCAGCGCGACACCGTCGGGAGAGCGGAGTTCGACCATGGTCTGGACGCGGCCGCACGGCCAGATGTGCACGTCCCCGTCGCCGGCCGGGGTGCGCAGCCCGGAGTCGAGCAGACTGCGGGCGAAGGCCCAGGTCACGGACGTGTCGCCGAGGCAGGCCTCGGGCGGGAAGACCATCCGGACGGCGAACGGGTCGGCGGGCCGGTAGCGCATGATCACCGGGACTCCCGCGGACGGGGCCGCGTCGCCGATCAGGCGGGCCGTGACGGACTGCTCGACGGACTGCTCGATGGAAGACGACATCGTCCGATCCTCCTGCTGCTGTGCTCGGTGCTCCGCGCGTGAAACGACGTCCTGGCAGGGCTCGGCCGTGCGAGCTGCGCCGGTGACGTATGTGACCTGCATCACCAACCTTCGAACTCCGGAGCCCGGATGGCCAGACCCTTGCACCTCCGTATATCGGGAGAAAGCGGATGTCCGCCGGTGGGTGCGTCCGCGGAGGGGCTCCGTCGTCCCGCCGGGCGGGTCACGGGACGGATCCGGTGGCCGGAAATCATGTGCCCCGAGGGCGCGACGGCCCCACACTCACCGGTATGACCGAGGCTACGAGCGACCGGATCACCCGTGTCAGCCCCCGGCGGCTGCACGCGACGCCGGGCTATCACCACATCACCGTCGTCGAGGCCGGCCGCACCGCCTATCTGGCCGGCCAGTGTCCGCTGGACCGGGAGGGCAGGCTCGTCGGCGAGGGCGATCCGGAGCGCCAGGCCGACCAGGTGGCCGCCAACGCGCTCATCGCCCTGGCAGCCGTGGGGGCGGGGCCCGAGGACGTGGTGCGTTCGGTGATCTACGTGAGCACGGACGACCGGGAGGTGCTGGCCGCCGTCTGGCAGCGGCTGTGCGACTCCGTGGTGGGGGCGGCGTTCACGACCGCGAGCACCCTGCTCGGGGTGAGCCGGCTCGGCTACGCCGGCCAGCTGGTGGAGGTCGATCTCACCGCCGCGCTCCCCGGCTGAGGAGCCAGGGGGCGGGGAGAAGAGGAGCCCCGGCCGAACGGGGGTTTCCGGTCGGGGCGGTCAAGGGGTGGGTGTGCATGGCGGTCGCCTCTCGGCGAGTCGCTCCGCAGGGCTTCAGCCGAACGATCGTCCCTGCGGGCAGAAGGTGAGGCCCGGGGACACTGTCCCATCCACACCCACGCTTAGATGAACGGTAAACCACCGAGGGGTGTTCCCGGGCGCCCCCGGGCCCCGATGTGATGTGTATTACTTCACGTCATGCTTTACCCAGGGCTTATCGGGTCGTTTCCGGAGTTGTCCGGTGCTCCATGCCCGCCGCCGAGGGGCGGTGTCCACCCCTGCCCCTCGGCGGCGTCACCGTCGGGTCCCGCCGTCGCCACGCGTGACCGTCACGCCCCGCCCCGCGGCAGGACCGTGGCGAGCACCGACGGCAACGGGTACCAGTCGGCGGACACCACGCTCGCGTGCCGCCCCGCCAGCAGCGCGACGCGGTCCCGCGCCTGGGCCTCGGTCGGGCGGGTGCCGTCGATGGCCGGGGCGACGTTGTGCGCGTCCGTCATCACCACCAGGTAGTGGTTCCGGTCGTACCAGGACGTGTCGATCGAGCCGTTCGCGTACGCCGACGCGTCCCCGTCGAACACCACGAACCACGGACGGATCGACCCGTCCGCGTAGCGGGTGCGCGGATCGCCGGCCGCGGCCTTGTGCACGGCCGGGAACGCACCCGCGTCCGCGAGCCGCCCCGCGGCCTTCAGGTTGCGCAGATGCTGCGCGTACTCCCGGTCGGTCCACAGGGAATCCAGCGGATTGCCCTGCTCCACCGTCCCCGGGATCAGCTCGACGACGAACTTGCCGCTCATCGCCGCACGACCGGGCCAGCCGTCCGCCCGTACCGCGGTGTCCAGATCGGCATGGGCGCCGGCCAGCTCGGCCGGCCGGAAGAGCGCGTCGCCGAGCCGGGACCGCAGCAGGGCGTCGAGTTCGTCGGGGCCCCGGCCCGCGTTGTCCTGGAATCCGTCCTTGAGCTCGATCTTGACGAGAATCGGCCGGTGGCCCGGGTTGGCGTCGTGCCATGCCCGCATGTCGGCGAGGCAGCCGCCGAGGTCGCGGTTGCGTGCGCCGGTGCGCAGTTGGGCCGCGCTCGCCGCGCCGGCGCAGTTGTTGGCGTTGCCGAGCGGATTCTCGTGCGACACGCGCCAGGACCGGCCGAACACGTTCGTCCACACGTCGATCTCCAGCATCCCCGCCCCGGAGTCGAGCGCGTCCGCGAAGTACGGGTAGGTGCTCTGCTCGTAGGCGTTGTGCACCCCCACCGACGTGGTCGAGGACCAGGGCAGTCCGCCCGGGTCCGCCGCGGAGGCGGTGGCGGCCTCGGCCGGTACGAGCGCGGCGGCGAGCAGCGCGGCCGCGGCGCAGGTGGTCGAGGCCGCGCGCAGGAGCTTCCCCATGGATCCGTCCCTCGAAAGTCGACGTGGTCAGGTCAAGTCGGAGGAACGGTAGGGGAGTCGGGTGAACCGTGGGGAGACCGTACCCGGCCAGACGAGGACGGCCGGTGGCCGACGGCGTACCGCGGGGCCGGGCGCGGTCGTTCCGGGGCACCGGCACCGGCACCGGCACGGCGGGCGGGGACGCGGTGTCCCGCGTGCCGTTCCGTGCGGGGCGCCGGCGCCGGGGCACCATGACGGCATGCTGCTCGTACGGCTCGCCGACGTGTCCCGCGAGGTCGCCGCCACCTCCGCCCGCTCCCGCAAGACCGCCGCCCTCGCGGAACTCTTCGCCGAGGCGGGGCCCGAGGACGTCGCCCTGGTCATCGCCTACCTCGCAGGCCGGCTTCCCCAGGGCCGGATCGGAGTCGGCCGGAGCCTGCTCCGGGAGGACGTGCCACCCGCCGCCGAGCCCTCGCTCACCGTCACCGGGACCGACGCGGCGCTGACCGCGCTCGCGGCCGTCGCCGGTGCCGGTGCGCAGAACCGTCGCCGCGCCGCGCTCGCAGGACTCCTCGGCGCCGCCACGGCGGGCGAACAGCGCTTCCTGGTCAGCCTGCTGGCCGGCGAGGTGCGCCAGGGGGCGCTCGACGCGGTGGCCCTGGACGCCGTCGCCCGCGCCTCGGGCGCACCGGCGGACGCCGTGCGGCGTGCCGTCATGCTGGAGGGTTCGCTGCCGCGCGTCGCCGAGGCCCTGTTCGCCGACGGCCCCCAGGCGCTGGAACGGTTCCGGCTGCGGGTCGGCAGCCCTGTGCAGCCGATGCTCGCCCACACCGCCGCCTCGGTCACCGAGGCGGTGGCGGCCCTGGGCACGGCGTGCGTCGTCGAGGAGAAGCACGACGGCATCCGTGTGCAGGTCCACCGCGACGGAGACGAGGTGCGCGTCTGCACCCGCTCGCTCGACGACATCACCGCACGGCTGCCCGAAGTGGCGGACGGCGCCCGGGGGCTGCCCGGGGACCGGTTCATCCTGGACGGCGAGGTCATCGCGGTCGGCCCCGACGGCCGGCCCGCCCCCTTCCAGGACATCGCCTCCCGCGTGGGCTCCCGCGTGGACGTCGCCGCCGCCCGTGCCGCACTGCCGGTGTCACCGGTCTACTTCGACGTCCTCGCCGCCGGCGGCGAGGAGATCCTCGACCTGCCCGGGCGCGAACGCCACGAGCACCTCGCCCGGCTCGTCCCCGAACCGCTGCGGGTGCGGCGGCAGGTCGTCGAGGACCCCGGGGACGCCGGACAGGTGGCGGCGGCCGAGGAGTTCTTCGCCGAGACGCTGCGCAGGGGGCACGAGGGGGTGCTGGTCAAGGCGCTCGACGCGCCGTACGTCGCCGGACGCCGGGGCAGGTCCTGGCTGAAGGTCAAGCCCGTCCACACCCTCGACCTCGTCGTCGTGGCCGTCGAACGCGGCAGCGGGCGGCGCACCGGACTGCTCTCCAACCTGCACCTCGCCGCCCGGGCCGAGGACGGGGGATTCGTCATGCTGGGCAAGACGTTCAAGGGCCTCACCGACGAGATGCTGCACTGGCAGACCCGGCGCCTGGGCGAGCTCGCCGTCGAGGACGACGGCTGGACCGTCACGGTGCGGCCGGAACTCGTCGTGGAGATCGCCTACGACGGACTCCAGCGTTCCTCCCGCTACCCCGCCGGCGTCGCCCTGCGCTTCGCCCGGGTGCTGCGCCACCGCCCCGACAAGAGCGCCGCCGACGCGGACACCATCGGGCGGGTCCTGGAGGCCACCCGCCGGTGACGGCGGCGCGGGGCCGCCCGGCGCGGCCGTCGTCCGCCGTGCGCCCCGCCGTCCGCCGCCCTCCGTCCCGCGGCCGTCGTGTGCCGTGCGCGGAGCCCGGGGCCCGGAGCGTCGGGGTCCGGCGTCCGGGGCCCCCGGCCCCCGACTCCGTCCCGCGCCCGGTGACGGCGGCCGCTCAGCGCAGGCCAAGGACCTTGTCGGCGAAGGCCCCGAGGTTGTCCGTGGTCCGCCGGATCTGCTCCTCGACGGTCAGGCTCTCCTCGTACCGGCCGTGCCGCAGCTTCGGCTGCCGCTTGCCGCGCACGTACAGCGAGCAGGCGAGGTCGGCACAGAGGTAGGTGCCGACGGTGTTGCCCTCCCGCCCGGCGGTGCCCGCGAGCGGCGCCGCGAAGAGCGTCACCCCCGAGGAGGCGTGCGCGGTCAGGCAGGCCTGGCACATGCTCGACTTCAGCGCGCTCGTCCGGCCGGCCGACGGGATCCGCAGGGCGATGCCCACGGGCCCCTGCTCGCGGGGCAGCACCAGATGGGCCTTCAGCGGTGCGCCGGGGTCCACCCAGCCCAGGAAGTCGAGGTCGTCCCAGGGGAGCCCGGCGAAGTCGAGGGGGAGCCGCATCCGGCCGGCGTCACCCTTGGTGCAGTTCACGAAGGACGCGCGGATCTCTTTGTCGGTCAATGGTTCCACTCGGTCGAACGTACACAGCGCGTCCGGGTGCGGGCATCCGATTTAGCGGGCATCGCCTCTATGGTGTCCCCGTCCGCCGCCCTCTCCCGGAAGGATCACGCCCATGCCCACCGAGCCGCTGTCGCAGAAGGAGATCGAGGACCGCCTGCGGGAGCTCCCCGGCTGGTCCCAGGAGGGCGACCGCATCGCCCGCAGCTACCGTCTCGGGTCCCACTTCGCCGCGACGGCCATGGTGGTGCACATCGCGCAGATCCAGGAGGAGCTCAACCACCACTCCGATCTGACCCTCGGCTACGACACGGTGTCCCTGACCGTGCTCTCCCACGACGTGAACGCCCTCACCGACCGGGACTTCTCGCTCGCCCGCCGCGTCGCGGACATCGCCCCCGGGCACGGGGCCGAGTAGCCGGACGTGCTCGACTACGACCGCGAGGCCGACCGCTACGACGCGACCCGGGGCGGGGTGCCCCGGGCCGGGGCCGCCGCCCGTGCCGTGCTCGGCCTCGTCCCGCCCACCGCCCGGACGCTCCTGGACATCGGGTGCGGCACCGGTCTGGTCACCGAACGCCTGGCCCGCACCGGCCTGTCGGTGCACGGCTGCGACGCCTCCGCCGCGATGGCCCGCCGGGCCGTCGCGCGCGTTCCCGGCGGCGTCGCGCTCGGCGACGTACGGCGGCTCCCGGTCCGCGACGCGTCCGTCGACGCGGTCACCGCGGTGTGGCTGCTGCATCTGCTCCCCGACGCGGGCCCCGTGATCGCCGAGGCGGCGCGCGTCCTGCGGCCGGGGGGAGTCCTCGTCGCCACGGTCGACAAGGACGCCGGGCACGACGTCGGCAGCGACATCGACACCGTCCTGCGGCCCCACCGGTCCCGGGCGCACGCATCGGACCGCGGCGACCTCGTCACGGACACCGCGGCCGCCCACGGCCTGCGGCCCGCGGGCGGCGCCCGCTTCACCGGGCACGGCCAGGGCCGTACGCCGCAGGACGCCGCGGGCATGCTGCTGGCGGGGGGCTACCGGTCCTGGTTCGACGACGGGGACGACGGCGCCACGGCGGAGCGGCTCGCCGCAGCCCTGCGCGCGCTGCCCCATCAGTCCCGGCGCCGCCACGACCCCTCGTACACCCTGCTCGCCTTCCGCAGGCCGGGGACCGCCCCCGACCCGCACCGGACGGAGACCGGAGGCAGGGGCGGCGCGGCGGGCGCGCGGGACGACTAGCGGCCGGGCCGCACGGGCTCCAGCCGCCAGGCCTGATGGGCCCCGTCGGTGTCCTCCCACTGCCGGACGTCCGCACCCTCCTCGGTGCTGCCGTCCGCGATCTCCAGCAGCAGCCCGCTGACGAAGCTCACCAGCGCCACCGTGCCCGGGGCGTCGAGATGCTCCTCGATCGTCCACTCCTGGGCGCCGAAGTTGTTGGCCCGCCACTGCTGGACGCGGGCGCCGTTCTCCGTGGACGCCCCCGCGACGTCGAGACGCTTGCCGCTGGCCTCGTTCACCAGATGATGGAGTCCGCCGCCGTTCGGCACGGGCGTGATGTGCCAGTGCTGGTGCGGCGCACCGGTCTCCCCGGCCTGCTGCACCCTGGCCCCGCCGCCGCGCGCCCCGCCCGCGACCTCCAGCACCAGCCCGCTGCCCGCGTTGCGCACCAGATAGAGCCCCGGCTCCAGTGGGCCGCTCACCCTCATCGCCTCCCGTGCCACCACCCCGCGCCGCACGTCACGGCGTGACGGGGCGCCCGCGGCGCCCGGCGCGCCACGACGGCGACCATCGTCGCACCGGGCACCGACAAGGCGCCGGAACACCGGGTGCGGGACGCCGGATGCCGCCGGACGCCGACGCGCCCGCCGGCATCCGGCGGGCGCGTCGGCGGTCCGGACACGTCAGGCGACGTCGAACTCCGCCGGGTCGGGGCCGAGCCGCTTGCCCTCGTCGAGGGCGGCGAACGCCGCCAGGTCGTCCGCGTCCAGCTCGAAGCCGAACACGTCGAAGTTCTCCGCGATCCGCGACGGGGTCGAGGACTTCGGGATCACCACGTTGCCCAGCTGGAGGTGCCAGCGCAGCACCACCTGGGCCGGGGTGCGGCCGTGCTTGCGGGCCACGGCCAGGACCGTGGGCACCTCCAGCAGCCCCTTGCCCTGGCCGAGCGGGGACCACGCCTCCGTCGCGATGCCGTGCGCGGCGTGCGCGGCGCGGGAGGCCTGCTGCTGGAGGCGCGGGTGGAGCTCGATCTGGTTCACCGCCGGGACGACGGAGGTCTCGGCGACCAGCCGCTCCAGGTGCTCCGGCAGGAAGTTCGAGACGCCGATGGCCCGGGCACGGCCGTCGGCGAGGATCTTCTCCAGCGCCCGGTAGGTGTCGACGTAGGTGTCGCGGGCGGGCAGCGGCCAGTGGATCAGGTAGAGGTCCACGTAGTCGAGGCCGAGCCGCTCCAGCGAGGCGTCGAAGGCGCGCAGCGTGGCGTCGTGGCCCTGGTCGCTGTTCCACACCTTGGTGGTGACGAAGAGGTCCTCACGGGCGACGGCGGACCCGGTGATCGCCCGGCCCGTGCCCGTCTCGTTCTTGTAGACCGCGGCCGTGTCGATGCTGCGGTAACCGGCCTCCAGGGCCGTGGTCACCACCTGCTCCGCCTCGTCGTCCGGCACCTGCCAGACTCCGAAACCGAGCTGCGGCATGGCGACACCGTTGTTGAGGGTGATGGAGGGGACCTGGCTCACGAGCGGTCGATCCTAACGTCGTCGATGGGTACGGCAGGTCAACGATCACATACCCGCACACATTCCCGCAGGCTCGCACACGGTCGTGCCCTCACGTGTACAGGGCGTCCACCTCGACCGCGTACGCCTTCTCGATGGCCCGGCGCTTCAGCTTCAGCGAGGGAGTCAGCAGCCCGTGCTCCTCGCTGAAGGGGTGGGCGAGGATGCGGAACGTGCGGATCGACTCCGCCTTCGACACGAGGGTGTTGGCGGCGACCACCGCACGCCGGATCTCCATCTCCAGGTCCGGATCGCGCACCAGGTCGGCGGCGGCGAGCGGCGCCTTGCCCTGGATCGCCAGCCAGTGGTCCACGGCCTCCTGGTCGATGGTGACCAGCGCGGCGATGTACGGGCGGTCGTTGCCGACCACGATGCACTGCGCCACCAGCGGATGGGAGCGCACCCGCTCCTCCAGACCGGCCGGGGACACGCTCTTGCCCCCCGACGTCACCAGGATCTCCTTCTTGCGGCCGGTGATCGTCAGATAGCCGTCCTCGTCGAGGGAGCCGAGGTCCCCGGTGGCCAGCCAGTCGTCGTGCAGCACCGCCTGCGTGGCCTTCGGGTTGTTGAGGTAGCCGGAGAACACGTTGCCGCCGTGCAGCCAGACCTCGCCGTCCTCCGCGATGTGCACCGTGGTCCCGGGGATGGGCTGGCCGACCGTGCCGTAGCGGACCCGCTCCGGCGGGTTCGCGGTGGCGGCCGCGGTCGACTCGGTCAGCCCGTACCCCTCGTAGACGGTGACCCCCGCGCCCTCGAAGAAGAGGCCGAGCCTGCGGTCCATGCCCGAGCCCCCCGACATGGCGTGCCGCACCCGGCCGCCCATCGCCTCGCGGACCTTGGAGTACACCAGCTTCTCGAAGAACTGGTGCTGCATCCGCAGACCCGCCGAGGGGCCGGGCCCCAGGCCGAACGCCCGGTGCTCCATGGCCTCCGCGTACTTCACCGCCACCTCGACGGCCTTGTCGAAGGGGCCGACCCGGCCCTCGCGCTCCGCCCTGCGGCGGGCCGCGTGGAAGATCTTCTCGAAGATGTACGGCACCGCGAGGACGAACGTGGGGCGGAAGCTGACCAGGTCCGGCAAGAGCGCGGCGGCCTGGAGCACCGGCTGGTGACCGAGCTTGACGCGGCCGCGGATCGCGGCGACCCCCACCATCCTGCCGAAGACGTGCGACAGGGGCAGGAAGAGGAGGGTGGCGGCCTCGTCGCCGGGGCGCGAGTGGAACACCGGCTCCCAGCGCCCGATCATCGTGTCGGCCTCGAACATGAAGTGGGAGTGGGTGATCACGCAGCCCTTGGGGCGGCCCGTGGTGCCCGAGGTGTAGATGACGGTGGCCACCGAGTCCGGGGTCACGGCCCGCCGGTGCCGGTGGACGGTCTCCTCCTCGATGTGCGCACCCGCCGCGTACAGCTCCTCCAGCGCGCCGGCGTCGAGCTGCCACAACCGCTTGAGCTGGGGCAGCCGGTCGATCACCGAGCCGATCGTCATGGCATGGTCCTCGTGCTCCACCATGCACGCCGACACCTCGGCGTCGTGGAGCATCCAGTACACCTGCTCGGCGGACGAGGTCGGGTACACCGGGACGGACTGGGCGCCCACGGTCCACAGCGCGAAGTCGAACAGGGTCCACTCGTAGCGGGTGCGGCACATCAGCGCGACCCGGTCGCCGAACCGCACGCCCTGCGCGAGCAGCCCCTTGGCGAGAGCCAGGACCTCGTCGCGGAACCGGCCGGAGGTCACGTCCTGCCAGTCGCCGGCGGCGTCCTTGCGGGCGAGCGCGACCCGGTCGGGGTCGTCCAGGGCGTGGTCGAAGACGGAATCGGCCAGACCGCCGACCTGAGGCGCCGTGGCCAGGGGTGGGACAGTGAACTCGCGCAATGGCCTGCTCCTTGTGGCGCTCCGCACAGCGCCGTGACCGTACCCCACGACGGCGGCCCGCGGGAGGGGCCGCGTCCGCCCCCGCTCACCGGTATCCGCACAGGTCAGCAGGGGGAACCGGGAGTCGCCGCGCGCGAGTTGGGCGCAATTCTGACCGGCGGGTAAGGACTGTCCTCCCGGATCTCCACCGAATCTGTACGCGCCGATCACCGCCACGCCACCGGGCCCACGAGCTTCCCCCGCTGGTCAGGTGGGTGTCGAGGCGCTTTCCGGCCGGAAGCCGGGCAGGCCCGGAACCGGGGGAGGCCCGCGCCTCGTGGGGCCGGCCTCCGAGGTCAGGCCCCGTGCGGGCGGGCCGGCCCCGGCCCGTGGAGGCGGTCGCCCGCCGCGAGGAGCGCGCGGGCGAGTGCCGACGCCGCCTCCTGGGCCGCCGGGCGGCCGCGGCCGCGGAGCAGGACGAAGTCCACGGTCCCCAGGTCGGGCAGGCCGGCCCGCTCGGGAACCGGCACCAGGCCCGGCGGGATGAGGCCCCTGGTGTGCGCCATCACCCCGAGTCCGGCCCGTGCCGCGGCGACCAGACCGCTGAGGCTGCCGCTGGTGCACGCCATCCGCCACGCGCGCCCTTCGCGCTCCAGCACCTCCAGCGCCCTGGCCCGGGTGACCGCCGGGCGCGGGAAGAGGATCAGCGGGACGGGCCGCTCGGGGTCGATCCGCACCCCCTCGGCCGCGATCCAGACCATCCGGTCCTGCCACACCACGTCCCCCTGGCCGGCGCGCGTGCCGGAGCCGGAGCCGGCACCCGCGCCGGGGCCGGCCGCGGAACCGGGGCCGCGCTTGGCGAGCACCAGGTCCAGCCGGCCCGCCTCCAGCCTCCGGTGCAGCGTCCCGGAGAGCTCGACCGACAGCTCCAGGTCGACCTCGGGGTGCTCACGGCGGAAGGACTCCAGGATCTCCGGCAGGCGCGTCAGCACGAAGTCCTCGGACACGCCGAACCGCAGCCGCCCCCGGATCCGGGTCCCGCCGAAGTACGCCGCCGCCCGCTCGTGCGCCTGCAGGATCGTCCGCGCGAAGCCGAGCATGGCCTCGCCGTCCTCCGTCAGCTCCACGCTGTGGGTGTCCCGGGTGAACAGCGGCCGCCCCGTGGCGTCCTCCAGCCGCCGCACGTGCTGGCTCACCGTCGACTGCCGCAGGCCGAGCCGCCGGGCCGCCTGGGTGAAGCTCAGGGTCTGCGCCACGGCGAGGAAGGTCCGCAGCTGCGTCGGGTCGTACACGCCCCCCATTCTGCGCCGTCATCGCGGAACGTGATGACAGTGAGTGCGGAATACGGGATTCCCGATCGGCGGTGCGGCGAGGAGCATGGCGGGGCAAGCGAACGCGACTCCGGGAGGCACCGGGCCGCGCACCGAGACGAGTGGAGCCCATGAGCCGCCGCACCCCGCGCCTGCCGTCCTGGCTGCCGGCCGACCCCTACGTCCTCGCCCTGCTCGCCACCGTCGGCCTCGCCGCCCTGCTGCCCGCCTCGGGCGCGGCGGCCCGGGCGGTGGGCGGTGCGTCGACGGGCGCGGTGGCGCTGCTGTTCTTCCTCTACGGCGCCAGGCTCTCCACCCGCGAGGCGCTCGACGGAGTGCGCCACTGGCGGCTCCACCTGACCGTGCTCGCCGCCACCTTCGTGGTCTTCCCGCTGCTCGGCCTCGCCGGCCGCCTCCTCGAACCCTCGGTGCTGACCCCCGAGCTCGCGAGCGGCCTGCTCTTCCTGTGCCTGGTGCCGTCGACCGTCCAGTCCTCGATCGCCTTCACCGCCGTCGCCCGCGGCAACGTGCCGGCCGCCGTCTGCGCCGGGTCGTTCTCCAGCCTCGCCGGTGTCCTCCTCACCCCGCTGCTCGCGGCCCTGCTGCTCGGCGGGGCGGGCGGCTTCCGGGCCGGGTCGCTGCTGGGGATCGTGCTCCAGCTGCTCGTCCCGTTCCTCGCCGGACAACTGCTGCGCCGCTGGGTCGCCGGCTTCCTGGCACGCCACCGCAAGGCGCTCGGGTACGTCGACCGGGGGTCGATCCTGCTCGTCGTGTACACCGCCTTCAGCGAGGGCATGGTCTCCGGCGTCTGGCAGCGGGTCACGCCCGCCCGCCTCGCCGCGCTGCTCGCCGTCGAGGCGGTCCTGCTCGCGGCCATGCTGGCGATCACCTGGTACGGCGCGAAGCGTCTCGGCTTCGGCCGGGCCGACCGGATCGCGATCCAGTTCGCCGGCTCGAAGAAGAGCCTCGCGGCCGGACTCCCCATGGCCACCGTGCTCTTCGGCGCACAGGCGAGCCTCGCGGTGCTGCCGCTGATGCTCTTCCACCAGATGCAGCTCATGGTCTGCGCGGTGATCGCGGGACGCCGGGCCCGCGACGCCGAGCCCGCCGGCCCCGCCCCGGAGGCGGCCCCGGACCCCGTCCCCGCCCCGGCCCCCTCCAGGCCGGCCCGCTGAACGCCCGCGTCCCCGATCGGCACCGGGCGGCGGCGCCCGCGCCGTGCCTGAGTACGGATGCTCATGACCCGCCCCGGGTGCCGCACCAGACTGCCCCCATGACCCCCGTGATCCCCGGACGCACGACGGCCCTGGCCGCCCTCCTCGTGGTCGTCGTCACCGCGTGCGGCACTCAGCGGCCCCAGGCGACGGCCGCGGCCTCACCGCCTCCCTCGGCCCCGCCCTCGCGGGCCGGGACGTGGCCGGCCTGTGCCGTGCCGGACGGGCCCGTCACCGTGCCGGACGACGTGCCCCCGTCCCCGACCGCCCCGTCCCCGTCCGCACGGGGCGACGCGGCCGGTGCGGCCGGGGACGGGGCGCCCCACTACGCGGAGAACCACGCCTACCGGCTGCGGGGGCAGATGAGCCCGGGGAACCGGGCCAGGACGGAGGCGTCCGCCGTGCTCGTCCGGCGGGAGCTGGAGAGAGTCCGCGGGGAGGGCGGCTCGGGCGCGTACGGCGTCTTTCCCGACGCGCGGGTGGCCGCGGCGCTCGGGCGTCTCGGCTGCGGCGAGGAGCACGGCGTCCACGTCGGCCAGGGGTGGTACGCGGTCCACACCGGTACCGGCTGCGTGACGGGGCGGGTGACGAAGGACGAGCTGACCGTCTCCGTGCACGGCGCCTACGCCGAGCCGCAGCCCGGCGCCGGCCCGTGCGTCGAGAACCGCGGCGGTCACTGAGCGGCGGAGCTCAGGCGGGCGCGTCGTCCGCGCCCGGCAGGGGCGTCCCGCGGGCAGGCGCGTCGTCCGCGCCGGGCAGGAGCGTCCCGCCGCGCCGCGCCGGGTCGGCCCGTCAGGGCCGCTCCCCGAGGTCGACGCGCTCCTCGCCCGCGTAGACGTTCATGCTGCCGCCGCGCAGGAAGCCGATCAGGGTCAGACCGGTCTCCGCGGCGAGGTCCACCGCCAGCGAGGAGGGGGCGGAGACGGCCGCGAGGACGGGTATGCCCGCCATCACCGCCTTCTGCGCAAGCTCGAACGACGCCCGCCCGGAGACCAGCAGCACCGACCGGGACAGTGGCAGCCGGCCCTCCCGGAGTGCCCGGCCGACCAGCTTGTCGACCGCGTTGTGGCGGCCGACGTCCTCCCGGACGTCCACCAGCTCTCCCTCGGGCGAGAAGAGCGCGGCGGCGTGCAGGCCCCCCGTCCGGTCGAAGACCCGCTGCGCGGCGCGCAGCCGGTCCGGGAGGGCGGAGAGCAGCCCGGGGGTGACGCGGACCGGGGGAGTGTCGGCGATCGGGAAGCGGGCCGTCGTGCGCACCGCGTCCAGGCTCGCCTTGCCGCACAGGCCGCACGAGGAGGTCGTGTAGACGTTGCGCTCCAGCGTGATGTCCGGGACGGGGACGCCGGGGGCCAGCTGCACGTCGACGACGTTGTACGTGTTCGAGCCGTCGGCCCGCGCGCCCGCGCAGTACACGATCGACCGCACGTCGTCCGCCGACCCGAGGACGCCCTCGCTCACCAGGAACCCCGCGGCCAGCGCGAAGTCGTCCCCCGGGGTGCGCATCGTGATCGCGAGCGGTCTGCCGTTCAGGCGGATCTCCAGCGGCTCCTCGGCCACCAGGGTGTCGGGACGGGTGGAGACCGCCCCGTCCCTGATGCGGAGGGTGCGGCGGCGTTCGGTGACCCGTCCCATGCGTTCTCGTCCCGGTTCTGTCCGTGCCGGCCCGGTTCCTTGCGGGCCGGCCCGGCTCTGTGCGTGACGGCGGCCGCGGCGGCGTCCGCCACCGGGGCGCGGCCCCGGCGGTCTCATTGTCCTGCACGTCCGGCGGACGGCGGCGGCCCTCCGGACGGGCGCACGGGGTCCCGCGGGCCGCCGCGGAGGCCGTGTTCACGGGGGTCCGTTGGGAAGGCTCCAAAGACCGGGCCGCGAAGCTGTGGGATCACCTGCCCCCGTACCGGTTGGTAGCAGCCTTGACTGGTTGGTTCCTGGCATCGTCACCGAGGGGGAACCCAGCATGACCGGCTCACGCGTCGTCGCCGTCGGCCACTACCAGCCCGGCAACGTGGTCACCAACGACGACCTCGCGGCCATGGTCGACACGAGCGACGAGTGGATCCGCAGCCGGGTCGGCATCGTGAAGCGCCACATCGCCGGGCCCGCGGAGTCCGTCGACGAGCTCGCCGCCCACGCCGGGGCGAAGGCCCTGGCGTCCGCCGGCGTCTCCCCGGCCGACGTCGACCTGGTGCTGGTGGCCACCTCCACGGCCGAGAACCGTTCCCCGAACATGGCCGCCCGGGTGGCCGCCCGGCTCGGCATGGGCTCGCCCGCGGTGATGGACCTGAACGTCGTCTGTGCCGGCTTCACCCACGCCCTGGCGACCGCGGACCACACGCTGCGCGCGGGGGCCGCGACCAGGGCCCTGGTCATCGGGGCCGACAAGATGGGCGACATCGCGGACTGGACCGACCGCAGCACCTGCGTGCTGGTCGGCGACGGCGCGGGCGCGGTCGTGCTGGAGCCCGTGGCGCCCGGGGAGGAGCCCGGCGTCGGCCCCGTCGTATGGGGTTCGGTGCCGGAGATGGGCCACGCCGTGCGGATCGAGGGCACCCCGGCGCGTTTCGCCCAGGAGGGGCAGTCCGTCTACCGATGGGCGACCACCCAGCTGCCGCCCATCGCCCGCAGCGTCTGCGAGCGCGCCGGCCTCGGGCCCGAGGACCTGGCCGCCGTCGTGCTGCACCAGGCCAATCTGCGGATCATCGAGCCCGTCGCCCAGAAGATCGGCGCCGTCAACGCGATCGTCGCCCGCGATGTCGTCGAATCGGGCAACACCTCGGCGGCGTCCATCCCGATGGCCCTGTCGAAGCTGGTGGAGCGCGGCGAGATCTCCTCGGGCGACCCGGTCCTGCTCTTCGGCTTCGGCGGCAACCTCAGCTACGCGGGCCAGGTCGTCCGCTGCCCCTGAGGCGGCTTCCGGCGCCGGCGCGGCCCGTTCCCGCGGCGTCCCCGGGCGCCGGCGCGCGGCGCACACTGGGCGGCATGACGACGAAGCGAAGCGCGGGACTGCTGCTCTTCCGGCGGCGCGGCACCGGCGCCGAGGTGCTGATCGGGCACATGGGCGGGCCCTTCTGGGAGAGGCGGGACGAGGCCGCCTGGTCGATCCCGAAGGGCGAGTACGGGCCCGACGAGGAGCCGATGGCCGCCGCACGGCGTGAGTTCGAGGAGGAACTGGGGCTCCAGCCGCCGACCGGACAGTGGCTGCCACTCGGCGAAGCGCGGCAGACGAACGGGAAGGTGGTCGTCGTCTGGGCGGTGGAGGGCGACCTCGACACCGCGCTGGTGGTACCCGGCACCTTCACCATGGAGTGGCCGCGGGGGTCCGGGGTGCAGTGCGAGTTCCCGGAGATCGACCGGGCCGGCTGGTTCACCCTCGACGCGGCCCGGCCGCTCCTCGTCACGGGGCAGCGGGTCTTCCTGGAACGGCTCGCGGCGCTGCTGTGACCCGCGCCGGGGCAGGGCCCGCCGCGCACCGGCCCTTCTTTGTCCCGAGTGTGGAGAAAGTTGAGCCGGAACTGTGCGCAAGTTCTTCCCCGTTGGGCAAAGCGCTGCTACGTTCCCCCTCGAAAGCAGACGGACAAGGCCGAGGTTCCCCGTGCCGAGGGCTGAGGTGAGCGGCCGTCCGTCCGGGCCGGGACGCGGTGGGAGCCGCGAGCGGTCCGGCGGACCGGCCCCAGGGGAGGGGAGGGGTACGTGAGACGCATGACGGCTCGACCCGCGAACGCGCATCAGGCGCGGCTGCTCAGGCTGCTGCGCGACGGCGGACCCAACTCGCGTGCCCAGCTGGGCGACCAGGTCGACCTCTCGCGCTCCAAGCTGGCGGTCGAGGTCGACCGGCTCCTGGACACGGGCCTGGTGGTCGCCGACGGTCTCGCCGCCTCGCGCGGCGGGCGCCGCTCGCACAACATCCGGCTCGCTCCCGCCCTGCGCTTCCTCGGCGTCGACATCGGCGCCACCTCCGTCGACGTGGCGGTGACCAACGCCGAACTGGAGGTGCTGGGGCATCTCAACCACCCGATGGACGTCCGGGAGGGCCCGGTCGCGGTCTTCGAGCAGGTCCTGTCGATGGCGGACAAGCTCAAGGCCTCCGGCCTCGCGGAGGGGTTCGACGGCGCCGGCATCGGTGTGCCGGGGCCCGTGCGCTTCCCCGAGGGCGTCCCGGTGGCACCGCCGATCATGCCCGGCTGGGACGGCTTCCCGGTCCGTGAGGCGCTCAGCCAGGACCTCGGCTGCCCGGTGATGGTCGACAACGACGTGAACCTGATGGCCATGGGGGAGCAGCACGCGGGTGTCGCACGCTCCGTGGGCGACTTCCTCTGCGTCAAGATCGGCACCGGCATCGGCTGCGGCATCGTCGTCGGCGGGGAGGTCCACCGCGGTACGACGGGCAGCGCCGGAGACATCGGGCACATCCAGGTCGACCCGGACGGCCGGGCGTGCGCCTGCGGCAACCGGGGCTGCCTGGAGGCGCACTTCAGCGGCGCCGCGCTCGCGCGCGACGCCGAGGACGCCGCCCGCAGCGGACGCTCGCCCGAACTGGCCGCGCGGCTGGAGGCGGCCGGTGCCCTCACGGCGGCCGACGTCTCCGCGGCGGCCGCCGCGGGCGACGCCGCCGCGCTCGACCTGATCCGGGAGGGCGGTGACCGGGTCGGCCAGGTCATCGCCGGACTGGTGAGCTTCTTCAACCCCGGCCTGGTCGTCATCGGAGGCGGGGTGACCGGCCTCGGCCACACGCTGCTCGCCAGCGTGCGCACCCAGGTCTACCGGCGCTCGCTGCCGCTGGCGACCGGCAACCTGCCCATCGTCCTGGGCGAGCTCGGCCCCGCCGCCGGAGTGATCGGCGCGGCCCGGCTCATCAGCGACCACCTGTTCTCGCCGGCCTGATCCCGGGCCGGCCGGCGCCCGGAACCGGGCGCCGCGCACCACCCGCACCACCCGTACCGCCCGCACCGCCCTCCCGCGTGCACGCGCGGGAGACGCGCCACAGCACCGCCCCGAGCACCGCCCGCCCGAGCCGCACCGCCACCGAGCCGCACCGCCCCCCGAGCGCCACCCGCCGCACCCGCACCACCCGTACGCCACGTCCGCCCGTACGCGAACGACCCGGCACCACCGCACTGGTCGACGCACGGCGAGCCCCCGCTCGACGCGCCGTCCCGCGACGCTCCCGCCCCCGCCCGCGGTGAGCGTTCCCCGGCACACCCCCGTACCCGTGGCTTCCGCTTCCGCTTCCGCTTCCGTTTCCCGTTCCGCTTCGCCCCGTGTCGCTTCCGCCTGCCCGGCCACGCCGCCCGCCCACCCGTCCCGCACTCGCCCGCACCCGCCCGCACCCGGTCCGGCCCACGTGGACCGTCCGCCCTGCCCGCTCACCGGCCGCACCCGCCGAGGGGATTCGCCATGGCACCAGAACCACCCCTGCTCACCATGTCCGGCATCACCAAGTCGTTCCCGGGCGTCCGCGCCCTCGACGGCGTGGACCTGGAGGTCCAGGCCGGCGAAGTCCACTGCCTCCTCGGCCAGAACGGCGCCGGCAAGTCCACCCTGATCAAGGTCCTGGCCGGTGCCCACCAGCCGGACGGCGGGGAGATCACCTGGCGCGGCGAGCCCGTGTCCCTGGGCTCCCCGATCGCCGCCATGCGCCTGGGCATCGCCACCATCTACCAGGAACTCGACCTGGTCGAAGGGCTGTCCGTCGCCGAGAACGTCTTCCTCGGCCACGAACCCGTCGCCGCCGGCTTCGTGGTCCGCATGTCGGCGGCCCGCACCGCCGCGGCACAGCTGCTGAAACGTCTCGGCCACCCCGAGATCGACCCCGCGCGCCACGTCGGCGAACTCTCCGCGGCCCAGCAGCAGATCGTCTCCATGGCCCGCGCCCTCTCCCACGAGGTGCGCCTGATCGTCATGGACGAGCCCTCCGCCGCGCTCGACCCCGACGAGGTCGACAACCTCTTCCGGATCGTCGGCGACCTCACGGCCGACGGCGTCGCCGTCGTCTACATCTCCCACCGCCTGGAGGAGATCCGCCGCATCGGCGACCGGGTCACCGTCCTCAAGGACGGCCGGGCGGTCGCCTGCAACCTGCCCGCGAAGTCCACCCCCACCTCCGACGTGGTCGCCCTGATGACCGGCCGCAACGTCGAGTACGTCTTCCCCGAGCGCCCCGACCCGGCGGCCCGTGCCGCCGCCGAGCCGGTGCTGCGGGTCGAAGGGCTCGCCAGGCAGGGCGAGTTCGCGCCCGTGGACCTCGAACTGCGGCCCGGCGAGATCGTCGGACTCGCCGGTCTGGTCGGCTCCGGACGCAGCGAGATCCTGGAGACCGTCTACGGCGCCCGCCGTGCCACCGCGGGGCGCGTGCTCGTCGACGGCGTCCCGCTGCGGCCCGGTAGCGTGCGGGCCGCGGTCCGCGCCGGCATCGGCCTGGCCCCCGAGGAACGCAAGGCGCAGGGCCTGCTGATGCTGGAGTCGGTCACCCGCAACGTCTCCGTCTCCACGCTGTCCCGCTTCTCCCGCGGCGGCTGGCTCGACCACGGCGCGGAGCGCGAGGCCGCCCGGCAGGCGACCCGGGAGCTGTCCCTGCGGCCCGACAACCCCGACGCGCGGATCCGCACCCTCTCCGGCGGCAACCAGCAGAAAGCGGTGCTCGCCCGCTGGCTGCTGCGCGGCTGCAAGGTGCTGCTCCTCGACGAGCCGACCCGCGGCGTCGACGTCGGCGCCCGCGCCGAGCTGTACGCCGTGATCCGCCGGCTGGCCGACGACGGCCTCGCGGTCCTCCTCGTCTCCAGCGAGGTGCCCGAGGTGCTGGGTCTCGCCGACCGCGTGCTGGTGCTGCGCGAGGGCAGCGTCGTGCACACCGCGGACGCCCGCGACCTCGACGAACACCGCGTACTCGACCTTGTGATGGAAGGAAGCCCGACGGCATGACGCAGCCAGCCACCCCGGCGCAGCAGGACGCGCCGGCCGCACCCGCCACGTCCGCACCGGACCGGAGCGGCGCCCGCCCGCCGCTGGGCTTCCGCCTGGACGTGCGCAACCTCTCCCTGCTCGGCGTGCTCGCCGTGCTGATCGCCGTCGGCGGCTTCACCAAGCCCGACGAGTTCCTGGCGACGAGCAACCTCCAGCTGGTCCTCACCCAGGCCTCCGTCATCGGCGTGGTGACCGTCGGCATGACGTTCGTCATCACGAGCGGCGGCATCGACCTGTCGGTGGGCGCGATCGTCGCCCTCGCCTCGGTCTGGGCCACCACCCTGGCGACGCAGGAGTTCGGCTTCGCCGGAATCCTGTTCACCGCCGTGGTCGTGGGCCTCGGCTGCGGCCTGGTCAACGGGCTGCTGATCGCCTACGGCGGGATGGTGCCCTTCATCGCCACGCTCGCGATGCTGGCCTCCGCCCGCGGCCTGGCCCTCCAGATCACCGACGGCAGGACCCAGATGGTCACCGTCGAATCCGTGCTCGACCTCGGGGTCCGGGACGCGTACATCCTCGGCATCCCGCCGCTGGTGCTGGTCTTCGCGGCGGTCACCCTGGTGGGCTGGCTGATCCTCAACCGCACCACCTTCGGACGCCGCACGGTGGCCGTCGGCGGCAACGCGGAGGCGGCCCGCCTCGCCGGCATCGACGTACGGCGCCAGCGCCTCTACCTCTACCTGCTGTCCGGACTGTGCTGCGGCATCGCCGCGTTCATGCTGATCGTGCTCGCCGGCTCCGGCCAGAACACCAACGGCAACCTCTACGAACTCGACGCCATCGCCGCCGCCATCATCGGCGGGACGCTGCTCAGCGGCGGACGCGGCACCATCGTCGGCTCGGTCCTGGGCGTCCTGGTCTTCACGACCATCACCAACATCTTCGCCCTGAACAACCTGGAGAGCGCCGTCCAGCAGATCGCCAAGGGCGCGATCATCGTCGCCGCCGTCCTGGTCCAGCACCGCACCCTGCGAGGCGCCGACTGACCGCGCCGCCCCCCGGCCCCCACCGAGCCCGTTCCCCACTCCGCCCATTCCTGACAGGGGTTGATCACGCCATGCCACAGATGCCCGTACCCAGCCGCAGAGGACTGCTCTTCGGAACCGCGGCCGTGTCCGCCGGAGCCCTGCTCACGGCCTGCACCAGCAACGAGCCGAAGAAGAGCGACGACGCGGCCGCCGACAAGGCGCCCGTCGCCGACGACAAGCCGGGCAAGGCCGTCACCATCGGCTTCGCCGGCCCCCAGGCCGACCACGGCTGGCTGAACGCCATCAACCAGAACGCCAAGTCCCGGGCCGAGAAGTACTCCGACGTCACCCTGGAGATCACCGAGGGCTCCAACGACACGGCGGCCCAGATCGGCCAGGTGCAGACCCTCATCAACAAGAAGGTCGACGTCCTGGTGATCCTGCCCGCCGACGGCAAGGCGCTCACCCAGGTCGGACTCCAGGCCATGAAGGCGGGCATCCCCGTCGTCAACCTGGACCGGATCTTCGCCAGCCCGCAGGCGTACCGCTGCTGGATCGGCGGCGACAACTACGGCATGGGCCTCAACGCCGGCAACTTCATCGGCGAGCAGCTCAAGGACAAGCCGGACGCCAAGGTGATCGAGCTCGCCGGTCTGGACAACCTGGAGCTCACCAAGCAGCGCACCCAGGGCTTCGACGACGCGCTGAAGAACTACCCCAACATCCGCAAGGTCGCCCGCCAGGCCGCCGACTTCACCGTCGAGTCCGGCCAGGCCAAGATGGCCCAGCTCCTCCAGGCGCAGTCCCGGTTCGACGCGCTGTGGAACCACGACGACGACCAGGGCGTCGGCGCGCTGCGCGCCATCGCCCAGGCGGGGCGCGACGACTTCCTGATGGTCGGCGGCGCGGGCGCCAAGTCCGCCATGGACGCGATCAAGGCCGGCAACAGCGTCCTCAAGGCCACCGTCCTCTACCCGCCGACCATGGCCGCCTCCGCCATCGACCTGGCCCGCGCGCTCGGTCAGGGCAAGGGCGTCAGCGGGATGGCCGAGCTGGAGATCCCGGCCTCCCTGACCCTGTACTCGGCCGTCGTCACCAAGGACAACGTCGACGAGTACCTGCCCACCGGCTTCAACTGACGGGCCCCGGCGCCGCCCGGGGCAGGACCCGCGGCCGCACCGGCCGCCGGGACACCGCCCCGGGCCCGGCCCCGCCCCCACCGTGCACACCGACGAGGAGGAAGCGAATGGAACGGACGGACAGCGACGGAGCGCCCCCGGCGCTCGGCGTGGGCATGATCGGCTACGCGTTCATGGGCGCCGCGCACTCCCAGGGATGGCGCACCGCGGCGCGTGTGTTCGACCTGCCGCTGCGGCCCGTCCTCGCCGCCGTGGCCGGCCGGGATGCGGCGGCCGTGCGCGCGGCGGCCCACCGGCACGGCTGGGCGGCAGCGGAGACCGACTGGCGCGCCCTGGTGGCCCGCGACGACGTGCAGCTCGTCGACATCTGCACGCCGGGCGACAGCCATGCGGAGATCGCGATCGCGGCACTGGAGGCGGGCAAACACGTCCTGTGCGAGAAGCCGCTCGCCAACTCCGTCGCCGAGGCGGAGGCCATGGCGGCCGCCGCCGAACGTGCCCGGGAGCACGGGCTCCTGGCCATGGTCGGCTTCAACTACCGCCGCGTGCCCGCCGTCGCGTACGCCCGCCGGCTGATCGCCGAGGGCCGCCTCGGCGCCGTGCGCCACGTGCGGGTGACCTACCTCCAGGACTGGCTCGTCGACCCCGACTTCCCGCTCACCTGGCGGCTGGAGCGGGAGCACGCGGGCTCCGGCGCTCTGGGCGACCTCGGCGCGCACATCGTGGACCTCGCGCAGTTTCTGGCGGGGGAGCCGCTGGTCGGGGTCTCGGCGCAGCTGGAGACGTTCGTCCGGGAACGGCCGCTGCTCGCGGGCGCGTCGGCGGGGCTGAGCGCCTCGGGCGGCAGCGACCGCGGGCCGGTCACCGTCGACGACGCAGCCGTCTTCACCGGCCGGCTCGCCTCCGGCGCGCTCGCCGTCTTCGAGGCCAGCCGGATGGCGCCCGGCCGCAAGAACGCGCTGCGGCTGGAGATCAACGGCGAGCGCGGTTCGATAGCGTTCGACCTGGAGCGTCTGAACGAGCTGATGTTCCACGACCACGCCGAGCCCGCCGTCACCGCCGGCTTCCGCCGCATCCTGGTCACCGAGGCCGACCACCCGTACCTGGAGGCCTGGTGGCCCCCGGGCCACGCGCTCGGTTACGAGCACACCTTCGCCCACCAGGCGCGCGACCTGGTGGTGGCCGTCGCCTCCGGAACCCAGCCCGAGCCGTCGTTCGCGGACGGGCTCCAGGTCCAGCGGGTGCTGGCGGCCGTGGAGGAGAGCGCCGGGAAGAACGCCGTCTACACGCCCGTACCGGTGCCGGCACCGGTGCCGGCCCGCGCACAGGTCTGAGAAGGAGGTCCGATGCCACGCCCGTTCACACTGTTCACCGGCCAGTGGGCCGATCTGCCGCTGGAGGAGGTCTGCGCCCGCGCCCGCGACTTCGGCTACGACGGTCTCGAACTCGCCTGCTGGGGAGACCACTTCGAGGTGGACAAGGCGCTGTCCGACCCGTCCTACCTGGACGGCAGGCACGCGCTGCTGGAGAAGTACGGCCTCAAGTGCTGGGCGGTCTCCAACCACCTGGTCGGCCAGGCGGTCTGCGACAACCCGATCGACGAGCGGCACCAGGGCATCCTGCCCGCCCGGATCTGGGGCGACGGGGAGCCGGAGGAGGTGCGCCGGCGGGCGGCCGCCGAGCTGAAGGACACCGCGCGGGCGGCGGCGGCCTTCGGCGTCGACACCGTCATCGGCTTCACCGGCTCCTCGATCTGGCACCTGGTGGCGATGTTCCCGCCGGTGCCCGAGCGGATGATCGAGCGCGGCTACGAGGACTTCGCGGAGCGGTGGAACCCGATCCTCGACGTCTTCGACGCCGAGGGCGTGCGCTTCGCCCACGAGGTGCACCCCAGTGAGATCGCCTACGACTACTGGACGACGAAGCGCGCCCTGGAGGCCGTCGGGAACCGGCCGGCCTTCGGGCTCAACTTCGACCCCAGCCACTTCGTCTGGCAGGACCTCGACCCGGTGGGATTCCTCTACGACTTCCGGGACCGGATCTACCACGTCGACTGCAAGGAGGCCCGCAAGCGCCTGGACGGGCGCAACGGGCGGCTCGGCTCCCATCTGCCGTGGGGCGACCCGCGGCGCGGCTGGGACTTCGTCTCCGCCGGGCACGGCGACGTGCCCTGGGAGGACGTGTTCCGGATGCTGAACTCCATCGGCTACCAGGGGCCCGTGTCGGTCGAGTGGGAGGACGCCGGAATGGACCGGCTGGCGGGCGCCCCGCAAGCGCTTGCCCATCTCAAGCGGTTCGACTTCGACCCGCCGAGCGCCTCCTTCGACGCGGCCTTCTCGGGCGGCGACCAGTAGAAGAACGCAGGTCCGAGCCCGGCGGCCGCGAAGCCGCCGGGCCGGTCCGGGCTGCCCGGACACGGCTTTGTCCTGCTGCGGGTAAAAGCTCGACTTCCGCTCTGCACAAGGCCTTTCCGGGCAGGAAGAACCCGGCTACCGTCCCATCTCGCGTACACGAAACAGGTGGTCCAGGAGTGACGGCGCACTCCGGTTCCACGGCACCGAGCCCGGAACGGGACGTCCCGGGGCGCACAGGGACCCCGCGAGCCGCACCGGAAACCCGCGGCGAGCGCGGCACAGGGGGACACCGCTCCTCCCCGGCGCTCCACGGCAACCCGCCCGTTCGACCGGCCCAACCGGAGGACATTCGTGCACAGTACAAGGCCAGGAGTCCGCAAGGCTCTCGCTCTCCTCACCGGAAGTCTCCTCGCGGCGACATCGCTCGCCCTGACCGCGCCGACCGCGGCATCCGCCGCCGACCCCGAAGCGGCCCCGGCCGCCGCCGAGTTCCAGCAGGTGACCCTCGCCAAGGGCGGTGAGGAGACCGGCGAGCCGATGTCGCTCGCCGTGCTGCCGGACCGCAGCGTCCTGCACACCTCCCGCAGCGGCGAGCTGCGGATGACGGACGCGGCCGGCAACACCCGCGTCGTCGGCACCGTCCCCGTCTACTCGCACGACGAGGAAGGTCTCCAGGGCATCGCCCTGGACCCCGGCTTCAGCGAGAACCGGGCGATCTACCTCTACTACGCGCCCCCGATGGACACCCCCGCCGGCGACGCCCCCAACGAGGGCACCGCGGAGGAGTTCGCGAAGTTCGACGGCGTCAACCGGCTGTCGCGCTTCCTGCTCCGCGAGGACGGCACCCTGGACAACGCCAGCGAGAAGAAGGTCATCGACATCCCGGCGACCCGCGGCATCTGCTGCCACGTCGGCGGTGACATCGACTTCGACGCGGACGGCAACCTCTACCTGTCGACCGGTGACGACTCCAACCCGTTCGCCTCCGACGGCTTCACCCCGATCGACGACCGGCCGGGCCGCAACCCCGCCTACGACGCCCGCCGCACCTCCGGCAACACCAACGACCTGCGCGGCAAGATCCTGCGCATCAAGGTGGCCGAGGACGGCTCCTACACCGTCCCCGAGGGCAACCTCTTCGCCCCCGGCACCGGGAAGACCCGGCCCGAGATCTACGCCATGGGCTTCCGCAACCCGTTCCGCTTCAGCGTCGACAAGAAGACCGGCGTCCTCTACGTGGGCGACTACGGCCCCGACGCCGGCGCCGCCGACCCGAAGCGCGGACCCGCCGGACAGGTCGAGTTCGCCCGGGTCACCGGCCCCGGCAACTTCGGCTGGCCGTTCTGCACGGGTGACAACGACCCCTACGTGGACTACGACTTCGCCACGAAGGTCTCCGGCGCCGCCTTCGACTGCGCGAACCTGAAGAACGACTCGCCGTACAACACCGGCCTGACCGACCTGCCGCCCGCGCAGGCCGCCTGGATCCCGTACGACGGCGGATCGGTGCCCGAGTTCGGCAGCGGCTCCGAGTCCCCGATGGGCGGACCGGTCTACCGCCACGACCCGGCGAACGACTCCCCGGTCGCCTTCCCCGCCGAGTACGACGGCGACTTCTTCGCCGGCGAGTTCGGCCGCCGCTGGATCAAGCGCATCGAGCAGGGCGAGGACGGGGCCGTCCAGTCCATCAACCCGGTCCCCTGGACCGGCACCCAGATCATGGACATGGCCTTCGGACCGGACGGCGCGCTGTACGTCCTCGACTACGGCACCGCCTGGTTCGGCGGCGACGAGAACGCCGGCCTCTACCGGATCGAGAACGCCACCGGCGGACGCTCCCCGGTCGCCGAGGCCGCCGCGGACAGGACCTCGGGCACCGCGCCCCTGAAGGTCTCCTTCTCCTCCGCGGGCACCACGGACGCGGACGGCGACGAACTCACCCACGCATGGGACTTCGGCGACGGCTCCACCTCCACCGCGGCGAACCCGGTCCACACCTACCGCAAGAACGGCACCTACACCGCCACCCTCACCGCGAAGGACCCGACCGGCCGCACCGGCTCCGCCAGCGTCCGGGTCGTGGTCGGCAACACCGCGCCCAAGGTGACGCTCGACCTGCCCGCGGAAGGCGCCCTCTTCTCCTTCGGCGACGAGATCCCGTTCAAGGTGACCGTCACCGACAAGGAGGACGGCACCGTCGACTGCGCCAAGGTCAAGGTGACGTACATCCTCGGGCACGACAGCCACGGCCATCCCGTCACCTCCGCCAACGGCTGCTCCGGCACCATCAAGACGTCCTCCGACGGCGGCCACGACCCCAACGCCGACATCTTCGGTGTCTTCGACGCCGAGTACACCGACGGCGGAGGCGGCGGCCAGGCCGCGCTGACCACCCACGACCAGGCCAAGCTCCAGCCCCGCCACCGCCAGGCCGAGCACTTCGACGACGCCTCGGGCGTCAAGGTCCACGACAAGGCCCCGGCCAACGGCGGCCGGACCGTCGGAGACATCGACAACGGCGACTGGATCTCCTTCACGCCCTACCACCTGGGCGGCAGCAGGAAGCTCACGGCCCGGATCTCCTCCGGCGGCGCGGGCGGCTTCCTCGAAGTGCGCGCCGGAGCCGCGAACGGCACACTCCTCGGCTCCGCGCCGGTGCCCGTGACCGGCGGCTGGGAGACCTTCCAGGACATCGAGGTGCCGCTGCGGTCGGCGCCGAAGAAGACCACCGAACTGTTCCTCGTCTTCAAGGGAGGAGCCGGAGCCCTGTACGACATCGACGACTTCGAGCTGTCGGACACGCCCGTCGACCGCGCGGCCAAGCGGGTCCTCGTCTTCTCGAAGACGGCCGGCTTCCGCCACGACTCCATCGCCACCGGAGTCGCCGCCCTCAGGGAACTCGGCGCGTCGAGCGGCATCACCGTCGACGCCACCGAGGCCGCCGGGCAGTTCACCACCGCCAACCTCGCCCGCTACGACGCCGTCGTCTTCCTCTCCACCACCGGCGACGTCCTCGACACCGCACAGCAGAAGGCCTTCGAGAACTACGTGGCCGGCGGCGGCGGATACATGGGCGTCCACGCGGCGGCGGACACCGAGTACGACTGGGAGTTCTACGGCGGCCTCGTCGGCGCCTACTTCGACTCCCACCCGCAGATCCAGTCCGCGACCGTCCGCGTCGAGGACCACGACCACCCGGCGACCGCCCATGTGCACGGCCCCTGGGAGCGCACCGACGAGTGGTACAACTACCGCACCAACCCGCGTGAGCAGGCCCGGGTCCTCGCCACCCTCGACGAGACCACGTACGAGGGCGGCACCATGAAGGGCGACCACCCGATCGCCTGGTGCCAGACGTACGAGGGCGGACGCTCCTTCTACACCGGGGGCGGCCACACCAAGGAGTCCTACGCCGAGCCGGCGTTCCGGCAGCACCTCCTCGGCGGACTGCGCTACGCCACCGGCCAGGTCAAGGCCGACTGCAAGCCGCGCACCGGCCACCGGCCCATCTTCAACGGCGAGACGCTGGACGGCTGGAAGCAGGCCGGACCCGGTTCGTTCGACGTCGTGGACGGCGAACTGCGCTCCGTGGGCGGCATGGGCATGCTCTGGTACCAGGCCAAGGAGCTCGGGTCCTACTCCCTGAAGCTCGACTGGAAGGCGGAGGGCGACGACAACTCCGGCATCTTCGTCGGCTTCCCGGCCTCCGACGACCCCTGGTCGGCCGTGAACAACGGCTACGAGATCCAGATCGACGCCACCGACGCCGCCGACCGCACCACCGGCGCCGTCTACGGCTTCAAGTCGGCGAACATCAAGGCCCGCGACCAGGTCCTGCGGCCGCCCGGACAGTGGAACAGCTACGAGATCAAGGTCCAGGGCGAACGGCTCCAGGTCTTCCTGAACGGCGTGAAGATCAACGACTTCACCAACACCGACCCGGCCCGCAGCCTGCGGAACGGCCACATCGGCATCCAGAACCACGGCGCCGCGGACCAGGTGTCCTTCCGGGACATCCAGTTGAAGGAGCTGCCCTCGTAAGAGCCGGGACCTCCGTCCGGACACCGCGCGAGCCGCCGGTGTCCGGACGAGGCCCCCGGGGCCGCCCCACGAGCCGGCGGCGGGCGGGGAGGCGCCGTACCCCCCGCCCGCCGTCCTTCCACCCCACCGGAACACCCACATGGCAGGGAGGCAGCCCGTGAACGACGGGAACGCGACGGACACGCCCACCGGGGACACCGTCACCCACGACCACCGGGAACGCACCGGAGTCTGGTTCGTCGGAGCCCGCGGATCGGTGGCCACCACGGCCGTCGCCGGATGCGCGGCCGTCACCGCGGGACTGCACCCGCCCACCGGAATGGTCACCGAGACACCGCCCTTCGGCGGCACGGGACTGCCACCGCTGGCCTCCCTCGTCTTCGGCGGACACGACACCGCCTCCTGCCCGCTGCCCAAGCGGGCCGAACACCTCACCGGAGCGGGCGTGCTGCCCGCGGGCCTGGCCTCCGCCGTCCGGGCCGACCTGGACGCCGCCGACCGGGAGATACGCTGCGGCGGTCCCGCGGCGGGCGACACACGGACCGACGAGGAACTCACCGCGTGCTTCGCCGACGACATCGCCTCCTTCCGCACCCGCCACCGGCTGGCCCGGGTCGTCGTCGTCAACGTCGCCTCCACCGAGCCGCTCCCCGAGCCCGGCGCCGACCGCCTGCCCGCCAGCTCCCTCTACGCGGCCGCCGCCCTCCGAGCCGGCTGCCCCTACGTCAACTTCACCCCGTCGACGGGGCTCCACAGCCCGGCCCTCGCGGCCGCCGCGGCGGCGAGCGGGCTTCCCCACGCGGGCCGCGACGGCAAGACCGGCCAGACCCTGCTGCGGTCCGTGCTCGCCCCGATGTTCGTCCAGCGCGCCCTCGACGTCCGGGCCTGGTCCGGCAGCAACCTGCTCGGCGGCGGCGACGGCGCGGCGCTCGCCGACCCGGCGGCCGCCGCCGCGAAGAACGCGGGCAAGGAACGCGTCCTCGCCGACACCCTCGGGCACACCCCCGAGGGCGAGGTCCACATCGACGACGTCCCCGCCCTCGGCGACTGGAAGACCGCCTGGGACCACATCGCCTTCGACGGCTTCCTCGGCTCCCGCATGATCCTCCAGACCATCTGGCAGGGCTGCGACTCCGCCCTCGCCGCCCCGCTCGTGCTCGACCTCGCCCGGCTCCTCGCCCGCGCCCACGAGGCCGGCGTCACCGGGCCCCTGCCCGCACTCGGCTTCTACTTCAAGGACCCGGACGGCGGACCCGCCGGCCTCTCCGAGCAGTTCACCGCACTCCTCGCCTTCGCCGACCGCCTCCGGGAGACCCGGTGATCCACAGCGCCGGAACGGCCGCGCCTCCCGCGCCTCCCGCGCCCGCCGCACGCGGAGCACGCGGAATACGCGGAAGCCTGCGCGCCTGGGCCGAACTGCTGCGCGTGTCGGCCCTGTTCAGCGTCCCCGGCGACGCCCTCGCCGGTGCCGCAGCCGTCGGGGCACGCCCCTGCCGGGGCACGGCCCTGGCCGTCGGCGCCTCCCTGTGCCTCTACGAGGCCGGCATGGCCCTCAACGACTGGGCGGACCGCGAGGAGGACGCAGCCGAACGCCCCCACCGCCCCATCCCGTCCGGCCGGATCGCACCCCGGCACGCCGTCGCGGCCGCCGGGGTGCTCACCGCCGCCGGTCTCACCCTCGCCGCCCGCGCGGGCCGCCCCGCCCTGGCCGTCGCCACGGCACTCTCCGCGACGGTCTGGGCCTACGACCTCCGCCTCAAACACACCCCCGCGGGCCCCGCGGCCATGGCCGCCGCCCGCGCCCTCGACCTCCTCCTCGGCGCCACGGCAACGTTGTCGGCCCAGGGCGGCGCCGACCGCTCCGGCCGAAGGGAGGGGCTCGCGCCCGCCGCGCCGGCGTCCGCGCGGGCCGGAGGTCTCCCCGCCACGTCCTCCGCCCGCCGGCGCCCCGCCGCGGTCCGCGCCGGGGCAGGCCCCACGGCCCCCGCCCCCCGCCCGCTCCGCGTGCTGCGCGGTGCCGGGCCCGCCGCCGGGGTGCTCGGGGTGCACACGTACGCCGTCACCGCCGTGTCCCGGCACGAGGTGCACGGCGGGTCGACCGGCGCGCCGCTCGCCGCGCTCGCGACGGCGACCGCGGTCGCCGGGTTCGCGGCCCGCCACCGCGACGGCCCCACAGGTCCGGAGGCCGGGCGGGCCGCCGGGGTGCTGCTCGCGGCCGCCTACGCCCGCACCGCCGCCCGCCCCTTCCTCCACGCCGCACTGAACCCGTCCCCGCAGCTCACCCAGCGGGCCGTCGGCGGCGGCATCCGGGCCATGATCCCGCTCCAGGCCGCCCTCGCGGCCCGGTCCGGGGCGACCGGCACCGGGCTGGCGGTCATGGCCCTCGTCCCGCTCGCCCGCCGCCTCGCCCGAAAGGTGAGTCCCACATGAGCACCGCGCCCTTCGCACCGGTCCGGTTCGCCTACGGCACCAACGGACTCACCGACCTGCGGCTCGACGACGCCCTCGGTCTCCTCGCCGACCTCGGCTACGACGGCGTCGGCCTCACCCTCGACCACATGCACCTCGACCCCCTGGCACCCGATCTGCCCGCCCGCACCGCCCGGGTGGCCCGGCGGCTGGACCAGCTGGGCCTCACCGCGACCGTCGAGACCGGCGCACGCTACGTGCTGGACCCACGCCGCAAGCACGGCCCCTCGCTGCTCGACCCCGACCCCGCGGGCCGCGCCGCCCGTACCGCCCTGCTCGTCACGGCCGTGCGGACCGCGGCCGGCCTCGGCGCCCACGCGGTGCACTGCTTCAGCGGCGTCACCCCGCCCGGCACCGACCCCGGCACCGCCTGGAAGCGGCTGGAGGAGGCACTGTGGCCCGTGGTCGACGCCGCGGCGGCCGCGGGCGTGCCGCTGGCCGTGGAACCGGAGCCCGGTCATCTCCTCGCCACCCTCGCCGACTTCCACCATCTGCGCACGGTGATGGGCAACCCCGGCCCCCTCGGCCTGACCCTCGACATCGGCCACTGCCAGTGCCTGGAGGAGGCGTCCCCGGCCGACTGCGTGCGCGACGCGGCGCCCTGGCTGCGGCACGTGCAGATCGAGGACATGCGGCGCGGAGTCCACGAGCACCTGCCGTTCGGCGACGGCGAGATCGACTTCCCGCCCGTGCTCGCCGCCCTCGCCGAGACCGGCTACCGGGGCCTGACGACCGTGGAACTCCCGCGGCACTCCCACGCGGGCCCCGAACTCGCCCGCACCTCGCTCGCCTTCCTGCGCGCATCGGACCCGAAGGGAGACCCGGACGCATGACCGGCACACCCCCGGCAGGCACACCCGCACCCTCCGCCGGCGCACCGCCCCCCGTCCCCGATGCGATCGGGGCACGGCTCGACGCCGCCGCCCGGACCTGGCTCGCCGACGCCGTCGCCGAAGCCGCGCACGCCGCCGGCGCCCCGCCCGAGGAACCCACCCCGTACGCCGCCCACGGCTGGGAGCTCCGGTTCGCCGCCGCCGGGCGCCACTGCGGCCACGACAACGCCGGCCCCGTCCGCGTCCTGCTGCTCACCGAGGCACGGGCCGACCTGGACACCCTCACCCGCCTCTACCGCCACGGCAGCGCCGCCGAACGCCTCGCGGTGCTCCACTCGCTGCCCCACCTCGTCCCCGGCCCCCAGGCGCTGCCCCTCGTCGACGACGCGCTGCGCACCAACGACACCCGGCTCGTCGCCGCGGCCGTGGGACCCTACGCCGGCCTCCACCTCGACCGGCACGCCTGGCGGCACGCCGTCCTCAAATGCCTGTTCACCGAGGTCCCCGTGGACGCCGTCGCCGCCCTGGAGCGGCGCGCCCCCGGCGACGCCGAACTGGCCCGCATGCTCACCGACTACGCCGCCGAACGCACGGCCGCCGGCCGCCACGTCCCCCACGACCTGGACCGGGTGCTCGCCCTGGCCACGACGCCCCCGCGGTCCGAGGAGTCCTGATGCGCATCTTCGACCCCCACATCCACATGACCTCCCGCACCACCGACGACTACCAGGCCATGTACGCGGCCGGCGTCCGCGCGCTCGTGGAGCCCGCCTTCTGGCTCGGGCAGCCGCGCACCTCCCCGGCCAGCTTCTTCGACTACTTCGACGCCCTCCTGGGCTGGGAGCCGTTCCGCGCGGCGCAGTACGGCATCGCCCACCACTGCACGATCGCCCTGAACCCGAAGGAGGCGAACGACCCGCGCTGCACCCCGGTGCTCGACGCGCTGCCCCGCTACCTGGTCAAGGACTCCGTGGTCGCGGTCGGCGAGATCGGCTACGACTCCATGACCCCGGCCGAGGACGCCGCGTTCGCCGCGCAGCTCCAGCTCGCCGCCGACCACGGTCTCCCCGCCCTCGTGCACACCCCGCACCGGGACAAGCTCACCGGCCTGCACCGCACGCTCGACGTGGTGCGCGAGTCGGACCTCCCCGCCGACCGCGTCCTCGTCGACCACCTCAACGAGACCACGGTGAAGCACGCCGTCGACAGCGGCTGCTGGCTCGGCTTCTCCATCTACCCCGACACCAAGATGGACGAGGAGCGGATGGTCGCCGTGCTCAGGACGTACGGAACCGACCGGATCCTGGTCAACTCCGCCGCGGACTGGGGCAGAAGCGACCCGCTGAAGACCCGCAAGGTGGCCGACGCCATGCTCGCCGCCGGCTTCGGCGAGGACGACGTCGACACGGTCCTGTGGCGCAATCCCGTCGCCTTCTACGGCCTCAGCGGCCGCCTCTGGCTCGACGCACCGCCGCCGCAGGACCCTCAGCACGAGGGCAACTCCATCCTCCGCGGCGGGGAATGAGGGCCCACGGATGCGCTTCCGCCACCCCGACGGGTCCGTCGTCCACCTCTCCTACTGCACCAACGTCCACCCCGCGGAGACCCTCGACGGCGTCCTCGCCCAGCTCCGCGACCACTGCGAACCCGTCCGCCGGCGTCTCGGCCGCGACCGCCTCGGCATCGGGCTGTGGCTCGCCCGGGACGCCGCCCGGACCCTGACCGACGACCCCGCCGCGCTGCGCGGACTGCGCGCGGAGCTGGAGCGCAGGGGGCTGGAGGTCGTCACCCTCAACGGCTTCCCCTACCAGGGCTTCGGCGCCGAGGAGGTCAAGTACCGCGTCTACCGGCCCGACTGGACGGACCCCGAACGCCTCGCCCACACCACCGACCTCGCCCGGCTGCTCGCCGCCCTGCTCCCCGACGACGTCACCGAGGGCAGCGTCTCCACCCTCCCGATCGCCTGGCGCACCGGCTTCGGCGCCGCCGGGGCCGAGACCGCCCGCGCCGCGCTCGCCACCCTCGCCGAACGGCTCGACGCCCTCCAGGACCTCACCGGCAGATCCATCCGGATCGCCCTGGAGCCCGAGCCCGGCTGCACGGTGGAGACCACGGCCGACGCCATCGCGCCGCTGACCGCCGTCGGCGCCCCGCACCGCATCGGCGTCTGCGTCGACACCTGCCATCTGGCGACCTCCTTCGAGGACCCGCGCACGGCGCTGACCGCCCTCGCCGCCGCGGGCGTGTCCGTCCCCAAGGCGCAGCTCTCCGCGGCGCTGCACGCCGAGCACCCGCACCTGCCCGAGGTCCGCGAGGCCCTCGCCGCGTTCGCCGAACCCCGCTTCCTCCACCAGACCCGGACCAGCACGGCCGCCGGACTGCGCGGCACCGACGACCTGGCCGAGGCGGTCGGCGGCGCGGCCCTGCCCGACGGGAGCCCTTGGCGCTCCCACTTCCACGTCCCCCTGCACGCCCCGCCCGCCCCGCCGCTGACGTCCACGCTGCCGGTCCTCACGGAGACCCTGGCGCTGCTCGTCGGCGAGGCGGCTCCCCGCACCCGGCATCTGGAGGTCGAGACCTACACCTGGCAGGCCCTCCCGCCCGAGCTGCGGCCCCGCAACCGCACCCAGCTCGCCGACGGCATCGCCGCCGAACTCACCCTCGCCCGCGACCTCCTGACCGACCTCGGACTCAAGGAGCTGCCATGAGCCACCCAACCGACGGCACCGGCGGCACGGACGGCACCCCCGCCGACGGCACCCGGCGCCCCACCCCGCTGCTCGTCCTGGACGTCGTCGGCCTCACCCCCCGCCTCCTCGACCACATGCCGCACCTGAAGGCCCTCGCGGAGTCCGGCTCGCAGGCGCCGCTGTCGACCGTCCTGCCCGCCGTCACCTGCGCCGCCCAGTCGACCTTCCTCACCGGCACACTCCCCGCCGAGCACGGCATCGTCGCCAACGGCTGGTACTTCCGCGAACTCGGCGACGTGCTGCTGTGGCGGCAGCACAACGGACTCGTCTCCGGCGACAGGATCTGGGACGCGGCACGCCGCGCCCACCCCGGCTACACCGTCGCCAACATCTGCTGGTGGTACGCGATGGGCGCCGACACCGACGTCACCGTCACTCCCCGCCCCGTGTACTACGCCGACGGCCGCAAGGAACCCGACTGCTACACCCGCCCGCCCGAGCTCCACGACGAACTCACCGCGGAATTCGGCACGTTCCCCCTGTTCCAGTTCTGGGGACCGGGCGCCGGCATCGTCTCCAGCCGCTGGATCGCGGACGCCACCCGCCACGTCATGCGCACCCGCCGGCCCGATCTGACCCTCTGCTACCTGCCCCACCTCGACTACGATCTCCAGCGCTACGGACCCGACGACCCGCGCTCCCACCGGGCGGCCGCCGAACTCGACGCCGTGATCGGGCCGCTGCTCGACGACGCCCGGCGCGAGGGGCGCACCGTCGTCGCCCTCTCCGAGTACGGCATCACCCGGGTGAGCCGGCCGGTGGACGTCAACCGGGCCCTGCGGCGCGCCGGACTCCTGGAGGTCCACACCCAGGACGGCATGGAGTACCTGGACCCGATGGCCTCCCGCGCGTTCGCCGTCGCCGACCACCAGCTCGCCCACGTCTACGTCCGCAGGCCGGAGGACCTGGAGGCCGTCCGGGAGGTGCTGGCCGCGCTGCCCGGGGTCGAGCAGATCCTGGACGACGAGGGGAAGAAGGCGAACGGGCTCGACCATCCGCGTTCGGGGGAGCTGGTCGCCGTCGCCGACCCGGACGCCTGGTTCACCTACTACTACTGGCTCGACGACGCCCGCGCGCCCGACTTCGCCCGTCTCGTCGAGATCCACCGCAAGCCCGGCTACGACCCGGTCGAGCTCTTCATGGACCCCCAGGACCCGTACGTACGCCTGAAGGCGGCGGGCGCGCTCGCCCGCAAGAAGCTCGGCATGCGCTACCGGATGGCCGTCGTGCCGCTGGACCCCTCGCCGATCCGGGGCAGCCACGGCCGCCTCCCCGCGAGCGACGACGAAGGTCCGCTGCTGCTCTGCTCCACCCCCCAGGCCGTCGGCGGCCGCGTCGCGGCCACCGAGGTGAAGTCGCTGCTGCTGCGGCTCGCCGGGCTCGGGCCGGCCGCGGAGCACGCCGCGGCGCCTGCCTGAACCGCACCGCACCGCGGCGTACCCGGCGCCCGCGCGCCCGTCCCGTCGTGCCGTCCTGTGCCGTTGCGTTGCGTTCGACGCGACCCGTCCCGCACATCCCGCCAGTCCCGCCAGTCCTGTCCGTCCTGCACGTCCCACAGGAAAGAGATCACGTGACCGCGTTCCACGACGAATCCGCCACCGGCGAGTCCCTGCGCCGCTCCCTCGGCGTCGACCGCCGCCGCTTCCTCAGCACCTGCACCGCCGCGGCGGCCGCCGCCGTCGCCGCCCCGGTCTTCGGCGCCGCGCCCGCCGTCGCCCGCGGCGGCCCCCACCACGGGCACGGCCACGGTCCGGGCCGCGGCTCCGTCCTCGTACCGCCCCACAAGCGCGGCATCATCCTCTACACCGTCCGCGACGCCACCGGGCGCGACCCGCTCGCCACCGAATTGCCGTCCGGCTTCCGCGAGGTGTTCCGCCAGCTGTCCCGGTACGGGTACCGGCAGGTGGAGTTCGCGGGCTACCGCCAGCACGCCAACGCCCCCGGCGGCGCGGACCTGGAGACGGTGCAGGGCGCGAGACTGCTCCGCTCCTGGCTGGACGACTACGGCCTGCGCGCCCAGGGCAACCACGGCTTCATCCCCGGCTCCTGGCCGTTCACCGCACCCGATCTCGACACCTTCAAGCGGCATCTGGAGATCGCCAACATCATCGGCATGGACCACATGGGGACCGGCGGCGACCCCACCGGCAGCTCCCACCGCGCCGACTGGGACGTCGCCGCCGACAAGTGGAACGCGCTCGGCGCCGTCGCCCGCCGGGAGGGGATCAAGCTCTACACCCACAACCACGACGCGGCGTACGGCTTCCTGCTGGACGGCGGACCGCTCGACGAGCAGGGCCGCCCCACCCGCAGTTCCGGTGTCCGCAAGCTGGAATACTTCCTGCAGCGGACCGATCCGCGCCTGGTCTGGCTGGAGATGGACGTGTACTGGGCGCACGTCGCCCAGTACAAGTTCCGCTCGTACACCGCCCACGACGGGTCCCCGGTGGAGCAGGTATTCGACCCGGCCGCACTGGTGGCCCGCAACACCGCCCGCTATCCGCTGTTCCACGCCAAGGACGGCACCGTCAACACGGAGAACGGCCAGGGCTACGACATGGTCACCTTCGGCGAGGGCGACATCGACTACCGGACGTTCTTCCGGCGGGTGGGCGCGAAGAACCACCACAACCCGATGATCGAGCACGACGGCGCGCCCAGCGCCACCGTGCCGGGCCAGTCCCTGGAGGTGGCACGGGCGAGCTACGAGAACCTGGCCGCGCTGCGCTCCCGGCGCTGACGGCCGGCCGGTCCCGCCCGCACGCGCGGCGGGCGGGACCGCGCTGTTCGGATCTGTTCGGAGAAGTCGCTACCGACCGGTAGTAAGAAAGACGTCTTCCGTCCATGATGGGGCGCGAGCATGTCAACTCGTTCGCCGGAGACCACGGCGTACGGGCCCTGAGCTGGTTCCACACCCAGGAGACCCCCCATGCATGCACGCGCCACGACCACCCGCGCCGCCGTCACCCTCGCGGCCGGGCTCGCTCTCGCCGCCGTCCCGGCCGTCCAGGCCACCGCCGCCGAGGCGGCAGCCGACCGGGCCCCCGCCGCAACCGCCACCGCGACCGCGGCGGGCACGGCGAGCGTCGACTACGCCGCCTGGCAGCGCGACGTCACCGCCGCCCTCGCCGGGGCCCGCGCCCACATCGAGGCCCGGACCGCCACGGGCGGCGGGAAGCAGGCGATCGTCCTCGACATCGACAACACCTCCCTGGAGACCCACTTCCACCCCTTCTGGAAGCTCCCCACCCCGGCCGTCACCCAGGTGCGCGAGCTGGCCCGGTACGCCGACTCGCGGGGCGCGGCCGTCTTCTTCGTCACCGCCCGGCCCGGCATCATCCACTCGCTCACCGACTGGAACCTGAAGAAGGCCGGCTACCCGGTCGACGGTCTGTACGTGCGTGACCTGCCCGACCTGTTCGAGGAGGTCAGCGCCTACAAGACGGAGAAGCGCGCGGAGATCGAGGCGAAGGGCTACACGATCATCGCCAACATCGGCAACAACACCACCGACATCGTCGGCGGCCACGCCGAGAAGGCGTACAAGCTCCCCGACTACGACGGGCAGTTGTCGTAGCCGCGGAGGGCGGGGAACGCCCGGGTGGCCGCGGCGCCCGCAGCTGAGGCCGCCGCGGCCACCCGAGGCCCTGCCCCTGCCCCTGCGCCGGTCCCGGGGGCTGCGGCGGTCAGGGACCCGCGTGCACCTGGCACGCCCACAGACTGGGCGACAGCGGGTACAGATCACGCAGCGCGCACACCGCCCGGTGCACGGCCTCGGCCGTGCGGGCGACGTCCAGCGTGCCGTCGCCGCGGTGCAGGACGTCGTACACCCGCCGCGCGACCTCCGCCCCGATCACGTCGTCGACCTGCCACAGCGACCCGACGACGTGGGGGAAGCCCGCGATCTGGAAGGCGCTGACGATGTGGACGGCCTCGTCGGTGAGTTCGGGCGTGGACCGCAGCGTGTCGCACGCCGACAGGTAGGCGAGACGCACCGACGGCAGCCGCAGCCGGGCCAGTTCGCGGACGGTCAGCGGGTGTTCCGCGTGATCGTGCAGGACGAGCCGGCTGCCGGACGCCCGCTCCGGGTCGCCGAGCGCGTGGCAGGCGAAATGCGCGTGCGCGTGCCCGTGCAGGGCCGCGACGACCGCCGAACGCGTCGCGGAGGCGTCGGCCAGCAGCGTGGCGCCGGGCAGCAGGCCGGCCAGCCGGCCCGCCTCCTCGCGCGCACCCGGCAGCGGGGGCGCCCCCGCTGCCTCCGGGACACCGACCACCAGGGTGCCGGTGCCCCCCGGGCGGGCGGTGCGCCGGCGGGCGTGGTCCAGCGCCCGCAGCGTCGGCGTGTACGAGGAGACCACCCGGTCCAGCGCGCCGGGGCCCTCCCCTCCGGGGGCGGCCGCGTGCAGCGGCAGGGTCCCCAGCACACCGCCGGGCGACCACCACACACGGTCCGCCCCCGCGAGACGGTCCAGGACCGGGCCGGTCACCGCCCGCCACAGCCAGGCCAGGGTCTCCCGCACCTCCCGCTGCGCACGCCGCGACTGCTCGCGCGAGGTCCCCGGCGCGCCGAGGCGCTCCAGCGCCCTCTCGAAGCCCGCACGGCGCGCGGCCGTCGTCCCCGGATCGAGCTCCGGAAGGGGCACCGCGCCGACACCGGCCCCGGCGACGACGAGGGCGTGACTGCCGTACGCGGAGACGTTGACCAGCACCACCGGGCCGTGCGCGGCGATGGCCCGCACTTCGCCCTCGTCCCACTCCCGCACCGGCCGCAACAGTCCCAGCCCGGGGTGCTCGGCGCGGATCCGGGCGGTGAGACCGCGCCACTCGGCGGCGAGCCGCTGCCGCGCGTCGGTGCGTGCGCCCGAAGAGACGGACGGCTCCTCCGGCAGCGGCACCAGGTCACCGGTCGCCGCGCCGAGCGCGTCCCGCACCTCCTCGAAACGCGCGGCCAGTGCGGGATCGGCCTCCCGCAACCGGGTGAGATCGCTGTCGCCGTCGAACGCGTGGGACAGGATCACCCCCCTGGCCTGCTCGAGCAGCCCGACCGCCAGACCCGGCCGGCCGCACCGCACCGCACAGGCTGCCGCGTCCGCGCCCAGCCCCACCGCACGGCCGAGCAGCAACTCCTGGTCGTCCCGCCCGAGATGGCGGGGCGCCACGGCGTGCAGCAGGTCGACCGCGAGGGTGAACCCCTCCAGGGCGCCGTCCCAGTCGCCGAGTTCCGCCCGGGTCTCGCCCCAGGCCCGCGCGGCGCTCAGCCGCAGCCCGGGAGCGCACTGCTCCTCCCGCGCGCCTTCCCGGAACCGCTCGGACGCCTCGGCGAGAACGGCCCGGCGGCGGCTGCCGCGGGACCGCACGCCGCGCAAGGCGTTTCCGAGGTTGAACAGACGCTGGGTGCGCGCCGGATGGCCGGACGGCGTGGCCCCGGCCGCACGACGGTACAGCGCGACCGTCTCGTCGCGGACGGTCGGCGACAGCAGGTTGCGCAGGGTCATGTGCCGTGTGTTCGCGGCCACCGTCAGAGCGGCGGGCAGCTCCGGGGAGTCCGGGGGCAGCGACGCGACCACCGCGTCGGCCAGTGCCCGTGCCTCCCGCGCGTCCTCGAACCGCATCGTCCTCGCACCGCGGCCCAGCAGGGCGATCGCGAGGTTGTGCCGTCGCAGCAGAAGTTTCGGGTCGCCCTCCGGGGTCATCGCGAGCCCCTGCCGCATGTACTCCACCGCCTCGTCGAGCCGGCCGGCCGGGTCGGCGGCACGTTCGGCACCGACCATCACGGCGAACCCGATGGCGGAGAGCAGCGACGCCCGGTGCGCGGGCCCCAGGCCGGGCAGCTCGGCTGCCCGGCGCCGGCACGCTTCGGCCTCCCGCAGATCGTCGCCGTCCTCGGTCAGTTGATGCCGCACGCTCAGCGCGCCCCCGAGGTTGAGCAGGCGCAGCCCGAGCACCGCGTTCCCCTCGCGCGTCAGCTCCACCGACTCGCGATGGACCAGGACGGCTTCGTTCAGGTCCTCCGGCCGCCCCGTGCGCTGGAAGCAGGCGACCAGCACCAGCCCGAGGTCGTCGAGCGCCGCCGGGCGGTCCGGGTGGCCGCGCGCCATCCGCGATTCGGCGTACCGCAGCCTGCGCAGCGCCTCGTCCAGATCGGCCCCGTGCTCGCGCGGGTCGCGCAGATACCGGTTGAACAGGGCCATCGCGGGGGCGAGGAGCGGCGGCTCGGAGCCGTCCGCCGTGCCGTCCGGGGCGGGGGAGGAGTCGACGAGGCCGAGCGCCTCGTCGAGGTCGGCCCGGGAACCCGTCGCCACCGACCGGGCGCGCAGGGCGTTGCTCAGCGCGTTGCGCAGCGCCGCGGTCCCGCCCCTGCTGTCCGCCGCCCCCAGGGCCGTCCTGTACACGGCGATCGCCTCGCCCAGGTCCACCACCCGGCCGGTGTGCTGCGACCGCAGGACGAGGGCCATGCCCAGGTCGAGGCCGGCGTGGACGGGCCCCCTGCGGTGTCCGGCGAAGGCCCGGCGGCACACGTCCACCAGCTCGTCGCACTCCGCCGCCGTCGCCCCCTCCGCGGACCGCAGACGGTGCAGCGCTTCCCCCAGCACGCTCAGGCACAGCGGCATCCGGGAGTGGTCCCGCGGCAGCTGGGCCACCACGTCCCGTGCCATGCCCACCGCCTCCTGCAGGTCCTCGTCGTCGAACGCGTCGCCATGACGGTCCAGCAGGAGGCAGCTCAGCCCCGCCAGGACGAGGAGACGCTCCGGGGACTCGGCCGGGACGCGCCGCAGCACACCGCGGACGAACCCGACCGGGTCCTCGCCGTCGACGGGCCCGAACGGCCACATCGGCCCCGCGAAGGCCGCGACCTCGGACACCAGACGGAGACGGCCGGTGAACCACGGGTCGTACTCCGGCGTCGCGAGCAGGGCGAGACCGCCGAGCCCGGCCGCCGTGCCGATCCGCGCCTCTCTCGACAGCGTCAGGGTGTCCAGCAGCGCCACCAGCTCGGGCGGCAGCTCGCTCTGCCGCCCCTGCAGCACGAGACTCGACGCGGCGGCCTCGGCCGCCCACTCGTGAGGGCCGTCCGCGTCCGACGGATCGGGCCGGGTGCCGGGCGCGAGCGCGGCGTAGCCCGCGGCCAGCTCAGGCGGCACCAGCTCCGCGTCGGCGACCCACACCGGGTACAGCAGCGTGCCGGCCATGCAGCCGTGCACCCGGCCGCGCTCGCAGGGATCCGCCGCCGCGCGGGCGAGGCAGAGCCAGCCGGCCGCATGCCGGGCCGCCATGTCCGTCCGCGTGTCGCAGGTCCGCAGCAGCCCTCTCAACTCCGCCTCGGCCGCCGGCCCGTACACCGTCCGCGCGTCGACCCGCCCGTAGGACGCCCAGGCCCGTTCCAGACGCGCGTGGACCGCCTGGAGGAACCCGTCCCGGTCGTACCCCACCCGTCCCCCCGGCCACCTCGGATGACTGTCAACACACCAGTATTCACCGCTGAGTTCGTGCAGACTGGGGCGCATGACCGGATCCGCCCCCTTCCCCCACGCCCCGGAGCCGTCGGCGGCCGCACTGTGCGCACTGCTCGGCTCGCCCGACGCCCTCCGCGACCCCGCCGTCCGGGACCTGGCCGACCGGGCGCGGCAGCTGCTCACCGCGGGCGCGGACGCGGAGGAACTCGGCCGCTGCTACGCCGCGCTGGACACGGCGCTGCGCCGGGCCGGAGACGCGCGGGGGCTGGTCCACGACTCCCGCAGCACGCGGGTCCCCGGCGTCTCACCCGCCATCAAGGTCGCCGTCTGCCCCGGCCCGGCCCCGTGCGCCCGCGTCGAACGCGCCCGCGACCTGCTTCCCGCCCCGCCCTGCGCCGTCCACCGCACCCGCATGCACAAGCGCCGCCTCGGCACCGGACCGTGACTCCGGCATGAATCCCCTCCTCGCCACCCTGAGCGGCAAACTCACCGAACGCTGGCTGAACCTGCTGGTCCTCCCGGGCGCGCTGTTCCTGGCCGCCGCGGCCGTCGGCACCCGGCTCGGCCACCGGCACTGGCACGACGCCGACCGGCTGCGCGCCACGCTGGACGCCCTCGCGGACCGCCCCGCCCTCGACCGCACCGGAACGGCCGCCCTGCTGGTCGCCCTCGTCCTGCTCGCCGCCACGGCGGCCTCCCTCGCCGCACAGTTCCTCGGCGGCGGCATCGAGCGCTACTGGCTGCGTTCCGGCCGCGATCCCCTGTCCCGAGCCCTGACGCGGCGCCGTGCCCGCAGATGGCGGGAGCGCGACGCGCGCTACGAGGCGTCCCTCGACGGGATCACCGCACCCGGCGGCCGCCCGACCGCCACCCCGGAGACCCTGGCGCGCATCGAGAGGCTGCTCGCGGCCCGGGACCGCGTCGCACTGCACGAGCCCACCCGCCCCACCTGGTACGGAGACCGCGTCCAGGCGACGGCGGAACGCGTCCACGCCGGCTACGGCGTGGACCTCGCGGCGCTCTGGCCCCGGCTGTGGCTGATCCTCTCCGAACCCGCGGTACGCCAGATCCAGTCGGTCCGCACCGCCTTCACCGCCGCCGCCCGGCTGGCCGCCTGGGCCGCGGGCTACGCCCTGCTGGCCTGCTGGTGGTGGCCGGCGGCCCTGGTCGCGGCCGGCTGCGCCGCCGTCGCCCGCACCCGCGCGCACGACGCGCTGGACGCGTTCGCCGAACTCGTCGAGGCGGCCGTCGACGTCCACGCCAGGGAACTCGCCGAGCGGGTGGGCCTGGTGGGTCCGGCGGACCCGGCGGCGGTGCTGGGCCACGAGGCGGGGGAGTCGCTGTCGGAGCTGTTCCGCAAGGCGGTCTGAGGCGCGGGACGCGCCGCGCGCCGGATGCGCGTGCCGCCCGCGCGGCCGGGGCCCGCGGCCCGCGCCGCACCCGGCCCTGCCCGTGGGGCGTCCCGCCTGCGGCGCCGGCCCCCTGCCCGGCGTCCGCCGCGCCTGCCCGGAGGCCCGGTCGCGCCTCCGCCGTACCCGCCGCGCACCCGCCCGGTCGTGCCTGCGCCGTACCTGCCCGGCGTCCGCCGCGCCTGCCCGCCCGCCCGCCTGCGTCCCGCTTCCGGCCGGGCCTGCCGGGGTCCGCCCCGCGCCCACGGCGTCCCGCGCGTCTCGTCCTCAGCCGATGCCCTGGCGGTCGGGGGTGAGCGCGAACGCGCGGTCCGCCGCCTCCGGCACCGACCGCTCCACGGCCAGCACCAGCAGCGCCCGCTGCCGCTCCAGCGGCGCGCGGCGCGACTCCGGGACGATCCGCAGCAGGTCGTCGAAGCCCGCGGCCAGCCTCCGCGAGACCTGCGGATGGCCGACGGCGCAGCCCCGGATCTCCGAGAAGCCGAGGTCGACCAGGTCCCCCCACCCGGGGCCCTCCTGCACCAGGCGGACCACCTCCTGACGGTCCCGGTGGGCCACCGCGCCCAGCGGCACCGGCGCGGCCGCCGCCAGGAACTGCACGATCCGGTCGACGGCCTGCACCGCGGTCGTCGGATCGTTCACCGCAGGCGACAGGGCCCGCAACGCGATGTCCGAGAGCTGCCGGAGCCCGAACCCGAGATCCTGGTGGAAGGTGCGCTCCACGCCCACCGACACCGCCGAGCGCACCAACCGGTCCCACGGCAGCCCGGCGCGCCCGCCGTGCACGGCGATGAGCGGGGTGCCCGGCACCACGAAGTCCCCGATCCGCGGCACCAGCCGCAGCACCGCGCCGCGCCGGCGGGCGATCCGCACCAGCCGGGCGACGTGCACGTCACGCAGGGTGCCCGACCGTCCCGCGTGCGCGATCCGGGCCACCTCCGCAGGCAGCGGCTCCTCGCTCGGGGCCGCCGCACGCGTCTTGCCCAGCACCCGGAAGGCCTCCCGGGTCACGTGCTCCACCACCGGGCCCACCTTCATCAGCTGGAGCGTCTGCGTCACGTAGGCGATGAACAGCAGCAGGCTCAGCGCCACCAGCACCAGGGTGACCGCGCTCTGCACCAGCGGCACCGACACGACCTTCGCCGGGTCGGTCTCGCTGTCGTACGAGGAGAGCACCAGCAGCGACAGCAGGAACGTCGCCAGGAACACGGCGAAGGTGAGCTTGCTGATCCGGCTGCGGATGAAGATCCGCACGACGCGCGGACTGAAGTTTCCCGCCGCCATCTGCACCGCGACCAGCGAGATGCTGAAGACGACACCGATGAAGGTCATCATCGCGGACGAGATCGTCGTCACGATGACCTTGGCGTCCTCGGCCCAGGAGACGAGCGTGCGCACCGTCTCGTAGTCCTGGTCCTGCTGGAGCGTGTCCAGGACCGCGGTGTCCAGCGCGTCCGCTGCGATCCACAGCAGGAGGACCAGGACCAGCGCCAGCGTGGGCGCGAACCAGAACGTGTCGCGCAGGTGCTCGCGGAGCGGGGACAGCGGGCGGGGCCGCCGACGGGTGCGTTGACTCACCCGCCGACGGTAGCCACTGCGCACGGCAACGAGGCGGATACACGCTGCAACAGGCGCGCGGCCTCGTCTCCCACCTGCCCTGACCACGCAATATGTGGGTGAGAGGCACCTCGTTCCCCTGGTATTGTTGTCCATGTCGCCGCGGGAGACCGGGGCCGACCACCTGGTCCGGGTGGCGGAATGGCAGACGCGCTAGCTTGAGGTGCTAGTGCCCTTTATCGGGCGTGGGGGTTCAAGTCCCCCCTCGGACACCAGTGAAGACCCCACATGATGTGGGGTCTTTTCGTCTGTCCGGGTACGTCCCGGTGGATCGAGGTCTGCTTCGTTGCTGAGACTGCTCCAGCGGGCAGGGCAGCTCGGGACTCGAACGGTTCGGGGCACAGGTCACCAGGGCTACCGAATGAAACTCGGTGCCGCTCAGGTAGTGCCCCAGCGACACGTCCCCGCCCCAGGTCAGCCGCTCCACTGCCGTCGTCACCAGAGACTCCAGCCGAGTCGTGTCCCGGTCCGCCGGTGAGGCGAACCGCGGCGCGGTCTCCCGCAACCGGTGGCCGAGCCATTGCCCCGCCGCCTCCGGCTCCTCCCACGTGCCTCTGACCGCCCCCGGCGTCATCAGCCAGTGAGCCGTCTGCATGGGCGGCAGCCCGGTCACACCGAACTGGGCGACCACTTCCCGCCGGCGCTCCACCAGCCGATGCGCCGCCGTGTCGCCCTGGCCTGCCGACGGTGGCGGGTGGGGGTGCGGGGGCCGCCGCAGCGCTTCGTCGTCGAAGGTCCTCTTCTCTCCGACCCAAGCGAAACCGTGGTGGTGCACTGCCGCTCCGTTCCGGGAAGGGCGACGACTCCGCCCGTCGGAGGCGGGCGGAGCCGTCGGTCAGGTGGTTCTGCGGAGTCAGGCGGAGAGGCCGAAACGGGCAGGGTCGACCCCTGCCTCGTTCAGCTCCGCTGTGGTGAACCGCAGCGGCTCGGCGTCCGGCCGCTTGCTGTCGCCCATGGCCCACGCGTCCGGGCCGATCCTGGCGAGCGTCACGCACGCCTCGCCGTCCGGGTGCGTGTTGCCGCCGCATGCCGTGTGGAACTCGGCTCCCTGGATGGGGAGCCCGTACAGGTCGGCCATCGCCGTGTCCTTCCTGATCTGCCCGACGGCCGCGTCGGAGCCGGCCGTCCCCCGTCCCTGGCGGACGGAAGTCGGCGTGCTTCGAAAAGCCCTTGGGCTCGCGCGGGTCACCCTCGGCCGCAACCGCTCCGCCGCCTGCACGGTGCCCGTCATGGCGATCTCCCGTCGCTTCCGAAGCCGCTGGGACGACCCTAGGAACTGGCGAGTCCACGCGGCTACGTCCTTGCACGGCCTTGCATGCGGACTACCCGAGAGAGGTAATCGCCTCAGAGATCAGCGCCCGGGCAGCTGCCCCGTGCACCGCGATCTCGGCCAGTTGTGAGAACGCCTTCGCGTAGGTGGCGACCTCGCTGGGAGCGGTCACGTTGACGGCCGCCGTGAGCAGCTCGACGCTCGCTCGGCGGTTGTCGAACAGGTAGAAGGCCTCCAGGGGCCAGACATGACGCCGCGTCGTGAACGGGATGACGCCGAGGCTCACGTTCGGCAGGGCCATGACTGCCAGAAGGTACCCCAGCTGCCCGGCCATGGTGGCCTCGTCTCCGATCCGGTACCGGAGTACCGTTTCTTCCATAAGCAGGGCGAACCGGTGGTCACCCTCATGAAGAACGCGGGAGCGTTCGATCCGGGAGGCCGCGGCCGTATCCGAATCATCCGGGGTTCCCTGGAAGGCGGCGATGCTCGAGAGCAACGCTGCTGCGTAGGCCTCGGTCTGCAGCATCCCGGGGACCACGTTCGAGCAGTACACCCGGAAGTGGCGCGTCTGCCGGTACAGGGGAACGACTTCCTCCTGAGCCCGGCGCATGCCGTGCCGGTGAAGCTTCTGCCAGTGCACGTACATCTGATCGGCTTGCCGATTCGCCGCGACCAGGTCCTCCGCCTGACTCCCGGCTCCGCACGCCTCGCACCAGGCGCGGATGTCGGCGTCGGACGCGGGTGTCCTGGCCCGCTCGATGCGTGACGACTTGGCCGGGCTCCAGCCGCAGCGGAGGGCCAGCTCATGCCCGGTCAGCTCCGCCTCTCTGCGCAGGCCCCCGAGACGGACGGCGATGGCTTCACGGGCAGCCTGGGCACTGGACGAGGGGGATGCAGACATGAGTTGGCTCTTCGTGATTCGTCAGGTCAGACCGAGTACTTCTCGTGGGGGACACCGCGTTCCCACACGTGCTCGAACGCTGCGGAGGAGAGCGCCGCAACGGCCGGCTCCGACCGTACCTCCCAACCGGGATCGGACCAGTCCCCCTCCCCGGTGAAGTGGTTGAAGAGCACGATCTCCCCGTCGAACACCCAGCAGTCGTTTCCGGGGAGGGCGATGTCGGAAGCCCGGCGGCGGGGCAGCCAGCGCACCTCTTCGCCGGCGTGGATGTTCACCACGGTGCCGGCGTGCTCGAACCGGATGTACTCCGTGACCGGCTCCGACACCACACGGGCGCGGCGCACGACGACTCCCCGGGCCACGGTTCGGCGCATCAGGTCGACCCAGGGTGCCCAATAGGCAGAGTCAGGGTCCACGTCACGTCGGCCTGTGCGCTGCCAGTTCTCGAAGTCCTCGGCCTCGTCGCCCACCCCGTACGTGTCGCGCATCTCCAGATGAACCGCCGAGTGCCGGGCCGCCGCCAGCAGTTCGTCAAAGCCCGGTTCCTTCTGCGACATCGCACGCCTTCCTCAGCATCGGCGCCATGCGGGCCGGAATCCGGATCACCGCTTCGTGCGACGGAATGCCCGGCGCGTGGCCGGGGGCCTCGAACGCGGCGCACTCCGCCTCGAGCGTCCCGTCCGCCTTCCAGCCTTGAAGCACCAGCTCCCTCGTGTTCTCGTCCACCCACACGGTGGGGGAACCCTGCTGCCCCGTGTCCGGGTCGATCCCGATGAACCGTAGTGCCATGCCCGCCTCCGGTCTCGATCGGCTTGCGCCACCTTGCACGAGCATCATCCCGGCCGCTTCCGGACGTCAAGGCGGATGTTCGTTCGCAGAGCCCTCAGGTGGTGGTTTCCGGCCATATGCAACGCTGATGCCGGGAGCCGGCCGTGTGGCCGTGACCCCGGTCGTGCGAGATCCCGCCGGCTCCGAGGGGCGGCGTCGTCCGGCCGAGGATTGCGCCGTCACCGCCGTGGGCGACCGGGGACCGCACAGCCGGCCCGCGGGTCAGCGGAGCAGAGCGAGGGCCGCCGCCAGGACGCGGCCGGTGTCGGGTTCGCCGCCCGTCGAGGTGTCGATCTCCAGGGCGGCGCCCGCCCGGGCCGGCGGGGCGAAGCGCGCGGGTGTCATCTCGCCCCGCAGGAACTGGGCCAGCAGGTGCCGGTCCACCTTCCCGCCGCCGTCGGTACGGGCGCGCAGGCGCGCCTCGACGACGTCGTCGCGGGCGACGACGTGCACGGCGAGCACACGGGCGTCGCCTTCGTCCAGTGCGTCCAGCAGGTCGTGCGAGAGCACCGAGGACTCCACGACGAATCCGGCGCCCGCCGCCGCGAGGAGCCGGGCCGTGGCGACCATCGCGGTCTCGGCGCGGGCGCTGAGCGGGCCGCCCGCGATGTGGAAGCCGGGGCCGAGCCGGACGCTCCCGTCCTCGGCGGCGGAGGCGGTGGACAGGGCGAGACCGAGCTTGAACTCGTCCCGCGTCAGCAGGGGCACGCCGAGGCGGCGTGCCGTCGCGCGGGCGACCGTGGTCTTCCCCGCCCCCGGTGATCCGCAGACGGCGACGACCAGGGGCCTCTCCTCAACCGGCATCCGCCGATCGTGCCGGATCGCGTGCGTCCCCGTCCACGGGGGCTCCGCGGACGGGGACGTGGCCGGCGGGTCCGGCCGGGGTCCCGGCCGGACCCGTCCGCCAGTGGACGGTCAGCGGACCGGCTCCGCCGACGGCTCGGCCGCAGGGCCGGCCCCGCCCGAGCCGTCGGTCGCCGTCCCGGCCGCGTCCCGCTCCCGGTCAGCCGCGTCCCGCTCCCGGTGAGCCGCGTCCCGCTCCGCGACCGCGGGGCTCTCGCCCCCGTCGAGGGCGACGCCCTTCGTCTCCTTGCCGAGCAGCAGGGCGACCAGGGTCAGCACCGCCATCGACGAGAGGTAGACGCCGACCAGCCACGGCGAACCGTCACCGGCCTCCCACAGGGCCACCGCGACGAACGGGGCGACGGCCGCGCCGAGGATGGAGCTGACGTTGTAGGAGATGCCGGAACCGGTGTAGCGCACGCTGGTCGGGAACAGCTCCGGCAGCAGCGCGCCCATCGGGCCGAAGGTCATGCCCATCAGGGTGAAGCCGAGGACCAGCCACAGGACGACGCCCAGCGTTCCCGAGCCGGTCAGCGGCACCCACAGCAGGCCGAAGACCACGATGGCGGCGGTGACCGCGATCAGTGTGGCGCGGCGGCCGTACCGGTCGGCGAGCGGGCCGGAGATCAGGGTGAACGCGGCGAAGAACAGCACGCCGAAGATCATCATCAGGACGAAGGTGGTGTAGCCGTACCCCAGGCCGGGCACGGCGGCGTCCTTCGCAGTGCGGCCGTAGCTCAGCGAGAACGTGGTCATCAGATAGAAGAGCACGTACGTCGCCAGCATGAAGAAGGTGCCGAGGATCAGCTGGCGCCAGTGGCTGCGGAAGGCGGTGGCCAGCGGCAGCTTGCGGACCAGTCCGGCCTCGCGGGTCTGCGAGAAGACCGTCGACTCGACGAGGCGCATCCGCACCCACAGGCCGATCGCCACCATCACCGCGGAGAACAGGAACGGCACGCGCCAGCCCCACTCCAGGAACGCCTCGGACGGCTGCGACGGGTCGGCGCCGGCCGCGGAGGGCAGCAGCGCGCCGATGACCAGGAAGAGCCCGTTGCCGATGATGAAGCCCAGCGGGGCGCCAAGCTGCGGGAACGTGCCGTACAGGGCGCGCTTGCCGCTCGGCGCGTTCTCGGTCGCCACCAGGGCGGCACCGCTCCACTCCCCGCCGATCGCGAAGCCCTGGGCGAGCCGCATCAGCACCAGCAGCGCGGTGGCGATCCAGCCCGCCTGCTCGTAGGTGGGCAGGACGCCGATGAGGAACGTCGCGATGCCCATGGTCAGGAGGGAGGCCACCAGCGTGGCCTTGCGTCCGATGCGGTCGCCGAGGTGTCCGAAGACGATGGCACCGATCGGGCGGGCGACCATGGCGGCGCCGAAGACGGCGAACGAGGAGAGGAGTGCCGTGGTCGGATCGCTGCTCGGGAAGAAGAGCGTGGGGAAGACCAGGACGGCGGCCGTCGCGTAGATGTAGAAGTCGTAGAACTCGATCGTCGTGCCGATGAGGCTCGCGACGAGGACGCGCGACCGCGAGTTGACGGGGGCCTGGGCTCGGTCGGTGTGTGGTGCGGGCATCGCTCGGTCTTTCACGGTCGTTCAGGCGCTGCGGAGGCCGGGCGGCGCGTGCGGGCCCTCGGGCCCGCACACGGAGCGGGGTCTCCCTGTACGAGATCCGTGCAGGGGGCACGGGTTTGCTCACGATCTCAGACATCTCATTCCTCAGGCGTCACGTCTCGCCATATGGGACGCGAGAGTGGGTGGCCGCCTCCCCGCGGATGCCGCGGCCGCTCCGGCGAAGATGCAGGTCAGCCTCCGGGCCGCCCCGACGGGTACTAGGGTTCCGGCGTGGACTACCCGAACGACCAGCATCCCGGCGCGCCCGTCCGCGGCGGTGTGCCCGAACACGGGCGCATCCCCAAGTACTACGCGGTGAAGGCCGGGTTGAGCGCGCTGATCGGTGAACTCGGCGAAGGGGAGACGCTGCCCACCGAGCGGGACCTCGCCCTCCGGTTCGACGTGGCGCGCGAGACCGTGCGCCAGGCCCTGCGGGAGCTCGTGCTCGAAGGCCGGCTGCGCCGCAGCGGGCGGGGCACGGTCGTCGCCGGCCCCAAGCTGGAGCAGCCGCTCGCCCTCGCCAGCTACACCGAGGGAGTGCGCCGCCAGGGCCGTGAGCCGGGGCGTGCGCTGATCTCGCTCGACCGCTTCCCCTGCCCCCCGGCGCTCGCCGGGGAGCTGGAGGCGGAGCGCGGTGAGCCGGTCTGGCACCTGGAGCGGGTGCTGCTCGCCGACGACGAGCGGGTGGGGCTGGAGAGCACCTATGTCACCGTTGCGCGCGTTCCCGGCCTCGACCGGGACTTCGACCCGGACTCCTCCTTCTACGCGTATCTGGCCGAGCGGCCGGGCCTCGCGTTCGGGCGGGCCGACGAGCGGATCGAGACCGTGCTCGCGACCCCGCGCGAGGCGCTGCTCATCGGTACGCCCCCCGCCCTGCCGATGCTGCTCATCCATCGGGTCTCCCGCGACACGGCGGGCAGGCCGCTGGAGCGGGTGCGGACGCTCTTCCGCGGGGACCGGTTCAGCTTCACGGTGCAACTGGGGCGCGAGGGCTGATCCGCTGACGGTGCGTCTCCTCCGTCGATCCGCAACGGTCCCGGACTGGGCCAGGACTGGTCCCGAACTGGTCCCGAAATTAATCTCGAAACGGTAACGGGTCTAGTCCAAGATTGAGGGGTCGTTCACCTTCCCGTCGCCGCGCCGTTCGCACCGGGTCACCGCTCCCCGGGAGTTTGGGCCGCGTGAGAGTCATCGTCGTAGGAGCCGGCGTGGTGGGCACCATGCACGCCTGGCATGCACTGGAACGCGGCCACGAGGTCGTGCAGATCGAGCGGGAGGCCGAGGCGCGCGGCGCCTCCCTGCGCAACTTCGGCCAGATATGGGTCAGCGGCCGGGCCGGGGGAGAGGAACTGGAGACCGCACTGCGCGCACGCGCGCTGTGGGAGGACATCGGCGCCCGCGTCCCGGGCCTCGGCTTCCGCGCCAACGGTTCGCTCACCCCCGTCCGCGGTGAGCACGAACTCGCCGTCGCCGAGGCCGCGGCGGGCCGCGAGGACGCCCCCGCCCGCGGGCACACCCTCCTCACCGCATCCGAGGCACGGCGGCTGAACCCGGCCCTGCGGGGCGACTTCGACGCCGCCCTGCACTGCGCCCAGGACGCCGCCGTCGAACCCCGGACCGCTCAGCTCGCGCTCCGCGCGGAGCTGTCGAAGAACCCCGCGTACACCTTCCTCCCCGGTCGTGAGGTCCGCGAGGTCGTGGGAGAGCACGCGGTCCGCGACGACCACGGCGACGTGCACACCGGCGACGCCGTCGTCCTGTGCACCGGCGCCTGGCTGAGCGGCCTCGTCCGCGAACTCGTGCCGGAGCTGCCGGTGCGCCGGGTGCGCCTCCAGATGATGCAGACCGCCCCGCTGGGCGAACCGCTGACCACGTCCGTCGCCGACGCCGACAGCTTCCGCTACTACCCCGCCTACCGCTCACCCGCCCTCGACGCCCTCGGCGCCGCGCAGGAGCAGACGCCGACCGCGGCCGCCTACCGGATGCAGCTGCTGATGGTCCAGCGCCTCGACGGCGGACTGACCATCGGCGACACCCACGAGTACGAGCACCCCTTCGCCTTCGACACCGTCGAGGACCCCTATGACCACCTCGCGCGCGTCGTCGAGTCCTTCCTCGGCCGACCGCTGCCGGCGGTCCGCCGCCGCTGGGCCGGCGTCTACGCCCAGTGCACCGACACCTCCCGCGTCGTCCACCGGCAGCAGGTCCGGGACGGCGTCTGGCTGGTCACCGGGCCCGGCGGGCGCGGCATGACCTGTTCCCCGGCGATCGCCGAGACCACCGCGAACACCCTTGGCTGGTGACTGAGTTGAACCCCGCAACGCCGCCCCCGCACGCTCCCGCGACCGCCCCGCACGCCCCGGCGGCCGCCCCGAACCCCGCGACGCCGCCCCCGCACGCTCCCGCGGCCGCCCGGACGCCCCGCATCCGGCTGGTCGTCCTCGACATGGCCGGCACCACCGTCGCCGACGGCGGCCTCGTCGAGGACGCCTTCTCGCGCGCCGCCGAACGGCTCGGGGTCGAGCCCGGCACCGACGACCACGCCGAGAAGCTCCGGTACGTCCGCGCCACCATGGGAGAGTCGAAGATCACCGTCTTCCGCGCGCTGTTCCACGACGAGGCCAGGGCGCAGCAGGCCAACGCCGCGTTCGAGGAGGAGTACGGCCGGCTCGTCGCCGGCGGCCGCGTCGCCCCCGTCCCCGGCGCACGCGAGGCCGTCGAGGAACTCGCCGCCGCGGGCCGCACGGTCGTGCTGAGCACCGGCTTCGCCCGCGTCACCCAGGACGCCCTCCTCGACGCGCTCGGCTGGCGCGGCCTCGTCGGGCTCACCCTCTGCCCCGCCGACGCGGGCGGCCGCGGCCGCCCCTGGCCCGATCTGGTGCTCCACGCCCTGCTGCGCACCCGTGCCGCGGACGACGTCCGCGAGGTCGCCGTGGCCGGCGACACCGCCTACGACATGCTCAGCGGCCTACGCGCCGGGGCCGGAGTCGTCGCGGGTGTGCTCACCGGCGCGCACGACGAGCAGACACTGCGCGCGGCGGGCGCCACCCACGTCCTCGGCTCCGTCGCCGGACTGCCCGCCCTGATCGACGGGACGGGCTGATGGACGGCGGCATCCGCTTCGACGGCGTCACCGTCGCCTACGACGGCACTGTCGTCCTCGACCACCTCGACCTCACCGTCGAGCCCGGTGAGGTCATGGCCCTGCTCGGCCCCTCCGGCTCCGGCAAGACCACCGCGCTGCGCGCCGTCGCCGGCTTCGTACGCCCCGCCTCCGGCCGCGTGTTCCTCGGCGGCCGCGACGTGACCGGCCTGCCACCGCACCGCCGCGGCATCGGCATGGTCGTGCAGAGCTACGCGCTCTTCCCGCACCTGTCGGTCGCCGAGAACGTCGCCTTCGGTCTCCGGGCCCGCAAGGAACCCCGGGCCGCGATATCCGGACGGGTCGCCGATGCCCTGGAGATGACCGGTATGGCGGACTTCGCCCGCCGGTACCCGCGCGAGCTCTCCGGCGGCCAGCAGCAGCGCGTCGCCATCGCCCGGGCGCTCGCCGTACGGCCCGGTGTGCTGCTCCTGGACGAGCCGCTGTCCGCGCTGGACGCCCGGCTGCGCTCCGACATGCTCGCCGAACTCGCCCGCATTCACCGCGAACTGCCCGACGTCACGATCCTCTACGTCACCCACGACCAGGTCGAGGCGCTCACGCTCGCCGACCGGATCGCGGTCATGGACCGGGCACGGCTGAGGGATTGCGGCACCCCGCAGGAGCTGTACCGCAGCCCCCGCACCGAGTTCACCGCCTCCTTCGTCGGCAACGCCAACCTGCTGCCGGTCTCCCTCGGTCCGGCCGGCTCGGTCGTCCTCGACGGTGTTCCGCTCACGGTGTCCGGACGCAGCGGCGCCTGCCCCGGCACCACCGCCACCCTCTGCGTACGCCCCCACCTCGTCGGACTCGGCGAGGGCCCCAACACGCTCCACGGCAGCGTCACCGAGGTCCAGTGGCGCGGCGCGACCCACCGCGTCCACGTCGACGTCGGCGGCCGGCCCCTGATGGCCGACGTGCGCGAACTGCGCGAGCCCCCGGCCGTCGGCGACCGGATCGCGCTGCACTTCGCCCCCGAGGACGGGGTGCTGCTCGGCGCGGGGGCCGCACATGGCTAGGCCGCCCGCCACCTCGGCGGACGCCGCCGTCCCCGTACCCCGGCCCGCCCTCTCGCCGGACGCCGCTCGCCCCGGCACGGGGACCTCCGCGCAGACGGCCTCCGAGGATGCGGCGCGGCCGGCTGGGACGACGTCCGCGACGCCTGCCCCGGCGGCCGCCCCGCGCGGTACCCGGATGCGCACGGCACCGCTCTGGGCCCTGCCGCCCCTCGCCGTGCTCGGCCTCGTCTTCCTCTACCCGCTCGCCCTCGTCGTCCAGCAGTCCCTCCAGCCCGCCACGGGCGGCACCACGCTCCGGCCGTACGCCGACGTGTTCGCCTCAGGCGCCTTCAGGGAGGCGCTCGGCACCACCGTGTGGCTGGCCGTCGGCTCGACCGCCGGATGCGTCGTCCTCGGCTTCCTCCTCGCGCTCGTCGTCGCCTTCGTGCCCTTCCCCGGGGCCCGCTCGGTCTCCCGGTTCATCGACGTCTTCCTCTCCTTCCCGTCGTTCCTCATCACGCTCGCGCTGCTGTTCGTCTACGGCACCGTGGGCATGGCCAACGGGCTGTGGACCGACGTGACCGGGGACGCCGCCGGGCCCTTCCGGTTCCTGACCACGCCATGGGGCGTGCTCCTGGCGGAGATCACGTACTTCACACCGTTCGTGATGCGCCCGCTGCTCGCCGCCTTCTCCCAGCTGGACACCGCGCAGATCGAGGCCGCCGCCTCGCTCGGCGCCCGCGCCCCGCGCATCGTCCGGCAGGTGATCCTCCCCGAGGCGCTGCCGGCGCTCGCGGCCGGCGGCAGCCTGGTGCTCGTCCTCAGCATGAACGAGTTCGGGATCGTCCTGTTCACCGGCGCCAAGGACGTCACGACGCTGCCGATGCTCGTCTACAGCAAGGCGATCCTGGAGTCCGACTACCCGGCCGCCTGCGTCGTCGCCGTCGTCAACATCGCGATCTCCGTGGGCCTCTACGGTCTCTACCGGGTGGTGAGCCGCCGTGCTCGTGCATAGCCGCAAGGGCCGCTGGGCCGTCTGGACCGGCTTCCTCCTCGTCTTCGTCCCGGTCTTCGCCCTGCCGCTGCTGGTGATCGTGGCCGCCTCGTTCGCCACCCACTGGTCGAGCGCCTTCCCCTCCGGGTTCACCACCGCGAACTACGCCGCCGCCACCCGGAGCGAAGCTCTCCGGGCGCTCACCACCAGCCTGGTCACCGCCCTCGCCGCGAGTGCCCTCGCGCTCGCCCTGGGCACCTGGGCCGCTCTTGCCGCGGCCGGACTGCGGGAGCGCGGACGCCGGATCGTGGACGCCCTGTTCATGCTGCCGGTCGCGGTGCCCAGCGTCGTCGTCGGCCTCGCCGTCCTCGTCGCCTTCTCCCGGCCCCCGTTCCTGCTGAACGGCACGAGCACGATCGTCGTCCTCGCGCACACGGTGCTCGTCACCGCCTTCGCCCACCAGTCGGTCTCCGCCGCGATCGTGCGGCTGGACCCGGCGTACGAGCAGGCCGCCGCCTCGCTCGGCGCCCGGCCCCGGTACGTCCTGTGGCGGGTGAAGCTGCCGCTGCTGCTGCCGTCCCTGACCGGGGCCGCCGGGCTGTGCTTCGCCCTGTCCATGGGCGAACTGAGCGCCACGATGATGCTCTACCCGCCCGACTGGACCCCGCTTCCCGTCCACGTCTTCACCGCCACCGACCGCGGCCGGCTCTTCACCGGCTCCGCCGTCGCCGTGGTCCTGATGGCCGTCACCCTGCTCGTGCTGCTGGCCGTCTCCCGTATCCGCACCAGAGCGTCCTACCGCTGACCCCCGTTGGAGAACCGATCACCATGCGTGCCCGACCGCTGAACGTCACCGCCGCCACCGCAGCCTCCCTCCTCCTTGCCGCCTCCCTCACCGCGTGCGGCGGCTCCGCCGCCGCCGACAGGAACACCGTCACCGTCTACAGCGCCGACGGCCTCAAGGGCGAGAACGGCGACGGCTGGTACGACCGGGTCTTCGACGACTTCGAGAAGGAGACCGGCATCGAGGTCGAGTACGTCGAGGGAGGTTCGGGCGAGATGGTGCAGCGCGCTCTGCGCGAGAAGTCCAACACCCAGGCCGACGTCCTCGTCACCCTGCCCCCGTTCATCCAGCAGGCCGGCGGCAGGGGCCTGCTGGAGCCGTACGAGCCCCGCGGCTCCGAGCAGGTCTCCGCCGCCGACAAGGCCGGCGACGGCACCTGGACCGCCGTCGTCAACAACTACTTCTCCTTCGTCTACAACAAGAAGGAGCTGAAGCAGCCGCCGGCCACCTGGGAGGAACTGCTGGACGAGAAGTACGAGAACCGCGTCCAGTACTCCACGCCCGGCGTCGCGGGCGACGGAACCGCCGTCGTCATCAAGGCCATGCACGACTTCGGCGGCAAGGAGCAGGCCATGGCCTACCTGAAGAAGCTCCAGACCAACAACGTCGGCCCGTCCTCCTCCACCTCCAAGCTCGCGCCCAAGACCGACAAGGGCGAACTCCTGGTCGCCAACGGCGACGTGCAGATGAACTTCGCCCAGTCCGCGTCCATGCCCAACCTCGGCATCTGGTTCCCGAGGACGCGCGGCGGCAAGCCCACCACGTTCGCCCTGCCCTACGCCGCCGGCCTGGTGAAGAACGCCCCGCACACCGGCAACGCCAAGAAGCTCCTCGACTTCATGCTCGGCGAGCAGGCCCAGCGCCAGGTCAGCGAGATCGGCGGCGGCTTCCCCGCACGCGGCGACATCACGCCCGACGATGCCAACGCCAGGGCACTGGCCGACCTGATGAACGGTGTGGAGATCTTCGAGCCCGACTGGGCCGATATCGACAAGAACCTCGTCGGCTATGTCGACGCCTGGAAGGCGGCCACCGGAAGCTGACCGGGCGCCCCTGCGCCGGCATCCCACCGCACCGCGCCGCCCGGCCCGTCCTGTCCGTGGCGTACCGCACCGGCTCGTCCTGTCCGTGCCGTACCGCACCGGCTCGTCCTGTCCGTGCCGCACCGCACCGCGCCGTAACGCGGCTCCCGCCCCGCCCACTGCCCCGCCCTGCCGCCCCGCACCACGGCGACAGCAGTACCACCCGCCCGTGCCGACCCCCGACTCCCCTGGAGGAGTTCGTGTCCCTCATGTCCGCCCCGCCCTGCCGCCCCGTCCCGCGCGCCTTCGCCCTGGGCGCGGCCGCGGCCCTGCTCCTCGCCGGCACCGTCCAGCTCGCCGCCCCCGCGGGCGCCGCACCCGCCGCGCCGCGGGCCCTGACGCCCAAGGTCCTGGTCATCGGCATCGACGGCGCCGTCCTCAGCCGCGTCAAGGCCGCCGACGCGCCCCGGCTGAAGGGCCTCATGGCCCAGGGCACGACCGCCGAATCCCTGCTCTACGCGGGCCCGATGGCCGCGACCTCCTCCGGCCCCGGATGGTCCACCGTCGCCACCGGCGTGTGGCCGGACCGGCACGGAGTGAAGGACAACTCCTTCACCGGCAAGCAGTTCGGCACCCACCCGGACTGGCTCACCCGCGTCGAGAACGCCAAGCCCCAGCTGTCCACCTACGCGGCCGCCGACTGGGAGCCGATCGCCTCCGCCGAACAGAACGGGCCGATCTACTCCGCGAAGGTCGACAAGCGCTACAGCCTGCGCGGCGACGCCGACGGATACGGCGTCCAGGACCCGAAGATCGCCTCCGCCGCCGCCGCGGAACTGCGCGCCTCGGCCGCCGACGCCTCCTTCGTCTACTTCGGCGAGATCGACGTCGCCGGCCACGGCAGCGGTGCCGCGTCCCAGGCGTACCTCGACGCCGTCGCGCGGACCGACCGGCACATCGGCACCGTGCTCGACGCCGTGGCCGCCCGCCCGACGTACGGCCAGGAGGACTGGCGCATCCTGGTCACCACCGACCACGGGCACACCGCCGCGGGCGGCCACGGCGGCTCCACGCCGGAGGAGCGGGGCACCTTCGTCCTCGCCAGGGGCGCCGGTATCGCGGCCGGCGCGGTCCGCCACGACGTCCGCCTCGTCGACGTCGCCGCCACCGCGCTCGACCACCTCGGCGTCTCCACGGCCGGCCTCGACGGCGTGCCCCTGGGCATGCCCCGGGCCGAGGCCTTCGACACCCTGCGCCCCCGGCTCCAGGCCCGCACCGACGAGACGCAGATCCCCGCCGGCCTGAAGGGCCACACCCGCACCGCGCCCGCCGGCTGGGCCGTCGACAACTCGGCGATGGGCGGCGGCGGCGTCGCCGAGTGGCGCGGCTGGGCCTTCGCCACCGACGACTTCTGGACCCGGTCCCAGCGCGACCAGTGGCGTGAGCTGAACGTGCGCAGCCGTGACGTCTTCGCCGTCGCGGACTCCGACGAATGGGCGGACAAGGCGACCACGGGCACCTTCGACTCCACACTCGTCAGCCCCACCTGGCAGGTGGCCGGCGGCACCTCGCGCACCCTGCGGTTCCAGACCCACTACCGGCACGAGGCCGGGCAGACCGCACAGGTCCTCGTCTCCTACGACGGGGGCGCGCCGCGGGTCGTCAGGACGCTGACCGCGGACGCCGTCGCCCGGACCGAGAGCGTCGCGCTCGACGTCCCGGCGGGAGCCACCGGCATCCAGGTGCGGTTCCGCTACACCGGCACCAACAACTGGTTCTGGACCGTCGACGACGTCCAGGTCGTCTGACACCCCGGGGGCGGACGGACCGCGCACCGCGCCCGCCCGCCCCCGGACCGTTCACCAGCGCATGCGGACGTCCTCCGCCCACCCGAGCAGCCCGTCCACCCCGATCCGCTCGCCGTCGTCCGTGCGGACCGTTCCCGACCAGTGCCCGAAGCACTGGTCGGTGCGGTTGGCGAGCAGGACCGCCTCGGTGCGCACGGAGCGGTTGTGGAACGGGGTGAAGACCAGGTCCACCGCGTCCCCGTCCGGTGTGCGCACCCGCCAGGGGGCGAGGTGGTCTTCGGGGGACCAGTCCCACTCCAGCTCCTCGCCGATCTTGCTGAGCCGGCCGTCCACGCAGAGCGCGTTCTCCGTGGACCCGGTGCCCCGCGTCCACCGTCCGCCGAACTGGAGCCCGACCGTGCGGCCGTCCGTCCGGCCCGAGGCGGCGCCCCAGTTCCACTCCACCGACCGCGGCCACCGCCCGCGCCCGTGGTCGAGCGTGCCCCAGGCGTCGTCCCCGAACTCCAGCACCCGCGACCCGATCCGCACCGTGCCCGACGCGGGCCGCGCCGTCTGCTTCGACGTGTACTGGAAGCGCCGCTCGCTCCAGGGCACCACCACCGACAGCGTCTCGTGCCCCTCGTCCATCCCCACCAGGAGGTCGACCTCCACCGGCAGCCGGTCGTCCGGTGCGAGACAGCGCGCCCGCAGCCGTGTCCCCGTGCCCTCGGACCGGATCTCCACACGCACCTGCCCGCGTACGGGCCGCTCGGGTCCGACCACCACGGGCGCGCATCCGGGCGCCCCGGCCACGGCATCCGGCAGCGCGGTTCCGGGACCGCCCGGCACGATCGCGGTGCGCTCGAACTCCCGCCCGTCCGGGCCGAATTCCAGCACGTACACGGTGTTCAGGGCGAGGAAGTCGAGATCGCTCACGGTCAGCGCGACCAGATGCGTGGGCGTCGTGACGCACCAGTACTCCCACCGCTTGGTGCGCCCCCACCCGGGAATCCGCGAGCGGTGCAGCGGCCGCCGGGACCACCCCACCGCCTCCGGCTCCAGCCGCCCGTCCGCGCGGCACAGGTCGACGGGGGCGGTGATCTCGCGCTCATCGGTCGTCATGGGGCGCAGCCTAGGTGTATCGACCCGCAGGGTTGTCGACGCGCCCGCAGGGCAAGCCCGCCCCGTCCCGGTACGGCGCCCCGTCCCGGCACGGCGGCCGGGGCCGCGCGGCCCGGTGGGTCACACTGGCGGCATGCGCATCGTGATGATGACGGCGGGGTCGCGCGGCGACGTCGCGCCCTACACGGGACTCGGCGCGGGGCTGGTGCGGGCCGGGCACCACGTGACCCTGGCCACGCACGCGCTGTTCGAGCCTCTGGTGGCCGGTTCGGGGACGGCGTTCCATCCGCTGCCGGTGGACCCCCGGGCCGAACTGCACTCCCCGCGGGGCCGGAGGCTGCACGACGCGCGCACCGGAGCGGGGAAGCTGGTACGGCTCGTGGCCATGGCCCGCCGAGCGGCCGACGAGCTGACGGCGTCCCTGGTCGAGGCGTCCCGGACGGCCGACGTGCTGCTGGTCGGCGGGGCGCTGGGGCCGCTCGGCTACGCCATCGCCGAACGCCTGGCGCTGCCCGCCCTCGGCCTCCACCTCCAACCGCTGCACCCCACAGGGGAGTTCCCCGCTCCCGTGCTGGGGACGCGGTCGCTGGGAACCGTCGGCAACCGGCTCAGCGGGCAGGCCGTCATGACGACGGTGGACCTGCTCTTCGCCCGGTCGGTCCGCTCCCTGCGGCGGCACGGCCTGGCGGCGGCGCGCCGCTCCCGCGGCCACCGGCCGCCGCCGGTACTGCACGGCTACAGCGAACTCGTCGTGCCCCGGCCCCGGGACTGGCCCCACGGGCTGGAGGTGGCCGGATACTGGTGGCCGCACGACACCGGGCGGCTCCCGCGTGCGCTCGAAGACTTCCTCGCCGCGGGGCCCCGCCCCGTCTTCGTCGGCCTCGGCAGCGCCACCGTCCCCGACCCGGAGCGGATGAGCCGCGACATCGTCACGGCGCTGCGCGCGGTGGGTGTGCGGGGTGTCGTCCAGCGGGGCTGGGCGGGGCTGGAGGCCGAGGGCGACGACATGCTCACCGTCGACGAGGTGCCGCACGCCCCGCTGTTCCCGCGGATGGCCGCCGTGGTGCACCACGCGGGAGCCGGCACGACGGCCGCCGTCCTGCGCGCCGGGGTGCCCAGCGTGCCGGTGCCCGTCCAGTTCGACGCCGCCTTCTGGGCCTCGCGCCTGACCGCCCTGGGCACCGCCCCCGCCGCCGTCCCGCTGCGCCGGCTCACCTCCGGCGCCCTGGCGGGCGCCCTGCACCGGGCGACCTCCGACGCGTCCTGCCGTGTCCGGGCGCGCACCCTCGCCGACGGCCTGGCCGCGGAGGACGGCACCGCACCGGTGCTGGCGGCACTCGACCGCCTGACACGCTGATCCGCCGGGCCGCCCCGACCGGCTCGCCCGCTCCGGCCCCGCCCGCCGCGCGATGTGCGGGTGTGTCGTCCCGGAACGCGGGTACGGGCCCGGCAGTCTGCTCCTGACGAGGACGGACACGGCATGACGGTCCCGAGGAGGTACGCGACGGTGGAGATTCCCCGGTCCATGAAGGCGGTGCGCATCACGCGGCACGGCGGCCCCGAGGTGCTCGAGCCCGCGGAGGTGGACGTGCCGGTCCCGCGGCCGGGCGACGTGCTGGTCCGGGTCGGTGCGGTGGCGCTGAACAACACCGACCTGTGGACCAGGGAGGGAGCGTACGGCCGCCCGGGAGACCCGGCCGCGCTGTCCGGCTGGCGGGGGCCGATCGACTTCCCCCGCATCCAGGGCGCCGACGTGGCCGGACAGGTCGTGGCCGTCGGCCCCGGGGCGGACCCCCGGCTCCGGGGGCGCCGGGTGGTGGTCGATCCGGCCGTCTACGACGCGGAGGATCCCGACGCGAACCCGGTCGGCCTGATGGGCAGCGAGCGCGACGGCGGATACGCCGAGTACGTGACCGCGCCCGCGGCCCGCCTGCACGACGTGACGGACTCCGCCCTGACGGACGATCAGCTCTCCGCCCTGCCGACGGCCTACGGCACGGCGCTCGGCATGATCGAACGCGGCCGCCTGAGGGCGGGGGAGACCGCCCTCGTCTCGGGAGCGTCCGGCGGCGTGGGCCTCGCCGCCGTGCAGCTCGCCCGTGCGCGGGGCGCGCGGGTGATCGCCGTCAGCAGCGGGAGCAAGACCGACGCCGTGCGGGAGGCCGGAGCCCACGTGGTCGTCGACCGCGCGCGGGACACCGCCGCACAGATCCGCGCCGCCGCACCCGGGGGCGTCGACGTCGCACTCGACGTCGTGGCGGGGGAGCTGCTGTCCGACGGGCTGCCGCTGATGCGCGAAGGGGGCCGATGGGTCGTCGCCGGCGCGCTCGGCGGCTTCGGCGTCTCCTTCGACGTGCGCCGGCTCTACCTGCACAACGTCCAGCTGATCGGCTCCTCCATGCACACCCCCGCACACTTCGACCTGCTCATGGACATGGCCCGCCGCGCGGAGATCCGGCCCGTCGTCGCCGCCACGTTCCCGCTGCACGAGGCGGCTCGTGCGCAGGAGGAACTCGCCCGCCGGGGGCATGTGGGGAAGATCGTCCTGCATCCGTAGGACCCTGATTCCCGGACCCTGATTCCCGGACCCCGCGCCCCGATCCCCGGGCCCCCGTTCCTCGCGCCCCGGGCCCCGATCGTCCCGTTCCCCGCGCCTCACCGCCCCCCTCGACGGCGGCCGGGCACGCCCCGCGGCGCCCCGTCCGTGACCACCGGCGGCCGCCCGGGAGCCGGACCTGTTCGACACCGCCCCGGCGCCCGGCTGCCGTGAGCGCCCGCCGCCGTGGAGCGCTGTGCGGAGCCCGGGCCGTACGCCCGGGGCCGAGGGCCCGGCGGCGGCCCGAAGGGCCTGTCTCCGGCTCCGTGGCCGACCGCGCCGGATATCCGGCACATCGTCCGATGCGGCGTCAGAAAGTTCATGTCCATGAATCCAAATCATGTACAAGTCATTGACGGTGTGCCGGGAGGGCTCTAGGTTCCGACGAAAGCGCTTACCCGGCGCGGCTCCACACGGTCCCCGACGGGGGCGTACGGGCGCCCCACCCGTTCACCCCGCCGCATCCCCGCGCACCGGCATCCCCGCGCGCCGACGCACCCGGACCGTGCGCACGACAGCCCCACACCGAGAGCCCCACACCACATCCCCACCCCGTGCTCGCCCCCCATCGGCGGCCCGACGGGCCGCCCGAGCCGATCACATGGAGACGAACCATGCACATGAGAGCCGCCCTCGCGTGCACCGGCCTGCTGGCAGGTGCTCTGGCCGTGCTGTCCGTGAACCCGGCGCAGGCCGCCACGGTGCGCTACGAGGCCGAGTCATCCCCGGCGGTCTGCACCGGCGCCGTCGAGACCGAATGGGCCGGCTGGTCCGGCAGCGGATTCTGCAACGCCACCAACGCGGTCGGCGCCCACGTGCAGTTCACCGTGAACGCACCGGCCGCCGGCACCGCCACCCTGACCGTGCGCTTCGCCAACGGCACCACCACCGCGCGCCCCGCCGCGGTCGTCGTCGGCGGCACCACCGTCGCCACGCTGTCCTTCGAGGGCACCGGCGCCTGGGACACGTGGGCCACCAGGACCGTCACCGTGCCGCTGTCCGCGGGCGCCAACACCGTCCGGCTCAACCCCACCACCTCGGCGGGCCTCCCCAACATCGACCACCTGGAGGCGGAGACGAGCGGCGGCACCACCACCCCGCCGCCGACGTCCGCTGGCACCCTCCACGTCGCCCCGAACGGCACCGACGGCGCGACCGGGACGCTGTCCGACCCGACGACCCTCACGTCGGCGATCGGCCGCATCACCCCCGGCGGGACGATCCTGCTGCGCGGCGGCACCTACCGCCACTCGCAGACCGTCACCGTCCCGCAGGGCAACAACGGCACCTCGGGGGACCGCACCGAGCTGTCCGCCTACCCGGGGGAGACCCCGGTGCTGAACTTCTCCGCGCAGGCCGAGGACCCGGCCAACCGCGGGCTCGCGGTGAACGGCAACTACTGGCACGTCAAGGGCATCGTCGTCGAACGCGCCGGTGACAACGGCATCTTCGTCGGCGGCAGCAACAACGTCTTCGAGCGGACGGTGACCCGCTACAACCGCGACACCGGGCTGCAGCTCTCCCGGATGCTCTCCAGCACGCCCAAGGACCAGTGGCCCGCCAACAACCTCGTCCTGAGCGCCGAGTCCCACGACAACGCCGACTCCGACGGCGAGGACGCCGACGGCTTCGCCGCCAAGCTGACCTCCGGCCCCGGCAACGTCTTCCGCTACGCCGTCGCGCACAACAACATCGACGACGGCTGGGACCTCTACACCAAGACCGACACCGGACCCATCGGCGCCGTCACCATCGAGGACTCCCTCGCATACGAGAACGGCACCCTCTCCGACGGCACCCAGAACTCCAGCGGCGACCGCAACGGCTACAAGCTCGGCGGCGAGGACATCGGCGTCAACCACGTCATCCGGCGCAACATCGCCTACGACAACGGCAAGCACGGGTTCACGTACAACCGGAACCTGGGCAGCATGACGGTCTCCGACAACATCAGCATCGACAACAGCGAGCGCAACTTCTCCTTCGACAACGGGTCGTCCGTCTTCCGCAACAACGTCTCCTGCCGCAGCGGCGACGGCTCCAACGACAAGACCGTCGGCAACGCGGACTCCTCCAACCAGTTCTGGACCGGCACCAACGGCTCCAAGTGCTCCGCCTACGCGGGCGCGCTGCGCTGGTCCTACGCCTCCGACGGCCGCCTGAACGTCACCTTCGGCTGATCCGCCCGCCGCGCGCCCGGCCCCACCGGGCGCGTCCGGTCCGCTCCGCGTCCGCGGCCCCACCGCGGACGTCCACCTCCGTCACGCGGCCCCACCGCGACACCGCGGCCCGGCCGCCGGGTGCCCCACACCCGGCGGACCGGGCCGTCGGCGTGCCGCCGGGCGGCGGTTGACGGCGCGCCCCGGAGCGGCGGATGCTTTCGTTCACCGTGTGCCGGACAGTGCGGCCCGGCACGGTGGACCGACGGAGGAACGGGGTGCGGACGGTGCGGATCCGGCGCGTGCGGTGGACCCGCCGCTCAGGCGCGGCGGTGCTGGCGGTGATGCTCGTGGGCGGAGCCCTGGGTCTGTACTGGTTCCAGCCGTGGAAGCTGTGGCAGGACGAGACGGTGCGCGAGGCCCTGCCCGCGCCCACCGCGCAGCCGTCCGGGCAGCGGCAGGAGGAGGCGGCCGAACCCCCGCTCCGCTCCTGGTCGCCCAGGGCGCGCTGATCACCCACGAGCACGAGACGTCCGGCACGGTGAAGCTGCTGCGGCTGGCCGACGGCAGCCACACCCTGCGCCTGGAGGCCCTCGACACCAGCAACGGGCCCGACCTGCGCGTGCTGCTCAGCGACGCCGCGGTCAGGGAGGGCCGCGCGGGGTGGCACGTCTTCGACGACGGGCGCCATGTCCGCCTCGGCAAGCTCAAGGGCAACAAGGGCGACCAGAACTACACCCTGCCCCGCCGTGTGGACCCCGCCGACTACACGAGCGTCAGCATCTGGTGCGACCGTTTCGACGTGTCCTTCGGCGCCGCGGAGCTGTCCCCGGTCTGAGTGCGCGGCGGGCCCCGCCGCGCACCCGCACCGGGGGCGCCCGCTACCCCAGCCCCAGCAGCGCCAGCACCTGGGTGACCGCGTCCACCACCGGTCGGCCCAGCTCTCCCGCCGTCGCCGCGATCGCGGAGACGGCCACCAGGGCGTCGCGCCGCGTCTGCGGCGGGGTCGCGTCGGAGGTGATCGCCGGGAGCGAGGAGTCGAGGACGCGTGCGCCACCGGGCCCGACCTCGCCGCGCAGTTCGGCGACGAGCTCCTCCAGCCGTGCGACTGCCTCCGCGAGTGCGGGAGCGGGCGCGTGGTGGTGGACGATGCCCTGGTTGCCCGTCCCGCCGTAGATGTTGACGTTGTCGCCGCCGTGGACGTTGCTGGTGAAGTGGTTCCCGGTCCCCTCGGTCACTTGCTCACTCCCACGTTGTTCATCCCGCCGTACATGTTGACGTTGTCGCCGAAGTGGTAGTTCTTCGGATTCACCAGCACCCGCTCCACACGCATCTGGAACTCGACCTCGGGGTGTTCGATGGCGTGCACCAGGGACTGGAGCAGCCGGCGCAGCTGCACCGGGTCGGGCAGGGTGACCATGGCCGTGGACGCACCGGCCGTCTCGACCTCCAGCACGTGCTGGGACGGCGCGCCGAGTTCCTTCACCAGCTGGATCACGAGGACGATCGCGACGACGGCGCCGACCGCGATCGCCCCCGACGAGTCGTCCTCCCCGTAGGAGGAGGTCTCCCTGCTGACCGCGCCGATCACCAGGACCGCCACCGCAGTGACGGCGAGCCACTTGAGGAAGGAGAGGAACGCCTCCATGCGCTTCGGCTTGAGGGTGAACGTGTGGACGCGGGTGATGTTGCGCAGCGGGTAGGCGGCCTCGGCCACCCACAGCAGGTTGGTCTCGACGCGCATGACGACGTCGTCGGTCGCGGCGGGCGGCGGTGCCGCGGGCGTCCGCCCGTCCCACGGACGGTGCGGCGGCTGAGGGGGCGGTGCCCCCGGGGAAGGTGTGCTGTCCATCCGGCCCCCGTTCGGATCGCTGTGGTCCGCACCATTAGGAGGGTGACGGCACACCGGAGGAGAGAGGAAAAGCAGCCAAAGGCGGAGGGGGCGTCCGGAAATCCGCGCACGGGCGCCGCCGGACGCCGGACCGCGCGGCGGACGGGGTGCGCCGGACCCCGCGGCGGTGCTGGCGGCCTGGTTCCCGGCCCCGGAGGGCCGCACCGCGCGGCACGCGCGGGTACGGCCGCTCCCGCCGCTCAGCCGGCGGACGCGCCGTCCGCGCCCGTCCCCGGATACCGGCGGAACGCGGACTCCGGTGCCACCGCGCCCGGGAACCAGGCCGCCAGCACCGCCGCGGAGGGTGCGAACAGCGCGGTGGGCAGGGCATCGGGCGGGAACCACTCCCAGCGGGCGATCTTGTCCGCCTCGCGGACCGCGGGCGTCCCCGCGGTCCGTGCGACGCGCGCCGCGGCCGTCACCCGGGGGATGCCGCCCACCGTGTCGATCAGCACCGTCCCGACGCGCACATCGGCGGGCGCCGCCGACAGACCGGTCTCCTCGGCGAGTTCACGGCACGCGGCCTCCTCGAATCCCTCGCCCGCGTCGACCTTGCCCCCGGGCAGCTCCCAGCGGCCGTCGTGCCCGAGCCCCAGCAGCACCCGCCCCCCGGGCCCGAGGACGACGACACCGACGCCGACGAGCCCGTTGGGCGCGGGGCGCACCCGCTGCGGCCGTGTCGCGGGCGGTGGGCTCTCGGACGCCATGGGGACGCACCTTTCCTGGACGGAGCCGGTCAGGACCGGACTGTACCCGCGCCGTGCCGCCGCACCCGCCGCGTCCGGCGCCCCCGCTCCGGCGGACGGGCCGCCCCGCGCCCACCGCGCCCGCCCCGCCCCCACCCCGCGGACGGGCCCCGGCGGCGCGTGCCGCACCCGCAACACCCGCGAGACACGGCGGAAACAGGCGGCAACCTCCCCCCGCCCGGCGCCCACTGACAGACGAACGAGGCCACTGACCTCGCCCCCCATGTCAGGAGGACACGTGCGCAACCCAACCGGCGGGCGCAGAAGGCGCCCGTCCCGTATGCCGCGGCCGCTCCGCGCGGCACTCGCCGCCGGGCTGGCCGTCGCCACCGCCGCCGCCCTTCCGTCGCTGTCCCCGGACTCCGGCGCCGCCCACGCCGCCACCGCCCCGGGCCCCTCGGTCCGGGCCGAGAACCTGGACCGGGGAGTCGTCAGCGTCCATGACGGCGCGGACAACCTGGTCAGCTGGCGGCTGCTGTCCGGCGACCCGGCCGACGTGGCGTTCAACGTGTACCGCGGCACCGTCAAGGTGAACGACGCGCCCATCACCGGCTCGACCAACTTCCGCCACAGGGACGCCCCGTCGCACGCCGACTACCGGGTGAAGGCGGTCGTCGGAGGCCAGGAGCAGGAGTTCTCCGGGCACGCCGTGCAGTTCCGGGCCGGCTACCTCGACGTCCCGATCTCCAAGCCCGCCGGCGGCTCCGGCTACACCTACGCGGCGAACGACGCCTCCGTGGGCGACCTCGACGGCGACGGCGACCTGGACTTCGTCCTCAAGTGGGACCCCACCAACTCCAAGGACAACTCCCAGGCGGGAGTCACCGGGAACACGATCCTCGACGGCTACACCCTCGAGGGCACCCGGCTGTGGCGCATCGACCTGGGCCGCAACATCCGCTCCGGCGCGCACTACACGCAGTTCCAGGTGTACGACTACGACGGCGACGGCCGCGCCGAGATCGCCGTCAAGACCGCCGACGGGACCCGCGACGGCCTCGGCGCCGTCATCGGCAACGCCTCCGCCGACCACCGCAACAGCGAGGGCCGCATCCTCACCGGACCGGAGTTCCTCACCGTCTTCCGCGGCTCGGACGGCGCGGCGCTCTCCACCGTCGACTACGTCCCCGGCCGCGGCACGGTGAGCGCCTGGGGCGACAACTACGGCAACCGCGTCGACCGCTTCCTCGCCGGCACGGCCTACCTCGACGGCAGCACCCCGTCGCTGGTGATGGCGCGCGGCTACTACACCCGCACGGTCATCGCCGCCTGGGACTTCAAGGGCGGCAAGCTCACCCGCCGCTGGACCTTCGACACCAACAGCTCGACCAACACCGGCAAGGGCTACGACGGCCAGGGCAGCCACAGCCTGTCCGTCGGCGACGTCGACGGCGACGGCCGCGACGAGATCGTCTACGGCGCGATGGCCGTGGACGACAACGGCCACGGCCTGTGGACCACCCGCACCGGCCACGGAGACGCCCAGCACCTCGCCGACCTCGACCCGTCCGACCCGGGCCTGGAGTACTTCAAGGTCTCGGAGTCCGCCTCGCAGCCGTCGTCGCTGTACATCGACCCGTCGAACGGCGCCGTCCGCTGGAAGACCGGGACGGGCAGCGACAACGGCCGCGGCGTCGCCGGCGACATCTGGGCGGGCAACCCCGGCGCGGAGATGTGGTCGGCCGCCGACACCTCCGTCCGGGACCGGACCGGGGCGACCCGGGGCCGCGAGCCGTCGTCCGTCAACTTCCTCGCCTGGTGGGACGGCGACACCACCCGTGAACTCCTCGACGGCACCCGCATCGACAAGTACGGGACCGGTGGCGACACCAGGCTGCTGACCGCCTCCGGCGTCCACTCCAACAACGGGACGAAGGCCACGCCGTCCCTGTCGGGGGACATCCTCGGCGACTGGCGCGAGGAGGTCGTCTGGCCGACGGCCGACGACACAGCGCTGCGCGTCTACTCGACACCGATCGAGACCGCCCACCGCTTCACGACGCTGCTGCAGGACCGGATGTACCGCACGGGCATCGCCTGGCAGAACACCGCGTACAACCAGCCCCCGCACCCGAGCTTCCACCTCGGGCAGAGCTGAGCGGGCCCCTGGGCGGTGGTGGTGCCGGTCCCGTCCGGCACCGCCGCCGCCCGACGCTCCGCGCGGCCGTGCCCGGAGCGTCCCGCGGGCACGGCCGGCTACTCGGGACTGGTCTGCCCGCGCTTCTTCGCGCAGTAGTCCCTGCTCCACGTCCCGGTGTGGTGCGCGCCGCAGCCGCTGCACCTGAACGTCGTCGACCCCATGGCGGTCTCCTCTCCCCGCCCCGGACGGGGCGGACCCCCACGCTGCCATCCGCCGGGCGGGGAAGCGGGCCGGATCACCGGGGGCGGTGCACGATGCGGTACCCGGCTGTGGACGAACGCCGTGCCCGGGTCGCGCGGGCGGCGTCGCCCGCCGGGGGCCCGTCGCGAACCCGGGTGTGCGCCCGTCACCGCTCCGGCGGGGCGGCCGGCTGGGGAGATTCTTCGCACTCCCGGGTGTGCGCCTCTTCGCGCCCCGGTGCGCCCTTCGTGCGCAGCCGTTCGTGTCCCGGCCGCGCCCGCGGCGGGAAGGCCCGGACAGGGGCGGGCGCGCTCGGACGGGAGGCGCCCGGTGATCCGAACTCCCTTACGTGTCCCATCTGGTGAGCCGGCCGGTGTCCATGCCGGGGACGGGCGGCGGGCACCGTCACGCCAGGTCCGGACCAGGGGCGGTTTTCGGCCGCCGGGACGTCCGTCCGCCGGGGCGCATCCGTGCGCCGGAGCGTGCGCCCGGCCGCCTTCCCGGCGGCCGGGGGAAAAGTTTCCGCCCCCCTCTGAACAGCAAGGTTTAGGTTAGGCTAACCTTCGCAGCGTGAGATCTGCTGAAGAAGCGGCCAACGCACCCACCGTGGGCGGGCACACCATGTCGGCCACCGGCGTCACCGTCGCCTACGACGGTGTCGACGTCGTGCACGACGCCGCCATGACCCTGCGGCCCGGCCGGGTGACCGCGCTCGTCGGCCCCAACGGCAGCGGCAAGTCCACGCTCCTGCGGACGCTGGCCCGCCTGCAGCGCCCCCGGAGCGCCACCGTCACCATCGACGAGGAGACCGACGCGCTCGCCCTGAGCCCGCGCGAGTTCTCCCGCCGCGTGGCGCTCCTCACCCAGGCGCGCCCCACGCCCAGCGGCCTGACCGTCCGCGACGTGGTCGAGTTCGGCCGCTACCCGTACCGCGGGCGCTGGGGCGGAGCCGACCCGGACGGCCGGGCGGCGGTCGACCGCGCGCTGCGGCTGACCGGCGTCGAGGATCTCGCCGACCGGGGAGCCGAGCACCTCTCCGGCGGCCAGCTCCAGCGCGTCTGGCTCGCCGGATGCCTCGCCCAGGACACCGGCGTCCTGCTCCTCGACGAACCCACCACCTACCTGGACCTCCGCTACCAGGTCGAACTCCTCGACCTGGTACGCGACCTGGCGGACGACCACCGGATCGCCGTCGGCGTCGTCCTCCACGACCTCGACCAGGCCGCGGCCGTCGCCGACCGCGTCGTGCTCCTCGAAGCCGGACGCGTCGTCGCCGACGGCCTGCCCGAGGAGGTGCTGACGCCCGAGCGGCTCACCGGCACCTACGGCATCCGCATCGAGGTCGACACCGACCCCCTCACCGGCCGCCTGCGCACCCGCGCGATAGGCCGCCACCACACCAGAACCGAAAGGCTCGGCACACCCTCATGAGACGCCTCATCGCCACCGCGGCCACCGTCGCCGCCGCGCTCGCCCTGTCCGCGTGCGGCACCACGGAACCGGCCGCCGACGACACCGACAAGGCCTCGGCCGAGCCCACGTCCATCACCCTGACCGACGCCACCGGCGCCAAGGTCGAACTCGACGGCCCCGCCAAGAAGGTCGTCGGCACCGAGTGGAACGTCGTCGAGAGCCTCGTGACGCTCGGCGTCGACCCCGTCGGCGTCGCCGACGTCAAGGGCTACAAGGCCTGGGCCTCCGGCGTCCCGCTGAAGAACGAGCCCAAGGACATCGGCACCCGCGGCGAGCCCAGCATGGACACCGTGGCCGCCCTCGCGCCCGACCTGATCGTCGCCACCAGCGACCTGCCCGCTCCCGCCGTGAAGCAGCTCCGCGAGGTCGCCCCCGTCCTCACCGTCACCTCGGCCGACGGCAAGGACCAGATCGGCCAGATGCTGAAGAACCTGGACCTCATCGCCCAGGCCACCGGCACCGAGACGAAGGCCGACGAGGCCAAGAAGTCCCTCGACACCAAGATCGCCGAGGGCAGCAAGGCCCTCGCCGACGCCGGTCTCGGCGGCGCCCAGTTCGCCTTCGCCGACGGCTACGTCCAGTCGAACCAGGTCTCCGTCCGCCCCTACACGGGCACCTCGCTGCTCGGCGCGGTCAACGAGAAGCTCGGTCTGAAGAACGCCTGGAAGATGGAGGGCGACCCGGCCTACGGCCTCGCCTCCACCGACGTCGAGGGCCTCACCTCCCTCGGCGACGTCCACTTCGCGTACATCGGCAACAAGACCGACGCCTCCAGCGACCCGTTCGGCAAGGAGCTCGCCGACAACGCCGTCTGGAAGAACCTGGAGTTCGTGAAGAAGGGCAACGTCCACCGCCTGGACGACGGCATCTGGATGTTCGGCGGACCCGCCTCCATGGAGGCGTACGTCGACGCCGTCGTCGCCGCGCTCACGAAGTAACGCCATGGCCGTCACCGCAACCACTCCCGACACCCGCCGGCCTTCGCCGCAGCAGCCGGACACGAAGGCCGCACCGCGGACGGGCGCGGCCGCGGTGACGGCCGCGCTGGTCCTGCTCGTCGCGGTGCTCGCCCTGGTGGACATCACCCAGGGCACCGCGGCGGTCGGCGCCTCCGAGGTGATGAAGGCGCTCACCGGCCGGGCCGAGCCCGGCGACGCGTCCGTCGTCATCGCCTCCCGGCTGCCGAGGATGACCGCCGCCATCGTCGTCGGATTCGCCCTCGGCATGGCGGGCGCCGCCCTCCAGACGGTCAGCCGCAACGTGCTGGCATCGCCCGACACCCTGGCCGTGAACGCCGGTTCCTACCTGGCGCTCGCCGTCGTCTCCGTCACCGGCGTCTCGCTGCCGTTCATCGCCTCCTCCGGCGTCGCCCTCGTCGGCGGCCTCGCCGCGGCCGCCGTCGTCCTCGGACTCTCCGGCCTCGGGGCCGGCACCGTCCGCCTCGTCCTCGCCGGCACCGCCCTCATGCTCGGCCTCGCCTCGGTCACCGAAGGCCTCCTGCTGCTCTTCCCCGAGCAGACCGAGGGCCTCTACCAGTGGAACCAGGGCAGCATCGGCCAGAACGGATTCGGCGGCGTCCTCCAGATGCTGCCGCTGGCCCTGACCGGCCTCGTGGGCCTGCTGCTCGTCGGCCGCCGGGTCGACGCCCTGGCCCTCGGCGACGACGCGGCCCGCGGCCTGGGCGTCCCCGTACGCGCCACCCGCGTCACCGTCGTCACCCTCGCCGCGCTGCTGTCCGCCGCCTCGGTCACCCTCGCCGGACCCATCGGGTTCGTCGGCCTGGTCGCCCCCGCGCTGGTCCGTCCGCTCGCCCGCCGGTTCCGCGGCTTCACCCGATCCCGCCGCGCGATCCCGGTGGCCGGACTGACCGGCGCCGGACTGGTGCTCGGCGCGGACGTCCTGCTGCGCACCTTCGTCAGCGCCGACCTCGCGGTCGCCGTACCGACCGGCGTCGTCACCAGCATCGTCGGCGCCGTGTTCCTCGTGGCCATGGCCGTCCGGGTCAAGGACACCGCCGGCGCGGCCGCCGTCGACCGGCTCCGCATCCGCAGCCGCGCGGCCTTCCTCACCACCGTGGGCGTCCTGGTGGCCGCCCTTGCCGGCGTGGTCGTCGCGGGCGTGCTCCTCGGCGACGCCAAGCTGCTCCTCGGCGACGTCGTCAACTGGACGCAGGGCAACGCCGGAAGGTCGGTCACGTTCGTCCTCGACACCCGGGTGCCCCGGGTCGTCGCCGCGCTCCTCGCGGGCGCCGCGCTCGCGCTCGCCGGCACCCTGATCCAGGCGGTGACCCGCAATCCGCTCGCGGAGCCGAGCGTCATGGGCGTCTCCGGCGGCGCCGCGCTCGGCGCCGTGCTCCTCGTCACCACGGTGCCCCTGGCCGGGTCGTGGAGCATCGCGGGCGCCGCCTTCGCGGGCGCGGCCGTCGCGGCGGTCTTCGTCTTCGGGCTCTCCGCCCGCGGCGGGTTCCAGCAGAACCGCCTGGTCCTCGTCGGCATCGGCGTCGCCACCGGCACCACGGCCCTGATCAGCCTGATCATCGTGCTGACCGACCCGTTCAACGCGACGAAGGCCCTCACCTGGCTGTCCGGTTCGACCTACGGGCGGACCTTCCCCGACGCGCTGCCCCTGGTCGGCGTCCTGCTGGTGAGCGCGGTGGCGGCCACGGTGCGGCGCACCGAACTCGACCTGGTCTCGCTCGACGAGAACACCCCGCGGCTGCTCGGACTCAGTCTGCCCGGCACCCGGTTCGGCTTCCTCGCGGCGGCGGTCGTGCTGAGCGCCACCTCGGTGGCCGCGGCGGGCACCATCGCCTTCGTCGGCCTGGTCGCCCCGCACGCGGCGCGCGCCCTGGCCGGCCGCCGGCACGTGCGGGTGATCCCGGTCTCGATGCTGCTGGGCGCGGTGCTCGTGTGCACGGCGGACCTGCTCGGCCGCACGGTCATCGCCCCGTCGCAGCTCGGCGCGGGTCTGATGACGGCGGTCATCGGCACGCCGTACTTCCTGTGGCTGCTGGTGCGCAGCCGCCGCTAGGCACTGCCACGGGCCGGACCCGCCCGTCCGTCCGTCCGTCCCGCCCGGAGTCCCGGGGGCCGAAGCCCCGGGACTCCGCGCGTCGGCACGGGGGCGCGGGCCCGGGCCGCCTCACCGAACCCCGGGCCCCGTGCGGGCGCTCCTCAGCGCAGGGCCGCCAGCAGCAGGGCCACGGCCGTCGCGCACCCCGCGGCCGCGGCGGACGCGCGTGCCAGCACGCGGCGTGACGGCACCCACATCACCTGCGGCTCCGCGTGCCCGGCGTACACGTGGAGCACCCTGGCCGGCAGCTCGTCCAGTTCCACGCGCGCCAGCGGCAGATGACGGACCGACACCTCCCGCGCGATCTCGCCCTTCCGGCGCACGAGCCGCCGCTCGACGGCCCGGCGGTGGTGCGACGCCAGGCCGGCGGGCAGGCCGTCGCCGTCGGCGACCACCCAGGCGCGCCACGCGCCCCGGTTCCGCAGCCGCCGCCGGACGAGCCACGGCGGGTGCGGCGGCGGGGGGTCCACCGACTCGGTGACCGGGGCCCGCACGATCGTCGCGCCCTGCCACACGGTCAGACGTCCCCTGCCCTTGCACAGGACGCACTCCTCGTTGCCCTTCCCGCCGCAGGAGCCGCACCCGGTCTCCCCGGTGCCGTCGCACTCCTCGTGGCGCATCCTGCCCCGCCCCCGGCAGCCGGGGCAGGCGGTGCCCTCCTGCCCGCACAGGTCGCAGCCGATCCGCACGTGCGGCTGCCTCACCTTCCGCGGCACGGGCGGCTCGACGGAGGTGCCGCGCCGCCCGCCGCCCGCCTTGCCCTCGCACGCGGTGCACGGGTTCATGCCGCGGCACAGGGTGCACGGCTGCGACGGCGGGCACTCCTGACGTCCCCGGCCGCGGCAGTTGGGGCACTGCCGCCGGCCGTGCCGGCACTCGGTGCAGTCGGCCTCCCGGGCCGAGTCGCGCAGCACCAGACGCAGCGTCCGGTGGCGGTGGACGCTCTTCACCGGGCCCGGGTCGTAGGCGTCGAGGTCGTCGTAGACCGGCCTGTCCGACAGGTCGTACGGCGCCGGGCGCTTCTCCTCGGCCCCGGATTCCACGCGTGATTCGACGCACCGGGTGATGGTGCAGTCCAGGAGCGGCTGCCGGGTGATCCGCGCCGTGCCGGCCAGCCGCAGCCGGTCCGAGGCGTCGTGCAGTCCCAGGTGCGCGGCGACCGCCGCGATGATCTCGTCGTCGGTCAGGGGATCGGTGGGTACGCCGGTCATCGCGGAGTCTCCCTCTGCCGGACGCCCGCCCCGCCGCTGTCGCACGGGGGAGCGCGGTGCTGCGAAACGTCCAAGTCTCCCGCAGCGAGGGGATGCTGGGTAGATCGCGGCGGGGGGCGCGCGCCGGTCCGCGCGCACCCCCGGGGCAGCGGGCCGTCCCGGTCCGTGTGCACCCCCGGGCGCCGGCCCGTCCCGGGCGTGGGCCATGCTGGCGGGCGGGCGCCCTCCGGGCGCCCGTCACCCCTCCCCGGCACCGCCTCGCGGGCCGGCCGGCCGGAACGGAAGCGGCGCATGACCACCGACGCACCCCGCACGCTCGTACAGCGGCTCGACGACACCCGCAGGCGGTTCGAGACCGATGTGGACGTGTGGGTGGCCACCGCGGACGCGGACGGCCACCCGTATCTCGTCCCGCTGTCGTTCCGCTGGGACGGGACGACGTTCCTGCTCGCCACCCACCGCAACAACCCCACCGCGCGCAACCTCCTGGCCAGCGGTGAGGTGCGCCTGGCGTTCGGCGGCACCCGCGACGTGGTCCTCGTCCACGGGACGGTCGCCGTGCTGGAGGCCGCCGGTCTCGCACCGGGCGAGGCCGAGGCCTTCGCCGCCCGCACGGGGTTCGACCCGCGTGCGGCCAGGCCCGCCTACCCCTGGTTCCGCGTCACCCCGGTGACCGTGCAGGCATGGCGCGAGGTGAACGAGATCCAGGGCCGCGACCTGATGAGCGACGGCCGCTGGAGGTCCTGACCGCCCCGGGGCCCGATCCGGGGCGCCTGCCCGGCGGCGGGCGGTTCACCGCCCGGCGCCCCTGCTGCCGTCGGCCCCCGTTCATCCCGGCACCCCCACCGCGCCCACCGCGTCCACCAGCCGGGCCAGGGCCGCGGCGAGCGCGCCCAGACCCGGTCCCGGGGCGCCGCCGGGCTCGGACATGTAGACGTCCCGGCGTATCTCGACCATCAGCGCGGTGACCCGGGAGTCCTTCCCGTAGTGCTTCAACGGCACGTACGTCCCCGCGAACGGGCTGTCCAGGCCCGTCCCCCCGAACTCCGCGAACGCCTCCCGCGCGGCCGCGACGAGCTCCTGCGGCGTGTGGAAGGAGTCCGTCCCGAGGCAGACCGGCGGTCTGGGCCCCTCGCCGTGCAGTTCGTAGGGGAGCGGGACGGTCGGATACGAGTGCACGTCGAGGACCACCGCGCGCCCGGTCGCGGCGAGCCGTTCGTCCACGGCCTCCTCGAGGGCCTGCGCGTAGGGCGTGAAGTACCGTGCGACCAGGGCGCGCCCGTCGAAATCCCCGGGCCGCAGCGTCTCGCCGTGCGTGGTCCGGGTGTAGACCGCGCCCATGCCCGCCGCGAGCATCTCCTCGCGCTCGTCCGGGAACCGCTCCGGATCGACCACCAGCCGCGACAGCCGGTTGACGAAGCGCCAGGGCCGGACCGCGGCGTCGGCGGCGGCTCCGGCGGCGATCTCGTCCGTCCAGGCGTCGGTGATGTGGTCGAGCTCCCGGTGGAGCGCCGGTCCGTCGAGCGCGATGTCCCGGCGGACGTCGTCGGGCACGGTCCGCGAGGCGTGCGGGACGTGCAGCACGACGGGGGAGTCCGGGTCCCCGGTCAGCAGCCTGAAGCCGGCGGCGGCGGTCTCGTTCATGCCGCCATCCGATCACACCCCACTGACAGCCGGCTGTCAGTGCGGCGCGGCCGCGAAACCCGGTGGAGCGGTGTCCGCCCGGCCGGGATCATGGCGGCATGAGCAACCCCGTGCCGCCCGTCGGCGCCCTGATCGTGGTGGACGTCCAGTCCGCCTTCGTCACCGGTGCGGGCGCGGTGCCCGACGCCGCGCGGCTGGTCGACCGGACCGCCGGCCTCCTCGCCCGTGCGCGGGCGGCCGGCGCGCTCGTCGTCCATCTCCAGAACGACGGCCCGCCGGGTGCGGAGGACGAGCCGCACACAGCGGGCTGGGAACTCCACCACCCCGTCGAGGAGGGCCCTTCGGAGGCGGTCGTCCGCAAGCCGCACGACGACGGCTTCGCGGAGACGGGTCTCGGCGAGCTGCTGGGGCGGCACGGCGTGCGGGCGCTCGCCGTCTGCGGGGTGATGTCGGAGATGTGCGTCCAGGCCACCGCCCGTACGGCCCTGGCGCTGGACTACCGCGTCGTCCTGCCGCACGACGCCCATGCCACCCAGGACATCCCGCCCGTGCCGGGCCTCGGCGACCGGGTGCCGGCCGCCGTGGTGTCCCGGGTCGCGGAGTGGGCCCTGGGCAGCGACGTGGAGGTGGTCCCCCGCGCCGCGGACGTGACCTTCGGGCCCCCGGCGGGACGGTCACCGGCCGGAGAGCGCCCGTCCGGAGTGCCGTCCGCCTGAGGGTCCGTCAGATGCCGTGCCGGCCGGGCCCTCCGCCCTCGCGGCCCGCGCCCGGCGGCCGCCCCGCCCGCCGCCCCGCCGCGTCACGGCGTCCGGATCCGGCCGAGTCGTGCCGGCACGGTGGCGCAGGGCCCGCGCGACCCGCATCATGGCGCAGTCATGACAACCATGTCATGGCGACCGGCGATCGATTTCTCCGAGGCGGACGGATGGCCCTGCACCTCACCCCTGTCCGGACGGCCCTGGCAGCCGCGCTGGCGGCCCTGACGCTCATCGGCGCCGCCCCGCCCGCCCCGCCGCCCCCCGGTCCCCCGCAGGCCGCGACCGCGACCGCCCCCGGCGCGCGAGCACCCGCGTCCCCCGCCCCAGCCGCCGCGCGGGCAGATGACTGGACGCCCCCGCTCAGCACCCGGGGCCGCTGGATCGTCGACGCCGACGGCGACCGCTTCAAGCTGAAGTCCGGCAACTGGCACGGCGCGAGCGGCACCTGGACCGGCTCCGGCGACCGCGAGGACCCGGCGAACCACCACGCGGGCGAGAAGGCGGACCGCATCCCCCTCGGCCTCGACCGCGCGCCGATCACCGAGATCGTCGACGGCTTCCTCGAACTCGGCCTCAACAGCGTCCGCCTGCCGTTCTCCAACGAGATGGTGCACGACACCCGCCCCGTCGCCGACGCCTCCGTCGCCGCCAACCCCCAGCTGCGCGGCCGCACCCCGCTCGCCGTGTACGACGCCGCCGTCACCGCACTCACCGACGCCGGACTCGCCGTCGTCCTCAACAACCACACCAACACCACCCGCTGGTGCTGCGGCGTCGACGGCAACGAACGCTGGAACGCGAGCCGCACCGACGCCGAGTGGGAGGCCGACTGGCTGTTCATGGCACGCCGCTACCGGGACAACCCGCGCGTCGTCGGCGCCGACCTCTACAACGAGGTGCGCCGCTCCGTCCTCGACGACCCCAACTGGGGCCGCGGCGACCGCCACGACTGGTTCGCCGCCTCCCAGCGCGTCGCCGACCGCATCCTGCGGGAGGCCCACCCCGACCTGCTCGTCATCGTCGAGGGCATCAACTGGACCGGCATCCCCGTCGACGGCCTCCCGCACGGACGCCCCACCCTGGAGCCCGTCCGGCACCTCTCCCACACCCTCGTCCGCTCCGGAAAGCTCGTCTACTCCGCCCATTTCTACGGATACACCGGCCCGAACCACAGCGGAGCGACCGGCATCGGCGAGACCACCGACCCCCGCTACCAGGACCTCAGCCGCGGGGAACTGCTCGACGCCCTGAACCGGCAGGCCCTCTACGTCGCCGCCGAGGGGGAGCGGCATTTCACGGCACCCGTGTGGATCAGCGAGTTCGGTGTCGGCGGGCGCGACGAGCACGGAGCGAAGCAGCGCGCCTGGTTCGAGAACTTCGTCGACCATCTCGTGGCCGCCGACGCCGACTTCGCGTACTGGCCGCTGGTGGGCTGGCACCAGGACCGCAAGGGCAACGGCTGGGCCCTGCTCCACTGGGACTCCGCCGGCCGGCGCGCCGGGGTGTACGACGGCGACGACTGGCGCGCGGGCGCCTGGAGCCGCCTCGTCGGCGCCCAGGGCCGCACCGGCCCCGTCCCCGTCACCGACCGCTGGTCGATGCTCGCCCCCGACCACGCCGACGCCGTCCGCTCCCTGCGCATGCGCGACACCGGCGACTGGGACCCGGGCGCCCGCAAGGCCGCCTGCCCCGACGGGCAGCGCCTCGCCGGGCTGAGCCGCACCGGCAACCGCGGACTGTGCACCGACACGGCCGCCCGCGATCTCTGGGCCCCGGGCGGACGCCACGAGGTGGTCCGCGACGAACGCCACGTGCCGCAGGGCGGCGACTGGGCGAGCGGCTGGACCAAACTCCAGTGTCCCGCAGGCCACTTCCTCACCGGCTACGCCGTCCGCGGGGCCACCGTCTCCTCCGCCCTGTGCGCCGAGTCCCGGACCCGGCTCGGCGAGGACGCCCGCACCGTGTGGTTCGACCGCGGCGACAACCGCCCCGCGTCCGCCCGCGGCGGCGAATTCGCCCACGGCCGCTACAAGGGCCAGTGCGCGGACGGCGAGTACGCGGCCGGCATCGCGTACACCACCCGCCTCGGCTCCTCGGGCAACCCGGCGGCGCTCCTCTGCCGAAAGCTGCTCTGAGGGCGGGGCAGGGCAGGGCCGCCCGGTTGCCCGTGACAGCATCCTCCACGGGATGCGGCCGACGGCGGCGGGACGGGAGCGACACGATGTGGACGGGTGTGCGCGAGCGGGTGCTCGCGCTGCGGGACGCGCCCCGACGGCGCGAGGTCTTCGGCGCGGGCGGCTCCGGCCACGGCTTCGAACTGCTCCCCGCCCTCACCACCGGGCAGCTCGCGGCGGTGGAGACGCATCTCGGCGTCACCCTGCCTCCGGAGTACCGCGCGTTCCTCCTGGAGGTCGGAGCCGGGGGAGCGGGCCCGGACTACGGACTCTTCCCGCTGAGTCCGCCCGCTCCCGGGGCCCCGCCCGCCGCAGGCCCGGCCGCACGGCCTTTCCGTCCCGGACTCACGGCCCTGCTCGACGAACACGCCCTCGCACAGCCCCGCCCGGCCGACCACCCCGACGACGACGCCTTCGCCACCGCCCACGCCGCCTGGCAGGCCCGTGAGGACGCCCTGTACGACGCCCTCACCGACGGCACCCTCCACATCGGCGACCGCGGCTGCGCCTACTACAACGTCCTCGTGCTCGCCGGACCCCACGGCGGCACGGTGTGGGAGGACGTCCGCGCCGTCGGCGAGGGAATCGTGCCCCAGCGCCTCGTCTCCGGCCCCGGGAACCTGACCTTCGCCGCCTGGTACCTGCACTGGCTGGCCGGGGCCGAACGCACCGCGTGGGCCGTGGACGGCCCGGCCGGGAGCGCCTGAGCCGCGGCGCCGGGCCGCGTCGGCTCGGTACCCGGCGGGCCGCCCGCGCCGCAGCGCGGCGCCTGAGCGGCCCCGCAGCCCTTCCGACGGCCGCCGGGCACCGAGCCGACGCGGCCTGCGACCCTGCCCGCCGCCCGGCCTCCACGGGCCCGACCTGCGCATCGCGGCCCCAGGACGGAACCTGATGACAGCGGGGGTGCCCCGAGGGAGAGGCGCAGACATGAACGGAAGACCACGGGGCCCGAGAGGGCGCGCGCTGTCCGCCGCCGTCGCCGCCGCGGCGCTGGCGGCCGTCTCGGCCGGGTGCGGCGGGAGCGGCGGCGACGCGCCCGGACCGTCCCGGTCCGCCGGCGCGGCCGCACAGGAGGCCGGTGCCCGCACCGCCACGCCGACCGCGTCGCGGGACGACGTGCCGGTGCTCGCCGAAGGGGAGAGCACGACCGTGCGCATCCCCGGCGACGACACGCTCGGCGAGCCGGCGACCGAGGCCGAGGTGACTCTCACCGGCCTGAAGCAGGCCGACCGCCTCCCGCAGGGCGAGTACCTCGATCCGGAGACCGCCGAGCCGGGAACGACCTTCGTCTGCCTGGAGTTCAAGGTCGAGAACACCGGTGGCGCCGAGTTCGACACCGCGCCGCTGACGCGGGCCCGCTGGACGGGCGAGGACGGCGAGACGACGACGGCCGACCAGCACATCGGCGGCGACTGCGAAGGCGTCGGACTGGAGAAGGAGTTCCTCCTGAACGAGGCCGAGCCCCGGCCCGGCGAGTTCGTGCGCGGCACCACGCTCCTCGTCGTGCCCGACGGCCGGCCGGGCACACTGGAGTTCGCCGACGACGCCGAGCGCCCGCTCTTCCGCGTCGAGACGAACCCCGCGCCCTGACCCCGGTCCGGCCCGCGGGGGCACCTCCGGGGAACCCGCGTCCCCGCCCACGGCCCGGCGCCTTCCCGGAATCAGCGGCCCCGCCGGGCCCCGGTGGCGGATGCTGCCCGCAGCCACGCCTCGACCGTCAGGTAGTCGGCGCCGGTGAGGCCGCGGCGTGCGTCGACGCGGTGGAGGAGGGCGGGGCCCGGATGGCACGCCGACACCCATGCCCGGTCCGCCGGGGAGATCTCGTCGTCGATCCAGACGAACGGGCGCCCCGCCGCACGGTCGACGATCGCCGGTGTCTTGCCGTGCACGGCGCTCCCCGACGCCGCGCCGGCCGTGTCCGGGACACGGGCGGAGCCGGAGCAGTCCGGGACCGGAGCGGAGCCGTCCGGCCACTGGAGCACCGGCAGCGGAGGCAGCCCCAGCAGCGGTGCGAGGCAGGCGTTGGCGTCGTCCATCCAGGTCGTCGCCCAGACGAGCTCGCACGCCAGCCCGGCCAGCCGGGGTCCGTGCCCGGGGTCGAGCCGGGACAGCAGGGGGTTTCCGGCGGCCTCGGCGCCGGGGTGCGCGAAGACCGCGTAGTCGCCCGGGTCCCCGCCGAACGGCAGGAGCGGGCCGTCGACATCGAGGAAGAGCAGGGCACGCTCTGCGGTGGGACCGGTCACGACGGCACCCTACGCCGGGCGCGGTCCGCGGCCCCCCGTTGCGGGGAACGCACCCGGCCCGGGTGTCGAGAACGCGATGCGGGCTCCGTCCCCGGGACAGTACGAGCAGTACGAGCAGCACGAGCAGCAGCGGCACGGACCGCGCGACGCAGGAGGAGCACCCCGTGGGGATTCAGCGGATGGACAACGTGGGCATCGTCGTCGACGACCTGGAGGGTGCCGTCGCCTTCTTCACCGAGCTCGGCATGGAACTGGAGGGCGAGGCACTGCTGGAGGGCACCACGCCGGACCGGATGCTCGGTCTCGACGGGGTCCGCAGCGCCATCGCGATGATGCGTACCCCTGACGGCCACGGCAAGCTGGAACTGACGGTGTTCCACGCCCCCGCTGCCGTACCCGCCGCCCCGCTCGAACCGCCCGCCAACACCCTGGGCCTGCACCGCGTCATGTTCGCCGTCGACGATCTCGACGACACGGTCGCCCGGCTGCGCGGTCACGGCGCCGAACTCCTGGGCGAGGTCACGCAGTACGAGAACGCCTACCGCCTCTGCAACCTCCGCGGTCCCGCGGGCATCATCGTCGCCCTGGCCGAACGGATCGGCTGAGGGCCGGCCACGCGCCCTGCCCGGGCCCCGTTCAGCGTGCTCCGGCGGAGCGTCCGGGGCGACGAGAGCGTCCGGTCGGTCGGTCGTCGCGGACGAGATCGCCGCGGGGCGGCGCCACCGGGCAGACAGCCCCGGAGCCCGCTCGCTCCACGGGTCGTCGGCGGCCGGGACGCCGCCCGAAACCCTTGGTCACGGGGCCCGGCGGCTGCGTATCCTGCGCCGGTGATCAGTTCTGGACTGCTGGACCGGGCCGGGCGGCACATCGCCCTGTGCCCCGTGGACGACGACAACTGGCGTGCCGTCGCCGACATCGCCCCGCTGGACGGGCAGCGCCGGTTCGCGCCCGCGCTGGCGGCCCGCTACCTGCTGCTGTCCTCGCGCGAGGGCGTGTGGAACTCCCTCGCCGTCACCGCCGACGGCGTGGTGGTCGGCCATGTGATGTGGGCGCGCGACGAGGAGGACGGCTCCCACTGGATCGGCGGCATGCTGGTCGACGGACCCGCGCAGGGCACGGGCGTCGGCCGTGCGGCCGTGCGGACCCTGATGAGCCGGCTGGCGACGCAGGACGACTGCCGCGTCCTGCGCCTGTCGTACGACCCGGACAACGAGCCCGCCGCGCGCCTCTACACCTCGCTCGGCTTCCGGCCCACGGCCGGCTCCGAGGGCGACGAGGTGGTCGTGGAACTGTCCGCCGCGGACGCTGCGGACGCCGCAGATACCGCGGCGTCCGGCGCCCGTGGAGGAGGGCGGATGCCGCGGACCCCCGTGCCCACGACGCCCCGCGACGGGTGAAGGCAGTACCCCGGCGAAGGCCCGCGGTGACAGAATCCTCACCATGAGTGCCTATGAGATTCCGCTCGAACTTGCCGAGCAGTTCGGGCGCGGGAACGGGGTCGTCTTCGTCGGGGCCGGGTTGTCCAAGGGGGCCGGACTTCCCGACTGGCAGGGGCTCATCGACGGTCTGGTGGAGGAGTTACCCGGGTGTCCTCCCGGAGCCGACCACCGTGACATCGCCGCCTACTACGAACTCGAGTACGGGCGGAACAGACTCGTCCAGAGGATCAGGGACCGACTGGACACCCTGCACCTCCAACCGACCCGGGTGCACCACGCGCTTGCCGCCCTCCCGGTGCAGCTTCTCGTCACCACGAACTTCGACGATCTGCTCGAACAGACCTACCGGCTGGAGCGAAAGCCCTGTACGACAGTCACGCGGGCTGTCGACGCGGGATTCTGGTCCAGCGACCGTACGCAGATCGTCAAGATCCACGGTGACCTCGCGATTCCCGAGTCGATCGTCATCACATCAGGTGATTACGAAGGCATCGCCACGGACCGGCCGACCCTGATCCGCCTGCTGGGAGCCACCCTGCAGACCCGCACGGTCCTCTTCCTCGGCTACAGCCTGGCCGACCCCGACCTGCGCATTCTGCTGCGTCAGCTCAAGCAGGAATCCGGTGACTACGCCAGGAACCTCTACTCCGTGCAGTTCGACGCGCCGCCGCTCGCGGTCAAGGATCTGGAACGCAGGGGCGTGCGCGTCGTCAATCTGTCCCTGGCCGGCAGGACGCCCGGTGAGACGCTGCTCACCTGGCTGACCGAGCTGCGCGAGCGAGCCCTGCGGTACGGCACCCCGGCCCCCGAACCCACCCCGGCCGGACCGTCCGGCGGCGCCTCGGACCACAGGCTGGCCGATGAGGTCTCCGGTCTCCTGAAGGCCATGGGATATGCCGTCACCGGATTGCGCCGGAGTCCGGGCGTCGTGGACTTCCAGGCGAGCAAACGCAGCGAGGGCAGTGAGATCCTGCGCTCGTTCCGCTGCGTGGAGGGGAGTGTGGGCTCCGGCCATGTGGACGGTGCACTGGCCCTGAGGTCGGCCGAACCGGACAGCGAGGTCTGGATCGTCGCCTATCGCAGCGGCGTCGTGACGGCACAGGCGAGGGCGCGTGCCGAAGCCGACCGGAAGACGCGGATCATGTCGATCGCGCAGTTCTACCGCACGATGCTCAACATCGACGCCTACGTGAACCGACTGCTCGAGGAGTACGAGGAGGAGAAGATCGACGGCCGGTGGGTGGATCTGGCCTGTGAGGTCCCGCAGTACGACCGGCTGCGGTCGGCTCCCATGAGCACCGACACGTTCGACGACGTCGAGGAGTTCCTGGACGTCTGGATAGACACTCCCGGACGCAACCACATGTCCATCCTGGGAGACTTCGGCACCGGAAAGACGTGGCTGTGCCGTCACTACGCCGCACTGCTCGCGCGCCGCTACCTCGAGGACTGCGAGCACAACCGGGTTCCCATTCTCATCTCGCTGCGCGACAGATCGCGGGGCGACTCGGTCAACATCCAGGAACTCATCACCGACACGCTGGTCAACGACTACGGCGTCCATCTTCCCGGCGGCTACAAGACGTTCCAGTTCCTGAACCGCCACGACAGTCTCGTGCTCATCCTCGACGGATTCGACGAGATGCAGGCGAGACTCGACGACCTCGCGACGGTCCGGAACTTCGACGAGCTCGCGAAGGTGGTCGAGCCCCACGCCAACTGCAAGGCGATCCTGACCTGCCGGTCCAGCTACTTCCGTACCGATCTGGAGGAACGGGAGGTCCTGGCCGGAGAAGGACTGCAGCGCATCAATCTGCGGGAGCGGCCGAACTTCGAGATCCTCCACCTCCTGCCGTTCGGCGAGGAGCAGATCCTCGCATCCCTCGGCAAACTCGTCGGCGACCAGGCGGAGCGCTACTACGAGGACATGCGGCAGGTCTACGATCTGGTCAACCTCGCGCAGCGGCCCATCCTGCTCGCCATGATCGCGGCGACGCTGCCACGCCTCGTCGGGCATGCGCGGGTCAACTCGTCCACGCTGTACGAGACCTACACGGACGAGTGGATGCGCAAGAACCTCGTCGAGCAGCGGTCCATCATGGACTCACGCGAGGTCAAGAGCCTCATGCAGCAGCTGGCGTGGAGCATGTTCCTCAGGGAGACGGCGTCGGTGCACTACTCGGAGCTGCCCAGGACGCTGCTGGACTTCCTGTCCTCGGGGCACTCCACCTTCGTCCACAACTACGAGCACGACGTGCGCACACAGTCGTTCCTGCAGCGGGACAACGCGGGGTTCTACAGCTTCGCCCACAAGTCGTTCATGGAATTCTTCATCGCGCAGCGGATATTCGCCTCGATCTGCGCCTCCGACAGCGGCGAACTGGCGGAGGCCCAGACCTCCCACGAGACCGATCAGTTCATCAAGGATCTGCTGCTGCGCGAGCCCGAGCACATCGGCACGATGGTCGAGTGGATGAACACGGGCGAGGAGGTGGTCCTGCGCGTCAACGCGGCCGGCATCCTCGCCAAGACCGGCGACACACGCATCACCTCCGATGTGATCGCGCTGCTCGACCGGGACAAGGCTGTCCGCCACCTGTATCTGACGGCCGTCGTCTTCCGGGTGCTGGAGGTGCGATGGGAGGCGGCGGCCCGGCTCGCGTCCGAGCCGAACGGCAGACGCCTGCCTCATCTGCTGACGCTGACGTCCGACCAGCTGACGACGGTCGCGACACGATTCTGCACCGAGGCGCTCAACCCTCGTGACGCCGTAGCCCGTTGGCTCTCGCTCCGGCTTCTGGAGCAGGTCATGGACGTGGCGCGGGACGAGATTCGTGCCATGCTCCGCAAGGCGGCCGAGCAGGAGGACATCGGTGAGAACAGGGCTCTCATCGACGCCATGGGATCGACCCTGGAACGGGAGGCATGATGCAGCCACGCATCGCGATCTGCGCGGATGACACCGCGGAGGCCGGGGAGGGTGCACCGCACCGCGCCAACGAGCCGTCCGGCGACGCGCTGAGGCAGGCCCTGGCCGCTGCGGTGACGGGAGCCGGAGGACGTCTGGTCGAGCCCGTGGACGCGCAGGGCATGGTCTGGCTCAGCGCCCGAGGAGTCTCCGCGCTGGCCGCCGTGCTCGATACGCATCCGGGCATCTCCTGGGTGCAGCTTCCCTGGGCAGGCGTCGAGAACCTGGCGTCGGCCGGAGTGCTGAACCGCCCTGTCACCTTCACCTGCGCCAAGGGCGCCTTCGCGGGGCAGGTGGCCGAACACGCGCTGGCGCTCACGCTCGCCACCCTGCGGAATCTGGTCCATCAGGCCCGCACGCCCACCTGGCACTCACTGGACCCGAGGTCGCTCCACGGTGCTCGCGTGACGATTCTCGGGGGTGGCGGAATCGCCACCGAACTGCTGGCACTGCTGGCGCCGTTCGGATGCCGGGTCACCGTGGTGCGTCGCCGGGCGGAGGAGCTGCCCGGCGCTTCGCGGACACTGCCCGTCGCCCGGCTCCACGACGCCCTGCCGCACACCGACGTGCTGGTGCTCGCGCTGGCACTCACCCCGGACACGCGCACCATCATCGGCGAACGCGAGCTCGACGCCCTGCCTTCGCACGCGGTGGTGGTCAACGTCGCCCGGGGAGCCCACCTCCACACGGAGGCCCTGCTCCAGGCACTGAAGAACGACACCATCGGCGGGGCCGCGCTCGACGTGACGGATCCGGAGCCGCTGCCCGACGGGCATCCGCTGTGGGCCGACCCCCGGGTGCTCATCACCTCCCACTGCGCGGACTCGGCCGACTACGTCGTGGACAGGCTCAGCCGGAGGGTCGCCTCCAACGTGCGACGGCTGAGCGAGGGCCGGGAGCTGGAAGGCGTCGTCGAGCCCGGTGAGGGCTACTGAGGGCTACGCGCTCGGGATGACGTACACCCGGACGAACCAGGTCCGGGCGGTCGCCGCGTGAACATGCCCGGCGACCGCCGAACCGTCGGCTGTGCCGAAGACGGCGTGCACATGGGGAACCCCGTCGCGCACCTCGCCGGACCCGAACATCTCCAACGGGTCGGTGTAGGTGCGCAGCACGTCACTCGACGCGTCGCCACGCGGCATGGTGCTCACGGTGCACTCGTCCACGGCACCGATCACCGAGGCGATCGCGCCGTCGCGCACACCTCGGCGCTCCAGCTCCTCGGTGAGGCGACCCATCATCTCCACGTCCTGCGGGATCTCGATCGTGAGCATGTGTGTGGCACTCCTACGGTGTCGTTGCCGGGTCGGCCGCTTCCCACATCCGCAGGAACTGGTCGGCCCAGTAGCGGTACCAGCGGTCGTTCGCGGTCCGCTTCAGCTCCATGTGCGGGCGAGAGTCTATGGACTCGTTGTGGAATCCGTGCATCTCCACGATGACCGTTCCCGAGGGGGTGCCGGCATCGATCGCCAGCATGCTGAACCCCGGATTGAAGCCCAGTCGGCGGAACTCGAAGGTCCCGTCGGTCGTCCAGGCGCTCATGAGCCGCAGCTGCGCGGTCACTCGCGCGAGTGACTCCGGAAGACGCTCGAGCGGGAAGTCCGTCGAATCGTCGAGCTGTCGGGAGGCCACGGCCATGCCGGCTGTCTCGTGCGGGTCCATGACGATCACCCTGACCACCCCGTCCGGCCTGCTCAGAACGGTGGTGCGGAGGAGCTGGCAGGTGGCCGGTGAGAGAAGCCCGACGCCTGACGGAGCGAAGATCCAGACGGTGCGGGCATCCCGCAGGCGCTCCGACAGAGGCATGGTGTCGAACGCACGCCGGTCCTGGAGCAGTTCCTCCGGAGAGGCGTCCGTGGCGGTGGGAAGCGTGATGCGGAAGACCAGCAGGCCGATGCCGGCCAGCATGGCGCTCCACTGGATCTGCTGCGGAACGACGTCCGCCACCGCCGACACGATCGCGATTCCGCAGGCCGTCAGCGCGACGACATAGGCGTCCAGATGGCGCCGCTCGCGCACATCCCGCCCTATCCGGTGCATCGACCTGCGCAAGAAGCCTCCCGTGGCGTGCGGCACTCGATCGGGTGTCAGGCGATGCCGTCCTGGTCGGCGAGCTGGTCGAAATTCCTGCGGATCGCCCCGGACAGGCTCCAAGTGTGCCAGAAGTGGACCTTGGTATGGGGCAGTTGGGCCAGCAGCGCCGGCCGGGCGTAGGCCGCGTTGCACCAGTCGAAGCGCCGCCCCGCCGGATCGGCGTGATGCGCGTCGTGGCAGCCGTTGTCGGTCGGCCCGATGACCAGCAGGCGTGCCACGCACAGGTGCCAGAGGATCAGCCGCAGCCACCAGCGCGTCCACGCGAGAGCCGCCGGCCTCCCGCCCGGCAGTCGTGCGGGACACGGGTCGGCGAAGAACCTCGCGCCGGTCCTCTCCGCGAAGCCCGCCCATCCCGCCGCGGGCGACCGCCGGTACCAGGCGTGCAGGCCGAGGGCGTAGAGCACCGCGCTGATGTGGTGCCCGACCGTGAGCGGGATCAGCCAGGCGGTGATCCACGCGATCAGCGGACCGGGCTGTCCGGACAGGTGCGCCCCGGTCACCGCGGCGAGGAGCAGCAGGCCGTGGGTGATCAGGAAGACCGCCGACCGAAGCGGCCGTGTGCGGGGGGACACGTTCGCACGCAGCCGTGCCGCCGAGGTCCGCAGGTGGGGACCGGGGTGGATGAGGGTGTGCCGCAGCAGCGCCGGATAGGCGGCACGGGGGAGTCCGGGAAGAAACCCCAGCGCCGCCAGAGCCTGCTGGTCCGGGTCCAGGGCCGATGTGAGAGCCGCATGGTGGACGCGGTGGTCGCGGCGGTAGTCGGCGTACGACTGCGTCATGCCGATGATCCCCGCGACGTCGCCGGCCAGCCTGCTCCGCCGGCCGAAGTCCTCATGGCTCGCGTGATGGAGAACGAAGGTGTGCATGGCCCGGAAGGCGCCGCTCGTCGACACGACCGACAGGACGGTCAGCGGCAGAAGGGCGACCCAGTACGCGGGGGAGGCGGCTTCCGACAGCGTGAGCACACACGCGGAACCCAGCCCGGACCATGTCACCAGGACGGCGAAGGTTCCCGCGAGACAGATCCGGGGGCTCTTCCGTATCAGCGGCCTCTGGCCGGGGTGCGGAGCGCCGGCCACGAAGGTGAGGAAGGCCTGGAGAAGACGCCGGCGGGGCAGCCGCTCATGGGCCGAGCACCGAGGGCACGGGGCTTCGCCAGGTGTGCAGAGCGCGCACCGGTCCCCTGTGACTCCGTTCATCATTCCCCCGAATCCCCCCCGGGGACGCGGAGTTCGCCCCCTGCCAGACTGCGGCCCGGAAATCATCGCGTCGAGACCCCTTCACGCCGAATCGCAGGCCTCGCCGACGGAGTACGCGCGGGCGCAAGTGGGCCGCGTGGCATGCCCGTTGGTTGCCCGGACGCCGTCCTGCTGCGAGGATCATGCGCGGCCTGCGCGGACGGCACCGCGCCGCCGTACCCAAGGAGCGTGAGCATGACCGGGACCGAGGACCACCGCGACGCCTTAGCGGCGTCGGGACGGATCGACACCAGCAGGCCGCACCCGGCGCGGGTGTACGACTGGTACCTCGGCGGCAAGGACAACTACCCGGTCGACGAAGCCCTCGCGCGGCAGATCATGAGCCTCGACGGCACTGCCCAGCACGTCGCGCGGACGAACCGCTGGTTCATGCAGCGCGTCACCCGCTGGCTCGCCCGGGAGGCCGGCGTGCGCCAGTACCTGGACATCGGCACCGGGATACCGACCGAGCCCAATCTGCACCAGATCGCGCAGTCGGTCGCACCCGAGGCCCGGGTCGTGTACACCGACAACGACCCGATCGTGCTCACCCACGCCGAGGCGCTCCTGCGCAGCACGCCGCAGGGGGCCACCGAGTACGTCCAGGCCGATGTGCGCGACCCGGCGCGCATCCTGGAACAGGCCCGCAAGACACTCGACTTCGACCGGCCGCTCGCCCTGTCGCTGGTCGCGCTCACCCACTTCCTGGGTGACGACGACCGCCCCTACGCGCTGGTGTCCGAGCTGGTCGACGCCCTGCCGGCGGGCAGCTTCCTGGTGCTGTCCCAGCTGACGGCGGACCTCGACCCGGCGGCGGTGATGCGAGGCGTCGAGATGTACTCCGCGTCGGGCGTCACGCTCGCCCCGAGGACGCACGCCGAGGTGTCGCGGTTCTTCGACGGGCTGGACGTCGTCGAGCCCGGAGTCGTCACGCTGACCGAGTGGCGCCCGGACCTGGCGGTCGACGAGGTCAGCGATCCCGACGCGGTGATCTCGCTGTACGGGGCGGTCGCCCGCAAGGCGTAACGCCGCCCCGGGCGCCGTGGACCGGCCCGGACCCGGCCGGGGCACGCCCCGGTCCCGGTCCGGCCGGAGACCCGCTCACCGGCCGGGGTCCGCGCCGGGCAGGTGATGCCCGCCCCGGACGGGGGAGGGCCGCAGCACCAGGGAGACGAAGCCCCAGGCGTCGCGGTACGTCCGCAGCCACCCGTCGCGGTGGCCGGCCGCGACCGAGAGCGCCTGGGCGGCGTCCGGGTCGTCGGCGTGGTCGAGGGCCCAGGTCGTCAGCGCGCCCGTCCAGGCCCACTCGTACGCGTCGAGTTCCTGCCGGGAGCTGATGTGCCCGTGGACCGGAGCCCATCCGTCCGCGGTGATCCGGTCGACGGTGTCCGCGAGGGAGGCGAGGTCGCCGAGCATCTCCACGGCCTCGGCGGAGGGTTCCCGCGCCCAGTACCCCTCGCCGACCAGGACCCGTCCGCCGGGGGCGAGATGCCGTCGCGCGGCGTCGAGGGCGGCGCGCAGACCGCCGAGGGCGTGGGCCGAACCGACGCAGACCACCAGGTCGAAGGCGTGCGGTGCGCTGAAGTCCGCGGCGTCCTCGCGATGGAGGACGAGCCGGCCGGAGACCCCCCGTTCCGCCGCGCTCGCACGGGCGTGCGACAGGGCGGCGTCCGACACGTCGACGCCCTCGGCCCGCAGCCCCGGGTGCGCGGCCAGTGCCCGCAGCAGCCACTCCCCGCCGCCGCAGCCGAGATCGAGCACGCGTGCGCCGTCCCGCGGTACGGCGTGCGCCAGCAGACGCCCCACCGCGTCGTCCCCGACGGGTGCGGCGATCGGGTGGTCGGCGTGGGCGAGCCGGGAGAGCTGATCGCGTTCCATCCGAGGCAGCCTGACAGTCGTCCGCGCCCGCCCGCACCCGGATTTCCCGCCGCCCCGGCAGACGGTGGGCGTGCGTATTGGTGGGCGATCCGTGGTGGGAGGCGGGCGGCGCGTGGTGCCCACCGTCGCGGTGCGGGCATGTGCGGTGGCGGATGGGCGCCCCGGGGGCGGGAGCGCGCGGGCCCGCCGGCCCGGGTATCGCCCCGCGTCACGGGAAAACATCTCGACACGCCTCCTGGTGACGGTGTGTCATGTCGGCGGCCGCGGCGCACGTTCCGCGGTGCCCGATGGACCAGGAGGCGATTCGGTGACCGGAACACCCGCGGCCGGCCCCGCGCACGGAACGGCAGGGGACGCCCCGCCCGTCATCGACACCGCGCTCGTCAGACGGCTCGTCGACACGCGCTTCCCGCAGTGGCGGGACCTGCCCCTGACACCCGTCCGGCCCGGCGGGTCCGATCATGTGATCCACCGGCTGGGGGACGAGCTGTCCGTCCGGCTGCCCCGCCGGGCCGACGTCCTCGGGCAGGCGCGCAAGGAGGCCGAGTGGCTCCCGCGTCTCGCTCCGCACCTGCCGCTCGCCGTGCCCGTGCCCGTCGAGGTCGGCGAGCCGGCGCACGGGTACCCGTGGCCGTGGGCCGTGACCCGGTGGCTGGACGGTGAGCAGGCGGGTGCGGAGGGCCTTGCCGGGTCCGCGGAGGCCGCGGTCCGGCTCGCCGGGTTCCTCGCCGCCCTCCAGCGCTTCGCCCCCGAGTCCGTCCCCGCCCTGGGCGGACGTGCCGACCTCACCGGCGGGACCGCGGCCGGCCGGGACGACGCGACCCGTGCCGCCATCGCCGCCACGTCCGGGGTGTTCGACGCGGGCGCCATGACCGAACTGTGGGACGCGACGCTGCGGGCACCCGGCTGGCAGCGTCCGGCCGTCTGGTTCCACGGCGACTTCCACACCGGCAACCTGCTGACCTCCGGCGGACGCCTGAGCGCCGTGATCGACTTCGGGGGCCTCGGGATCGGCGACCCGGCCTGCGACCTGATGATCGCCTTCACCCTTCTGTCGGCCCGGAGCCGGGCCGTGTTCCGGGACGCACTGGACGTGGACGACGCGACCTGGCTCCGCGGCCGGGGCTGGGCCCTGGCCACGGGCCTGAACGCGTACACGGCGTACGCCGCCGTCGACGCCCGGGTCGCCGCCCAGACCACCCGCCAGATCCGCGCCGCGCTCGCCGGATAGCCGGCGCCCGGACGGAGCGGAACCCCCGCGGCCCCCCGCGCCACGCGGCGACGGCCGCCGGGCGGCGCACCCGGCCCGTGAGCAGGGTTTCTATGCTGAGGCCATGGACGCACACACCGGCCGCAGCTCCGCCCCCGCATGAACGCCACGGGCGGGGCCGAACCCGGGACGCCGCAGGACGAGGTCACCCTGCGGCAGCTGCTCGCCTACGACGAGGACGGCATTCTGCGGCTGGTGCTCGCCCCGTCGGGGCAGGACGCCGCGCTGCTCGGGGTGATCATCGGGGACGAGGGCGAGGGCTCGCCGCACGACGGCCGGATCGTGCTCCTGACCGGCGTGTCCGCGCACCCCCCGGACCCCGCGCACCCCCCGGACCCCGTGCACACCCGCGCCCCCGCGCACACCCGCGACCCCGCGGGCACCGGCCGGGCGGGGCGGGCCACGGCGGCCGCGGTGCGGGAGGCGGCACGCCGCGGTGCCGCCGCGGTCGTGGTCCGGGGCACGGGCGAAGGCCCTCCGGCCGCCGAGGTCGTCGACGCGGCGCGCGAGACGGGGATCGCCCTGCTGGCGCGGGCCGGCTGGGCGGACTGGACGGACACCATCGAGATGCTGCGCGCCGCCTTCGCCTTCGCCGCCGTCGGCACCGGGGACCGCCTCGCGGGGGACATCGCGGGCGGCGGTCTCGCGGTCCTCGCCTCGGTCGTCGCGCGGTACTGCCAGGCGTCCATCACGGTCGAGGACACCCGGTTCCGGGTGCTCGCCCACTCGGAGACCAGCCCCGACGCCGACCCGCTCCGGCAGTCGACGATCCTCGGCGGCAAGGTGCCCGACTGGCGGGTGGCGGAGCTGCGCCGCAGCGGGCTGCTGAAGGCCCTGTGGACGTCACGCGACGTCATCCATCGCCCCGCGGACGGCACCGACCCCGAACGCCTGCTCGTCGCCATCCGCAGCGGCGGGGAGATCCTCGGCTCGATCTGGGCGGCCGCCGACGGCCGCAGTTTCTCCCCCGAGGCCCGCGAGGCCCTGCGGCGCGCCGCCGAGGTGGCCGTGCCCTACCTCCTCCAGCACCGGCTGCGGGTCGGCAGCAGCCGGCGGCGCGAGGAGCACGCGCTGCGCGAGCTGCTGACCGGCGAGGGCGACCGCCGCGCGCACATCTGGTCGCTCGGCCTCGCCCCGGAGCTGCCCTGCGCCGTGCTGGTCGCCGAACGCGACCCCACCACCGCCCCGGTGCCCGAACGCAGCCTCCAGGCACTCGCCCTGCAGGCGTCCGCCCACCGCTCCGCGGTGCGCGTGCTGCGCGAGAGCCGCCGGCTCACGGTGCTGCTCCCGCTGCCGGACGGCGACGAGCGGGAGGCCGTGGCCCTCGCCCGGGAACTCGACTCGCTGGCCGCCGCCATGCCCGACGCCCCCGCCGTCCGGATCGGCGCCGGACGGCTGGTCGACTCGCCGCTCGACGCGGCCGACTCCCGGGAGGACGCCCTGCTGGTCGTGCGCGCCCTGAGGGAACGCGAGGCCCGGGGTCCGGCGCGGCCCGGCCCCGGCGGCCCGGGGGAGCAGGACCGGCCCGTGCGGCACGCGGGCCTCGGGGACGTGGCCCGGACGGTGGCCGTCCTGCGCGTGCTCGACGCGGTCCGGCCGCTGTGGGAGAGCCACGGCGGTCCCGTGCACGACATGGTCCGGGCCGACCTCGCCGCGGGAGGCGAACTCGTCCGCTCGCTCACCGCCTACCTCGACGCGGCCGGCGACGTCCCGCGCGCCGCGCGGAGTCTCGTCCTGCACCCCAACACCCTGCGCTACCGGCTGCGAAGGGTCCGGGAGCGGTTCGGCGTCGACCTCGACGACCCGGACACCCGGCTGCTGGTCACCCTCGCGGTCCGCCTCGCCACGAGCGGCTCCGGGCCCACGGACGCGGGGGAGGGGGTTTGACCGCTTTCGGTACGCTCTTCGGCCGGACGGACAAGCCGGGGCCGTTCCTTTGTCCTGCGCCACGAAGACGGCGACGCCGTCCGCGGAGCACCCTCATGCCAACCGATCCGCGACGAAAGCCGGCACGTGACTTCGCACAGCTCGCACCGTTCAGACAGCTCGCACAGCTCCCCCGGCGGGAGCCGGAACGCCCCGGTCCCGGCCGACCCGCCCCGGGACGGCGCGTCCACCGCCGCCGACCGCGCGGGCCGGGTCCTGCGCCACGCCCTCGACGAGGGACTGCTCACCGCCCGGGAGCCCGTCGCGGGGTTCCTCGACACCGACGGGATCCGGGAGTCGGTGCGGTCCCTGCACGCCGCGTTCGCCCCGGTCCCCGAGGTCCTGCACACCTTCGCCGTCAAGGCGTCCTCGCTGGTGCCGGTGCTGCGCCTGCTCACCGGCCTCGGCATGGGGTGCGAGGTGGCGAGCCCCGGTGAGCTGCGGCTCGCGCTGGACGCCGGCTGCGACCCCTCGCGCATCGTCCTCGACTCACCCGCGAAGACCCGGGAGGAGATCGCCGAGGCGCTCGCCCTCGGCGTCGCCCTGAACGCCGACAACCTGGACGAACTCGACCGCATCGACGCCCTGCGGCCCGACGGCTGCGCGTCCGTCGTCGGGCTGCGCGTCAACCCGCAGGTCGGCGGCGGGTCGATCGGTGCCATGAGCACGGCGACGGCGACGTCCAAGTTCGGCGTGGCGCTGCGCGACGAGGGCGGCCGCGAGGCGGTGCACCGCGCCTTCGCCCGGCGGCCGTGGCTGACCCGGCTGCACGCACACGTGGGCTCGCAGGGCTGCCCGCTGGACCTGATCGCGGAAGGCGTCGCCGAGACGTACCGGCTCGCCGAGGAGATCAACGAGCGGCTCGGACGGCGGCAGGTCACCAGCCTCGACATCGGCGGCGGTCTGCCCGTCAACTTCGACGACGACACCGTGCGCCCGACGTACGAGGACTACACGGCCGCCCTGCGGGCCGCCGCGCCGGGCCTGTTCGTCGGGAGCTACGCGCTGGTCACCGAGTTCGGCCGCTCGCTGCTCGCCAAGAACGGGTTCATCGCCGCCCGCGTCGAGTACGCGAAGCAGGCCGGCGGCCGGCGCATCGCCGTGACCCACGCCGGGGCGCAGACCGCGACGCGCACGGTGCTGATGCCCGGCTCCTGGCCGCTGCGCGTCGGCGCGTTCGACGCACAGGGCCGTCCCAGGACCGGACCCGAGGTCCCGCAGGACATCGCGGGCCCGTGCTGCTTCGCCGGGGACGTGGTGGCCGAGGCACGGCCGCTGCCCGTACTCGGCGAGGGCGACCACGTGGTGCTGTACGACACCGGCGCCTACTACTTCTCCACCCCGTGGGCGTACAACAGCCTGCCTCGCCCCGCGGTGCACGGCTATGTGCTCGACGGCGGGACGGTGCGCTGCGCACCCGTCCGGGACGCGCAGACGCTCGACGAGATCGCGGCGGAGAGCGGGGCGCGGCACGCCGACGACCTGCACACCCTGCGCTGAGCCCCGCCGCGCCCCGCGCACGCCCCCGCCTCCGCGCCCCACATCCCGCGCGTGCCCGCACGCCCTGAACCACCCCGCCACCCTGGCCTCCCGCACGTCCCGACCCCCCCAAGTACGTCCCGACCCCCCAGCACGCCCTGAACCCCCCGCACGTCAGGTGTCCCCGTCCGCCCGCCCGTCCCGAGGAACCGCCATGCCTCAGTCCGCCGTCACCACGGCCGCCTCCGCCGGCAGCAGTCCGCCGTCGCCCCCGCGCCGCCGCCTCGTCCTCACCGGGATCACCTCGGCAGCGGCGCTGCTGCTCAGCCTGGCCGTCGGTCTCGCCACCGACGGACCCACCGCCTGGGGCCTGCTGCCGATCGCCCTCTACGCCGTGCTCGCCCTCACCGGGACCTCCCTCGTCACGGTCACCGGGCTCGCGCTGGCGAGCGCCGTCCTGGTGGTGCTGCCCGGGCCCGGTCCGGCCGCCGACGTGCTCGGCGGCTCGGTCACGGACCCGGTCACCGTCATCGGCCTGATCATCGTCCTCGGGGCGGCGACCGGTGAGGTGCTGAGGGTCACGGGCGTCGCCGACGCCCTCGTCCGCGGCATCCTGCGGCTCACCGACGGCCGCGGCCGCACGGTGCTCATGTACGGCATGATGCTCGCCTGCCTCGTACTGGTCGCGAGCCTCGGCACCCTGGCCGGAGCGCTCGCCATCGCCGGGCCGCTGCTCGTCCCGGTGGCCGCCCGGACCGGCTTCACCCGGTCCGCGACCGCGGCGACCATGTTCCTCGGGGGCTGCGCCGGGCTCGCCCTCGCCCCCTTCGCCGGCTCCAACATCGCCATCATGGACACGGCCGACGCCGGCTACCTCCTCTACGTCGCCGTCGGCGCGGGCCCGCTCGCCGTGCTGTCGCTGCTGCTCGCCGCGGTCGTGGTGCCGTGGGTCCAGCGGCGCAGCGCGGCACAGGACGACTTCTACCGTCCCGACGAGGCCGCCGAGCAGCCGCAGGACGACGCGCCCGGGCAGCGGGCCCGCGCCCGCCGCGCCACCTGGGCGTTCGCGCTCACCCTCGCCGTCACCGTCGGCTACGCGACCGTGACCAGGGCCGGCACCACCTTCCCGCTGCTCGCCCTGCCGCTGCTCTCCGTCGTCACCGTGGCGGCCGCCGGTCTGCCGCCGCGGCGCGCCGTGCACGCCTTCCTGACCGGGGCGCGCCGCATGCTCCCGATGCTGCTGCTCTTCTGGATGCTGGCCGCGCTCTTCGGCTTCATCGATCTGGCCAAGCCGTACGACGTCGTCCTCGACACCTTCGGCCCGGACCTGCGGCACATGTCCGCCCTGCCGTTCGCGCTCGCCGTGGCGGCACTCGGCTGGGTCGGCGTGCCCGGCGCCACGGCAGCCCAGGTGATCCTGATCGGCGAGGTGTTCGGGCCGCTGGGCACCGAGCTCGGCATCGGGCCCGCCGCCTGGGTCGTCGTCCTGCTGTGGGCGTCCAAGGCGGACACCTACGGGCCCCTGCCCAACGCCAACATGGTGGGCACGATGGGCCTGGCCCGCGCCGACCGGCTGCCCTATCTGCTGGGCACCGGCTGGGCCCTGCTGATCCCCGCGTGCGCCCTGTACACCGTGCTGCTCGCGTTCATCCTCTGACCCCGCCGCACCACCCTGCCCCGGGGCCCCGGACCGCCCTGCCCCGGGGCCCCGCCCCACCCCGCCGGGCCGCCCCGCCGCGGTCTCCCGCCGGCCGCCGGCCCGGCAACCCCGCCCGCACCACCCGGAAGAGAGCCCGACATGTCCGACCAGACCGCCGCGTACGACCTCCTCGTCACCGGCGGCACCGTGATCGACGGGACCGGTGCCGCGCCCCGCCTCGCCGACGTCGCCGTGCGCGGCGACCGCGTCGTCCGCGTGGGAGACCCCGAACCGGACGCCCGCGCCGCCACCGTCCTGGACGCGACCGGCCTCACCGTGACGCCGGGCTTCGTCGACCTCCACTCCCACGCGGACTTCTCCGTCCTCCAGACGCCCGGGGCCGAGGCCTGCCTGCGGCAGGGCGTGACCACGCTCGTCACCGGCAACTGCGGACTCTCGCCCTTCCCGGTCCCCACGGGCGGGCCGGGCTCCGCCGAGCCGGCGCCGGGCACGCTCGGCGGCGGCGGCTTCGCGGACCTCGACGCCTTCGCCGCGGCGGTGGACGCCGCCCGGCCCGCCGTCAACATCGCCCCCCTCGTCGGACACGGCGCCCTGCGGGCCGCGGTGACGGGGACCGCCCGGGTCACGGCGGGACCGGCCGAGACCGAGGCCATGCGCGCCCTGCTGGCCGCCGCCGCGCGACAGGGCGCCTTCGGCATGTCGACCGGACTGATCTACGCGCCCGGCTCCTTCGCGGACACGGACGAGATCGTCGCCCTGGCCGGCGAGGCGGCCCGTCACGGGATGCTCTACGCCACCCACATGCGCGACGAGGGCGACCGCGTCACCGAGGCCGTCGAGGAGGCCCTGGAGGTGGCCCGGGCCTCCGGCGTACGGCTCCAGATCTCCCACCTGAAGGCGATGGGCCCGGCCAACCACGGCAAGGTGCGCACCGCGCTGGCCATGATCGACGCGGCGGCCGCCGACGGGGTGGACGTGGCCTGCGACGTCTACCCGTACACGGCGTCCTCGACCAGGCTGTCGTCCCGACTGCCCGACTGGGCACTGGACGGCGGCGCTCCGGCGCTCGTCGAACGGCTTGCCGACCCCGGCACCCGCGCCCGTGTCCTGGCGGATCTGCGTCCGGCGGTGGGCCGCACCTTCCTCCCCGAGGGCGTCGTCCTCGCCCAGACCGGACCCGGCCGCTACGGGGACCGGATCGGCGACAGCATCGCCGACATCGCCCGCGACGAGGGGACCGAGCCGGCCGCCGCCGTGCTCGACGTGCTCGCCGCCCACGGGGGCGAGGTCATGATCGTCAACCATGCGATGGCCGAGGACGACGTCGACACCGTGCTGCGCCACCCCGGCAGCGCGGTGGCGAGCGACGGCTGGGTCCTGGGCGCCCCGGGCGAGGGCCATCCCCATCCGCGGAACTTCGGCACCTTCGCCCGGGTCGTGGGGCGGTACGTCCGCGAGCAGCGTGTCCTCGAACTCGCCGAAGCGGTACGGAAGATGACCTCGCTGCCCGCGTCCCGCCTGGAGCTGACCGGGCGCGGCACCGTGGCGCCGGGCCAGATCGCCGACCTGGTCGTCCTCGATCCGGACGCCGTCGCCGACCTCGCGACCTTCGCGGACCCGTGGCAGTACGCCGTCGGCGTGCGCGACGTGTTCGTGTCCGGCACCTGCGTCCTGAGCGACGGGCGGGCGACCGGCGCCCGGCCGGGACGCACCCTGCGGCGGCGCAGCGCCGGGTGACCCGCGGGCCCGCTCCTGACGCGGAGTCCGGGGCGGCCGCCGGCCGTTCGCCCCGCCCCCGCGGGGCACCCCGCCCCCGCCGGGCACGGCCGGGCGGCGGACGGCCCCGGGCGGCGGACCGCCGGGCGCCGCCGTCAGCGGACGACGTCGAAGACCTGCTTCTGCAGACCGTTCGCGTACGCCTCGTGCTCCACCAGCCTCAGCATCTGCTTGTCCTTGTCGGTGGTGCTGAACAGCCGCTTGCCCGCGCCCAGCAGCACCGGGAAGACGAGCAGGTGATAGCGGTCGATCAGACCGGCGTCGGAGAGGCCGCGGTTCAGCGTGGCGCTGCCGTGGACGATGATCGGCCCGCCGTCGGTCTCCTTCAGCGCGGCGACCTCGTCCAGCGAGCGCAGGATGGTCGTCGCACCCCAGTTGTCCACCAGGTCCGCCTCGCCCAGGGTCGTGGAGACCACGTACTTCGGCATCTCCTTGTAGTCGGCGAAGTCCGCCATGTCCGGCCAGACGGGGCTGAACGCCTCGTAGCTGGTGCGGCCGAACATCAGGGCGGTGGCCTCCTGCTGCTCACGCCCCTTGATCTCGTAGGCGGCCTCGACGAACTCGATGTCCTTGAACGTCCAGCCCGTGTTGCGGTAGCCCGGCTCACCGCCCGGCGCCTCCACCACTCCGTCGAGCGAGACAAAGGCAGAACTGATCAGAGTGCGCACGGAACGTCTCCTGGTGACGTCGTCCTGACGGTACGGCTCCTGCCGTGCCGCTCCGAAGGCTAAGGGCTCGCACGGACACAGCCCTTGATTGCCCGTCAGTCCCTGGGGCCTCCCCGGCCGTCGGTCCCGCGACATCCGGTTCCTCCGCACATCCCGTCGCGGTCCGCGCCCTCCGGCCCGCCGCCCCGGCACGCGGCGCACCACCCGCTGCCCCGGGGTGCGTTAGACTGTCCCGGTCCGCCTTCGGCGCCGCCCTCCCGGGTGCACCGGAGGCTTTTTTCATGCCTTTTGACCACACCGCCCCTTCCCCGTCGCCCTCCGGACCCGACCCCGCCCCGGCCCCGGTCCCCGCCCCCGTCCCCGCCTGCGGCCGGGGCGGCGCGGAGCCCCGGCGCCCCGTCACCCGTCACGGATACCGCGCCCTGCTCCGCAACCGGGAGTTCGCCGGCCTCCACACCGGGCTCGCCCTCTCCGTCGCCGCGAGCACCCTCTCCGGCCTCGCCCTCGGCACCCTGGTCGGCGAACGGACCGGCTCACCGTTCCTGACCGCCGTCAGCATGTACGGGGCCACCTTCGCCACCGTGCTCGGCGCGCTCACCCTGATGTCGGTCGCGGACGGCGGCCGCCCCCGCCGCACCCTCGTCGCGCTCCAGTGCGTCTCACTGGCGGGCGTCGCCGCCCAGGCGGTCCCGGGGCTGCCGCTGGCGGCCCGCTTCGGACTCCTCCTGCTGCTGGGCTTCTTCCAGTCGCTGGTGACGGGCACCCGCATGGGGCTGCTCGCGGAGGCCGTGCCCCCGGAGGGCTACGCCCTGGCGCGCTCGCTGATGAACATCACCGCGGGTGCCACGGCGGTCCTCGGCTACGCGGCCGGCGGCGTGCTGCTGCGGTGCCTGACGCCGCAGCAGGTCTTCCTCGCCGCGGCCGCGCTCACCGCGGCCGGGGCGGCCGTCGTCGCGGCGACCGTCCGCGAGCGCTCGGCCCGCCCGGCCCGCCGCCCCGGGCTGCGCCGGACGCGGGAGACGAACCGGGAACTCCTCGCCCACCCCGGCCGCCGCGCCCTCCTGCTGAACCTCTGGGTCCCCAACGGCCTGGTCGTCGGCTGCGAGGCGCTGTTCCTCCCCTACGCCCCCGGGCACGCGGGCGCCCTCCTCGCCGCGGCCTCGGCGGGCATGCTGATCGGGGACCTGGCCGTCGGGCGCCTGCTCACCGTGGCCGGACGCCGTCGTGCCGCCTTTCCCCTCCGGCTCCTGCTCGCCGCCCCCTGCCTGCTGTTCGCGTTCCATCCGCCGCTGCCGGTGGCGCTCGCCGCCGTCCTCGTCTCCGGTGCCGGGTTCGCCGCCACCCTTCCCCTTCAGGAGATGCTCCTGGCGTCGACACCGGACGCGGTGCGGGGGCAGGTCCAGGGCGTGGAGTCGGCGGGACGCATGACCTGCCAGGGGCTCGGTGCGGCCGTCGCGGGCGGGGTCGCGGGACTGCTCGCACCCGCCACCGCCATCACCGTCGTGGCGGCGGCGTCGATCGTGGTGACCGTGGCGTCCCGCCCCTTCGTCGTCCGCGCGGCCCGTGCCGCGGACGCCGCCCCGCATCACCCCGCGCGGCCGCGCCCCGGCCCCGCCGCGCCCTGAGCCGTCGCGGGGCCGCTGCGGCGACCCCGTCCCCACCGCCGCCGGCCGCCAACCTCCCCACCTGGGGCCGGTGTTGGCGGCGGCGTCGGCGGCGGTGTGCGCGGCCGGCCGCGCACACCGCGCCGCACCGTTCCGGCTGTGCCGCGGCGAGGGTGCCCGCGATGTGAGAAAGCGCTTACTGCGAGGCTCCGGATGGGGTGGGATGGAGTCATGACGCAACACGTCCCCAACCACCTGGACCACTGCTACCGCGGCGAGAACCCGGTGCGCACCCTCGGCCGTCTGCTCCGGCCGGACCGCGGCAGACTCCTGCTCGCCTCGGCCGTCTTCGTCGTCAAGCACAGCCCCATCTGGCTGCTTCCGCTGATCACCGCGACCGTGCTCGACGTCGTCGTCCAGCACGGCTCACTGACCGAGCTGTGGCAGGCCGTCGGCGTCCTGCTCTTCATCCTCGTGATCAACTACCCGCTGCACCAGTGGTACGTGAGACTGCTGGGCGGCAGCATCCGCCGCATGGGCACGGCCCTGCGCTCGGCCCTGTGCCGCAGGCTCCAGCAGCTGTCCGTCGGCTACCACGCCCGCGTCCACTCCAGCGTCCTGCAGACCAAGGTCGTCCGGGACGTCGAGGCGGTGGAGCACATGGTGCAGCAGAGCTCCGACCTGGGCCTCGGCGCACTGGTCACCCTCACCGGCGGACTCGTCGTCATCGGCTTCCGCACCCCCGAGTTCCTGCCGGTGTTCCTGATCGTCGTGCCCGCGGCCGGCATCCTGGTGATGCGGCTGCGCGGCAGGCTGCGCAGCCACAACGAGGACTTCCGCAAGGAAGTGGAGCAGTTCTCCTCCCAGGTCGGGGAGATGACGACGCTCATCCCCATCACCCGCGCCCACGGCCTCGAACGGGCCGCTCTCGGCCGCGTCGACGGCAGCCTGCGCCAGGTGTTCGCCGCCGGTCTGCGGCTCGACGTGATGAACGGCCGCTTCAACTCCGCCGCCTGGGTCACCCTCAACATCCTCGGCGTCCTCTGTCTGACCGGTGCGGCGCTCGTCGCCTACTACGGCTGGTTGCCCGTCAGCCCCGGCGACGTCGTCATGCTCAGCTCCTTCTTCACCGTGCTGACGGGCTCCGTCACCACGCTGCTCGGTCTCGCGCCGGTCATCAGCAAGGGCCTCGAATCGGTGCGCTCCGCGGGCGAGGTGCTCCAGGCGCCCGACCTGGAGAGCAACGAGGGCAAGGCCGAAGTGGAGCGGGTGACCGGCCGGATCGAGTTCCGGGGCGTCGGCTTCGCCTACGACGACGCCGCGCCCGCGGTCCGGGAGTTCGACCTCTCCGCGAGCCCCGGCGAGACGATCGCCCTGGTCGGCGCCTCCGGAGCGGGCAAGTCGACCGTCCTCAACCTGCTGATCGGCTTCATCCGGCCGACCGAGGGCCGGATCCTGCTCGACGGGGTCGACATGTCGACCCTCGATCTGCGGAGCTACCGCCGCTTCCTCTCGGTGGTCCCCCAGGAGTCGATCCTCTTCGAGGGCAGCATCCGCGACAACGTGACGTACGGGCTCAGCGACACCGACGACGAGACGCTCCGGGGTGCGCTGCGCGACGCCAACGCCCTGGAGTTCGTCGAGCGGCTGCCCGACGGCCTGGACACCGTCGTCGGCCAGCGGGGCGCCCGGCTGTCCGGAGGCCAGAAGCAGCGCCTGGCCATCGCCCGCGCCCTCATCCGCGACCCGCGCATCCTCGTCCTCGACGAGGCGACCTCGGCGCTCGACAACCGCTCGGAGGCACTCGTCCAGGAGGCCCTCGCCCGGCTCGTCCGGGGGCGCACGGTCTTCGTCGTGGCGCACCGGCTCTCCACCATCCAGGGCGCCGACCGCATCGTCGTGATGGCCGACGGAAGGGTCCGGGAGTCCGGCACCCACGGCGAACTCCTCGCGAAGGGAGGGGTGTACGCGGATCTCCAGCCGGCGGCCCACGGCTGACCGGCCACCGCCGCGCCGGCGGAACCGGCTTGCCGCCGTTGGCGCGGCGGCCGCCCGCCCCGGGCGCCCGGACCGCCGCGCTCCCCGGGAGGCGCGACGGCCCCGGGGAGCGCGGCGGTGACCGCGCCGGATCAGCCGGTGACGCGCACCCGTCCGGTGGCCGTCGCGGGAGCGCCCGCGCCGTCCGCCGGGGCGGCGGTCAGCTTCCAGGCGTAGTCGCCGCGCGGGACCGGGGCGCCCGCGGCGGAGGTGCCGTCCCAGGAGACCCGGACGGTGCCCGGGGTGGCCTCACCCGTCCAGGAGCGGACCTCGGCGCCGGTGCGGCGGTCGGTGAGCGTCACCGTCCAGGAGGCGGCGGGCCGGGACAGCCACCAGACGCCGTCCCATCCCGCCGCACCGAGGACGGCGGGGGTGACGGAGTCGGCCACCACCAGGGGGGAGACGGCCTGCTGAGGGGCGGTGACGTGGACGGTGTCGTCCGCGTCGACCCAGGCGAGCTTGCCCGCGCCCGGGTCGACCGTCCAGGTCCGGCCGCGGTCCTCCTCGCCGGAGGCCGCGGGCTTCAGGTGCCCGACGACGCCCAGGTCCGCCGTGCCCCCGTCCGCGCCCAGACCGGTCAGGCGCAGCGTGTCGCCGTTGCGGGCGGCCAGGAACCGGTCGCCCAGCAGGGTGCCGGCGGCCGGAGCGGGCCAGGACCTGCCGGTGGCCCGGTCGCGGACGCCCGCCGTGTCCCGCCCGGCGCAGCTCCAGTACAGCAGTGTGCCGCTGCTCTGGAGTTCGTCCGGTACGCAGGAGGCGCCGGTCCGCAGCAGGCGGGTGATCCCGCCGTCCCGCAGATCGACGGCGCCGACCGTGCCCGGCAGCCACCTCGACGGCACGAGCAGGGTGCCGTGGTCCAGTGCGGCGGCCTGATCCGGCAGGTCGTGCACGATCCGGTCGCGTGCGGTGTCCACGACGAGCAGCCGCCCGCCCGCGCGGTACAGCAGGAACTCGGGGGAGACGGCGGTGATCCGGCCGTCCGCGTGGGGGAGGGCGAAGGTGTCCGCGGGCTGCCGCGGGTCGTCTCCCGTCAGCAGGACGTCGTGCCCCGTCTCCGGGTCGGCGACCAGCCGGGCGAGGCCCTCGTCGCCGCCGTCCGCGAACCGTCCCGCCGCGAGCCCGCCGAAGTCCGGCAGCGCGGCGCCGCGCCGCGGCTGCGGGCCCACGCCGATGTCCAGGCCGTGCAGGGTGCCCGTGCCGGACAGGTCGGTGGTGTGCCGGAGCCGCCCGCCGGCCAGCGAGAGCGCCCGGACGGCGCCCCGCCCCACCTCGGTGCGGGGCGCCTGGCGGACGGGGAGGTCGAAGACGAGGCCGAGGCCGTCCACGCTGAACAGGTGGATCCCGCGGCGGCCGTCCGCGTCCTTGCCGAGCGCGGCGAACTGCCCGCGCCCCTCGATGAGCTGGTAGCCGGACTCGACGCCGGTGAGCAGGTCCCGGGCGGTCTCCGCACCGGCGTACGGGGTGAGGCGCAGGGCGCCGCTCTCGCCCTCGTGCCAGAGCACGTTGTCGCCGACGAGGTAGGCCTGGACGGGGCTGTCGGGGGAGCGGACGTCGAGCGGGACGACGCGCGGCGCGGCGGTGCTGTCGACGCCCCTGATGTGCACGGCGGTGGTGCCGCCGTCGCGGGTCACCCAGCTCACCTCCTCCTGCGTGACGCGCAGGCTCGTCGCCTCGCCGGTCACCGGCAGCGGGGTGACCCTGTTGTCGGGCGTGCTGACGACGCCGTAGCCGGGCGTGCCGTCGGCGTCGGTCCAGCCGATGAGGAGCCGGCCGTAGGCGGAGCCGTACGTGACCGGTTCGGCGCCGATGGTGGCTCCCTCCGGGAGCTGGATCGGGTTCTCGCGGCCGTTGCGGTACTCCACCAGCCGGTGGGTGCCGTCGCCCCGGTCGACGGTGGCGAGCACCCAGCCGCCGGCGACGGTCGGGTGCCGATAGCCCGCCGGGACGGTGAGCGTGGAACCGTAGCGGGGGTCCTCCACGCCGATCCGCACGATGTCGGTGCCGCCGTCCTCGCGGGGCCTGGTGTAGGTGACGCGGTTGACGGTGTCGTGCTGCCGGACGATCGACTCCTCGGGCACGCCGTCGAGTTCGGGGACCGACGTGGTCCTGCTGTTGTAGGTGTTCGTCCAGAGGTAGCCGCCGCCCTCGCGGTGCAGCATGCCGTCGCTGCCGCTCGTGAGCAGCGTCTGCGGACCGTCGGCGTACACGACGGGCGCCGGTACGCGTACTTCGGTGTCGTCTGCGTTCCCGGCCGGTCCGGCGGCGTGGGCCGAGGCGGGCAGCGCGGTGGCGAGCCCGGCGGTGAGCGCCACGGCGATCGCGGCGGTGGACGTGATGCGGGTGGCGCGGTTCGTACGGCGGTACATGAGCAGGTGACGGAACACCTGACCCCCCATTAATGTAGTCGCTGACTTCACGGCATATTGCTGTGAACCGAGTCAACAAGCTAACTGGTGAACGGAGTTGTGTACAGCGGATTCCGGGAGGGCGGCGTGTCGGGGTAATGGAGTCGGCCGCATTCCGGTGCCGGCCGCATGGGGTGCCCGCGGGGCACGGAAAGGGCCCGCACGGGGTGCGGACCCGGGTCGTTCGTCGGGATCGGGGCGGATCGGGGCGTGGGGCGTCTCGGCGCCCCGCCGTGGAGGGCCGGTGTGCGCGCCAACAGGCGGAGGGGGCGCCTCCGCGTTGAGGGGCGGGGGAGAGTCGGCGGGGCGCCCCCCCCCAGCAGGCAGCCGGCGGAGTGCGTGCCGGGACGCGAGCCCACCGCGATCCGGACGGAAGGCCCTGCCGGGCGGGGGCGGTCGGGGGAGGGGTGCCTCAGGCGGCCGTCGCGGGGCGCACGGCGCCGATGACGTGCTCCAGCTCCTCGGGCAGTACGGCGATGAGCCAGGTGCCGTCCGCCGACGCGCACTCCACGATCCGCGCCCGGGGGCTGACGCCCTTCGCCTCCTCGGGCCCGGCCGGGCGGGTGGCGGTGTGGGCGAGATCGGCGGGCAGGGCGACGTCACGGCCGCCGAGCGAGGGCTTCCAGACGAGCGGGCCGGCTCCGACGGCGAGCCGCCCCGGCCGGAACCCGCCCCGGCGGCCCGGCGCCTTGAGCATGCACGGCACGCCCGTGGGCGTGGTGACGGCGACGCCCGCCGACCGCTGCCGGAGCTGCTTGCTCAGCATCCATACGGCGAGGGCCAGCACCACGGCGGTCAGCACGAGCTCGGTCATGCGCGCATTCAACCATGCCGCGTCGAACATCCGTCCAGGCCCGGGGCGGCCGGCCCGGAGGCACCGGGCGGGCCGGCCGGGACCCGGCCGTCGGCGGTCGAGGACCGGCGTCCCGTGGGCCGGCGGCCTCGCGCGTGGGGCCGTCCGTCACGCCCGGGTCTCCCGGCTCCGGCGGCCGCGCTCCGGCTGCCGTGCCCCGGCCGTCACGCTCCTGCGCCCCGCCTGCCCCCGCCCGGTGCTCCGAGGTGCTCAGCCCGTGCGCCGCGTCCGGCCCGGGGACAGGCTCTGGCCCGACTGGGACTCCAGCTTCCGGCGGGCGCGGGCCACGTGCTGCTCCACCGTGCGGGGCGACAGATGCAGGGTCGCGGCGATCTCCCGGTGGGTGAGCCCGGTCGCCGCCAGGTCGGCTACCTCCTGCTCGCGCGGCGACAGCTGGTCGCCGTAGCTGGGGCGGCCCCGGCGCCGTTGCCCGTCGGCCGGCTGGTGCGCGCGCAGCACCGCGCGCACGCGGGCGGCGTCCCACACGGCCCCCAGCCCGGTCAGCCGGTCCACGCACGACGCGAGGTCCGCCACCGCTGCCCCGGCGTCCCCGCCCGCGGCCAGCGCGCACCGGGCGGCGCACTCCGTGGCCAGCACCGCCGCGTAGGGACGGGGCAGGCCCGCGTACACCACCGCCGAGCGCCGGAACAGCTCCGCCGCCGCCGTGTGGTCGCCCCCGTCCTCCGCCACCAGGGCGCGGCACCAGGCGAGGGCGGCGTCCGACGACGGGGCCAGGCGGCCCTCCAGGCCCGCCGCGTACTCGTCGACCATCCGCCGTGCGGCGGCGGCCCGTCCCGCGCGCAGGGTCGCCTCGACCGCCCACGGCGCGAGCTCCGCCCCCCACACCCACACGCCCTTGTCCCGCAGGCGGTCCCAGGCGGCCGAGGCCTCCGCCACTGCCCCGTCCACGTCGTCGCGGACCATGGCCATCCGGATCATCGCGCCGGACGCCGCGGCCACGTGCGGCACGGCCGCCGCGTGGGGTTCGCGCGGCACCTCGCCGACGAGCCACGCCGTGGCCTGCTGCCACTCGCCGCGGGACAGCGCCAGCATCCCGAGCACCGTGCGGCCGTCCACCGCCATGCCGGGCATGGTCTCCGCCTCCGCGGCGAACGCCCGCGCCCGGGCCGCGAGTCCGTCCCAGTTCCCCTCGGCCCAGTCGAGCAGCAGCGAGGTGCCGCGCGCCCCCTCCTCCACGTAGGCGGCACCGCTGCGGGTGGCCAGCGCGACCCCCTCGGCGAGGAGTTCGCGTGCCGGGGCGAGGCGGCCGAGCCACAGGGCGCCGTCCGCCGCGTTGCACAGCCCGCGCGCCACGTGCTGCTGGTACGCCGCGTCGGTGGTGTCCCTCGGCAGCGCCTCCAGCGCGTCCCAGGCCGCCGGGTCGCCGATGTACATCAGGGTGCCGACCCGGTTGGCGGCGACAGCGGTCCTCGCCTCCTCGTCGTCGCTCTGCGAGCCCGCCTTCTCCGCCCGCTCCAGCCAGTAGAGGTTGCGTTCCAGCGGGACGGTCGACAGCAGCGGCATCGCCAGCGCGGCCATCGCCCGGGCGGCCATCACCGGCCGTTCCTGGAGTTCCTCCACCGCCTGCTGCAGCTCCAGCCAGCCCTGCATCCCGGCCACCGCCTGGTTGCAGAGCAGCAGGCCGAGGTCGAGCCGGATCTGGCCGCGCACCGCGGTCGGCAGCGACTGCTCGTCGAGGATCTGCCGCAGCACCGTGACGGTCTGCTCGGACCGCAGGCCGAGAACCGCGCTGTGCGCCAGCAGCGGCGCGAGCCGGGCCCGCGCGTGCAGCGGGACCGTGGAGCGCGACAAGGTGGTCTCCAGCAGGTCGATCGCGGCCTGGTGGTCTCCCGCCGCCGCCCGCTCCGTGGCCGCCTGCTCCACCGCGTGCAGCCAGCCGCGGACCTCGCCCCCGTGGCGGCGGTGGCGGGCCAGCGCCGTCCACGGCTCGGGGCGCCGGTGCGACAGCACCCGGGCGGCGCTGCGGTGCAGGGCGCGGCGGACGGGCCCGGGGATCTCCGCGTACACGGCGGTGGCCGCCAGGGGCACGAAGTACGCGTAGCGGCCGAGCCCGTCCTCGGTCAGCACGCCCTCGCGCAGCGCCCGCACCAGTGCCGCGGTGCCGCCCTCGGCCGTCAGGCCGGCCACCGCGCCCAGTTCCTCCGCCTCGGCCGGCTCGTCGAGCACGGCTGCCGCCAGGGCGACGGAGCGCATCTCCTCCGGGAGGGCGGCGACGCGGCCGAGGGTGAGCTGGCGCAGCCTCGGCGGAACGCCGGCGGCCTCCAGGTCCCGGAGGGAGTACCGCTCGCGCGGCTCGCCCGTCTCCCGCAGCAGCCCCACCAGGTCGGCCACCACCTGCGGCACGCCGCCCGAGCGCTGCGCGATCCGCGCGTACAGCTCGGTGGGGCCGCGGTCGGGGCCGCCCAGCAGCTCGTCGACCAGTCCGCGGACCCCGTCGCCGTCCAGGGGCGGGAGCGTCAGCCGCCGCACCGCCAGCGAGGCGGGCAGGGCCGCGCTCCGGCCGAGCACGAGGCCCGGTTCGCGCAGTTCCTCGGGCCGGTAGGTGAGGGCCACGGCCAGCCCGGCGGGCGGCCGGGCCAGCAGTCGCCGCAGGGCGTCCCGGGCGGTCCGGTCGGCGAGGTGGACGTCGTCGGCGACGAGAAGAAACGATTCTCCTTCGGGGATGCGGGCAGCGCCCGACAGCGGGGCGAGCGCCTCCCGCAGGGACCCGTCCGCACCCTGCGGCCGGGCGGCGCCCGCGGGCGGCGGCGGTGGCCCGGGGCTCCGGGGGGCACCGGCCGGGCCCGGAGCCGGAGGTGCGGTGACGGTCGCGCCGAACGGGGTGAAGTCCACGGCCAGCGTCCCCGCGCCGGCCGAGGCCGCGGCGGCCAGCAGCCGCCGCGCCAGCCGCGTCCGCCCCGTCCCGGCCACGCCTTCCACGAGCAGGAGCGCGGCCCGCCCCCCGGTGCGGTCGTCCGGGGCGGCGTTCTCCCGCGCGTGCGCCAGCCACTGCTCCGCCGCGCGCTCACTCACCGTGTCCACCGAATCACTCTCCTGGGAGGTTCCGGGGCATTTCGTTTCTTTGCGTATACGGGTTTCAGTGTCCCTGATTGAACCCCTTGTGCCCGAACCACCAGTGTTGTGCTGCCGCAGAAGATCTGCATGGCTGTCGACGGCCGGCGGGCACCCCCGCCCCCACGGCCGCTGGACCTGGTGAAGGGCGAGACCGCCCGACCGAACAGGAGCCCAAGTGATCGCCATTGAACGTGCCTCGGAACCGGCCCGGCAACGGGCCGGTCCGACTGCCGCCCTGCGAGGCCTGGCCCACTGCGCGATGCCGGCCTCACCCGAAGCGGCTCGCCGACTACGGCGCTTCGCCCGGGCAGTCGCACGCCGATGGCGACTGGCCGAGGACTTCGACGAAGCGCTGTCGATCATCGTCACCGAACTGGTGACGAACGTGGTGATGCACAGCGGCAGTCCCTGGGTGTCCACCGTCATCGCCGTCCGCGGCGACGCGCTCACGGTCGAGGTCATGGACGGAGGCTGCTGGAAGCACCGCAGCGACCGCCGGCAGGAGCCGCTCGACGCGGACGTCCCCTGCGGGCGCGGCCTGCGCCTGGTCGACGCCTATGCCCACCGCACCGTCGCCCGCCGGTCCGGGACCGGGAGCGTGGTGCTCGCGGAGATCTCCCTCGACGGGGACCGGGCGGCGCGCGAACGGGCCGGGAACACGGCCGAAGCCCTCTGCGCGGAGGCGGACCCGGGCGACCGGGACCCGTACGACGGCGACGCGGACCCGTACGACGGCGACGCGAACCCGTACGACGGCGGCCGTGAGCAGGCTGCTCCGGCCGCGTACGACGCACCCGCCGTGGGTTCCCGCGGTGGTGCCCCCGTGCCGCCACGCGGCACCGCCCCGCAGCACGGCACCGCCCCGCCGCGCGCCGCCGACCCGCCGTCCCGCCAGGCCGCGACGCCGCCCGGAGCGGGCGCGGCGTACGGGGCCGGTGCACCCCCCGAGCGGCCTGCCGGCGGCGGCAGCGCCACGGGGGAGACCCGCGGCACGCCCGGCCCGGAACAGCACTCCCACCCGGCCCTCGGACCGGAGGAGGATCCGGACCTGGAGCTGGAGGTGGAGCTGGAGTTCGCGGACGCCCTCGGCGACCGGAACCCGGCGGAGCGCGACCGCGAGCTGGCCGAGGAACTCGACGACATGGAGATCGAGGAGATGGAACGCGACCTCGGTCTGGAGCTGGAGCTGGACCTGGACCTGGACCCGCGCTCCTGACCTGCCCGGTACCGGTCGGCGGCCCCCTCCGTGCCGGTCCCGCCCGGTGTGGTCACGCCGGTCCGGGTGCGGCGTGCGCGGCGGCCGGTCCGGGCCTGGTCCGTGGCGGCTCCGGTCTGTGGTGCTCCCGGGGGCCGGTGCGCCGGCGCGGGTGTACAGCCGCGGCTCGTTCGTGTCCGTGACCCGTGACCCGTGACCCGTGGCTCGTGGCTCGTGACCCGTGACCCGTGGTCGGTGGTCCGGTGCCGGTGCCGGTGCCGGTCGGGGTCGCCCTGCCCGCTCCGGGCCCGGCGCGCGGCGGTCCGTCCGCGTTCCCGACCCGTGCGGTCCCCGCCGCCTTGCCCGCGCCCGCGCCCGCTCCCGGGCGCCGGCACCGCGCCCCCGCGACCGGGGCGCGTCAGGACAGCAGCGGACCCGACGCGCGGTCCAGGACGGAGGAGACCCGCTCCCAGGTCTCGGTGTCGCGCTCCACGGCGTCGAGCGCACGGCCGGAGCCGGTTCCCCACTCCGTCGCGACAGCGACGGCGTCGTCGCCCGACGCGGCGGACGCGGCGAGCGCGGCGGCGCCGAGGGCCACCAGTTCGGTGCTCTCGGGGACGATCAGCGGCCTGCCCGACAGCCGGCGCACCGTCTCGACCCAGTACCGCCCCTGCGCGCCGCCGCCCACCAGCCGCAGCGGCCGGTCCGCCGCGCCGGGGGCGGCCGGGTCCTCGCCGCAGGCCCGGGTCACCTCGTCCAGCGCGCGCAGCACGGTGACCACGGCGCCCTCGTAGGCGGCGCCGAGGATCTGCTGCCCGGTGGTGGCGTGGCGCAGGCCCGTCAGCAGCCCGGAGGCGCCGGGCAGGTCGGGGGTGCGTTCGCCGTCGAGATACGGCAGCAGCACCAGCTCGCCCCCGGGCCGTGCCGCCTCGCGCTCCAGGCCCAGCAGGGCCGCGACCTTGTCGACGGCGAGGGTGCAGTTGAGGGTGCACGCCAGCGGCAGATACGTGCCGTCGGCGGCGGCGAATCCGGCGAGGGCGGGTGACGCGGGCCGTGACCGGGTCGCCGCGAAGACCGTGCCCGAGGTGCCGAGGCTCAGTACCGGATGGTCGAGCAGTCCCGCGCCGCCCAGGCCGAGGCCGACCGCGGCGGCCATGTTGTCGCCCGTTCCGGCGGCGACGGCGATGCCGGCGGGCAGGCCCAGCTCGGCCGCCGCGGCGGCCGTCAGGCTGCCCACCCGGGTGCCGCCGGCCGGTGCGACGGCCGGCAGCAGGGAGGGGTCGAGGCCGATCAGATCGAGCAGTTCGGGGTCGTACGCGCCGGTCGCCGTCGAGTACCAGCAGGTGCCGGAGGCGTCCCCGGGGTCCGTGGCGGCGACGCCGCAGAGGCGCTCGGTGAGGAAGTCGTGCGGCAGGCGCACCGCGGCGGCCGCCTTCGCCGCGGCCGGGTCGTGTTCGCGGAGCCACTGCCACTTCGACGCCGTCATCGAGGCGACCGGCACCGAGCCCGTGCGGGCGGTCCAGGCGCCGGCGCCGCCGAGGGCCTCGGTGAGCGCCGCGGCCTGGGGCGCGGAGCGGGTGTCGTTCCACAGCAGCGCCGGGCGCAGCGGGACGCCCGCGCCGTCGAGCACGACCAGCCCGTGCTGCTGGCCCGCCACCGCGATCCCGGTGACGGCCGAGGCGTCGGCACCCGCGGCGCGGAGGGCGTTGAGGCCCTCCGCGACCGCGTCCCGCAGGGCGCTCCACCAGATCGCGGGGTCGCTCTCCCGCGCGCCTCCCTCGCCGGTCACCCGGTGCGGCGCGCGTCCGACGGCCAGCAGCCGGCCGGTCGCGGCGTCGGTGAACGCCGCCTTCGTGGACTGTGTCGAACTGTCCACCCCGATGACGACCGCGTTCGCCGGCATGGCTCCACCTCCGCTCCTGGGCACCGCCTATTTGGCAGGTGCGCAAACAAATTACTCCACGTCGATCCGCTGCAACAGGTGTGGAGGGTCTTCTGCGATCCCGGGTTCGTGTGCATTATTAGTAAAGCAAGAAAACAAACCCGTGAGCCCAAGGCGGACTGAGCCATGACGGAACGCTTCACCCCCACCCCCGACCACAAGTTCAGCTTCGGCCTGTGGACCGTCGGCTGGCAGGGCAGGGACCCCTTCGGAGACGCGACCCGCCCCCAGCTGGACCCGGCCGAGTCGGTCCGGCGCCTCGCGGAGCTGGGCGCGTACGGCGTCACCTTCCACGACGACGACCTCATCCCCTTCGGATCGGGCGAGTCCGAGCGGGAGGCGCACATCAAGCGCTTCCGCCAGGCGCTCGACGACACCGGCCTGATCGTGCCGATGGCGACCACCAACCTCTTCACCCACCCCGTCTTCAAGGACGGCGGCTTCACCGCGAACGACCGCGACGTGCGCCGCTACGCCCTGCGCAAGACCATCCGCAACATCGACCTGGCCGCCGAACTCGGCGCCCGGACCTATGTCGCATGGGGCGGACGCGAGGGCGCCGAGTCCGGCGCCGCCAAGGACGTGCGCGTGGCGCTCGACCGGATGAAGGAAGCGTTCGACCTCCTCGGCGCGTACGTGACGGAGCAGGGCTACGACCTCCGCTTCGCCATCGAGCCGAAGCCCAACGAGCCCCGCGGCGACATCCTGCTGCCGACGGTCGGCCACGCCCTCGCCTTCATCGAGCGCCTGGAGCGCCCGGAGCTCTACGGCGTCAACCCGGAGGTCGGGCACGAGCAGATGGCGGGTCTCAACTTCCCGCACTCGATCGCCCAGGCGCTGTGGGCCGACAAGCTCTTCCACATCGACCTCAACGGCCAGAGCGGCATCAAGTACGACCAGGACCTGCGCTTCGGCGCGGGCGACCTGCGGTCCGCGTTCTGGCTCGTGGACCTGCTGGAGAGCGCCGGCTACGAGGGCCCGAGGCACTTCGACTTCAAGCCGCCGCGCACGGAGGACTTCGACGGCGTGTGGGAGTCGGCCGCGGGCTGCATGCGCAACTACCTGATCCTCAAGGAGCGTGCCGAGGCCTTCCGCTCCGACCCCGAGGTCGTCGAGGCGCTGCGCGCCTCCCGCCTGGACGAGCTGGCCCGCCCCACCGCGGAGGACGGGCTGGCCGGACTCCTCGCGGACCGCGCCTCGTTCGAGGACTTCGACGTGGACGCGGCGGCCGAGCGCGGCATGGCGTTCGAGCGCCTGGACCAGCTCGCGATGGACCACCTCCTCGGCGCCCGCTGACCCGGGCGGCCGCGGCAGCGGCCCGGTGCTCCAGGAGCCCGCGCCGTCGCAGGCAGGGCACCGCGCCACCGCCCGGCCCGTGCGACGAGCCCCCGGCCCGCCGGCGTCCCCGGACGCCGGCGGGCCGTCCGCGTGTGCCGCCCGCCCGACCGGGCGCCGCGGGCGCTCCCGCGCCCGCTACGCCTCGTCGAAGCGCGCGTAGGCCACCGGGTCGGCGAGTGCGTCCTGGAGGACGAGGGCGGCCGCGCCGCGGGCCGCGTCGGCCGCGGGAGAGGCGGCCCGCAGGCGGACCCCCTCGGCGGGCCACAGGCCCGACACCACCCGGGTCGCCAGCTCCGCCCCGGCCGGCGGACCCAGCCACGGGAGCAGGTCGCGGTAGATCCCGCCGAGGACGACCGCGTCCGGGTCGAACAGGTTGACCGCCCCCGACAGGACCCGCCCGAGCATCGTGCCCGCGCCGGTCAGCGCGGCCAGCGCGCGCGGCTCCCCGGCGGCCGCCCTGCGGGCCAGCTCGGCGACCCCGTGCGCGCCGGACCGCTCGTCCAGACCGGCGGCCCGCAGCAGGGCGGCCTGTCCGGCGTACTGCTCCAGGCAGCCGCGAGCCCCGCACCGGCACAGCGGGCCGTCGTCGGCGACGGAGACGTGCCCGATCTCGCCGGCGAAACCGTTCGCCCCGCGCAGCAGTTCGCCGTCGAGGACCAGCGCCCCGCCGACGCCGATCTCGCCCGTCAGATAGAGGAAGCTGCGGGCCTCGCCCAGGCCGCCGAACCACAGCTCGGCGAGGGCCGCCAGGTTGGCCTCGTTCTCCGATCGGACCTGCGGCCGCCGCAGGTCCGGCCGCAGGGCGGCCAGGGCCTCGGCGAACGGCGTCCGCGCGTCCACGTCCCGCCACCCCAGATTCGGCGCCTCGCGCACGGTGCCCTGGGTGACGAGCCCGGGGAGCGCCAGGGCCGCGCCCATCGGCCGCAGGTCCTGCTCGGCCGCCGACAGCAGCGCCCGCGCCGCGATCGCCGCGGCGCGCGAGAAGACGAGCGCCGGGTCGGCGCCGCGGTTGTCGAGGTGCTCGACCAGGCGCACCCGGTCCGTCCCGGAGAGGTCCGCCACGCACACCGACACGTAGTCGACGTTGATCTCGACGCCCACGCCCGCGAGCCCCGTGCGCGCCACCTTCAGCACGGTCCCCGGCCGTCCGGCCTGTCCGCTGAAGGTCTTGCCCGACTCCGTCAGGAACCCGCTCTCCATCAGCTGCTCGACGAGCGACGACACGGCGGCACGGGTGAGCCCGACGCGTCCGGCGACACCGGCGCGGGTCGCCTCGCCCTCGTCGCGGACCGCGCGCAGGACGAGGCTCAGGTTGTGCCGCCGCACCGTCTCGCGATCGGCCTTCGGCTCCAGGGGGGTCAGGGCGGGACGGGCCCCCTGGCTGCCGGTGTGATTGCCGTTCATCGTGATCCCGACCCTAGCCGGTGGCCGTCTCCCGCTGCCCGTCGCCCGGCGCTACGCGTCCGCCCGGTCCGGCTCCCGTTCCGGCTCGCACGGTTCCTTCGCGATCCGCAGCTCCTCGGCGGTCAGCGGCGGTCCGGGCAGCGGCGGCAGTTTCGGGCCGCGCAGCACGGCCAGCGCCACCTCCGGTCGTGCCAGCGACGCCAGCGGGGCCGACAGGGTCATGACGTCGAACAGGGCCCTGGTGACCAGGGGGCGGCCGGTCGCCGTGAGCATCAGCCGGTCGACGTAGCGCCGGAGCAGGTCGGCGCCGGGCCCGGACGCCTTGCCGACGGCCCCCGGGTAGAGGATGTCCTGACCGGTGGCGAGGTCCCAGGCCGTGGAGACGGGGCCGGCCACCGCCTTCTGCACCCGGCGGGCCAGCCCCGGTGCGGTGATCCGCTGCCCGGCGAGGGCGGACCGCAGGGCGAGGACGCCCTGCGCGGCGACCGACATGCCGTGCCCGTACACGGGGTTGTAGGTGGCGACGGAGTCGCCGATCGCGACGAAGCCCTCCGGCCAGCCGGAGATCTTCTCGTAGTAGCGCCGCCGGTTGACCGTGGAGCGGTTGACGACGACGTCGGTGAGGGCCTCGGCGTGCGAGATGAGCTCGCCGACGATCGGGTGCCGCACGGAGCGGGCGAAGTCCTCGAACTCGTCGGCGGCGCCCGACGGCTGGCCGCCCCGGGTGCCGGAGAGGGTCACCAGCCAGCGTCCGCCCTCCAGCGGCACGATGGTCGCCGTCCGGCCGGGCCGCGGTTCGCGGGCGTCGGCCTGGACGTTGACCACCGGGAAGTCCTCCGACCCGGCGGGGGCCCGGTAGAGGCGGCTGGCGTAGGCGAGACCGGAGTCGACCTTCTCCTCGGTGACCTCCTCGACGCCGAGGGAGCGCAGCCACTCCGGGGCGCGCGAGCCGCGTCCGCTCGCGTCGACGACCAGGTCGGCGTCGAGCGTCCGCTCCGCGCCGTCGGCGGTGCGCACCCGGACGCCGCGCACCCGCGCGGCGGTGCCGCCGAGCCCGAGGAGTTCGGTGCGCTGGAGCAGGGTGACGCCGGGCAGGGCGAGGACCTGCTCGCGGACCGTCCAGTCCAGCAGGTCGCGGCTGCACGCGATCAGGAACTGCATCTCGGGAAAGCGGCGGAACCAGCCGAGCGCCGTCATGGAGACCAGCCCGGTCGGCAGCGGGATGCGCCGCGCTCCGGCGGCGAGCCACCGCTCGGTGGTCCCCGGCACCAGGGACTCGATCGCCCGTGCGCCGCCGGACCACAGCAGATGCGCGTGATGTGCCTGCGGGAGGCTCCGGCGGGAGTGCGGTCCGTCGGGGAGGCTGTCGCGCTCGACGACGGTGACCTCGTCGACGTGGGCCGACAGGGCGGCGGCGGCCAGCATGCCGGCCAGGCCGCCGCCGATGACGACCGCGGTGCGGGCCGTGCCCCGGCCCGCCGGCCGGCTGGTTCTCAGGGGATCGCTCATGTGGTGCCGCTCTCCGACCTGGCGGCGCGCGTGCGCGCCGCCGCTACGACGGGTGACTGTCGCAGCGCGAGAGACATGCGCACCAGATCGCGCGGTCCTTCGGCTGCCCGGGATGTGTAGGTCTGGGCAGAGCTTACGATCTCGCCCTCGGGATCGTCCGCCCGGGCCCTGAGTGCGGCGGCGACCATCGAGGCGTCGCCGACGGCCTGGGCCTCGCGCGGGCCGGCGCCGGCGGCCGCCGCCTCCTCGCGGGCGGCGGCGCGCAACTCCTGGTCGAAGTACGGGTCGAGCTGGAGCAGGCCGTCGTGGATGTCCGACTCCCGCTGCGTCACGCGCAGTTCGACGGGGGAGAGGAGCGCGATCCGCACGGTCGGGGTGCCCGCGGGCGCGGTGCTGCGCAGGGCGTGCCACAGGGTGCCGAGCTGCCGGTACGCGGTCCAGGCGTGCCAGTGGTCCGACAGCCGCTGGCCGACCAGGGGCAGGACGAAGCCGACCGCGCTGAGCAGCGCGCCGGCCGACGCCAGCGGCGGTGCCACGACGCTGCTGAGGCCGTCCCAGTCGGTGCCGGCCCAGCGGGCGAAGACGGCCGCGAACTTGGTCACCCCGTAGCCGAGGTTGAACAGCGAACCCACCACGATGGCGGAGAGCCCGCCGCGCAGCCAGCCGCTCACCTGGGTCGACCACCGCCAGCACAGCACGGTCATGCCGACCGCCGCCACGCTGTGCGCGACGAGGTACAGCACGATCATCTCGCGGACGTACGGGGTGTTGGCGTAGTGGGTGTCGAGGTCGCGCAGCCGTTCCTCGGGCGCGGAGCCCAGCGCGAACAGCACGACGAGCAGGACGACCACCACGCCGTAGCCGGCCACCAGGCGTTGGGAGGTGCGGCGGGTCTCCTCGGGCGGCCCGCCCCGCCAGTTGACCAGCAGGACCAGGCAGGAGGCGCTGAACGCGGAGAGGATGCAGTACACCAGCGGCCCCGAGATGTTCGGGACGCCGGTGATGCTGTTCACCGCGGCGATCGTCGGCGGCGCGGCGAAGAAGAACGTGGAGGAGCCGAGCAGCAGCAGCGCGCAGACGGACCGCAGCAGCGGGTCACGCCAGTCGCGTACCAGCCCGGGGAGCTTGAACGCCAGCGCGACGGCGAGGGCCGCGGCCGGTATGTAGTAGTCCGATCCGTCCACGCATCAGCCCTGTGGCCCGCGGTAGCCGAGCGACGCTCCGATGCGTCCCTCCAGCCCGTCGCGGCACACCGGTCCGCGGCCGCTGGAGCCCGCCAGCCAGGCCCGGCACTTGCTGCCGAGCAGCAGGCCGAAGCTCTCCGCCTCGCGCTCCTCGGTGACGTCCGAACGCGAGCGGGCCGCGACCCTCAGCACGGTGGCCTGGAGGTCGGCCTCGTCGGTGAGCAGGCGTGCGGCGACGGCGGCGCCGTCGACGTGGTGGCTGCAGTGTCCGGCGTTCATGTGCCACAGCTCATGGCCGAGAATGACCAGTTGGTGGTCGGGAGCGGTGCGCTCCTCGATCACCACCAGGTCCTGTTCGGCCATGTCCAGCCACAGGCCGCTCGCGGTACCCGGCGGGAAGGAGGCCATGCGGTAGCGCACCGGCCTGCCGCGGCGTCTGCTCATGCCGTCGCAGAGCGCCCGGTAGAGATCGGCGGGTTCGGCGGGGGCGGGCAGGTCGATCCCGGCGACCAGCTCGCCGCACAGCCTGCGCATGTCCTTGCCTATGCTCACCGCTCTCCTCTCGCGCCCGCACCGGTGGGGACACGTACGAATTCAGGCCTGCCCGGACATCAGCTGTCGGTCGGTCTGACGCTCTCGAGGAGCAGATCGAGCCACTCGGTGACCTTGTCCCGGTGCTTGTCGGTGGGCAGTTGGGCTGCCCGCCAGGCGATGCCACGCACCCCATGGTCCTGCAACAAGCGCTCCAGTGGGTCGTTTTCCCCGGCGAAGTCCTGAAGCAGACCCTGCTCGGTGCGCTGGAGCGCCCCGACGAGGGCGTCCTCGTCGTCGGCCGTGAGGAAGCCGGCGTGCACCCGGAAGAAGCGCTGGATCGCGTCGCAGTGCTCCATGGTGGGCCTGCGGTCGCCGTTGATCAGGGCGCCCGCCTGCTGCCGCGACATGCCCGCGCCGTCGGCGATCTCCTGCTGTGTCCAGCGGCGTCCGTTGGGCTTGAGGCGGGTCCTGCGGAGCAGGTCGAACCGCTGGAGGAACCGTGCCTGGAGGTCCGGTTCACCGGCCGGCCTGCCGTCGAGCAGGGCGCGGACCACGTCCACCGGGACCCCCGACGCCTCCGACAGCAGATGGGCGTCGAAGACCTCGTCGTGGCTGATTCCGAGCTTGTCCGCGAGGTCGGCGACGCGGGCCTTCGTTGCCGCCAGATGGCTGCCCGCCGTCGGACCCGGAACCGAGAAGCCGTCCGTCACCAGTAGGTCTCCTAGATCATGCGGGACTGCCCCGCAGACAAGGGGCTGCCGGGAGATTAACCGTTTCGAGCGAATGCAGCCAGACCTTGCCACAGCTGTGGCGTGAAATACGCGTCCACTGCGCCGGAATGCCACGATAGTTGACATCCCTCACCTGCCGGTAGCAGGATCTCGGATGAGCGGAATGATCCAAAGGGGGCTGCCAGAGCGCGACTTGGCAGGACTTCGAGAAGCTTCGGAAAGGCGGCGTTCTCGATGGCGAACGAGGCAGGCGTCGGTTGTACCGGTGGTCAGGGGCAGGCGGGGCGGACCGGTTCCGCACGCGCGGCCGCACGCCCGAAGCGCCCCTCGGAACTGCTCGGACGACGCCGTGAGGAACTCGGCCTCAGCCTGAACGACGTGGCCTCCCGCCTCGGCATCAGCCCCTACGTCTACGCCACGTGGGAACGGACCCCGGTCAAGGACCTCGACGACGACGCCCTCACCGCGGTGATGGGCGCCCTGGAGATGGACGCGGTGCAGCGCGCCCGGCTGCGGCACCTGGCGGGCGAACGGTACTCCGCCGACGCCGACCGGGCCCCGCTGCGCCCCTCGGGCCCCGTCCCGCCGTCGGCCCCCGTCCGCAGGCCCGCACCGGCCCGTCCGCCGGGGCCCCTCCACCCGCCGGTGCCGGTGCACCCCCCGGTCCCGGCGCCGCCCTCCCGGCCGGAGGAGCCCGCGGACCCCGCGACACAGGCGTACCTGAGGGACTACGCGGCCCTGATGGACGCCGTGCCGCTGCCGTCCGTGCTGTTCGACCGCCGCTGGGACGTGGCGCACACCAACCCCGCGTTCGACGCCCTCTTCCGCGGCGTCGGGCCGCACCCGACGGCCATGCCCCACCAGAACTTCCTGCGCTTCGTGCTCTTCCACCCGGACGCCCCGCGCGTGCTGGCCGAGCACGACACGAGCTGGTGCCTGCCGCTGATGGCGCAGCTCGCCGGCCTGCTCGAAGGCGAGCCGGACGAGGTGCTCCAGGCCGTCCGGGACGACATCGCGCTCGACCCGATCATGGACGCCGCCTACCGGTGCGGACTCCCGCTGTGGATGAGCGCGGTCGGTGCCGAGGCGATCCACCACGACGGCGCGGTCCGGCCGGTCCACCACCCCGACCCCCGCTGGGGCACCACCGACTGCCGGGTGGTGGACGAGACCCCCGCCCGGCTGGAGGCGAAGGGGTACACCCGGCTGACCCTGGTCCTGCGGGAGAACCGTTCGGCGACGCCGGGAGTGCGGCAGGGCAAGACGCGTCTGAGGGCGGTCTCCGGCGGCTGACACCGGGTCCGGTTCGGGGCCCGGCGCCGTCGCGACGGCGCCCGGCCCGTTCAGGTCGAACCGGGCCCGGAGCCGCGGACGACGCCCCGCCGGGCGGGAACCGCCCGCGGGGACCGGCGCCTGCCCGCGACGTGTCCGCGGGGCGGGCGTCCGATCGCCTCGTGCCCGCGGGGTCAGCGCATGCTCGCGACGGCCCACTCGGCCACCACGGCGACCGCCACGCCGGTGCCGAGCACCAGGGTGGCCCAGCGGGTGCGGCCCGCGCGGCTGAGCAGGAGCGCGCTGCCGGAGAGGATCAGCGCCATGCCGTAGAAGGCGAGGGTGAGCACCGAGTGGGTGCTGCCGAGGCGCAGTACGAGGACGGCGCCGACCGCGATCATGATGGCCGCGGAGAGGGCTGTGCGCACGTGGCGCGCCTGACGTGGGGTCAGCCCCTGCCGCTGGTCCTCCCCGGGGTCGCCGGCGTCCTCCCCGGGGTCGTCGTGACGCGTCCCGTGGCCGCCGTCCGTGACCGTGCCGTTCGCGCTCTCGCGGTCCGTGCCGGACGCGCCGGACGTGACGGCGGCCGGCCTCGCGTCGGGCGCCCGGTGCGTCCGGCCGGCGGGTGCGTCGGTGCCGTCCGCGTCCGCACCGTCCGCGTCCGCACCGTCCGCGTCCGCACCGTCCGCGTCCGCACCGTCCGGGAGCGTGCCGTCCGCGACCGTGGCGGGCGTGCCGTCCGCGCCGGCGGGCGTGTCCGTCCCCGCCGGGGCGGTGCGCCCCGTGGCCGGTTCCGCGGCGTCGGTGTCGTCGCCCGCGCCGTCCGTGCCCGTGGCGCCGACGGGCTCCGGATGCGTGCCCCCGGCGCCGGTTCCCTCGGTGCGGGCGGCGTCGGCGGCCGGCTCCCCGGCACCGGCCCGGTCACCGGGTCGCGTCGGCGCGCCGGTCTCGTCCGTGCGGGGCCCGTCGGTGCTCACATCGGCTTCTGGCATGCGCGGCAGCCTATCGGCCCCGGACCGGGCGGCCGCCGGTGGATGCCACCGCGGACCAGCGCGGGGCCACACCGGCCAGCTGGCAGGTCATCAGGTAGAGCAGGATGGGGTGGGTGTAGGGGCTCTCGCCGTCGGGGGTGCGGATCAGCCGGGGGCGGACGGCGGGCACCAGGGCGTCGCGTGCGTACTGGGCAGGCAGCGGCCACGACATGCCGAGATCGGAGTCCGCCGGCACGATCCACCACCACCATCCGCCGTCGGCGAAGACGCAGCCGCCGCGGGGCATCCGGCCGGCGAGGCGCATCCCGAAACGGGCCGGGACGCCGACCGCGTCGTGGCCGAGCGCCGCGGGCAGCGAAGCCGGCAGTTCGAGGGAGGTGAGCGGGGCCTCGGGGCGCCCGTACCGCAGCACGAGACCGGACCCCGGATGCGGGGTGGCGTCGTACGGCGGGTCCGTGCGGCCGCCGATCAGGGCCGACAGGCCCCTCAGCACGACCACACCGTCTCGAACGGCGCGTCGTGGAGCGCGAGTTCCGCCCACACCACGCGTCCGTTGCTGTGCTCGCAGTCGTGGGTGCCCCACGCGGTGCTCAGGGACTCGACGAGCAGCAGCCCGCGGCCGCGCTCCTCCTCCAGCCCGTGGCAGACCCGGGGGCCGGTGGGCGCGCTGCCCTGGTCCTGCACCGTGATGCGCAACTGCCCCTCGGTGCGGCGGAGCTGACAGGAGACCAGGCTGCCGCCGGTGTGCACGACCGCGTTGGTCACCAGCTCGGAGACGACGAGCAGGGCGGTGTCCCGGACGTCGTCCCGCACACCCCACCGTTCCAGCCGCTCGCACACCAGCCGTCTGGCGCGGGAGACGGATTCGACGCGGGCAGGCACCTCGAAGCCGTACCGGGAAGCGTCGACGGCCGGACTCGCGTCCAGGAGGGGGGTGGTGAGCGCGTCACGGTTCACATCACAAGTCTCACCTGCACCGGCCACCTTGGCAAGACCCACTCTGAAAAATGCAGAGTGGGCGTATTCATCAACGGATCGTCATGGCACACTTCTCGCAACAGAGCACGTGGGGAGGTAGCGAAGTGAGCGAACCGCGGTCCGCCCCCACCGTGGGCCAGGTGGTTCTCGGCAGGCGTCTGCAGGATCTCCGGGAGCGCGCGGGTCTCAAGCGCGAGGAGGCGGCGAAGGTCCTGCGCGTGGCGTCGGGCACCATCCGCCGCATGGAGACCGCCGAGGTCGCCCTCAAGATCCCCTACGTCCAGCTGCTGCTCGGCGCGTACGGCGTCGCCGAGGACGAGGCCCGCGGATTCGTGGAGCTCGCCGAGGAGGCCAACCGGCCCGGCTGGTGGCAGCGCTTCCACGACGTCCTGCCCAACTGGTTCAGCATGTACGTCAGCCTGGAGGGGGCGGCCGCCCTCATCCGTGCGTATGAACCGCAGTTCGTCCCCGGGCTGCTCCAGACCGAGGACTACGCGCGGGCCATCATGCTCGGCGGCGCCATCGGCCACACCGATCCGGAGGAGATCGAGCGGCATGTCGCCCTGCGCATGGAGCGCCAGGAACTGCTCGCCCGCCCGGACGCGCCCCGACTCTGGGTGATCATGGACGAGACGGTGCTGCGCAGGCCCGTCGGCGGCCCCGGTGTGATGCGCGCCCAGGCGGAGAAGCTGCTGGAGGCATCCCGGCTGCCCCATGTGACCCTCCAGATCGCAGAGTTCGCGAGCGGACACCACCCCGGTACCTACGGGCCGTTCGTGCTGTTCCGGTTCTCGGTCCCCGAGCTGCCGGACATGGTCTACAGCGAGTACCTGACCGGCGCCGTCTACCTGGACGGGCGCCCCGAGGTCGCCACGCATCTGGAGGTGATGGACCGCATGGCGGCACAGGCCGCGACGGCACACCGCACGAGGGAGATTCTGGATGAACTCCGCAAGGAGCTGTGAATGAATCACATATACAACGGAATGCCGGCCGCCGAACTCGGTGAGGACGGCTGGCAGAAGCCCTGGAGCGGCGGCAACGGGGGGAACTGCGTCGAGACGCTGAAGCTCGCGGACGGCCGGGTCGCCATCAGGCAGTCGGCCGATCCGGACGGACCGGCGCTGATCTACACCAGGGGTGAGATCGCCGCCTTCATCCAGGGCGCGAAGTCGGGGAAGGCCGACTTCCTGGTCGGCTGACCTGTTGCCGCGGGGGCAGCAGCGTCGTCCGTCGTCACCACCGCACACACCGGCCCGTCCACGGACGGGTGTCACCGCATGCGCGGGCAGAGCGAGCCTGTCTGCCGTGCCCCGTACCCGGGCATGGCCTGACGCTCGCCGCTGTGCGCGCCGGTGACGGCGGCGTGGTGACGGCGGCACACCGAGGTGACGGAGGTCACCGCCAGTGCACTGGTGTGGTCCCTGTGGCCGACGCTGAGTGTACGCCCATCATCAACGCATAGTAAAGCGCGGCCTGTTGGGGCTGTAGCGGTGCGCATGCGGAGGGAGAGCGGCGCGGGGCGCCCGGTCGGTCCGTCGGCCGGCCGGGCGCCCCTTGCGGCTCCGGTCCGGAGCATCCGGTGCGGCTTCTCCAGGGCGCCGGTGACGCCGGTCGGCAGGTCCCGCGTGACCGGGTGCGTGGTGCCGGTGGCCGCCGGGGCAGTGTGAGCCGCCGCCCGCCGCCCGCCGCCCGCCGCCCGCCGCCCGCCGCCCGCCGCCCGCCGCCCGCCGGGCGTCAGCCGTCCAGGGAGGCGAGGAGCCGGGTGGCCTCGTCGGAGAAGAAGCGGTTGTACAGCGGCACTCCGTCGGCCAGCTCCACGACGCGGGTCAGCTCGGCGCGGGCCGCCCGGTGGTCGCCCAGCCCGGCCAGCGCGAGTCCTCTGGTGAGGTGGACACGGCAGGTCAGCGCCGGTGTCTCCCGCGCCGTCGTCGTCGACAGGGCCGCCGCGGTCTGCTCCAGCGCCTCTGTGTGCCTCCCGAGGAGTTCCAGCGCGTACGCCGAGTACACGAAGATCCTCGCCCGCGCCGCCTCTCCCTGGTGCGCCGACACCGGACGCCGTGTCAGCTCCCGCAGCGCCTGACGGAACGTCGCGAGAGCCTCCTCGTAGTGCCCCTGGCTCTCCTGCGCGCTTCCCATGCGGATCAGCAGGTGCACGTACCCGTCGTGGTCATCGGCGAGGTCGGCCGGTCGCAGGGCCTGCCGGAGCAACTCCAGGGCCTCCTCGAGACGTCCTTCGAGGGACAGGGACTGTGCGGCGTACTGCAAGGCCCACGCCTCCTCCTTGTGGTCGCCGTCCGCCACCGCGATGTCGCGGGCGGCGAGCGCGGCGGCCAGTGCCTCGTCGAGGCGCCGGGCGCAGGCACTGGCCGCCCACGAGAAGTAGTTGAGGTGGGTGGCTTCCAGCCGGCGGTCGCCCAGCGCGGCGGCGGACCTCCGGGACAGCCCGTACACCTCGTACCAGCCGCGCCAGGCGATGGCCGTGTCGGAGAACCAGTGCAGCGCCTCGGCCGTCTCCACGACCAGCCGGTCCTCGCCCGCCCCGGCGGCGATCCGCAGGGCCCCCAGCCAGTTCTCCGCCTCGGACCGCAGCCAGTGGGCGGCCTCGTCGGCCGTGGCGAGCGGTACCGGACCGGACCAGGTCGGGGGCGGGGCGCCGAAGCCGGGCTCGAACCACCGGCCCGCGGTGACCGTGACCTCCAGCAGCCGCCGCGCCATGCCGAGCCGGACGGCCGCCCGCTCGCCTTCCGGCTCCTCGCCCCGCAGCCGCTCGCCGGCGAAGAGCCGGAGCAGGTCGTGGAGTTGGTAGCGGTCGGCGGCGCGTGTCTGGAGCAGTCCCAGCTCCACCAGCTCCTCGAGCACGTCCATGATGTCCGCCGGGTCGTCGTCGGTCACCAGGACGACCAGCGGGGCGGTGAAGTCCGGTCCCGGCAGGTGGGCCAGACGCCGGAAGACCCGCCGCGCCGTGCCCGAGAGCTGTGCGTGGGAGAGGGCGAACGCGGCGCCCACGCCGATGTCGCCGGTGCGCAGGGCGGCCAGCCGCCGGTCCTCGTCCGAGAGCCGCTCGACGAGGTGGCGCACCGACCAGCCGGACCGGGTGGACAGACGGGTGCCCGCGATGCGCAGCGCCAGCGGCAGGTGCCCGCACAGCCGGGACACCTCCGCGACATCCCCCGCCGCCGAGGGCAGTGCCGCCTGGTCGGCGACCGTCCGCAGCAGAGCCGCCGACTCCTCGGGCGTCAGCGGCGCCAGCGGAAGCCGCCGCACCCCCTCCAGCCCGCTGAGCACCCGCCGGCAGGTCACCAGCACCGGCCCGGCGCCCGCGCCCGGCAGCAGCGGCCGCACCTGCGCCTCACCGGCGGCGTTGTCCAGCACCAGCAGGCAGCGCCGCTCCCGCAGCACCGCCCGCAGCTGCGCGCACCGCTCCTCGTCCGAGCCCGCGACGGCCCGTGCCGGTATGTGCAGCGCCCGCAGCAGCCGTGCGGCGACATCGCCCGCGGAGGGCGGCGCGGCATCGACGCCGCGCAGATCGACGTAGAGGCAGCCACTGGGATGGTCGCCGCGGAGGGCTTCCGCGGCCCGCAGCACGAGGGTGGTCTTGCCGACCCCCGCCTGCCCGTGCACGAGGACCACCGGCGCGGGGCCGCCGCGCCGGCCGTCGGCCGCGGCACGGCGCACCGCCGCCAGCTCGTCAGCCCGGCCGATGAAGTCGGCGACGGACCGGGGCGGTTCGCACAGCCCGGGGCGCGCGTCCGTGCCGCCGCGGCGCAGCGCGCGGACGTCCTCCTCCAGGCGCCGCCGCTCCTCGTCGCTCACGTTCAGCGCGGTGGCGAGTGCGGCGAGCGTGCGGGGCTGCGGGGTGCGGCTGTGCCCCCGTTCCATGTCGCTGATGGCCCGGGAACTGACCCCCGACGCCTCGGCCAGCTCCTCCATCGTCAGACCGGCCGCGCGCCGCAGCTCGCGAAGTCTCGTTCCCAGTCGCATGGTGTCGGTGTCCCTCCGTCCTCAGGGACGGGCCGCGTCGCGCGGCACGACGTGCGCCGGTGCGGTGGCCGGACGACCTGCCGTATCGAGAACCATCACATCGCCCCCCCCCGGGCATGACGACGGCCACGGCCTTGTGCCGTGGCTGCCTCTCCGATGCCGCCGCCGGGCCCCGGCACGGCGGACGGCCCCGTCAGGACGGCGGACACCGGGACTCTAGGCACGCGGCCCGCCGCCGTGCTGGCTGTCACCGCACTGTTCCTGGCTGTCGCCGCACGGCCCGCCGCCCGGCGCGGGAGCCCCCTCCGGGCAGACGCTCCGGCCCCGGGTCCCTCTCCGGCCCCGGCCCCGGGCCGGCGTCCGTCGCAGGCCCCGGCACCGGCGGTCGGCCCCTCCGCCCGCCGACTTGTCACTAAAGTGACCCCAGCGGCGAACGGCCGTCGTTTTGCGAGGAGTTGCCCATGGTCACGGTGCTGGACACTGCGGACATCGCACCTGGCGACCGCGCCGAGGCGATGTACTCGGCCATGATCAGCGCCAGCGCCCCCTGCTTCCTGATGCAGGAGGAGTCCGGAGCCGGCATCCGGGCCAGGATGGACGTCTGGCCGATGAGGACGATGCAGGTGTTCAGCACCGAGTCCACCGGCATCCGTCTGGTGCGCACCGCCAGGCAGGCACGACAGGACGACGCGGCCCCCCTCATCGCCTTCGCCGTGCAGACGGCCTCCCGGGGGCGCCAGAGCCACCTCGGTCATCAACGGCTGGTGCCACGGGGGCACCTGCTGATGATGGACCACTCCGCCCCCTACGACTACGCGTGGTCGGGCGACGGTGCCTCACGCTGCATCCAGGTCCCCCTCGACCAGCTGACCCTTCCCGTCGACGTCGTGCGCAGCGCGCTCCCTCATCTGACGGCCAGTCCCCTCTACCCCATGGTCACCGACCACATCGCGCATCTCACCGGCGGTATCGAGGACCTTCTGCGCGACCCGGCCAGCGCCGGCATCGAGGAGATCACGATCGGCCTCGCGCGCGCCCTGATCGCCTCCGCCGTCCGGCAGGACCACCACACACGCACGGCTCTCGCCGAGACGCGCCTGACACGGATCCGCGCCTACGTCCGGCGGCACCTGACCGAACCGGACCTGCGCCCCGCGCGCATCGCCGCCGCCCACCACATCTCCGAACGGCACCTGTACAAGCTCTGCGCCCAGGCAGGCTTCAGCCTCAACCGGTGGATCATCGAGCAGCGGCTCGACGGAGCACGCGAGGAACTCGCCCGGCCGGCGGGCGACGGCCGCACCATCGCCGCCGTCGCCCGCCGCTGGGGCTTCAGCGACCCCACGCACTTCAGCCACCGCTTCAAGGAGGCGTACGGCATGTCACCCCGCGACTGGCGGGCCGCGGCGCGGGAGCGGAGCGGGCCTCCCGAAGGGGCCGGGCTCAGCGGGCCGTGAGGTACGCCAGCCCGGGGTGCCCGGCCCGGTAGGCGTCGACCAGGCGGCGCGCGACCGCGACCGAGTCGACCAGCGGGTGCAGGGCGAACGCCCGGACCGCCGCCGAGACGGAGCCGCTGTCCGCCGCCGCCAGCACCTCGCGCTCCACCGCCTTGACCGCGGTGACGAGACCGGCGGCGTGCAGGGGCAGCGGGGCCACCGCGACCGGGTGCGCGCCGTTGGCGTCCACCAGGCAGGGCACCTCGACGACGGCGTCCGCGTCGAGCGCGCCGAGGGCGCCCCGGTTGCGTACGTCGAGGATGAGCGTGGCCCGCTCGTCCCGCGCGATGGCGCGCATCAGCGCGAGCGCCACCTTCTCGTAGCCGCCCGACTCCAGGTCCTCCTCGGCGCGTGCCCCCGCCCCGGCCGCCTCCCGGTTGGCGGCCATGTAGGTCGCCTCGCGCTCGGCGAGGGTGCGGCGCCAGGTCGCGAGCGCGGGAGTGCCCGGCCGCCGCATCGCGTCGTAGAAGCCCGCCTGCTGCGCGTGGAGGAAGGCGCCCCGGGTCCGCTCGGCCTCCCGGTAGGCGCGCACGGTCTCGCGGTTGAAGTAGTAGTAGTGCAGGTACTCGTTGGGGATCGCGCCGATCGAGCGCAGCCAGTCCGTGCCGAACAGCCGGCCCTCCTCGACCGACGCCAGCGCCCGGTCGTCGGCCAGCAGGTCGGGCAGCCGGTCCCGGCCGTCGACGTGCAGGCCCCGCAGCCAGCCGAGGTGGTTGAGCCCCACGTAGTCGATCCACGCCGACGCCGGGTCGGCGCCGAGGACGCGGGCCACGCGCCGTCCGAGGCCGACCGGGGAGTCGCAGATGCCGATCACCCGGTCGCCCAGGACCCGGCTCATGGCCTCGGTCACCAGGCCGGCCGGGTTGGTGAAGTTGATGACCCAGGCGTCGGGCGCGAGGCGTGCGACGCGCCGGGCGACGTCCATCGCGACGGGGACCGTGCGCAGCCCGTACGCCACCCCTCCCGCGCCGACGGTCTCCTGCCCGAGCACTCCCTCGTCCAGCGCGATCCGCTCGTCCGCCGCCCGGCCCTCCAGGCCGCCGACGCGGATCGCCGAGAACACGAAGTCCGCGTGGAGCACCGCCTCGTCGAGGTCGGTGGTCACCCGCACACGCGGGGCCGCGTGGTCGTCCCCCGCCTGTTCGGCGAGGACCCGGGCGACGGCGTCGAGGCGCCGGGGGTCGGTGTCGTGCAGCGTCACCTCGGTGACCCTGCCCTCACCGTGGTCGGCCAGCAGCGCCCCGTACACGAGAGGCACCCGGAATCCGCCGCCGCCGAGAATCGTGAGCTTCATCCCCGTACGGTACGCGGCCCCGGACGTGATCGAGCCCGGCGGCGCGGCCGCCGGGACCCGCCCACCGGCCGGACCGCTCCCGCTTCTCCGGCCCCTTCTCCGCCCTGCTTCTCCGCCCTGCTTCTCCGCCCCGCTCTCCGGCCGCCCGTCGGGCCCGGCTCGCGGCGAGGGCCGCGGGTGGGACGGGGGCGGGGCGCGGGTCGGGGCGCGGGTTGGGGCGGCGCGCGCGATGGCGGGAAGATGGAGCCATGGCACCTCGCATCAAGCGCCCCGGCCGCGCCGCCCCCGCCGCCCTCACCGCGGCGTCCCCCTGTCCCTGCGGCCTGCCCGCCGCGTACGGGGAGTGCTGCGGGCGCTTCCACAGCGGGGAGGAGGCGGCTGCCACGGCGGAGCTGCTGATGCGCTCCCGCTACAGCGCGTTCGTCGCCCGGGACGCGGCGTACCTGCTGCGCACCTGGCACTCGTCCACCCGGCCGCCCCACCTCGAACTGGACGAGGCGATGCGCTGGTCCGGTCTGGAGATCACGGACACCGCCGACGGGAGCGCCTTCCACCCGCGCGGCACGGTCACCTTCCGCGCCCGCTACCGCCACCACGGCCAGCGCGGCGAGCTCCACGAGCGCAGCGAGTTCGCCCGCGAGGGCGGGGCATGGGTGTACGTGGACGGGGAGTTCCTGTGAGAGGGACCCGGTAGGACCCGGTCCGGGCCGTCGCCCCTCCCGGGCCGGCCGTCGTGCGCGCCCGCGCCGCGCCCGGGTGTCCGCGGTCGCCGGACGGGCCGGCTGCGTGTGCGCCCGCGCCGCGTCGGCTCAGCGGATGTGGCGGCCCGAGATCGCGCGGGCGATCACCAGGCGCTGGATCTCGCTGGTGCCCTCGAAGATCGTGTAGATCTTGCTGTCGCGGTACATCCGCTCGACGGGGTGCTCGCGGCTGTACCCCGCGCCGCCCAGGATCTGCACCGCCTTCTCCGCGGCGCCGACCGCGAGCTCACCGGCCCGCAGCTTGGACATCGACCCCTGCGCGGCGTCGAAGCTCTGCCCGTTGCGCGCCATCCAGGCGGCCTGCCAGATGAGCAGCCGCACCGCCTCGATCTCCGTCCGCAGGTCGGCGAGGGCGAAGGCGATCGACTGGTTCTCGATGATCGGGCGGCCGAACGCCTCCCGCTCCCCGGCGTAGTCGAGCGCGTACTCGTAGGCGGCGCGGGCGATGCCCAGGGCCTGGGCGCCGACGGTGGGCCGGCTGACCTCGAAGGTCGCCATCGCCGCCTGCCCCTTGGCCTTCCCGCCCTCCCGGGCGCGGGCGAGGCGCGCGTCGAGCTTCTCCCTGCCGCCGAGCAGGCAGGAGCCGGGCACCCGCACCTCGTCGAGGAAGACGTCCGCGGTGTGCGAGGCCCGCAGACCGAGCTTGCGGATCTTTTTGCCGCCCTCCAGCCCGGCGGTGCCGGGCGGCACGATGAACGCCGCCTGACCGCGCGCGCCCAGGCCGGAGTCGACGGAGGCGACGACGACGTGGACGTTCGCGATGCCTCCGTTGGTGATCCACGCCTTCTGGCCGCTGAGCACCCACTCGTCCTTCGCCTCGTCGTACCGGGCCCGGGTGCGCATGGCGGAGACGTCGGAGCCGGCGCCCGGCTCCGAGACGCAGAAGGCGGCCACCTTCGGGTCGGACTCGTCGCCGAAGCACTGGGGAACCCATTCGGCGAGCTGGTCGGGGGTGCCGGCGGCGAAGATGCCGGCGACCGCGAGCGAGGTGCCGAAGAGGGCCATGCCGATGCCCGCGTCGCCCCAGAAGAGTTCCTCGTTGGCGATCTGGAGCGAGAGGCCGGTGGGGTCGCCGTACATGTCCGCCAGGGACTCGAACCCGTAGAGGCCGATCCGGGCGGCCTCGCGGATCACCGGCCAGGGCGTCTCCTCGCGCTCGTCCCATTCGGGCGCGGCGGGACGCACCACGTCGGCGGCGAAGCCGTGGACCCAGTCGCGCAGGTCGCGCTGCTCCTCGGTGAGGTGGAGGGAGAAGGGGCTCATGGCGATCACGCCTTCGGGATGTCGAAGTAGCGGGTGAGTCCGGAGGCGGTGACGACGTCGCCGCTCACCTTCAGCTTGCGCATCATGAACATGGTGACGGGGTTGGCGTTGCCCGAGACCAGCCGGAGGAACTCGGCGTCGCCCATCACCAGTGTGGTCCGCGGCTCCCGTTCCGAGCGGCCCTCGGTGATGGTGCAGGCGCCGCCGGCGATGGCGGTCTCGAAGACCACGTCGCTCTCGCCGGTGATCTTCCACCGGATCAGGAGGTCCTGGTCCCCGGCCACGTCCGGGCGGAACTGCTGGTGCATCCGGCCGAAGACCTCGCGGAGCACCCGCATCCGCAGGTCGCCGCGCATCGTCTCGTCCAGCTGTCTGCCGGAGAGGCCCTTGACGATCCTCGCGAATTCCTCGGGGGAGACCGCGGCGAAGTCGAGGTCGCCGAGGTCGCCGCTGATGTGGTCCGCCATGCCGCTTCCTTACTCCGAAGTAAACTTACTTTTGAGTAAGGTACGTCGGGAGGCGGCCCCGGGCAAGAGGGCGCGGGGCGCCCGGTGCCCGGCGCCGGGCCCCGCGCTGCCCCGCGACGCGGAAGAGGCCGCCCCCGGCGGGGGCGGCCTCTTCTGTCTGTCTGCGGGTCTGTCTGTCTGCGGGTCTGTCTGTCTGCGGGTCTGCCGGTCGGTGCGGGTCGTGCGCCGCGCGGCGCCGGTCGGTCAGCGCGCCCGGTCGGGCCGGACGGTCAGTCCCGGGTTGTAGGCGGCGAGCACCTTGTTGGCGCGGGCCAGCGCGGAGAGCGCGTGCTCACGGTCCGCCCGGTCCTCCGTGCACAGCGGGCCCCGGAAACGGTGCACTTCCCGGGCCGCGCACTCCGCCTCGATCTCGGCGTGGAGGACGTGCGCGGGCATGCAGGAGCCGATCATCACGGCCACCCGGTCGGGAATCGGCACCGGGACGAGGTTGGAGGCGGTCACGTGGAGTCCTTGTCTGCGTTTCTGCGTCGGGGGCCGTCGGTCGGCGGGCCCCCATCCCTCCAGGACTCCGGAGCGGGTCCCCGGGTTCCACGGAGGGGCTTCTTTCCGGGGCGACGGATGTGGTCGGCATCGTTGTCGCCCTGTCTGCCCCCGTTCTCCGGCAGCACCGCCGACTCACCTTACGCGAACGGCCGCCGCGCCCCCCTCGGTCGGACAGGGGCGGGAAGGTGACTCTGGTCACTGGCGACTCGTCACGTGACGCCCTCCCCGGCGCGGCGGGGGACCGGCTGACGCACCGGCGGTCCGGCGCGGCCCGGCGCACCCCCTCGTCCGCACGGGGTGCAGGGGCTGAAGGGCCCCGGCGGGGGCCCGGGAGGGACGTGCGCCCCCCGGGGCAGCCGATCCGGTACGCCGCCCCCGACACCCCCGACACCCCCGACACCCCCGGCACCCGTGACGGCGGCGACACGCGCGCCGGGAGCCGGCGCCGTCAGCGCCGGGCGGCCCCGCGGCGGTCCTGGAGGTGGAGGGCGCGCAGCACGCCCTCGGTCGCGAAACGGCGCTCGGGGTCCGTCAGCTGGGAGCCGAAGATGGCCTCCAGGCTCCGCAGCCGGTAGCGGACCGTCTGCGGGTGGACATCGAGGAGTTCGCCCATCTGCGCCGCCGTCCCCCGGGTGTCCAGCCAGGTGCGCAGGGTTTCGATGAGCCGGCCGCGGCGGGTGGCGGTGAGGCGGGAGAGCGGGGCGAGTTCGCGGCGGGCGAGCTGGTCGAGCAGCGCGGTGTCGGAGAGCAGCCACAGGGTCAGCATGTGGTCCGCGCAGTGCAGCAGGGGGGCGTCGTCGACGACGCCGGTGTCGGCGAGGTCCAGCAGGCGGCGGGCCCAGCGGACGGAGTCGGCCGCCCCGGAGGTCGGAACTGTCAGCCCCACGGCCGCGCGTACGCCGGTGAGCGCGGCCGTGAGGCGCTCTCTTCGTCCGTCGTCGACGGGGCCGGGCACGAGTAAGTGCGGGTGGGGGCCGCCGAGATCAGTGAGGACATCGTTGTCGAGACGGATTCCGGCCAATCCTGCCGAGGGGCGGACGGCGACCAGGGTCACCTCGTCGGGCATCGGCCAGCCCGCCTGCTCCGAGAGCTCGGCCATGGCGGTGCGCGGCACGGGCGGACCGGCCATGATCAGGTGCAGCAGCCTGCGCCGGAGCGTCTCGTCGTGCTCGACCGCCTTGGTCTGCACCTCCAGGAAGCCCTCGCGGGTGAGCGCCTCGATCTCGTCCACGTAGGCGAACAGCGCGTCGGCGAAGCTGAGCATCAGGGTGGGGGAGAGGTTGTAGCGGCGGCCGATCCGCTTCGCCCGGCGCAGCGCCACCCGGGCGCCCAGCCGGTAGGCCCCCTGGAGCGATTCCAGGCTGCGTCCCTCGTACGCCTCGAAGCGGCCGAAGCGGCGCAGCATCTCGTCGCGCAGCGGCGAGGGCGCGGACGGCGAGGCCACCTGCTCGACGAAGACCGAGATGTTCTGCTCGACGCCGACCTGGATGGCCTTTCCGTACGGGCCGCTCAGCAGCCGGGCGTACTCGGGGTAGGCGCGGGAGACCTCGATGCCGATTTCCTGGATGAGGCTGGGCAGTTCCGGCCGGATGATCGCGGCGAACTCCTGCGGCAGCGGTGCCAGCGGCTCGCCCGCGTCGGACGGGCGGGTCGTTCTCGGCATGGTTCTCCCCTCGCTGTTCCGGTGGGCCGGCGGTCCGCCGGTGTCCGCGGGGGGTGGGGGGAAGCGCTCCCACGGATCTGTGCGACGCGTGTGGCGGGCGACGTCGTTGATGCATGAACATAGACCAGCGGACCTTGCCTGCACAGGAGTTGGGACATGGTGACATGACTTGGTCCGATACCTGTCGGCGCGATGCCCGCGAGAGGGCCCGCAGCGGCGCGGTTGCTCACTTCGCGACAAGAACCGGAGAGCGCCCCCTCGCGGCGCGACAAGAAAATACCCGCTGGTAGCAGCGGTGCGGGAAACTGCCGAACCAGTATTGCGCGCCGGGTTACCCGCTCGTAACGTCACTTCCGCAAGTCGCACGACCGGGTGGCCGAAAGAATTCGACCCGCGTTCCATCGCATGCGCGTTCCATGAAAGAGCCGCAACCGCTTTTCGGGCTGTGCGGCCGAAAAGCGATCCCCAGGTACGCCAATCCCCTGAAGGGAACACACCCGTGCGCAAGTTCACCAGAAACGCAAGCGTCGCCGCGGCCGCCGCCGTGGCCGCCCTCGGGCTCACCGTCACGCAGGCGTCCGCCACCTCGCTGGACACCTGGACCGTGACGCCGGGCGGCAGCTTCACCGCCACCGCGACCAACCCCACGCTGACCGTGCCGGCCGCCACCCTGGAGTGTGCGTCCTCCACCGCCTCCGGCTCGCTGGAGACCGGTTCCGGCAACCCCGGGGCCGGCATCGGCACCATCACCACCCTGGAGTTCGAGGACTGCTCGGTCATCGGCATCACCTTCGAGGTGACCACCGCCGGCAGCATGCCGCTGAACGTCAGCGGCGTGAGCAGCGTGTCCAACGCCGTCGACGGCTCGATCACCAGCGTCGACGCCCACGTCGAGGGCACCGCCTGCACCGCCGACTTCACCGGCCAGGTGACCGGCTACTACAAGAACGACACCAAGCAGCTCGTCATCAACGACGGCAACCTCACGGCGTCGAACGCCGACTGCCTGGGCGTCATCAACGACGACGACCCGGCGCTCTACGAGGCCGTGTACGCGGTCAGCGGCGGACACACCATCAGCCTGGACTGACCGCCGGCCGGCCGCACCGCACCACAGGACGACCGGCGGGCCCCGTGACCGGGATCCAGGGCACGGGGCCCGCCGCACGACGCCGTACAGGGAGGGGAGCCGATGGGTTCGCGGAGAGGGGGCGCCTCATGACCGCCCGGAACCGGCTGAGGGCCGCCGCGATCGGGGCCGCGGGGCTCGTGGCGGGGCTGCTCGCCGGCCCCGGCTCGGCCGCGCAGGCACGTGACGCGGACGTGGAACTCGCCTACGACTGCGCGTTCACCTCCGGCGAGCACCCGGTGCGCGTCCACGTCACCGGCGCCTACCCGGACGGCGGGGCCGTCGGCAGGCCCGTGCAGCCCGGCCGGGTGACCGCCCGGGTGACGATCCCGCCCGCCGCCCTCGAAGGGCTGCTGCCCGACGGGACCACCGCCCTGGCCGGCACGGCGTCGCTCACCGCCCTGGTGACCCAGGGCACCCGGTCCGCGGAGGCGGACTGGCGGCTCGACGCCCGGGACGTCCCCGTCGGCGACGACCCCGATGGCCTCACCCTGGAGCACTCCGGCGACGTCCCCTCCGTCACCGCGACCGCCCCCGGAGTCCTGCGGATCGCCGCCGCCGGGCTCACCCTGCGGCTGAGGCCCGTCACCGGCGGCGAGCTCTCGGGTCAGGAACTGCCCGCCGTGGAGTGCTCGCCCGCGGACGGACAGGACACCCTGCTCGCCACCGTCCCCGTGACCGGCCGCACCGCCCCCACCCCGCCCGCGAGCCCCTCACCCGGCCCCGGGGAGCCCGGCGACGGCGCGGGCGCGAACCCCGGCGACGCGGACCGGGACGGCCTCGCCGTCGAGCAGCCGCCCGCCGCCCCGCCCACCGAATGCCCCGCGCAGCCGCCCGCCGACGGCCTCGACGAGGACTTCGTCATCCAGCCGCCCCCCGGCGACCCGGTACGGCTGTTCTACCCGCCCGCCGGCGGAAGCCACGGCTGCGCCTTCGCGGTCGGCCTCGCCAACGTGAAGAAGCTCGGCGGCGCGATGATCGTCAACGACCCCGCAGCCACCCCCCAACTGCTCAACGCCCGGGCCGCCGTCCGGACCGCGACCCGCCTGCGCACCCAGCCGGGCGGCGCGTTCACCCGCATCGACTCCTACGGCGAGATGACGCTGCCCGACGCCCGGTCCACGTTCCTCACGTTCGGATTCCAGCCGGTGAGCGCCAAGGTGGAGTTCACCACCGGTCCGATCACCATCTCCACCGCGACCGTCGGCTCCCCGCCGGACCGGTACAACCTCGCCGTCGCCGGGTTCTACCAGTCCCTGCGGGTCTACGACGTGACGGTCAACGGCACACCGCTCGACGTCGGCGACAACTGCCGCACCGCACGGCCCTTCCCGGTCCGGCTCAACGGCGACTTCCCCGACTACACCAACGTCATCATCGGCGGCCCCCTGCGCGGCACGGTCACCATCCCGGAGTTCACCGGATGCGGCACCGGCGGCGAGGACCTCGACCAGCTCTTCAGCGCGTCCCTGTCCGGCCCGGACAACCTGATCGCGATGAACCAGGCACGCCTGTGCATCCCGAGCGGCGGCGGCGTCAACGGCTGCCCCCCGGCGATCCCTCCGCTGCCCGGCCAGGAACCCGGCACAGCACCCTGACCGGCCCGGCCCCCCCGGCCGCCGCGGCCCGCCTCCGCGGGCCGCGAGGGCACCCGGCCGGCCGCTCGCACTACGCACCGGAGGACAAGGTTTACGCGACATGTTGTCACCGGATGACAAACCATCCGGTTCGGCCTGAAAGTGCTGGTCACAGCCATTGCCCAGGCCCCGCGCGCGAACGTAGCGTGCGGGCGCCCGGTGCACTTCCGCCCCCTTCGCCACGTGTGCTGCCACACGTGTCCGCACATTCCTGGACTGGGAGGTGAGATGGGAATCGAGGTAGTCGTCGAAGGACTCACCAAGTCCTTCGGCAAACAGAACATCTGGCAGGACGTCACACTCACCCTCCCCGCGGGCGAGGTCAGCGTGATGCTCGGCCCCTCGGGAACCGGCAAGACGGTGTTCCTGAAATCGCTCATCGGATTGCTGAAGCCCGAGCACGGCCGCGTTCTCATCAACGGCGTCGACATGGTGAACGGCTCCGAGAAGGACATCTACGAGACCCGGAAGCTGTTCGGCCTGATGTTCCAGGACGGCGCCCTCTTCGGCTCCATGAACCTCTTCGACAATGTCGCCTTCCCGCTGCGCGAGCACTCCCGCAAGAAGGAATCCGAGATCCGGCGCATCGTCATGGAACGCATGGAGATGGTCGGACTCGTCGGCGCCGAGGGGAAACTCCCCGGAGAGATATCCGGCGGAATGCGCAAACGCGCCGGGCTCGCCCGCGCCCTCGTCCTCGACCCGCAGATCGTGCTCTGCGACGAACCGGACTCCGGCCTCGACCCGGTCCGCACCGCCTACCTCTCCCAGCTCCTCATCGACCTGAACGCCCAGATCGACGCCACGATGCTGATCGTCACCCACAACCTGGACATCGCCGCCACCGTCCCCGACAACATGGGGATGCTCTTCCTGCGCAACCTGGTCACCTTCGGCCCCCGCGAAGTGCTGCTGACCAGCAGCGAACCGGTCATCGCGCAGTTCCTCGGCGGCCGCAGGGAAGGCCCGATCGGCATGTCCGAGGAGAAGGACGCCGCCACCCTGGCCATGGAGCAGACGAACAGCCGCGGGCTGCGCCCCGACGGCCCCCGCACCGTCGTCCCCCAGCTGGAGCCCTCACCCGGCATGCCCGTCCGGCAGGGCGCGCTCCGCCGCCGTGAACGCGTCCTCGGGATGCTGGGCCAGCTCCCGGACGCCGCCCGTACCGCCATCACGCAGAGCTACAGCGCCCCGGCCGGCGGAGTCCGCCCGTGACCGCCCCGCCGCCCGTGCGGCCCACACCGCCGCCGGCGGACACCCCGCCGGCGAAGAAGGCCCCGCCGGCCCCGAGACCCCCCTCCCGGGCCCTCGCCCCGCTGCGCGAGACCGGGAAGCTGTTCGCGCTCGCCGCCACCGTCGTCCGCGCCGTCTTCAGACGCCCCTTCCAGATGCGGGAGTTCATCGAGCAGTTCTGGTTCGTCGCGAGCGTCACCATCCTGCCCGCGGCCCTGGTCTCCATCCCGTTCGGCGCCGTCATCGCCCTCCAGGTCGGCTCGCTCACCCAGCAGCTCGGCGCCCAGTCCTTCACCGGCGGCGCCAGCGTCCTCGCCGTCATCCAGCAGGCCAGCCCGCTCATCGTGGCCCTGCTGATCGCCGGCGCCGGCGGCTCCGCCATCTGCGCCGACCTCGGCTCCCGCAAGATCCGCGAGGAACTCGACGCCATGGAGGTCATGGGCGTCTCCCCGATCCAGCGCCTGGTGGTGCCGCGGGTCCTCGCCACCATGCTGGTCGCCGTCCTGCTCAACGGCATGGTCTCCGTCGTCGGCACCCTCGGCGGCTACTTCTTCAACGTGATCATGCAGGGCGGCACCCCCGGCGCCTACCTCGCCAGCTTCTCCGCCCTCGCCCAGCTCCCCGACCTGTGGATCAGCGAGATCAAGGCGCTGATCTTCGGCTTCATCGCCGGTGTGGTCGCCGCCTACCGCGGGCTCAACCCGCGCGGCGGACCGAAGGGCGTCGGCGACGCGGTCAACCAGTCCGTCGTCATCACCTTCATGCTGCTGTTCTTCGTGAACATGGTCCTCACGGCGATCTACCTCCAGATCGTCCCCCCGAAGGGGGGCTGAGCGATGCCGATGCTCGGCTGGCTGGACCGCTCCGGCGACCAGCTCACCTTCTACCTGCGCGCCCTGTTCTGGATCCCGCGGACCCTGCGCCGCTACCTCAAGGAGGTCCAGCGGCTGCTCGCCGAGGTCGCCTTCGGCAGCGGCGGCCTCGGCGTCATCGGCGGCACCATCGGCGTGATGGTCGCCATGACCCTGTTCACCGGGACCGTCGTCGGCCTCCAGGGGTACGCCGCCCTCAACCAGATCGGCACCTCCGCCTTCACCGGCTTCGTCTCCGCCTACTTCAACACCCGCGAGATCGCGCCGCTCGTCGCCGGACTCGCGCTCTCCGCCACCGTCGGCGCCGGCTTCACCGCCCAGCTCGGCGCCATGCGGATCAACGAGGAGGTCGACGCCCTCGAAGCGATGGGCGTCCGCTCGATGCCGTACCTGGTGACGACCCGGATCATCGCCGGCGTCGTCGCCATCATCCCGCTCTACGCCATCGGCCTGCTCAGCTCCTACCTGGCCTCCCGCTGGATCACCGTCCTGTTCAACGGCCAGTCGGCGGGCACCTACGACCACTACTTCAACCTCTTCCTCTCCCCGGACGACGTCGTGCTGTCCGTCCTCAAGGTGCTGATCTTCAGCGTGATGGTGATCCTCGCCCACTGCTACTACGGCTTCCGCGCCAGCGGCGGCCCGGCGGGCGTCGGCGTCGCCGTCGGCCGCTCCGTGCGCAACGCCATCGTGCTGATCAGCGTCACCGACTTCTTCCTCTCCCTCGCCATCTGGGGAGCTACCACGACCGTGAAGGTGGCCGGATGAGCGCGCAGAAGATCCGACGCCGCCTCGCGGGAGTGGTCTTCCTCCTGCTGCCCGTGCTCCTGGTGTGGCTGTCCGTCGCCGTGTACGGCAAGGAGTTCAGCGACGACGCCACCGTCACCGTGCTCACCGGCGCCGTCGGCAACGAGATGCACAAGGGCGCCGAGGTCAAACTCCGCGGCGTCGTCGTCGGCGAGGTCCGCGACATCGACGCCGACGGGCGCGGAGCCCGGCTCACCCTCGCCGTGAAGCCCGGCGAACTCGACCGCGTACCGGCGGACGTCACCGCCCAGATGCTGCCGACGACCCTCTTCGGAGCCCGGTACGTCGCCCTCGTGCCGCCCGCGCACAGCACCACGTCGGACACCCTGGAGCCCGGCGACACCATCACCCAGGACCGCACCCGCAACGCCATCGAACTGGAGCAGGTCCTCGACAACGTCCTGCCGCTGCTCACCGCGGTGAAGCCGGAGAAGCTCTCCGCCACCCTCACCGCCGTCTCCCAGGCCCTCCAGGGCCGGGGCGACCAGCTCGGCGCCACGCTGGAGACCCTCGAAGGCCACCTGGAGCGGTTCAACCCCCATCTGCCCGTCCTCAACCGGGACATCACCCGGCTCGTCGAGGTCGGCCACCTCTACGCCGACACCGCGCCCGGCATCCTCGACGCGCTGCGGGACTTCACCGCCACCAGCGGCACCATCGCCGACCAGCAGGCCGAACTCGCCACGCTCTACGGCTCCACCACCAAGACCGCGCAGGACGTCACCTCGTTCCTCCGCAAGAACGAGAACAACCTGATCCGCCTCGCGGCAGCGAGCCGCGACACCCTCGAACTGCTCGCCGAGTACTCCCCGTCCTTCCCGTGCACCCTGCGCACCCTCGCCGGGTTCGTGCCGGCCATGGACAAGGCCCTCGGCAAGGGCACCGACCAGCCCGGACTCCATGTGACCGTGACCACTGTGCCATCCCTCGGCAAGTACGTTCCGGGCAAGGACACGCCCGTGTACGACGCGACCGGCGGCCCCCACTGCTACACCGTCCCCTACACGGGCCGGCCCGCCCCCGCCGCCGCCCGGGCCGCCTCCGAGAGCCTCGGCCTGCCCAACTCGCCGCAGGAGAACCAGCTCGTCAACGAACTCCTCGCCCCCGGACTCGGCAGCGCGCCCGCCGACCTGCCCGACTGGAGCAGCGTGCTCACCGGGCCCGTCCTGCGGGGCACGGAGGTGACGCTGAAGTGAACCGCCGCAGCCTCACCGGACCGATCGTCAAATCGGCCGCCTTCATCCTCGTGACCGTCCTCGCCACCACCGTGCTCGCCCTCGGCATCGCCAACACCGGTGTCGGCGACACCATCAGCTACAAGGCCCGCTTCACCGACGCCACCGGCCTCGTCGAGGGCGACAGCGTCCGCATCGCCGGCGTCAAGGTCGGCCAGGTGGAATCGGTGCGGGTCGCCGACCGCCGGATCGCCGAGGTCACCTTCGCCGTGCGCAAGGGGCGGGTGCTGCCCGTCACCGTCACCGCCTCCATCAAGTACCTCAACATGGTCGGCCAGCGCTACATCGACCTCGACCAGGGCACCGGACCCATCGGCAGCGTCTTCCCCGCGGGCGACACCATCCCGCTGGAGCGCACCAGCCCGGCACTCGACCTCACCCAGCTCTTCAACGGCTTCCAGCCGCTGTTCGAGGGGCTCGCCCCCGACGAGGTCAACGACCTCGCCGGCTCCATCGTCCAGGTGCTCCAGGGCGAGGGCGGCACCGTGGACAGCATCATCCGGCACGTCGGCTCGCTCACCACCACCGTCGCCGCCAAGGACAAGGTCATCGGCCAGGTCGTCCAGAACCTCAACACCGTCCTCAAGACCGTGAACGACCGCGAGGAAGGCTTCGACGACCTCGTGGTCACCCTGCAGAAACTCGTCACCGGCTTCTCCGGCGACCGCAAACCGCTCGGGGAGGCCGTCGTCGCCATGGGCGACCTGACCACCGTCACCGCCGGCCTGCTGAAGGACGGACGCGCCCCGCTCAAGGAGGACATCGCCGAACTGGGCCGCCTCTCGCGCGAACTCGACAAGGGCAGCGGGCAGATCGAGAACTTCCTGGCGAAGACGCCCGCCAAGATGCAGGCCATCACCCGCCTCGCGTCCTACGGCTCCTGGCTCAACCTCTACCTCTGCGAGGCGAAGGTCTCCGGCGTCGCCACCTCCGACGGCAGCCCCCCGCCCACCGGCATCGCGATCACCGAGCCGAGGTGCCTGGCATGAGACCACTCCCGCGCATCAGGCCCGTCAGGGACCGCAACCCGGTCGCCGTCGCCGTCGTCGGCCTGCTCGTCATGGCCCTGCTCGGCATCGGCGCCTACCGCGCCGACTCGCTGCCGTTCACCGGCGACTCCACCTCCTACACGGCCGAGTTCACCGAGGCCGCCGGCCTCGACGAGGGCGACGAGGTCCGCATCGCCGGCGTCAAGGTCGGCAAGGTCACCGGCATCGCCCTGGACGGCGACAAGGTCGAGGTCCGCTTCGAGGTCGAGGACGCCTGGATCGGCGACTCCAGCACCGCCGCCATCGCCATCAAGACCCTCCTCGGCGAGAAGTACCTCGCCGTCGACCCCCTCGGCGACGGCCGTCAGGACCCCTCGAAGCGCATCCCCGCCTCCCGCACCACCTCGCCCTACGACGTCACCCAGGCGTTCAACGGGCTCGGCGAGACCATCGGCAGGATCGACACGGCCGGGCTCGCCGAGAGCTTCGACGCCATCTCGACCACCTTCGAGAACTCGCCGCCCCACGTGAAGAACGCCGCCACCGGCCTGTCCGCCCTCTCCCGCACGGTCTCCGAACGCGACGCCCAGCTCGCCTCGCTGCTCCGCGAGAGCAAGAAGCTCACCAGGACCCTCGACGGCAAGAAGAGCAGCTTCGAGACCCTGCTGGAGGACGGCAACCTGCTCCTCGGCGAGATCCAGGCCCGCCGCGACGCCATCCACGCCCTGCTCACCGGCACCAGGAGCCTGAGCACCGAGCTCAGCGGCGTCGTCGACGACAACGACAAGCAGCTGAAGCCGACCCTCGACGCGCTCGGCAAGGTCACCGCCGTGCTCCTGAAGAACCGCAAGAGCCTCGACAGCACGCTGAGGCTCGCCGGCCCCTACTACCGCCTCGTCGGCAACACCCTCGGCAACGGCCGCTGGTTCGACACCTACGTGTGCGGCCTGGTGCCCAGGAACTACCTGCCCGCCGGCACGCCGCCCGAGACCGGGTGCATGCCGCCCAAGCCGCAGCAGCGGACCGAGCCGTCAGGCGGTGGATCGTGAACATCAGACGCATCGTCGGCATCGGCGCCGGGCTCGCCGTCGTCGCCGTCGCCGGGACCTCGGGGGTGATGGCCCTCGACGCCTCCGGATCCACCCGGATCACCGCCTACTTCGAACGCGCCACCGGCGTCTACGAGGGCTCCGACCTGCGCGTCCTCGGCGTCAAGGTGGGCACCGTCGACACCGTCACCCCCGTCGGCGAACGAGTGCGGGTCACCCTCCTGCTCGACGAGGACGTCAAGGTCCCGCACGACGCCCACGCGGTCGTGGTGGCCCCCAGCGTCGTCGCCGACCGCTACATCCAGCTCGCACCGGCCTACACCGGCGGCGACGCCCTCGAAGACGGCGCGGTGCTGCCCGCCGAGCGCAACGCCATGCCGCTGGAGGTCGACCAGCTCTACGCGTCGATCACCGAACTGTCCACCGCGCTCGGCCCCGACGGCGCCAACGCCGACGGCGCGCTCGCCCGCCTCATCGGCACCGGCGCCGCCAACCTCGACGGAAACGGCAAGGCCATCGGCGACTCCATCGAGCAGTTCGGCAAGGCCGCCAGGACCCTCGACGGCAGCAGCGGGGACCTCTTCGACACCCTCGCCCACCTCCAGTCCTTCACCACCATGCTGAAGAAGAACGACGGCAACGTCGCCAAGGCCGAACAGCAGCTCGCCTCCGTCACCGGCTTCCTCGCCGACGACAAGGAGAACCTCGGCGCCGCCCTCAAGGAACTCGGCACCGCCCTGAAGAAGGTCAAGGCCTTCATCCAGAAGAACCGCGGAGCGCTCAAGGAGAACGTGGACGCCCTCGTCCCGCTCACCCGGACCCTGGTCGACCAGCGCGCCTCGCTCGCCGAGGCCCTCGACACCGCACCGCTCGCCGCGGGCAACGCGCTGAACGCCTACGACCCCGTCAACCGCACCCTCAACGGCCGCGCCGACATCAACGAACTCAGCTTCGGCCCCGAGATCGTGATCCCCGCGGAGACGACCGGCCTCACCGGCCTGGTGCCCGTCGACGCCGACCGCCGCAAGGCACTCCCCGGCCTGCCGCTGCCCCCGGTGGGCACGGTCTACGGGACCCCCGGCAAGAAGGCGGGAGACGCCCGGTGACCACCGTACCCACAGCCTCCGGCACCCCCGCGGCCGCACCGGTGAACCGGCGGCGCCCCCGCAGACCCGCGCTCGCCCTGCTGCTCGCCCTCGGCCTCACCGCGGGCGCCGCGGGCTGCTCCGCCCCCCAGATGTCCGGCATCGACCAGCTGCCCCTGCCCGGCGGCGCCGACCTCGGCGACGAACCCTACGAGATCACCGCGGAGTTCGCCGACGTCCTCAGCCTCGTCCCGCAGTCCGCGGTCAAGGTCAACGACGTCGCCGTCGGCCGGGTCACCCGGATCAGCCTCGACCAGGACGACTGGTCGGCCAGGGTCACCATGCGCATCAACGGCAAGGTGCGGCTGCCCGCCAACGCCTACGCCCACCTCGAGCAGTCCAGCCTGCTGGGCGAGAAGTACATCCAGCTGAGCCCGCCGCCGAAGGACGCCGCCGGCACGCTCGCCGCCGGCGCGGCCATCCCCATGGACCGCACCAACCGCAACCCCGAGGTCGAGGAGGTCTTCGGCGCGCTGTCCCTGCTCCTCAACGGCGGCGGCGTCGCCCAGATCAAGACCATCGCCACCGAGCTCAACAAGGCGATCGGCGGGCGCGAGCCCCGGATCCGCTCCCTGCTCGGACGGCTCGACGAACTGGTCACCAGCCTCGACGCCAACAAGGGCGACATCACCAAGGCCCTCGACGGCGTCAACCGGCTCGCCACCACCCTCGCCACCCGCAAGCAGGACGTCGGCACGGTCCTCACCGGCCTCAGCCCCGGCCTCAAGGTGCTGGAGAAGCAGCGCGGCTCGCTGCTGACGATGCTGCGCTCGCTCGACACCCTCTCCGACGTCGCCGTCAGGACCATCACCGCGTCCAAGGCCGACACCATCGCCGACCTGAAGGCCCTCGCACCCACCCTCAAGGCCCTCGCCGACTCCGGGCAGAACCTGCCCGACTCGCTCCAGGTGATGCTCACCTACCCGTTCACCGACGAGGTGCTGCGCGGCATCAAGGGCGACTACCTCAACGTCTACCTCGACACCACCGCCGTCCCGGGCACCACGATCATCCCGGAGTTCGTGCCGGACGACGACGAACCCGCCCCCGCCGCCGCCCGGGACGGGGCGCCGCTTCCGCTGCCCTCCGTGACGGGCGCCACCGGGGAAGGAAGCCGCTGATGCTGACCCTCGCCACCCGCCTGAAGAACCTCGCCTTCCTGGTGATCGCCGTGCTCGTGCTCGGCTTCCTCGGCGTGCGCTACGCCGACCTCGGACACCTCGTCGGTCTCCGCGACCACTACACGGTGCGCGTCCAGCTCCCCGCCACCGGAGGCCTGTTCACCCACTCCAACGTCACCTACCGGGGCGTCTCCGTCGGCCGGGTGGGCCCCATCCACCTCACCGACGGCGGCGTCGAGGCGGAACTGCGGATCAAGGACTCCGCGCCCCGCATCCCGGCCGACCTGGAAGCCGTCGTCGCCGGGCTGTCCGCCGTCGGAGAGCAGTACATCGACCTGCGGCCGGCCGCCGACACGGGCCCCTACCTCGCCGACGGCGCCGTCATCGACCGCGACCGCACGACCATCCCCGCCCCCGTCACCGACGTCCTCACCGGCATCGACGACCTCGCCTCCTCCGTGGACCTGGAGGCGCTGCGCACCGTGGTCGACGAGTTCGGCACGGCACTCGGCGGACGCGGCGACGACCTCCAGGTCCTCCTCGACCACGGCAACGAGTTCGTCCTCGCCGCCGACCGGGCGCTGCCCGTCACCACCCGCCTGATGGCCGACGGGGAGACGGTGCTGCGCACCCAGGCCGAACAGGGCCAGGCGCTCCGCGGGTTCGCCGACGGCGCCTCCGAACTCGCGGCCCAGCTCAAGGACTCCGACACCGATCTGCGCACGGTCATCGCGACCGCACCCGACGCCGCCGGGCAGATCAGCGGACTGCTGCGCGACCTCGACCCGTCGTTCGGCGTCGTCGTGGCCAACCTGCTGACCACCTCGGAGGTCGCCGTCACCCGCCAGCGCGGCATCGAGGAACTGCTCGTCACACTGCCCGCCGTCGCCGCCGCCGGAGCCACCGCCGTCACCGGGGAGGGAGCCAGGTTCGGCATGTCCGTCACCTTCTTCGAACCACTGCCCTGCACCGACGGCTACGAGCGGACCGAGTACCGCAACGGGCTCGACACCGCGCCGGCCGCGGCGACCGACACCCGGACCCGCTGCACCGCGGCGCCGTCCACCGGCATCGGGGTGCGCGGCAGCGCCAACGCCCCCGACGGCGGGGGCGTGCCCGACCCGGCGCGACCCGGCACCCTCCCGGCGCCGCAGCCGTCCGCGGACCGCGGCGACGAGGCGCCGGCCGCCACTCTGCCCGGCGCACTCGGACTGCCCGGACTCCCGCCGTCGCCCGGCGGCATCGGCGGACTCCTCGGCCTGGAGGGCGCCCGATGAGCGGCCGCACCGCGCTCGCCGCCCGGACCGCCCTGGTCCTCGCCGTGCTCCTCTGCGCCTTCGCGGGCTGGTCCTACGCCCAGACCCGGGCCGACGACTCGCTCTCCTTCGCCGCGGCGCGCGAGGACGCGCTCGCCGACGGGAAGCGCCGGGTCGCGGACCTCACCAGCTTCGACGCGAAGGCGCCCGACGTCTCCCGGCGGACCTGGCTCGACGCCGCGACGGGGCCGCTGCGCGAGGACCTGGCCCGCTCCCCGGGGGCCACCGACACCACGGCACGCGCACGGGTCACCGACGCGGCCCTCACGGCGCTCGACGACCGGACCGGCACCGCGGAGCTCATCGCCACCGTGGACGTCGTCACCACACCGCCGGGAGCCGAGCCGCACACCGAACGCAAGCGGCTGGACGCGACGCTCGCCAGGACGGCGGACGGCTGGAAGATCCGCTCCCTCGCGGCGGTCCCGGTCGGAGGCGTGTAGATGCGGAACGAGGAGGGGACAGTGCGCACGCGCGACGACGCGCCGGACACCGCGGCGCCCGGCCGGGAGGCCGCATCCGGCGCCCCGGCCACGTCCGGGACGGGCGGGGCGGCGGCCCCGCCCGGCGCGGACGCTCCGGTGGGCCGGGCCCCGGGAGGGGCACCCGGCGCGGCCCAGGGGCGCGGCGCGGACGCCGCCGGTGACCCGGCGGCAGGCGGCACCACCGGCACCGCCCGTGCCCGGAGCGGTCCCGCGGAGCCCGGAGCGGAAGCGGGAGCGGGCACGGGCCCGGACGCCGGCTCCGGTCCGGACGGCGCGGGTTCGGGTGCCGGTTCCGGCTCCGGGTCCGCCGCCGGCTCCGGTCCGGGCGGCGCGGGTTCGGTTTCCGCCGCCGGTTCCGGCACCGGCACCGCTCCCGCCTCCGATTCCGGTCCGGACGACACCGGTTCCGACACCGGTCCCGCCTCCGATTCCGGTCCGGACGGCCCGTCCTCCGGCGCCACCCCCGCCACCGGCGCCTCGGCGCACCGGCGGGGATGGCGGCTGTACGCCGTGCTCGCCGCGGTGCTGGCGCTGCTCGCCACGGGCGCCGTGCTCCTCTTCCAGGAGCGGCAGCTGCGCGACACCCCCGCCACCGCGAACCGCGCGCTGACCGACGCCGAGGCCACCGCCGGGGTCATCGGGGACGTCAGCAACGCGCTGACGGAGATCTTCTCCTACACGCCCGCCGACACCGCCCGGACCCGCGCCGCGGCCGGCGAACTGCTCGCCGGCCGTGCCGCCCGCCAGTACACCGGGCTGTTCGCCCAGGTGGAGAAGGAAGCGGCCCGGCAGAAGGTCACGCTCACCACCCATGTGGTGCGCGCCGGTGTCACCCGGCTCGGCGGAGACAGCGCCCAGCTGCTGGTCTTCCTCGACCAGGTCTCCGTGCGGCCGGGCAAGGAGCCCGCCACCGCCCCCGCACAGCTCTCCGTCACCGCCGAACTCCACGACGGCCGCTGGCGCATCACCGACATCGCCTCCCGGTAGCGAACGCAAGGAGACACAGTCCCATGGCACGGACCGCGAGAAACCCGCTGCTGGCGGCCGCCCTGGCCCTGACCGTCGTGGCGGCGGCCTGCGCCGCGTGGGCCGGCTGGTCCTGGTACGCGGCCGCCCACGACGACGCGGCGGACTTCGCCAAGACCCGCGACCGGGTGCTCGCCGCGGGCACCCAGGCGGTGCAGAACATGAACACGCTCGACCACCGGGACCTGCGCCGCGGACTCGACACGTGGGAGGACTCGGCCACCGGCGACCTGCGCACCCAACTCGTCGACGGGCGCGCGGCGTTCGAGAAGCAGATCCAGGAGGCGAAGACGGTCACCACGGCCAAGGTGCTCTCCGGCGCGGTCACCGAGCTGGACGACCGGGCCGGCCGCGCGAGCGTGCTCGTCGCCGTGCGGATCACGGTGACCGCGCCGAAGGGCGAGCCCGCACGGAAGGAGAGCCGGATGCTCGGGCAGCTGACCCGCACCGACGACGGCTGGAAGCTCAGCGCCCTGGGCCAGGCGCCCGTCGGCGACACGGCGGACCGGTAGAGCGGCAGCCCGGCCCCACGCACCGAGAGGACACCCCGACATGTCGACGACCCGGCACCTCGTCAACCGCCGGCGCAGGCTCGCGACGACCGCGGCCCGCACGGCAACCGCACCGGCGGGCGAGCCCACCACCGAGCGCCCCGGCACGAGCCGGCCCGGCCACGAGGCCGAGCTCCCGCCACCGGGGAGCGAGCCAGGCGACGGCCCGGAGCCCGACGGCACCGCGCCCGCCTCCGCCGGGGACACCGGGACCGGCCGGCACCCCGCCGACGACGAGGACACCGCGGACGGCAAACACACCGCGGACGGAACGGACCCCGCCGACGGCACGGACACCCCGTCCGGCAAGGGCGCCCCCGCGACCCGGACGCGCCGGCTGCCGGTGATCCTGTGTCTGCTGACCGTGCTGCTGGGCGGGTTCGCCGCCTGGGCCGCCTCCCAGGCGGCCGCCCTGCGCGACGACCCCGCCACCCGCAACACCGCCCTCACCGACATCGCCCGTACCAGCGAGGTGAAGGGCGCGGCGACCAAGGCGGTCGAGGCCGTCTTCAGCTACGACTTCGCCGACCCGCAGGCACTCGACCGCGCCGCGCGCACCCACCTCACCGGTGAGGCGACACGACAGCACACCACGATGCTCGCGGCCGTCCGCGAACAGGGCCCGAAGCAGAAGCTGCTGCTCACCACCACGGTCACCGAGAGCGGTGTGGAGCGCGTCGACGGCGACCGGGCGCGGGTCCTCGTCTACGCGGACCAGAGCAACACCCGCACCGCCCCGGCCGGGAGCGGGGACGAGGCGGCCGGCGACGAGCGGACCTACGCGGCGGCCATGCTCGCCGTCGACATGGTCCTGACCGACGGCACCTGGCGGATCGCGAACCTCGACACCCTGGGGGCGGGCTCATGAGGCGCGGCGGCATCAGGATGCGCAGGGGACTCGCGGGCACCGCGGCGGCGGTGGCGGCCATGGCGGCGCTCACCGCCTCGCAGGCGCCCTCGGTCATGGGCGCCCTCCCCGGGCCGGGGACCGGCCTCGCCGCCGGGGAGGCCGAGGCGGCGCCCGCGCCGCGGAACGACGACTCGTACCACACCGAACTCCCGCCGCTGCGCGGCTCGGACGGCACGCCGACGGCCGGAGGCGGCCCCGCCGCCGGCCCCGTCGCCGCCGTCCACGCCCAGTCCGGCATCCCGGCCACCGTGCTCGCCGCCTACCGCGGCGCCGCGTCGGTGATCGGCCGGAGCGATCCGGGCTGCCGGCTGCCCTGGCAGCTGCTGGCCGCCATCGGGAAGGTGGAGTCCGGCCAGGCCCGGGGCGGCCGGGTCGACGCGGCCGGCACCACGCTCTCCCCGATCCTCGGTCCGGTCCTCGACGGCAACGGGTTCGCCGCCATCCGCGACACCGACGGCGGCCGGTACGACGGCGACACACGCTGGGACCGTGCCGTCGGGCCGATGCAGTTCATCCCCTCCACCTGGGCGCGCTGGGGCCAGGACGCCAACCGCGACGGCCGCCGGGACCCCAACAACATCCACGACGCGGCCCTGGCCGCCGGCCGCTACCTGTGCGCGGGGGGCCGGGACCTGTCCGCCGCCGCCGATCTCGACCGCGCCGTGCTCAGCTACAACCGTTCCGAGGAGTACCTGCGCACGGTCCTGGCGTGGCTGGCGTTCTACCGGCAGGGAGTGCACCCCGTGACGGACGGGACCGGTGTCCTGCCGGTCAGCCCCGGCGCGGGCGGCACTCCGGCGCAAGAGCCCGTCGGCGGCGGGGACGACGACGGCGAGATCATCATCGGCCCGACTCCCGGAGGCCCGCGCCCGGCGCCCGGCCCCCGCCCTTCGCCGTCCCCGGGCGGCGACACCTCCCCGCTGCCGCGCCCGTCCGTCGTCCCGGTGCCGAGCACCGGCCCCTCCGGATCGCCCGACCCGAGCCCGAGCCCCGGCCCCGGGGAGAGCCCCGGCCCGAGCCCGTCGCCGTCCCCGAGCCCCTGCCCGTCGCCGTCGCCGGACCCCTCGCCGTCGGAGTCCGGCGCCGGGGAGGCCGGCGGAGCGGAGGCCGCCGACGAGGACCCGGGCGGCGAGCCGCCCTGCTCACCCTCCGGTGCCGCCGGAGGGTGACAGCACCTCGTCCAGGTCGTACCGCACCGGCTCCTCGAGCTGCGCGTAGGTGCAGCTCGCGGGGGAGCGGTCCGGGCGCCACCGGCGGAACTGGGCGGTGTGCCGGAAGCGGTCGCCCTCCATGTGGTCGTAGGCCACCTCCACGACCCGCTCGGGCCGCAGGGCCACCCACGACAGGTCCTTCTTGCCCGACCAGCGGCTCGGCGCCCCCGGCAGCCGGGCCCCCTGGTGCGCCTCCTCCTGGGCCCACCGTGCCCAGGGGTGCCCGGACACGTCGTCCATCCGCAGCGGTTCCAGTTCGGCGACCAGCTCCTCGCGCCGCTTCATGGGGAAGGCGGCGCACACCCCGACGTGCTGGAGCACGCCGTCGGCGTCGTGGAGCCCGAGCAGCAGCGACCCCAGCACGGGGCCGCTCTTGTGGTAGCGGAAGCCGGCCACCACGACGTCCGCCGTCCGCTCGTGCTTGATCTTGTACATCAGCCGGGCGTCCGGGCGGTACGGCAGGTCGAGCGGCTTGGCCACCACGCCGTCGAGCCCGGCGCCCTCGTAGGTCTCGAACCACTCCCGCGCCAGCGCCGGGTCGGTGGTGGCGGGCGCCAGATGCACCGGCGGCCGGGCCCCGGCCAGCGCCTCCTCCAGCAGCCGGCGCCGCTCGCCCAGCGGGGTGTCGAGGAGGGCGTCGTCGCCGAGGGCCAGCAGGTCGAAGGCGACGAAGGAGGCGGGCGTGCGCTCGGCGAGCATCCGCACCCGGGAGTCCGCCGGGTGGATGCGCTCGGTGAGCCGGTCGAAGTCGAGGCGTCCGCCGTGCGCGATCACGATCTCGCCGTCGACCACGCACCGGCCGGGCAGCCGATCCCGCAGCACCTCGACGAGCTCGGGGAAGTACCTGGTCAGCGGCTTGCCGGTGCGCGATCCGATGACGACCTCGTCGCCGTCCCGGTGCACGATCGCGCGGAAGCCGTCCCATTTGGCCTCGTACTGCATCCCTGGCGGGATGGTCTTCACGGCCTTGGCGAGCATCGGCTTGACGGGGGGCATCACGGGCAGATCCATGGGGCGATTGTCCGGTATGCACCCCCGGGTGGCACGGCCTACGCTGGCGGGCATGGCCCAAGCCGTGGAACTCGACGTGGGGGAGCGGACCGTCCGTGTGTCCAATCCCGACAAGATCTATTTTCCCGAGCCCGGTTACACCAAGCTGGACATGGTCCGCTACTACCTCGCCGTCGGGCCCGGCATCACCCGCGCCCTGCACGGCCGCCCGACCACGCTGGAACGCTACCCCGACGGGGTGACCGGCGAGTCGTTCTTCCAGAAGCGGGTGCCGAAGTACCTGCCGGACTGGATCCCCACCGCCCACATCACCTTCCCCTCCGGGCGCTCCGCCGACGAGATGTGCCCCACCGAGCCCGCCGCCGTCGCCTGGGCCGCCAATCTCGGCGCCGTCACCTTCCACCCGTGGCCGGTGCGCCGCGAGGACACCGACCACCCCGACGAACTGCGCATCGACCTCGACCCGCAGCCCGGCACCGGCTACGCCGACGCCGTGCGCGCCGCCCACGAACTGCGCGACGTCCTCGACGGGGCGGGCCTGCGCGGCTGGCCCAAGACCTCCGGCGGCCGCGGACTGCACGTGTTCGTGCCCATCCGGCCCGAGTGGACGTTCACCCAGGTCCGCCGGTGCGCGATCGCCGTCGGCCGGGAACTGGAACGCCGGATGCCGGACCGGGTCACCATCAAGTGGTGGAAGGAGGAGCGCGGCGAGCGGATCTTCGTCGACTACAACCAGACCGCCCGCGACCGCACCATCGCCTCCGCCTACTCGGTGCGGCCCCGTCCCCACGCGCCCGTCTCCGCCCCGCTGCGCTGGGAGGAGATCGACGACGCCCGGCCCGAGGACTTCGACATCCGCACCATGCCCGGGCGCTACGCCGAACTCGGCGACGTCCACGCGGACATGGACGACGAGCGCTTCGGCCTGGAGACCCTGCTGGAGCTGGCCCGCAAGGACGAGGCCGACCACGGGCTCGGCGACCTGCCCTATCCGCCCGAGTACCCGAAGATGCCGGGCGAGCCGAAGCGGGTGCAGCCCAGCCGCGCGAAGAAGGACTGAGCGGCCGTACGGATGCGGCCCCCTCCCGTCCGGGAGGGGGCCGCATCCGTACGCGGGGTCCGGCTACAGCTCCTTCACCCGGATGTTGCGGTACGAGATCACATCGGTCGTGCCGTGGACCTGGAGGCCGATGTAGCCGGAGGCGTACCGCCGGCCGTCGGTGCCCGGGTCGTCCGACCGCGGCGGCTGGAAGACCTGCCCGCCGGTGTTGTCGAACTCGTTGATCAGCTTGCCGTTGCGGAAGACCGAGTAGTGCTGGCCCTCCACCCGGATCTCGTAGTCGTTCCAGGTGCCCTTGGGCGTCACCCCGGCGCCGGCCAGGCCGACCCGGTCGAAGCCGTAGACGGACCCGGTCTTGTACATGTCGCCGTCCGGCCGGTCGAGGACCTGGATCTCATGCCCGTACTTGATGGCGACCCACTCGGGACGGGACTCCTCCGGGTTGTCGTGGACGTACGGGAAGCGGACGAAGACACCGCCGTTGGCGTTGCCGGTGCCCGGCGCGTCGTCCCGCCACTGGAGCTTGAGCGAGAAGTCGCCGTAGCTCCGCTGCGGGAACCAGAGCATGCCCATGCCCGGCACGGTGGTGCTGCTGGTCATGGCGCCGTCGGCGGTGAGGCCGAACTGCCCGCCGCCCACGTGCTGCCACCGGGAGAAGGTCGACTGGGTGCCGTCGAACAGATCCCGGTACCCCTCCGTCTGCCCCGGCTTGCCGATGCCGGACTGCTTGGCGGCCCGGTAGATCTTCCGGTGCTCACGGGCGTCGATCACCCCGTCGGCGAGCAGCCGGTCGACGACGGTGTCGACGTGCTTGAGGAACAGCGCGTGCGACGACCAGTCCTTCTCGTCCTCGATCAGCTCGTTGACCGTGCAGCGGCTGCTGGTCATCCGGTTGGGGACGCCGGTGTCGACGCTGCCGACGATCACCGTGAGCCGCTCGTCGAACTCCGGGCAGTCGGGTGCGGGCACCCCGCCGCCCTCCGCCACGGAGAAGGAGACGCTCTTCGCCTCGGCGGTGTTGCCCGCCTTGTCCGTCGCCCGGTACCGCACCGTGTGGTGACCGACGCGGTCGACGATCACCGGTGCGGTGTAGGCGAGGTACGGGCCGCTGTCGAGCGAGTACTCGATCTTCTCGACGCCCGACCCGGTGTCGGCGGCCGACAGGGTCACCGTGGCGGCGGTGATGTACGCGCCGTCCGAGTTGCGGGTCCCGGCGACCGAAGCCGCCGTCACCGGGGCCGTGGTGTCCGGGTCCGGCGGGGTCACCACCGTGAAGGCGACCGACTTCTCGGCGGCGGCGTTGCCCGCCTTGTCCGTCGCCCTGTAGCGGACCGTGTGGGCGCCCGCCTCGTGGACCATCACCGGTGCGGTGTACGGCTGCCAGGCGCCGTCACCGACCGCGTACTCGATGGTGTTGACGCCCGAGCCGGTGTCGGACGCGGTCACGGTCACCGTGGCCATGTCCAGGTAGTTGCCCTCCGCGTCCTTCTCGCCGGACACGGTCGCCGAGGTCTCGGGCGCCGTGGTGTCGTCGGTCGGCGGTGCGGCCACCGTGAACTCGGCGGACTTCTCGGCCGCCGTGTTGCCGGCCTTGTCCGTCGCCCGGTAGCGCACGACGTGCGCGCCGACCTGGTCGACGACGACCGGTGCGGTGTAGGGCTGCCAGGGGCCGTCGGCGCCCAGCGCGTACTCCGTCTTCTCGACGCCCGACCCCTCGTCGCTCGCGCCGATCGCCACCGTGGCCTGGCCGATGTACGCGCCGTCGGCGTTCCGGTCGCCCGTCACCTGCGCGGACGTCTCGGGCGCGGTGGTGTCGTCGCCGCCCCCGCCGTCCTCGGTCACCGTGAGGATGCCCTGCATCTGGCCGTGACCGGGGATCGTGCACTTGAACAGGTACCGGCCCGGGGTGAGCGTCACCTCGGCGGAGTGCTTGCCGCCGCTCGCGTCACTCGGGTTGGCGAGGATGTTCAGCGGGACGTCGTTGTTGTACTCCGGGTCGGAGACGTCGAACGTCAGGGTGTGCGGCATACCGGTGGTGTTGCCGGTGGCCGTGCTGTTCTCGAAGACGATCGTCGTCGCCCCCGCCACCGCGGTGGTGGGGAAGGTCAGGTACCGGTCGATCGGGTCGCCGGCCGTCCAGGTGAGCACCTGGGCGGCGCCGGCCCGCCGTTCGTCGTCCGTCTTGCCCCAGGCCGTGGCCGAGGTCAGCCCGACGACCATCGCCACCGCGGCGAGCAGCGCGGTCCACAGGCTCGCGCCTCTTCGTCTCGAGGTCACTGTGCCGCCTTCCTCGCGAGCTGGTCCGCGGCCGGCGTGGGCCCGCCGCCCTTGTACGTCACGCGCCACAGCGCGGAGTCCTTGTCGGAGGTGAAGAAGCCGCGCCCGTAGTCCAGGACGTAGAGCGAGCCGTCCGGCGCGAACTTCCAGTCCATCAGGTTGCGGATGCCGCCCTGGCCGACCGGGACGATCTTCTTGAGCGACTCGGCGTGCACCGGAAGGCCGCCCCGGCCGACCGTCCTCGGGTCGGTGAGCACCGCGTGGCGCGGCTGGTCGCCGTCGTAGAAGTCGCCGACGAACCACTTGCCGTCCCAGTACGCCGGCCATTTCACGTCGGACGCGCTCGCGGCGTCGTAGCGGTAGACGGGGCCGTTCATGGTCGCCTGCCCGCCGCCCTTGAGCCACGGCAGCAGCAGCTTCTGCTCCTCCTGCTTGTAGCTCGGGACGCCGTTCGCGTCCCGCGGGTAGTCCACGCCGCCGCCCTGCGGCGAGTACCAGATGGTGTTGGAGGTGACCGGCGGCAGGTTCACCAGGCCGTCGTTGTTGGGCGACTCGTTCTTCGGCGCGTCGCAGTCGTACCAGCCCAGCGGCTTGGACGGGTCGGGCAGATTGCGGTCCCGGTAGGGCTGTTTGTTGCCCATGCAGTACGGCCAGCCGTGGTTGCCGGCCTCGGTGATGGCGGCGAAGGTGTCGTACTTGGCCGGGCCCCAGGTCGTCGACGGCGATCCCGCGTCGGGGCCGACCCAGCCGGCGTAGAGGATGTCCGTCTTCTTGTCGACGAAGATCCGCGCCGGGTTGCGGACGCCCATCACATAGATCTCGCCCCGCGTCCTGCCGCCGCCCTCGGCGGTCTCCTCGCCCGTGAAGAGGTTCCCGGCGGGGAGCGTGTAGCTTCCGTCGTCCTCGGGGTGGATCCGCAGGATCTTGCCGTTGAGGTTGTTGGTGTTGCCCGCGGTGCGGCGGGCGTCGGAGAAGGAGACTCCCTTGAAGTTCGGCTCCGGGTTGTTGCCGGAGTAACCGCTGCTGAAGCCGGAGGAGTTGGTGTCACCGGTGGCGATGTAGAGGTTGCCGTCGGAGTCCCAGGCCATGCCGCCGCCCGCGTGGCAGCAGCTGTGGATCTGCACCGGCCAGGTCAGCAGCACCTTCTCGCTCGCCAGGTCCAGCTTGTTGGTGGCGAGGTCGAGGGTGAAGCGGGAGACCCGCCGCTCGCCCATGTGGGTCTCACGGTCGATCCGCGAGTGCGGCGTCCAGTGCAGGTACACCCAGCCGTTGGTCATGAAGTCCGGGTCCAGCTCGATGCCGAGCAGGCCCTCCTCGTTCTTGACCAGCTCGTCGCCGCCGCCCTTGTTGCCGAAGACGGTCAGCGCGCCGGCCTTGGTGACCTTCTTGCCGGCCGGGTCGTAGACGTGGATCTCGCCGTTGCCCTTGCCGATGTCCGGGTTGTTCCAGTCCGTGACCACCGGCACGCTGGAGTCCGCGCCGCCGCGCCCGATGTAGAGCACCCGCCCGTCGGGGGCGGTGACCAGGCCGTGGGGTTCGCCGATCTGGTCGTTCTGACCGGGCTGGTTGGCCTTGGTGACGCGCTCGGCGGTGTAGTGGGCGTCGATGGTGGCCTTGCAGTCGGCCTGGGACAGCCGGCTCGTCCAGGCCAGGGCGCCGCGCAGGTGGTCGCGGAAGTCGGCCTCGGCGAAGCTGTCGGCCGTGCCGCCCATGCCCGTGTAGAAGGACCGGCCGCCGTCGTAGTCGCGGCACCAGGAGATCGGGTGGTCCCAGCCGTTCCCCTTGTCGGCCGGCTTGTACGAACTCTCCTTGACCCGGGCCACGGTGTGCACCGAACCGGACGGGTTCTGCGCCCAGTTGAACCACTTGTCGGGCCGCTTCCACTCCAGCGGCAGCGACGTCGTCGCCGGATGGGCGCGGTCGCCCACCTCCACCACGGCCCGCTGGGTGCTGCTCGGTGCGCCCGTCGGACGGGCGCCGATCAGTCCGGTGAACCAGGACGAGTACGGTTCCGTCCGCGCGGCGTCGTGGATGCCCAGGAATCCGCCGCCCGCCTCCAGATAGGCCTCCAGCCCGGCCTCCTGCTCCGGGTCGAGCACGTCGCCGCCGCCGGTCAGGAACACCACGGCGTTGAAGCGGCCGAGGCGCTGGGTGTTGGTGAAGACCGCCGGGTCGTCGGTGGCCTCCGTCCGGAACCGTCCGGCGGCCGGGCCGGTCAGCCCGATGCTCTCGATCGCCGCGATCCCGGCGTTCACCGTCGGCGACTCCTCGGTCGCCGAGCCGTGGAAGACGAGTACCCGCACGTTGGCCCCGCCCGGTGGGGAGGGAAGGGACAACGTTGTCGCCGCTCGGGACGGCTCCTCGGGGTAGGGCTCGGCCGACGCCGGGTTGCCGCCGAGCAGCGACACGGTCAGGGCTCCGGCGCCGAGTGCTGCCGCGGCGACGCCCGTTCTCGATCTCGACCGGTGATGTGGTGCGCGCTTCATGTGGTCACCCATCCCTCTGTGGTCACAACAACAGCCGTTGAAGCTAGACCTCTTTTCATGGTTCGCCAAGAGGTATGGCCGCAAGAGAACGAACTTTGTCCTGAGTGTGGATAAACGCTGGGTGCCCCGCTACCGTGTGGGCCGTCCCCGGGGGCTCACGCCCCGTCAGCCTCCGCTACCGACTGGAGAGTTCGACATGGACAGACGCAGTTTCCACCGGCGCCTGCTCGCGGGCGGGGCGGTCGCCGCGACGGGCGTGACATCGTTGTCCCTCGCCGCGGCCTCCTCCAGCGCCGCGCCCGCCGCGGCCTCCGCGCCCAGAACCGCCCCGGCCGGCGGCCAGGTGCGCCATCTCCGGCTGTACGCGGAGAAGACGGCCGACGGCCAGATGGGATACGGCCTGGAGAAGGGCAAGGCCACGATCCCCGGCCCGCTGATCGAGCTCAACGAGGGCGACACCCTCCACATCGAGTTCGAGAACCTGATGGACGTGCCCGTCAGCCTCCACCCGCACGGCGTGGACTACGACATCGACAACGACGGCACGAAGATGAGCCGCAGCCACGTCGAGCCGGGCGCCACCCGCACCTACACCTGGCGGACCCACGCCCCCGGCCGCCGCGCCGACGGCACCTGGCGTCCGGGCAGTGCGGGCTACTGGCACTACCACGACCACGTGGTGGGCACCGACCACGGCACGGGCGGCATCCGCAAGGGGCTCTACGGGCCGATGGTGGTGCGCCGCAAGGGCGACGTCCTGCCGGACAAGCAGTTCACGATCGTCTTCAACGACATGACGATCAACAACCGTCCGGCCGCCGAACCGCCGGACTTCCAGGCCACGGTGGGCGACCGCGTCGAGATCATCATGATCACGCACGGGGAGTACTACCACACCTTCCACATCCACGGTCACCGCTGGGCCGACAACCGCACCGGACTGCTGGCCGGGCCGGAGGACGTCAGCCGGGTGATCGACAACAAGATCACCGGACCGGCCGACTCCTTCGGCTTCCAGATCATCGCCGGTGAACACGTCGGCGCGGGCGCGTGGATGTACCACTGCCACGTCCAGAGCCACTCCGACATGGGTATGGCCGGCCTCTTCCTCGTCGCCAAACCCGACGGCACCGTCCCGGGGCACGACGGCGGCCACGGCGGCCACGGCGGCGCCGGCGGGACGCCGAAGGCGGGCGGCGGCGCGGCGGCGGAGGGCGCCGGGCACGAGCACCACTGAGCAGTGCGCGGCCGGGCGGCGGGTGCTCTCCGGCCGCACTGTCTCCGGTCCGGGACCGGCGCGCTCCCGGTTCGGGCGGTCTCCGTCGGGAGCGGAGCCGTCCCGCGTCCCGGCCGGAGGGCCTCCCCGCGGGCCGGGCACTCCACGCGTCGCGGCGGTGCGCGTCGCGGCGGGCCCATCCGGCGGCACTCGCATAGGGTCACGACGTCGTCACCGCGCGTCCGTCACCGGACGTCCGTCCGCCCGACCGGGAGTACCCATGTCAGGACAGTTCGAGGCCACCGTCGACATCCCGCGCCCCGTCGACGACGTGTTCGCCTTCCTCGCCGACGGGCGCCACGACCCCGAGTTCAGCCCCCGGGTGCTCCGCATCGAGCGCGTCCCGGACGCCCCCACCGCCGTGGGCACCGTCTTCCGCAGCACGGTGAAGGACGCCGGGATGAAGACGGCCCGGGAGTTCCGGATCACCACGCTGGAGGCGCCCCGGACGATCCGCTGGGCCGAAGTGTCCTCGAACACGGTGACCGCCCGTGAGGGCGGCTACGACCTGGAACCGCTGCCCGACGGCGGGACCCGGGTGAGGATCTTCAACGTCCTGGAGGGGCACGGCCTCGGCAAGCTGCTGGTGGGTCTGGCCGTCGCCGCGGCGCGCAAGGACGCGCCGGCCTTCGGCGCCCGCATCAGGGCGGCCGTGGAGGCGGCGATCCCGCCCCGCTGACGCCTCCGGCCCGCCGCCCGCGGGCCCCGGGCGGCACGCAGCCGCCCGCTGACCCCGCGCCGCCTGCGGCAGCCGGCCGCCCCGGGACGGCTCCGGCCCGGCGACGTCTCCCGCCAGGTGCCAGGTGCCAGGTGCCCGGTCGCCGCCGGCCGCGACCCGCGACGCGGTGTCCGGATGTGACAGGGAACCGTCATTGCGGTCGTGGCGTCCACCGGCCAGGATCGGTGCATGCCCCTTCCCCACCGTGTCGTCATCGCGGTCTTCCCCGGTGTCGACCTCCTCGATGTCACCGGACCGGCCGAGGTGTTCGCCCTGGCCAACCGGGAGACCGGCGGCCGGGCCGGCTACACCGTCCGCCTCGCCGGGCCCGTCGCCGGAAAGGTGCGCACCTCCGCGGGCGTGCGCCTGCTGACCGACGTGGCCTTCGGTGACGTCGGCGCGGACGTGGACACGCTGGTGGTGCCCGGTGCGGTCGACATGACCGAGGCCGGCCCCCGCGCCGTGGTCGACGAGGAGATCGTGGCCTGGGTCCGGCAGACCGCCCCCCACGCCGCGCGCGTCGCCTCGGTGTGCGTCGGCGCGCACGTCCTGGCCGCCGCCGGACTGCTGGACGGCCGCACGGCGACCACCCACTGGTCGACCGCCGCGCAGCTCGCCGCCGAGCACCCCCGGGTCACCGTCGACCCGGATCCGATCTTCGTCCGCACCGACCACGGCCGGCTGTGGACCGGGGCCGGCATCAGCGCCTGCCTGGACCTCGCGCTCGCCCTGGTCGCCGAGGACCTGGGCGAACGCACCGCCCTCGCGCTCGCCAGGCATCTCGTGATGTACCTCAAGCGGCAGGGTGGCCAGAGCCAGTTCTCCGTGCCGCTCAGCCGCCCCGCCGCCGACCGCCGGGACATCGACGAACTGCGGCTGTGGATCGCCGAGCACCTCCACGAGGACCTGTCCGCCGCGGCGCTCGCCGAGCGCATGTGCCTCAGCGAGCGGCACTTCGCCCGGGTCTTCGCCCAGGAGACGGGCACCGGCCCCGCCGCGTACGTCGAAGCGGCCCGTGTCGAGGTGGCCCGGCGTCTGCTGGAGACCACCGACGGCCCGCTCGCGCAGGTCGCGGCGGCGGCCGGGCTCGGCTCCGTGGAGACCCTCCACCGGGCGTTCCGCCGCCGGCTCGCCACCACGCCCGCCGCCTACCGCCGCCGCTTCCGTACCCGCGCCGGCTGACCGTCCGCGGCCTCCCCGCACACGGGCGGCCGCACCCCCGCCCGGGGCCGCCTCCGCGGCACCCGCCTCCCCGCCCCGGTCCGCGCCCTCCGGGCCCGTCCGCACCCGCGGTGTGCCTGTGGCGTGCCCGCACGCCGCCGCACCGCGCGCCGGCCCCGCTTCCCTCCCCGCCCGGCCGTCCGCACCTTCTCCGCCCGGCACACCGTCACGACGAAAGGCACCTTCATGAGCACCGTCCCGTCCACACCCCTGCGCGACGTCAGCGGGCAGGACAACCGGCCGCCCCGGCTCGGCGAGTCCGTCCTGGTCATGATCGACTTCCAGAACACCTACCGCACCGGCGTCATGGCGCTGGAGGGGGCCGACGAGGCCCTCGCCGCGGCGGCCCGCCTGCTGGCGCGTGCCCGTGCCGCCGGCACCCGCGTCGTCCATGTCGTGCACGACGCGGGCGAGGGGTCCCCGTACGACATCCGCGCCCACACCGGCGCCGTCTGCGACGCGGTCGCCCCGGCCGACGGCGAACCGGTCGTCGTGAAGCACTTCCCCGACTCCTTCCAGGCCACCGGCCTGGAGCGGACGCTGGCGGAGCTCGGCGCCGGACCGGACGGCGGCAGGGACCTCGTCCTGGCGGGCTTCATGACGCACATGTGCGTCGCCTCGACCGCCCAGGGCGCCTTCAACCGAGGCTACCGGCCCACTGTCGTCGCCGACGCCACCGCCACCCGCGCGCTGACCGCGCCCGACGGCACGGTGGTGCCGGCTGCCGTGCTCAAGGCCGCCGCGCTGACCACGGTCACCGACGTCTTCGGCATCGTCGTCCCCACCGGGGCGGCGCTCCGCGACTGAGCCGCGGCCCCGCCCGGCACGGGCGTCCGGGCGTCTCCCCGGGTGCCCGTGCCGGGCGGGAGCGGGCACCCGTCATACTTGCCCGCTATGGACAACCTTGCCCTCACTCGTGCCCACCGGCTGATCACCGTGCAGCTGGTCGTCGCCGCCGCTCTGGGCACCGTGGCCGGCTTCCTGCTGGCCGGCCCGTTCGTCGCGGGCTTCACGGGCGCCCTCGCCGCGGCCGGCTCCTGGGCAGGCTCCGCGTACGCCCGCCGGCGGGCGTACGCGCAGTTCCGCACGGAGTGCGACGCCGCCGCCGAGGACGGGTACGCGGAGGGCCTGGCCCAGACCGTGCTGATCGGCATAGCCACCTACCAGGCCGCCGTCTTCCCCATCGAGCCCGGCAGCGTCTCCGGGGAGGAGGCCGCCGCCCGCCGCCGGGTCGCCTACGGCATCTCCGCCTACGACGGCCTCCCGCACCAGGTCCGCTCCTCTGCCGCGGCCGCCCTGGAAGCCATCGACCACGGCCTGGACCCGGAGCCCGCGCGCCGTGCTCTGCGCGACCTGGCGACCACGGTCTACGAGCAGCGCGGGCGCTGACGCCCGGGGCCGGCACCGTCCGGTGGCGGCCCGGAGGCGTGGCGCCCCGGGGCCGCTACGCCTGGTGGGCCAGATCCCACAGGAGCCACTCCTCGGACCCCTGGGGCAGCACGAAGAGCCGGGAGCCGCGCCCCACCGCACGGTGCCGGCCCAGGGCCGATCCGTCCGGCAGCGTCATCACGTACTCCCGGTAGGGCGTCGCGGCGTCCCCGTCCAGCCGGCAGAGCGTGAGCCGGTCGTGGGTGCCGTAGCCGCCGGCGTAGGCGACGGCCGGCCCCAGCACCGCGAGGGCGTGCGCCCCGGCAACCGGTGACGACCAGGCCCGGACCGTGCCGTCCGCGCGGACCCGGACCAGCGGGAAGTCCGTGTAGTAGCAGGCCCATGCCGTCCGGCCCGCCACGTTGAGCGCGTAGCAGTCGGCGATGACGCCCCCGGGGTTCGTGAGCGGCAGCTCCCAGAGCGGCTCGCCCGCGGCGGACCAGCGCCGCAGGCCCGGCGCGCTCAGCGGGTCGCTCCCGAAGACGCCTTCGTCGAAGTATCCCGCCCACAGCGTGCCCTCCGTGTCGGCGAGCAGGTGCTCCACCGCGTCGCCCACGGCGAAGGACCGGACGGCCCGGCCGGAGGCGTCGAAGACCTGCACGTGATCGGCCGTGCCGCGGCGGCGGGCGTCGGCGACGACGAAGCCGCCGTCCGGCAGGGCGTCCAGCTTCGGGTGGCACGCTCGCACGGCGTTCAGCTCGGTGATCCGCGTCCGGCCGCCGTCGACGGTGACGACGGTCGCGTCGTGGACCGGGCCCCGCGGCCGGCCGTCGCACAGCAGCCAGTGCGCGCGCCCGTGGGCGTCGACGCAGCTGGTCAGCGTCTCGCGATGCGCGTGGGCGCGCGGAAGCCGGGCGTGAGGCAGAAGGGTGATGGTGTCCATGGGTGCTCCTCGGCAGGGGATGTGCGGTCGCTCGCGGTGCCGGGAGCGGGGCGGGGCGCGGCTACCTGCCACGGGCCTTTCGGGTGGTCATCCGGTGATCCTTGTCTGCCGGGCGGCAGGTGCGCAACGCCTTTCCGGCGCTCTGCGCAGGGCGCCCCGCGACGCGCCCGGGACACGCAACGGCGTGCGCGGAAAGGTGCGTCGGGCGCACACTCGGTACCGGTGGGGACGGCGGCCCGTCCTGTTGACGGGACGTTGATGAAGTGTTTATCGCCGCCCGGCACAGTGGTTCCCATGCCGATGAACACCATCACCGAACCAGAACTGGCCTGGCAGGAGACGGCGCTCTGCGCCCAGGCGGGCCCGGAGTTCTTCTTTCCCGCCCCGGGCTCGTCGACCCGCGAGGCGAAGCAGCTGTGCGGCGCCTGCGAGGGCAGGGTGGCGTGCCTGGAGTACGCGCTCGCCAACGACGAGAGATTCGGCGTCTGGGGCGGTCTGTCCGAGAAGGAGCGGCTCCGTATGCGCCGCGACCAGGCACGCGGCCGCGGCTGACGATGCCCGTGCGGGGCGCGACCGGGGGGTCGCGGCCACAGGGCCTGCGCGGGGGCGGGGGAGGCGCGGGGTTGCCGGGCGTCGCGGGGGCGATCCGGCACGGCTCGCCCCCGGCGCGCGGGGGAACGCGGGGGACGGAATCCCGTCAGGGATGACGGGGGAGACGGGGGATCGGCCCGGTTCGGGGGAGCCGGGGACGGGGGATCGGCCCGGTTCGGGGGAGCCGGGGACGGGGGAGACGGGCCCGCGAAGGGACACGGGGGGCGGGCCCGGTGCGGGGAGAACAGGGGGAACGGGGGAGACGGCCCCGCGGCCGGAGCGATGCGGCTCCGGCCGCGGGGCCGTCCCCGTCGGCGGTCCGTGCGGCCCGGCGCCTCAGCGGCCCGCGCGGGCCGCCATCCGCGCCTTGCGCGCGGCGAGCTTCTCGTCGAACTTGGCGGCCTCGGCGTCGAGAACGCCCATGTACAGGCCGAGCTCGTCCTGGGCCTTCTGCCCCTCGGGGCCCAGCCCGTCGATCTCCATGACCTTCAGGAAGCGCAGCACCGGCTGGAGCACGTCGTCGTGGTGGATGCGCATGTTGTAGATCTCGCCGATCGCCATCTGCGCGGCGGCGCGCTCGAAGCCCGGCATGCCGTGTCCGGGCATGCGGAAGTTCACCACCACGTCGCGCACGGCTTGCATCGTCAGATCGGGGGCGATCTCGAACGCCGCGCCCAGCAGGTTGCGGTAGAAGACCATGTGCAGGTTCTCGTCGGTCGCGATGCGCGCCAGCATGCGATCGCAGACCGGGTCGCCCGACTGGTGGCCCGTGTTGCGGTGCGAGACGCGGGTCGCCAGCTCCTGGAACGCGACGTAGGCCACGGAGTGCAGCATCGAGTGCCGGTTGTCCGACTCGAAGCCCTCCGCCATGTGCGCCATGCGGAACTGCTCCAGCTTGTCCGGGTCGACCGCGCGCGACGTGAGCAGGTAGTCACGCATCACGATGCCGTGCCGGCCCTCCTCGGCGGTCCAGCGGTGCACCCAGGTGCCCCATGCGCCGTCCCGGCCGAAGAGGGTCGCGATCTCGTGGTGGTAGCTCGGCAGGTTGTCCTCGGTCAGCAGGTTCACCACGAGGGCGATCCGGCCGACGTCGGTGACCTTGGACTGCTCCGGGTCCCAGGCCTCGCCGTCCTCGAAGAAGCCGGGGAAGTTCCGGCCGTCGCCGAACGGCACGTACTCGTGCGGCATCCAGTCCTTGGCCACCTTCAGATGCCGGTTGAGCTCCTTCTCCACCACTTCCTCGAGCGCGTACAGCAGACGGGCGTCCGTCCACGCTTCGGAACTGCCGAGGTGGGGAGAGGTGAGGGTCACGGGTGCTCCTGGGGACGGGAGTATTACCTACGGATTCGTAGGTTACGAAACCGTAGGTTAAGCGGGCGATAAGTCGTCCTCCAAGCCCGGATCCGTGATGCCCCTTTGCAGACGGTTATGTCCCCAGGCCAGACGGCGGACACGAGAGCCACATCACTCCGCACTGCCCGGCAGTCCCGGCAGCCGCGCCGGCGCCACGTCGCGCAGCCCGCTCGCGGCGGGCGCCAGCCACCGGGTGATCCCCGCGGACTCCGGGAACGCCATGTCGTGACCGGCCGCGACCGGGGCGCCCCCGAACGCCGACAGCGCCGCGGTCACCTTGCGCACGCTCGCCAGGTCGAGGCTGTCCGCCGGCTCGTCGAGCAGGAGCAGCAGCGGAGCGGGCTCGGTGAGGAGGAGGGCTGCGAGCGTGGCCCGGAACCGCTCGCCGCCCGACAGCATGCCCGCCGGCCGGTCGGCGGGCGTGCCGCGGAACAGGAACCGCGCGAGCCGGGCGCGGACGGTGTTCTCGGCGGCCCCGGGGGGCGAACCGGGCGACGTTCCGGGCCGCGCCGAGTCCGTCGTCGAGCAGGTCGAGGCGTTGCGGAAGGAAACGCACGGTCACGTCCGTCGCCGCCTCTCCCGCGAGGGGCACGAGCTCGCCCGCGAGGGTGCGCGGCAATGTCGGCGCCGGCGCGCCGCGCCGCAGGGCCCCTGGTCCCGGTGTCCGGTCGGTCCACGGGTCCGGCCGGGGGCGGAATCACGCCACGGCCGCCGGGTGCGGCGGCTTGCGCCGGGCCCCGGGAGTCGCACCCGGTCAGGGGGGCGGGGTCAGCGGGTGTCGCCGAGGAGCGCGGTCAGATCGCGGTCGAGGTCCAGGTGCAGATGCTCGCTGCCGGACGGCACCAGCGTCTGCGCCCGGTCCAGGAAGCGCCGGAGCTCGCCGGTGCGGATGTGCACGACGGCGATGCCCTCGGGAGCGTGGAACTCCAGCACCGTGCGGTCGAAACCGTACGGCCGCACCCGCACGTCGCCCAGGCCGGCCGGCTCCTCGACGCCGTCGGCCAGCAGATCCCGGGAGAACGCCCACGACACGTCGGCGCCTTCCAGGGTGGCCGGAGCGGGGAAGCCGATCCGCACGGCGAACGGGTCCGCGCGGTCGTAGTGCAGGGTCGCGGGGACCGTCTCCAGCAGGGGTGCGGAGGCGACGAGCCGTGCTTCCACGGCCTGTTCGATCACGGTGGACAAGGTCCGCTCCTCACTTCCTGGGCTCGCCGGGCCGCCCTTGTGGGCTTCCGCCTACCCCCACAGACGGCGGAATGGCTGATTCCGTGCACCTGGGGGGCACGTGAGCTGTGTCACCGCCGCCCAGCGCCGGGGCCCGCCCCTCCTGCACTCTGGACGGCCCCCGGCCCGTGGGCTAGCTTCCACCGCCATGACGTCCCAGGGGAAGACGAGACGAGTGGTGTCCGCGGGGCTCTGCGCCGCCGCCGTGGCCGCGGTGCTGACCGGCGCCGGACCGTCCCGGGCGGCGCCGCTCGCGGACGGGGAGGACCGGCGGCACGCGGCCCCCGGCTGGCGGCTGACCGACACCGGCACGGACGCCCGCTTCCGCGGGCTGGCGCCCGTCGACCGCAGGACCGCGTGGGCCGCCGGCTCCCGGGGAACCGTGCTGCGCACCGCGGACGGCGGCGCCACCTGGCGCGACGTGTCGCCGCCGGGGGCGGGGGAGCTGGAGTTCCGGGACGTCGAGGCGTTCGACGGCCGGCGCGCCGTGGTCCTGGCGATCGGCGAGGGCGAGGCCTCGCGGATCCTGCGCACCGAGGACGGCGGCGTCACCTGGGCCGAGTCCTTCCGCAACACCGACCCCCGGGCGTTCTACGACTGCGTCACCTTCTTCGACCGCCGCCACGGCCTGGCCATGAGCGACCCGGTCGACGGCCGGTTCCGGATCCTCGCCACCTCGGACGGCGGCCGCTCCTGGGGTGTGCTGCCCGACGACGGCATGCCCGCCGCCCTGCCGGGCGAAGCCGGGTTCGCCGCCGGTGGCCAGTGCCTGGTCAGCTCGGGACCGAAGGACGTCTGGCTGGCCACCGGGGGCGCGGCCACGGCCCGCGTGATGCACTCCGCGGACCGCGGACTGACCTGGACCGTCACCTCCGCCGTGATCCCCGCGGGCGACCCCGCACGCGGGGTGTTCGCGCTCGCCTTCCAGGGCCGCCGGCACGGCATCGCCGTCGGCGGGGACTACCGCACGGGGCAGCCCTCCCCGCAGGCGGCGTCGGTCACCGCCGACGCCGGGCGGAGCTGGCGGGCGGCGGACACGCCCCCGCCCGCCTACCGTTCGGGCGTGGCGTGGCTGCCGCACGCGCGCTCCGCGGCGCTCGCCGTGGGGCCGACCGGCACCGACCTCACCCTCGACGGCGGCCGCACCTGGCGGACGGTCGACAGCGGGTCCTTCGACACCGTCGACTGCACCCCGGACGGCAGTTGCTGGGCCTCCGGCGAGAAGGGCCGCGTCGCCCGGCTGTCCTGGCGCCCCTGACGCGCGGCGGGCCGGGCCCCCGGGGCCCGGCCCGTCCGGCTGCCGGCCGGTTCCTGATGCTCCGTCAGGAAGCCGGCTGCTCCCGGTACGCGGCCAGTGCGGGCACCGTCCTGGTCGCGGCGAACTCGGTCACCCGGTACTCGGCCACCCCGCCCGTCACGAACGGGTCGCCCGCGGCGAGGCGTTCGACGTGCGCCCGGTCGTCGCCGACCGCCAGCAGCACGCCGCCGTCCCGCGGGTTCTTGCGGCCCGAGGCGATGACGACGCCCTCCTCGTACATCCCGTCCAGCCAGTCGATGTGCGGCTTCAGCAGGGCGTCGACACGGTCGAGGGGCGCGGTGTACGTCAATTCCAGTACGAACATGATCGCCAGGCTACCGGCGGGCCCGAACCCTTAGGGTGGACGGCACCATGGAGATCGTCGGAGTACCCGCCGGCTGGCCGGCCACCGAGGAGGCGGCCCTCGCCGTCCAGGACGCGCTGCGTCCGCGTGTCGTCCTCGACGGGACCGGCCCGCCGCCCGGCACCGGGACGGTGACGGGAGTGGACGTCGCGTACGACGACGGACGCGACCTCGTCGCCGCCGCGGCCGTGGTCCTCGACGCGGCGACCCTGGCCGTCGTGGACGAGGCCACGGCCGTCGGACGGGTCTCCTTCCCGTACGTCCCCGGCCTGCTCGCCTTCCGCGAGATACCGACGGTGCTCGCCGCCCTCGACGCGCTGACCGCCGAGCCCGGACTCGTGGTGTGCGACGGCTACGGCCGGGCGCACCCGCGCCGCTTCGGGCTCGCCAGCCACCTCGGGGTCCTCACCGGGCTCCCCGTCATCGGCGTGGCCAAGAACCCGTTCGTCTTCGCACACACCGAACCGGGAACCGTCCGCGGCTCCTGGACCCCGCTGCGCGCCGACGACGGCGAGGAGGTCGGCCGGGCCCTGCGCACCCGCGACGGCGTGAAGCCGGTGTTCGTCTCGGCCGGACACCGGGTCACCCTGGACGCGGCCTGCGCGCAGACCCTCCACCTGGCCCGCGGCTTCCGCCTCCCGGAGACGACCCGCCGCGCCGACGGCCTCTGCCGCCGCGCCCTGCGGGAGGCCGCCGCGGGGGTGCCCCGACCGCGCGGGGCGAGCCCCGCCGCACGCACACCGCCGCACACCGCAGCACCCCGTCCCGAGGAGGACACGTCATGGCCCCCGAACCCACCGGACGCCTCGTCCCCACGCCGGCCGGGCACGATCTGATCCTCACCCGTGTCCACCGCGCCCCGGTGGCGGACGTCTGGGCGAGCATCACCGAACCGCAGCGCACCGCCCGGTGGTTCGGCCCGTGGCGCGGCGAGGCCGCGCCCGGTCGCACCATCGAGGTGCAGCTGGCGTTCGAGGAGTCCGAGCCGTGGTGCCCGCTGCTGATCGAGGCGTGCGAACCGCCGCGGCGGCTCGCCGTCTCGATGGAGGACGAGGCCGGCTCCTGGCACCTGGAAGTGCTGCTGACCGAGACCGGCGGCGGCACCGAGATCCGGCTGGTCCACCATCTCGCCTCCACTCGGCTGCTCGGCGAGACGGGCCCGGGCTGGGAGTACTACCTGGACATGCTCGTCGCCGCCCGCACGGGCGGGCCGCGGCCCGACTTCGAGGACTACTACCCCGCGCAGAAGGCGTACTTCGAGTCCCTGGCGTGAACCCCGGCCCGCCGGGCCCCGCCGGCCCGGCGGCTGTCCGGGACGCCGGACCGGCGAGTCTCAGGCGGCGGGGGAGACGCCCCGCGGGACGTGCAGAGGCGCCGCGGTGGCGGCGGCGACCTCCTCGACGGTGACCCCGGGGGCGAGTTCGGCCAGGACGAAGCCGCCGGGGGTGACGTCGACGACCGCGAGGTCGGTGATGACGCGGTGGACGACACCCCGCCCGGTCAGCGGCAGGCCGCAGCTCTCGACGAGCTTGGGCGAGCCGTCCCTGGCGGTGTGCTCCATGAGGACGATCACCCGTCCGGCACCGTGCACCAGGTCCATCGCGCCGCCCATGCCCTTGACCGTCTTGCCGGGGATCATCCAGTTGGCGAGGTCGCCGGCGGAGGAGACCTGCATCGCGCCGAGGACCGCCGTGTCGATGTGGCCGCCCCGGATCATCGCGAAGGAGAGGGCGGAGTCGAAGAACGAGGCGCCGGGCAGCGCCGTCACCGTCTCCTTGCCCGCGTTGACGAGATCGGGGTCGAGCGCGTCCTCGGTGGGGTACGGGCCCACGCCGAGGATCCCGTTCTCCGACTGGAGCACGACCTCGACGCCCGGCGGCAGGTGGTTGGGGACGAGTGTGGGGAGTCCGATGCCGAGGTTCACGTAGCTGCCGTCGGTCAGCTCGGCTGCGGCGCGGATCGCCATCTGCTCGCGGGTGAGGGCCATCAGACGGTGCCTTCCTGTCGGACGGTGCGGCGTTCGACGCGCCGCTCGGCGGCGGGGTCGCCGGGCTCGACCCGGACCACGCGCTGGACGAAGACGCCGGGCAGATGGACCTCGTCGGGGTCGAGCTCGCCCGGCTCGACGAGGTGGTCGACCTCGGCCACGGTGACCCGCCCGGCCATGGCCGCCAGCGGGTTGAAGTTGCGGGCGGAGGAATGGAAGACGAGATTGCCGTGCCGGTCGCCCACGCTCGCCCGGACGAGGGCGAAGTCCGTCGTGACGGCCTCCTCCAGGAGGTAGGGACGCCCGCCGAACTCCCGGGTCTCCTTCGCCGGGGACGCCACGGCGACCGAGCCGTCCGGGGCGTACCGCCACGGGAGCCCGCCCTCGCCGACCTGCGTTCCGCATCCCGCGGGGGTGTAGAACGCGGGGATGCCCGCTCCGCCGGCCCGCAGCCGCTCGGCCAGGGTGCCCTGCGGGACGAGCTCGACCTCGAGTTCACCGCTCAGGTACTGGCGGGCGAACTCCTTGTTCTCGCCCACGTAGGAACTCGTCATCCGGGAGATCCGGCCCGCCGCGAGCAGCAGGCCGAGCCCCCAGTCGTCCACACCGCAGTTGTTCGACACGACGCGGAGGTCTCCCGTGCCGCGCTGCCACAGCGCGTCGATGAGCGACCCCGGTATCCCGCAGAGCCCGAAACCGCCGACGGCGAGCGAGGCCCCCGCGCCGATGTCGGACACCGCCTCCGCCGCGCTCGCGACCGTTTTGTCCAGACCCATCAGGTTCCCTCCTTCGGACCGCCGGACGGCCTTGCCTGCCGGATCCGGTGCCGCAACGGCGACAGGCACGGAGCGTAGGCAGGCGGCGGGACGGGCGACCATGGCTGTCGTCCCTATACGGACCTGCCTCTGTGTGTGGACGACCGCTGCTCCCTCGGGTACCCGCTCCGCTCCGCGGGAACGGAGCCACGCCGCCCGCAGCCGGCTCCCGGGCCGTACGACGGCGACGATTCCGCGGCCGCGCCACGGCGTACGGCCCGCACGGCCCGTACGGAGGTGATGGGGGCTCAACCCATGGACGGGCCGGGGATGGTGGGCCGCACGGCCATGTCCGGTGACCGCCCGGCGGCATAGCCTCCCGCGAGTCCCTTCCCCGAGCCCGGAGGCATCCGATGGGTCGCTCACTCTTCCGTACCCCGCCACGCCGTGGCCGCCTGGGCGTGCCGACGGCACTCGCCCTGGCCGCGCTCACCCTGACCGCCGTTCCGGCGACGGCGTCCGCCACGGCGGCGTCCGCCGGCCCCGGCGGGCACTGCGCCGGCCGGCAGACGATCCGTGTGCCGGGGGCCGAGCACCAGCAGGCCGCCTGCCTCGACGAGCTGACCACGGCCGGCACGGTCGCCTCCGGGCACACCGATCCGGCCGACTGGGCCGGGCTCACACCCAAGGACCTGGCCGTGCCCAGCGGGGTGCCGGGCATCCAGATCGACGGCTACTTCCCCGACACCTCCGCCACCAACACCAACCACGGCTGGAACCACGACGCCCAGTTCGTCATCCGCCTCCCCGACCGGTGGAACGGCGGCCTCGTGGTCGCCGGAACCCCCGGCAACCGGGAGCAGTACGCCAACGACCGGGCCATCGCCGACTGGGTCCTGTCCCGGGGCTACGCGTACGCGGCCACCGACAAGGGCAACACGGGTCTCGCCTTCCACCGCGACGGGAGGACGCCGGGGGACGCGATCGCGGAGTGGAACAGCCGGGTCACCCAGCTCACCCGGGCCGCCCGGTCCGCGGTGGCGCAGCGCTACCACCGGCCGCCGGCCCGCACCCTGGTCACGGGGATGTCCAACGGCGGCTACCTGGTGCGGTGGCAGCTGGAGAACCACCCCGAGCTCTACGACGGCGGGGTCGACTGGGAGGGAACCCTCTGGCGGTCCGGCGGTCCGAACCTGCTGGACTTCCTGCCGAAGGCCATGCGCGCCTACCCGGTCGTCGCGGCGGGTGGTGCGGGCGCCGCGCAGGCGCGGCAGGACATGGCGGCCGCGGGCTTCCCCGCGGAGTCGGAGTTCCTGTGGCAGTACCACCACCAGGTCTACTGGGACCTCACCCAGCGGATCTACCGCGAGGAGGTGGACCCGGGATTCGACGGCGCGACCGAGGCCGGGACACCGTACTGCGCGCCCGGCACACCCGCCTGCGACGCCGACTACGACCTCGCGGCCCGGCCCGAGGAGGTCCGGCGGGCGATCGGGCGGATCGCGCTCACCGGCCGCATCGGCAAGCCGCTGATCACCCTGCACGGAACCCTGGACATGCTGCTCCCGATCGGGCAGGACTCCGACGTCTACGCCCGCATGGTGCGCGACGCCGGCCGCGGGTGGCTGCACCGCTACTACCGCATCGAGGGCGGCACCCACACCGACTCCCTCGTCGACGTCTTCCCCGGCCGGCTCCGTCCGCTGGCGCCGTGCCACCGCTCCGCCTTCACGGCCCTGGAGGGCTGGCTGTCGGCGGGGCACCGGCCGCCCGCCTCGCACACCGTCGCCCTGCCCGCCGGCCAGGACTCCGTGTCCCTGGCGAACACCTGCTCACTCCGCACCGGCAGGGGCACCGGCGCCTCGGGGTGAGCGCGGGGGCCTCCGCATGCCACCTATGGGGCTCGCCACCATGGTGAGGCTCATGACTGTGGATGAATCATCCATGGGCCGACGGGAAGGCCCTCCCTACTGTTGCCGCCCATGACGCACATATTTCCGACTCCGAACCGGCTACCGTCACCCGCCGCCGCCGCGACCGACCTGCGCGGACGCACGGCGCTGGTGACGGGCGGCGGCAGCGGTATCGGGCGGGCCTGCGCCCTCGCCCTCGCGCAGGCGGGAGCCTTCGTCCACGTGGTGGACCGGGACGCGGGCTCGGCGAAGGCCGTCGCCGAGACGGCCGGCGGCCGGGCCCACGTGACCGATCTCGCCGACCCGGCCGCCGTCGGCCTGCTGCCCGACGAGGTCGACATCCTCGTCAACAATGCCGGGCTCCAGCACGTCGCCCCGCTCACGGAGTTCCCGCCGGACCGCTTCGAGCTGATCCAGAAGGTGATGGTCACCGCCCCGTTCCTGCTGATGCGCAGGACGCTGCCGCACATGTACGCGGGCGGCTGGGGACGCGTCGTCAACGTCTCCAGCGTCCACGGGCTGCGGGCCAGTGCCTACAAGAGCGCCTACGTCGCCGCCAAGCACGCCCTGGAGGGGCTCAGCAAGGTCGCCGCCGTCGAGGGCGCCGCGCACGGCGTCACCAGCAACTGCGTCAACCCCGGCTATGTCCGGACCCCTCTGGTCGAGGACCAGATCCGCGACCAGGCCGCCGCCCACGGCATCGGCGAGGACGACGTCCTGACGGACGTCCTGCTCGCCCGCTCGCCCGTCAAGCGGCTCCTGGAGCCCGAGGAGGTGGCCGCCGCCGTCCTGTGGCTCTGCGGCCCCCACTCCGGCTGCGTCACCGGCGTGTCCATGCCGCTCGACGGCGGCTGGACCGCGGGCTGAGCCGCCCCGCCGCCCGGGACGGACTCCCATCCCCCGGCCGGCCCGTCTTCCCCGCACACCCGTCGCCGTCCGCGCCTGTCCGCACTCCCGTCCCCCGTCCCGCCCGCCCGTGAGAACCGGTGAAACCCATGTCTGACACCACCAAGCCGAGAAGCGGCATCGGCCGCATCGTCGGAGCGAGTCTGATCGGCACCACCATCGAGTGGTACGACTTCTTCCTCTACGGCTCCGCCGCCGCGCTCGTCTTCAACACCCTGTTCTTCCCCAGCGCGGACCCCCTCGTCGGCACCCTGATCGCCTTCGTCACCTACGCCATCGGGTTCGCCGCCCGGCCGCTCGGCGGCATCGTCTTCGGGCACTACGGCGACAAGATCGGCCGCAAGAAGCTCCTGGTGCTGAGCCTGCTGATGATGGGCGGCGCCACGTTCGCCATGGGCCTGCTGCCCACGTACGACACCATCGGCGTCTGGGCGCCGGTCCTGCTCACCCTGCTGCGGCTGGTCCAGGGCTTCGCGCTCGGCGGCGAGTGGGGCGGGGCCGTCCTCATCGTCTCGGAGCACGGCGGCGACAAGCACCGCGGCTTCTGGGCCTCCTGGCCGCAGGCCGGCGCCCCGGGCGGCAACCTGCTCGCCACCGGTGTCCTGGCGCTGCTCGCCTCCGTCCAGTCGGAGGCCGACTTCCAGGCGTGGGGCTGGCGGATCCCGTTCCTGCTCTCCGGCCTGCTCGTGGTGATCGGTCTGTGGATCCGCGTCTCGGTCTCCGAGTCCCCCGTCTTCCTGGAGGCCCAGGCGAAGGCGGAGGCGGCGGCCGCCGCGGGGGCCGAGGAGAAGGCCCCGGTCGTCGAGGTGTTCCGGCGCAGCTGGCGCGAGGTGCTGTCGGCCATCGGCACCCGCTTCGGCGAGAACATCTCGTACTACATCCTCACCTCCTTCCTCCTCGTGTACGTCACCGTCCACCTGGAGCTGCCGAAGAGCACCGCGCTGAACGCCGTGCTCATCGGCTCGGCCGTGCACTTCTTCGCCATCCCGCTGTGGGGTGCGCTCTCCGACCGGGTCGGCCGGCGTCCGGTGACGCTGATCGGCTCCGTGGGCATGGCGGCGTGGGCGTTCGTCTTCTTCGGGCTCGTCGACTCGGAGTCGTTCGTGGTGATCACCCTGGCGGTCACCGCGGGTCTGCTGCTGCACGGCGCGATGTACGGCCCGCAGGCGGCCTTCATCTCCGAGATGTTCGACACCAAGGTCCGCTACTCCGGCGCCTCCATGGGCTCCCAGCTCGCCTCCATCCTCGCCGGCGCCCTCGCCCCGATCATCGCCGTCGAACTGCTGCGGGAGTACGGGAGTTCCACGCCCATCGCCGTGTACCTGTGCGCCGCGGCCGTGATCACCACCGTCACCGTCGCCGTCACCCGCGAGACCCTCGGCCGCGACCTCTCCCGTGACCGCGACGACGCGGAGGAGACGCAGGCGCCGGTGCCGGCGGGTGACCGGAGGTGACCGCGTCCCGCCCGTGAGCCTCCGGTCCGCCGTCGCCGCACCCCGCGGCGGCGGCGGACCGCCCCGCCTCGCCCCGACCCCGTCCCCGTCCCGATCCCGGAACCCGCCGCGAGGAGTCCCGATGACGACGTCACGCCGTACGACCGCCGACGTCCGGGCCGGTGTCCGGATGCCGCCGCCCGCCGAATCGCCCGCCGAATCCGCCGCACGCCGGCTGCTGGACCTGCTGGCCGCAGGTGCCCCGGCGCGGGAGCTCGCGGCGCAGCCGGCGCTCTCCCGGGCGGCAGGGGCGCCGCCGGCGGACGTCGAGCGCATCCAGGAGACCACCGAGGCCGCCCTGTCGGTGCTGCGGGTGCTCGACCAGTACCGCCGCCGGGAGACCGAGCTGACGGCCCTGTTCGACACCGCGGGGGACCTGGCCCGGCTGCGCGACCTCGACGAGCTGCTGCGCGCCATCGTCCGGCGGGCGCGGACCCTTCTCGGCACGGACGTCGCCTATCTCACCCTCAACGACCCGGCGGCCGAGGACACGTTCATGCGGGTCACCGAGGGTTCCGTCTCGGCCGCCTTCCAGCAGCTCCGGCTGGGACTGGGGGAGGGGCTGGGCGGCCTGGTCGCGCAGACCGCCCGCCCCTACGCCAGCAGGGACTACCGCACCGACCGCCGCTACCGTCACACCGGCGCCATCGACGACGGCGTGGCCGAGGAGGGACTCCGCGGCATCGTCGGCGTCCCGCTGCGACTCGGCGAGGAGGTCATCGGGGTCCTCTTCGCGGCGGACCGCAGCCCGCGGGACTTCACCCCCGACGCCATCGCCCTCCTCGCCTCGCTCGCCGACCACGCCGCCGTCGCCATCGACAGCGCCCGCCGGCTGGAGGCCACCCACACCGTGCTCGCCCGCCTGGAGGCCGCCAACGCGACCGCCCGTGCCCACGGCGAGGCGCTTCACCAGGCATCCGACGCCCATGACCGGCTGTCCAAGCTGGTGCTGCGGGGCGCCGGCACCGACGAGGTCGCCGCCGAGATCGCGAGCCTGCTGGGCGGGGGCGTGGCCGTCCACGACACGGACGGCAGCGAGCTGGCACGCGTCGGCACCCCACCGGTGACGCCCTCCGCGGCCGGCCTGGAGGCGTCCCGGGACGAGGGCCGCGCGGTGCACGCCGACGGGGTGTGGACCTGCGCCGTCCTGGCCGGTGCGGAGCCGCTGGGCAGCATCGTGCTGACCGGGCGCGGTGACCTTGCCGAAGCCGACCGCCGCCTCCTCGAACGCTCGGCCCTCGTCACGGCGATGCTGCTGCTGATCCGGCGCTCGGTGGCCGAGGCCGAGGACCGGGTGCGCGGTGAACTCCTCGACGACCTGCTCGCGGGCCCCGACGCCTCCGCGCACTGGGACGGCGACAGCCTCGGCCTGCGCGCCCGGCGCCTCGGTCTCGACCTCGCCCGGCCGCACGCCGTCGCCGTCCTCGACTGCGCACCCGCCCTGCGGTCCCGGCTCGCCGCGGAGAACGCCCGCGTCGCCCGCCGCCTCGGCGGTCTCGCCGGCACCCGGCGGGGCCGGCCCGTCCTGCTCGCGCCCTGCGAGCGGCCCGGCGACCTCGCCCGCACCCTCGCCGCCGACCTGACCCGGGTCCTCGGCGCCGCCGTGACCGCGGGTGCCGCCGGGCCCGGCACCGGCCCCGACCACCACGCGGCCCTGCACGCCGAGGCCGTGCGCTGCCTCACCGCGCTGCACTCCCTCGGCCGGACCGGGGAGGGGGCGGACGTGGCCGACCTCGGCTTCATCGGCGTCCTGCTCGGCGACCGGGCCGACATCGCCGCGTACGTCGACCGGGTGCTCGGCCCCGTGCTGGCCTAGGACGCCGAGCGGGGCACCGAACTCGTCCGCACCCTGCACGCCTACTACGACCAGGGGGCCAGCCTCGCCCGGGCCAAGGACCACCTCCACGTCCACGTGAACACGGTCGTGCAGCGCCTCGACCGTGTCGCCCAGCTCCTCGGCCCCGACTGGAACTCCCCGGCCGCCGCCCTGGAGATCCATCTGGCCCTCCGCCTCCACCGGGTGTCCGGCGGGCCCACCGGCCGGGGCACGGCCGGCGACTGACCGGGCGGCCGGGCACGCTCCCCGGGCGCCGGCTGCCGACCGCGCGTCGGCCGGGGAGGCGTCCCGTCGGTGAGCCGGTCGCGGCGGCGCCGGGGTGCTCACTCCGGCGGCGGGCCGAGGCGTTCCTCCAGCTGCCCGAGAAGCGCGCCGAGCAGGGTGGCGAGTTCGTCCAGCCGGGGCCCGCCCACTCCGGCCAGGACGTCGGTCTCGTAGGCGAGCTGATCGGGCATCAGGCCGTCGAGCAGTTCCCGCCCGGAGTCGGCTAGGCGGACGTGGGCGACCCGGCGGTCGCGGGTGTCGGTGCGGCGTTCCACCAGCCCGCGCTCCCCGAGCTGCCTGAGGCGCTTGGTGACGGCTGCTCCCGAGGAGAACGTCTCGCGGGCCAGCCGGCCCGGGGTCAGCTCCTCGCCGGCCCGGCGCAGCGCGCCCAGCAGGTCGAACTCGGGGCGGGTCAGCCCCGCGCGGCGCAGCGGGGCGTCCTCCGCCTGCTGGAGGAGCGCGGCGCAGCGGTTGATGCGGCCGATGACCTCCATGGGGCCGGTGTCGAGGTCGGGGCGCACGGCCCGCCACTGCCGCACCACCGCGGCAACGGTGTCGTCCCGCGAGCGCCCCGGGATGCCGGCGTGCGCGGGGGCGCCCTCTTCCCGCGGCGCGTCGCCTGCCGCCGGGAGCTCGCCGGGTGATGCCGGGCCTGCCGCCGGGTGCTCGCCGGGTGGCGTGCCGGCGCGGCCCGGGGCGCCCCCGGCGCGCGGCGCGTTCCCGTCCGCCGGGGAGCCCCCGGCCGCCGCTTCCCGTCCGCCGCCTGCCGTCATGGCCGTCCGTCCTCCGTGTCCGTGCCCGTGCCCGTGGCTGTGTCCGTGTCCGTGGCTGTGCCGGGGGCCGTGAGCGCCCCCTGGTGCCGTACGCCCGCCGCGAGCGTACGGTGCCCCGACTGCTCGGCGAGCACGACCCGTTCCCGGGGCGGTGTCCGCGGCCACCACTCACCGGACGCGGCGTCGGCGGCGGCCCTCAGTTCGACGAGTGCCGCCGCCAGACGGTGGCAGGCGGCCGCCGGAGCCGCGACGGCCGGCCGGTCCGCCAGCAGGCGGGCGAGGTCGTCGCGGGCCTCCCCGACCGCGGTGATCGCCGCCTCGACGCGGTCCCCCGCCCTGCGGTTGGTCACCGCCAGGGCCGCGGCGAAGCCGACCAGGGCGCCGACGAGGGTGTCCACGACGCGGTCGGTGATCAGCTCACCGGCCGGCCGGTAGCCGGGGAACTCGGCGACGAGCAGGGCGAGCGGAGTCACGCACACCGAGCCGAGCCAGTAATTGCGGCTGATGACGGCCTCGGCACCGAAGTTGAGGACGAGGCAGCACAGGACGAGTGCGAGTGGGCCGAGCCCGGCGACCGGGGCGACGGCGGCGAACAGCAGGACGCCCACGAGGTTGCCGGCCACCCGCTGGACCGTCCGGTTCCAGGTGAGGGCGATATTGGCCTGGTAGAGCGCGGCCGCGGTGACCAGGGCCCAGTAGGGGCGGCCGACGCCGAGGGCGAGGGAGGCGTAGCCGGCGAGCGCGCAGCCGAGGGCGGTGCGGACGGCGATCGGGGTGAGCGGTCCGAGCCTGCGCCACAGCGAGGGGGACGCGACGGAGCGTCCCGCCGCCACGCCGAGAAGTTCGCCGGTGCCGTCGCCGGGGACGTCGTCCGGGACGGGGCCGGTGCCGCGCAGCTCGTTCGCCCAGCCGCGAAGGCGTGCGGGGTCGGCGGCGGCGGGCGAGGCGAGCGCGGTCTCGGCGCGGACGAGCAGCCTCCCGAGCGCCCGGCGGGTGGCCGACGGGCGGTTCCCCGCGGCCAGCAGCGTCTGCCAGGCGTCCTGGACCGCCGCGTAGGCGTCGGCGCGGGTGCGCGAGCGGTCCCGCGCACCGTCCGCCGCCCCGGTGTGCGCGGCGGCCGCGCGCAGGGCGTGGGCGGTGGCCCGGCGCTCCGGGCCGTGCGGCCGGACCAGCGCGGGGGCCATGCCGACCAGCCACGCCCACACGCCCGCCGCGGCGGCGAGCGCGAGGTGGCCGGGTACCTGACCGAGGGTCTGCGGGACGAACAGCGAGGCCGAGCTGACGAAGATCAGGATCACGTGGGACGGCGGGCCGATGCGGGCGGCGTCGCACAGCGCCTTCTGCGCGGCGGCCAGCACGGCGCCGACGGTGACGAGGACGACGGCGTCGCGCGTGAGGGAGGCGGCGACCAGCGCCACGGCGAGGCCGCCGAGCATGCCGAGGACCACCCAGGCCAGTGCCCTGGCCCGGGCCGCGTACGGGCGGTTGTGGGCGTACAGGGCGCACAGGGACCCGGCCATGGAGTACACCGCCAGGTCGAGCCGGCCGAGCGCCAGGAGCAGCAGGTTGGGCGGTGCCACCGCGGCGACCACGCTGAGGGCCGGCTTGAACCAGATCTCCGAGGGCCGCCCGGGACGCAGCGGGGCGGCGAGGGGCAGGCGCCGGTGGACCGTCGCGGTGGGGAGCGGGGGAGGGGCACTGCTCATGGAGTCGAGGGTAACAGGTGTTTTACGCGTAAAATATCTTGTAGCGCCTGGCTGTCCCCGCCCGCGCTCCGGCCCGTGCCCGGCCCGCACCCCGGCCCCTGCACGGCCCCCGTCCCCGCCCCCGTCTCCGTCTGTGTCCGCCCACGCCCCCGCCTCTGCTCCGGTCGGGTGAACGGGCCCCCGCCCGCATCCGGATCCCCACAAGCCGCCGAAAACCGGACATGAAACTGCGAGACGAGCTTCCGGTCGACCACCGTCTGGCGACCGTGTACCGGTACGGCGCGGTGCTCTGCGGTGTCGCGCTCATCGTCTTCGGCTGCCTGGGCTTCGCCGACGCCCTCAGCCCCTTCTCGACCTCGGGCGACACGATCGCCGGCATGACGACCAACGTCACCCTGAGCGTCATCTCCACGGTCGTCGGCCTCGTGCTGATCGCCGGCGGTCTGATCGGCGGCAATGTCGCCTCGACGGTGAACATGACCGTCGGCGTGCTCTTCGTGCTGAGCGGCTTCTACCACGTCTTCGTGCTCGACCGCTCGGGCAACTTCCTGGACTTCGGCATGACGAACGTGCTGTTCAGCTTCGTCATGGGCCTCGTGATCATGACGTTCGGGATGTACGGCCGCGTCTCCGGCGGCCTGCCGCACGACAACCCCTACTGGCGCAGGCGCCACGGCGGCACCGCCGGCGGTGCCACGGCCCCGGGCCCGGTGCCGGCGGTGGCGCCCGCACCGGCCGTCGCGGCGACGCCCGCCCGGCCGCCGCGACGGGGCATCGGGCGCCACGGTCGTCCCTGAGCGGCGCCCCCGGGCACCCCGCGCCCGCCTGCCGCGCGGGGTGCCCCGCACGGCTCACTCCGTGTGCGCCACCCGGAACCCCATCCCCGCCTCCCGCAGGCGCGACAGCAGGGCGTCGCCCATCGCGACCGCGGGCGTGAGCTGGCCCGAGCGCTGCGGCAGATCGTCGAGGGCGAGGCTGAGCGCGGACTCGGCGAGGATTTTGGCGGTCTCGTCGTAGCCCGGGTCGCCGCCCGTCACCTCGGTGAACACACGGCGTCCGCCGCCCTCGCCGACGAAGCGGACCGAGAACCAGCTGCGCGCCCGGCGGGCGGCGTCCGGGCCGGTGCCGGGCTCGTAGCGGGAGATGAGCCACCGGCGGGCCGCCGGGATCTGTGCCAGCGCGACGCCCGCACCCACGAACGCGGGGCCGCCGAGCGCCATCGGGAGGGTCCGGACGGCGGCGTAGTGGCGGTAGCGGAAGTCCGGCCCGTAGCGGTCCAGCGCCCGCGCGGACCGGGCGACGACCTGCCCGTCGATGGTGGGGAGCGGGATCGCCCAGGCTCCGGTCTCCCGGCTGAACCGGGGCGCGCCGACCGGGGCGCTCGCCCTCCGGCCGACCAGCCGCGGCTCGTGCAGCCGCCGGTCCCGCGCGGCCCGCAGCGTCTGCGGGCCGCGCCCCATCGCGGTCAGCGCGGAGGCGAAGGTGCCGCCGGAGAACATCGCGTTGGAGCGCACGAAGCCGTCGACGCGCAGCGGCACACCCTCGGGGAGCTGCTGGACGGTCCAGTAGGCGCCCAGGTCGTGGGGGACCGAGTCGAAGCCGCAGGCGTGCACGAGACGTGCCCCGGTCTCCCGGGCGCGTGCGTCGTGGCGGACGAACATCGCGTCCACGAACTCCGGTTCGCCGGTGAGGTCGGCGTAGTGGGTGCCGGCCTCCGCGGAGGCGGCGACGAGCGGTTCGCCGTACCAGACGTAGGGGCCCACGGTCGTCGCCACGGCGCGGGTGGACCGGGCGAGGTCCCGCAGGCCGTCGGCGTCCGAGGCGTCGGCGACGATCAGGGGCAGCTCGGCGCACCCGGGGGAGATGGCCGTCAGCCGCTCCCGCAGCTTCTCCAGCTTGGCCGCGCTGCGCCCGGCCACGGCCCAGCGGCACCCGGCGGGCGCGTGGCGCGCCAGGTACTCGGCGGTGAGCACGCCGACGAAGCCGGTCGCGCCGAAGAGCACGATGTCGTACGGGCGCTCGTCGCGACCGGTGCCGTTCTGGCTGTTCAAGGGCTCCTCCGCCTGCTGTGCCGTGTCCATGCCGGTGGCCGAGGCTAGCGCGCCGCGCCGCCCGGCAGAAGACGTGTTCCCCATCGGTAACCTGGCAGTCTTCAAGGAGCTAAGCGCTTGCTCGGCCGAACCCCTTGTGCCGAGTGGAACGTGTTCTTACCATCACTGGTGTTACATCAGTTGTGTCACACCGTTGGGGGCTGGATGACAGCGACAGGGAACGGTCCGCTGGCCGGGGTCCGCGTGGTCGAGCTGGCGGGCATCGGGCCGGGCCCGTTCGCCGCCATGGTCCTGGCCGACCTGGGAGCGGACGTCGTGCGCGTCGACCGTCCCGGCGGCGCGGGACTCGGCATCGACCCCGCCCGCGACCTCACCAACCGGGGCAAGCGCTCCGTACTGCTGGACCTCAAGACCGACGAGGGCAGGGACCGCGTCCTGGCCCTGGCGGAGAAGGCCGACATCCTCGTCGAGGGCTACCGGCCGGGCGTCGCCGAACGCCTCGGCGTGGGCCCCGACGTCTGCCTCGCCCGTAACCCCCGCCTGGTCTACGGGCGGATGACCGGCTGGGGCCAGCAGGGCCCGCTCGCCGAACGCGCCGGCCACGACATCGGCTACACCGCTGTGACCGGCGCCCTCTCCATGATCGGGTCGCCTGACCAGCCGCCCGCGGTCCCGGCCAACCTGCTCGGCGACTACGCGGGCGGCTCGCTCTACCTCGTCATCGGCGTCCTCGCCGCACTCCAGCACGCCCGTGCGGAGGGCGGCCGGGGACAGGTCGTCGACGCGGCCATCGTCGACGGCACGGCCCACCTGACCACCATGATCCACGGCATGATGGCCGCCGGCGGCTGGCAGGACCGCCGCGGCGCCAACCTCCTCGACGGCGGCTGCCCCTTCTACGGCTCCTACGAGACCGCCGACGGGGAGTACATGGCGGTCGGCGCGCTGGAGCAGAAGTTCTACGACGAGTTCATCACCCTGCTCGGCATCGCCGACACCGTGCCCGCCCGCAAGGACTTCGGCCGCTGGGACGAACTGCGCGAAGCCGTCGCCGCCCGCTTCAGGACCCGTACCCGCGCCGAGTGGACGGCCGTCTTCGAGGACTCCGACGCCTGCGTCGCGCCCGTGCTCTCGCTCCGCGAGGCCGCCCGGCACCCCCACCTGGCGGCCCGTTCGACCTTCGTCGACCACCAGGGCGTCACCCAGCCCGCCCCCGCGCCCCGCTTCTCCGCCACCCCGGGCGCCCTGACCCGGCCGCCCGCCCTGCCCGGCGCGCACACCGAGGACGTCGCCCGCGACTGGGGCGTGGACCTGACCGTTCCCGAGGAGGACCGATGAGGCGAGAGATCTTCACCGAGGACCACGAGGCGTTCCGGGAGACCGTGCGCACCTTCCTCGCCAAGGAGGTGCTGCCGCACTACGAGCAGTGGGAGAAGGACGGCATCGTCAGCCGCGAGGCCTGGCTCGCGGCCGGGCGCCAGGGGCTGCTCGGCCTCGCCGTGCCCGAGGAGTACGGCGGCGGCGGAAACGACGACTTCCGCTACGCGGCCGTGCTGCACGAGGAGTTCACCCGGGCCGGCGCCCCCGGACTCGCCGTCGGACTGCACAACGACATCATCGGCCCGTACCTCACCTCGCTCGGCACCGAGGAGCAGAAGCGGCGCTGGCTCCCGGGATTCTGCAGCGGCGAGACGGTGACCGCGATAGCCATGACCGAGCCCGGCGCGGGCTCCGACCTCCAGGGCATCCGCACCACCGCCGAGGACCGCGGCGACCACTGGGTGCTCAACGGCTCGAAGACGTTCATCTCCAACGGCATCCTCGCCGACCTCGTCGTCGTCGTCGCGAGGACCACCCCCGAGGGCGGCGCCCACGGCCTCTCCCTGCTCGTCGTCGAACGCGGTGCCGAGGGCTTCGAACGCGGCCGCAACCTCGACAAGATCGGCCAGAAGGCCCAGGACACCGCCGAACTCTTCTTCCACGACGTCCGCGTCCCCAAGGAGAACCTGCTCGGCGAGCTGAACGGCGCCTTCGTCCACCTGATGACCAACCTCGCGCAGGAGCGGATGGCGATCGCCGTCGCCGGCATCGCCGCCGCCGAGCACCTGCTGGAGATCACCACCGCGTACGTGAAGGAGCGCGAGGCGTTCGGCCGCCCGCTCGCCCGCCTCCAGCACATCCGCTTCGAGATCGCCGAACTGGCCACCGAGTGCGCCGTCACCCGGGCCTTCCTCGACCGCTGCATCGCCGACCACGCCAAGGGCGAACTCGACGCCGTGCACGCCTCGATGGCCAAGTGGTGGGCCACCGAACTCCAGAAGCGCGCCGCCGACCGCTGCCTGCAACTCCACGGCGGATACGGCTACATGACCGAGTACCGCGTCGCCCGGGCCTTCACCGACGGACGCATCCAGACCATCTACGGCGGGACGACCGAGATCATGAAGGAGATCATCGGCCGCTCCCTCCTCGGCTGACCTCCCCGAGAGCTCGGACAACCCTCCCCGAAAGGCTGACAAGGTGAGCACCGAAGCGTACGTGTACGACGCGATCCGCACCCCGCGCGGACGCGGCAAGGCGTCCGGAGCCCTGCACGGCACCAAGCCGATCGACCTGGTCGTCGGCCTCATCCACGAGCTCGAGCGCCGGTTCCCCGGCCTGGACCCGGCGGACATCGACGACATCGTCCTCGGCGTGGTCGGCCCGGTCGGCGACCAGGGCTCCGACATCGCGCGCATCGCAGCGATCGCGGCCGGGCTGCCCGACACCGTCGCGGGCGTCCAGGAGAACCGCTTCTGCGCCTCCGGCCTCGAAGCCGTCAACATGGCCGCGATGAAGGTCCGTTCCGGCTGGGAGGACCTCGTCCTCGCCGGCGGCGTGGAATCCATGTCCCGGGTCCCCATGGCCTCCGACGGCGGCGCCTGGTTCGCCGACCCGATGACCAACTTCGACACCGGCTTCGTGCCGCAGGGCATCGGCGCCGACCTGATCGCCACCCTCGGCGGCTGGTCGCGCCGGGATGTCGACGAGTACGCGGCGCTCTCCCAGGAGCGGGCCGCCGCGGCGTGGAAGGACGGCCGCTTCGAGCGTTCCGTCGTGCCGGTGCGCGACCGCAACGGCCTGGTCGTCCTCGACCACGACGAGCACATGCGCCCCGGCACCACCGCCGACTCGCTCGCGAAGCTGAAGCCGTCCTTCGCGGACATCGGCGACCTCGGCGGCTTCGACGCCGTCGCCCTCCAGAAGTACCACTGGGTCGAGCGGATCGACCACGTCCACCACGCGGGCAACTCCTCCGGCATCGTCGACGGCGCCGCCCTGGTCGCCATCGGCAGCAAGGAGGCCGGCGAACGGGGCGGCCTCACCCCCCGCGCCCGGATCGTCTCCGCCGCCGTCTCCGGCTCGGAGCCGACCATCATGCTCACCGGCCCCGCCCCGGCCACCCGCAAGGCGCTGAAGCGTGCCGGTCTGACCATCGACGACATCGACCTGGTCGAGATCAACGAGGCGTTCGCCGGTGTGGTGCTGCGCTTCGCCGCGGACATGGGCCTCCCGCTCGACAGGATCAACGTCAACGGCGGCGCCATCGCCATGGGCCACCCCCTCGGGGCGACCGGGGCCATGATCCTCGGCACCCTCGTCGACGAACTGGAGCGCCAGGACAAGCGGTACGGCCTCGCCACCCTGTGCGTCGGCGGCGGCATGGGCATCGCCACCGTCGTCGAGCGCCTCTGACTCCCGCCCTCTTCCGCCCCTTCCGCGTATCGGAGCAGCCACCACCATGAGCGAGTCCACCACCATCCGCTGGGAACAGGACGAGACCGGCATCGTCACCCTCGTCCTCGACGACCCCAACCAGTCCGCGAACACCATGAACCCGGCGTTCAAGGAGTCGATCGCGGCGATCGCCGACCGGGCCGAGGCCGAGCAGGAGTCCATCCGCGGCATCATCGTCACCTCCGCCAAGAAGACCTTCTTCGCGGGCGGCGACCTCAAGGACATGATCAAGGCCGGCCCCGAGGACGCCCAGTACGTCTTCGACGCCGGCATGGGCATCAAGCGCGCGCTGCGCCGCATCGAGACCCTCGGCAAGCCCGTGGTCGCCGCGATCAACGGCGCCGCGCTCGGCGGCGGCTACGAGATCGCCCTCGCCTGCCACTACCGCATCGCGCTCGACGCACCGGGCTCCAAGATCGGCCTGCCCGAGGTCACCCTCGGCCTGCTCCCCGCGGGCGGCGGCGTGACCCGCACCGTGCGCCTCATGGGCATCGCCGACGCCCTGCTCAAGGTGCTGCTCCAGGGCACCCAGTACAGCCCGTCGCGCGCCGTCGCGAGCGGCCTCGTCCACGAACTGGCCGCCACCCGCGAGGAGATGCTCGACAAGGCGCGGGCCTTCATCGACGCCCACCCGGAGTCCCGGCAGCCCTGGGACGTCCCCGGCTACCGCATCCCCGGCGGCACCCCGTCGAACCCCAAGTTCGCCGCCAACCTCCCGGCCTTCCCCGCCAACCTGAAGAAGCAGACGGGCGGCGCCCCCTACCCCGCCCCGCGCAACATCCTGGCGGCCGCCGTCGAGGGCTCCCAGGTCGACTTCGAGACCGCGCAGGTCATCGAGGCCCGCTACTTCACCGAGCTGGTCACCGGGCAGACCGCCAAGAACATGATCCAGGCGTTCTTCTTCGACCTCCAGGCCGTCAACTCCGGCGCCAGCCGGCCGCAGGGGCCCGAGCCCCGCACGGTGCGCCGGGCCGCCGTCCTCGGCGCCGGGATGATGGGCGCGGGCATCGCCTACTCCTGCGCCCGGGCCGGCATCGAGGTCGTCCTCAAGGACGTGACGCCCGAGGCCGCGGCCAGGGGCAAGGCGTACTCCGAGAAGCTGTGCGCCAAGGCCGTCTCGCGCGGCCGCACCACGCAGGAGAAGGCCGACGCGCTGCTCGCCCGGATCACCCCCACCGCCGACGCCGCCGACCTCGCCGGCTGCGACGCCGTCATCGAGGCCGTCTTCGAGGACACCGCCCTCAAGCACAAGGTGTTCCAGGAGATCCAGGACGTGGTGGAGCCCGACGCCCTGCTCTGCTCCAACACCTCCACCCTGCCCATCACCACCCTCGCCGAAGGGGTCTCGCGCCAGGACGACTTCGTCGGCCTGCACTTCTTCTCCCCGGTCGACAAGATGCCGCTGGTCGAGATCATCAAGGGCGAGCGCACCGGCGACGAGGCGCTCGCCCGCGCCTTCGACCTGGTGCGGCAGATCAACAAGACCCCGATCGTGGTCAACGACTCCCGCGGCTTCTTCACCTCGCGCGTCATCGGCCGGTTCATCAACGAGGGCGTCGCCATGGTCGGCGAGGGCGTCGACCCCGCCAGCGTCGAACAGGCCGCGGCCCAGGCCGGCTACCCGGCCAAGGTGCTGTCCCTGATGGACGAACTCACCCTCACCCTGCCGCGGAAGATCCGCGAGGAGACCCGGCGCGCGGTGGAGGAGGCGGGCGGCACCTGGCCCGTGCACCCGGCCGACGCCGTCATCGACCGGATGGTCGACGAGTTCGGCCGCCCCGGCCGCAGCGGGGGAGCGGGCTTCTACGACTACGCCGAGGACGGCCGGCGCGCGGGCCTCTGGCCGGGGCTGCGCGAGCACTTCGGCGCGGGCGGATGCGAGATCCCGTTCGAGGACATGCAGGAGCGGATGCTCTTCTCCGAGGCGCTGGACACCGTCCGCTGCCTGGAGGAGAACGTCCTCACCACGGTCGCCGACGCCAACATCGGCTCCATCATGGGCATCGGCTTCCCCGCCTGGACCGGCGGCGTGCTCCAGTACGTCAACGGCTACGAGGGCGGGCTGCCCGGCTTCGTGGCCCGCGCCCGCGAACTGGCCGAGCGCTACGGCGACCGGTTCCTGCCGCCGGCGCTGCTGGTCGCCAAGGCCGAGCGGGGCGAGGTCTTCACCGACGCGTGAGCGCGGCGGTGCGGGGGCGGCCGCCCGGCCGCCCCCGCACCGTGTCCGGGGCCCGCACCGTGCCTTTGCGCGGTGCGGGGAGCGGTGCGGCGCGCAGGGCGGCTTCTTCAGGAGTGTTCGGCGCGGCGGTAGCTGCCGCCGTCCCTCGTCCGTTCCAGCTGCCCGCCGACCACCAGATGGCGGCGGAGCGCGGCACAGTCCTCGTGCACGGTCAGCAGCGCGTCGTTGACCTCCCGTTCGCTGTACGAGCGCCCGGGCTCGAAGAGCGTCTCGGCCAGATGCGTGAGCAGCTGCTCGCGGCGGGCGGCCTTGCGGGGGACGGCCGTCAGCCGGCCGTGCGAGAAGAGGGCGTGCACCGACTGTGGGGCTGCGGGGAGGGCCATGACCGCAGCCTCACCCATCGCGCCGCGCGGGACAACGCATTTACCGGCCCGCTCACCGGTGTTCGGCGCCGACCGCGCCGCGCAGCTCCTCCCGCAGCGACCGCTGGAACGCCGTCACCAGCGCCTGCACCACGATCGGCTGCATATGGGCGGAGAGCGACTTCATCGCCGCGGTCGCGTGCTCCGGGTCGCGTTCGCGGTAGGGCCCCCACACCTCGTCGCGGAACAGCCGCGACAGCTCCTGGGCGGCCGAGCGGGCGTGCTCCAGCAGTACCGTGCGGGAGGCGAGGATCGTCTCGTGCGCGATGGGCACGTCGAGCAGTTCGACCCCGAGCCGCAGCAGCGAACCGTCCAGCAGGTAACCGCCGCCGGCCGCCGGGTCCGGCACCTCCAGGACGCCCATGGCGCCGAGGCGCTCGACGTCCTCGTCCGTCAGCGCCCGGCCCGCCCGGCGCTCCAGTTCCGCCCGGGTCACCGGCTCGGGCGACTCGGGCGCCCAGGTGGCGACCAGGGCCCGGTGGATCGCCAGGTCCTGCGCGCTGAGATCGGCGGGCAGCTGGCCCAGGTAGCGTTCGATGGCGGCCAGGGTCATGCCCTGGTGCTGGAGCTCCTCGATCAGCGCGAGACGCGAGAGGTGGTCCCGCCCGTAGTGGCCCACCCTGCGCGGTCCGATCACCGGCGGCGGGAGCAGGCCGCGGGTGCTGTAGAACCGGATCGTGCGCACGGTCACCCCGGCGCGTGCGGCCAGCTCGTCGACGGTGAACGCCGCCTCCTCGGTCCCGTCCGCCATGGCACTCCCTCTCCCGAACCGCCACACCCTGCGCCTGTACAACAGTATTGCTGTCTCACCATTGCTGTGAAACCCGTGGGCGGCTGTCGGTGCCCGATCGTACGGTTGTCCCATGGCCGAGATCGCATACGTCCGAGGGGACGCCACCGCACCGCACGGCAAGGGCGTCAAGGTGATCGCCCATGTCTGCAACGACCTGGGCGGATGGGGCAAGGGCTTCGTCCTCGCCGTATCCCGCCGCTGGCCCGGGCCCGAGGCCGAGTACCGCCGCTGGCACCGCGGGCGCGCGGGCAACGACTTCGGTCTGGGAGCCGTCCAGTTCGTCCGGGTCGGCACGTACGTGTGGGTCGCCAACATGATCGGCCAGCGGGGCACGAGGACCGGCAGCAAGGGCGTGCCCGTGCGCTACGAGGCGATCGACCGCGCCCTGGACACGGTGGGCGCCGAGGCGCTGCGGCTGGGGGCCTCCGTGCACATGCCGCGCATCGGGTGCGGGCTCGCCGGGGGCACCTGGTCGCGCGTCGAGCCGCTGATAGCCGGGCGGCTGACCGCCCGCGGTGTCGAGGTCACGGTGTACGACCACGACGGCTGAGCGCCCCGCCCCGCCCTCTCGTACAGATGCGCCAGGGGTGAAGCGGATCTTGCCGCCCCCGCGGAGGCCCGCGCCGCTGCCAGACTTCCGGTGAGTGATCGTCCCGGGCCGCGGCCCCCGGCCGGTCGCACGGTGCCGGGCAGGGCGGACACACGGGGGTGGGGCATGGCGCACGACGGTGTGCCGGCGGCAGCCGGCACGGGACCCCGGGACGGGACGCCGCCGGGCGTGCCCCGGCACGTGGCGTGCGTGATGGACGGCAACGGACGCTGGGCGGCCCGGCGTTCACTGCCCCGCACCGAGGGCCACCGGGCGGCGGAGACCACGGTGATCGACGTCATCGAGGCCGCGCGCACGTCGGGTGTGCGGTGGCTCAGCCTGTACGCCTTCTCCACCGAGAACTGGAACCGGCCCCCGTCCGAAGTCGACTTCCTGATGCGCCTGGTACGCGGCGTCGTGCGCAAGCACGCCCCGCTGCTGCTGGCGCGAGGGGTGCGATGCCGGTTCCTCGGCGTCACGGACGACCGCGTGCCGAGGGAGCTGGCCCGGGACTTCGACGACCTCACGACGCTCACCGAGGCCAACCGGGGCATGACCCTCACCGTGGCGTTCGACCACGGGGGCCGCCGCGACATCGTCGAGGCCGCCCGGTCGCTGATCCGCGGTGGCGCGCGCCCCGACGAGGTGACGGAACAGAGCTTCGCCGCGCACCTCCCGTACCCCGACACCCCGGACGTGGACCTCGTCATCCGCACCTCGGGCGAGCAGCGCATCTCCAACTTCATGCTCTGGCAGGTCGCGTACGCCGAGTGGGTCTTCCCCCAGGTCCTCTGGCCCGACTTCCGCGCCGCGCACTTCGCCGAGTGCCTGCACACCTACCAGCGACGGGACCGCCGCTTCGGCGGCGTGCCGTCCCAGCCGAACGGAGCACCCCGATGACCGTCCGCCCGCCCGACGACCCGTCCGCGCAGGACCCGGCCGCACCGGACGGCGGGGCGTCCGCCCCCGGCGCCGGCGGCCGGCAGGGGGAGGGGGACGGCGGCGTCCCGCTCTTCGGCCCGGGTTCGCAGTTCCACGCGCTCTTCGACGACCCCCGGTGGGCGCTCGCCGTCGTCCGCGCGACCGTCCTGGAGGCGGCCCATCCGCAGGTCGGCGCCGCGCTCGCCGACAACTCGACCTTCGTCACCCATCCCTGGCGGCGGCTGCGGAACACCCTCACCAGCCTGCGCCGCATGTTCGGCGCCGACGAGGAGGCACGGCTGCGGGAGGCGGCCCGCCTCAACCGGCTGCACGCGCGCCTCGGCGGCACCGACTCCGCCGGCCGCGCCTACGACGCCATGGACCCCGAGGTGAGGGCCTGGGTGGTGGCTACCCTCTTCGAGTCCACCGTGACCATGTGCCGGATGAGCGGCCGGCCGATGGACCAGGTCACGATGGAGCGCCTGTACGCGGAGTTCCGCGCCTTCCTGGCGGCGCTCGACGGCGACGCCGGGTGTCTGCCCGCCACACTGCACGGCTTCTGGCCGTACTTCGACCGCGTCGTCGCCGAGGAGCTGGAGAACACCGAGGCGGCCCGGGTCATCCTCTACCGGCTCTTCGACCGGCTGCCGGCGCCTCCGCTGCTCCAGCAGGTGCCCACGCTGTGGGCGGCCGGCCGGGCCGTCGCCGGCCCGGTCATCGGGGCGGTCACGGTGGCCTCGCTGCCGGAGCCGTACCGGCGGCGGGCCGGACTCCCGGAGATGCCGGGTGCGCAGACGCTGATGCAGGGCGCCTACCTGGCCGCGGGGCTGGCCCGCTTCCTGCCCCCGGGACTGCTGCGCGCCGAAGGGCTGGCCGAACTGCTCTCCCTGACGCCCGACAGCGACGACCCCCGGGCGCGGACCGTGGCCGCCCTGCAGGAGAGGATGCGCCGGGCGGCGGCGCTCATCCGCCTGATCGGGCCGCGCGCGCCGATGGACGCGCAGACGCCGGCGGGCCCGCGGGCGGGGGCGGCCGGGGGAGAGGGGAACGGCGAAGTCCGGCGGACGGCCGAGGAGTTCTTCCGGCAGGTCCTCGACCAGACCGGCGACGGGTTCCTGGACTGGCCCGACCTCGCGGCGATGGCCCGGGAACTCTGCGGCCGCCTCGACCTGGACGAACCCGAGGAGACCAGGCTCTATCAGGCGTGGGCCGACTGGTGGCGGGAGCTCCAGGGCGCCCTCGACACGGACGGTGACGGACGGGTGAGCGCCGGGGAGTACGCCGCGGCCGTGCCCTCGCTGGCGGGTCCGGCACTCATCCGCGTCGCCGAGGTCCTCTTCGAGGCCGCCGACAAGGACGGCGACGGCACGATCGACGCCGAGGAGCACCGGGCCCTGTTCCGCACCGGGTTCCGGCGCGAGGCGGGCTCCGCCGGGGGCACGTACACCCGCGGCGCCTTCGTGGCCGACTTCCTCGGCTTCATGGCGGGCCGCCGGTCCGGTCCGTACGAATCGGTGCTGGCGGACGCCTGACGGGGCCGCGGACGCCCGGGGCCCGCCGGACCCGGGCGTCGGTCTCGAGCGAGGGCGGTCGGCGGGCGGCTGCTCGGGCGGTGCCGCGGGGCCCGCGGGGAAGGCGCGCGACCGGCCGGTGGTCGCGTGCCTCCCCGCGGAATGCGGTGCGGGCGGGGGGCGGTGGCCGTCAGTAGACGGCCACTCCGTAGACGCCGAGCGCTTCGCGGACCGGCTGGTGCAGGGCGGAGCCGCTGGTGCCCGAGCAGCCCGAGCTGCCGGAGTGGATGCCCAGCGCCGTGGAGCCGGCGAAGTGGGCGCCGCCGCTGTCTCCGCCCGCGGAACAGGCGGTGGTGCGGACCAGGTTGTACACCGGGCCGTCGCTGTAGTTGACCGTGACGTTGACGGCGGTGACGGTGCCGCTGGTCACCTTGGTGGTGGAGCCGGACTTGCGGATCGCCTGGCCGACGACGGCGTCGGCGGCCGAGGTGATGTCCTGGCGGCTGCCGTTCCACAGGTTGACGTCACCCGCGGGCTGGGAGCCGTCGGTGTAGCGGACGAGCCCGTAGTCGTTGGTCGGGAAGCTGGTGCCCTCCCGGGTGCCGACGGCCGGTCCGCCGGAGGCCGCCGACCAGCCGGCGGCCAGGTTGGTGCAGTGGCCGGCGGTCAGGAAGTAGCGGGCCGTGCCCTTGGAGACGTTGAACGCGGCCGAGCAGCGGGAGCCGCCCCCGTAGATCGCGTCGCCGCCCGCGACCTCCTTGGTGAAGGTCCCCGGCACCTGGGTGATCCGGACGCTGTCGCCGAGGCCGTCGGCGACCTTCCGCAGCCGGGCCATGTCGCGGGCCGACACCGACTGGTCCGCCTCCACGGAGACCTGATTGGTCCTCGGGTCGACGCCCCAGGAGGTCCCGGTGATCCCGGCACGGCTCTCCAGGGTGTCCATCGCCGTGCGGAGGTCGGCCATCGAGCGGGGGACGATCTCGGCACGGGCGCCGCTGTCGCGGACCGCGGCCGCCGTGACCGCGTCCGTCACGGTCACCACCAGCTCGCCGCTCGCCGCGTCGAGGTAGGAGCCCGCGGTGCGGTCGCCGAGGCCGCGTGCGAGCGAGCTGTGCAGGGCGTACTGGGCCGCGGTGGCCGAGACACCGGGTGCGGGGGCCCCGGCGGCGGGCTCCGCTCCGGCTGCCGAGGCGTGGGTGCCGAGGCCGACGGCGGTCAGGGCGAGCAGGGCGGGAAGGCAGATGCGCGCACGGGAGGTGCGTCTCATGGGGGCTTCTCCTTCGTACGAGTCCGTGGGGGGATCGCCCTGGGTGGGGGCGATGTGGACTGGACCAGTCCGGAGTGCGGACTCAATGTGACATGGCCCTGTCACGGACACAAGGGTGCCGCCCGGCCGGGCGTGTCCGGTTCCAGCCGGGCGGCCCGCACCGGACACCTCCCGGCCGCCTACCGCGCGGAGGCGGTCACCGGATAGTGGTCCGAGAAGTCGGTGTACGTGTACGTGGTGCCCCAGCTGGACACCGACCAGGGCTCGCTCGGGGCCTTGATCACCTCATTGGTCCAGCCGGCCGGCCGGACGTGCCCCGCCCGGTGGAGCACATGGTCCAGATCCTCGCGGGGATCGTCCGGATAGCGCTCCGCCGCGATCGAGTTGTCCCGGGTGTCGAACGAGTACGGATGACCTGTGCGCGCGTCGGCGCCGACGAGGCCGGCGTCGGCGAGCGCGGTCGCGTACTCGGGCGTGCGGGAGTCCACGTTGAAGTCGCCCGCCACGACCACCTGTTCGGACGCGGGGATGCGCTTCGCGTCCAGGAAGGCGTCCATCGAACGGAACTGACGGGACCGCACCGAGGCCGCCTCGCCCGCGCCGCAGCCGGGATCGGTCGACTGGGCGTGCGTGCCGACGACGTGCACCCGGCTGCCGCCCACGTCGAGGACCGCGTACACGAAGCCCTTGTTGGAGAACCGGTCGGAGCCGCAGGCGTCCTTGTAGACGTACTGCTCCTTGCGGAGGATCGGCCACCTGCTCAGCACCGTCACCCCGCCGTCCTCCGGCGTCAGCGCCGAGTACGCGCCGCCCGTCGCGTCCCAGCCGTCGCGCCCGCGGCCCATCACCGGCGTCTGGTGCGGGTACTCCGCCGACGCCGCGCGCCCCAGCGCCTGCGACGAGGCGTTGTCGAACGCCTCCTGGAGCACGACCACGTCGTTGCCCCGGAAGAACGGAGCCCGGGGGATCTCCGCCGCCCGGTGGTCCTGGCCCCAGTTGGGGTACAGCGTCCGGCTGAACAGGAACGCGTTGTACGTGAGCACCTTCAGCTGCGGCGGGGCGCCGCCGGCGCCCTCGGCCGCGCCCGCGGACGGCGCCGCCGCGGCGGTCAGGGCGCCGGCGGCGAGCGCCGCGGACAGGGCGGTCGCCGCGAGGCGGCGGTACGTGGAGGTCGGCACAGGGACTCCTGTCGGGATGTGGGGGTCCGGCGGCGTCGCCGCCGGTGCCGCACATCAAAGCAGGAGAAGTTACCTTCAGGTAATGGGGAGTTGCCGTCTTTCTCTCCTCCGGCGCAACGTTTCCCGCCGCACCCGCGCGGCCCCGGACGATCGCGCAGATGTCCACCCGTTCCCCCGCCAGGTGGGCATGTCGCTCCCCGGCGTGTGCACCGCCCGGCGCGGGCTGCGGCGTGGGCCAAGCTGAGGGCGTTCACGCAGCTCAGGACAGGGATGGGAACACGATGAGTCTCGACAGCCCGGCGCTCGCCGGCATGACCGGGCGGCGCGCCCGACTCGCGGCACGCGCCGGACGGCTGGTGGAAGCCGAGTGGTTCACGGCACTGGCGGTCACGGCCATCGCGCTCAACGCCGTGCTGCTGGGGGCCGAGACCTACGCGGGCTTCGCCAGGGAGTGGCACACCGTCCTGGGACTCCTGGAACAGCTGCTGCTCGGCGCGTTCGCGGTGGAGATCGCGCTCCGCGCCCTCGCCCACGCGGACCGGCCGGCGGACTTCCTCCGCAACCCGTGGAACGTGTTCGACCTCGCCGTGGTCCTCTGCGCCTTCCTGCCCTTCGTCAGCGAGAACACCACCGTCCTGCGGCTGCTGCGGCTCGCCCGGGTGATCCGCACCGCCCGCTTCCTGCCCCAGCTGCGCATCATCGTCACCGCGCTCGGCAAGAGCGTGCCGGGAGCCGTCAGCTTCCTCCTCGTCGGCACCCTGCTGCTGTACCTGTACGCGATGCTCGGCTGGGCCGCGTTCGCCGCCGACGACCCCGAGCACTACGGCTCCCTCGGCCGCGCCGCGCTCACCCTGTTCGTCCTGATGACCCTCGACGGGCTCGGCGACGCCCTCTACGGAGGACTGGCGATCTCGCCGTGGGCCGTCGTCTACTACGCCTCCTATGTGCTCCTCAGCTCCTTCCTGATGGTCAACCTCCTGATCGGCGTCGTGATCGACTCGCTCGCCCAGGCCCGGGAGCTCGACGAGAAGCGGCGCCCCGCGGGCGGCGGCCCGGCGCCCGCGGCCGTCGACGAACTCAGGGAGAGGATCACGGCCGCCCGGGCCCAGCTGGAGGACCTGGAGAACCTGCTGCCCCACGTCCCGCCGCAGCAGGAGGCGGTGGCGAAGACCGCGTCCCGGCCCTGAGGACGGCCCCCGGGGGCCCGGCCGCATACTGGAGGGGCAGCGGGGACCACCGCAGCGGGCACCACCGCCGTGGGGACCACCGCAGCGAGGACCACCGCAGCGAGGACCACCGCCGTGGGGACCACCCCTTCCACACCCCGGGAGCACCAGATGAGCGCCGCCCGCGCATCCGTCGAACCGCCCCCGCCCGGCGGTGTGCTCTGGAGCCTCGCCGGCGACGTCCGCGCCCTGCTGATGCTGCCCGCCGCGCTGACCATGCAGGTGGCCCACCCGGCCGTGGGCGCCGGCGTCGACGAGCACTCCGTCTTCCGCACCGACCCCTGGGGACGCGGCGAGCGCTCGCTGCGCTCGCTCCAGCTGTGGATCTACGGCGGCGACCGGGCGGCGGCCGAGGGCCGCCGCCTGCGCGAGCTGCACCGCACCATCCAGGGGACGGACGCCCACGGGCGGCGCTACCACGCGCTGAGCCCGGACCACTACGCCTGGGTGCACGCCACCGGCTTCCCGGTCTACCGCCACGGTGCCCGCTACCTGGTGCGCGAACTGACCCCGGCCGAGGAGCGCAGGCTCTACGCGGAGTGGTTGCAGGTCGGCCGCATCCTCGGCATCCGGGACCGCGACATGCCGCAGACCGTCGAGGAGTTCTGGCCCTACTACCGCAAGGTCCTCGCGCAGCAGCTGGAGGCGACCGTCGTCGTACGGGAACTCGTCGACCCCGCGCAGCCGGTGCCCCCGCCCGACCGGGGGCGGCCGGTGGCCCGACGGCTGCTGCGCCTCCTGTGGCCCGTGCTGCTGCCCCCGCTCGCCCGCTTCCGCCGGTTCATGACCATCGGCCTGATGCCGCCCGACGCCCGCGAGGCCATCGGGCTCCCCTGGACCGACGCGCAGGAACGCCGGCTGCGCCGGTTCGGCGCGGTCGTCCGCGTGGTGGTGCCCGTCCTGCCCGAACGCCTCCGCTACCTGCCCCTCGCCCGCACCGCGCGCCGCGCCGAGCGGGCGCGGGCCCGCGCGTCGGGCTGAGCCCCGGGCGCGGGCCGGGTCCGGGCCGTCGGACCCGTGCCAGGGGCGCGGCCCGCTGAGGTTCACCGTCCGGTCCCTGCCCGGGACCGGGCCGCCGCCATGTCCGCGCCCCGCCACCCGATCCCGCTCCGTCCGGCCTGTGCGGACACCACCCGGCAGCCCACCCCGGCCCGTCCGGCGTCCGAGGACACCGTGCGCAGCACGGTGCCGCGACCACCACCCGCGGACGAAGCGGCCTGCGCTGCCGAGCGACCTGCGCGGATGAAGCGACCTCCCCGGGCGAAGCGGCCTGCGCCGGCGAAGCACCCCCCGCGCACGCAGCAGCCCCCGCGCCCCGGGCGCGCACGACCGGTGCCCGGACCCCCCGCCGCGCGCGAGCGCGGCGCGGAGCCCGGGCACCGGTCACCGGACCTGCGGCCCCCGGCCGCCTACTCGGCGAGCCCCCCGCGGGCGATGACCTCCGCGTACCAGCGGGCGCTGTCCTTGAACGTGCGCCGCTGGGTGGCGAAGTCCACGTGCACGATGCCGAACCGCTTGCTGTAGCCGTACGCCCACTCGAAGTTGTCCAGCAGCGACCACAGGAAGTAGCCCCGGACGTCCGCCCCTTCCTCGATGGCGCGGTGCACCGCGGCCAGGTGCGCGTGCAGGTAGGCCACCCGCTCCGGGTCCTTCACCTCGCCCGACGGGTCGGCGTAGTCGTCGTACGCCGCACCGTTCTCCGTGATCACCAGCGGGACGCCCGGCAGGTCGTCGCGGAGGCGCATCAGCAGCTCGTGCAGCCCGTTCGCGTCCACCGGCCAGTCCATCGCCGTGCGCGGCCCCGGTGCGGGCAGGAAGCGCACGTGCTGCTCGGCGCCCGCCCACGGCGAGGCCTCGGCCGGGCCGGAGCCCGCGGCCACCACCGTGGGGGAGTAGTAGTTGATGCCGAGCGAGTCGATCGGCGCCGACGCCGTCTCCAGGTCGCCGTCGAGGACGAACGACCAGTCCGTGACCGCCGCCGTGTCGCGCACCAGGTCCTCCGGCAGGCTGCCGTTGAACACCGGGTCCAGGAAGACCCGGTTGCCGACGGCGTCGATCCGGCGGGCCGCGTCCAGGTCCGCCGCCGAGTCCGAATGGGGGCGCACGGCGTGGAGGTTCAGCGTGAGCGAGACCTCCGAGCCCGGGGACAGGGCGCCGCGCAGCGCACCGGTCGCCAGCCCGTGCGCCAGGTTGAAGTGGTGCGCGGCGCGCAGCGAGGCGAGTGCGCTGGTCCGGCCGGGGGCGTGGACGCCGTTCCCGTAGCCGAGAAAGGCGGCGCACCACGGCTCGTTCAGGGTCGTCCAGGTCGCGACCCGGTCGCCCAGCGCTCCGGCCATGATGGACGCGTACTCGCCGAAGCGGTGCGCCGTCTCGCGCTGCGGCCAGCCGCCCGCGTCCTCCAGCTCCTGGGGGAGGTCCCAGTGGTACAGCGTGGCCACCGGACGGATGCCTGCCTCCAGCAGCTCGTCGACGAGCCGCCGGTAGAAGTCCAGCCCCTTCTGCACGGCGGGCCCGCGGCCCGTCGGCTGCACACGCGGCCAGGCGATCGAGAACCGGTAGTCCGTGACACCGAGCCGGCGCATCAGCGCGATGTCCTCGCTCACCCGGTGGTAGTGGTCGGCCGCGATGTCACCCGTGTCACCGTTGCGGACCTTGCCCGGGGTGCGGCTGAACGTGTCCCAGATCGACGGGGTACGGCCGTCCTCGGCGGCGGCTCCCTCGATCTGGTACGCCGCGGTCGCCGTGCCCCAGCGGAAGGCCGCCGGGAACCGGTGCGTCGTCGTGTCGGGGCGTGCGTCGAGTGCGGTCATGAGGATGGAACTCCCAAGTGAGACGGTGGTGCCGGAATCGGGACGGGCGGGGGGTCAGCCCTTGACCGCGCCCTGCATGATGCCGCCGACGATCTGCCGGCCCAGCAGGCCGAAGACCAGCAGTACGGGAAGGGTGCCGAGCAGGGTGCCCGCCATGATCACGGACTGGTCCTGTACGTAGCCGCCGCCGAGCTGGCGGAGGGCGACCTGCACGGTCGGTTCGGACGAGGTGAGCGCGACGATGGGCCAGAAGAAGTCGTTCCAGGCGGCCATGAAGGTCAGCAGGCCGAGGACGGCCATGCCGGGCCGGGCGATGGGCACCACGATGGACCAGAAGATCCGGGCCGTGGAGGCGCCGTCGACCCGTGCCGCCTCGATGAGCTCGTCGGGCAGCGACTGCACGAGGTACTGCCGCATGAAGAACACGCCGAACGCGGACACCAGTCCGGGCAGGATCACCGCCTGGAGCTGGTTCACCCACTGCAGTTCGGCGATCAGCATGAACAGCGGGATCACACCGAGCTGCGGCGGGATCATCATGGTGCCGACGGTGACGGCCAGCAGGGCGCCGCGTCCCCGGAAGCGGAGCTTGGCGAAGGCGAAGCCGGCGAGGGTGCAGCACAGCACCGTGCCCACGGTGATCGAGCCGGACACGATGAACGAGTTCACCAGCGCCTTGCCGATGTCCGCCTCCTCCATCACCGCCTCGAAGTTGCGGAACAGGTTGGAGCCGGGCAGCAGGGTCGGCGGCACCTGCGCGAGATCGGCGTTGGAGCGGCTCGCGGCGACGATCGTCCAGTAGAACGGGAACGCGGAGATCAGTACGGCCACGATCAGGATCGCGTAGGCGAGCTTGCCGCCCTGCATGGTGCGCCCGGCGCGGGAGCGCCCGCGGCGCCGTCCGGGTGCGGGCGCTTCGGCCGGGTGCTTCACCGGCGGTTCGGCGAGCGCGGTCATCGGCCGGCCTCCTTGCGGGAACGGCGGCGCGCGATCAGGGCGTTGACCCCGACGAGCACCAGGATGAGCAGGAACATCACCCAGGCGATGGCGGCGGCGCGGCCCAGGTGGAAGAAGCCCCAGCCCTGCTCGTACATGTACAGGCCGAGGGTCTGGTACTGGTGCGAGATGCCGCCGGAGATCGACCCCTCGAAGAGCAGCGGCTCGCCGAAGAGCTGGGTCGCGCCGATCGTCGACACGATCACCGTGAAGACGATGGTGGGCCGCAGTCCCGGCAGGGTGACGTGGAAGAACTGGCGCCAGCGCGACGCCCCGTCCATCTCGGCCGCCTCGTAGAGCTCCTGGGGGATGGACTGCATGCCGGCCAGGTAGATCAGCGCGTTGTACCCCGTCCAGCGCCAGATGACGATGGCGGAGACGGCGATCTGGGAGGCGACCGTGCCGCTCTGCCAGTCGACCGGGTCGATGCCGACGAGACCGATGACGTAGTTGATCAGCCCGAAGTCGCGGCCGAAGAGCTGGGCGAAGACCAGGGTGGCGGCGGCGACCGAGGTCGCGTAGGGGAGCAGCATCGCGGTGCGCAGGAACGTGCGTCCGCGCAGGCGGTAGTTGAGCAGGTGCGCCAGCCCCAGCGCCATCACCAGCTGCGGCACCGTGGAGAGCACCCCGATGGTGAACGTGTTGCGCAGCGAGGTCCAGAAGAACTCGTCGCTCAGCAGCGCGGTGTAGTTGTCGAGGCCCCGCCACTCCATGTCGCCCGGGGTCTGGAGTTCGACCCGGTAGAGCGACACGAACGCCGTGTAGATCAGGGGGAAGAGCCCGAAGGCGGCGAACAGGGTGAAGAACGGGGCGATGTAGGCGTACGGCGAGACCTTCTGCCAGGCGCGCCGCACGGCGGGCGGGCGGGGCGGCGATATCGGCTTCGCGGGTGCGGTGAGGGTCACGGTGCGGCCCTTCGGGGGTGAGTCGGTGCCGGGCGGTGGGGCGGGGCCGTGTCACGGGGGCGGCGGCCCGGGGCGGACCCCCGGGGCCGGTCCGGAGGGCGGCGTGCGCCGTGGGCTCCGGACCGGCCCCGGGGAGCGGGTCAGCCGATGGTGTTGGCGACGCCCTTCTTCGCGTTCTCCCACGCCTTGTCGGAGGCGAGGCCCTTGCGCTCGACCTCGCTCAGCGCGTTGGTGATCTGCTGGGCGACGTTCTGGTCGTGCACACCGAGCACCTGCACCGGGGCGGCCTTGGCCGCGTCGCCGAAGATCTTGCCGATCGGGGCGCCGGAGAAGTACTCGTCCGTGGCGCCGGCGACCTTGTCGATCGCGCCCGTGGCCGACGGGAAGTTGCCCACCTTCTGGAAGAGCTTGGCCTGCTGCTCGGGGGCGGTGAGCCAGGCGATCAGCTCGTACGCCTCCTTCTTGTGCTTGGCCGCCTTCGGGACGGACAGGTACGAGCCGCCCCAGTTGCCGGCGCCGCCGGGCAGCTTGGCGATGTCCCACTTGCCCTTGCCCGCGTCACCGGCCTGGCCCTTGATGTAGCCGAGCATCCAGGCGGGGCAGGGGATGGTGGCGAAGGAACCGGCGGAGAAGGCCTGGTTCCACTGCGGCGACCACTGGTCGAGCTTGGCGCTCAGGTCGCTCTCGGCCGCCTCGACGGAGGTGTCCCAGGCGGTCTTCAGCGCCGGGTTGGTCTCCCAGATCAGCTCGCCGGAGGCGTCGTAGTAGCGCTCCTTCTCCTGCCCGATCATGATCGAGTAGAGGCTGCCGACGCTGTCCAGCCAGGTGCTCTTGGCAGGGGCCTTGGCCTTGTACTGCTTGCCCAGCTCCAGGTAGCCGTCCCAGGTGGACCACTTCTGCGCGAGTTCCTCGCGGTCGGTGGGGAGCCCGGCCTGCTCGAACAGGTCGGTGCGGTAGCACATCGCCTCGGGGCCGACGTCCGTGCCGAGGCCGAGGACCTCGCCGTTCCTGCCGGTGGCCGCCGCCCACTTGGCGTCGGCGAACTGGCCCTTGAGCTTCTCGGCGCCGTACTTGTTCAGGTCCTCGAACTTGTCCGCCTGCTGCTGGGTCACGGAGGCGATCCGGCCGACCTCGATGCCCTGGACGTCGGCGAGCCCGCCGCCGCCGGCGAGGCGGGTCTGGAGCGACTTCCAGTAGTCGGCCTCGTCCTGGGTGTCGGTCTGCTTGATCGTGATCTCCGGGTGGAGCTTCTGGTACTCCGCGTAGAGCCCGGCCTCCTTGTAGCCGAAGGATCCGAAGAGGTCGACGGTGAGCGTGACCTTTCCGCCCGCGCTGTCGGAGGCGTCGTCCGACGAACCTCCGCAGGCGGCGAGCAGGGCCCCGGCGAGCACGACCGCCCCCAGGCGGACGGTGGCCCTCTTGGCGGCTCGGGCGATGGGCATGGGAAGCCTCCCTTGGCTTCGGGGTGGAGCGAGAGCCTGAGAGCGCTCTCAAACATGCGACTGGAGCGTGCCCGTCCCGTGCACAATCCGTCAAGACTCGAAGACATAACGGGTTGGACTCGGGGCCAAATCCCTTCTGTGTCCCATCTATTGACACCCACGTTTCAGGAGTTTTACGTTTCCGGCCATCTGAGAGCGCTCTCGAAACGCTCTCGGCCCGTGCTGAGACACCCCATTCCCGTCGTGACGACACGAGGTGCCCTTCATGCCAGCCCCCCGCAACAGACCGGCCGCCGTGCTGGTCCTGGCCACCGCCCTGGCCGCCGTAGGACTCGGCCCGGCCGCGGTCCCGGCCGCCGCCGCCACCGTCCCCGTCGGCTCCGGCAGCTACTCCGACACCCGGCCCGCCGGCACGTCCGGCCCCACCACCAACACCGGCGCACCCGTGACCCCCAAGGTCACCGCCGCCGCCGCGGGCAAGCCGGTGCCCACCAACGACTGGTGGTCCTCACTCGCCTTCCAGCGCTACGGCGACAACCCGTACTCCACCCCGATGTACGGCCACCCGCTCACCTACCAGGCCGTCTCCGGCGGACTGGAGATCGGCTACCCCACGAGCCCCGCCGTCGTGGGCGACGGCCGCCAGTACGAGTACGCCCACAAGCGGGACCTCACCCTGGGCCTGACCGGCCTCAACTCGCCCGACACCAAGGCCGACGCCTGGTCCGACTGGACCGTCACGCCCTACTGGTCCGACGGCACCCGCACCCTGCGCACCACCATCGGCCACGGCATGCCGTTCGTGTACGCCAAGGGCTCCGGCGGCAACGCCCAGATCACCACCGCGTCGGCCCCCGCGGTCTTCGCCGACCAGGGCAACGTCCTCGGCATCACCGTCGGCGGCCACCACTACGCCCTCTTCGCGCCCACCGGCAGCGACTGGAACGTCTCCGGCTCCACCGTCACCGCCGGCCTCGGCGGCAAGGACTACTTCTCCGTCGCCGTGCTCCCCTCCACCGACGCGCTGGCCACGTACCGCAAGTACGCGTTCAGCTTCGTCACCGGGTCCACCGTGAACTGGAGCAGCGGCGGCGGCACCGTGCGCGCCACCTACAGCCTCACCACCGAGGCCAAGGAGGGCACCGAGCGCGGCACCCTCCAGGCCCTCTACCGCCACCAGTGGCTCAACACCACCGACGCGCTGACCGGGTACACCTACGTCTCGCCGCGCGGCACCATGAAGGTCCGCGAGTCGGCCTCCTTCAGCACCGCGCAGAAGGCGTCCGCCGTGCTGCCCGGCCTGCCGAGGACGAACGCGGTCGACACGGCCCGGCTGCGGGGCTACCTGAACGAGGTCGCCAACTCCTCCGACCCGTTCTCCGGCGCGGTCGACACCTACTGGACGGGCAAGGCGCTCGGCAAGCTCGCCCAGCTGGTGCCGCTCGCCGACCAGATCGGCGAGGGCGCGATCCGCGACAAGCTGATCGGGCTCATCAAGGGCCGCCTCCAGGAGTGGTTCACGGCCGGGGGCGCCAACGAGTTCTCCTACGACAAGGTCTGGAAGACCCTCACCGGCTACCCGGCCTCCTACGGCAGCGACACCGAGCTCAACGACCACCACTTCCACTACAGCTACTACGTCTACGCGGCGGCGATCGTCGCCCAGTACGACCAGGGCTGGGCTGCCGACTCCGCCTGGGGCGGCATGGTGAAGACGCTGATCCGGGACACCGCCAACGCCTCCCGCACCGACAGCGCCTACCCCTTCCTGCGCGGCTTCGACGTCTACGCCGGCCACAGCTGGGCCTCGGGCCACCAGGGCTTCGCCGCCGGCAACAACCAGGAGTCCTCGTCCGAGTCCACCAACCTCAGCGCCGCCCTGGTGCTCTGGGGCTCGGCCACCGGTGACAGCGGTCTGCGCGACCTCGGCAGCTACCTGCTCACCACCGAGTCCGAGGCGATCGCCCAGTACTGGTTCGACGCCGACGAGCAGGTCTTCCCCGGCTCCTTCGGCCACGACACGGTCGGCATGGTCTGGGGCAGCGGCGGCGCCTACTCCACGTGGTGGACCGCCAACCCCGAGGAGATCCACGGCATCAACGTCCTCCCGGTGACCGGCGGTTCGCTCCACCTCGGCGGCGAGAAGGCGGCGATCCGCCGCAACCTCGCCGAGATGGAGCGCGAGAACGGCGGCCCCGCCGTCGAATGGCGCGACATCCTCTGGGAGTTCCAGTCCTTCGCCGACCCCGCGGCCGCGAAGTCCAAGTGGGACGCGGGCAACGCCTCGTACACCCCCGAGGCCGGCGAGTCCAAGGCGCACACCTACCACTGGATCACCACCCTCGACGCGCTCGGCGCCCCCGACGCCACCGTCACGGGCGACATCCCCACCTCGGCGGTCTTCACCAAGGGCACCGTGCGCACCTACGCCGCCCACAACCACGGCTCCACCGCCCGGACCGTGACCTTCTCCGACGGCAAGACCCTCTCCGTGCCGGCCCGTTCGACCGCCACCGGGACCGGCAGCGGCAGCACGGACCCCGACCCCGACCCCGACCCGCCGACCGGCAACACCTTCCAGCTCCGCTCCGGCGGCACCCTGACCACCGCGTCGGGCGGCACCGCCGGCAGCGACACCATCCCCTCCGCGGGAGGCGTCAACCGCGACGGCACCCCGTACCAGCCGCTCGTGTACACCATCCGCGGCGTCAACGGCACCCTGGCGCAGGGCGCGTCCACGTCCTTCCGGCTCCAGGTGGACGCGGGCACCGCGGTCGGCCTCGGCCAGCAGGCCCGGATCAGCTACGACCTCACCGGTGACGGCACCTTCGACAGGACGGAGACGTACCACTACTTCGCCACCGACCCCGTGAACGGCTGGGAGGAGTACGCCCAGTCCCGCGGCCTGAAGTCGGCCACCGGAACGCAGGGCGACCTGCGGGGCGGCACCGTCCGCCTGGAGGTGTGGAGCGCCATCGGCAACGCGTCCGCGAAGCTCCAGACCGGCACCGACCGCTCGGTCCTGGTGATCCCCTACAGCTGAGCGGCGGCGACCACCACAGTCCCCCCACAGGGAGAGCGGCGGGCATCGGGCATCAGGCCGATGCCCGCCGTACCAGTGCGGTGGGGGTGATGACGGAGGCCGGGGCGGGCCCGCCCGATTCGTCGAGCAGCCGCATCAGCAGCTTCACCATCAGTCGGCCCATGCCCTCGATGTCCTGGTGGACCGTGGTCAGCGCCGGCACGGTCGACCTGACCACCGACGCCATGTCGTCGAAGCCGACCACCGCGACGTCCTCGGGGACCCGCACGCCCCGCTCCGCGAGGACGCGCAGCGCGCCCGCGGCCATCAGGTCGTTGGAGACGAAGACCCCGTCGAGGTCCGGGCGCCGCTCCAGCAGCTCGTGCATCGCCCGGGCGCCGCTCTCCTCGGTGAAGTCGCCCTGAGCCGTCAGCGCGGGGTCCGCGTCGATCAGTACGTCGTGGTAGCCGTCGACCCGGTCCAGCGCCGCCATCAGGTCGTCCGGCCCCGCGATGTGCGCGATGTGCCGCCGGCCGAGGGAGACGAGGTGGCGCACCGCCTCACGGGCGCCGCCGCGGTTGTCGCAGTCGACGTACGGCACCGCGAGGTCCTTGCCCGCCCGCGAACGCCCGCCGAACACGGTCGGGATCCTCGACCGGTCGATCAGCGCGGGCAGCTCGTCGTCGTTGTGGAGCGAGAACGCCAGCGCCCCGTCCACATGGCCGCCGCCCAGATAGCGGGCGATCCGGTCGTGGTCGCCGGGGCCCTCCACCCACAGCAGGACGAGCTGGGAGTCGTGGGCGGTCAGCTCGCGGCTGATCCCGCGCACCTGCTGCTCGAAGAACGGGTCCGAGAAGATCCGGAACTCCGGCTCCGCGATGATCACCGCGACCGCCCCGTTGCGCCGGGTCACCAGGGACCTGGCCGCGTGGTTGGGCACGTACCCCAGCTCCTCGACCGCCCTGCGGACCTTGTCGACCAGCGGGGCCCGCACACCCGCGCCCCCGTTCACGACGCGGGACGCCGTGGCCCGGGAGACGCCGGCGCGGGCGGCGACGGCTTCCAGCGTGGGGCGGGGCCCCGTGATGGGCTCGGGCACAGCGGGCGCTCCTCGTCTGGGCACTTCCGGTCGGCGGGACGGTCGGTCCCCGGCAAGGATATCCGGCACGCGGGACCGCCTGAGAGCGCTCCCAGCGGGGGTGGGGGACCGGCGTCGTGCGCCCGGGCCCGGCTGGGCGGGGACCGGGGTGCGCCCGGTGCCGTCCTGCCGTCGGGCCGTCGGGCCATCGGGCCGTCGGGCCGGAGGTGCCCGGCCGGCGCCCCTGTCAGGTGGAGCGCCGGCCGGGCGGTCCGGGCGGGCGGAAGCGGTCAGCTCCCGCCCGGTGCGGTGATCCGCGCGACCGCCTCGGCGGTCAGCGCCGGATCGTGCGGTTCCGTGTCGAGCGCCTGGTGCAGGGACAGGCCCTCGATCAGGGCGTCGAGCCTGCGGGCCGTCGCCGGGTCGAAGTGCCGCTCCAACGCGACCCGGCTGCTGCGCATCCAGGCGCGGGTCAGCTCCCGGAAGGCGGGCCTGCGTGCCGCCAGGGTGTACAGCTCGTGCGTCAGCACCAGGTTGCGCTGCCCGCCCTCGCCCAGTTCACGGATGAGCGACGTGACGGCCGCCCGCGCCTCGTCGGGCGTCGCCGCCGCGCCGAGCCGGTCCTCGAAGAGCGCCACGACCTCGCCGGAGAAGCGGGTGAACGCCTCCCGCAGCAGCTCGTCCATGCTCGCGAAGTGGTACGTCATCGAACCCAGCGGCACCCCGGCGCGGGCCGCCACCTTGCGGTGCGAGGTGCCGGCGACGCCCTCCTCCGCGATCAGGTCCAGCGCCGCGCCGATGATCCGCTCGCGGCGCTCGGGGTCCGCCCGTCCCGTCGCCACGGACTACAACTCGCGGACCGCGCGGGCGGGGTTGCCGACCGCGACCACGTTCGCCGGCACGTCCCGGGTGACCACGGAGCCCGCGCCGATGACGCTGTTGTCCCCGATGGTCACGCCCGGCAGCACGATCGCGCCGCCGCCCAGCCACACGTTGTCGCCGATCGTGATCGGCCGCGCGGCCTCCAGCTTGTCGCGCCGGGGCTGCGGCTCCAGGGGGTGGGTGGGGGTGAGCAGCTGGACGTTCGGCCCGATCTGGCAGTCCCTGCCGATGGTGATCGCGGCGACGTCGAGCGCGGTGAGGTTGACGTTCACGAACGTGCCCTCGCCGACGGTGATCCGCGACCCGTAGTCGACGTGCAGCGGCGGCCTGATGTGCGCACCCGCGCCGAGTTCCCCGAGCAGCTCCTCCAGGATCGGCCGGGCGGCTTCGGCGTCCCGGACGTAGGCGGCCTGGTACTCGGCGGCCAGCCGTACCGCGCGCTGCGCCTCGCGGGCGATGTCGGGGTCGTCGGCGATGTAGTGGTCTCCGGCGAGCATCCGCTCGTGGTTGGTCCGGGGGTCGCCGGCGAAGTAGTCCGTCATGCGTACGACCGTACACCATGGAGTGTACGACCGTACGCATGCCGTGTTCCGTCCCGGCCGCCGCGGCCGCGCGCGAGGGCCGCACCGGGTGCTCCGCGGGCGCCGGCCGCCGGGAGTGCGCCCGCGGGGGCGGGTGGCCGGCGAGTGTCCCGGCTGCACCCGTACGGCACAAGACGGACGGGTAGTGCACGGCGGCCCCAGCCTGTTGCCGTGGTCGGCGGTTAAACCTGTGGTAGGGGGTAGCGGTGGGCGAAAGAAGGTTCTCCCAGACCACCCGTGAAAGGTGCCGCCAGTGCCGCAGGACGAAGAGGAACGGGCAGGCCGTGGAGAGCTGTCGGTGACAGCGGACCTCCCCGAGCCTCCCCACGAGAGCGGCCGCCCGAGCACCGACCGCGTGGTCTTCGGCGTGACGGCTGCGCTCACGATCGCCTTCGTGCTGTGGGGCGCACTCGCCACCGACACGCTCGAGGACGTGTCGGACAGCATGCTCAGCGGGCTGATCCACAACGGCGGATGGGCCTTCGTGCTCGCTGCCTCGGGCTTCGTCGTCTTCGCGCTCTGGCTCGCCATCAGCCGGTACGGGCGGATCAGACTGGGCCAGGAGAACGAGGAACCCGAGTTCCGCACCGTGTCCTGGATCGCGATGATGTTCAGCGCCGGCATGGGCATCGGCCTGATGTTCTTCGGCGTCAGCGAGCCGCTGGCGCACTTCACCACCCCGCCGCCGGGCACCTCGCCCGAGGACGCGGCCGAGGCCATGGAGACCGCCATGGCCACCACCCTGTTCCACTGGACGCTGCACCCCTGGGCGATCTACGCGGTCGTCGGACTCGCCATCGCCTACGCGTCCTACCGGCGCCGCCGCAGGCAGACCATCAGCGCCGTGTTCACCCCTCTCATCGGCGAACGCAACGTCAACGGCGCCTTCGGCCGGGTGATCGACATCCTGGCGATCCTCGCCACGCTCTTCGGCTCGGCCGCCTCGCTCGGACTCGGCGCCCTGCAGATCGGCAGCGGCTTCACCGAACTCGACTGGATGAGCACGGTCAGCACCGCCCTCCTCGTCGCCATCATCGCCGTCCTCACCCTGGCGTTCGTCGCCTCCGCGGTCTCCGGGGTCGAGAAGGGCATCCAGTGGCTGTCCAACACCAACATGGTGCTGGCGCTGGTGCTCGCCGTCTTCGTCTTCGTCGCCGGCCCCACCATCATCATCCTGGACCTGCTGCCGACCTCCATCGCCGCCTACTTCGGCGACCTGCCGCAGCTCGCGGGACGCACCGAGGCCAGCAGCGGCGAGGGCGTCGCCGACTGGCTGGGCAGCTGGACGGTCTTCTACTGGGCCTGGTGGATCTCCTGGACGCCGTTCGTCGGCATGTTCATCGCCCGCATCAGCCGGGGCCGGACGATCCGTCAGTTCGTCGGCGGCGTCATCCTGGTGCCGAGCACCGTCAGCCTCTTCTGGTTCGCCATCTTCGGCGGCTCGGCGATGACGCTCCAGGACGACGGCCGGCTGCCCGACGAGTCCACGCCCGAGGGCCAGCTCTTCGCCGTGCTCCAGGAGTACCCGATCGCCACCGTGATGAGCATCCTGGTGATGGTCCTCGTCGGCATCTTCTTCGTCTCCGGCGCGGATGCCGCCTCCATCGTCATGGGCACCCTGTCCCAGCGCGGCACCTTCGAACCGGCGAAGCTCGTGGTCGTCTTCTGGGGCGTCGTCACCGGCGCCGTCGCGGCGATCATGCTGCTCATCGGCAACGGCAAGGGGGACGCGCTGGCGGGGCTCCAGAATCTGACCATCCTGGTGGCCGCGCCCTTTGTGCTGGTGATGATCGGGATGTGCGTGGCCCTCATGCGCGACCTGCGCCACGACCCGCTGATCGTCCGCGGGGAGATCGGCACCGAGGCCGTGGAATCCGCCGTGATCGCCGGCCACGAGCACTACGACGGCGACTTCGAGATCCGGATCGGCCCCGGCACCGGCGAGGACACGGACACCGGCCCCGCCGGCTCCACCTCCGTCAAGCGCTGAGCCCGCGAGAGCACCGGCGACGGCCGGCCCCCCTGCGAGGGGGCCGGCCGTCGCGCCGTTCCGGCAGCCCCGCTCGGTACACTGCACCCCCTGATGACTGCCACACTCGTCGCCAAGGAACTCGCCGCCGGCCACGGCGACCGCACCCTCTTCGCCGGGCTCGACCTCGTCGTCGCCCCCGGCGACGTGATCGGCCTCGTCGGTGTCAACGGGGCGGGCAAGTCCACACTCCTGCGCATGCTGGCCGGCCTCGACAAGCCCGAGCAGGGCGAGCTGAGGCTCTCCCCGCCGACGGCCGCCGTCGGACACCTGCCGCAGGAGCCCGAACGCCGGCCGGACGAGACCGTGCGCGCCTTCCTCGCCCGCCGCACCGGCGTCGCCGCGGCCCAGGAGGCCATGGACGCGGCCGCCCAGGGCCTCGTCGAGGGCACCCCCGGAGCCGACGACGCCTACGCCGCGGGCCTGGAGCGCTGGCTCGGCCTCGGCGGCGCCGACCTCGACGAACGCGCCGAGGAGATCGCCGGCGGCCTCGGCCTCGGCGTCGGCCTCGACGCGCCCATGACGTCCCTGTCCGGCGGCCAGGCCGCCCGCGCCGGTCTCGCCTCGCTGCTGCTGTCCCGCTACGACGTCTTCCTCCTCGACGAGCCCACCAACGATCTCGACCTCGACGGTCTGGAGCGCCTGGAGTCCTTCGTGCGCGGACTGCGGGCCGGCACCGTCGTCGTCAGCCACGACCGCGAGTTCCTCACCCGAACCGTCACCAAGGTCCTCGAACTCGACCTCGCCCAGCAGGAGATCACCCTCTACGGCGGCGGCTACACCGCCTACCTGGAGGAACGCGAGACCGCCCGCCGGCACGCCCGCGAGGAGTACGAGGAGTACGCCGACAAGAAGGCCGCCCTGGAGGGCCGCGCCCAGATGCAGCGCTCCTGGATGGACAAGGGCGTGCGCAACGCCCGGCGCAAGGCGAGCGACAACGACAAGATCGGCCGCAAGTTCCGCAGCGAGTCCAGCGAGAAGCAGGCCGCCAAGGCCCGCCAGACCCAGCGCATGATCGAACGCCTCGACACCGTCGAGGAGCCCCGCAAGGAGTGGGAGCTGCGCATGGAGATCGCCGCCGCGCCCCGCTCCGGCGCGGTGGTCGCCACCCTGCGCGAGGCCGAGGCCGTACGCGGGGACTTCCGCTTCGGCCCGGTGTCGCTGCAGATCGACTGGGCGGACCGGGTGGCCGTCACCGGACCCAACGGCGCCGGCAAGTCCACGCTCCTCGCGGCCCTCCTCGGCCGCCTCCCGCTGGACGCCGGACACGCCTCGCTCGGCTCCGGAGTCGTCGTCGGCGAGGTGGACCAGGCACGCCGGCTGTTCTTCGGCACCGAATCGCTGCTGGAGGCCTTCTGCGCGGCGGTCCCCGACACCGAGCCCGCCGAGGTGCGCACCCTGCTCGCCAAGTTCGGCCTCAAGGCCGGCCATGTGCTGCGACCGGCGACCACCCTCTCCCCGGGCGAGCGCACCCGCGCGGCGCTCGCCCTGCTCCAGGGCCGCGGGGTCAACCTCCTGGTGCTCGACGAGCCCACCAACCACCTCGACCTGCCGGCCATCGAGCAGCTGGAGTCGGCCCTCGCCTCCTACACCGGAACCCTGCTCCTGGTCACCCACGACCGCCGGATGCTCGAAGCCGTGCACACCACCCGGCGCATCGAGGTGAGCGGCGGCAGGGCCGTCGAGCACCGGTAGGCCCGGCGGGCGCCCGGCCCGCGGGAGAGCGCTGCCCGCTCAGAAGGACCGCAGGACCCGATCGGGATGCGCGGCCGCCTCCTTGGCGAACTCGTCGAAGCCCACGTTCGCGAGCTGGAGGTTCGCGTGCACGTCGTGGACGGCGGCGGGGACCGTCCTGAACTCGCGGGCGGGAGGCGACTCGATCAGTTCCCGGTAGTACTCGGGATCGAGGACCTCGTCCTCGTACCCGACGTCCAGGGCGAGCAGCGCGTGGGGGGCCGAGCGCAGCGCGGTGGCGTCGGCCAGGAACACCACGGCCAGGTCCTCGTCCCGGCGCGCCGCGGCGAGGACATCGGCGGGCGCGGCACCGGCCCACACGGGGTCGTCCACGACATGGACGAGCGCCTCGGACTCTCCCCCGTCGCCCCGGGGCCGCCCCAGTTCGTCCAGGAGGGCCAGCCACGACTGTTCGTCGTCGTACGCGGTTCTGACGATCAGCGCGGCGTACTCGTCGCGTCCCGTGATGTCCGGCAGCACGTCCCGGCCCCCTGTCCGTTCCCGATGGGTCCCCACTGTGGCACGGGCCACCGACACGGCGTCCACCGGTCCGTCACGCCGTCCGTGCCGACCGCATGGCGGCGGGTGGCCCGGGGGGCGGGCCGTCCCGCCCCCCGGGGCCACGGCTCAGCCGCGCCGCTTGTCGCCCCGGCCGCCCGGGTCGAGCAGGCCCGCCTTGCGCAGGGCGTCCGCCATCGCGCTGTTCGCGGGTGCCGGGGCCGGGCGGCCGCCGTTGCCGCCTCCGCCGCCGCGCCGTTCCCGGCCGCTGCCGCCGCCCTGCCGCTGCTGAGGGGGCCTGCCGCCCCGCTCGCGGCGGGGCCCGCCCTGCCCGGCGGACGAGGGGGCCGCGGCCTCGTCGTCGAGGCGCAGGGTGAGCGAGATCCGCTTGCGCGGGATGTCGACCTCCTGCACCTTCACCCGCACCACGTCGCCCGGCTTGACCACGTCCCGCGGGTCCTTGACGAAGTTCTTCGACATCGCCGACACGTGCACCAGGCCGTCCTGGTGGACGCCGACGTCCACGAACGCGCCGAAGGCGGCCACGTTGGTCACGACGCCCTCCAGGACCATCCCCGGGGCGAGGTCGCCGATCTTCTCCACGCCCTCCTTGAAGGTCGCGGTCCGGAACGCGGGCCGCGGGTCGCGGCCCGGCTTCTCCAGCTCGCGCAGGATGTCGGTGACGGTCGGCAGCCCGAAGGTGTCGTCCACGAAGTCCGCGGGGCGCAGCGAGCGCAGCACCGAGGTGTTGCCGATCAGCGCGGCGACCTCGCCGCCGCCCTGCTTCACCATGCGCCGCACCACGGGATACGCCTCCGGGTGCACGCTGGAGGAGTCCAGCGGGTCGTCGCCGCCGCGGATCCGCAGGAAGCCGGCGCACTGCTCGTACGCCTTGGGCCCGAGCCTGGCCACGTCCTTCAGCGCCTTGCGGGAACGGAAGGGGCCGTTGGCGTCGCGGTGGGCGACGATGTTGTCGGCGAGCCCGCCGCTGATGCCCGAGACCCTGGACAGCAGCGGTGCGGAGGCGGTGTTGACGTCGACGCCGACACCGTTCACGCAGTCCTCGACCACCGCGTCGAGCGAGCGGGAGAGCTTCACCTCGGACAGGTCGTGCTGGTACTGGCCGACGCCGATCGACTTGGGGTCGATCTTCACCAGCTCGGCCAGCGGGTCCTGCAGACGGCGGGCGATGGACACCGCCCCGCGCAGCGAGACGTCGAGACCGGGCAGCTCCTGCGAGGCGAACGCGGACGCCGAGTACACCGAGGCGCCCGCCTCCGACACCATGACCTTGGTGAGCTTCAGCTCCGGGTGCCGGGCGATCAGGTCGCCCGCCAGCTTGTCCGTCTCACGGGAGGCGGTGCCGTTGCCGATGGCGACCAGCTCGACCGCGTGCTCCCGCGCCAGCCGCGCCAGCTTGGCCAGGGACTCGTCCCAGCGGTTCGCCGGGACGTGGGGGTGGATGACGTCGGTCGCCACGACCTTGCCGGTGGCGTCGACGACGGCCACCTTCACACCGGTGCGGAAGCCGGGGTCGAGCCCCAGCGTGGCACGGGTGCCGGCCGGGGCGGCGAGCAGCAGGTCGCGCAGGTTCGCCGCGAAGACGCGGACCGCCTCGTCCTCCGCGGCGGCGCGCAGCCGCAGCCGCAGGTCGATCCCGAGGTGGACGAGGATGCGGGTCCGCCATGCCCAGCGGACCGTGTCGCCGAGCCACTTGTCACCCGGGCGCCCGCGCTGGGCCACACCGAAGCGGGCCGCGATGGAGCCCTCGTACGAGGACGGGCCCTCGACGGCCTCCTCGGGCTCCAGCACCAGGTCGAGAGCGTCCTCCTTCTCGCCCCTGAGCATGGCGAGGACCCGGTGCGAGGGAAGCTCGGTGAACCCCTCGGAGAAGTCGAAGTAGTCGGCGAACTTCGCGCCCGCCTCCTCCTTGCCGTCCCGGACCCTGGCGGTCAGCCGCCCCCGGGTCCACATGCGCTCGCGCAACTCGCCGATCAGGTCCGCGTCCTCGGAGAAGCGCTCCGTCAGGATCGCCCGCGCGCCGTCCAGTGCCGCCGCGGGATCGGCCACACCGCGGTCCGCGTCGACGAAGGCGGCCGCGGCGGCGAGCGGGTCCACCGACGGGTCGCCGAGCAGCCCGTCGGCCAGCGGTTCGAGTCCGGCCTCCCGCGCGATCTGCGCCTTGGTGCGCCGCTTGGGCTTGAACGGCAGGTAGATGTCCTCCAGACGGGCCTTGGTGTCCGCCGCCCGGATCTGCGCCTCCAGCGCGTCGGTCAGCTTCCCCTGCTCGCGCACGGACTCCAGGACCGACGCGCGGCGCTCCTCCAGCTCCCGCAGGTAGCGCAGCCGCTCCTCCAGGGTCCGCAGCTGCGCGTCGTCGAGCATCTCGGTCGCTTCCTTGCGGTAGCGCGCGATGAACGGCACGGTCGAGCCGCCGTCCAGCAGCTCGACGGCCGCCCTGACCTGCCGCTCCCGTGCGCCGAGTTCCTCGGCGATCCTGCCTTCGATGGACGTCGTCACGTTCCCCGACTCGCCTTCTCGTGCTGGCTGTGCTTGAGCCTGCATTCTGCCGGGTGGGCGGTCGCCGTGTCGCGTGAGGCCCCCTGGCATGTCCTCTCCGTCCGCGGGCCGCCGGGCCCCGGACGCGGCGCGGCCCCGGTCCGCTGGGGCGGCCGGGGCCTGCGTGCGCTGCCGGGGACGGTCACGCCCGGCGGGCGCGCCCTGAGCCGGACGCACCGCCGAACAGCCTGGCGAGCAGCCGGAACGGCAGCGTCACCACCGTGGCCAGGGCCGAGCCGACGGTGCGCAGCGCGTCTGCGATGGCGCGGAACATGTCCTACCTCCAGTGCCGGAATCGTTCGTGGTGGTGCGGATTGCCCCTCAGGCCGCGGCCAAACATCCGGCCCGGCAGGATGCCCGGCCCCGGGACCGCCGCCCCGCCGTCCCGCCGTCCGCCGTCCCGCCCCGAGCGAACCGCCCGCACCGCCCGCCGGTTCGGCGTGCTCAGCCGGTGGCCTCGGCGGGGAACGCCCCCGCAGCGAACACCGTCATCAGGAACCCGCGGCCCAGCTCCGTGAGCCGGGCGACCGCGTCCGCGCCCAGGTGCTCGTACGGGGCGAGGTCCATGCGGTCCGTGTGCTCCTCGACCTCGGCGCGCAGCGCCGTGCCGGCGTCGGTCAGCGCGCCCTCCGCGTCGAGCAGACCGCGCGAGCGCAGCCGCTCCTGGGCGGCCTCCCAGTCCGTGCGCCGCCAGCCCCGGGTCGACAGGATCCACCGGACGGCCATGCCCTTGCCGGTGGCGGTGTGGCTCACCAGGGCCTCCAGCGGGTCCAGCCCGGCGTGCAGCAGCGCCGCGATGTGGGCGTCGCCGCGGTGCTCGCGCAGCAGGGTCGCCGCGTGCCAGTACGCGAGGTGCGGGGCGTCGGGCACGGGCAGCTCGGCGTGGGCGGCGTACAGCGGCTTGGCCTGCGGGGTGCACGCCTCGGCGGCGCGCAGGGCGAGCCCGGCGGCCTCGGCGAGCTCCGGGGAGGCGACGGCCTCGTCGCCGAGCAGCCGGCGCAGGGTGGCGTCGGCGGCACGCAGCCGTGCGCCGAGGACCGCGTCGGGCGTCGCGGTCTCCCAGACGGCGGGGACGTGCCGGGCGACCAGCTCGGGGTTGAAGTTGTAGAAGGTGGCGGAGACGGCGCCCGCCCCGACGGCTCCCATCGCCGCGGAGCGCGCGGCGAAGTAGGCGGCACGGGGGTCGTCGAGACCGAGGGCGCCCAGTTCGGACCCCAGGTCGGGGGAGAACCAGACCGTGGAGTGCATCGGGTTGAGGGCGTTGTGGCAGCGTCGTCCGGCGCGCGGGGGGAGAGAGCTCATGGGGGCACGTTACCGACTGGTTGGTACGTGGGTACAGGCAGGCACGCGGTCCGAAGCGCGATGGCAGGAAAGGTGGGAATCTCGTCATTGCAGCCATCCGGCGGCGGCCGGAGGATGACGGCATGCCGGAGCGAAACGTTCTCGTCGTCCTCTTCGACGGCGTGCAGAGCCTCGACGTCACGGGCCCGCTGGAGGTCTTCACCGGAGCGGCGCGGGCCGCGGGCGACCCCGGGGCGTACACCGTGCGCACCGCCGCCCCCGGCGGCGCTCCGGTCCGCACCTCCAGCGGCCTCACCGTGGTGCCCGACGTCGACCTCGCCGACGCGCCCCGCCCGCACACCCTGGTCGTCCCCGGCGGGCAGGGCACCCGCGAGCCCGACGCCCGGGTCCTCGACTGGCTGCGCGAGCACGGGCCCGGCGTCGAACGCCTGGTCTCGGTCTGCACGGGCGCGCTGCTGCTCGCCGGGGCCGGACTGCTGGACGGCCACCGGGCGACCACCCACTGGTCCGTCTGCGAACACTTCGCCCGGGAGTACCCCCGGGTCGCCGTCGACCCCGACCCGATCTACGTGCGCGACGGCCGGATCTCCACCTCGGCGGGCGTCACGGCCGGTATCGATCTGGCCCTGGCCCTGGTGGAGGAGGACCTCGGGCGGGAGGTGGCCCTGACCGTCGCCCGCCATCTGGTCGTCTTCTTGCGCCGCCCCGGCAACCAGGCGCAGTTCAGCGCCCAGCTCGCCGTCCAGACCGCCCGCCGCGACCCGCTGCGCGAGGTCCAGCACTGGGTCACCGAACACCCCGCTGCCGACCTGTCCGTCGAGGCGCTGGCCGCACGCGCCGCCCTGTCGCCCCGGCACTTCGCCCGCGCCTTCCAGGCCGAGACGGGCACGACGCCGGGCCGCTACGTCGAACGCGTACGGCTCGAACACGCCCGCCGGCTCCTGGAGGACACCGCCGACCCCGTCGTGCAGGTCGCCCGCGCCTGCGGCTACGGCACCCCGGAGGCCATGCGCCGCGCCTTCGTCCGGGCCCTCGGGGTGGCCCCCGCCGAGTATCGCCGCCGCTTCCGCCCCGCCCCGCACCCCGCCTGATCCCACCTGCCGTCCCGCACCCCGCCCGAAGCCACCCGCCGAAGGGAACCATCGTGCAGATCGCCATACCGCTCTTCGACCGCTTCACCGCTCTCGACGCCGTCGGCCCCTACGAGATGCTGTGCCGGCTGCCCGGCAGCGAGGTCGTCCTCGTCGCCGACCGGGCCGGCCCGGTCACGAACGACCGCGGCGACCTCTCGCTCGTCGCCACCGCGTCCTTCGACGCCGTGCGCCGTCCCGACGTGGTGGTCGTCCCCGGCGGCCCCGGGCAGCACGCGCGCATGGACGACGAGGCGCTGCTCGGCTGGCTGCGCGCGGCCGACGCGACGACCACCTGGACGACGTCGGTGTGCACCGGCTCTCTGCTGCTCGGCGCGGCGGGGCTGCTGAAGGGCCGGGAGGCGACCTCGCACTGGCTGGCCCTCGACGTCCTCGCCTCGCTCGGCGCGCGCCCCACCGGCCGCCGGGTGGTCACGGACGGGAAGTACGTCACCGCGGCCGGGGTCTCCTCCGGCATCGACATGGGACTGACGCTGGTCGGCAGGATCGCCGGCGACGACCACGCCCGCGCCGTGCAGCTCCTGACCGAGTACGACCCCCAGCCGCCCTACGACGCGGGAGCGCCCGGGAAGGCGCCCGCCCACCTGGTCGAGGAGTTCCGCACCCGCAGCCGCTTCATCCTGACGTAGCCGGCCCGCCGGGGTCCGGGGCGTCCTGCGGGCCCTGCCGGCCCGGACGGCCGCGCCGAGCGGCCCGCGCTCTCCCGCCGGCCCCGCGCAGCCGCCCAAGGGCCGTCACACGGGCCCGCACCGGGTGCGGCACCCGTGCCGGCCGTGCCGTCAGGCCGGTCCGCCGCTCCCCGGCCCCGGGGTCCAGCGGAAGCGGGGCTCGCGGCGTTCCAGGAACGCCGCGACGCCCTCGGCGGTCTCGCCGCCGGCGTACGCCTCCGCCCGCCAGTACGCCTCCCGGTCGTCGCGTCCGGCGAGGAACTCCTTGGCGGCGCACTGCGTCAGCTGCGAGCGCGAAGCGAGGATCCGCGTGAACTCCGCCGCTCTGCGGCCCAGTTCGTCCGGCGGCAGCACCTCGTCCACCAGGCCGGTGCGCAGTGCCCGTTCCGCGTCGATCAACTCGCCCGAGAAGAGCAGGTACTTGGCGGTCGACGGCCCCACCAGCGAGGCGAGCCTTCGGGTGGACACGGCCGGGTAGACGATGCCGAGCTTCGACGGGGTCACGCCAAAGCGCGCGTCGTCCGCGGCGAAGCGCAGATCGCAGGCGGCGGCCAGCTGTGCGCCGCCGCCGACGCAGAAGCCCCGTACCACCGCGAGCGTCGGCTTCGGGAACGCGGCGAGCTCCGCCTCGGCGTCGAGCGCGAGGGCCGCGGGGTCCTCCTCGGGTCCGCGCAGCGAGCCGATGTCCGCCCCCGCGCAGAACGTGCCGCCGTCACCGGTCAGGACCAGGCAGTGCACCGCGGGGTCGGCGGCGAGGGCCGGGAGGATCTCCGGGAGGGCGCGCCACATCCCGGCGGTCATCGCGTTGCGCTTGGCCGGGTTGCTGATGACGACGGTGGCGACCCCGTCCGCGACGGTGTGCGCGAGGTGCGGCTGCGGGGACTCGGGCGGCTCCATGCGGCGGATGCTATCCGGGGTGCCCCGGCGCCGGTCGCGGCGGGTGCTCGGGAGGTCGGCGGGCCCCTGCGGCACGTCCCGGATGCCGGAAAAAGTGCTGAAACGATCGGCCTGGCGAAGTGAGCATAAACAGGTGTCGAACAGTCACGGAACCAACGCACTCGTGCGTAATGCATCGAATGTCGCGCAAAGATGGTCGGTTCCGATCAGCTCCACAGGCCGAACCGGCGGACTCCCAACACTGATGACCCAGGGTCAGTCGGAATGAACCGAGGGTGAGACTATGGAGAGCCGCGGGAGCGTGCCGGCCGGGCCGCTGTCGTACGAGGGAGTCTGGAGATTCACCGCCCCGGCGGTCGACGTGTCCGTACCGCAGGCCAGGCGTGCGGTACGCGACCTCCTCGACCGCCAGGGCGTACCGGTCTCCGACGACACCGTCCAGGGACTGATGCTGATCGTCTCGGAACTCGTCACCAACGCCGTACGGCACGCCGCACTGCTGTCGCCCGAGGTCGCGGTCGAGGTGGCGATCGGGGAGCGCTGGGTCCGGGTGTCGGTCGAGGACAACCACCCCTACCGCCCCAAGGCGCTGGAGACCGACTCGGCACAGACCGGCGGCCGCGGCCTGCTGCTCGTGCGGGAGGTCACGCGCGAGGCGGGCGGGGTGTGCGACGTCGAACAGACCGCGAGCGGCGGCAAGGTCATCTGGGCCGAGCTGCCCCTCGCCCCCGCTCTGCGGCCCGAGGCGGTCCTGTACACGGACCCGACTCCCATCTGAGCGGCGCTCGCCGCACCCCGCCACGCCCCTCGGGGCCCGTGCCCGCACCGCCATGCCCGCACCGCCGTGCCCGCGTCGGCCGATCGCGGCGCCTCACACGCCGCCCGCCCGTGCGCCCCGGCGCGCGCCCGCACGCCGGCACCGCCCCCCCCGCACACGCCCCCGCCCCCGCACACGCCCAAGCCCCCGCACACGCCTGCGGCCCCGCGCAAGGCGCGAGGCCGCGGTCACCGCAGCAGGGCTCACCAGCCGCCGGAGGCGCCGGTCAGTTCCCTGACCGCCGGACGGGCGGCGTCCAGCACCGTCATGAACCACGCCGAGAACGGCGCCCGGCCGTGCAGGTCCGTCAGCTCGTCCGGTGTCACGAACACCGTCTCGCCGACCTCCTCCGGATCGGGCCGCAGGGCCGCCTGCGCCATCCCCACGAACAGGTGGTTGAACTCCTGCTCCACCAGACCCGACGCCGGGTCCGGGTGGTTGTAGCGCACCGTCCCCGCCTCGGCGAGCAGCGAGGGAGAGATGCCCAGCTCCTCGAAGGTGCGGCGGGCCGCGGCCGTGAACGGCGCCTCACCCGGGTACGGGTGGCCGCAGCAGGTGTTCGACCAGACGCCGGGGGAGTGGTACTTGCCCAGCGCGCGGCGCTGGAGCAGCAGCCGTCCCTGCTCGTCGAAGAGGAACACGGAGAACGCCCGGTGCAGTTGTCCCGGCGCCTGGTGGGCGGCGAGCTTCTCCGCGGTGCCGATCGTGTTGCCCTGCTCGTCGACGAGTTCGAGCAGAATCGCTGGTGCGGTGCCGTTCGGCGAACTGTTCGCCTCGGCGGCTGATGTGATCGGCATAACCATCCTTCGCTTCGGTCCTCGGCCCGGGGGAGCCCGGCCCAGTCTGCCGCAAAGACGGGCCTTCTCCGCACTTCGGCTGCCGGGCATGTCCGCCCGGCCAGGCCCGCGCGACACGGCGGGCGGGCCGCCCGGGAGCGTCCGGAGCGGCCTCAGACGCCGAAAGCCGCCGGATACCGGATCGTTCCTGCCCCGGGGGCGCCCGAGCCGTCCAGCACGAGCGCCATCATCGCGTCGTCCGGCACGTCGAAGGTCGGCTTGATTCCGTATGCGGAGGCGCGTTCGAAGCTGAACTCCGGGTAGTACTCGGGGTGGCCGAGCACCACCACGAGCGCTTCGCCGCGCGCCCGCGCCGCGTCCAGCACCGCCCGGACGACGGCCCGTCCCGCACCCGTCCGCTGGAAGCGGGGCGCCGTCGCGACCGGCGCCAGGGCGAGTGCGGGGGCGTCCCCGACTTGGCACCTGGTCAGCAGCGCGTGCGCGGCCACGGTGCCGTCCGCGGCCTCGGCCACGTACGACAGTCCGGGCAGCCAGGCCGCGGGGTCCCGTCGCAGCGCGTCCACCAGCAGGGCCTCGTCCGGGGTGGGGAAGGCCGCGGTGACCACCTCGCGGACGGCGTCGGTGTCCGCCTCCGTCTCGGGGCGGGTGCGCCAGCGGGGGTCGGCCGGGGCGCAGACGTAGCCGGTGTACCCGTACTCGGCGCCGTGCGCCTGCCGCACGGCGATCTCGGCCCGTGCGGCCGCGACCGCCTCCGCCATGCCGGGCAGTGCGGTGTCCGCCGCGTCGGCGCGTGCGGCGAGCGGACCGTAGTACTCCTCCCAGTCGCCCTCCGGCAGCCGGTGCACCAGCCGCACGGTCCAGCCGGCGGCGGAGACGGCGGCGCAGTTGCGCGCCGTGGTGCGCAGCGCCGCCGGCTCCCAGAACTCCCGGGCGGCGTCCGACGGGGCACCGGTGGTCCACTCGCACTCCGTCACCACCAGCGAGCCGCCCGGCGCGAGCAGCCGCCGCCACGAGGCGAGCGCGGTGTCGAGACCGATGAGGTACGCGGAGCCCTCCGCCCAGACGAGGTCGAACGACCCGTCCGGGAAGGGGAGCTCCGCCATGTCCGCGCGGACGGTGCGCACCGCGTCGCCGAGCCCGCGGGCGTCGGCGGCCCGGCGCAGTTCGTCCAGGAACGGCTGGTGCAGATCGACCGCCGTGACCCGCGCTCCCTCCTCGGCCGCGAGCAGCAGGGCGGAGCGGCCGGGGCCGCAGCCCAGGTCGAGCACCCGGGGGCGCGCGGGCAGGGGTCCGGCGGCGGCCAGCAGCCGGCGGGTGGTGGCGTCCGAGCCGGGGCCCTGCCGCGGCAGACCGCGGTGCAGGGCGAAGAAGGCGTCGTGCGGTGTGCTGTCGGACAACGGGGAACCTTCGCGTCGGGGGCGGGCCCGCCGACGGGACGACCGCGTGGAGCGGGCGCCCATGGGCGGATGCCGGCGGCGGGCCCGGGGAGCGGGCGAGCGGGCGGACCGCCGCACAGGGCGGCGGCCACCGTGACAGTCTGCCCTCCCGGCTGCTCCCGGGGCCGCCGGGGAGCCGGCGCCCCTCCGCGGGGCCCGGCCCTCCCCGGCGGCTTCGCGGCCGCGCACGGCGCAGGCGCCCCGCCGCACCACGCCTCGGTTCAGTGGCAGAGCTTCGCCTCGTGCTCCGCGTGTCCGGCCGGCTCCAGCTGGAACGTGCAGTGCTCCACGTCGAAGTGCCCGCCGATGCATCCCTGGAGTTCGTGCAGCAGCTTCTCGTGCCCGACCCCGTCCAGGACGTCCTGGCTCACCACCACATGGGCGGAGAGCACGGGCATGCCCGAGGTGATGGTCCAGGCGTGCAGGTCGTGCACGTCCTCGACGCCGGGCAGGGCCAGTATGTGCTCGCGCACCTCGGCCATGTCGACGCCCTTGGGCGCGGCCTCCAGCAGCACGTCCAGGGTCTCCCGCAGCAGCCGCACGGTGCGCGGCACGATCATCAGGCCGATGAGCAGGGAGGCGATCGGGTCCGCGTACTGCCAGCCCGTGGCCATGATGACGGCCGCCGACACGAGCACCGTCACCGAGCCCAGCGCGTCCGCCAGCACCTCCAGATAGGCGCCCCGGACGTTGAGGCTCTCCTTCTGCCCGCGCACCAGCAGGGAGAGGGAGACCATGTTGGCGACCAGGCCGACGAGCGCGAAGGCGACGGTCAGGCCGCTGCGGGTCTCGGGCGGTGTGATGAACCGCTCCACCGCCTCGAAGAGCAGGAAGCCGCCCACGCCGAGCAGCAGCAGGCAGTTGGCGAGCGCCGCCAGGATCTCGGCCCGCGCGTACCCGAAGGTCCGGTTGAGCCCGGCGGGCCGCCCCGCCATGTGGATCGCGAGCAGGGCCATGCCCAGACCCACGGCGTCGGTCGCCATGTGGGCCGCGTCGGCGATCAGGGCCAGCGAGCCGGAGACCACACCGCCGACGATCTCGACCACCATCACACCGAGGGTGATGGCGAGCGCGATCCGCAGGCGGCCCCGGTGGGCGGCGGCCGCGGTGCCGGTCGGAGGCGGACCGCCGTGCATGTGCCCGTGATCGTGCCCTGCCCCCATGGAACGCCTCCCGCGGTCGGTCGCGCACGGGAGCTCTCCCGTGCCTGTCGACGCCCCAGTCAACTACGGGTGGGGGGTATGGTCAACACGGCATTGAACACCGTTGTCATGTGCTCTGACCTGCGGAAACGCTCGCAGGTCGGAGAGGGTGCGGACGCTCGGGCGGCCCCGGCCGGCCGCGCGCGCCGGGCCTCGGCGCAGGTGCCGCGGACCCCAGGTTTGGAGCCCGGGGTGATCATCGACAATGATGAGCCTCCGGGTCTCGGCGGCATGAACGGCCGATGAATTCCCGCGCTTCTCCATCCGATAGCCTCTGCCGACGCGCCGCCGCCCCGGGGTCCGGGACCGGCCGCCGCGTCCGCCGGCACCGTCAGTCTCAAGGAGTGGGTTCGTCTGTCGACCGCCATCCTCACCGGCCCGCCGGTCCCCGGATCGTCGCTCGAAGGCGATCTGCGGTCGCTCGGTTTCGAGGTACGGACCGCCGACGGCCCCGCCGAAGCGGCCCGGCTGCTCGCCGAGGCTCCCGCCGCGGCCCGGGTCGCCCTCGTCGACCCCCGCTTCGTCGGCCACGTCCACGCCCTGCGCCTGGCGCTCACCGACCCCCGCTTCCCCGCCGCCGCCGTGCCCGGCGCCCTGACCGCCCAGCCCGCGGCCCGCGCCGCGCTCACCGGCGCGGTCCGCGGCGTCACGGCCCAGGTGCCGGCCGGTGCCCCGTCCGCCGGCGGAGCCCTCGCCGACGAGGCCGCCGCCGCGCTCGAGGCCGGCGGCACCGCCGTGCACCGCCCCGAGCTCGGCTCGCTGGTCGCCGAGGTGCCCGCCGAGGCACAGGAGCGGCACGCGGCCCGCGCCCGGGTCGAGGCCGTCGACGACGAGGCGGTCCGGCTGCGCTCCGCGGTGAAGGCCCGGGACGGTTTCTTCACCACCTTCTGCATCAGCCCCTACTCGCGCTACCTGGCCCGCTGGTGCGCCCGCCGGGGCCTGACCCCGAACCAGGTCACCACCGCCTCGCTGATCACCGCGCTGATCGCGGCCGGCTGCGCCGCCACCGGCACGCGCACCGGCTACGTCGCCGCCGGTGTGCTGCTCCTGTTCTCCTTCGTCCTGGACTGCACCGACGGTCAGCTCGCCCGTTACTCCCTCCAGTACTCGACGATGGGCGCCTGGCTGGACGCCACCTTCGACCGGGCCAAGGAGTACGCCTACTACGCGGGCCTCGCCCTCGGCGCCGCCCGCGGCGGCGACGACGTCTGGGCGCTCGCGCTCGGCGCGATGGTCCTCCAGACGTGCCGGCACGTCGTCGACTTCTCGTTCAACGAGGCCAACCACGACGCCACGGCCAACACCAGCCCCACCGCAGCCCTCTCCGACCGGCTCGACAGCGTGGGCTGGACGGTGTGGGCCCGCCGCATGATCGTGCTCCCCATCGGCGAGCGCTGGGCCATGATCGCCGTGCTCACCGCGGTGACCACGCCCCGCGTCGTCTTCTACGCGCTGCTCGCCGGCTGCGCCTTCGCCGCCTGCTACACGACCGCGGGCCGGGTGCTGCGCTCCCTGACCCGCCGGGCCCGCAGGACCGAGCGCGCCACCGCGGCGCTCGCCGACCTCACCGACACCGGACCCCTGGCGGGCGCCGTGGCACGTGCCGCGTCCGCCGCCGCCCGCCGCCTGCCGGGCGTCGTCCCGCTCGCCGCGGCCGTCGCCGGCGCCGCCGCCCTGGTCCTCTGCGCGGCCCTGGCCGGCTACGGCTCCGGCTGGACCCTCGCCGCGGCCGCCGTGTACTGCCTCACCTCCGGCATCGCCGTCGCCAGGCCGCTGGGCGGCCCGCTGGACTGGCTGGTGCCGCCCGTGTTCCGCGCCGCCGAATACGGCACGGTCCTGATCCTGGCCGCCGAGGCGCAGGTGAACGGGGCCCTGCCCGCGGCTTTCGGCCTGGTGGCGGCCGTCGCCTACCATCACTACGACACCGTGTACCGCATCCGCGGAGGCGCGGGCGCGCCCCCGCACTGGCTGGTGCGGGTGATCGGCGGGCACGAGGGGCGGGCCCTGGCAGTGGCACTGCTGGCCTTCCTGCTGGACGGCGAGGACTTCGCCGTCGCCCTCACGGCCCTCGCCGTGGCCGTCGCCCTCGTGGTGCTGACCGAGAGCATCCGCTACTGGACGGCAGCCGCCCGCGGCGGTGCACCCGCCGTACACGACGAAGGAGAAACCGCATGATCGGCCTCGTACTGGCAGCCGGTGCCGGACGGCGTCTTCGCCCCTACACCGACACGCTCCCGAAGGCCCTCGTGCCCGTGGACGGCGAGACGACGGTCCTCGACCTCACGCTCGGCAACTTCGCCGAGATCGGCCTCACCGAGGCCGCGATCGTCGTCGGCTACCGCAAGGAGGCCGTCTACGAGCGCAAGGCGGCGCTGGAGGCGAAGTACGGCCTGAAGCTCACCCTCGTCGACAACGACAAGGCCGAGGAGTGGAACAACGCCTACTCCCTGTGGTGCGCCCGTGATGTGCTCGCCGAGGGCGTGATCCTCGCCAACGGCGACACCGTGCACCCCGTCTCCGTCGAGCGGACGCTGCTGGCGGCGCGCGGCGACGGCAGGCGGATCATCCTCGCCCTCGACACGGTCAAGCAGCTGGCCGACGAGGAGATGAAGGTCGTCACCGCCGAGGGCAAGGGCGTCACCCGCATCACCAAGCTGATGGACCCCGCCGCCGCGACCGGCGAGTACATCGGCGTCACGCTGATCGAGCCCGAGGCCGCCGCCGACCTCGCGGACGCCCTGCGGGCCACCTTCGAGCGCGACCCCGACCTCTACTACGAGGACGGCTACCAGGAGCTGGTCAACCGCGGCTTCACCATCGACACGGCGCCCATCGGCGAGGTGCAGTGGGTCGAGATCGACAACCACGACGACCTCGCGAAGGGCCGTGGGATCGCGTGCCTGTACTGACCCGGCTCATCCCGTCGCCGGTCGTCGTCGACATCCGCACGGGTGCCCTCGACGACCTGGCGGGACTCCTCGCCGACCAGCGCATCTCCGCCTCCGGCAAGCTGGCCTTCGCCGTCAGCGGCGGTTCCGGCCGCGCGCTGCGCGACCGGCTCGCCCCGGCGCTTCCCGGTGCCGACTGGTACGAGGTCGGCGACGGCACCATCGATTCCGCGGTGAAGCTCGCCGACGACATCAAGGGCCGCCGCTACGACGCCGTGGTCGGCCTCGGCGGCGGCAAGATCATCGACGTGGCCAAGTACGCGGCGGCCCGGGTGGGGCTGCCGCTGGTCGCCGTCGCGACCAACCTCGCCCACGACGGCCTGTGCTCGCCGATCTCGATCCTCGACAACGACAACGGCCGCGGCTCCTACGGCGTCCCCTCGCCCATCGCCATGGTGATCGACCTCGACGTGGTCCGCGACGCCCCGGTCCGCTTCGTCCGCTCCGGCATCGGCGACGCGATCTCCAACATCTCGGCGATCGCCGACTGGGAGCTCGCCCACCGGATCAACGCGGAGCCCGTCGACGGCCTCGCGGCCGCCATGGCCCGCACCGCGGGCGAGGCGGTGCTGCGGCACCCCGGCGGCGTCGGCGACGACGAGTTCCTCACGGTGCTCGCGGAGGCCCTCGTCCTGTCCGGCATCGCCATGTCGATCAGCGGCGACTCCCGCCCCTCGTCCGGCGCCTGCCACGAGATCAGCCACGCCTTCGACCTGCTGTACCCCCAGCGGGCCGCCAGCCACGGCGAGCAGGTCGGCCTCGGCGCCGCGTTCGCCATGCACCTGCGCGGCGCGCACGACGACGCACGGCTCATCGCCGACGTGCTGCGGCGGCACGGACTGCCCGTCCTGCCGCAGGAGATCGGCTTCTCCACGGACGAGTTCGTCCGCGCCGTGGAGTACGCGCCGCAGACCCGTCCGGGCCGGTTCACCGTCCTGGAGCACCTCGACCTCAGCCACGACCAGATCAGGGACGCGTACGCCGACTATGCCCAAACCATCAGTAGCTGAACTCCGCCCCGTCGTTCACCCGGCGGGCGTGAAGGACCGGCGCAGCGGAGAACACTGGGGCGGCCGCCTCTACATGCGGGAGATCTCGCTGCGGATAACCCGGCACCTGGTCACCACCCGGATCACGCCCAACCAGCTGACCTACGTGATGACGCTGTGCGGAGTCCTCGCGGCCCCCGCGCTGCTGGTCCCCGGCATCTGGGGCGCCGTCCTCGGCGTCGTGGCCGTGCAGCTGTACCTGCTGCTGGACTGCGTCGACGGCGAGGTCGCCCGCTGGAAGAAGCAGTTCTCCCTCGGCGGCGTCTACCTCGACCGGGTCGGCGCCTACCTGTGCGACGCCGCGGTCCTGGTCGGCTTCGGGCTGCGCGCCGCCGATCTGTGGGGTCCGGGCCGGATCGACTGGCTGTGGGCCTTCCTCGGCACGCTGGCCGCCCTCGGCGCCATCCTGATCAAGGCCGAGACCGACCTCGTCGGCGTCGCCCGCCACCAGGGCGGTCTGCCGCCCGTCAAGGAGTCGGCCTCCGAGCCGCGTTCCTCGGGAATGGCGCTCGCCCGCCGGGCCGCCGGGGCGCTCAAGTTCCACCGGCTCGTCCTCGGCATCGAGGCGTCGCTGCTGATCCTGGTCCTGGCGGTCGTGGACACGGTCCGGGACGACCTGTTCTTCTCCCGGCTCGGCGTCGCCGTGCTCGCCGGCATCGCGATGCTGCAGACCGTGCTCCACCTCGTCTCGATCCTGGCGTCGAGCAGGCTGAAGTGACACGACCGCTCACCCTGGGCGCGGTGGTCATCACGATGGGCAACCGCCCCGCCGAGCTGCGCGCCCTGCTCGATTCGGTCGCCGCGCAGGAGGGCGACCGGATCGAGGTGGTCGTCGTCGGCAACGGCGCCCCCGTCCCGGACCTGCCCGTGGGCGTGCGCGGCGTGGAGCTGCCCGAGAACCTGGGCATCCCCGCCGGGCGCAACGTCGGCATCGAGGCGTTCGGACCCGGCGGCCGCGACGTCGACGTCCTGCTCTTCCTGGACGACGACGGGCTGCTGGAGAGGCGGGACACCGGGCGGCTGGTCCGGGAGGCCTTCGCGGCCGACCCGCGGCTCGGCATCGTCGGCTTCCGCATCGCGGACCCGGAGACCGGTCTCACCCAGCGCCGCCACGTGCCCCGGCTGCGGGCCGGCGACCCGCTGCGCTCCTCGCGGGTCACGACGTTCCTCGGGGGAGCGAACGCCGTGCGGACCGCCGTCCTCGGCGAGGTGGGACCCCTGCCCGGGGAGTTCTTCTACGCGCACGAGGAGACCGACCTCGCCTGGCGGGCGCTGGACGCCGGCTGGGGCATCGCCTACCGGGCGGACATGGTGCTGCTGCACCCGACGACGCCGCCCTCGCGGCACGCCGTCTACCACCGCATGGTCGCCCGCAACCGGGTCTGGCTGGCCCGCCGCAACCTGCCCCTGCCGCTGATCCCGCTCTACCTCGGCGTGTGGATCCTGCTGACGCTGCTGCGGCGGCCGACGGCGGCCGCGCTGAAGGCCTGGTTCGGCGGGTTCGCGGAGGGCTGGCGCACCCCCTGCGGGCCCCGGCGGCCCATGAAGTGGCGTACGGTGTGGCGGCTCACCCGGCTGGGCCGACCCCCTGTCGTCTGACAAGCTCGGTTCTGACAACATCTGGGCCGTAGAACACCTGCGGGACACAGAATTCCCCCGAACGCCGCGCATGTGAACACGAAAGTCTCAACTTGTGAGTGACACAACCCACGGTGCCGTCGCGACGAGCCCGGCGCCGTCACCCGACGACGGCCTCACCCCGGCGCAGCTCGCCGAGAAGTACGGCCTGGCGGTCAGCGGTGCCCGCCCCGGCCTGCTCGAGTACGTCAGCCAGCTGTGGGGTCGGCGGCACTTCATCCTGGCCTTCTCCCAGGCCAAGCTGACGGCCCAGTACAGCCAGGCGAAGCTCGGCCAGCTCTGGCAGGTCGCGACGCCGCTGCTCAACGCGCTCGTCTACTTCCTGATCTTCGGGCTCATCCTGCAGGCCAACCGGGGCATGTCGACCGACGTGTACGTCCCGTTCCTGGTGACCGGCGTGTTCGTCTTCACCTTCACGCAGAGCTCCGTGATGGCCGGTGTCCGGGCGATCGCCGGGAACCTCGGACTGGTCCGCGCGCTGCACTTCCCGCGCGCGTCCCTCCCGGTGTCGTTCTCCCTCCAGCAGCTCCAGCAGCTGCTGTTCTCCATGATCGTGCTGATCGCGGTCGTGGTGGTCTTCGGCTCGATGCCGACCTGGTCGTGGCTGCTGGTCGTGCCCGCGCTGGCGCTCCAGTTCGTCTTCAACACCGGCCTGGCGCTGATCATGGCGCGGCTCGGTTCCAAGACCCCCGACCTGGCCCAGCTGATGCCGTTCATCATGCGTACCTGGCTGTACGCGTCCGGTGTGATGTTCTCCATCCCGGCGATGCTCGCGGACCGGCCGGCCTGGATCGCCGACGTCCTCATGTACAACCCCGCGGCCGTGTACATGGACCTCATCCGGTTCGCCCTGATCGACGAGTACGGTTCCTCGAACCTCCCCGACCACGTCTGGGCGGCGGGTCTCGGCTGGGCCCTGCTCGTCGGCATCGGGGGCTTCGTGTACTTCTGGAAGGCGGAGGAGCGGTACGGCCGTGGCTGACAAGATCGACATCAACGGCGGCGCCCGGGTGCCCACGGTCATCGCCGACGACGTGCACATCGTCTACCGGGTGAACGCCGGCAGCGGCGGCAAGGGCAGCGCCACCGCCGCGCTGAGCCGGATACTGCGCCGGGACAAGGGCGAGTCCCGCGGCGTGCGCAAGGTGCACGCCGTGCGCGGCGTGACCTTCACCGCGTACCGCGGCGAGGCCATCGGCCTCATCGGCACCAACGGCTCGGGCAAGTCCACCCTGCTGCGGGCCATCGCCGGCCTGCTGCCCACCGAGAGCGGCAAGGTCTACACCGACGGCCAGCCCTCGCTGCTCGGCGTCAACGCCGCCCTGATGAACGACCTGACGGGCGAGCGCAACGTCATACTCGGCGGACTGGCCATGGGGATGTCCCGCGAGGAGATCCGCGAGCGGTACCAGGGCATCGTCGACTTCTCCGGCATCAACGAGAAGGGCGACTTCATCACCCTGCCGATGCGCACCTACTCCTCGGGCATGGCCGCCAGGCTCCGCTTCTCCATCGCCGCCGCCAAGAACCACGACGTGCTGATGATCGACGAGGCGCTCGCCACCGGTGACCGCCGCTTCCAGATCCGCTCCGAGCAGCGCATCCGCGAGCTCCGCAAGGAGGCGGGCACGGTGTTCCTGGTCAGCCACAGCAACAAGTCGATCCGGGACACCTGCGACCGCGTCCTGTGGCTGGAGAAGGGCGAACTGCTGATGGACGGGCCCACCGACGAGGTCATCAAGGCGTACGAGAAGGAGACGGGCAAGTAGTCCGTCCCCCGCCAGGATCCGAACGGGACGACCCGGGACCCGGGGACCCCCGCCGCGCCCGCGCGGCGGGGGTCCGGCGTGTCCGGGGCGGGCCGCGGCCGGCAAGTGCCGTGCGGCGTGCGGCAGTCGGTCCCGGCGGGGGCGGCGGGCCCGGGGGCGGCGGGGACCCCAGCGACGGCACGCCGCCTTGTACAACGTAAGCTGTAGCAGTGCTCATTCGCGGCAAGTGCGGATAATTCGCCGCATATGCCGCGTTGCCGATGGTCAAGGGGCCGGGAGCGGACGGCGGCGTGTCCGAAATGGGTTGTATTGGGTCGGCAGTGTAGAACGGGAGATGTGACGGCCATGACGGAAACCCTCCAGCTCCGCGAGGCTCCCGCCGTCCCCGCGGGACCGGGCGGCACCCTGTGACGGCCGCACGCCGGACGAGCGGGGCCCCCGCCCGCGCCACGCTCGACAAGGCCGCCGACGAGAACTTCCCCGTCGCCCCCTTCTTCCTGCCCCGCGCCTGGCGCGACGACCTCATGGCGGTCTACGGCTTCGCCCGCCTCGTCGACGACATCGGCGACGGCGATCTCGCACCCGGCGGCCACGACGCCCGGCTCCTCGGGGTCGCCCCCGAGAAGGCCGACGACCGGCTCGCCCTGCTCGACGCCTTCGAGACCGACCTGCTGCGCGTCTTCGGTCCCGCCGCCGAGACTCCGCACCACCCCCTGCTGCGCGCCCTGCGCCCCACCGTGGAAGGCCGCGCGCTCACCCCCGAGCCGTTCCTCGGCCTCGTCGCCGCGAACCGGCAGGACCAGCTCGTCCGCCGCTACGCCACCTGGGACGAGCTGCGCGACTACTGCCGGCTCTCCGCCGACCCCGTCGGCCGGCTCGTCCTCGCGATCACCGGCACCGCGAGCCCCGAGCGCGTCCGCCGGTCCGACGCCGTGTGCACCGCCCTGCAGATCGTCGAGCACCTCCAGGACGTCGCCGAGGACCTGGCCCGCGACCGGGTCTACCTCCCCGCCGAGGACCTGGACCGCTTCCGGGTCACCGAGGCCGACCTCGCCGCGCCCACGGCGAACGCCTCCGTCCGCGCGCTGATCGCCTTCGAGGCCGACCGCGCCGCCCGCCTGCTCGACGAGGGCACCGCCCTGGTCGGCAGCGTGCACGGCCGGCTGAGGCTGCTGCTCGCCGGATTCGTCGGCGGTGGGCGTGCCGCACTCGCCGCGATCGCCGCCGCCGGACATGATGTGCTGCCCGGACCGCCCAAGGCCGCAAGGACCGACGTGCTGCGCGCGAGCGCCGCGGTCCTGCGACGAGCACGGAGAGAGGGATGAGCCGGACGATGGAGGGACCGAACCCGATGCCTGCGCCGGTGCAGGCCGCCTACGCCTACTGTGAGGCCGTCACCGGCGGCCAGGCCCGCAACTTCGCCTACGGCATCAGGCTGCTCCCGGCCGGCAAGCGCCAGGCCATGTCCGCCCTCTACGCCTTCTCCCGCCGGGTCGACGACATCGGCGACGGCACCCTCGCCCCCGAGACCAAGCACGTGCGGCTGGAGGACACCCGCGCGCTGCTCGACCGGATCCGCAAGGGCGACGTCGAGGACGACGACACCGACCCCGTCGCCGTCGCCCTCGCCGACGCCGCCCAGCGCTACCCCCTGCCGCTCGACGGACTCGACGAACTCATCGACGGCGTGCTGATGGACGTCCGCGGCGCCTCCTACGAGACCTGGGACGACCTCAAGGTCTACTGCCGCTGCGTCGCAGGGGCCATCGGACGCCTCTCCCTCGCGGTGTTCGGCACCCAGCCGGGCGCACCCGGGGCCGAGCGGGCCCCCGAGTACGCCGACACCCTCGGACTCGCCCTCCAGCTCACCAACATCCTGCGCGACGTGGCCGAGGACGCCGCCGGCGGACGGGTCTACCTCCCCGCCGACGACCTCGCCAAGTTCGGCTGCACCGAGGGCTTCGGCACGGGACGCCCCCCGGCCGGCTCCGACTTCGCGGGCCTCGTCCACTACGAAGTCCGCCGGGCCCGGGCCCTGTTCACCGAGGGCTACCGCCTGCTGCCGATGCTGGACCGCCGCAGCGGCGCCTGCGTCGCCGCGATGGCCGGCATCTACCGCCGCCTCCTGGACCGCATCGAACGCGACCCCTGGGCCGTGCTCCGCGGCCGGGTCTCCCTGCCCGGCCACGAGAAGGCGTACGTCGCCGTCCGCGGCCTGTCCGGACTCGACGCCCGGGTCATCGGCCGCCAGGGCCACGGAGGCCGGCCGTGACCACCCGGGGCGCCTCGTCCGCCCCGACCGCGACCCGCCGCGCACCCGCCCCGCGGGCCCTGCCCGGCCGGGGCGCCGATCGCCCCCGCCGCGCCACGGGCGCCGCACGCCCCCGGCACACCACCGTGCCGCTCCCGCACGGCAGGGGGACCGCATGACGACCGCACCGGGCCGTGCCGTGGTGATCGGCGGCGGCATCGCCGGCGTCACCGCCGCCCTCCGCCTCGCCGACGCCGGCACCCGCGTCACCCTGCTCGAAGGACGGCCCCGCCTCGGCGGCCTCGCCTTCTCCTTCCGCCGCGGCGACCTCACCGTCGACAACGGACAACACGTCTACCTGCGCTGCTGCACCGCCTACCGCTGGTTCCTCGAACGCCTCGGCGCCACGGACCTCGCCCCCCTCCAGGACCGGCTCGACGTCCCCGTGCTCGACGTCGCCGCCCCCGGCGGCCCCCGCCTCGGCCGGATCACCCGCGGCGCGCTGCCCGTACCGCTCCACCTCGCGGGCGGCCTCGCCCGCTACCCCCACCTCTCCCTCGCCGAACGCGCCCGGGTGGCCCGTGCCGCGCTCGCCCTGAAGAAGCTCGACCCCGCCGACCCCGCGCTCGACGGCGTCGACTTCGCCACCTGGCTCGGCCGCCACGGCCAGTCCCCCCGCGCCGTCGCCGCCCTGTGGGACCTCGTCGGCGTCGCCACCCTCAACGCCCGCGCCCCGCAGGCGTCCATGGCGCTGGCCGCCATGGTCTTCCGGACGGGCCTGCTCTCCGAGCCGGGCGCCGCCGACATCGGCTGGGCCCGCGTCCCCCTCGGCGACGTGCACGACACCCTCGCCCGCAAGGCTCTCGACGAGGCCGGCGTGCACACCGAACTCTCCGCCCGCGTACGGCACATCGGCCGCGCCGATGACGGGAGCTGGCGGATCGACACCGGCACCGGCCCGCTCGACGCCGACGCCGTCGTCCTCGCCGTCCCCCAGCGCGAGGCCCACGCCCTGCTGCCCGCCGGCGCACTCGACGACCCCGACCGCCTGCTGGACATCGCCACGGCGCCCATCCTCAACGTCCACGTCCTGTACGACCGCAAGGTGCTGCGCCGCCCCTTCTTCGCCGCCCTCGGCACCCCGGTGCAGTGGGTCTTCGACCGGACCGGTGCCGCGGGCGTCACCGAGGGCCAGTACCTCGCCCTCTCCCAGTCCGCGGTCCAGGACGAGATCGACGACCCCGTCGCCGCCCTGAGGGAGCGCTACCTGCCCGAACTCGAGCGCCTGCTGCCCGCGGCCCGCGGCGCACGGGTCCGCGACTTCTTCGTCACCAGGGAACGCACCGCGACGTTCGCGCCCGCCCCGGGCGTGGGACGGCTCCGGCCCGGTGCGCGGACACACGCGCCCGGCCTGTACCTCGCCGGCGCGTGGACGGCCACCGGCTGGCCCGCGACCATGGAGGGTGCCGTGCGCAGCGGCTTCAGCGCCGCAGACGCTGCGCTCTCCGCGCTCGGCCGTCGCCATCGACATCCACAGGAGGAGGCGGCATGAGCACCAGTACCGGAACCAGAGGAGTAAGCGTGCCGACAGTGCCCTCGGCTCATCAGGCTGAAGACACCGCACAGACCGCAACGACCGCGCCCGGCACGGACATCGCCGCGCTGCTCGAACGCGGACGCGCCCTGTCCACCCCGGTGCTGCGCGCCGCGGTGGACCGCCTCGCCGCGCCCATGGACACCGTGGCCGCCTACCACTTCGGCTGGATCGACGCCGAGGGCAACCCCGCCGACGGCGACGGCGGCAAGGCCGTGCGCCCCGCGCTCGCCCTGCTCTCCGCCGAGGCCGCCGGCGCGGCCCCCGAGGTCGGCGTCCCCGGCGCCGTCGCCGTGGAGCTCGTCCACAACTTCTCGCTGCTCCACGACGACCTGATGGACGGCGACGAGCAGCGCAGGCACCGCGACACCGTGTGGAAGGTCCACGGCCCCGCCCAGGCCATCCTCGTCGGCGACGCCCTGTTCGCGCTGGCCAACGAACTCCTGCTGGAGATCGGGACCGTGGAGGCGGGACGGGCGACCCGCCGCCTCACCACCGCCACCCGCAAGCTGATCGACGGCCAGGCCCAGGACATCTCCTACGAGCACCGCGAGCGGGTCACCGTCGAGGAGTGCCTGGAGATGGAGGGCAACAAGACCGGCGCGCTGCTGGCCTGCGCCGTCTCCATCGGCGCGGTCCTCGGCGGCGCCGACGACCGGACGGCCGACACCCTGGAGTCGTACGGCTACCACCTCGGCCTCGCCTTCCAGGCCGTCGACGACCTGCTCGGCATCTGGGGCGACCCCGTCACCACCGGCAAGCAGACCTGGAGCGACCTGCGCCAGCGCAAGAAGTCCCTGCCGGTCGTCGCCGCGCTCGCCGCCGGCGGCCCGGCCTCCGAGCGGCTGGCCGAACTCCTCGCCGCCGACGCGAAGAGCAACGACTTCGACAGCTTCTCCGAGGAGGAGTTCGCCGTCCGGGCGGCCCTCATCGAGGAGGCAGGCGGCCGGGAGTGGACCGCCCAGGAGGCGCGGCGCCAGCACGCCGTCGCCGTCGAGGCGCTCGGCCGGGTCGGCATGCCGGAAGCGGTCCGCGCACAGCTCACCGCGCTCGCGGACTTCGTCGTCGTACGAAAGAGATGATCGCCATCACCCGCAGGACCCTCGCGCGCGCCTCCACGACGCCGCGCAGAAACGTCACACGCACCGCCGTCGCGTGCGGATCCGGCACGGCGCGAAGGGTCCGCCGCACCATATGAAGCGCGTCGCCGGCCGGTGACGCACCGCGTCACCGGCCGACGTCATACCCCAGCACAGCAGAGACCACCACTGCCACGAAGGGGAGATCATGACTGCGACGACCGACGGAAGCGGCGGGCCCCCGAGGGCCGGCTCCGCAGCCGCCGAACTCCGCACCACCCGGGAGCCCCTGGCCCCCGCACCGCACGACCTCGACGAGATCGCCGCCCGCGCCGCGGAGCGCGCCGCCGAGCACCTGCTCGCACGCCAGGACGCCGAGGGCTGGTGGAAGGGCGACCTCGAGACCAATGTGACCATGGACGCCGAGGACCTCCTGCTGCGGCAGTTCCTCGGCGTCCGCGACGAGGCGACCACCGAGGCCTCCGCCCGCTTCGTGCGCGGACAGCAGCGCGACGACGGCACCTGGGCGTCCTTCTACGGCGGGCCCGGCGAACTGTCCACCACCGTCGAGGCGTACGTCGCCCTGCGGCTCGCCGGGGACCGGCCCGACGACCCGCACATGCAGCGCGCCGCGAGCTGGATCCGCGGCCAGGGCGGCATCGCCGCGAGCCGGGTCTTCACCCGCATCTGGCTCGCGCTGTTCGGCTGGTGGAAGTGGGACGACCTCCCCGAACTCCCGCCGGAACTGATCTTCCTGCCGAAGTGGTTCCCGCTGAACATCTACGCCTTCGGCTGCTGGGCCCGGCAGACCATCGTGCCGCTCAGCGTGGTGTCGGCGCTGCGGCCGGTGCGCCCCGCCCCGTTCGCCCTGGACGAGCTGCACACCGACCCGGACGACCCCAGCCCGCCGGCGCCCCTCGCCCCCGCCACCACCTGGGACGGGCTCTTCCAGCGGGCCGACCGCGCCCTGCGCCTGTACCGGCGGGCGGCACCCCGGCGGCTGCGGCGCACCGCGATGAACAGCGCGGCCCGCTGGATCGTCGAACGCCAGGAGAACGACGGCTGCTGGGGCGGCATCCAGCCGCCGGCCGTGTACTCGGTCATCGCCCTCCACCTGCTCGGCTACGACCTCGGGCACCCCGTGATGCGCGAAGGGCTCGCCTCACTGGACCGCTTCGCCGTCTGGCGGGAGCAGGACGGACGGCCGGTCCGCATGATCGAGGCCTGCCAGTCACCCGTCTGGGACACCTGCCTGGCCACCGTCGCGCTCGCCGACGCCGGGGTGCCCGCCGACCATCCCGCGCTGGTGAAGGCAGCCGACTGGATGCTCGGCGAACAGGTCGTCAGGCCCGGCGACTGGTCCGTGCGTCGGCCGCAACTCGGCTCCGGCGGCTGGGCGTTCGAGTTCCACAACGACAACTACCCCGACACCGACGACACCGCCGAGGTCGTCCTCGCGCTCCGCCGGGTCGACCACCCGGAACCGGCGCGCCTCGACGCGGCGGTCGCCCGCGGCGTCCGCTGGAACCTCGGCATGCAGTCCCGCAACGGCGCCTGGGGCGCGTTCGACGCCGACAACACCTCCACGCTCCCCAACAAGCTGCCCTTCTGCGACTTCGGCGAGGTGATCGACCCGCCCTCCGCCGACGTCACCGCCCACGTCGTCGAGATGCTGGCCCACGAGGGGATGGCGGACCACCCCCGCACCCGGCGCGGGATCCAGTGGCTGCTCTCCGAACAGGAGCCCAACGGCGCCTGGTTCGGCCGCTGGGGCGTCAACTACCTGTACGGCACCGGCTCCGTGGTGCCCGCCCTGGTCGCCGCCGGCATGCCCACCGCGCACCCCGCGATCCGCCGCGCGGTCGGCTGGCTCCGCTCCGTCCAGAACGACGACGGCGGCTGGGGCGAGGACCTGCGCTCCTACCGCGAGCGCGGAGCCGTCGGCCGCGGGACCTCGACCGCCTCCCAGACCGCCTGGGCGCTCCTCGCACTCCTCGCGGCCGGCGAGAAGGACGGCACGGCGGCCCGCCGGGGCATCGCCTGGCTGGCGTCCGCGCAGCGACCGGACGGCACCTGGGACGAACCGGAGTTCACCGGCACCGGCTTCCCCTGGGACTTCTCCATCAACTACCACCTCTACCGGCACGTCTTCCCGCTCACCGCCCTCGGCAGGTACGTCCACGGCGAACCGGTCGTCGGGGCCGCGGCCCGCAGGGGCCGCTGAGTGGGCGCCGAGCCGGAACCCGGCGGCTCGGTCCCCCCGCTGCTGATCGCCTGCGCCCTCGGCATCGAGAGACTCGCCCTCCGGGGCGGCCTCACGGGCCGGGGCGGGGCGCGGGTCCTGCGCACCGGCATGGGACCGGTCAACGCCGAGCGGGCCGTCCTCGCGGCCTGCTCCAAGGAGCCCTTCGGCCGGGCCGCCGTCATCGCCTCCGGCTTCTGCGCCGGCCTCGTGCCGGGCATGCACCCCGGGGACGTCGTCGTCGCCGACGCGACCAGCTCCGGCGGCGCCGTCACCGCCTGCACCGACGCGGCGCTGCTGCGCGCGGCCGTCGAGCGGGCCGTCCCCGGGCGCACCGTCCACGGCGGGGTGCTGGCGGGCGCCGACCACGTGGTGCGCGGCCCCGAACGCGCCCTGCTGGAGGCCACCGGGGCGATCGCCGTCGACATGGAGTCGGCCGCCACCCTGGGCAGCGCCCTGCGCGCGGGCCCCCGCCCGGTTGCGGCCGTCCGGGTGGTCGTGGACGCCCCGGAGCACGAGCTGGTCCGCATCGGCACGGTGCGCGGGGGAATATCGGCCTTCCGCGTGCTGCGCGCCCTACTCCCCGCATTCCACGAATGGCACCGTTCTTCGCTGCTCCCCAGGAGGTGAGCCAGATGGCCATGCCGCTCCGCCAGACCATCAGGGTCGGTACGTATCTCTTCGAACAGAAGCTCCGCAGGCGTGAGAAGTTCCCGCTGATCGTCGAGCTCGAGCCGCTGTACGCCTGCAACCTCAGCTGCGAGGGCTGCGGGAAGATCCAGCATCCGGCCGGGGTGCTCAAGCAGCGGATGCCGGTGGCGCAGGCGGTCGGGGCGGTGCTGGAGTCCGGCGCGCCGATGGTCTCCATCGCCGGCGGGGAGCCGCTGATGCACCCCCAGATCGACGAGATCGTCCGCCAGCTGGTGGCCCGCAAGAAGTACGTCTTCCTGTGCACCAACGCCCTCCTGCTGCGCAAGAAGATCGAGAAGTTCACCCCCTCGCCCTACTTCGCCTTCGCCGTCCACATCGACGGGCTCCGCGAGCGCCACGACGCCTCGGTCGCCAAGGAGGGCGTCTTCGACGAGGCGGTCGAGGCGATCAGGGAGGCCAAGCGGCGCGGCTTCCGGGTCACCACCAACTCGACCTTCTTCAACACCGACACCCCGCAGACCGTCATCGAGGTCCTGGACTACCTCAACGACGACCTGAAGGTCGACGAGATGATGATCTCGCCCGCCTACGCATACGAGAAGGCCCCCGACCAGGAGCACTTCCTCGGCGTCGAGCAGACCCGGGAGCTCTTCCGCAAGGCCTTCGCCGGCGGCAACCGGCGGCGCTGGCGGCTCAACCACTCGCCGCTCTTCCTCGACTTCCTGGAGGGCAGGGCGGACTTCCCGTGCACGGCGTGGGCGATCCCCAACTACTCGCTCTTCGGCTGGCAGCGCCCCTGCTACCTGATGAGCGACGGATACGTGCCCACGTACCGGCAGCTGATCGAGGAGACCGACTGGGACTCCTACGGCCGCGGCAAGGACGCCCGCTGCGCCAACTGCATGGCGCACTGCGGCTACGAGCCCACCGCGGTCCTCGCCACGATGGGCTCGCTCAAGGAGTCGCTGCGCGCGGCACGCGAGTCGGTGTCCGGCTGACGGGCACGACGGGCCGGCGGCACGGCGGGTCGGCGGCACGGCGGGCTCGGGCCGCCGGCGCGTCCGGCGGCTCGGACGGGCCGCCGCCGGACCGGGCGGCGGCCGGGTCCGGCGGCCGGGAGCGGGAAGTGAGGAGCGAGGCGGATGAGGAGAGGCGAGCGATGACCCGGTCACCCGGAGGCTTCGACCTGACGGAGCTGCTGGCGCGGCGCGGAGCGGAACGGTACGAACTCCACAGCCGCCATCTCAACCACCAGCTGCCGCGGATGCTGCGCACGATCGGCTTCGACAAGGTCTACGAGCGTGCCGAGGGCGCCTACTTCTGGGACGCCGAGGGCAACGACTACCTCGACATGCTGGCCGGCTTCGGCGTCATGGGCCTCGGACGCCACCACCCGGTGGTCCGCAGGGCCCTGCACGACGTGCTCGACGCCCAGCTCGCCGACCTCACCCGCTTCGACTGCCAGCCGCTGCCCGGACTCCTCGCCGAGCGGCTGCTCGCGCACACGCCCCACCTCGACCGGGTCTTCTTCGGCAACAGCGGCACCGAGGCCGTGGAGACCGCGCTCAAGTTCGCCCGCCGGGCCACCGGCCGGCGGCGCGTCCTGTACTGCGACCACGCCTTCCACGGGCTCACCGCGGGCTCCCTCTCGGTCAACGGGGAGAACGGCTTCCGGGACGGCTTCGCCCCGCTGCTGCCCGACACGGCCGTGGAGCTCGGCGACCTCGACGCGCTGGAGCGGGAGGTGCGCGCCGGGGACGTCGCCGCGCTCGTCGTCGAGCCGGTCCAGGGCAAGGGCGTCAACCCCGCCCCACCGGGCTACCTGCGCGCGGCGCAGGAGCTGCTGCACGCCCACGGGGCACTGCTCATCGCGGACGAGGTGCAGACCGGCCTCGGCCGCACCGGCGACTTCTACGCCTTCCAGTACGAGGCCGGCGTCGAGCCGGACCTGGTCTGTGTGGCCAAGGCGCTCTCCGGCGGCTACGTGCCCGTGGGCGCCACCCTCGGCAAGGACTGGATCTTCAAGAAGGTCTTCTCCTCCATGGACAAGGTCCTGGTGCACTCCGCGAGCTTCGGGTCGAACGCCCAGGCGATGGCGGCCGGTCTCGCGGTGCTCTCGGTCCTGGAGGACGAGCAGATCGTCGCCAACGCCCGCGTCACCGGCGAACTGCTGCGCTCGCGGCTCGCGGCGCTCGTCGACCGGTACGAGCTGCTGCACGCGGTCCGGGGCCGCGGGCTGATGATCGGCATCGAGTTCGGCAGGCCCGAGTCGATCGGACTGCGCAGCCGCTGGGCGATGCTCCAGGCGGCGCGCAAGGGCCTGTTCGCGCAGATGGTCGTGGTGCCGCTGCTCCAGCGGCACCGCATCCTGACGCAGGTGTCCGGTGACCGCCTGGAGGTGATCAAGCTGATCCCGCCGCTGATCATCGGCGAACGGGAGGTCGAGCGCTTCGTGACGGCGTTCACGGCCGTGATGGACGACGCGCACAACGGCGGCGGTCTGATGTGGGACTTCGGCAGGACACTGGTGCGCCAGGCCGTCGGCAACCGCTGAGCGCGCTCTCCTACGGTTTTTGTCTCCGAGGCAAGAAACTTGCCTCAGCGGCAAGCAGGTGGCGGAATGGTCACATGACCACACCCGCCGCACCGCCGGCCGACGGGCTCGACCGCGTCGCCCCACGGCTGCGCGACATGCGCCGCAGCCGAGGGCTGACCCTGGAGGCCGCCGCCCAGCGCGCCGGACTCTCGCCCGCCCACCTGTCACGCCTGGAGACCGGCCACCGCCAGCCCTCGCTGCCGATGCTCCTCGCCCTCGCCAGGATCTACGGTACGACGGTCGGCGAGGTGCTCGGCGAGCTCCCGCCCGAGGAGCAGCCCGTCATCCGCGGCGGCCGCACCGCCCCGATGAACGCCGACGGCTGGACGTACCACCAGGTCGGCGCCTCCGGACGCGCCATGCAGGCGCTCCGGGTGGTGGTGCCGTACGGCGCCCAGGGCGACCTGGTCCGGGTGCACCCCGGCGAGGAGTGGCTCTACGTGCTCTCCGGCCGGCTGCGCCTCGCCCTCGGCGACACCGTGCACGAGATGGGGCCCGGCGACAGCGCCCACTTCGACTCGCTGACTCCCCACCGGATCGCCGCCGCCGGCCCCGAGGGTGCCGAGCTGCTCTTCATGCACACCCTGCTCCAGAGCCCCGACCTCCATCCGCACGTCTGACCCGGAAGGCACGTGATCCAGGACATGTCGCACGATCCGCTGGACGGCCGGGGGCGCCCGGGCGCGAGCCCGCGCGAGGACCGTTTCCCCCGCGGGCTGGTGATCCGCCTCTTCGCCTACCTGATCGCCGGCCACCTCGTGGCGGGCTTCCTCTACCTGCTGTTCCTGGTGGGCGCGCAGAACCAGTAGCGCCCGCCCGGCCGGGCAGGTGTCAGGCGGCGTCCTCGACGAGCCGTTCGCGCAGCCGCTCACGGGTCTCGGGGGAGAGCCCGAGGCCCTCGGAGAAGTACCGCTCGGTGTCGCCCCAGGTCTCGTCGATCGTCTCGAAGGCGGCGGCGAGGTAGGCGGAACGCGCGTCGAAGAGGGGGTTGAGCAGTTCCATGACCTCCGCCGACATGGCCTCCGGCGCGGTCGAGCCGCGCCGGACCTTGTAGCGGCGGTGGGGGTCGTTGGACTTCAGGTAGTCCGCCTCGATGGCGTCCCGCTCCACCCCGACCGCGAGCAGGGTGACGGCGATCGAGAGGCCCGCCCGGTCCTTGCCCGCGGCGCAGTGCATGAGCGCGGGCACGCTGTCCTCGGCGAGGGCGTGCAGCACCCGGCTGTGCTCGGCGGTCCGCTCGGTGACGATCAGGCGGTACGAGGCGATCATCCGGTCGGCGCCCTTGCCGTCCGCCAGGATCGACTTGAGCTGGTCGAGGTTCCCGTCGCGGACCATCCGCCAGAACTCCGCGCCGTCCGCCGGGTCGCTCAGCGGGAGGCTGACGTTGCGCACGCCGGGCAGCTCGACGTCCGGGCCCTCCAGGCGGTGGTCCGCCGCGTTGCGGAAGTCGAAGACCGTGTGCAGGCCGAGCGCCGACAGGTAGGCGGCGTCGCTCGCGGTGGCGTGGGCGAGATGGCCGCTGCGGTACAGCCGGCCGTGCCGCACCCGCCGGCCGTCGACGGTGGGCAGCCCGCCCACGTCGCGGAAATTGCGGACTCCCGCGAGTTCGGGCTCTGTCGACGGCGTCTGCGGCACCTGCTGCGTCACGTGGACTCCTTCGGATGACTGCCGTCGGCGGGCGCCGACGGAGGCGCGATGCCGACGATACGACACGTGTTCATCATTCAATCGTCCTGCTCACGTGCGGGGTGCGCGGGTCGCCGCGCGGGGGCCGCCGCGGTCCCGGGGCGACGGGCCGGCTCCGGCTCCGCGGAAAGAGGGCGAAGCCGGACGATGCCACCGATCTTGAGCGGTAAATCGGACACCGAATCGCCATTCGCGCATTCTGTCCGAATTGAGGCGTTGAGGATGACGTGCCCCGCATGAAAAGGAAATGGGTCCGGGGCCGTGAGCAGGATCTCACCGGTGACGGACCGTGCCCGGTTCCCCGGTGCCAACTCCCGCGCCGGGCAGGGGATCCCGGCTTCCGGCTCCACGCTGGGTGACCGGAAATGCGGCGGAGTTCCGGACGCGGCACCGCTTTTCCGGAATCGGCGCTTGTTCCCGCCGAGTCCGTTCGCCTACGGTCACGCTCCATCCGGACGGAACGCCGAATCCTGCCGCCGACCGGACCTCCCAACGAACCCACGTGTGGCAGGAGCGGGGGACCCAGGTAGTACGCCGTATCCGGAGAATTCGGACGGTTTGGGGTGAATTCGCACTTCCTGTGCGGACGGGCATCTCCAGCCCGAACCCGACAGCTCACCTCGCAGGCGCCGGAGAGGAATGCGCCATGCCCGGAAAGGGTAAGCACCGCCGTCCCAAGGCGGGCTCCATCACCCGCGGTTTCGTCGTCGCCGGCACCGGAGGCGCCGCCATCGCGCTGCCGCTGTTCGGTGCCACCGCCGCCAGTGCGGCGACCGGGCCGGCCCCCGCCGCCGCGCCCGCCGGGACCGTCGTCGCGGCCACGGCGCCGGCCGCGGTGAAGGCCCCCGCCGCGAAGGCCCCCGAGACCTACACCGTCGTGGCCGGTGACCACCTGTCGAAGATCGCCGACGAGCAGCACGTCCGCGGCGGATGGAAGCAGCTCTTCGACGACAACCGGCGCGCGATCGGCGCCGACCCGTCCCTGATCCACCCGGGTCTCGAGCTGACCATCGGCGCCAAGTCGAAGGCGAAGAACGACCCCGAGGTCCGCGCCGAGAAGCCCCGCGCCTCCCGCGACGACGCGCGCCCGGCCGCCCCCGCCCAGAAGCCCGCCCAGAAGCCGGCGGCCGCCGAGAAGGCCGCGTCCGGCTTCTCCGCCCCCATCCCCGGCGCCACCGTCTCCACCCCGTACCACCAGAACGGTGCGATGTGGTCCAGCGGCTACCACACCGGCGTCGACTTCGTCGCGGCCGGCGGCACCTCGGTGAAGGCCGTCGCGGCCGGTACCGTCGTGTCGGCCGGATGGGGCGGCTCGTACGGCAACGAGGTCGTCGTCCAGCACACCGACGGCACCTACTCGCAGTACGCGCACCTCTCCTCGCTCTCCGTCTCCAGCGGCCAGTCGGTGACCGGCGGCCAGCAGATCGGCCTCTCCGGCTCGACCGGCAACTCCACCGGACCGCACCTGCACTTCGAGATCCGCACCGGGTCCTCCTACGGCTCGGACATCGACCCGCTGGCCTACCTGCGCCAGCACGGGGTCTCCCTCTGATCCACCGGCGCCGTGCGCCGCGGGCGGCCGGCCGGCCGTCCCGTACCGGGTCCCTCGTTCCGTCCGGCGGCGGAGCGGGGGATTCCGCGTATTCCGGCTTGGGGAAAAGTTGACCGGTGGTAAAGATCACCACCCGTCAACCCCTCCTTACGGTCGCGTAGGTCACATCCACGGGTGAAAGATGCTGTCCCGTGGCAGACGATTCGAGAACAGAGAACAGTGGCGCATTCGGGTCGTACGCGGCGATCGGCGACAGTTTCACCGAGGGCGTCGGCGACCCCGGCCCCGACGGGACGTTCGTCGGATGGGCGGACCGCTTCGCGGTCCTCCTCGACGACCTCGCCCCCGGGCACACCTTCCGCTACGCCAACCTCGCCGTACGCGGCCGCCTGCTCGACCAGATCGTGGCCGAACAGGTGCCGCGGGCGAAGGAGCTCGCCCCCGACCTGGTCAGCTTCTGCGCGGGCGGAAACGACATCATCCGGCCGGGCAGCGACCCGGACGCCGTGGCCGAACGCTTCGAGGCCGCCGTCGCCGACCTGACGTCGTGCGTCGGCACGGTCATGGTGACCACCGGCTTCGACACCCGCGACGTGCCCGTCCTGCGGCACCTGCGCGGCAAGATCGCCACGTACACCGCCCATGTGCGGGCCATCGCCGACCGGTACGGCTGCCCGGTCCTCGACCTCTGGTCGCTCCGGTCCGTCCAGGACCGGCGCGCCTGGGACGCGGACCGGCTGCACCTCTCGCCCGAGGGGCACACCAGGGTGGCGCTGCGGGCGGCGCAGGTCCTCGGCCTCGAGGTGCCTGCCGACCCGGACCAGCCGTGGCCGCCGCTGCCCCCGCGGGGGCAGCTGGAGGTGCGCCGCGACGACATCCAGTGGGCGCGCGAGTACCTCGGGCCCTGGATCGGGCGGCGCCTGCGCGGGGAGAGCTCCGGCGACCACGTGCTGGCCAAGCGTCCGGACCTGCTCCCGCTCTGACCTCCGGGTGCGGTCGCCGGTCCTTCTCCGGCCCCTCCCGGCCCCTGGGTGGGGCCGGGTCAGCGCGCCGTCGCCGTGAGCTCCGCACGGTCGACGCCCAGCTCCCTGGCCAGCGCGTCGTCCGTCCACTCCAGCATGGCCGCGCGGGACAGCGTGCCCTCGTAGGACGTCATCTGGACCGCGAGGCCGTCGAGGAACGCGGTGAGCCGCCACGCGGCGGAGGCCGGGTCCTCGCAGCGGAACTCGCCGGACGCCGTGCCCTCCGCGATCACCTCCGTGAGCGCGGCCTTCCACTGCTGGTCCAGGCCCCGGGACACCTCGCGGAGCGCCGGATCCCGCAAGGACGCCGACCATGCCTCGATCCACAGGCGCCACCCCTTCGCCTGCCCGGTCGGCGCGTACCACCGCACCGCCGTGCGCAGTCGGCGCAGGGCCGAGGTGCGGCGCCCGAGCAGTCTGCGCAGATGGGCGAGGTCGGCATCGGCGGCGTGGGTGAAGGCGGCCGCGACGAGCTGCTCCTTGGAGGCGAAGTGGTACAGCACCAGGGCGTTGCTCACGCCGAGTGCGGCGGCGACGTCGGCGATGCGGACCGCTGCCGCGCCGTGCTGCCCGATCTGCTCGACCGCGGCGGTGAGCAACTCCTCCCGCCGCTCGGGGACGCTTCTTCGCACTCTGCCCACGGCGGTCACCCTACACAGCGGATCTTGGCCGGGGTCAGCCCGCGGAGCTGATAATTCCGGTGTCTCGCGGGCCGGTTGGGAGCACGCCCCTCCCGCACCGCGCGCTCCGTGCGCCCCGTCCGCGCGCCGGGTCCCGTGCGACACGCGCCGGCCGCGCCGCACGGCCGCGTCGCGGGTCTCCTCCCGCCCGCCGCGCCGAGTCGCCCGGGCGGGGGAGCGGGGGTCGCGGCGGCAGGGTTCCGGTCCGCCGTCCGGCACGCCCCGGAACACGGCGGCGCGGGTGGGCGTTGGCGAGGGCGGGGGCCGGGGTGGCGTACGCCCGTTCCCCGAACCGTACAGATCCGCACATAATGAATGGACCCCGACACCAGGAGGTGCCGTGACCGGCGCTGGTTCCCCCCACTCGCTGCGTGCGCGGCTGCGCGGCCTCAGGACGGCCGCCTTCGGCGCCGACCCGGCCGGTGAGCGCCTGGAGCGCATCCGCCGCTCGCCGAACTTCGCGGACGGCTCCTTCCAGAACCCGGTGGGCGCGAGGACCAGGCCGTCCGGCGCGTCCATGACGGAGTTCGCGAAGATCTACTTCGAGAAGGAGGCCCGGAGCCGGCGCGCCCCCACCGCCCGCGTGCCGGTCCACCCCACCACCCTGGCCGACCTGGCCAGGCCCCCCGCCTCGGGCCTCCGGCTGACCTGGATGGGCCACTCCAGCGTCCTCGCCGAGATCGACGGACGCCGGGTCCTCTTCGACCCCGTCTGGGGCGACCGGTGCTCACCCTTCGACTTCGTCGGACCCAAGCGACTCCATCCCGTGCCCGTGCCGATCGGCACGCTGGGCACCGTCGACGCCGTCGTGATCTCCCACGACCACTACGACCACCTCGACCTGCCCACGATCAAGGCCCTGGCAGGCACCGGCACCGTCTTCGCCGTACCCCTCGGCGTCGGCGCCCACCTGGAGCGCTGGGGCGTCGCCCCCGACCGGCTGCGCGAGCTCGACTGGCACGAGAGCGCCGAGGTCTCCGGCCTGCGCCTGACCGCCACCCCTGCCCGCCACTTCTGCGGACGCGGCCTGCGCAACGAGCAGCACACCCTCTGGGCGTCCTGGGTCGTGACCGGGCCGGACCACCGGATCTACCACAGCGGCGACACCGGGTACTTCCCCGGCTTCTCCGACATCGGCCGCCAGTACGGCCCCTTCGACGCCACGATGATCCAGATCGGCGCGTACTCCGAGTACTGGCCCGACATCCACATGACACCCGAGGAGGGCGTCCGCGCCCACCTCGACCTCCAGGGCGGCCGCCCCCACGGCGTCCTGCTCCCGATCCACTGGGGGACCTTCAACCTCGCCCCGCACCCGTGGGCGGAGCCGGGGGAGTGGACGCGGGACGCGGCGGCGGAGGCGGGCCAGGCGGTGGCCGCCCCCACTCCCGGAGAGCCCTTCGAGCCGGCGGGGGACCACCCCACGGACCCGTGGTGGCGGGCGCTGACCCGCCCCATCGCCACGCCCTGGCGCGGCTCCCCGGGGCCACGGGACCCGGACGTCGAGCCCACGTCGGCCGGTGTGCCGGTGGACGGCTGACGGCGCGGCCCGTACCAGGGGGTTGCCGGGGTCCGGTCACCAGGTGACCGGGCCCCGGCGCGTGCGCCGAGCGGGCGGTGGGGGAAGCGGCCGCGCCCGTGGCGAGGCCCCGGCGGGCCCGCCGGGGAAGGGCATCACCCGGACGGCCGGAGGCCCCGGGCCGCCGGGTCGCGCCCCCGGCCGGTTCGGCTCGGCCCCCTGCCGTGGCGGCGCCCCCTCAGTCGGCCGTCAGGACCTCCACGCCGAGCGCGGTCAGGGCCTCGACGGCCGGGTCGTGCGGGGCGGCGTCGGTGATCAGGCCGGTGATCTTCTCGAAGGGCAGCACGCGGAAGCGCGAGGCGGTGCCGATCTTCTCCGAGGAGGCGAGGATCCAGGTGTCGGCGGCCCGTGCCGCCAGCGCGCGTTTCATCGCCGCCTCCTCCGCGTCCCCGGTCGTCAGGCCCGCCTCGGGGTGCACGCCCGTCACGCCCAGCAGGCACAGGTCGGCGGAGACGTTCTGGGCGGCCTCGACCGCGGCGGTGCCGCAGGTCACCGCGGAGTGCTTGAAGATCCGGCCGCCGAGCAGGAAGAGCTCGGCGCGGGGGTGCTCCAGCAGGGCCGCGGCGATCGTCGGGCTGTGGGTGATCACGGTGCAGTCGAGGTCCCGCGGCAGCGCCCGGGCGACGGCCAGGGCGGTGGTCCCCCCGTCGAGGATCAGGGTGCAGCCCGCCGCGGTCAGACCGGCGGCCACCCGGGCCACCTTCTGCTTGCCGTCGGGGGCGACGGACTGCCGGGCGGCGTAGCCGGCCACCGCGGGCGAGACGGGCAGCGCTCCTCCGTAGACGCGCTGGCACAGGCCCTCGGCGGCGAGGTCGCGCAGGTCGCGCCGCACGCTGTCCTCGGAGATCCCCAGCCGGGCGGCGACGTCCTTGGCGACGATCTTGCCCTCGCGGGCCAGCAGTCCGAGCAGATGGTCGCGCCGTTCAGCAGCCAGCATGCACACTCTCTCCTGTTCTTGCACGTTTCTGCGTGTACGGTACCACCCATGAACGACAAGCCCATGATGATCCTCATAGCCGGCCCCTACCGCTCCGGCACCGGCGGCGACCCCGCGGCCATGGCCGCCAACCTCGCCGCCCTCGAAGCCGCCGCCTGGCCGGTCTTCGCCGCGGGCCACCTCCCCGTCATCGGCGAGTGGATCGCCCTGCCCGTGCTGCGCTCCGCGGGCGCCGGACCCGCCGACCCGCTCGCCGACCAGGTCCTCTACCCCACCGCGGAACGGCTGCTCGCCCACTGCGACGCCGTGCTGCGCCTGCCCGGCGAGTCCGCCGGCGCCGACGGCGACGTCGCCACCGCCCGCCGCCGCGGCCTGCCCGTCTACCACGACGTGGCCGAGATCCCCCACCGCGTCGCGCAGGACGCCCGGTGACCGGCCGTCCCGGCGTCGATGTGCCCGACCACCGCGGCCGCACCGGCCTCGACCGGGCCGGCCGCGACCTCGACCGCAACCTCGGGGTCGTGGTCCGCGACGTCGAACTCACCTCGCAGGGGTGGCACGTCCTGCGCCGCACCACCTTCGACTACCGCCGCCGCGACGGGCGGTGGGAGACCCAGCAGCGGGAGACCTACGACCGGGGCGACGGCGCCGTCGTCCTGCCGTACGACACGGGGCGCGGGCGGGTGCTGCTCACCCGGCAGTTCCGTTACCCGGCCTACGTCAACGGTCACCCCGACGGCATGCTCGTGGAGGCGGCCGCCGGACTGCTCGACGCGGACGACCCGGAGGCCGCCGTCCGGCGCGAGAGCGCGGAGGAACTCGGCGTCACCCTCGGCCCGCTCGACCGCGTCATGACCGCGTGGATGAGTCCGGGCTCGGTGACCGAGCGGCTCCACTTCTTCGCGGGGCCGTACACCCCAGCCGACCGGACCGGGGACGGGGGAGGCGTCGCGGCCGAGGGCGAGGACATCGAGGTGGTCGAGGTGTCGTTCCCCCAGGCGCTCGCCATGGTCCGGGACGGCCGGATCGCCGACGCGAAGACCGTCATGCTGCTCCAGTGGGCCGCCCTGGAGGGGCCGTTCGCGCCGGGCGGCGACCCGGCCGGCGCGGCGCCGCACGGCAACCGGACCGTGTGACCCGCCCGGGGCGGGGCGGGACCTGTCGCCCGCCCTGCCCCGGCGCGGCACGGCACGGCCGGACCGTCCGCACCCCGCTCGCGCGGTCGCGGCGCGGTGTGCGGCGTGCCGACGGTCCGGGGCGCCCGGGGGCGGGCGGTGCCGGGGCCACCGGGCGGTGCCGGCGGTGGCCCCGGGCGACCCGGTCGTGGTGATCAGGCGGGCGTCAGGCCCGGGTTGCCGGCCTCGGAGACCAGGGACGGCCCCTGGACCAGGGGGGCGCCCGGCCTGGTGACGTAGTCCACCGAGCGGTAGTCGCCGCGCGCCGCCCCGGAGTCGAGGGTGACCTTCACGTATCCGCGCCGCCCGTCGTAGTGCTTCAGGTGCGGGTTGCGCGCCAGGTAGGCGGCGTGGTTCGCCGGCCGGGCCGCGCCGTCGGCGCCGCTGGCGACGGAGGTGGCGACGAACTCCGTCCCCACCGTGCGCGAGTCGGGGTCCGCCGGGTCCCGCTTGATGTCGAGCGCGTACGCGACGTGCACGTCACCGGTGAGCACGACGAGGTTCTCCACGCCCGCCGTCTCGGCGCCGGCGAGGAGGCGCTCGCGTGAGGCCGGATAGCCGTCCCAGGAGTCCATGCTGAGCGTGTCGGAGCCGTCGGGGTTGTTGCGCCGGGCGAAGGTCACCTGCTGCGGCACGACGTTCCACTGCGCGCGCGAGGCCTTCCAGCCGTCGGTCAGCCACCGCTCCTGCTCCATGCCGGGCAGCGTCATCGACTCGGCCGTGGACTCGGGGCTCGGGGACTTCCAGCCGTCGCCGTTGGCCTGATCGGTGCGGTACTGGCGGGTGTCCAGCACATCGAACTGGGCGAGCCGCCCCCAGTGGAGGCGGCGGTGGAGCCGCATGTCCGGTCCGGTCGGCCGCTGGGGCCTGCGCAGTGGCTGGTTCTCCCAGTACGCGCGGTAGGCGGAGGCCCGCCGGACGAGGAACTCCTCCGGCGGCACGTCGTTCTCGGGGGTGCCGCCCGCGTAGTTGTTCTCGGTCTCGTGGTCGTCCCAGGTGACGACGAACGGATGGGCGGCGTGGGCCGCCATCAGGTCGGGGTCCGACTTGTAGAGCGCGTACCGCAGGCGGTAGTCCTCCAGCGTGACGGTCTCCCGGTTGAACAGCGCGGGCAGACGGCGGTCGGTGTACGCGCGCTTGCCGCCGACGGCGGTCACCGCGTACTCGTACAGATAGTCGCCCAGGTGGAAGACGGCGTCGACGTCCTCGCCGGCGAGGTGGGTGTACGGCGTGAAGTAGCCGTCGTGGTACGCCTGGCACGACACGACCGCAAGGCGCATCTCCCCGACGCGCGCGCCGCCCGCCGGCGCGGTACGGGTGCGGCCCACGGGGCTGATCCAGTCCCCGGTGCGGAACCGGTAGTAGTAGGGCCGGTCGGCGTCCAGGCCCTTCACCTCCACGTGCACGGTGTGGTTGAACTCGGGGTGGGCGATCTCGGTGCCGCGCCGCACGACACGGGTGAAGCGCTCGTCGTGGGAGAGCTCCCAGCGCACCGGGACGAGCTTGGCGGGCATGCCGTTGCCGGGCTCGAACAGCTTCGGCGCCAGCCGCGTCCAGAGCAGCACCGAGGAGGGCAGGGGGTCGCCGGAGGCGACACCGGTCGTGAAGGGGTTCTCGGTGATCCGGCGCGGGTCGAGCTCGGCGGCGGCGGCCGTGCCGGCGGCGGGCAGGTTGGTGGCGAACGCGAGGGCCGCGGCTGCGCCGGTGACGGTGAGGAAGCGGCGGCGGTTCAGCCGGCGTGCGGCGGCGAGCAGTTGGGCGTCGTGGTCTCTGTCCGGCGTGGACGGTGACTGCGGTGCCATGAAGTACCCCTCCTGGAAGTCGACGGCTTCCGGACGCGTGCGATCCGGTGCCTCAGGGGAGGGAAGTTGCCCAAGGCGATCACTGGTTGGCGGCGAGACGGCCCGCACATGACGCCCGGCTGAGCAATCGGGGTGTTGTGTCCGCGTCACCACGACCGGGCGCCGTGCCCACGTGCGCCGGGTGCCGCGTCACGGTGCTGCGGGGGAGGGGGGAGAGGGTGCGAGGAGGCCGGCGGCGCGGCAGTGTCGTGGCTGCGGCGGCAGAGCGCGGCGGCGGGCCGCGTCCGGGGAGTGCGACGGTGACGGGGCGCGTCCCGCGTCCGGTGAACCCGCGTCACTCCTTCGGGTGTTGTGTCCGTCCGCCGTGATGCCGCGAGACGCCCCGCGGCCCGCCCCGGCCGCTCGCGACGCCGGGGCCGCTGAGCCATGCGGGTGAACCCGTCACCAGGCACGACCCGCTCCGGGAGGGGACGGCGGAGAGTCGATTCGCATGACCGTGCGGGTCCTCATACCAGAGCGGGACGTTCGGTGGGGAAGTTTGCCAACTGCCTCCCGGGCCCGCTCCGTCCGCGACTACCGTGTGTTGCCGGTGATCAACGGCGAGTCCGCTCCCCCTGCTCCTGCGGACCGCCCGCGCGCGCCCTCGCCCATCCGCACCACGCCGATTCCTGGGGCCCCACGTACCAAGGACGCTGATGTCTCACCTTCGCGCACCCGCCACGCGGCCCGACCGCCGCGAGGGCGGACGACACGGCCGGCCAGGTTCCCGCTCCCTGTCGCCGGCGGGACGGTCGCACGCCTCGCCGCTGCCACCCGAAGCCCGCATACGGCCCCAACTCCTGCGCACCGCCGTGCTGCCGACGGTGGTGGCCGCCCTCTGCGGCGCCGCGGCCGTGGTCTTCGTCCTGCGGGCGGCCTCGCCCGAACCGACGTTCACCCTGTGGGTCGTCCTCCTCGGCACGGCGGCACTCGCCATAGCGGCGGTCGCCGCGGCCGCGGTGGGCGCGGAGCGGACCGCGCGGACCGTCCTCGGACGCGCCTCCGCCCTGCGCCGCACGACCGCCCGCGGACAGGCCGAACTGCGCAGCGTCGTCGACCGGCTCCGCCGCGGCGAAGGTCCCCCGCCGCGGCGCGCCCCGGACACCGGGCCGCGGGGCGGCGACGAGTTCGACCTCCTGACGCAGGAGCTGAGCCGCTCCCAGGACGCGGCCGTCACCGCGGTCGTGCAGGCGTCCCGGCTCTCCAGCAGCGTCGGCAACGAGCAGAAGGTCGAGGTCTTCGTCAACCTCGCCCGCCGTCTCCAGTCCCTCGTGCACCGGGAGATCCAGCTCCTCGACGAGCTGGAGAACGAGGTCGAGGACCCGGAGCTGCTCAAGGGCCTGTTCCACGTCGACCACCTCGCCACCCGGATCAGGCGGCACGCCGAGAACCTCGCCGTCCTCGGCGGCGCCATCTCCCGCCGGCAGTGGTCCAACCCGGTCACCATGACCGAGGTCCTCAGGTCGGCCATCGCCGAGGTCGAGCAGTACCCGCGGGTGAAGCTGGTGCCCCCGATCGACGGCACGCTGCGCGGCCACGCCGTCGCCGACGTGATCCACCTCCTCGCCGAACTCGTCGAGAACGCCACGCTGTTCTCCGCGCCGCACACCCAGGTGCTGCTGCGCGTGCAGCACGTCACGGCGGGACTCGCCGTGGAGGTGGAGGACCGCGGTCTGGGCATGCCCTCCGCGGAACAGGAGAAGATGAACGCCCTGCTCACCGACCCGGACCAGGTGAACGTGGCGCACCTGCTCCAGGACGGCCGCATCGGGCTCTTCGTGGTCTCCGCGCTCGCCCGCCGGCACGGCATCGCGGTGCGCCTCCAGTCCAACATCTACGGGGGAGTCCAGGCCGTCCTCGTCCTGCCGCAGGGCCTGCTCGGAGCGGCCTCCGGCGGCTCGGCCGAGCGGCGGACACCGGCGTCCGCCGCCCCGGAGCGGGAACCGGCGCCCCTCGGGACGGGGCGTGAGCCGGCGCAGGCGGCCCTCGGCCACGAGCCCGCGCAGGTCACCGCGGAGCAACTGCCCGGGCATGCCACCCCCGCGCACGGACCGGCGCACGCGGCCGCCGGCCACGGACCGGCGCACATGACCGCCCGGGAGCCCGTGCCCGCCGCCGCCGAACCCGTGCCTCCCGCCCGTGAACCCGCGCCTATCGGCCTCGCGGACGAGCACGCCCGCCCCGCCCTGCCGGCCCAGCGGGAACAGGAGCGCACCGCCCCCGGCCTCGCCCCGCTCCCCGTGCGCGGCGACCGGGGCGACCGGCCCAACCCCGCCTCCGCACGCCCCGGCGCCACCCGCACACCGTCCCCCGCGTACGACGTCCTGGGGGGTGCGCCCGCCTCCCACGGAAGCGGTGCGCCCGCCGACGGCGGCGAGCCGCCGCGGGCCACGCCCGTGCGCGGCACGATGGGCCGTCCCCAACTGCCGCGCCGCCGCAGCCAGGAGCACCTCGTCCCGCAACTGCGCGACGCCCCGGCGCCGCGTCCCGACGCGGACCCCGCACTGCACGACCCCGGCCTGATGGCCGCCTTCCAGCGCGGGATCGGACTCGCCGAGTCGGCACACCCGGGCGCCCCCGCCCCCGAGGCCGCCGACTCCGGTCCGCACCACCCCCACGACACCACCACCAAGGAGTAGATGACCATGGCGAGCGACATGCCGACCGGTCATGTCTCGGACCTCGACTGGCTGCTCAGCGGTCTCGTCCAGCGCGTGCCGTACACCCGCAACGCGGTGCTGCTCTCCTCCGACGGGCTGGTGAAGTCGGTGCACGGCCTGGACGGCGACAGCGCCGACCACATGGCCGCCCTCGCCTCCGGGCTCTACTCCCTCGGCCGCAGCGCCGGAGCCCGCTTCGGCGACGGGGGCGAGGTACGGCAGGTGGTCGTCGAGCTCGACTCCACCCTGCTCTTCGTCTCCACCGCCGGCTCGGGCACCTGCCTGGCCGTGCTGGCGGGCCGCGAGGCCGACGCCGCCGTCCTCGGCTACGAGATGGCCATGCTGGTCAAGAGCGTGCGCCCCTATCTGGCCACACCGGCGCGCACCCCCGCCGGGGCCCCCGGCGCGCCGGGGCAGTGACGGTGCCCGCGCCCCTGGACGGGCCGTGGCTCGACGACGCGGCCGGGCGGCTGATCCGGCCGTACACGGTCAGCGGTGGCCGTACCCGTCCGACGGCCGCGCTCGACCTGCTCTCCCTGGTGATGGCGACCGGGACCACCCCCCAGACCCATCTCGGTCCGGAGCACGCCCTGGCCCTCGGGCTCTGCCACGGACCGACGTCGGTGGCGGAGATCTCCGCGCATCTGAGGCTTCCGGCCGTCGTGACCAAGGTGCTGCTGTCCGATCTGGTGGACTGCGGCGCCGTCACCGCGCGGGCTCCGCGCACCGCTGACACACCCACGGACCGTTCACTGCTGGAGGCGGTGCTCGATGGCCTGCGACGACGCCTGTGACGACGCCCCCGACCGCCCGCGCGGCGGCGACGGCGTCCGAGACCGCCCGCGGGACCGACCCGGCGACCACGCCCGCGACCGTGGCGGCACCGAGGGCGGGGACCTCTTCCCGACCGCGCTGAAGATCCTGGTGGCCGGCGGCTTCGGAGTGGGGAAGACGACGTTCGTCGGCGCGGTCAGCGAGATCGACCCGCTCAGCACCGAGGAACTCCTCACCCAGGTCAGCGTGGGAACCGACCGCCTCGACGGCATCGAGTCGAAGAGGACGACCACGGTCGCCATGGACTTCGGCCGCATCACGCTCGACGCCAGCCATGTGCTGTACCTCTTCGGCACGCCCGGCCAGGAGCGGTTCTGGTTCATGTGGGACGAGCTGTCCGAGGGCGCGCTCGGCGCGGTCGTGCTCGCCGACACCCGGCGCCTGGAGGAGTCGTTCTCCGCCGTGGACTTCTTCGAGCGGCGCGGCATCGGCTTCGTCGTCGCAGTCAACGAGTTCGACGGCGCCTACCGGTACGACGCCGACGAGGTCCGGGCGGCGATCGACCTCAGGCCGCAGGTGCCGGTCGTGCTGTGCGACGCCCGGATCGCCAGTTCCGGCATCCGGACCCTGGTCACCCTCGTCCAGCACCTGCTCACCACCACACCCGACGTCGTGCCGGGCACGGCACAGAGCCATGGAGCACCGCGATGACGTACGACCCCACCGGCCATCTGCTGCTCACCCCGGTGGACCCGGAGGCGCCCGCCCGGGTGCGGCGGCTGAGCCAACTCGGCTTCGGGGACCGGCCCGACCCGGCGTTCGACGCGTTCGCACAGCGGCTGGCGGAGACGACCGGTGCTCCGTACTCGATGGTCAACTTCATCGACGAGAACCGGCAGTTCTTCGCCGGACTGCACACCCCCGGCGGCGGCGACCTGAACGCGGCCGCCTCCTCCCCCGACGTCGGCCGCTTCATGGCGCGCGACCACGGCTTCTGCCCGCACGTGGTGGTGCGGCGCAAGGCGCTGGTGCTGGAGGACGTCTGCGACTACCCGCGCTTCGCGGGCAACCCCGTCGTCGACGAGATCGGCATCCGCTCCTACCTCGGGGCGCCGCTGATCGATCGCACCGGCATCGCGCTGGGGACGATCTGCGTCGTCGACACCGAACCGAGGCCCTGGGGAAGGGCCGGCCTGGAGACCATCAAGTCGCTCGCCGCGGAGCTGATCGAGCAGATCCACCGCAGGGAGGACGGCACCGTCTGACGGCCCCCGTGCCGCCGCCGGCCACCCGCCGCCGTGCGCGGCGGGTGGCCGGCGGCGGCGTGCGCGCTCCTGCGGACGAGCGCCGGCCGGCGTGCGCGCCCCCGGACAGCCCCCGGGCGGCGCCTGGGACGCGCTCGGCCGCGCCACCGGGGGCGGGGCCCTCAGCCGGCGTGCGCCATCCGCACCACGTCGCCGAGCCGTGCCGACCACTGGCCCTTCTCCTTGCCGAGCGCGACCTCGGCGAGGCGGAGCAGCTGGATGTCGGAGGTGCCCGCGGGGGCGACCATGTGCAGCGCGTCGCGGAGGTACCGCTCCACCGGACGGTCGGTGAAGAGGCCGGCCGCGGCGTGGATCTCCATGGCGCACCGGGCCGAGTCGATCGCCGACTCCACGTTGACCAGCTTGGCGTTCATCAGCTCCGCGTCGCAGGGCAGCCCCTCGTCGAGCAGATGCACCGCGTGGTAGGCGGCCAGCCGCGACGTCATCAGCCGGGACTGCATGGCACCGAGCTTGAGTCTGACCGAGGGCAGTTCGTGCAGCGGCTTGCCGTAGCGCCGGCGCTCCTCGCAGAACCGGATCGTCTCCTCGAGGATCGCGCGGTGGATGCCGAGGGACACCGCGGTGAGGTTGGCCCGCCCGTAGAGCACGCTGGAGGAGTACGCGACGGCCAGCCCGTCGCCCTCGCCGCCCAGCAGGCTGGAGGCGGGGACGCGGCAGTCGTCGAAGTGGAGTTCGCCGAAGCCGAAGCCGTGCAGGCCCATGGTGGGTCTCTGCTCGCCGACGCGGAATCCGGGCCGGTCCGACTCGACGAGGAAGGCCGACAGGCCGTCCGGGCCGGGACCGGTCCTGACCACCACGCCGTGGAGATCGCCGACGTGGCTGTTGCCGACGAAGACCTTCCGGCCGTTGAGGACGTACTCGTCGCCGTCCCGGACGGCGGTGGCCCCCATGCCCAGCACATGGCCGCCGGACTCCGGCTCGGTGACGGCTATGGTCGGCAGGCATGCGCCGGCGGCTATCGAGGGCAGCCAGGCCTTCTTCTGCGCGTCGCTGCCGAAGTGGAGGATCTTGGCGACGCCGAGCTGGGACGCCTGGACCATCGCCCCCATGGCACCGCTCACCCGGGACAGTTCCTCGATGACGATGGTCTTGGCGAGATGGCCCAGGCCCGCCCCGCCGTACTCCTCGCCGATGGTCACCCCGAGCCAGCCCTGGCGCGCGATGTGACGGGACACCTCCCGGTCCACCGTCCGGGCCGCCTCCATGGCCGGAACGCGCGGTCGCACCTCGCGCTCGGCGAACTCCCTCACCTGATCGCGCAGCCGGTGGTGCCTCCGGCCGGCGAAGTATCCGTCCATCGCGAGCTCCCCTCCGCGAACGGCTGCTCGCGCGTCTGCGCCAGCAGATGGTGCACCGGCGGCGGCTCCGTCCGGGACGGGCCGGCCGCCTCAGCCTGCGGACCCGTCCCGACCGGAACAACACAGAGACGGACATTGGCTGATATGAGGGGCCTTGACATGTGATGCGGATGATGTTCGCCGTGGTGCGGAAGCGCCCCTCGATGTCCCGGGTCACGGTTAATCCGACCCTTCCCCCTGAAGGTGCCGCTGCCACATCCCGCGGGCGCGGAGTTCCCCGGCACTGGCGAGAACCGCTCTCCCCGCGAGCGCGCGAGCCCCCGTGGCGGCCTCGCGCGCCCATCGGGCGAATCGATTCATCGCCGGTTGGGACCGAAAGTCACCGTTCAGGAGCGGGAAAGGACCGCAGACACCCGCGCACGGTGGCGAGGTGCGGAGCGCGAGTAGCTCGACCCAGAGGGGGTGCGCGCGCCCCGGCGCGCCGATGCCAGCCGCGCGCTCCCTGTGGAGCCCGCGGTGGGACCCTCCCGGGCGGGGGCCGCCCCGGCACGGCGGGGGTGGTCCGCGCCGGCAGGGGCGTGCCGGCAGAGGCGTGCCCGCGCCGGCATGCCTGCACGGGCATGCCTGCACGGGTACGCCTCCACGGGCATGCCTGCACGGGCATGCCTGCACGGGCATGCCTGCACGGGCATGCCTGCACGGGCACGCCTGCACGGGCACGCCTCCACGGGCGCGCCGAGGTCCGCTCCCGTACCGGGACGTGCCCCGGGTCCGCTCCCGTACCGGGATGTGACGTCGCCGTACCGGGACCCGGGTACGGCGACGTCACGGAGATGAGTACGCGACCTCAGGCCGGGCCGCGCCCGGCCGCCGAGGATGAAGGCCAGCACCGCCGACCTCTGGAGACCGTCCCGTGCTCAGCCGCCTCGCCGACATCCTGGTTCCCGCCTTCGGCCGACTCTCGGTCACCACCCACCCCGGCCTCGACCTGGCACCGGGGAGCATCTTCGCCGCCAACCACACCTCGCTCGCCGACCCCGCCGTCGTGGTCGCCGCCCTGCACCGCCTCGGCGTCGAACCGGTCGTCATGGCCACCGCCGGCCTGTGGCGGGTGCCCGTCCTCGGGCGCTGCCTCACCCGCGAAGGCCACATCCCCGTGCACCGCGGCGACCGGCGTGCGGCGGCCGCCCTCGACCTGGCCGCCCGCGCCCTCGGAGAGGGGCGGCACCTGCTCATCTACGCCGAGGGCGGACTGCCCCGCCGCAGGGATGCCGCGGAAGCGCCCCCCGGCGACTTCCGGACCGGTCTCGCCCGGCTCGCGGAGCGCACCGGCGCGCCCGTGGTCCCGGTCGGCCAGGCCGGCGCCCGCCGCGTCACCTCGGGCGGCACCGTGAAGCAGCTCGCGGGCCTGGCCACGGCACCGCTGCGCCGTCCCGGCCTCCACGTCCACGTCGGCGCCCCGATCCGGCCCACCGGCGACAGCGCGGCACGCACCGTCCTGGCCCGTACCGCCGTCACCCGGGCCTGGCGCACCGCGGCGGCTCACCTCGACGAGCCCGCGGCCCTCGCCGCGTAGCAGCCCCGCTCCAGCCGGGGGATGCGCACCCCGCGTCCCGGCGCCGGCCGCCGGGACGCGGAGCGCCCCGGCGTGCGAGGCGACTGAGCGCCGGGCTTGACCCTCACGCCGCGTGAGGCCGGAGGGTGGCGTGCATGAGCGACCACTACAACGCGTTCGAGATCAGTCCCGTCCCCGCCCCCGGTCCGGACGCCGTGCCGCCGGAGCCGTTCCACGGCATCTACGGCATGCCCGCCTTCGTGACGATCCCCACGGACGACCTCGCGGCCTCGGCGGAGTTCTGGGTGCGCGGACTCGGGTTCTTCGAGCTGTTCGCCATCCCCGGCACGCTGGTGCACCTGCGCCGCTGGGCGTTCCAGGACGTGCTCCTCGTCGCGGCGCCCGGTGTGCTGGACGAGGCCCCGGCGATGAGTCTCAGCATCGCCTGCGTGCTCGACCAGGTCGACTCCCTCGTGGAGTCGTGCCGTGCCCTGCGCCCGGACTGTGTCGAGGGCCCCCGCGACACGTACTGGAACACCCGGGACGTCACCGTGATCACCCCCGAGAAGGCGCGGATCGTCCTCACCGCGGCGAAGCCCTTCGACCCGGCCGGTCAGGAGGCACGGAACCTGGCGGCCATCGGCATCACCGGACCGGACGACACCCCCGGCGGACCGGGCACACCCGACACCCCCGGCGACAATGCGGAACATGCCTGACACCTCCGACTCCGGCGGCCTGACCGTCGGCCGGGCCGCGAAGCTGCTGGGAGTGACGGTCCGCACCCTGCACCACTGGGACGGGATCGGCCTCGCCCGTCCGTCGCTGCGCACGGCCGCCGGATACCGCCTCTACACCGCGGCCGACACCGTGCGGCTGCACCGCGTCGTCGTCTACCGCGAGCTCGGACTCGACCTGGAGTCGATCCGGGCCGTGCTGGACGACGCGACCGCGGACGTCCCCGCGGCCCTCCGGGCACAGCGCGCCGAGATCACCGAGCGGATCGAACGCCTCCGGCGGCTCGGCACCGGACTGGACCGGATGATCGAGGCACAGGAGCGCGGGATGCTGCTGACCGCCGAGCAGCAGGCGCAGATCTTCGGTCCCGACTGGGACCCGGAGGGGCCCGTGAAGGCCCGTCGGCTCTACGGCGACACGGAGCAGTGGCGGCAGTACGCCGAGCGCGCGGCCACCCGCGGCCCGAAGGAGTGGCAGGCCGTGGCCGACCGGGCGGCCCGCCTCGACCACGCGCTCGGGGAGGCGATGGACGCCGGGGTGGAGCCCGGCGGCCCGGAGGCGGAGCGACTGGTCGAGCGGCACCGGGAGGTCTTCTCCGCGTACTTCCCCCTCACCCGGGAGATGCAGGTCTGTCTCGGCCGCATGTACGAGGACGATCCGGGCTTCGCCGCCCACTACGACGGCGTCCGCCCCGGCCTCGCCGGCTGGTTCCGCCGCCTCGTGGACGCGAGCGCACGCGCCCACGGCATCGACCCCGACACCGCGGAGTGGCGGTAGCGCGAGACACGCCGGGCCGTCGGGCGGGCGGGGCGCCGGGCATCCGTCCGGCGCGGACGGCCGCTCCCCGGGAGCCGTGCCGCGCCGCACCGGCGCGCGTCACGCGCGCTCGCCGGCGCCGCGCACTACCGTCGCCCCATGGTCACCGCCGACGACGTCCGCAGGATCGCGCTCTCGCTGCCGCACGCCCAGGAGAAGATCGCCTGGGGCATGCCCACCTTCCGGCTGGAGGCACGCGGCCGGATCTTCGCCTCCCTCGACGACGAGGACCGCGTCATGGGCGTCAAGTGCCCCCGCGAGGACCGTGCCGCGCTGATCGCCTCCGAGCCCGGCAAGTTCTTCCTCCGCGAAGGGCACGACGACAACTACGCCTGGCTGCGCGTCAATCTCGCCGCCCTGGACGACGAGGCCGAACTCCGCGCCGTCCTGGAGGACTCGTGGCGTCAGGCCGCCCCGGCCCGCCTCCGCGCCGCGCACCCGGAACTGGGGGTGCGGGACGACGGGTGAGGCGCCGCGGGGCCCCGGCGCGCGGGACGGCCCCGGGAGGCGGACCCGGCCCGGTGCCGCCTCCCGGGGCCACCGGGCCGGTCAACTCGGCCGGGCGAAGGCCGTGATGCTCGACCGCAGCGAGCGGGCGTCCAGGCCGTGGGCCGCGATGTGCTCCTCCATCCGCCCGTACCGGCGCAGTTCGCGCCGGGCCACCCCGAGCCCCAGGACCCGGTGCGGCACGTCGGACAGCGCGTCGTTCGCCGCGGCGGTCGAGGTCCCGGCCAGGTACGGCTCCACGAGCACCACGTCCGCGGCCCGGCCGCCGTCGCCGACCGCGGCCCGCAGTCCGCGTGCGTCGAAGGGGCGCACCGTCGCGGCGTACAGGACGGTGGCGTCCAGACCCTCCGTCGCCGCCAGGACGTCGTCCAGGACGGGACCCACCGCGACGACGACCGGCCCCCGGGCCCCCTCGCGGACGGTCGTGAAGCCCGCGCCCGCCGCCGCGGACGGCCGGGCGGCGGCGTTCGACTGGAGGGACAGCCGGAGGTACACCCGGTCGTCCCCGGCGGAGGCGCTCCGCAGCAGCGCCTCCGCCTCGTCGGGGTGTCCCGGGACGTGGACGGTCCAGCCGTCCAGGGTGTCCAGCAGGGCGACGTCCCCGGGCGCCATGTGCGTGAAGCCGCCCGCCGGCCAGTCGTAGGAGGCGCCCGCGCCGACCAGTACCGCCCCCGCTCCCTGGTGCCCGAGGTCGAGCTTCACCTGCTCGAAGGGGCGCTCGACGAGGAAGGCGGAGAAGGTGTGCACGATCGGCCGTATCCCGGTCAGCGCGAGGCCCGCGCCCGTGCCGATCAGCAGCTGCTCCCGGATGCCGACGTTGATCGCGCGGTCCGGATGGCGTTCCAGCGCGGGGGCGAACCCGTCCCGGCTGATCTCGGCGAGGACGAGGGCCAGCCTGGGGTCCTCGTCCAGGAGGCGGGTGGTGGTGGAGATGAATCGGTCTCGCATCGTGTCCATCGTGCGACGCTCCCGTCGGTTCGGTTCGGTTCGGTTCGGTTCGGCCGGCTCGGCCGGGTGGTGCGGTGCGGGTGGCGGCCGGGCGCTCCGGCGTGTGCCGCGCTGCGGCGCGGGTGGTGGTCGGAGGCGGGGTGCGGTCAGGCGTTCTTGGGCTCGACGCGGGCGACGACCGCCAGCGGACGCCCCGGGTGGGGAGCGGTGTACGCGGCGTGCAGGGCGGCGTGGTCGCGCCCGTCGACGGTCTCCACGGACCAGCCGGCCGCCTCGAACCGGGCGGCGATGCCGCCGGGCCTCGCGTGGCTCGCCGACGAGTTGTCGACGACCAGGACGTGCAGGGTGTCGAGGCCCGTGCCGCCGGCGAAGGCGATGGCCTCGTGGTTGCTGCCCTCGTCGAGCTCGGCGTCGCCGACGAGCACCCACACCCGCGGGTCGGTCAGGCCCTGGGCCCGCAGCCCCAGCGCCGTGCCGACGGCGAGCGGCAGCCCGTGCCCGAGCGATCCGCTGCCGATCTCGACGCCCGGCACCAGGGTGCGGTCCGGGTGGTGGCCGAGCGGTGAGGCGTAGGAGCCGAAGCCGGGCAGCCACTCCTCGGGGACGAAGCCCTTGGCGGCGAGCACCGCGTAGTACGCCATCGGACCGTGCCCCTTCGACAGCAGGAACCGGTCCCGGCCGGGGGCCTCGGCGGTCTCCGGGGTCACCCGCAGGACCCGGTCGTAGAGCACCCAGAGGGCGTCGAGCGTGGAGGTGGCGGCGGGGCCGTGCTTCTCGGCCCCGGTCATCAGGGCCATCAGGCGCCGGAGGTCGCGACGGGCGGCGGCGGGCGTGAGCTCTGTGGTGGTCATGGACACCACGCTGCAATCTCAAGTGGACTTGAGGTCAAGCGCCGGACGCCGGGTCTGGACGCGCCAAACGTGTTCGTGACCACGGGTGAGAGTGCGGTATTGTTCTCATGCGCGTTCGGCCAGGGGGAAACCCCAGGTCACGGGCATCGGGACGTGGCGCAGCTTGGTAGCGCACTTGACTGGGGGTCAAGGGGTCGCAGGTTCAAATCCTGTCGTCCCGACGAGAGGTTCGCCTCGTCGTCGCAGGTCGAGGGGCCGCTTCGGAGAAATCCGGAGCGGCCCCTCGGTCGTTCTCCGTACGACGTCTCCTCTCCGCGGGCCGTGACGGCCTGCCCGGCCGCCTTCCGCCCCGGCCCGGAACCGCTGCGGCGCGCGGATTCCAGTCCCTTCGAGTGTTGCGTGAACCTCACTGGTAGGTGCTGTTCAAGGCGAGCCCCCGGCCGCCAAGCTGATCGTTGCGCCCGGGGCCGTGGCGGGCGCGCCATCTGATCGGGTGCAAGAACGCCGTCCTGGGCCGCAACGCGAACGGAGAACGCTTGTGATCGTCGGAGTCCTCAAAGAGGCGAGGCCAGGTGAGAGCCGGGCGTCGGCCACACCGGCCACGGTCGGACAGATCCGCAAACTGGGCTACGAGGTCGTCGTGGACCCGGGTGCGGGCGTCGCGGCAGGCTTCACCGACAGCGCCTACGAGACGGCCGGTGCCACCATCGGGGACGCGGCCGCCGCGGACGTGGTGCTCGGGGTCAACGCCCCCGCCGCGTCGCAGCTGGACCGGGTGCGGCCGGAGGCCACGGTGATCGCGCTGTTCGCGCCGGCCTTCGACCCGGCGATGGTCGAGGAACTGGGCCGCCGCCCGTTCACCGCGCTGTCCATGGACGCCGTGCCGCGCATCAGCCGCGCGCAGTCCATGGACGTGCTCTCGTCCATGGCCAACATCGCCGGCTACCGGGCCGTCATCGAGGCGGCGCACGAGTTCGGGCGCTTCTTCACCGGCCAGGTGACGGCCGCCGGCAAGGTGCCCCCGGCCACGGTCCTCGTCGCGGGCGCCGGCGTCGCCGGTCTCGCGGCGATCGGCGCGGCCGGCTCGCTCGGCGCGATCGTGCGGGCCACCGACCCGCGGCCCGAGGTGGCCGACCAGGTCCGCTCCCTGGGCGGCGAGTACCTGTCCATCGAGTCCCCCGAGGTCGAGGTCTCCGCGACCGGCTACGCCAAGGAGATGGGCGACGACTACAAGGCGCGCGAGGTCGAGCTGTACGCCGCCCAGTGCCGCGAGGCCGACATCGTCGTCACCACCGCGCTGATCCCGGGGCGCCCCGCGCCGACGCTCATCACCGCGGAGATGGTGGCGAGCATGAAGCCCGGCTCGGTGATCGTCGACATGGCGGCCGCGAACGGCGGCAACGTCGAGGGCACCGTGAAGGGCGAGAGGACCGTCACGGAGAACGGCGTGACCATCATCGGGTACACCGATCTGGCGGGTCGGCTGCCGGCGCAGGCCTCCCAGATGTACGGCACGAACCTGGTGAACCTGCTGAAGCTGATGACGCCGGACAAGGACGCCCGCCTCGTCCTCGACTGGGACGACCCGGTGCAGCGTTCGATCACCGTCGTGCGCAAGGGCGAGTCGGCCTGGCCGCCCCCGCCCGTGCAGGTGTCGGCGGCCCCGGCCCCGGCGGCCGCGGCGCCCGCGAAGGAGCCGGTGCCCGTGAAGGCGCCGATGACGGCGAAGCAGCGGTTCGGCGGAGTGGCCCTCGGCGCCCTCGCGCTGTTCCTCGCCGCCGCGTTCGCGCCGGCGGCGCTGCTGCCCCATGTGACGGTCTTCGTGCTGGCGATCGTGATCGGCTACTACGTGATCGGCCACGTCCACCACGCCCTGCACACACCGCTGATGTCGGTGACGAACGCGATCTCCGGGATCATCGTCGTCGGCGCCGTCCTGCAGATCGGCCACACGAGCACGGCGGTCACGGTGCTGTCGGCCGTGGCGATCCTCCTGGCCAGTATCAACGTCTTCGGCGGCTTCGCGGTGACGCGTCGCATGCTCGCCATGTTCAACCGGAGCTGACATGTCTGCGACCATCGCCGCCCAGGCGGCCTACCTCGTTGCCGCGCTGCTGTTCATCCTCGCGCTGGCAGGACTCTCCAAGCACGAATCGGCCCGGCTCGGCAACGCCTTCGGCATGCTCGGCATGGGCGTGGCGCTCGTCGCCTCGGTCGTGCTCGCGATCGACGGCGACGTCAGCGGCGCCGGCCTCGGCCTGATGGCCGCCGCGATGCTCACCGGCGCGCTGATCGGCCTCCAGCGGGCCCGCGGCGTCGAGATGACCGGCATGCCCGAGCTGATCGCGCTGCTGCACTCCTTCGTCGGTCTGGCCGCCGTCCTGGTCAGCTGGAACGGCTACCTCAACGTCGAGCACGACCCCGACGGCCACGAGGCCCGCGCCCTGGACGCGCTCGGTACGCTCGGCATCCACCACGCCGAGGTCTTCATCGGCCTGTTCATCGGCGCGGTGACGTTCACCGGCTCCATCGTGGCGTACCTCAAGCTCGCCGCGAAGATCGACTCCAAGCCGCTGATGCTGCCGGGCAAGAACGCTCTGAATCTCGGCGCACTGGCCCTGTTCATCGCCCTGACGGTGTGGTTCGTGATCACGCCGGACCTGTGGCTGCTGATCACCGTGACCGTCGTCGCGCTCGCCCTGGGCTGGCACCTGGTGGCCTCCATCGGCGGCGGCGACATGCCCGTCGTGGTCTCCATGCTCAACAGCTACTCCGGCTGGGCCGCCGCCGCGTCGGGCTTCCTGCTCGGCAACGACCTGCTGATCGTGACCGGCGCGCTCGTCGGCTCGTCCGGCGCCTACCTGTCCTACATCATGTGCAAGGCGATGAACCGCTCCTTCCTCTCCGTCATCGCCGGCGGCTTCGGGATCGAGGCGCCGTCCTCCTCGGACGTCGACTACGGCGAGCACACCGAGATCACCGCCGAGAGCGCCGCCGAACTCCTCGGCTCGGCCCGGTCCGTGGTCATCACGCCGGGCTACGGCATGGCCGTGGCGCAGGCGCAGTACCCGGTCGCCGAACTCACCTCGAAGCTGCGTGCGAGGGGCGTCGACGTGCGGTTCGGCATCCACCCGGTCGCCGGCCGCCTCCCCGGCCACATGAACGTGCTCCTCGCCGAGGCCAAGGTGCCGTACGACATCGTCCTGGAGATGGACGAGGTCAACGACGACTTCGCGGCGACCGACGTCGTCCTCGTGATCGGCGCCAACGACACGGTCAACCCGGCCGGGGCCGAGGACCCCTCCAGCCCCATCGCCGGCATGCCGGTGCTCACCGTCTGGGAGGCCGGCAAGGTCATCGTCTTCAAGCGCTCCATGGCCTCCGGATACGCGGGCGTGCAGAACCCGCTCTTCTTCCGTGAGAACACCTCGATGCTCTTCGGCGACGCGAAGGCGCGTGTCGAGGACATCGTCGGCGCGCTCTGACGGACGCCGTCACGCACAGGGCCTCCCGGCCCGACGGGGACGAGAATTCCAGCGAATTCCCCGCCGCCGGGAGGCCCCGTGCATTCCCTGATGCGGTATTCCCTGCGTGTTCTCACGGCCGCGCCCCGCACGGTGCGCGACCATACGGACGCCGACACAGGCCCGATCGCCCTGCGCCGAACGAGGCGGACCGTGACCGGACCGGCCGAGAACAGCAGGAAAACCGAGACAGGAAGAAGGACGGACGTGCCCGGCAGTGAGAGCGAGAACCCGGTAATCCCCGCCCCGTCCCGTGCGACGACCCGGCCCCAGACCAATCAGGACTGGTGGCCCAACCAGCTTGACCTGCAGGTCCTCCACCAGCATTCGGCCCGGGCCAATCCGATGCCGGCCGACTTCTCCTACGCCGCGGAATTCGCGGATCTCGACGTCGACGCCCTGAAGAGGGACGTCTTCGCGGTCATGACCGATTCGCAGGACTGGTGGCCCGCGGACTACGGCCACTACGGCCCGCTCTTCATCCGCATGAGCTGGCACGCGGCGGGCACGTACCGCATCGAGGACGGCCGGGGCGGCGGCGGAAGCGGCGCCCAGCGATTCGCTCCGCTCAACAGCTGGCCCGACAATGCCAGCCTCGACAAGGCGCGCCGTCTGCTCTGGCCGGTGAAGCAGAAATACGGCCGGAAGATCTCCTGGGCCGACCTTCTCGTCTTCGCGGGCAACTGCGCCCTGGAATCCATGGGGTTCAAGACCTTCGGATTCGGTTTCGGGCGCGAGGACATCTGGGAGCCCGAGGAGATCTTCTGGGGCCCCGAGGACACCTGGCTCGGCGACGAGCGCTACAGCGGCGACCGGGAGCTCTCCGGGCCGCTGGGCGCCGTGCAGATGGGCCTCATCTACGTGAACCCGGAGGGCCCCAACGGCAACCCGGACCCGCTCGCGGCCGCCCGCGACATCCGCGAGACGTTCCGGCGGATGGCGATGAACGACGAGGAGACCGCGGCCCTCATCATCGGCGGCCACACCTTCGGCAAGTGCCACGGCGCGGTGGACCCCCAGTACATCGGCCCGGAGCCGGAGGCCTGCCCCGTCGAGGCGCAGGGGATCGGCTGGAAGAACGCGCACGGCAGCGGCGTCGGCGCCGACGCCCTCACCAGCGGGCTGGAG